>CP136537.1:0-1200000 GCA_051016155.1 Roseivirga sp.
GAATATGCGAGCGATTCAACAGGACGATGAAGCAGGAGTTCTTTGATTGTGCTATGCGCAAGAAGATATATAGGAGTGTAGAGGAGTTACAGACGGACTTGGATGTATGGTTAGCTTATTACAACGGGGAGCGTGTGCATAGTGGACGTTATTGTTATGGGAAGACGCCGTTGGCTACGTTGCTCTCAAGTAAGCACCTGAGTGTGGAGAAGCATAATGAGATGATGCACCTGAAGGGCAGCTCAGACAGTTATGAGTTAGCAGACACTAGAGCTCACTAAAATTAGCTGCTTGTCAGATTAAATACTGACTATTACAGCCTGTTTTGAGGTTGACTTCAATTTACAAAACTCTTACTCAAATTGGACTACATTTTGGGGGGAAGGTCACTGCGCAGAGATGTTGCGCTTTGTTCAACACTCTCCTCCCCTGCCATCCTGAGCGTTAGCGAAGAAACGCTGCGTAACATGCCCTCACAAAGATGTTGCGCTTGCAGCTCAGCATGACAGACAGGGCTAATCAGCTATACTACAGAAAACAAATGTCAACACAACCTATTCACTATCTCTCAGCCTGGACAAGGGCTTATGGATAGCAAAACACATTTTGACAGCGTCAAACATGCATGGGCGGCTGAGCTGACAAAAGCTACCTAAAACCGCAGTACTGCCTGTATTTGCACATCGTTTTTGACATTTCCTGAGAGCGCTTCCAAGCCACTCCCTATCTTACTTCCTTTTTTATACCACGTCAGGGCATATCTTAGCTCTAGCCGAAGCATAGATATAGGTTGGTAACACACCAGCAAGCAGTAACGCATGCCTTGGCCATAGTAGGCAGGAAAATTAAACCCATTGTACAGCACGTTGGGCTCGTAAAAAACGAGCCTATTTTCAAAGTCTTGCGCCTTGAACCAAGCCACACGCCCCCGCAGCTGCAGTCGTCGTAGCTTGTAAGTAGCATCTTGCACCACTGCCCAGCCCCAAGTAGTAGCGCCCAGCAATTGATAACTATTCCACTGCACAGCGCTGTGGAAACTTACCACTTTGCTCAAACTGTATTTGCCTACGAGTTTGTAGCGCTGCTGGATGCCCACTGCAGTAGGCACAGCTGCTTTTAGCGCTTTAGGAACACGGCGTTCCTTGCTTGTTGTTTTGAACTGAAAGTATACCAACGCAGTCCTAATAGGCTGGTAAGTTGCCTTGGCCAGCCAGCTGTGTCCTGCAACAGTTTTGCCATAGAACCAAGGAAAATAAAAGTAATCGTAATAAGCATCCAGATGAAAGCGTTGCACTGGACTGATCCTGGTCCCCAAGTAAAGGCCGCGCTCATTGCCTTTGTCTCCTGTATTTTCTTTGAAACCCTGGCCAAAAGGACCGTGAAAGTTTTGGTCATAGTGGCGCCAGAGAATAGTCGCATCTATGTATTGCGAGAGGCTGGCCACTACTCCGGTCACAGCGGCCTTGCCACCGCTTTTGGCCAAGGCTCCTTCTCCAAAGAAGTGGAAATTTTGCCATAGATACTGATAAAAGAGGCTTCCATTGGCATGGTCTTGCCCTTGAAAAGCCATGGGGTTCCGATCCTTTTGAGCTTTTGGATAAAGCGGCAAGCTGTAGTGCTGGTACAAGGCATTAGCGCCTAACACAGCCCCTAGAACAGGGCCTTTGTACACACAAGTGCCGCCAATGACCTGCTCCTTGACTTGACCTTTTTTGGTCAGCTCATTGTCTGTTCTGTAGGAGCCACCCCGCTGCACACTGCGCACAAATGGCCCGCCTTGGGCAGCATTTTGTTCTACTCTGCCCTCTAGACCGATGTTGGAGTAGTAGGCCGTTAGCTCCCAGTGAGGCCATTGCCAGGTCGTGGCGATGCCTCTAAAAGCAGCCTGGGACAAAGACTGGTGCGGCCGAATGCCTACATTTTTGGTGCGTATCACCTTGACAGTCTCGCTACTCTTGTTCATGCTCAAGCCTGTATTGAGCACTAGTCCTTGGCCATAGCCCACGGCATAGTCCCCTATCACGAGGGCCTTGAGCGATTGTCTATCCTTGACCAAACAATGGAATCGATAAGGTGCTAAGCCATAACGCTGGGTAGCAGGGTCCCACGCAAAGGCTTCTCCTGCGCCTTTTTTGCCCGAAAAGCCTATATCCCACCCTTGTGGATGCTGGATGCGCAGGCGGGTCATCCATCCGTCAGGACTGCCTACATAAGGCACTTGATGCTTCTTGTTAGGGAGGTATCCCTGCTTAGTCTCCAGCGTTCTCTCATACCGCGTGAGCCAATAGCTGTTTTTAGGACCTAGCCCGCTGGACCATGCAGTCCTGCTGTGGGCAATGTCTTTCAATGCTTCCACGTGTACAAAAGGCAGCAGCAGCTTAATCGTCTCTAGGTCCCAGTCAGGGATGGCCTGCAACTCGTAGATAGATACGAGGGGCCCATTTTTTGCCAGATGTCTGAAAAATACATCTTGCTGACTATCTGAAAGGATCCCTAAACTCTTTAATTCCTCTAGTGAGGCTTGGTTCAAGTCCAAAGGTTGTTGATACAGCTCCCAAAGATGCTGGTGCAGGTCCACTTCATTTTCTACCGCTTCTTCCTGCCGCGCATAGATAGCCTCGAAGAGCGTGTCGAAGTCGGGTGTTTCCTGCTGCCTATTTTCTGCCAACGCAGGCAGTGAATGAGTCAAGCCCATGAACAGAAGTAGTAAGACGATTGGGGCAGGCATATCACACAAAAATGTTGATCAATGACTTTGTTTTGATAAAGATACGCTCAGCAGACAAAATCGTTCAACAAGATCGCCCAGCTTATTTAGATGATACGATTAATCTCGTAATTAGGTCGGCCTATGCATTTTGACGTATTTGCTTGCATTAGCCCGTTTTCCTTATCTTGACCCTGCAAAACTTAGCCAAATCTTCTAATCATTTGACAGAAAAGAGCATTCAACTTGAAGATGTTGTCCTGGTTGACTTTCTCGGGGTAGGTGACAGTAACCTTCGGGCCTTAGCTGCAGCCTTTCCAGAAAGCAAAATCGTCTCACGCGGAGATGAAATCCACATTCGCGGCAGCACTGAGGTAGTCACTAAGATGCATGCTATTTTACAAGCCTTGCTCGCCCATTACCGACAGCACAATTTGGTGACAGAAGCGGCTGTGCAGCACTATGTCAATGGCGAGAGCAGCTCCTCCCTTCCTACCAAAAAAAGCGGTCTGATTACCTACGGCACCAAAGGGGCGCTGATCAGGCCCAGAACAGCCAACCAAGAAAAGCTGGTCACAGCCGTAGAGGCGCAGGATATAGTTTTTGCCATCGGCCCTGCAGGCACAGGCAAGACCTACACCGCTGTGGCACTAGCTGTCAGAGCCCTGAAGCTGAAACAAGTCAAAAAAATCATCTTGACCCGGCCTGTGGTAGAAGCTGGAGAACGCTTGGGCTACCTACCTGGAGATTTAGAAGAAAAGATTGCACCTTACCTACATCCAGTATATGATGTGCTGGACGATTTGCTTTCACCTGCCAAACGGAAATATTACCAGGAGAATGGAGTGATTGAGATGGCACCTTTGGCCTACATGCGCGGCAGGACGCTGCACCATGCTTTTGTGCTCTTGGACGAAGCGCAGAATACTACTTCTGCTCAGATGCGCATGTTTCTGACCAGAATGAGCCTGAACACCAAACTCCTCATCACAGGCGACGTAACGCAGACAGACCTCCCTGCCCAGCAGCGCTCAGGGCTGTTAGAAGCCATGGATATCTTGAAGACTACACCAGGCATTGCTTTTATCCACTTTGATGACAGTGATGTGGTGCGGCATTCCCTCGTAAAAAGTGTAATCAAAGCCTATGAGCAGCAGCAACGTTAGCTAGCGTGCAACCATCGTACTATTGGGTAATTTTGTGGTCGAGTGATTAAAAAAACCTTTCTAGTCCCAAATACAGGTTATTTTGAAAGTTTAGAGTAGTTGTTGAGCCTATTTTACAACCGCTTCAGAGTATGTTGTTCCCTGTCTTTTGAAAGATTGAAGCGAAGCAGTGCCTTATCTGTCTGATACCTCAAGTCTACTTCTTGGGTGTAAAGCTACTATGAAATGCCCCCCTCATTGACCCACAATACTATCGCACCGAATGGTGACACTACAGTGTCTTCACGCTCTTTTCTGGAAGAGTTGGCAAGCAACGTATATGCCCAGCATGGCCAGCACCTCGACCAGCTCACCTTGGTGCTCCCCAACTGGCGCGCAGGCATAGTTTTTAGGCAATGCCTGGCTATGCACCTCACTCAACCTGCCTGGGCACCGCAGATAATCAGCATGGAAGAGCTGCTACAGGAGCTTAGTCCACTTAGGCAGGAGCGATCACTACTGCTGACCCACATGCTCTATCAGGCTTTTCAGGCGCTACAGCCTAGACAGGAGCCTTTTGAGCGGTTTTATCCATGGGGCACTATGCTGCTCCAAGACTTTGAGGTCATTGACAAGTACTTGGTAGATGCGACCCATCTCTTTACAGACCTGAGCCATCAAAAAGCCCTCAGCTTGTCTTACGACTACCTGACAGAAGACCAAAAGAGAGCTATTCTGTCTTTTTGGCAATGCTTTGAAGAACGTCTCTCTGCCCATCAACAAGACTTTTTACAGCTTTGGAAGTTACTTCCACAGGTCTACACACATTTTAAAAAGCGCTTGCAAGCCCAAGGCATAGGCTACCAGGGAGTATGCCAAAGAGCAGCTTATGAGGCCCTGGTCCAGGGAGACTGTAAGCCACAACACCAGCATTTGGTCTTTGCAGGCTTCAATGCCCTGACGCCTGTGGAAGAAAAAGTGATGGCCTGGTGCAAGGAAAATTTATCTGCTGACTTCTATTGGGACACGGATGCCTACTACATGGAGGATGGCCAGCAAGAAGCAGGAACGTACTTGAGAACTCATCAGCAACGGCCTTACTTTCAGAATAGTTTGGTGCCCCCTTTTCCGAAGCGGTTGACAGACACCTCCAAGCAAATACACGTCACCGCTGTGGCGTCTGAAGTGGGTCAGGCCCAGGTGATAGGCGCGCAGCTAAAAGCCTTGATAGACCAACAGGGTGCCCACTTTGTCCCCCATAAAACGGCCATTGTCCTGGCCAACGAAGCTTTACTTTTGCCTGTGCTGCAGGCCATACCCTTGCATCAGAACCTGGTTAGCGTTACTCTGGGCTATCCCTTGAAAGATACCGCCAGCTACAGCCTGTTCAAGCACCTTATGGCGCTACAAGCAGCGTTGAACCAAGCCCAGTGTCCTTCAGGCTACTTGCCTATTCCGCAAGTGCTTGCCTTGCTCAGTCATCCGCATCTACTGGCCATAACGCCTGACTTAGCGCAGTCCACCATACGCTCCTTGCAAGCTTCCCAACGCAGTCAAGTGTCTCAAGCTGAGCTAGCCAAGCAGCATCCTGCCTACAAAGTACTTTTTAGGGTGCTAGGGCCTCAAGACTCCCTCCTCCAGTACTTGACAGATGGATTACAGTGCATACAAGATAGGATGCAGTCAACCACTTGGCCCATGCAAGCGCTAGAGCAGCAAGCGCTGACCCAACTTTTGCGGCAGTTGAGCAGGCTCCAAGAGGTGCTGCCCCAGCCCACTGCCCAGCACGAAGACTTGACGCAGCTGCTTCACCAGCTGCTCCAGCCAGTCAAACTTCCCTTAAACCGCTATTCCTCAAAGGGGGTACAAGTTTTGAGTGTGCTGGAAACGAGCACCTTAGATTTTGACTATGTTTTCATTGTAGGCATGAATGAAGGTCATTGGCCATCACAGAAGACGCCTGCTTCTTTTATTCCTTACCATCTGCGCCAAGGGCATGGCTTGCCTATGGCTGATCAACACCAGGCAGCGCTGTATGCCTATCATTTTTATCGGCTGTTGCAGCGTGCCCAGCAGGTGTACATTACGCACAGCACTGCTACCACTATGGGTAGCCCAGGAGAGATGAGCCGCTATTTGTGGCAACTTCTTTATGAATCTAACTTACCTATTCAACGGCAAGTGGCTGTCCAGCCCATTCACACCGCTGCGGCTCAGCCCATCGTGGTGCCTAAACAAGGCCAGGTATTGCGCCAGCTGGAGCAGCTGACGCTGCGTCCTGAGGGCCCTGTGCAAGCTCTGACACCTTCTGCCCTGAACACCTACCTAGACTGTAGTCTGCGGTTTTATTTTCAGTACATAGCCCAGCTCAAAGTGCCTGCAGAACACCCACAGGAAGTAACGCCACTGCTTTTTGGCCAGCTCCTGCACGAAGTCATAGAGCAGCTCTATGCACCTCTCGTATCTAACAAGCAGCCTCAGCCCATCTCATCAGACACGCTGGCAGCGCTGAAAAAATCAGTGGCACCAGCAGTCCAAAAAGCTTTTGCACGCGCCTTTCGTCAAGGACCGGACCAGCCTGTAGCCTTACAGGGAAAAAATACTATTGCACAAGCAGTCATGACCAAGCTGGTCCAAAGAATATTGGAAATCGATCAGTCGTATGCGCCTTTCACATTGGTGGGCTTAGAAATGGGCCGCAGTGAGCCTTTGTATTTAGAGTTTTCGCTCAACCCCACTACGCGTGTGCGGCTGCGGGGCATCATTGATCGGGTGGATTACAAGGAGGGCACTTTTCGGGTGCTGGACTATAAAACAGGCTTGGATAAAGCTAATATCAAGCACATTGATTCGCTTTTTGACCGAACAGAGGCACGGCGCAACAAGGCTGCTTTCCAGACGCTACTTTATGCCTGGCTCTTTCAAGAAAATTATGCCGTAACGTCTGAAAAAGTGATGCCTGGGCTTATCAGTACCCGGCAGGTCTTTGACGAAGCGTTCGACTCTCGGTTCTTTGTTCAACAGCCAGGCAGCAGTGCCTACCTTCCCATCGAAGACTTCAGCCCCCATCGAGAAGCGTTGGAGCAAGGACTACGGCAGACCTTAAGAGAGCTACTGGATCCAGCAGTGCCTTTTGCGCAGACGACCGATGAAACACGCTGTACTTCTTGCCCTTATCGGGGCATTTGTCAGCAACGTTGAAATCAGTCTTAAAATTAGTCCATCAGTAAATTACTCAACGGTACAACAGTCAGCAATGGATCCCAAGTTTAGGACAAGAAGCTAAAAGCGCGTTATTTCACTAAAGCTAAGGTAAATTCTATTAATGTGTAATAGTCAGTATGTAATCTGACAAGTAGATAATCTTAGTTAGCTCTGGTGTCTACTGACTCATAACTGTCTGAGCTGCCCTTCAGGTGTATCAATTCATTGTGTTTCTCCACACTCAGGTGCTTACTTGGCACCAGCGTGGCCACCAACGGCCTCTTCTTATAACAATAACGCCCTCTATGTTGACTATTACACAGTAGAGCTGCCTATCACCTTCAGTACGCTTCAAACCCGGTGGCTGCCTTGCGCTTCTTGTCCACTCGGGCTAATTTTGTTGCGTTATGAGCAAACCAGTTATCATCTTCGGTGCCCAGGGCCTGGGCAAAGTTGCGCTAGAAATCCTGCAGCAAAATGAAGTGGTCGTGTATGGCTTTTTGGACGATACACCAGCGTTTCTAGGCAAGGAAGTTAATCATGTGCCTGTGCTGGGCACAACAACGGATAAGACCTACTTGGTCCTTTTGGGCGAGCATTGCGAAGCTTGTGTAGCGGTAGAGCCTCCTAGTCGGCAACAGCGTTTAGTGGCCATGCTGCGTGAGCAGAGGCAAGTGGTGCCCATCAATGCTATTCATCCAGCAGCCACTGTAGCTTCTTCAGCAGTCCTAGGCCACGGAAATCTAATCAACGCTGGAGTGAGGCTGAGTGCTGACACTACGGTGGGAAGTCACTGTCTCTTACACACCCAAGCTGTGGTAGAACATGGCGCAGTAGTGAAAGATTTTGTGCAACTTGGTCCAGGAAGTATTGTTGGTGCAGAAACCCAGATTGACGAACAAGTCTTTGTGGGGGCAGGTGCTACCATTTTGGCTGGCATTAAGATTGGGGTAGGTGCTAGCATTGGCGTTGGGGCTGTGGTCTTGGCTGATGTGGAGCCTGGTGCCACTGTGTTGGGCAATCCAGCAGCGCCCATAAAAAGCAAGCAGAAATCGTTATCGGTTATCAATGAGTAACTAGCCCGATAATTTTTCAGTAAACGAATAACCCGATAGCTCAATAAACAAATAACCCAATAGTCTAATAAGCAAATGAAATCATCTTACAGCATACTGCTTTATTATTGTTACACTCCCATCAAACAGGCAGCAGCGTTTAGAGAAGACCACCATCGCTATTGCGTTGAAAAGGGCTTGCGCGGACGGATTATCATTGCCCAAGAAGGCATTAATGGTACTATTTCTGGGCTAACACAGGATTGTGAGCAGTACATGCAAGACCTCAAGGCAGATGCTCGTTTTTCGCGAACGCATTTTAAAGTAGCTCCTTACCATCAACATGCTTTTCAGAAGCTGCACGTGCGGCTCAAACCTGAAATCGTGCATGCAGGCCTCCCTGACATCGACCCTCATGCGCAAGCAGGTCCCTATGTCACGCCCAAGGAGCTACAGCAGATGCAAGCTGAAGAGGATGTAGTATTGCTTGATGCGCGGTCTAACTACGAGCATCGCCTGGGCCGCTTCAAAAATGCCGTGACATTAGACATTGATCACTTTAGGGAGTTCCCAGCGCAGGTAGAAGCGTTGGCGCCTTACAAAGACAAAAAGATCGTTACTTACTGTACTGGCGGCGTCAAATGTGAGAAAGCTAGTGCTTATCTTCTAGCACAAGGGTTCAAAGAGGTTTATCAGCTCCATGGCGGCATTATTCAGTATGGTCTAGACACGGATGGGGAAGACTTTGAAGGTACTTGTTACGTCTTTGACAACCGCTTGACTATCCACATTAATCAAAATAATCCTTCGGTCATCAGCCAGTGTTATGTGTGTAGCTCTGATTGCGATCGCATGGTGAACTGTGCTAATCCCACCTGCAACCTGCATGTCCCCATCTGTACAGCTTGTGCAGACACCTTGGCCGGAGCTTGCTCCAAAGCCTGTCAACAGCACCCCCAAAAGCGTTCTTATGACGGTACAGGCTACTACGCTGCCACTATGAATGGATACAACCCCTACAAAGGGCTACAAAGGTGAGGTAGGTAGCTATTAGTAATTATCAAACATCCCCTGTGGTCAATTACACAAGCATTTGAGCGGCTTGTCTCGTCCTAAAATAGGTTGACAGTTTTAAAATTAGTCCTGTTAGAAATTTACAATTTTGATTTAGTCCTGACATAGCTTTACACTGATTGTCTAGTGCTATGGATCGCTTGGATCATGGGCTAGGGGGGATCGCCTGGCCTACCTTGATCCTGATACTTATTCTTCCACAGACGCACACGTTTTGAGCTTGCTGCATGTGAGGCCGACGGAGACATATATCCTAGGCTCATATGCGGACGCTCTTCGTTATAATAGCTCACTGCTTCCTTGAGAACCTTTTGCCCTTCTGATAGGCTTGATACTTTATAGGCCCTCAAATACTCCTGTTTCAATATCCCATTCACACGCTCGGCTATACTATTGTCCAAGGGAGACCCTTTTGCCCTCATGCTGATACGAATCCCATGGGCTGTTAACTCCGCTAGGTAATCTTTACTACAATACTGTACCCCACGATCTGAGTGATGGATCAGCGACATAGACACCCCCTTAACACTTAACAAGGCCATTTTCAGGGCCTGCAACGTTTCCTTGGCTGCCAAACTCGTCGACACAGGGTAGCCTACTATCTTTCTTGAGTATGCATCCGTTATTAGACTTATGTATAAGTAACCATGCCCTGTAGGGCAATACGTTATATCACTTACCCACAGCTGATTCGGGCCGCCTACTTCCAAATTCCTTATCAGATTGGGATACTTCACTAGCCAGTGAGCAGATTGCGTTGTACGAACGCTTCGCTTTTTACGCCTAACCAGTAGGTTGTTCGCTGACAATAAGTCAAATAATGCGTCTCTCCCCAGTTTTATTGGTCTCAGTCGCTAGTACAAAACTATGCACTTTCAGTGCAAGACTTCCAGTTGCTACACACTTCCTCTGCATGCTAGATTTGGATGATGAGTAAGGAATCAAGACGTAGTAGCCACACAATCTCCTGGTTGACAGCCCATATAGTCTGGGTTACTAAATACCGTTATCATGTTCTCAAGGGAGATGTTCAAACTAGATGTCGTGATCTGATTCAGCAGATCTGTGATGCAGAAGACGTAAAGATTTTGAAAGGAGTTATAAGTAAAGATCATGTACATCTGCATATCAAATATTCTCCTTCTCAATCGATCAGTGAGTTGGTAAAACGCCTGAAAGGTCGTACATGGCGAAGAGTTCAGGAGGAGTTTTCCGCATTGAAGAAGAGCTATTGGGGCAAACATTTCTGGTCAATAGGTGATGGGGGCTGGAGCACAGGTAACATAACAGATGAAATGGTAGAATTGTATCTAAATCATCACAGTGGACCGTCCAATGTCTCCCTTGAGAACTTTATATTAGATTAAGATTTTCAATCTTATCCTTTTAAAAGAACCTATGCACTTTCAGTGCATAGTATTTTCAGTTTTAGAAACTTATGTTGATATTTGTTGCCTTTCTGAATGCTTCCTAAAACCTGCTAGCTATTCGTAAACCAAAGAAACCAGTATTCCGAAGAAGGGTTGAAGAACCCTATAAAGTGAACCAAAGAATTACTGCGCCTGAAGTAAGGGTAGTAGGTGACAATGTAGACGTGGGTGTCTACTCCCTGCAAGAAGCGCTGCGCATAGCAGATCGCCAGGAGCTAGACTTGGTAGAAATATCTCCTAATGCGGATCCTCCTGTGTGCAAGGTGGTCGACTATTCCAAGTTCAAGTACGAGCAGAAAAAGAAACAGAAAGAGATCAAGGCCAAGGCACAAAAGACCGTGGTCAAAGAAATTCGGTTCGGGCCCAACACAGATGAGCATGACTTCAATTTTAAGTTGAAGCACGCTACCAAGTTCCTTGACGACGGGGCCAAAGTCAAAGTGGTGGTACACTTTATGGGTAGAACCATCGCCTTTAAAGAAAGAGGACAACTGCTGTTGCTAAAATTTGCGCAAGCCCTAGAAACGCATGGAAAAATAGAGCAACTGCCCAAAATGGAAGGTAGACGCATGATCCTTTACTTATCTCCTAAGCTGGCCAAGAAATAAGCGTACAGCCTCAGAGATACAAGAATCTAAAAGAAATAAAATGCCGAAAGTAAAAACACATTCAGGAGCAAAGAAAAGGTTTAGCCTCACAGGCACTGGCAAGATTAAACGTGCGCACGCCTTTAAGAATCACGAGCTAGACAAGAAGCAGACCAAGCAAAAAAGAAGGCTTACCCACAAGACGCTGGTGCACAAGGCAGACACGCCCAGAGTGAAGAAGATGCTGAATGTCTGAGAACTAGGGGGATACTACTCCCTGCACCAAGATAAGTCTACTCGTAAAATTTCCCTCCTCGCTGGGAGGAGTAAGGGGTGACTGACAGGCCCCCTTAGCTAGCACGGAAATAATTTTGTGCCTCATAGATCACCTAACCGCCAAATAAAATGCCCAGATCGACCAATGCTGTTGCTGCTAAGGCACGCAAAAAAAGAACCCTCAAGCTAGCCCAAGGCTATTGGGGCAGAAGAAAAAATGTATGGACCGTCGCTAAAAACGCTGTTGAGCGTGGATTGCAGTATGCCTATCGAGACCGTAGGGTCAAGAAAAGAGAATTCAGGCAGCTCTGGAACCAACGTATCAATGCAGCTACCCGCATGCATGGCATGTCTTACTCTGTCTTTATGGGCAAGCTACAAGCCAGCGAGGTTCTCTTGAATAGGAAGGTGCTGGCAGACCTAGCCATGAACCATCCTGCTGCTTTTGAAGCTGTGATGAAGGCAGTGGCGTGATTGAGTCCATTTGTTTATTGGATTATTGATTCATTGGCTTATTAGATCATTTGATTATTGGGCTATCGCGGTTTACTAGATTATTTGATTGTTGGGCCATCGTATCATTTGGTTACTAGCCCATTGGTTTACCAAAGTAATTGCAATCATTTCACCGATCAATCGCAAAATCACGCGATTAGTAAATCATTCAATGAGCCAAGGGCTATGCATTCTGCTGTTTTTTCAAGAGGTTGCACCTTATAGAAAAATAGCCAGATGAAGAAGCTTACCAGTCCGCATGATACCTACTTTGGGACCATGATGGAGCATATAGAAATAGCACAGTCCTTTTTCAAAGCACATTTACCCAAGGAGCTAGTAGCAGCTGTTGATTGGAGAACGCTTCAGATTTATGACTCCACTAGGCGGCTTCCAGGCAGAAAGCCACTGCAGACAGATATCACGTATCACTGCCTTACGCAAGACTCACGCGATGATATATTCTTACACGCTGAGCAGGAGCGAGGGATTGACCCGACGATCCTAGCTAGAAAGCTGCAATATAACGCAGGGCTATACTTGAAGTATCAAAAGCAAGGCAATGAGAAGCTGCCAGTGATCGCTAGCGTGGTCGTGTATAATGGTATTGCAGAGCACTATCCTTACAAGAAGAGCATCTATGATTATTTTGCACGACCAGACTTGGCACGGCTAGTGATGGGGAGTCCCTTTATCTTGCTCAATTTACAAGAGCACTCTGATAAGTCACTGGCAGAGCATGGGGAGAGCGGGCTGATGGAGCTGCTGCTAAAAAGGGCCCCTGCGCGCGATTTTCCTTTGTGGATGCGCTCTCACAAGGAGCTGTTGTGTAAATTGCCAGCAGATCGCTATCTTGATTCGAATTTGGACTATGTGTTGCAAGCAGGAGAGTATGAACTAGAAGAGCTAGTAGCTACTTTTGGGGACGTATATCCCCACCTAAAAGAGACTATCATGACAGCGTTAAGTCAATTAAGAAAAAGTGCCCTGAAGGAAGGGGAACAAAAGGGCATACAGCAAGGCATACAGCAAGGTATACAGCAAGGCATGCAACAGGGTATGCAGCAAGGCATGCAGCAAGTGGCCAAGAGCATGTTCTCTGAGCTACTCTTAGATATAGATACTGTCAAAAAAGTGACAGGCTTAAGTCAAGCAGAGCTAGAGCGATTACGGCAAGAGGTGGCCAAGAAAGTTTGAGGTCCACAGAGACTATCATGACAGCGTTAAGCCAATTAGAGACTTGGGTAAGAAAAAATGTCCTGAAGAAAGGGAAACAAAAGGGCATACAGCAAGTGACCAAGAGCATGTTCTCTGAATTACATTTAGATATAGATACTGTCAAACATCGCTGAGAGGCCCGCTACGCAAAGCCTCTTCATACGCGCCTGCTAAAAGAAACACCGACCAAGTTCAGTGTTACGCTGAAATGTCTAAACTTAAACGCCCCAAAGCATGCTTAACGCAAGAAGGCTTATATATTCATTACGCAAAAGTCGTCTAGGCTCCACGAGCAGGGCGCTAGCGGTGTTGTTCTTGCTCCTTTTGGGACAAGGATGCAGCAGTCCAGAAACTCCAGACCCTACAGGAGGGGGAGGGGGGAAAGGAACTTCTTCCTCAGATCCAAAATCAAAAACTGATTTAAGAGGAGGGATCCCCAACGTAGGCAACACTTGTTACATGAACTCTGTGTTGCAGGTCATTGCTAGGCTATATCCTGACATTTTTAGTAGAAAAAGCAGCGCTCTGGCTCAGGCAGGGAAAGCCCTTGTAGATGCCATTAAAGATCATAAGAGAGATGCAACCAGAGAAGAAGCAGAGGCATTCCTCGATGCCTTAGTAGCTACTGGTTGGCCCATAGATGGGGGTCGCAGAAACTCACAGCAAGACCCTCAAGAATTGTTGAGTCACATATTTGATAAATTGGGTGTTCCTGGTGATATCTCATTAAGGGAAACTCAGGCCTACAAAGACTCGACTGACAAAGAAAAAAGCAATCCTATAGACACAAAAATTCACATACTTGTTGGAATATCAGGTCTTAAAGAAGAAGACAAAAGCTATGGAAATACCCTTCAAATGGTTTTAGATCAGTATTTTCTAGAAGAAGAAGTTGATTTAACAGACGCCAAAACAGGAAAGGCAAACAAGACAACACGAATCCAAGTTCCTTCGGGGATATTAGCTGTTCAAGCTGTAAGATTTGGTTGGAATAAAGCTGCTGCTGATTCTTACAAAGCCCAAGAGCATTTGGAAAAACCTTTTGAGTTAACGGTTAAGGCAGGCCATCAATACACAGACAGTGGCACACCACCGAAAGATGTTTCCTATGCATTAAGAGCATTTATCTTGCACATGGAAGGAAACTCTCCTAAAGGAGGCCACTACACAGCTTATGTCCGTAACTGTGAAGGGCAGTGGATACTATACAACGACGATAAGGAGGTTCTTATCAAACCAGAAAACGAAGCAGAGAAAATGGCTAGTGAAGCTTATTTGTATTTCTACAAAGAAGCTGGTGCGAGTGCCGCACCTACGCCTTAATCTACTACTTTCCCACTGGTGCAGAAGTTACTTCCGTACTAGTGGGCAATGCCGTTGCGCAAAACGAATCAATAAGCTGCTAGATCAATAAACAATTAAGCCAATAAACCCCACTGGTGCGGAAGTTACTTCCGTGTTATAATGGCCAATGTCGTTGCGCAAAATGAATAAATAGGTCAATAAACCAATAGTAAACGAGCCAATAAAAAATCAACCAATAATCAATGAATAAGAATCAGCTGATAGGTCTGACGCTCATTTCTGTGATGCTCATTACCTATATGCATTTTTTTGCCCCCCCCCCTACACAGCCCACTCCCACTACGCAGTCACAGGGTCCAGTAAGCGCCATCCAACCCACGCAGCCGCAAGAGCCTTCTTTGGCTAGTGCCATTACGCCCACTACCAGTACAGCTGCTTACGGTCCCTTTGCTGCTGCCACGCAGGGGACAGAAAAAGAGGTAGTGCTAGAGAACGAGGCCCTCCAAGTGACGCTCACTACGCGAGGAGGCAGGGTCAAGAAGGTGGTGCTCAAAAACTACCAAGACCATCAACAACAGCCCCTTACGTTGCTGGACGGGGATAGCAGCCATATGGGCTTTCAGTGGACCACGCACGATCATATACAGCTGGACACAGGCACGTTGTTCTTTGAGACCTCCGCCAACAACCAACGAGTCGAGGGGGACAGCACTGCGCAAGCCACCTTTGTGTTGCCTGTAGGGCCTGATCAGTACATCCGCCATACCTTTTCTCTACCTGGCCAAGGCTACACGCTGACGCATGGGTGGGAAATGGTAGGCTTGGGCGGTGCGCTGGCCCAGGTGCCTGCCACCTTTGTGTGGCACGACCTGGTGAGGCGTGTGGAGCAGGACATCACTGCGTGTCGCAACAAAACAACGATCAATTATTACTCTGCCGATCGCAAGTTCGATCAGCTCAAGGAGCGCTCAGATACCCCACAAGAACAGCAGCTAACAAGCTCTGTCCAGTGGGTAGGCATCAAACAACGCTTTTTCACGGCAGCGATCATTGCCCAAGAGCAAGCCTTTGCTAGTGGCTACGTAGCTACGCTACCGACTCCGCAAAGCACCGCTACGGTCAAGGAAGCACAGGTGCGGTTGACATTGCCTGATACTGATCAACAACAGGACAGCCAAGGGCAGTTCATTTTTTACTTTGGCCCGAATGACTATCGCGTCCTTAGCCAGGTTGCTGAAGGGTTTTCTAAAAACATTCCTTTGGGCTGGCCCATTGTTCGGTGGATCAACAGAGGGTTGATTATTCCCGTATTCACCTTCTTAGAGCAATACCTCAGCAGCTATGGCCTGATCATTATCTTGCTTGTCTTCTTCATCAAGCTGCTACTCCTTCCGCTCTCTTACAAATCTTATTTAGCCATGGCCCAGATGCGCGTGTTAAAGCCTGCCATAGACGCCATCAAAAACAAGCATGGCGAAGACACGCAAAAAGTACAGATGGAGCAAATGCAGCTTTATCGAGAAGTAGGCATTAATCCGCTGAGTGGTTGTGTGCCTGTGCTCCTGCAGATGCCCATTTTGTTGGCGATGTTTAACTTCTTCCCCAATGCCATTGCTTTGCGCCAACAGGGCTTTTTATGGGCGAATGATTTGTCGACCTACGATGCCATTGTTCACCTGCCTTTTAGTATCCCTGCTTATGGCAGCCATGTGAGCCTATTCACCTTGCTCATGACTGCGTCTACGCTGCTCTACACTTGGTCTAATAACCAATTGACGCCGCCCGAAGGGCCCATGAAAGTCATGACCTACATGATGCCTATTACCTTCATGTTCATTCTGAACAGTTTTCCAGCTGGTTTGAGCTTCTACTACTTCATTTCTAACCTGATGACCTTTAGCCAGCAAAGCTTGATCAAGCAATTCGTAGACGAAGACAAAATCAAGCAAAAGCTGGAGGAGAACAAAGCCAAGCACAAAGACAAAAAGCAGTCTAAGTTTCAGCAACACCTGAAAGAAGCAATGAAGGCCCGTAGAAAGTGAGCGAGGCGAACAATTTGAGTGGGCAAATCCACTTACGCATTAGCATTGTCACTCCGTGCCTCTCCTGCTGCCATCCTGAACGCATGTGGAGTGTTTCTGTGTAGTGTAGACCACGCAGAGATTTTTCGCGCTCCTCAACATGACAAGATAGAAGGTGTAAAAAGGGCTTGCGTAAGGTAAGTGAATAAGCTAGCAATGACTTTTGAAGCCATAACCACTTTGTTGGCGCAAAATTTGGGGCCAGACATTCTCTTAGAGGAAGATGCGAAAGCTACGCCCTCTGCTATTAGGGTGCCCACACAACGCATCGCTGAAGTAGGACAAGTGTTGTATACACACGAAAGAACGTATTTCGATTACTTAGCTTGCATAACAGCACTAGACAATGGGCCTGCAGCAGGCACGTTGGAAGTAATCTATCACCTCTACTCTATCCCTTACAACCTACAGCTGATGCTCAAGATCTGCGTCACCAGGAATTTGCCTGGCACGCCCTTGCCCAAAGTGCCCTCAGTGAGCCATATCTGGCGCAGTGCTGACTGGCACGAACGCGAGACTTATGACTTGATGGGCATTCATTTTACAGGTCATCCAGACCTGCGGCGTATTTTTTTGCCTGCTGACTGGCAAGGTCATCCACTCAGAAAAGACTACGAAGCGCAGCAGGAATACCATGGCATTCAGGTATGAAGGGAGTTGCCCTAGAGATTTCTGCCTTAGGCCATCCAGGGCGAGAATGTTTCTATTCGGGATCCCAGAAGTTCAGGACGATACTCATTGTATGACCAGAGTTTCCCGTCACAAACTGCTCAATGCCCTCACGCATACCTGCATATATGGTAGCAATGAACTTTGCTTTGGTAAAGACTTGGCCATCTTTCTCTTTGCCTGCACCAGCAAAAATGGCGGTGGAGATGGCGGGCAAAACAACCTTATCTCTTCCCTCTGGAAAAGCTGACGCTGCTTAGCCCTAGGTGGGGCTTTTCGCCAAAGGATTTTTTGCAAGAAACGGCAAGCTTGGATCAAGAATGTGGCAATTTTTTTGCTCAGAAATATAAAACAATAGCCATATTTTATCCGTAAAATAGGCTATATCGCTTTAAAAAGCAGCATTATTTGAGTTCTTAAAGGGCAACTAAACAGGCTGACATGGAAAACAGGGTATCGAGCCAAGCACTCTATAGACAAGTTTACGAAACCCTGCTGCCCACTTTCCAAGACGCACGAGAATGCCAAGCTATCACCAAGCGGCTACTAGCTCACTATTTCCAATGCGATGCCATGGCCTTGGTGATGGGAGCAATCGTAGCTATTCCTCTCCCCAAATCGCAGCTACTGGCTGCCGCCTTGCAGCGCCTCAAGCAGCATGAGCCCATTCAGTATGTCTTAGGAGAAGCCCCTTTCCTGGGCAGAAACTTTCAGGTAAGCCCAGCGGTGTTGATTCCGCGGCCAGAGACCGAAGAAATGGTCCAATGCATCCTTCAAGAAAATTCACAAGTTGGGCTGCAAGTGTTGGATATAGGCACAGGCAGTGGCTGCATTGCCATCACGTTGCAACAGGAACTGCAGCAGGCCACTGTTCATGCGTTAGATATTGACCCAGAGGCTTTGAACGTTGCCCAGGCCAATGCCCAAAAGCTAGGGGCTTCTCTACGATGGCTTCAAGCAGATATCCTACAAGACGCACTGCCTGACCGACAATGGGATATTATCGTGAGCAACCCTCCTTATGTACGTAGGGCAGAGCAAAGCCGCATGCAGCGCTGTGTGTTAGATTACGAGCCTGAGAGAGCCTTGTTTGTGCCTGACGAGCAACCACTGCTTTTTTATGAACGAATCGCTGCCTTAGCGCCCCAGCACCTGGTGCCAGGCGGTAGGCTCTACCTAGAGATCAATGAAGCCTTTGGAACAGCCATCGCCCATTTGTTGACGGAAGCTGGCTTCCAAGCAGTACGCACCTGGCAGGACTTGCACGGTCGAGGCCGATGGGTCAGTGGTCAACTGCAGTGAGGCCATTGCATGATTGAGCGATTTTGTGATTGAGTGATTTAAAAACTACTTCTAGAGTTAGTAAGGTCTATTTTAGAGCGCTAATAGAACATAAAGTGCATTTTGCAACGGTCTCGCTTGATAAAGTACACTTTTTCGGAGTTTTAGTAGACCATAGGACCTATCTTGCAACAAGCTCGTAGTAGGTGATATCGATTGTTGAATCATTCTCTGCTGCTCATGCACAGGGAACCACCACAGAGCATTGATAGCTATCTACAAGTGAATCACTTCTCCGTAAGCATCTGCTGTCGCTTCCATAATGGCTTCAGAAAGGGTAGGATGTGGGTGCACTGCTTTCATAATCTCATAGGCAGTCGTTTCTAGTTTTCTAGCAGCTACTACCTCTGCAATCAACTCGGTGACATTAGTGCCAATCATATGTGCCCCTAGCCACCCACCGTATTGCGCGTCAAAAATTACTTTAACAAAACCCTCCTTGGCACCAGCTGCGTTGGCTTTGCCTGAGGCAGCAAAAGGGAACTTGCCTACTTTGATCTCATAGCCAGCTGCTCGGGCAGCCTCTTCTGTATAGCCTACAGAAGCCACCTCAGGCTGACTGTAAGTGCAGGCAGGAAGATTGTGATAGTCCAATGGCTCAGGACGTAGGCCTGCTATTTTTTCTACACAAACGATGCCTTCAGCAGAAGCCACGTGGGCCAAGGCAGGGCCTTTCACTACGTCGCCAATGGCATAGACACCAGGCACGTTCGTGCCATAAAAGTCATCGACCACTATCCTACCTTGTTCAGTAGCCACCCCTACCCTTTCCAGTCCGATGCCCTCTAAGTTGGCTACCACACCCACTGCAGACAAAACCACGTCACAGGCAAGGCTTTGCTCTCCTGCAGCAGTTGTAAGCTGTACCTGACACTGCGCTTCTTGGGTATTGACGCTGGTTACCTCTGTGCTGGTGTGTATCTGAATGCCTTTTTGGGTCAGTATCTTGGCTAGCTCCTTAGATACTTCTTCATCTTCAAGCGGTAGCAAGCGGGGCATGTACTCTACCAGCGTCACCTCAGTGCCAATAGCATTGTAGAAATAAGCAAACTCTATGCCAATCGCCCCCCCCCCTACAATCACCATAGAGGAAGGCTGCTGGTCCAGTACCATGGCTTCTCTGTAGCCAATCACTTTTTGGTGATCAATGGGGAGCTGTGGGAGCATTCGGCTCCTGCCGCCTGTAGCCACAATAATGTGGGAAGCATGGTAAGTAGCCGACTTTCCTTCAGGCGCCTCTACAATGACAGTTCCTGCCTCCCCCAGCTGTCCAGTCCCCCAGATCGTATCGATCTTGTGCTTCTTGAAAAGAAACTGGATGCCCTTGCTCATGTCGCTTGCCACCTTGCGGCTGCGCTGGACCATGGCTTTGAAATCGGTTTGGGCCGCTTGCACCTGGATGCCGTAGGCAGCTGCGTTTTGGATATACTCAAATACTTGGGCACTTTTAAGTAGCGCCTTGGTAGGAATACAGCCCCAATTGAGGCACACGCCTCCTAAGGCTTCTTTTTCTACTACGGCTACTTTCATGCCGAGCTGTGCGGCCCTAATGGCAGCTACATAGCCGCCAGGACCGCTCCCTAGTACTGTAAGGTCATATTGTGTTGTCATCATCAAGGAGGTTAAGAGATACTATAGCGGCGTTCAATTTCTTTAAGGAGATAAGTTTACTAACTCACTCGCCTTGCGTAAGTCCTTTGCAAACATCCGATCTTGTGATGTTAAGCACATACGAAACAGCCCTGCGAAGTCCACTACGCAGTGCTCCTTCACATGCGTTCAGGATGACAGAGGGTGTGCTCGGAATGACTCTGCCATTGCGTAAGGGAAGCCACTGATTTGAGAGTACAAAGCTAGTTTTTAGAACGCGACAAAAAAACAGGTACGCTAAGGCTTGCGCAGCAACGCACCTATATGGGCTGTGATTTTTGGCTATCTTTGATGCTCGTCATAATTCAATGATCAGTTCTTAATGATTATAAAGACATAACACACGCCAAATAATCTAATACACAAATAGACTAATAAACAAAGAAGCTATGAAACAACTGCAAGGTAAAGTAGCCCTCATTACAGGTGCTTCCCGCGGCATTGGCCGTGCTATTGCCACTAAGTTTGCAGCGGAAGGAGCAGATGTGGTAGTGACCCATCTTTCTAGCGATGAGCAAGGTCAGGCATTAGCAGAAGAACTTCAGCAGCTGGGGGGCAAGGTCCTTGCGTACCGCTCTGATGCAGCAGATTTTGCTGCAGTGACCGCCCTGATTCAGGAAATTGTACACGAGTGGGGCCGACTAGATGTATTGGTCAATAATGCAGGCATTACCCAAGATAATCTATTGCTACGCATGGACGAGCAGGCCTGGGACGAAGTGCTGCGGGTCAATCTGAAGTCCTGCTTCAATACGATCAAAGCAGCAACCAAGACCATGATCCAACAGCGCAGTGGTAGTATCATCAATATCTCTTCTGTGGTGGGGCTTAAAGGCAATGCAGGTCAGGCTAACTACGCGGCTTCTAAGGCAGGCATTATTGGACTGACCAAATCAGTAGCTCTTGAGCTGGGGGCAAGAAACATTCGGGCTAATGCCATTGCACCAGGTTTTATTGACACCGCCATGACCCAAGGCCTGACAGCAGCTGCCGAGCAAGGTTGGCAAAAAGCTATTCCACTGCAGCGCGTAGGGCGACCTGAGGACGTGGCCAACTGTGCCTTGTTTTTGGCTTCAGAGGCTGCTGCATATATCACGGGACAAGTCATTCAGGTGGACGGAGGGCTGCTGACCTAGCAGGAGGATAGCGATTTACTTATTGGTCTATTTTTTATTGACTTATTTGTTCATTGGACTATTGTTTGTTAGATGATCCTCAACCTGTTGCTAGAATATCGGATATATTTTTCCACGGTCTCACAGCAGCTTTCAGTAGCTAAAAGGCCAATTTTTAAGTAATAAAGTACATGAAAGCAGTGCGATGGTCTCACCATGCTCATACTAGATGCTGTATGGTCGTCAAAAAAATAGCGTTTCGAACAAGTAGCGTATAGCGTTTGTCATTTACCTCAACTAAATTAAGTGAAGCATTAAAAAAGATGTAGAGGTAAATAGCGCCATGATTAGTCCCAAGCAGTTTTTCGGAAGTATCATAGTGCTCTTACTACTCAACGGCGCTTGCCAGCCCAAAGACCCAGATGGGTCTATAGATACACAAAGAGCTGGAAACACTAGCGCCTCCCCTAACTTCGTTCAGGCTGCCTCCAAGGCTATTCCTGCTGTAGTGCATATCAGCGTTGAGCATGCTGATAATCCCCCCTCCTCTGGGCATGTGATTAGTCCTGCTCCTCGAACATCTGGCCGACGATCAACAGGGTCTGGAGTGATCATTACCTCTGATGGATACATTGTTACTAATCATCACGTTACAGCCCATGCAAAACAGATTACAGTATCGCTAGAAGATGGCAACCAATACAATGCCCAGCTGAAGGGTAAAGACCCTCATACAGACCTAGCACTCCTGAAAATTCAAGCAGAAGGGTTGCCCTATCTTGAATTTGGCAACTCAGACGCGCTCCAGGTGGGTGAGTGGGTGTTGGCAGTAGGTAGTCCCTACAATCTTCATGGTACAGTGACCAAAGGCATTGTAAGCACTAGAAGGCGCTACTTCAGAGAATCTGCTGAAGCTAACCCTTATATCAAGCCTTTCATTCAACACGATGCTGTCACCAGCCCTGGAAGTAGCGGCGGAGCCTTGGTAAATCTTGCAGGCGAGCTGGTGGGCGTTACGACGGCTGCCATACGTGGTTCTATAGGAGATTTTACAGGACATTCTTTTGCCGTTCCTGCTTCTGTGGTCCAACAGGTCTTTAAAGACCTTCAACAACACGGCACTGTGCAACGAGGTGTCGTGGGTGTTTGTATCAAGAACATAACAGAAGAGGAGGCACACAATGCAGGACTTAAAGGGCGGCTTGGCGTACGCATAGACAAGGTATGGCCCAATGGCGCGGCAGCTGAGGCGAATATGCAAGTAGGAGACATTGTTACAGCCATTGATGGCCACAAAGTCGAGCATGTGCCGCAGTTCCTGGCTCCTATTGTGCTGCGTAAGCCTGGAGAGCACGTGCTGATCGACCTTTATCGTGGTGGTGTAGAGTATAGAGCCCATGTAACGCTGAAAAGAATGACTGACTAGCCTACTTTGCGCTCTTGAGAATATGCCACACGGGAGAGAAACAACACAAACCCTCCAAGGAAGCTTCCATATCTGAATAAGCAGCTTAGAACCGATTACGTCATGCAGCAACCCCGGGCTATCTTGGGCAGCGCGCCTAGAGAGACGGTCCAAATCGCTTCCATGGCTCTACCTCGCTTAAGCAACTTCTCCATGTAAAGACAACTGCAGCATTCTGCTTCCATCAGGCTGAGGAGCCACGTGCATATGGGCGTGCTTGGGCGGGATGAGGCCATGCACTTTAGTAGGCCACTCGATGAAGCAATAGCTACCGCTTTCTAGATAGGCTAGAAGGTCCATAGCTAAGGCCTCTTCTTCCTGGTGGATACGGTAAAAGTCAAAATGATACACGGTCTCGCCAGCTATAGTGGCATACTCGTGCACTAGCGAGAAAGTAGGGCTATTGACATGGCCTAGCACGCCGAGCTGGGCACAAAAGGCTTTGATCAAAGTGGTCTTGCCAGCTCCCACCTCTCCTTCAAAAAGCCAAATTTTTTGGGGGCCTGCCTGTTGCAACAGTGTTTGGGCAGCGGTCTGTAGAGTAGCTAGTGTGCTATGTATGATGACAGAAGACGGTTTCATAAGTAGCGTTATGTAACTATTGACAAATAGATTTATCTTTGATGTGTATTGCTTATCCAGCTATATACCAATGCTGTAGAAGAATAATTAGACGGTTGGATCACGCCATCATTGCCGCTATCTTCTTCACTTTCGCTAACCTTACGCTCAATGCATCAAGACCAACGTCCCTCAGATAAAGCAAGTGCGCCTTTATATGACCCTAGTGCGCCTGCTGTGTTTGACATTCAGCAAATTACCCGCATACTACCGCATCGCTATCCTTTTCAAATGGTGGATAAAATTATCCATTTAGATGCACGCAGCGTCACAGGCATCAAGCAAGTAACGATCAACGAGCCTTTTTTTCAGGGGCATTTTCCAGGTCATCCCATTATGCCGGGCGTACTACAGGTAGAAGCCCTAGCCCAAACAGGGGGGATATTGGTGCTGAACACTGTTTCTGACCCTGAAAACTATTGGACCTACTTTTTGGCCATTGATGATTGTCGCTTTAGAAAGAAAGTGGTACCTGGGGATACGCTGGTGCTGCATTGTGAGTTATTGGCTGACATCAAGCGTGGATTTGCCAAGATGAAAGGGCGTGTGTTTGTTAGAGAGCAGCTGGTTTGTGAAGCCACCATGCTGGCGCAGATTGCTAAGCAGAAGGAAGCATGAGTCAAGCTGAGACCATTGTATTCTTGAGTGATTTCCCGATTGGGTGATTTTATGATCTAAAGAGTCTTTCTGGTCCTCAAAGCCGCCTATCTCAAGAGTCTAGAAGCATGGGTAGGACCATTTTTCAATAGGCTTGCTACAGAGTATTTGGTGAAGTCCATCAATGATAGCGTAGTAATTCTGGCTGATGAAGATGGCTCGCAATAGATATCGGATAGACAGCTATTCACGGAAATAGGGGCCCATTTCAACCCTATGAGCTCATTTCTTGGTCGAATCTTTCCAATCTATTCCTGCGTAAGGTGGGTGACGAGAAGCTATACGGGCTGAAAAGTATGCTATTATAGTTGTTGTGGAGCCGCTATGTAGTCACCTCAAAAGAGTAGTTACACAATAGAACAAGCTCACGCATTCATTCGGGCTTGCATCTTCTGCCTATAAATAGCTTTGAGGCGCTCTTCTCTACGTTGTATAGAAGGTTTTTTGTAGAAGGTTCTCTTGCGAAGTTGTTTGAGCACGCCCACTTTCTCGAATTTCTTTTTAAAGCGTTTTAAAGCTCTATCAACGGTTTCACTGTCTTTAACGTGTACAATAATGTTGCCTTCGCTCATGGTTCTGTTTCTATTTTTTTCTTTCAGTCAGAGAAGACAAATATAGGTGGGCCGTAACAATGCGCCAAGTTTTTTGATAGATGCCTCTAGTCTGTGGCCCTTTCAAGGGCATAACTGCCCCATGTTGCTAGGTTGTGTCGCCGCGACATATTGCTTCAGAGTAAAAAATGAGCGCGCTGCAAGCGCGGAATGGATGACCAATGGATACGAGCGTCTACATCGTTAGACAGCAGGTGTTTCAGTGCTATCTTTGCCCTTTAACCAGATCGCCATCTCTTGAAAAAACCCACTCGACCTTCTGTCCGTCCTGACCTTATCTTTGGCATGCGCGTCATTATGGAGACGATCCTAGCAGGCAAGCCTATAGACAAAGTTTTTGTGGACAAGGCTGCTCGGAGTCCGCTGTGCAAAGAGCTGCTGGCGCTGATCAGGCAGCACCAAATTCCTTGCAGCCATGTGCCCACGGTCAAGCTCAATAAGTTGACCACAAAAAATCATCAAGGAGCTGTGGCCTACCTGGCGCCCATTGCTTGGGCCTCCTTGAGCCATGTGGTCCAAGCCAGCTACGAACAAGGGAGAACGCCACTGCTGCTGCTCCTAGATGGCATCACCGATGTGAGGAATTTTGGGGCCATTGTACGTACGGCTGCGAGCACTGGTGTGGACGCTGTGGTAATTCCTACGCAAGGCAGTGCTTCCGTTAGTGGAGAAGCCATGAAAACCTCCGCAGGGGCCCTGGCCCACCTCCCCATTTGTCGTGTAGGAAGTCTGCAAGACACCATGCAGTACCTCAAAGACAGTGGTTTACAGATTGTGGCCTGCCACGAACAAGCTACCCAATCGCTTTATGCTACTGACTTGAACCTACCGCTTGCGCTGCTGCTTGGAGCAGAAGACCGAGGGATTGCTCCCCAACACTTGAGGCTGGCCGATCAAAGCGTGTGCATTCCTATGGTAGGCCCTATTGCTTCGCTCAATGTCTCTGTAGCGGCTGCCGTGATCCTCTATGAGCGCATGAGGCAGCAACTATAGGTGCCAATTGCCCAATAGTTGTTTTAGGACTGCTTCATGGGCCAACACGCATGCACTAAAAGATTACCTATATTCATGGATAAGCAATTTTCTTAGATAAATTTTGCGCAAGCCTATAAAGTATTGACCTATGGAAGACCCTATAACGAAGGCCATCAGAGAAAAACTGAGACAGGTTTTTGACTATGACCAGTTCAGAGAAGAGCAAGAGGCCATTATCAAAAACGTCTTAGATGGTAAGAACACTTTTGTCATTATGCCTACCGGTGGGGGCAAGTCGTTGTGCTATCAAATACCAGCTTTGATGCAAGAGGGTTTAGCCATCGTCATATCGCCTTTGATTGCACTGATGAAGAATCAAGTAGACCAACTGCATGCTTTGGGCGTCAAAGCGGCTTTTCTCAACTCTACCTTGTCTAGGAAGGTCGTTCAAGAGATTAAAGAACGGGTCCTGTCTGGAGAGACCAAGCTGCTTTACGTAGCGCCAGAGTCGCTCATCAAAGAGGACAACCTAGCCTTTTTAAAACAGGCGTCCATCTCCTTCATTGCTGTAGACGAGGCGCACTGTATTTCGGACTGGGGGCATGACTTTCGGCCAGAGTACAGAAACATCAAAACAGTCATTGATGAGCAGCTAGGCAAATTGCCCATGATTGGCCTTACTGCTACAGCGACGCCCAGAGTACAGCAGGACATTGTCAAAAACCTGGGCATAGAAGACGCCACATTATTTACGTCTTCTTTTAATAGAGAAAATCTCTATTACGAGATCAGGCCTAAAATAGACGTAGAAAAGCAGCTGGTTAAATTCATCAAAGACGCTCCCAAGGCCTCTGGCATTGTGTATTGTCAGAGCAGAAAAAAGGTGGAAGAGATGGCAGCATTGCTAAACCTGAATGGCATTCGCGCTGCCCCCTATCATGCTGGGCTGGAGAGCAAAACCAGAATGAAAAACCAAGATGCTTTTCTGAACAACCAAGTAGAAGTCGTTGTGGCTACTATTGCCTTTGGCATGGGCATTGACAAGCCCGATGTACGCTTTGTGATCCATCATGATGTGCCTAGGTCTCTGGAAGGCTATTATCAAGAAACAGGCAGGGCAGGCAGGGATGGCCTAGTCAGTCACTGCCTCATGTTCTACAGCCATGAGGACATTGTGAAGATGAAGAAGTTTAACAACAGCAAGCCTGCTTTAGAACGAGACAAGGCCCAGACACTACTACAAGAAGTGGCTAATTATGCCGTGTCTGGTGCGTGTCGACGCAAACAGCTGCTCCATTACTTTGGAGAGTTTTACAAAGAAGGCTGTCATTATTGTGACAATTGTAAGAATCCTACAGAGACTTACGCCGCAGAACATTTTGTCAAAATGGTGCTTTCAGCTGTGCAGCAAACCCAAGAGCAAGGTGACATGGAGTATGTAATCCACTTTTTGAGAGGTGAAGAAGATGCTTATATAAAGAGCTATCGCCACCAAACACTCCCTCTGTTTGGCCAAGGAAGCGACCAAGACGACGCCTTCTGGGCGGCTGTGATTAGACAAACCCTGCTGTTTGGTCTATTGCGCAAGGATATGGAGCCTGGCAATACCTTACAATTGACCCAGCAAGGCACAAGCTTTTTAGACCAACCATACGGGATCATGCTCCATAAGGACCATGTGTATGCTGCCTCTGACCAGGCTAAACCGCTTGATGAGGCTGTGAGAACGCATGATCAAGCACTCCTGATACGTTTGCAAGAGCTCAGAAAACAAGTAGCGCGAGAAAAAGGCGTTCCCACCTACGCTGTCTTCCAAGATGCATCGCTCGAAGACATGGCCCTGGCCTATCCCAGCACTTTAGAAGAACTGGCTCAAATCAGTGGATTAAGTCTAGGCAAAGCAAAGAAATTTGGGCAACCCTTTATCGAACTGATCCAACAGCATATATTAGATAACGACATCACTACAGTATCAGAGATCACTGTAAAATCTATTGCTGACAAATCCAAAAGTAAAGTAGCTATTATTCAGCAGATCGATCGCAAGATCGATTTAGAGGAGATTGCTGCCTCCAAGTCATTGACTTTGGACGAGCTGCTCAAGGAGATGGAGCAACTATGCTACGCTGGCACCAAGCTGAACATCGGCTATTACATCAACACAGTGCTTTCTAGAGACCAACAAGAGGAGTTGTATGATTACTTTATGAAGGCTGAGACAGATAACATCGGGCAGGCGAAAACAGCCCTAGGGGAAGATTATGAAGAGGAGGAACTACGGCTGATGCGCATCAAGTTTATGTCTGAAGTAGCCAATTAGAGGGTTTTCAGCGGTGTTATTCTGTGATTTAAAAGCCAGTTGTAGTCTTCGGGGCAGTCTAGTTTAGCAGCGCGTGGCTGAAGCTATTGGGAAGAGCTGCGCAAAGGGAGTTAATAAACCTTACCGTACAAGCGAAAAGCACTTGCACGATAGGCTCACTTTAGAACAAGATATCTACTAATCTCCCGGATTAAAGACTATACGCATCTGTGCATCGTGGTCTTGTCCTGAGTTGTCAAGTTGGAATTGTGCACTTGGGCTAGGCTTATCTCCATAATTTCCTCCTTGGTTCACCAAATAATAACCGTGGTTTTGTGGCTTTATGTATATCGTTCCTCTGTTGACAAGTGTTACAAGTTTATGAAGATCAGCTTCGTTGAGCACCGTCCGGCCTATCCTCAATGAGACGGCAGCAGCTACTTCTCCAGTCGACTCAATCCCCTTACCTGTAACAACGCCATTGCTTGTGCTAATGTTGCCAGATGCTGTGATATCTCCTCCTGTGATAGCACCGGTTGCACTAACGCTATCTCCTGTGACAGCGCCGGCTGTGCTGATGCTGCCTCCTGTCATGGGCCCAGTTGCCGTAACATTACCTCCTGTGATAGCACCGACTGTACTGACGCTGCCCCCTGTAATGGTTCCAGTTGCTGTGACACTACCGCTATTGGTTAATGAAACAGCAGGCGAGGTGTCAGTACCTACTTTAATACTATGGGTCGCTGTCAAATCTTTCAGTGGTGTGACGGTGAATGGTTTACTTTCTTGCGGTTGTTCTCTGTTGTTAGTATTCATAATGATTGGCTTAAAGGTTAGTATTTAATGGAGTTTCCGGCCTTATTACGTGGCCCTTGAGCTAGCTCAGTAACTCTTAGCCTAGAACAGCTTACAGTTTCATAATAAACGCCAGGGCATAGTAGCGCGGGCGTATAAGATCTTCTGTTGCTCCCCCTGCATGGCTAATAGCGACACTAACAGAGTGCATGTGTGCTCCGCTTTCTTTGGTATTTTGTGATGATGAAGGTATTGTCTCATTTTGAGAATTCTCATGGAATGCTAGTAATGGAGTATTCCATTTATCCCCATGGCACCATCCTTTATACCAACCTTCGTAGGGGAGTCCATGCTGGTGATTTCCCTGTGAGTCTGTAGTGAAAGACTGGGCTGGGAGGTTGACCTTATATCCTCCTAATTTTTGGGCCTGATAATCAGTACTACTTTTGTCAGCAGCTACAATAAAACGGCCTTTCAAATCTGGTGTGTTGTTGTTTCCATCGCACAAAATCCATCCCGGAGGGACATTGTCTGTTGTGCCCGACCACATGATGATACTACCGGCAGGGAGTAGCTCGTGGCCGTTTTGCCTTAGTTTACCTTCAGCATTGATATCGCCTGTTGCTGTTAAATCTTTCAGTGGCGCGACAGTGAAGGATTTTTTTGTTTCCCGTTGTTCGCTGTTGTTAGTGTTCATAGTGATTGGTTTAAAGGTTAACATTTGGTGGACACTAAGGTATTGGTTAGATAGCCCTTGAGCTAGCCTAAGTAATGCTTAGCTTCAAACAGGGCTTTAAAGTTTCATAATAAATGCCAGGGCATAGTAACGCGGACGTATAAGGTCATCTGTTTTTACCCCCGTATTGTAAGTAATAGGAACACTGACATTATGACTGTGTGCTCCACTTGGCTGTGTTTGGGCTGACTTGACTGACTGACCTGCTCTATCAATTACGGTGACTTTGTTGGCTTGTAGGGCACACGTATTATCGTACCACCCCGGAGGAAATCCATGAGAATGGTTTCCTCGTTCATCTGTAGTAACAGACATTGTTGGGAGGTTGATACTGGAACCACCTGAATTGTTGGGTTGAAAATCAGTGCTGGCATCAGCAGCTACAATGAAGCGTCCTTGTAAGTTGGGCGTACCATTTGCTCCATTGCACAAGGCCCAGCCAGCAGGAACATTGGCAAAGTTGCCACTCCACATGATGATACTCCCCTGCGGGAGTAGATCGTGACCGCTTTCTTGTATTTTTCCTTCAGCATTGACATTCCCTGTGGCTGTTAAGTCTTTTAGGGGCGCGACGGTGAATGGTTTACTTTCTTGCGGTTGTTCTTTGCAGTTCGTGTTCATGATTATTAAGATTTAGCATTGGTCAAAGCTTTTGTCTCACCCATCAATAGGACTCAACGTAGCGATATAATCACCAGGAGGCAGATTGGGGTCCATGACTTGTATACCACTCGAGTTGCAAGGCAGCGTTATTGGATAGCCTGGCATTAAGCCTCCACGTATCTGCTCTATGCTCAAACTAAATTCTTTGGCGCCATACGTTTCATACTCAAGATGCACATTATTCAAGTATGGGTCTTTGTAAGCGGTATATTCTATAGGGTCTTCAGTTCGTGGAGTAGTGACCACATCGAAGTATTTGATCTCAGGCGTAGCAGGCTCCTTGTATAACAAAATGGCATAGACACCATCATCATATCCAGGTATGTTCCTGTATTGCACATACATCACTGTAGGGCCAGGCTGAAGCCTCGTGGCGATGTGGGAAATATTAAACGCTACGGATGACTCAGGGCTTCCTTCATTAGGGTTGACAATGAAGGCACCTTCGGGGGGCGTTAGTATCCAAGCTGGGTTGGCTTGAGAAGGCGGTGGTGGTGGTGTCCAGCCAGAGGCATGCTGGCCTAGGGTGACATTGATGCTAGTGGCAGAGCCTGTATCAGTGAGTGCACCATAACCGTCTGGGTCTGACGCAGGAGCGTAAACAAAAGAGACGATGAACTGAGTGTTTTCGCCTGCTTTGACCCCTACAGAAGACTTGGAATACAATACAAGCTCGAACTCATTGGGCGCTGGAGCACAACCGTCTTGCGCTCTGTAAATGCTAGGTTCGTAAGGATGTGCTTCGCAAGCTATATCCTCATGTAAGCTTCGGTGCGCATGGGGTGGGCTTTGCAGAAATACAGGAAGATAGAATGTGCGTGGTAGTTGAGGCAGCGCACTTGGTGTGACGGGAGGTACTCGGTAAAAATCAACACTCAGGTCAACTTTAGAATCCTTAGGAGGATTGGCTACCACCAGTCCAGTAATGGAGATAGCAATGCTACCGTCAGTACCCAATGGTATGTCTTGTGTGGGAGCCAAACAGACAAGCCCTTCGGATGCATACAAAGCAAAAGCCCAATTGTCCGCACTACAGGTGATTTTATTAAATGCATCTTCACCGATCTTCAGTGCGCTCAGGTCCAGATAGAGCAAAGAACCTTGTGCGCTACCGGCCGCGCTTTTGGGAACTGGCTTGCTGGACAAAAAAGAGGCTTCTTCTGAAGAGCTACTTTCCTTGTCTACCGTGAACGTAATCTCAAGAGTCAGTTGATTCAACGTAGGATCACTGCCTATGTAAATCGTGTTTTTGGCATCAGGATTATTCAGATGAAAGACTAACTGCGGAGGTATAGTTGTGCTGTTCATATTGCTTATTGATTTTTTACTTATTAGACTATTTGTTTATTGATCTTTTTGTTTTAGCTCTTAGCCTCTAGAGTAATCACCACAGCCTTGGTCCCATCGTTGAGCCCTTTGAAGCCATAGTAATCTACAAAAAGTTGCACCTGCCCACTTTTATCTGCAGCCATCAAATTCGATATAGTGAAGACGATACCTGCCTTATCCGCCAGGGTAATATTTTGCGTAGGCGTTGCTGCCCAATAGTGACCATAAGATGGATCAGATAAGCACTTAAAAGTCCAGTTGTCTGCTGCTATACTGAGTTGAGCAACGTTTTCGTCTGCCACGAGCTGCCCAAAATGAATGTAAAAGATAGCACCAGGCTGGGTCGTTCCTTCATTGACCAGCTGGCCTGGAGGCAAAGTAATCGTGTCGCCTTTTTGGTTGGTCATATGCAGTGTCAAGGTATTGGCCGTATTGGCTTGCGCCACTGGCTGGCCTGAGGCATTGACCAATGCAAAGTTGAGCAGGTCTGGGTTGAGCCTGAGCCACCCCTCTTGAATGGTTTGTGGCGTATAGCCTGCCACAGCTTGTCCAGTGGTTGGGGCAATTACTGGGTCTACCTCCCAGCTTGTTTGCGCCTCTTGGGTCACTTCTTTGATCCAAGACCAAGTATAACCTGCTTCTTTAGGTAAGGGCATGGTCAGCCTTGAAGCCCCCTCTAGAATGGGCGTCATCAAAAAAGTCATCTCCAAGGTTTCAAGAACAGCAGCATATTGATCACTAGGAATGTCAATGGCCTTAGTGGGTAAGATGCCTGTAGTAGCGTGAATTTGGGCCCGAGGGTCTACCAGCATCAATACCTTCTGGAGGTAAGCCGTGTTGTCAGTAGGATCAGCTGCACCTGGCTTAGGAAAGGCCGTTAGCGTGAGGTTAGCCTCTCCAGGCTTGACTACGCCTGCGTCCTTGCCATCAGCTGCCTCAGTGTAAAAAGTTCCGAAATCATAGTCGCTTCCACTGGTTTTGAAATACCCGACCAACCCATCATCTTGTTTCTTGAGGTCGCCTAGAATAACAGGAAACTGCACCTGAGTGAACTCATTGTCGTAAGTGTCGTAGTCATCGCCCTGATCGATAGCTTCATAAGACTGGTTCAGGGCTGGGCTTCCCTTGAGCTCTAAGCCCAGAATAGCTTGCGTAATGGCCACAGGCCTACCGATGAGCAGTGCCAAGCTGCCACTTGCTGCTGCGCTCTGGGGGTTGATAAAGTTCTGAGTGCTATCAATAGCGCGCCAAAAAGCTTTAAAGTAGCCAGGGGTGCCCTTGTACAAGGCATTGGCCAAGGCACTGAGCTGCGGATTTTGATACTTAAAGACCACTTCCACCGGCTGATTGATCGTGCTATTGTCGCCTGGTGCTGACTGCCACTCAATGGTGGATTGGTCTCCACTGAGGAACATCGTGCCCAGCGCTTTGCCTTGTTGATCATAGAAGAACAAGCCCTCATTCAGATGGTTAGGCAAAATCCAACCACACACCGGTGTGGTGGCTGGGTGGGCATTCATTTCTTGTAAGGTATCTCCTATGGCTGCTAACCATCGAAAGATCAGCCTGGTAGGCTGCGCTATTCTGGGCGGCAGGTAGACGATGCCTGGCTCTGTGGTTTCTTGAAAAGTAGTTGTCAACGAGTCGGCACAAACAAGCTTGTTTAAGAACACCTTGCGTTTTTGGCCATAAGTATCCACCAGGTCAAAAGATAATTTCATAAAGCCAGCCCGAATAGGATTGTAAGTGCTACTGGCCACTGGTGCCACGGTGTTATGCGTACCGATCACTGGCGCTAGGTACTCGGTCAAAGATTGCTCATCACTGCCTGGTTGAGCTTTTACTTGCAATTGTAAGGCCTGTGCTTGCATGATCAGGCTTGCGTTGAACCCACTGAGTGCTTGCGACTGAAAAATTTGTTGATCCAGATCGTCTACAATGCTCTGCAATGTATCGTCCTTGTGGTGGGCCAAATAGTCGGTCAACTGTTTTTTCAAACCTTGGGCAGCGCTGGTAGAAAGCAACGCACTCCCCTGGTAAATCTGGCCTGCCCCAAAGTCAATAGTACCTGGATCTAACTTCCCTTGATAATCAATAGTCCCTCCTGTGTCTGGGTCTATGTTGTACAGATCAGTAAAGAAGCTACTGGGATAGCTGTGCAGCTTTCCTTCCTGGTTGGTATCGCACATAGGATGGAGCTGTGTACTCCATTCCATAGATAACAGCGTCCAGGGATTGGTTTGCCACCACGCTACCGCCAGCAGCGCAGGGGCCTGTTTGTCAAAAGTGAAAATAGACTGCGGCTGACCATTCAATGCTTGCTGCAAGGCCTTGGTCAAGGCTTCCACAGCGACAGAAGTTAGAGAAGCGAGCAATTGGGTATTGAGCAGACATCCCTCTAAAAGAAGCACATTGGTAGCCGCAGCATAAGGCAGATGGTTGGGCTGGGGCAGATTGACATCAGGAAACTGGCTTGCCGGAATGGCTTGTCCATTGACAGCCACTTGGCCTAGCAGCTCGCTGGTAAGCCGGCACACAAGCGGTTGCTCCAGCGTAGTCGTGGTGCGATAGGGCGTAAGTGCACTTGCATCTGCTTCGCTTGTCAAGACCACCACGGGCTCATTGGCATGCCAGTATCTCGGTGCTGCCGTAGCTTGGAGCTCAACCCCTGCCCCTAGGCGGTCTACCATTGCTTGGACATCCGCTCGCTGCTGTTCTAGCTGCGTTCGAATGCCTGTCCTTTTACGCTGTATGGCAGGCCAATCTGTTCCTAGCTTTTGAAGCAGTACTGCATTCAGGTTGTTTTTGTCTTCATCATTGCTGGCTTGTATCCATCTATACCAATCAGCAAAAAGTTGCCATTTGAACTGGTCTATGTAGTCTTGATAAGCATCATGCTCTTGCTGGTAGCGATTGAGCTTATTGAGGGCCTCTGCTAGCTTAAGGGGCAAGTTTTTTACCTCCTGCTCTTTGCCCTGGCTCTTCTTTTGAACAATGATGTAGATTTTCCCTGCTTTGCCAGCTCTAAATTCCTGCTGATGCAATTTTTCCTCTAGCTGGGCCAGTTGGTTAGGAGTAGGCTGCTTAAAAGTATTGAGTAGGCCTTGTTGAAAAGCCTCTAACAGCTGCTCGAAAAAAGGCACTTCAGGGTGGAGCTTATCTCTGAAAAAGGCGGCCAGGGCTTCTGGAGGATTATTGCCAATGGCTGCTGTGGCCTGAACAGGTTGCTGCTGCGGCTGGTTGACCACATACGTGTTTTCAGGATTCCAGGCAATGTTCTGGACCAATCCGCTACATAGTGTGTAACCAGGTTGTGCAGTATCCTCTCCTGCAAAGGTCCAAGCATAGTCTTTCTCAACGTCTTCCTTGCTTTTCCCTCCATTCAGTGGATCATTGGTAGGATTAGAAAACCAGCCAGTTACTTGATAGGTCACATTCACCGTCCCGCCCGTGGGCACCGTTACGTCCTGGAGCGTATCATAAAACCCAAACACATTCATACAGTTGGGATAAAAGGCGGCAAAAGTGGCATCACCGCTAGCCACAGCTGTGAGCTCACTGCCTGTCAAATTTTTGAACCGAAGAGGGTCTGCAGTCTCTGCCCAGGAAGAAGAGAACACCGTATTCTGCCCTACATATTGGTAATTCGGGTCTGATGCACTCAGCTGCTTAACAGGTAGGGTAATGCACAACTGTCCCGTAGGAGCCGCTTCGGCCAGCACATCGCTTTCGAGGATCCAAGTTTGACGGGTAGGGCTACCACTAGCAGGGGTGATAATTCTGTTGATCAGCCAACGATTGCAAACAGGCAGAAAGCTAAGTGACTCCCCCTCTTTTTGATTGCTATGGGTGAATGCTTCAGGCAGTGCCCAGTGCAGGTGAATGCCCTGGGTTAGCTGGTGCAGAGGAGGGCCGGTCAGCGGGCGTACCACATTGATCCCCAAGAAAGCATCATAGGTGCCTATCTGGTTCTTAAAGTCTGTAGTAGCCCCTGCAAATTGAGTAGTGCCTTGCTCGTCCTCTTGGTCTATTTTTCCCACACACAGGGCCTTGAGTGCTACAGGGACTACCAGTCCTAGTGCATCTGCCGTTGTTTTTACCTGCATCGCCATATGTTATTGTGTCTTTGCTTGAAATTCTACTTTGACCACTCCTTTGACCATTTCTAAACCAAACTCAGCCGAAGTGATTTTGTCCACTTTTTCGCCTAGCCCCTGGATTGCTGTCAGGATCGATTGGGCCCCTTGTGTTACTTGTAAGGTTTGTTGGTCAGCACGCACAGGAATACTGGCTGTATGGCCTATCAGTTGCTGGCCTGGATTGTCTCCTACAATTTCGCGCAGCGTCGTAGTAAATGAGGGAGGGGTGCCTTCTACGCCAGCATGCAAAGCTTCAGGCGGTTCGTGGAGGGCTGCCATTTGAATCTCTCCATCAAAAAGACACAGCAAGACTTCTTTAGAGAGCCGCTCCATGCGTAGCTTGGGTATCTCTGTGTTGCCCTGTGTGTCGGCATAGCCATTTACTTCTAGGCTGGGCCAGCCCCCCACCACGGCCGAGCGTAGCAAGAAGCCGGTATACTTGCCACTAGTATTGGCGTAGTTAAGTAGTTCAGCTTTTTGAGGCCTGGCTTTTTTTGCCTGGCTTTTGGCTGCTTGCATCAGTAGGGCCTTTTTAGGCGCTAGCTGGTTATCCTCTCCTGTAGTAGCCCTGCCAAGGCTAAAAGCGCCATCCAGCAAGCTATCGATCCAGTTGAGGTCTAGATAAAAAAAGCGCATAGACTCAGGAGGGAGCATTGCTTCGTGCGGTACTAGGTAGCTAAAAGGAACGCCCTTGAGTAGACTGAGCTGGCTGAGCCACTGGGTAACTACTTGAGGAATATCGTCTTGGGCTGTTGCTAGACGTGCCTGTCTTGTCCCCCATATTTCCTGAAAGGCAGTAACGCCTTGCAGTTTGTTATGAATAATCTGCTGCTCCTCAGCAGCCACTGCCTGGGCCGTCTGCGTCCTTTTCCAGTTGTAGAGCGCTGTAGCAAAGCTATTGTTCTGCAAAGCCAACAGCTGTCCGAGCTGCCAAGCAGCGCCATAAGCCACATCAAATAGGCCAGTGTCAGGATTGTAGCGATTGGCGGCATCGGGCCCAGAAATAGGCAGGGTATTGTCAAGTGTTTCTGTCACATAGTAGGGAAGCAAAGGCCCCCGATACCAAGAAACAGTGTGGCCTGCGTGTCTGAGGTGATGGTCCAAAGGAAGATAACCCATGCTCAGGGCACTTTTCACCAGTACTTGACCATCTCCATCGGTCATAGTGCCAGTAGCCTGGCGCGATAGTGCCTCCTGCACGGCCTCTTGCGAAGGCGCTGGACCACTGGGAAACTGTAGGGTAGTAAGCCCTAGATTGCCTTGTGCGTCTTTGTTGAGATTCTCTAATAGGCTTTTGAAGCTTTGATCCAGATCATTGGCTATAAAGCGCCACGATTTGTAGCAGAGAAGCCGTACATGCTGTACATCACTGGGCAGCTGACTACTTCCGTCTTCAGCAGGGAGGTTGGGCCCCATGTTTTCTAACGAAACAAGGAAGGCGTAGCTGGTAGTGTTTGTTTTGGACAAACGGTTGCTCAGCACCACGGCATAGGACTGATCTGATAGGGCTTGTTGATCCTCTTTGTCTACTGTCGTCGTCTCTCTGATATGGGCCAGATATGGCAACTCAGTTGCTGTAGGCGCAATCTTGTTAAAGAGTGCAGCAGAGATGTCAATGGCGTTACAGGGATCATCGGGCGATTCGCCATAGTCTAGCTTATCAAAGCATGGATAGGAGTAATAGCCTGCAGGCATGGTGCCTGTACCTTTTACAGCAGAACCCGCTACGGTAATAGGTGTACTGTTTGGGACTAGGTCTTTGGCTGTCTTTTTCTGAATGGTGGGCACCTCGTCTTCATTGAACAAAAAAACAGCGAGCCAAGGGGCGCTTTCTTCCTCTGGTACTGAGGTCCTATTCCAAGGAAGGATACGTTTTTTGAATACTACGTGAGGCAATACTTCTGAAAATTCACCGTTGGCATGGTTTTGCGGAAAGACTGAGTGATAGTCTTCTGGCTTAAAAGTGAAGCGTTCACCCTTGACGGCAAATTGCTTGCTTGTGGAAAAGGAACCTTCTTCTTGGTTGACCTTTTGCGTCACTTGCAGGGTGTATTCACCTGCTTTGAGCGGAGGAATGTCGTACTGAATAAAGGTTACCTTTTTCTGTTGCCCTGTTTCAAGCGTTGTTGCCATAGTGAATACTGTTTTTATGCTGCTTTTTCTTCTCCCAATAGCCTCAAAGCTGGCTGCGCTGTCAGATCGCTTTTAGCCGCACTCGATAGCTCTTCCACTTCAATAGTGGAGTCAATAGCCAATCCACTGGCTATGATGGCCGCCAATAGCTTGGGACGATTATTGGTAGCTGCTGGCCCTTCTATTGTGGTAGCCACGGTCTCCTCTTTGAATGGGTCTTGAGTGGATACGTAAGGCACGCTCCATAGATAAGACTGGATATTGGGATCAATGGTATACTGCAGATTAGTTAAGTCGATGGGTACTTTGCTAGAATCAGGAGGAGCTACGTAAGGCTTTAGCGTAAAGCCTGTAAGTACATTGTCCAGCGTAGTGTCATTGACAGGATCCCCTATCTCAGTGCTGATGTCCCACAGTGCTTTAGGGACGCTGCCGTAATTCTTGATGGCATGGAAAGCACTGTTCTCTTCGCTATGGAGCGCAAGGGTATGCTCAGAAGAAAACTGTTGATCATTTAGCCCCACAGGCCGTACGCCTAAAGTGGTGTATTGTTGTTCATGAGGCTGCTGATCGTCTGGAGCCAATGTTATTTTTCCCTGAAAACTGCCTTCATTGGAAGGAATGACTGTAGCAGGAATAATGGACTGTGTAGTAATCTCAAGTTCCTCTGGATTAACTACCCAGTTGAGTGTGCCCTCTTGGTCGCTCAACTCCTTGATGAGCCCTTTGGCGATCGTGATTTTACACACATCTGGATTAGCTGGATCATCAGCCAATAGGCGTGTAGAAGACGTAGAGGGCTTTTGGGGGAGAAGCTGTTGTGTAAATTCACTCCACGCTATGGGTTTGGGTTGGTCTTGGTCGCCACTGCCAAATGCAATGTCAAAGGAGATAATGGATAAGTGTACTGTAGCTATGCCCGAGAAGTCAGGTCCCCAAAGATGTAGGCCTACACCCACATGAATGGTCAGGTCTATGGACGTGAACAATAGATTCAACTTAAAGGAGGCCCCAATATCTACATTGGCGTGAATGTCATAGTGGAAAGGCTTCCACACGATCAAGAAGTCTGCTTCTACACTGAACCAAGCCTTGATGCCTCCTCCATGCCAGGAAGCTTCTAAGAAGCCGCCGGCCATGATGGCATTGGGGGTCATGGCAAAGTATTCCTCGCCTTTGATCTCTATGGCATCAGCCACCTGCCAGTTGATGCCCAAGCGAGGGACAATAGGGTACTGCGCAGGGAGCGTATAGTTGGGGTTATATCCCCCCATGGTAATGACAAAATCTCCTGCATGGTCTCCAGAGAACCAAGCACAAAAGGCAAAGCCACCCGTGAGATGACAGTCTTTAGAAAGGACGTAGGAACTATTGGTGAGCTGTCCACGAACAGACAGCTCCTCTCCATTGGCCGGTATGGAAGCTTTGAGGGCCAGCTCGGCATAGATGATAGGAGCCGTCACTCCTGTTGGGACAGAAAGTACAGACAGCCCCAGCAAAGCTATCTCCACGTCAGTGCCAAAGACCATGGTGACCAGCGCAAAAGAGTCTATCATCTCAAAAGAGGTGAATCGGACGCCTGCGGTGAGCCAGTCACTACCCACTTCTGGTGCCACAATGCCTTGGTCCACCAGCTCCTGCAGCACCTTGCTCACTTGTTCGCCTATGTCTTGGTCAGGTCGAGGGATGGGCGGATTGTTGAGCCCCATGGCCCACTCTACAAAAGGAAACGTGGCTACGCCATTGATATCGGGCAATAAGAGTTTCCGATTGAACCCGAAACCTGCTGCCAGGCCTGTGACAAAGAAGAAAGGAGGGCCGCCAATGGGATAATCAATGACAGCGTACAAGAACATGGAGGGGTGGTTATCTACTAGCGTATATCCTCCTATACCAGCAATGGAAAGAGCCTCTGTTCCTATTAGAATGCTTCCCGTAAGGTTGACAGGATCAATAGAACCTTGCAAGTCTCCGCCAATCTTAACGGGGCCGCCAGCATAGGTGATGCCCATGCCATCTAGCGTAAACTGGGTATTGAAGCCATCGATGGGGAGGCTGACGCCAAGGCCCTCGAGAGAGAGTTCTAGGGCACTGACTGTGGCCGAAACATTGAGTAAGACAAAGAGATTGGAGTCAGTGTACTGTAGTCCTACCTTATCAAAGTAGAGTGGGCCAAAGTTCTTTTGCAGCGGTATCCAGTGAGCACCCTGGCTACTGGTTGCCTGTGGTGCCAGGGCAAGAGAGTCGGAGGGCGTATCGCCTGAGGGTAAGCAAGTAGGCAAACGAGCTGGCTGACTACTATCGTCATCCATGTCAAATGCAAGGGACGTGCTCTCTTGCCCTGCTTGTAGGTCTAATTGTAGATAGACATGGGTAGTAGGCTCATCTGTTGCCCCACTCATAGCACCGGCGAGTCCCGCCACTCTAGCATTCGCAGCAGTGCCTACATGAAATTCCTTTAGGACGAGTTTTTCTTGTATGCTTAGTGCGCTGGCAATGATAGGCAGGTTAGACAGGTCTACTGAAGTGTTGATGGCCAGGTCAAAGGTGAGCGGCGTTTCAGACTGCGTGCCGTTATTCACTTGTAGCGTGATGGTAGGGTTGGGATCTGCTGAGAACTGTGCGTCCCCTCTGAAGGTAAAGCTTTGGGTACCGGTGTTAAAAGAAGCACTTAGATTCTTGACCCTGATGTCTGCAATAGGGCCAGGAAGTGTGATTTCTACGCCCATCTTCTTAGCCAAGTCACTAATAATATCCCCTACGGGAATATCTTGCCCTGCGCCAGTGCTGCCTTCGAATAGTATGCCCTGGTCGCTTGCATAACTGGCGCTGATAGCGAGGTCTACGCCAGCAATAGTAAAGGTGCTTGCCAAGGTTCCACTTCCTATGAACTTTCCATTGTCATGCTGCCCATTCATATCGAAATAACATCCACTAAGGTCTACCCCCTTCACAATGGTAATAGGCTTACTGGTGCCTACCATAAAATCATAGGAGTCTTGCGCTGTGTAGAAAACAAAGGAAAGCGTGTCGATCTCAGCGCTCTCAGTGAGGCCTTGAGGGAGCTTTAATTGAAAAAAGTCAAATACTGGGCCCAGCTTGATGTTGTTGTCTTGGGCTAGCTGTACATACACGGCTTTGTCTTCGCCTATGAATTGCCCGCCCACGTCAAAAGTGATACCGCTTGTGCCCGCTATACCGCCTATGGTCATTTTGCCATTGAGTAAGGCTTGAAAAGTAAGCTCTCCCTTCGTCCCATCTGCTAGCAACGGATTGAGTACTTCTACAGTCAGGGTGGGATCGCTTACAGAAAATTTTCCTGAGAAGAAAGTCCATGCTTCGTCATAACCTATGGACATGCTGATGTAATCGCATGAAGGTGCTTGAGGATTGAAAGACATGGCCCATGCTTGGAGTTTAATTTTATTTAAGTCCAGCAAATCAGGAGGAAGAATCTCAGAGAGGTTTTGCCCTCCTAACATAGAAACGAGTCCTGCTAGATTTAGTGAGATGCCTTGCTGCCAAGCAGGATCTTCAGTATCGATGGCTATCGCCCAATTGCCATCGTAAGGGGGGGCTGAGATGATGACCGGAATTTTGGTAGATTGGTCGCTATCTTTTCCAGCTTGTACGGTCACTTTGAAGTTGAGATATACTGTCTGCTGGACAGCGTCACCCACGTAGTAGATACGAATGGGCTTTTGTAAGCTCAGATTGAATGCATCTAGCAATGACCAAGAAGCACCTGTTGTAAATTCACAGACGAGATTGGCTATCAGAAAAGACTTTTTCTCTGCGTCATATTGTTCTAGAAAGGTAAAAGTGAAGGTCGTGTTCTCCTCCCCATAGATGGTAGCCGTGCCTGTCAGGGTAGGATTTTGAGGATCCGTCTTGGTGTCGACCGCAATGTTCGTGAGCGGAATAGACTTGTTGGCTGGGCTCGGCAGCATTGCGAAGAGCTCTGCTACCATAGGCGCATCGAACAGGTCTACAGAGACGGTAAGATCACCTCCCTGTGGTTGCTGGTCTAGCCAGGTGATGACTTGCTGTATGGTTTGAATAGCCATGTTTTGTACTTAAGAGATTTTTAATTCATACTCATAGTCACTAAAAGCAGTCTTGCTAAAAAGGATAGGATCACTCTTCTGCAAATCTTTAAACTTGTCCAAAGCTTTCTGACTACCTACCCATATGTTACCTCGAGCATCGGGGAAATTGCGTTGGTTGATATCCTTGCCTTCAGCAGTTGAGAATTGAATCTTCCAGTTTTTTGCTGTATAATCTTTAATAGCTGCCTGCGTAGGATGACCATAGTAATGTTTTCTGGCCGTCCTACTACTCATACCATACGAATAGCATAGATAGCTGTTTATGCCAGATCCCGTCTGAGCCGCGGGAATTCCTGCCGTGGCACCATGCTTACTGGAACCATGATGTGTGGCCAGAAGGACACGGAATTTTGCACTCGAACTCAAAGCAATGAAATTTTTAAAGCTGGCATCTCCTGGCATGAATACTTTGCCTCCTGCTACCGTCACCAGCATGCCAATGGTATTTCTATTGTTGTTAATCACAGGGGTTGACCCCTTTCCAGGGTATCGGGAGAGATACACGTCACAGGCAAAGTTTAAAATCTTAGATTTCTTGGTGAATGGGGCCATAATTTTTCTTGATATGCCAACATTTTTTAAAAATCTTTGGCAGGTAGGCGAACTGCTATGAATACCAGGATCGGGGACAATCCAGGTCAATGATTGAAAAGATGACTTGTATGCTTTGCGTTTTGCAAGCCCCCAATGGTCATTGTCCCAATGCGATAATATTACCTTTAAGTCACTGGTACTGTTTTGGAGGATGGGGTTGCGCTTACTGCTTCCAGCGTTCGACTTTAAATAAGGAGGAGCACCATTTCCTTTGCCTACATCAAAATAGCACACAGGCTCCCCATCTGTGCCAAACAACATGTTACATCCTCCTGCGCCCACATCCATCACACCGAGCCCTCCTAAAGGTTTTCCTGCTGTAAGCACTTCTTTTGAGGGAGTAGTTGGAAGCACCTCAACTGGGGAATCAAATAGATTCATTAGGCTCACAAACGTGGCTGGGTTGTCTAGTGTTTTCCAAATTTCCACTTCCAGGGGACAGGATTGAGCATCATCATCCGCTTCGTAGTCTTCTAGATAAAAGTCTCCTATCAATTTGCTTTGATCAGTCGCCTTTTTCAATCTTACCTGGTACCAGGGAAAAAAGTCTACTGCTTGATCGCTAATTATTCCTTCTTTTTTTAACGCTTGTACCAGTGCTTCGTTCGGTGAGTCCAGTATCCTGTTTATATCGGAGCTTGCCTTAAGGTTATCAAGCGCGAAAAAGTAGATAGGTAGAGTTGTTCCTTGGAGACGAAACTTGGCAACGTTGCTTTTTGCTTGCGCTGCCGCATCAATGTATTTATCAACGAATTGTTTGGGTATGAGCTCAAAGCCTAAATCATAAGCATCAACACCATCGTATATTTCTGTACGCGATAAGAAAGCATAAAAATCTGTGTGGATTCCCTCTGACAATAACTGCTCTATAACTTGATTGATCTGTTTTATGTCTTTTGCAAAGTTGTCAGCTCCCTTTTTTTGCTGACTCGTAAAAAAATTTCCAAACATGGTAGGTCACAGATTTTGTTTCGGCTGTTGCTTCAAGGCCCTTGGATAGCTTCTGTGTGCTTGCAGGCTATCAGGGCTGTTAGGTCTATAGATGTCCTTCGTTATTTCTAATTGTTCCTCGCGTTACTTGCATTTCTATTTTTTTATTCATAGTAGCAGACAAAATTCAAAAAAGCAAGCAAAAAGTGATTTTATAAGAAAAGTGACATGCAGTCGTTTTTTCTCTTATTATATACTCTGAGGCCATTGCATTTGTCTCGTCCTAAAATAGGTTGACAGTTTTAAAATTAGTCCTGTTAGAAATTTACAATTTTGATTTAGTCCTGACATAGCTTTACACTGATTGTCTAGTGCTATGGATCGCTTGGATCATGGGCTAGGGGGATCGCCTGGCCTACCTTGATCCTGATACTTATTCTTCCACAGACGCACACGTTTTGAGCTTGCTGCATGTGAGGCCGACGGAGACATATATCCTAGGCTCATATGCGGACGCTCTTCGTTATAATAGCTCACTGCTTCCTTGAGAACCTTTTGCCCTTCTGATAGGCTTGATACTTTATAGGCCCTCAAATACTCCTGTTTCAATATCCCATTCACACGCTCGGCTATACTATTGTCCAAGGGAGACCCTTTTGCCCTCATGCTGATACGAATCCCATGGGCTGTTAACTCCGCTAGGTAATCTTTACTACAATACTGTACCCCACGATCTGAGTGATGGATCAGCGACATAGACGCCCCCTTAACACTTAACAAGGCCATTTTCAGGGCCTGCAACGTTTCCTTGGCTGCCAAACTCGTCGACACAGGGTAGCCTACTATCTTTCTTGAGTATGCATCCGTTATTAGACTTATGTATAAGTAACCATGCCCTGTAGGGCAATACGTTATATCACTTACCCACAGCTGATTCGGGCCGCCTACTTCCAAATTCCTTATCAGATTGGGATACTTCACTAGCCAGTGAGCAGATTGCGTTGTACGAACGCTTCGCTTTTTACGCCTAACCAGTAGGTTGTTCGCTGACAATAAGTCAAATAATGCGTCTCTCCCCAGTTTTATTTGATGCGATAAGATAAAGGGTTCTAATAACTCATAGAGCTTTCTGGTGCCCATTCTAGGTAGTGTCGTCAGAAGTTACTATATTGAACCGAAAAATGCCTATAAAACCTGCCTATCAACGACACGATATCTCTGACCAAGTATGGAACAAGCTCGTTCCCCATTTGCCGGGAAGACCTGGTGCTTGGGGAGGAGTAGCCACAGACAACAGACGATTCATCAACGCCGTGTTTTGGATCCTTCGAACTGGTGCCCCATGGCGGGACTTACCTCCTGAGTACGGAGATTGGAAAAATACACATCGAGGCTTCAGCCGCTGGCGTGATAAAGGAGTATGGGAAAAACTCCTAGAAATGCTATCAGATAATCCTAACTATACGTGGCTCATGATTGATACTAGCCATATCAAGGTGCACCCCCATGGCACTGGAGCAGAAGGAGGCAATGAGGCGATGAATCGCACAAAAGGGGGCTCAATACGCAACTACATTTGGCCGTGGATGCGTCTGGTATGCCGCTCAGCGCCATTATTACAGAAGGTACCGAGGCAGATTGTAAGCAAGGTGTTGAGCTACTCAAAGACTTACCTGCCGAGGGGGTGATAGCAGATAGGGGCTATGACACAGAGCAAGTAGTCAAAGAGGCGAAATCAAAGAATAGACAATGAGTGATACCGAGTAGAAAGCATAGAAAAGTAGAGCGTAGTTACAACCGAGAAGTGTATCAACTACGTCATATGATAGAGAACACGTTTTTGTATCTGAAGCGTAGGCGCGGGATATGTAGGCGCTATGCCAAGAGAAGGAGCTCATTTCTGGCCGCTATTCAAATCAGATGTCTAGGTATTGTCGTCACAATACAAATGCTATATTGATGTACTTATTACCCCCTTCAAAGAGCTTAAAATGAAGTCAATAGAAGCCTATAAAAGACATGATATCTCCGATAAAGTTTGGTATAAACTTGAACCCTTACTTCCGGGTCGCACAGGCATGCGTGGTGGTGTAGCAAAAGATAATAGAGGCTTTATCAATGCCGTTTTTTGGATGCTCAGAACAGGGTCTCCATGGAGAGATCTGCCCCCTAATTATGGTGATTGGAAAAATACGCATCGTCGTTTCTCTCGTTGGCGAGATAAAGGCACTTGGGAGGCTGTCCTGGAAGCACTCAGAGGAGATCATAATTTTGAATGGTTGATCATAGATGCTTCGCATATCAAGGTACATCCTCATGGAGCGGGAGCACAGGGCGGCAATGAGTCAATGGGCCGTACAAAAGGGGGCTGAATACCAAACTACATTTGGCCGTGGATGAGACTGGTATGCCGCTCCGAGCAATTATCACGTCAGGTACTGAGGCAGATTGTAAGTATGCTTCTCCATTGCTAACTGGTATGACGGCCCAACAGCTTCTTGCTGAGAGAGGATATGATACCAAGCAGGTAGTAAGACAAGCTAAAAATCAAAAGATGAATGTAGTCATACCTTCTAAAAGAAACCGTATTGTAAGTCGTGCATATGATAAAGAGGCTTACAAGAAGCGTCATTTAGTAGAGACCGCTTTTTTATATTTCAAGCGTTGGCGTGGTATAGCAACTAGGTACGCCAAGAGGGCGAGTTCCTTTCTGGCAGCCATTCAAATACGCTGTATTGCTTTATGGGCTAATTTATCGTGACTACACTATCTAGCTTTATGGCTAGGCGTCTCCTGACGACACTGTCTAGGATGACGCGCTCTGAGCTCCTGCACTCGCTTGAGGAGCAACGCTTGCTCAAAACTAACGCTCTGATTATACCAATAGTGCTGATAGTAAGCCTGCCTGGTTAAACCAAATAATAAGCATAGAGACCCCAGTGATGTCTTCTTATCCCTTTCCTTTAAGGTGGTTATTACTTGGTGTCTGACTTTTTTCTAATCGGTATTTTAAAGGCTTCTTCAGCTGTTTGAATCATCAGTTCATAGCCTTCTATTTTCAGCTGTGCCTTTTTGAGCTGCTCACGTAGTTCTCCGGCACTGAGCGATTCTAAGGGCTTGTCCCCGTGCTGCTGTAAGGCTAGGCGTAGTTCAAGGCTACTTGGAGGCGTTTTCTTTGCCTTGTGCTCTTTAGCGGGTGCATAGCCAAGCTTTCTCATCCAGTTAAGCATTTGCCCATGCTCTTCATGCTAGCCTGTGTACTTCTTCCATAGGGCTGTTTTGCTCTGATTACCCTGTAGAAATTCTTCAATCAAGGCCTTCCTCTCTGGCCAGCTTAGTGATCCTCCTGTTCTTATGCTTGTTTTCTTGTTTTTGTCTATATCCTAGTTTACAATTTCTGTCAATCTATTTTAGGACGAGACAAGAAACACGTTTTTGTATCTGAAGCGTTGGCGCGGGATATGTACGCGTTATGCCAAGAGAGGGAGCTCATTTCTGGCCGCTATTCAAATTAGATGTCTAGCTTTATGGCTAGGCGTCTCCTGACGACACTGTTTAGGAATATTTTGAGTCCGAGAGTGCAGAAAAGGTAGCTGCGTGCCCTCAGCGGAGGGTTTTTTTGGTTACTTTTTTGGGCAGTTGCCAAAAAAGTAACCCGCCGGAGGCAAAGGATGAAGTGAGGAAAAAGGCTGATAAAACAGTAGAGAGGTCAGTTTTGAGTACGGATGAGTTGTTCTTAAGGGCCAACTAAAGAGTTTTTACTGCAGCAATTACCAAATCGCTCCCCACGCTTCTGGCTTTCCCAAATAGGCTGAACCAACGACTAGAAAGTTTTTTAACCACCCAGTCGCCCAGCACACAATCACTTAACAATAACGCAATGGTCTCAAATTGAGTGTCCTCTTAAAAACGCTTGCACCTCCATGGGCTTTTTTCCTGCCAGCTGCAGCCTCTTGATCGCTATAGGCGCACTTTGCGTGCCTACATGCACATAATGTTTCCCATCTGAGTCGACTTGGCCAGGCTTTAAGGCAATCTTTTTGTTGGCTACCAGTTCAGCCCACAAAATTTTGTAGAGCTTGCCATTCAGCATGGTCCAGGCAGCTGGATAAGGCGATAACCCTCTGATCAAGTTCAAGATTGCTCCTGCCTCTTGGTCCCAACTGATTTGTCCAGTGTCTTTGTGCAGCTTAGGTGCTTTCTTGTGTTGACTCTCTGGGGTGGGTACTTGGGGAGTGGCTGTATAGTTGCCAGCTGCAATGGCTTGAACCGTCTTTAGGACCAGGACAGCACCTTTGTGCTGGAGGCGTTCATACAGCGTTCCAGCCGTGTCATGCGCGTTGATAGGTTCCTTTTCCTGGAAAAGAAGAGGGCCTGTGTCCATGGTGGGGTCTAGAAAAAAAGTAGTTACTCCAGTCTCTTTTTCGCCATTAATGATGGCCCAGTTGATGGGGGCTGCGCCGCGGTATTGGGGCAGCAAAGAAGCATGCAAGTTAAAAGTACCCCAAGCAGGCATAGCCCACACCACGCGTGGCAACATTCTGAAGGCTACCACTACTTGTAAGTGGGCTTGATAGCTTTGCAGCGCAGCCAAGAATGAAGGGGCTTTCAAGTCGATAGGCTGTAAGACAGGGAGGCCGTGCTTGTGGGCAGCTACTTTGACGGGCGATGGCAGGACTTTTCTGCCCCTTCCCTGGGGCTTGTCAGGAGCAGTTACCACAGCAGCTATCCCATAGCCATAGGCGAGCAGCAGCTCCAAGCTGGGCACAGCAAATGCGGCAGTACCCATAAAAATAAGCCGAGTATTGGTCATAAAGGCACCTTGTGGTTGTTGCAATGATGAGCTGGAGAGTTGTTTGTGAGCTCTTTACTGAATAGAAAATAGTCTGTCTTTCAATTACCGACAAAAACATTTTGCGTGCGGTGCTTCCTCCTCCTCAGCAGCGAGCGGTACGTCTATAAGATGACCACGATCACATTTGAGCACTCTGGCAGGGTACTTTTCCAGAAAGTCATAGTTGTGCGTAGCCATCAAGACCGCTGTGCCCCCACGATTGATCTCTAGAAAAAGGGCTAAGATACTGTGGGCCACCCCAGGGTCCAGGTTGCCCGTAGGCTCGTCTGCTAGTAAGATCAAGGGGTCATTGAGCAGGGCCCGCGCAATGACCACGCGCTGCTGCTCTCCTCCTGAAAGCTGGTGGGCCATTTTCTTGCCTGCCCAGTCCAGCCCTACCTGCATCAGCACTGCAGCTATTTGCTGCTTCATCAACGCTTTGTCTTTCCAACCTGTTGCCTTGAGCACGAACCAGAGATTCTCCTCTATGTTTCTGTCCATCAGTAACTGAAAATCCTGAAAGATGATACCTAGCTTTCTGCGTAGAAAAGGAATTTCAGATTTTTTGATCATCGCTAAGTCAGTGCCTGCTACCTCCACTTCTCCTTGCTGAAGAGGCAGGTCTGCATACAAAGTCTTGAGGAGTGATGTTTTGCCCCCACCCGTTTCTCCAGTAAGAAAGACGAATTCGCCACGCTGAATGTGTAGGTTCACATCACGTAGTACAGGATATTGTCCTTGGAAGATCGTAAGCCCTTTGACTCGGATGATGGAGCGGTTGGTCATGGCTTGATGGGGTTGATGCTCCTTTACGAAGAGGCTTCGATGCCCTGCGTAAAGAGGCAAACCAAGTATCGCACCGCTACGACTATCTACCCTTGCTTCTTACCAGACCTGGGGGAATTCAATAGGAGCTGGTCGTACTGGTTTGCCGTTACAAAGGTAGCTACATTGCGCAAGACATTCCAAGAAGATGTTGGAGCAACATTTGTTCTATACAGCTCTGGTAGGTATTTTCTACGATTGTGACACCAGTAATTGTCCCGTACGTAGTTGATCACCTCTACTCTATTAGGACCTCAAAAGTGCCTTTACAAGTTGAGGAAATAGCTTCAAAATTATTCAATCACAAAATCACTCAACAATACAATGGCCTCAAAATGTGCCCTTTTCTATTATAACCTTACAGCTTTGAGTAATCTTATGCAATGCTCTATTTTTGTGCCAGTATGAAAAGAAAAGGCATATTGAGCGTCGTTATTACAGCTGGCTCGGGAGCCATTCTCCTTGTGCTACTATCTTTTTATGGGCTTTGCATGCGTCCGAACATCCTGGTAGGAAAGCCTAGCAAACAGCTTTGTATTCCACATGGAATTACCTTTCAGCAGCTCCAGGACACACTCCAGAAGCAAGGGTATGTGGCCCACATACATTCTTTCCACCTTTTGGCCCGCTTTTTACGCTATGACCGCAGAGTGATCCCAGGGGCTTATCAATTAAAAGCCAACATGAGTAATTGGGAGGCTATTCGGTTACTCAGAGCAGGGATACAGCATCCTGTGAAGCTTGTCTTACACCACATAAGCACCAAAGCAGAGCTGGCTGATAAAATCACACGTAATCTCGAAATGCGTCCTGAGGACTTTAGTCGATTGCTGAATGACCCCACTTTTGTGGGCAAATACGGTTTCACCACAGAAAATGTGATGACCATGTTCATTCCTAACACTTACGAAGTGTATTGGACTACTACCTCTGAGGCGCTGTTTGCCAGAATGTATAGAGAATATCAACGATTTTGGCATGCAGATAGACTACGCCTGTCCCAACGCCTCCAAATGACTCCCCAAGAAGTGACTATATTGGCTTCCATCGTGCAGAATGAGGCTTTTAGAAGGGAAGAAGCCCCCATGATTGCAGGCGTGTTCATCAATCGTTTAAAAAAAGGAATACCCTTGCAATCAGATGTTACCGTGTGGCACGCTGTAGGTGATACGTCCATCAGGCGCATACTTCATAAAGATACTAAGGTAAACTCTTCTTACAATACTTATCAATACAAAGGTCTTCCGCCTGGTCCACTCAACGTACCATCAATTGCCATGATCGATGCTGTGCTCAATTTTGCAGAACACAACTATCTGTTCTTCTGTGGGAAAGAAGATATGTCAGGCTACACTTACTTCTCTAAAACTTTGAGAGAACACCTCAATCATGCCAGACGTTATCAAAAAGTACTCAACCAAGCACGTATCTACCGATAAAGCTACTGTGTAATTTCAATGCAAAATCAGCGCGGATTATTTTACGAGTCATGGAAGCCTCCCCTTGGAGCAGGCTTAGGCAAGCTATGTATCAAGAGAGGAGCCAATTACATAACGTATCATGCTGTATTTGTAGAATTTTTTCGGAGGCTCCGCACCAACGACATTCTTGAGCATGCTTATGGGATGGCTTTCAACTTTACGCTGGCTATTTTCCCTGCCATCATTTCTATTTTTATGGTCATCCCCTACATTCCTATCGTCGCCTTAGACCATAAGATTACTACTCTACTTCAAGAAGCGCTACCTGCCGGTATTTACGAAGCCCTGTCGCCTACGATACAAGATACGCTTTACAAACAACGCAGAGGATTATCGTCGTTGGGATTTATTTCTACCCTATATTTGGCCACGAACGGTATGATGTCGTTGATCAAAACTTTTGATCTATTCCATAAAGTCGATACACAAGACCAACGCAGCTATCTGAAAAAAAGGGGTGTGGCCACACTTTTAACACTGATACTTGCGCTGGCACTGCTCTGTGCTATTGTATTGCTTACGGCAGAGCGGCATTTTATAGGTTATTTGATCAGCTATGGACTGATTGCTTCGAAAACACAGATCAATCTCTTTGTGGGCCTTAAGTTGCTTACTGTGGCCCTTATTTTACTCATGGCCATTGATTGTATTTATTACCTAGCTCCTTCGATCAAGAAGCCATGGCCTTTCTTTTCTTTTGGCTCTTTTATTGCCACCCTACTAGGCCTACTCGCCTCTTATGGCTTTTCTTATTATCTCAAAAATTTTGCTAACTACAACCGGGTCTACGGCTCGATTGGTATTTTCATAGCACTTATGACTTGGTTGCTTATGTTATCTGCCATTCTGCTGGTAGGCTTTGAGCTGAACGTGAGTGTAGATGCACTGATGCCTCAGGCTGATAAAAAGCCTTTGCGTGCTAAAAAGATGAAAAGAGAGGAGCGAAGCTGTGATCATGGCGAGACCATTGGGTGATTTAGTGATTGAATCCATTTAGTAATTTCAAACCTATTTGTAGGCTTGATAAGACCTTCTTTTAGAGTGAGGAGGGAATAAAGAGATACATTTTACAACATTTTCCTTCCTCCTGCTTGTTTATCTTGCGCCACAAACAGCGATAGAAAAGCCCCATGGGATGACAAGACCTGGTTTTGATGATATTTTTATAGAGTTGGCTACGAACCTAGCCAAGAGGTCTCACTGCGTTAAAAAACACGTAGGAGCAGTGTTGACCAAAGACACCCGCATTATTTCTATTGGCTACAATGGCCCACCAGCAGGCACTTATAATTGCGATGAAAAGTGGCCTAGTATGGGCTGCCCTAGAAGTCTCACCGGCGGGTGCTCACTAGCGCTGCATGCTGAGCAAAATGCCATCCTCTATGCAGTACAAAATCACACTGCTGTAGAAGGCGCAACGCTCTATGTGACCTTGTCCCCTTGCCTGCCTTGCGCGCGGCTGATCTTTACAGTAGGAATCAAAAGAGTGGTATATGCAGAGGCTTATGCAGCGTACAAAGGTATTGAACAAGAAGAAGGCATCTCATTTCTCGAAGAGTTTGGAGTAGCAGTAGAGCAGTATGGTAGTCAAGACGGTATTAGTGAATGACTTGTCTATTGGATTATTGGGGCCAATTGAACCTTGTAACTCAATCCCCTTACGCAGTAGCCTTGTCGTTCCGAGCTTGGCGAGGCATCGCTACGAAGTATGGGCTTGGTAGAGATGTTTCGAATGCGTTCAACACGATAAAATGGGGACATTACGCATGAATACCGCTAGCACAAGCGCCGCTGTTTGTTAACTCCTCTGCGCATAACTTGGCTTTTCCACACTGCTTTGCAAGTGGGGCAGATTGCCTTAGCTTTGCCCTCCCTAGTGAAAAAAAAGTTAATGCAGCCATTGTACGAACAACCTCCAACTACTTGGTTGACCAAGATGCTTCTCCATCAGATGGGAGAAACCCATTGGCAACTGAATCCAGCAGCACTCATAGAAGAAGCCATCAAAAACCAAGAAGGGGTCTTATCGCAAGAAGGCGCTCTTGTATGCAACACAGGGAAATTCACAGGGAGGTCGCCGCAGGATAAGTTCATTGTGCAGGACCAAGAAACACGCGACACCATCTGGTGGGGCCCCATCAACACGCCGCTAGCTCCTGAGCAGTTTGACAGGCTTTATTACAAAGTCACGCAATTCCTTAAAGGCAAAAAAGTTTATATCCGTGATGTCTATGCCAGTGCGCTGCCTGCCTATCAGCTTTCCATTAGGGTAGTTAATACCGTAGCTTGGCATAACTTATTTTGTCACAACCTCTTTCTACGGCCTTCCCGAGAGGAATTAGATAACTTTCTGCCTGAATTCACGATCATCAGTGTGCCCGAGTTTGAGGCAGACCCGACCACTGATGGCACGCGCCAAGCCAACTTTACCATCATCAATTTCAGTCAAAAAATCATCTTGATTGGAGGCACGGGCTATGCAGGCGAGATCAAAAAAAGTGTTTTCACGGTGCTGAATTACTTGCTACCACAAAAACACCAGGTCTTTCCTATGCACTGCGCTGCCAATGCAGGGCCACAAGGTGATACGGCTATTTTCTTTGGCCTGTCAGGTACAGGCAAAACAACGCTGTCTGCCGACCCTCATCGCCGCCTAATTGGCGACGATGAGCACGGATGGTGCCACCAAGGCGTCTTTAACTTTGAAGGTGGCTGCTATGCCAAGACTGTTGACCTGTCGCCAGAGAAAGAACCCCAGATAGTCAATGCCATTAAATTTGGAGCTATCCTTGAAAATATGCGTTTTGTGGCAGGCACGCGAGAGGTAGACTATGCTGATACAACCCTCACAGAAAATACGCGAAGCGCCTATCCTATTGAGCACATTCCCCATGCCGTGGTTCCTTCAGTAGGGGGGACACCGCAACACATTTTTTTTCTCACCTGCGACGCCCATGGCATTCTACCTCCTATTGCCAAGCTGAACAAAGAACAAGCCATGTACCATTTTATAGCTGGATACACTGCCAAGGTAGCAGGCACTGAGGTAGGCATTACCGCTCCCCAAGCCGTTTTTTCCGCCTGTTTTGGCACCGCTTTCTTGCCACTGCATCCTACGCAGTATGCGACGATGCTAGGAAAAAAAATGGAGACACACGCGGTGTCAGTATGGCTCGTCAACACAGGCTGGATAGGAGGGGCCTATGGTGTGGGCCAACGCATGCAGCTAGCACACACACGCGCTATGATTACGGCAGCACTCTCTGGTGCACTAGACCCGGTGTCTTACCTGCCTCATCCCATCTTTGGCATCGCTATGCCCGCGACGTGCCCAGACGTACCTACTGCCTTGCTCAACCCTAGCACTACCTGGCAGGATGCAGCTGCTTACACGGCCCAGGCCCGAGCACTCGCCCAAGCTTTTGTAGATAATTTTAAACAGTACGAACATTTGGCGGACCCGGAAGTACAGGCTGGAGGGCCCAATTTGTAAGGACAGTAGATGATGAATCACTCTGAGGCAGGAAGATCACTTGGTTGCTGCTTTGGTTTTCCCCTCCAAAGGAGCCGCCAGCCTTTACGCGAAGTGCCCTTAGTGCTGGATGCCGAATCGGGCTGGCCTTCACCCGCGTTCGTGGGTGCCTGTCCCTCAGAGGGCGATCCAGGCCCAAAGCATGTCCGCCCAGAACGGAAGAGTCCACGCCTTTGCTGCGGAGCTAATGGTTCTTCAGTAGGGGAAGTGGGCTGTGGTGGTTCTGATGCTACCTCTGATGGCGCATCTGATAGTGGCCCTGATGAGGACGCCGAGGTAGAAGTGAGGGATATTGGTTTGTCTTCTGGTGGCCCTGGGATCGGCCGTTCTACCCCGTTTTCATGTGGAGTAGCTGATTCATTATGTGGCTGCGAGCCTTTATCACAGCTAGTAGTTGCTAAGAGCAGCATGCTAAGAGCAAGTAGCTGAATCACAGTTAATAATGCTTGGATGGCTTCTTTCATGGTGCTAGTGGTTACGCTTTTGACCTTACCTCAACTAGCAAAACTTTATCAAAAAATCAAACTGTATCTTCTTTAATTGTAATGTATGGACTCACCCTAACCAGAGATATGGACATGAGAAAGACGAAATACACTCAAGCAGATGTTCAATTATTGGTCTGCCCAGGCCACCGAAACATGGAAGGCATTCATGCGTAAAAAGCAACAACGTTTTTCTGACAATGCCCAGCGCCACAATGTGATTGAGCCAGGAAAGGCTACTTATACGCAAATCAAAGGGCACTGGTGCACGGATTACTTTAGCAATCAGCAGGACCTGGTGGTAGAGCTAGGCTGTGGCCAAGGAGCTTACACAGTAGGGCTGGCACAGCAATTTTCACATAAAAACTTTGTAGGAGTAGACATCAAAGGCGCACGATTGTGGGTAGGTAGTACGCAAGCACTAACGCATGACCTGGATAACGTTGCCTTTTTGCGGACAAAAATTGAACAACTTGCCCAGTATTTTGCTCCAGGAGAAATAAGCGAGCTCTATATTCCCTTTCCAGACCCACGGCCTCGCGACCGAGACGCCAAGCGCAGACTGACTAGTCCTCGATTCTTGGCGCTCTATCGTCAGTTGCTACAGCCTGGCGGGATCGTCCATCTCAAAACAGACGATGCGGCCCTTTTTGCCTACACGCTGGAGGTATTGCACACACAAGCAGTAAAGGACTTGGCGTATACCGAAGATTTATATAACTCTGAGTGGTTGCAAGCCCACCACGGCATACAGACGGGGTATGAGCAACGGTTTTTAGCCGAGGGCGCTACTATCAAGTACTTGCGCTTTGCCTTTATCTAAGTGACCTTCACCCCAAAACGCGTTTCTGCACCTTTTAAATAGGCTGTATTCTACGCTAGAAAAGGTTTTTTCTATCACTTAATCATAAAATCACGCAATGATACAATGGCTTGGCTTAACCTATTTCATGAACAATCCACGCATCAACACAGCCAAGATCAAAAGCGGCGTGACCCACCTGACAAAGACCCACCACACTGTGTAAAAGCCGTTATGGGCCATCGGCGGAGAGCCTTGCTGCAGTTCCTTGAACACTTGGTGGCGCTGGAGCCCCCACCCAGCAAACACACAATAGGCAAGACCTAAAAAGGGTTGGGTATAGCGCGTGGTTAAATGGACAACGCCAAGGAAGAGCCATTCAGCGTTGTAAATGATCAAAAGGCTCATGAGCCAGCACGTGCCTCCCACCAGCCAGGCAGCGCGTTTTCTAGTGGCCCTACCCTCGTCGATCAAATGGGCTACAGGCACTTCGAGCATAGAGATAGAAGAGGTGAGGGCAGCAATCACCATGAGCAGAAAAAACAAAACAGTCACTACCCCTCCTGTGAGCCCCATGGTCTTGAACAGGGCAGGCAGGACCTGAAAAACGATCCCTTCTTCTTCCATCAGTTGACCTTGGGCATCAAAAATGATGATTCCTTGGGCAGCAGCAGCATACATGGCTGGCATGACGAGCAGTCCAGCCAAAAAGGCAATTCCAAAATCGCATGCAATGACCGTTAGCCCCAGCTGGCCCAGACTTTGTTGCTTGCTGGCATAAGAGCCATAGACCAGCATGGTGCCTGTTCCCAAAGAAGCCGAGAAAAAAGCTTGTCCCATAGCACTGACAATCAAGTCAGCATCCCAAACACGCCCAAAGTCAGGAATCAAGTAGCGTTTCAGGCCTAACATTGCTCCTTCCAAGGTCAATACGTAAGCAATAAGTCCCACTAGCAGCACCAAAAGGGTAGGCATTAGCCGCTTGGACCAAGTCTCGATTCCTTGCTGAATGCCTGCTGTGATAATGCCCACATTGAGCAAGTAAAAAATAGTGGTGAACAAGACATCCCTAGCTAGGCCAGGCCTTACTAGCCAGGTAGCTATGGAGGGCAACCCCCATCCAGTGAGAACAGGCTCGAGGCAGTAAGCCATCATCCAGCCGCCTACAATGGCATAAAAGCTCAGAATCAGTCCTACGCACAATAATCCAGCAAAGCCAATGCTCGCCCACTTTTGGGTAGTGGGGATTTGTTTGAAAGCCCTAACAGGACTCGTACGAGTGTAGCGACCAATGACAAGCTCCGCTACTAAGGCAGGGTAAGCTACCAGCAATGTGAATAACAGATAGACCCCCACAAAAGTAGCTCCGCCATTTTGGGCAGTTTGACTAGGGAAGCTCCAGATGTTGCCTAGGCCTACAGCAGCGCCAGCAGCAGCCATGACAAATCCTATAGGACTAAATTCGTTTCTTTTTTGAGTGGACAAGATAGGGGATACCCCTCGCTAGGGTAGATGGGCTAGCTAATAAAACTTAGAGTTAGGTAGGCTATTACTTTTGCTGTCAATAGCTCATAGATCTACTTTTTGCCGATCTCTCCAGTAGCCACTACCGTAGTTGATGAGCAGCTGCTTACCTCGAGGAATTTTCTTTTTAGCTACATAAATGATATGCCAAGCTCCTCCCTGAAAAACAAACTTCGTTTCTAAGTTGGGATCATCACTATGATTAGCAAATCTAGCTTCATTGCCGTAGTGCATGGCATTTAAGTGGCAGCTGCTTGGAAGAGGCGCTTTGAAGTGACTACTTTTGTTGTCAGGAGGATAGCTGAAGGAATAGACAGTGTCTTCTACTGTCCGCTGTAATTTTCCTGTATACTCTACAACAAGGTCGCCCGACTGAATATCTTCTTCTGCAAAAATACCATAGCCCACCTGGTCACTCACCCATCGGATAGAAACATTGGCTACATGGCCTTTAGCAATCAACGCTCCATACCGAGCCGTCAAATCGTCATAGTAGGTTTTATTAGCTGCATAAGGCTTGTAGTCTTCTGGCTGGACGTGGCCCAAAGCATTGCACGCTTCATCAAACAGTAGCTTAGACGTGTATTGGATGTCTAGTTGTTGAAAAAGCGCTTGTCGTTCTTGCGGTGTGCGGAAGGGACCTTTACTGACGTACTTACTGGGGCTGGTAGCAGGCTTTTGACAGCCCGCCAATACAAGCAGTGCCCAGCAGAAAAAAAGCTGCAAGCATTGGGCAGTAGATTTAAGCCGCATAGTGTGTCTTTAGGTTAAATTGGACGCTTGCTGCCTATGTAGTGGCAAATATCATGTGGTGGGATCGTGAGCGTAATAACCACAAAGATAGAGAAAAATGTGCTGTCGTCCTTTTTATCGCTCTTCCATGACGAGACCTAAAGCCCATGACACAGTGCTAAGCGCGTTTGTACCTGTTTGACTTGGCTTCACCTGCCGCTCGGGACTCGTCGATGGTCTCATCAATGTCTCCTCTGCTAACACTCAGAATGATACCCAAAGCGATGCCTGTAAATAGCAAAGAGGTGCCTCCCATGCTGATAAAAGGCAGGGGCAAGCCCGTCACAGGTCCTAGTCCTACTGCGACCCCCATATTGACCATGGCCTGAAGCACCAAAGAAAAGCTGAGACCAGCGGACAAAAGTCCGCCGTAAGCCCGTCGGCTCTGATTGACATTGCGGATCCCTCTGTAGAGCAACACTAAGTAGAGCAGCACTACGCCGATGCCTCCTATCAGGCCATACTCCTCGACCAAGATGGCGTAGATAAAGTCGGAATAAGGATGAGGCAAAAAATTTCTTTGAAGGCTATTTCCTGGGCCTTTGCCATACACTCCGCCTGTGGCAATGGCAATGTAAGCCTGCTCCGTCTGGAAGGGGAGTTCATCCTGTGCAAAGTTTTTCAAACGACTCAAAGCTGTTCCGCCTCTCTGGCCTATGTGTAGGGCCATAGTACCTACCAGCAGGCCTGTCAGCGTCAGTAAGACCAGGTATTTAATAGGTACCCTCCCTATGTACATCAGCAGCATACAGGTGAGAAAGAGCAGCAAAGCAGAAGACAAGTTGGTAAGGGCAATGAGCCCACTGATCACGCCACACCAAACCAGCATAGGGACCAAGGTTTCTTGTAAGTGATCAATATTACGTTGTCGCTTGGCCAGCATATTGGCTAGATGTGCGATCAAAGCAAGCTGGGCCAAGTCAGAAGGTTGAAAAGCCTTGTTGATGACGGGAATGGTGAGCCAGCGAGAGGCCTCGTTGAGCGTCAGTCCATAACGCCACGTGACTAGGAGCAGGGGCACCGAAATCCAAAGCGCAATTTTTGAAAGGCCCGCATAGTAGCGATAATCTAGCTTATGAGCTACCCACATGACTCCCAAGCTGCTGAGCATCAAGAACGAGTGCTTGGCTAGATAATATTCTGTATTGCCTTGCATCTGCCGATATGCCAGAGAGCTAGCAGCACTGTAGACCGATAGGATGCTCAGCATGGCGAGCAACAACACAACGCCCCAGATCACTGGGTCGCCCTTAAAATTATTTTTGAGCCATTGAGGAATAGATTCACCAGAGGGAGATTTCATGGAATTATTGGTCTATTTGGTGATTTAGTCAATTGATTGTTTGTCCATTTGATCATTAGAAGCTGTACTATTGAAAAATACTAGCGCCACAAAGTAAACCAATCGTGGAAGCATAGTGCGCCAAGGGGCTTGATTTTAGCGCATTTGTAGGGTGAGGGACCTCCCTGGTGTTATTGAGGTGCCTGGCAGCAAAGACTGGGTCTTGACAATGCCTCCTTGTGGGCCCTGCACTACTACTTTGAGACCACGACTTTCAAGCAAGAATAGCGCATCCCTAAGCTTCATGCCTACTACATGCGGCACTTGCCCTGGGCCAGGGTTACCATTGGACTGCCAAACAAGGCGATCTTCTTCTACTCTGCTTCTTACCCAATCAGCAGTCTCCTCCTGATGGTCACAAGCAATGGTCAGTTGATCGCAGAGCTGCACTAGGTCTTGGTGTTTCCCCGCCCTGATCAAAGGAACGTCCTTGGGAGACGTATCTGAGACAGCCACAGAGTCGCGCAGCGTCAAATCTTGGGCGGCTATTTTATCTACAATATTCTTGAATACTCTGGCTATATCAGCGCCAAAATGCCACGCGTAGCCCTTAGGACTATCCATCAGCACCAAGCAGCTGTAGCGTGGTGCTTCTGCAGGGAAATAGCCTACAAAGGTGATAGAAGTGTCTTTGGTGTACTTGCCATCCACCACCTTGTTGGCAGTGCCTGACTTGCCAGCAGTCTTATAAAAACTATGCCTGATTTTTCGGGCGGTTCCTTGGGCTATGGTGCCTTCTAGCAAAACTTTAAGCTTTTGCAAGGTCGCGTCCGAACATATCTTTTTGTTCAGCACCCCGCCCTGAAAGGTCTTGACTACCCTATTGGCCTGCTTGATGTTTTTGACAATAAAAGGCCGAACCATCTTGCCATTGTTGGCCACAGCATTGTACAGCGTAAGGGTCTGCAACGGTGTGATCTTCAGCGCATAGCCAATCGACATCCAATGCAGGGTAACGCCACTCCACCCAGGCCGCCCTGGCTTTTTAACAAGGGGTACCCCTTCTCCCACAATCTGAAACCCCAGCGGCTTGTGCAAGCCTAGCTTGTGTACATAGTCGACGAACTTTTGTGGATGGTCGCCAAAAGCTTCATCAATCAAGCGTGACATCCCTACATTGGAAGACTTTTCAAACACCTCTTGGACAGTGAGCTCCCCAAAGCCGCTTCTTTTCACGTCTTTCATCACTTTGTCATAAAACTGAAATTCACCCTCACCAGTGTCAATAGTATCTGTGAGGGCCACAGAGGTCTCTTCAAGCAAAGCCAGCATAGAGACTAGCTTAAAGGTAGAGCCTGGCTCTGTGGTCCCCTGATTGCCTGCTGCATAGTTGTACGATTCGGCATATTGCCCACTGGCAGTGCGCCCCAGGTTGGCCATCGCTTTGATCTCGCCTGTCTGCACCTCCATCACCATGGCGCAGCCGTATTGGGCCTGACTGGCTTGCAGCGCCTCTAGCAAACTACTGTGCGCTACATCCTGTAGATTAATATCGATGGTCGTGGTTATGTCATAGCCAGGCACTGGGCGGTTGGCAGCACCATTGTGGATCATTTTCCAGTTGCCCCCCACCGTCTTTTGATAAAGCGCCTTGCCGTCAAGGCCTTTGAGGTCTTGATGAAAGGTGTACTCCAAGCCAGGGCCATATTCGTTTTCGTTGACATAGCCAATAGTCCGCGCAGCCAACTCTTGAAACGGTCTGACTCGCTTTTCTGTTTTTTCAAAGACGACGCCCCCTTGCCACCTTCCTTGACAAAAGATAGGCCATTGACTCATCTCGTTTTTCTCAGCGTAGTTGATGTGCCGCTTATTAAGGACCAAATACCTACGGCCTGCTTGTCGGGCATTTTGGATGAGTTCCTGGTAGGTGGCTGCACTCTTGTCTTGGTAGAAGCTGGCTAGTAGCTGACTCAGCTCGCCGATGTGTGCCTGAAAGGTAGCGTCGTCCACAATGCAAGGGTCTAGCGCCACTCGATAGAAAGGCAGTGAAGTAGCCAACAAGCTACCATCAGCAGCATAAATGTTGCCTCTAGTGGCTTTGATGGGCCTGTATTCTAGGCCTGTTACTTCAGCTGCTTTTTTCCAACGTGCTCCTTGAAAAAACTGTATGTAGACTAACTTGAAGGTAATGGCAATAGCAAATAGAAAGACAGCTAGAAAAGCAATCCTTGTTCTCAGCAAGATCGTATGCTTGAAGGCCATGCTATTTTTTGCAATTGATTTTATAGGGCGGGTGAGTAGCATCGCTAAGCCCTAACTTAGCTACCCGCTTGGCTACTTCTGATTGTTTGCTATCAAACATATAGCCGGCTTGCAAAGTTGTGTAGTCCACCCGCAAAGCACCAACTTCGCGTTCCAGTTCGTTGATCTGCCGCACCATCTTTTCATGGTAGTGTGTATTGCCTACGTAGAGAATGCCCAATGAAAAAATGAAAAAGAGCTGCAGAAGGTGGCGTCCTGACAACCCATGAAGAGAAAAGCGTTCCAGGCGTGTGGTACGCTCTAGATAGGTAAAAAGACCTCTTCTCTTTTGCGATTTGTAAGTGTTTTTCTCCATGACTACGGCAAACCAAAGCTATCAAAATCATGAACTCCTTCCAATATATGTATGAAGACAGCTAATTGATGAGCTGAGGCTATGCTCTAGACAGCTGTCAAAGAAGACCCTTGCAAAGTAGCGAACCATGCTTAAAAGCTCTCTACTTCGTCTTTCTCTACCCTCAGGTTGTCAATGATAAAATGCTGGCGGTCTTGGGTGTTCTTGCCCATGTAGAAGGCCAATAGCTGCTGTATGTGCGTATCCTTTTGTAGATGCACAGGCTCCAAGCGAATATCTTCTCCAATAAAATGCTGGAACTCATCCGCAGAAATCTCTCCTAGGCCTTTGAAGCGCGTAATTTCAGCGTGCTTGCCCAGCTGGGCCATGGCTTGCTGCTTTTCCTCTTCGTTGTAGCAATAGCGGGTTTGCTTCTTGTCACGCACCCTAAAAAGGGGCGTCTCGAGCAAGTATACATGCCCATTCCGTACTAAGTCCGGAAAGAATTGCAGAAAATACGTAAGGATCAAAAGCCGAATGTGCATGCCATCTACATCTGCATCTGTAGCAATGACGATTTTGCGGTAGCGCAGCCCCTCTAGGCCTTCCTCAATGTTCAGCGCATGCTGTAGCAAGTTGAATTCTTCGTTTTCATAGACCACTTTTTTGGTGTAGCCAAAGCAATTGAGCGGCTTGCCCCGCAAAGAAAAGACAGCCTGGGTCTGCACATCGCGTGATTTGGTGATGGAACCACTGGCTGAGTTGCCTTCAGTAATGAAGATCATGCTCTCGTCTCGGGCTGCATGGTCACTGTCATAGTGTACGTGACAGTCGCGCAGCTTCTTGTTGTGGAGGTTGGCTTTTTTTGCCCGCTCGTTGGCCAGTTTTTTAATGCCGGCAATCTCTTTGCGCTCCCTTTCTGACTGTAAGATGCGCTTGAGCAAAGCATCTGCCGTATCTGGGTGCTTGTGTAAGTAATCGTCTAGTTCCTTTTTGACGAACTCGTTGACAAAAGTGCGCAAGGTAGGCCCCTCGGGTCCCATTTGTTGCGAACCCAGCTTGGTTTTGGTTTGTGATTCAAACACAGGCTCTTGTACTCGGACCGCAATCGTCCCTACAATAGAGGCCCGAACATCTGTGGCGTCAAAGTCTTTCTTGTAAAAATCACGCACTGTCTTGACCACGGCTTCCTTGAAAGCAGCCAAGTGGGTGCCTCCCTGGGTGGTGAACTGTCCGTTGACAAACGAGTAGTACTCTTCGCTGTACTGGTTGTTGTGGGTCAGCGCCACTTCAATATCCTCTCCCCGCAAGTGAATGATGGGATATCGCAGGGTTTCTACATCGGTTTTGCGCTCGAGCAGGTCCAGCAAGCCCTGCTTGGAGAAGTACTTTTGGCCATTGAACGTAATGGTCAGGCCTGTGTTCAGAAACACATAGTTCCAGAGCTGGTCTTCGATAAATTGTGGAACAAAGTGAAAATGTTTGAAGATGCTGGCATCAGGCTCGAACATTATCTGTGTGCCGTCTCGTTCTTTCGTGCTTTGTATGGGCGCTTCTTCCAGCAATACCCCTTGCTGAAAGGTAGCTTGCTTGGTTTGGCCCGCGCGGAAGGACTGGACCTGAAAATAGGTAGACAAAGCATTCACTGCCTTGGTGCCTACGCCATTTAGCCCTACAGATTTCTGAAAGGCTTTGCTATCGTATTTGCCTCCTGTGTTGATCTTCGACACACAGTCGACCACTTTGCCTAGTGGAATACCGCGCCCAAAGTCTCGCACTATCACGCGGTGGTCGGTCACCTCCAGCTGAATCTGCTTGCCATGGCCCATGACGTACTCGTCGATGCAGTTATCAATGACTTCTTTGAGTAACACATAAATGCCGTCATCATGGGCAGAGCCATCGCCCAGCTTGCCAATGTACATGCCTGGCCGCAGACGAATGTGCTCTCGCCAATCCAAAGAGCGAATGCTCTCTTCTGTGTAGGTATGCATGGCCATAGAGTAGAGGGGGGATGATCAATTTTTCACATGAAATGAGCCTGTTGTACAATGTGCCAATATTCTAACAATACTTAAGCAAGGTGCCCTTATAGGTCTAAAAAGAGCTTTGCAATCATGCAATCACAGCATTACTCAATAATACAAAGGCCTTAAAATGCAGCTAAGTTAGGCAATAAACATGCATTTTGTCATTGGTTAATTTTCTAACTGAACGCGTATGAGGTAGCCAGGCGTATCGAACAGTGGGTAATAGTCGGATGATGGAGAGGTGTGTAAGAGATTTGTACGATTCAGCAAAGGAGATATGAAAAAGCCAACTACCGCAAAAAAAGTTCTGGTAATTATCCTAACTGGGCAAGAGTAGGTTAGAACAGTCCCAGCTGTACGCTTTTCATCACTTAATCCTTAGTCGATAATATATCACCATTAATGCGCATTTATGGTTGATCAGTTACTGATGTGCCCTGTTCAAAGCTAGATATTATCTCTTGGACCATTTCTAGATGAAACCGAGTTAGGTCTCTAACTAAATCTTCGAATCCTTGTGGAGGGGTTGCGACAAGCTCTGGGAGTTGGTGTAAAATTGTATCCCTCATTCTCTGGACTTCTTGATCAAATTCTGTTGGATTGCGAAGGACTCTACGGATATTCGCCATAGTGCTGTCTGGCACTAAATTCTCCGCATTTCTAAATACATCCTCTGGATCACCACCTCTGGTCAATACTTCTTGTATCCTTTGGGATGTCACGTTGCACAGTTCTAAGACCTGCCTTATTCTTTCACGTAGTTGATTGATTCTAGCTTGTACTCCAGGCGAAGTACGAAGACTGCTTATTGCATCTCTTCTAGCTGTCAGTATAACTTCATCGGAAGTATCACGCCCAACAGGCACAGATGGTCTATCTCCTTCTCCTTCTGCTGGACCTTCATCTCCAGATCTAGTCATCTGTTGTCTCAATTCTAGGCCGCATCCTTCTAACGTGGCTGATACTGCAACTAAGAATAATAATAGTAATTGAGTTTTTCGTTTCATAGTACCTATTTTGTGTACGCGCAATTATAGTATGCCTCGTCTAATCAAAAAAGTGACTAGTCACTTTTTGCTGTAAAATGTATTTTAAAAGTAGTAAAGTTAGATTTTTTGCTTAATGGTATACAAAACAAAGACGCTGCAAAACTGCTTGCCAATTTTAGAACATAGGCTTCATAGTTCTATTTAAGGCCTTCCTAGGCATGTCTTTCTGGCTTTTACAGCGGTTTCAAAATGAAAGCAAAAAGGGGTTGAAAAAAGATTTTGAGTATCATGAGAGAATTCTTGCAAGACAACTCATCATTCATAGCCTCTACTTGCTTTGTCCAGCTATCCTTGACACGGAAGACGAACTTCCGCGCCAGTTGGGTCATTGACTGAGCTTGTGATTAGATGATCAACCGTCTTTCTACTTGAATCCCCTACGCACCCAATCTCGAAATCACCCGATACTACAATGGCCTTGATTGGTATCCAACAGAAACTGCTCCAAAAGTGCATTGAACTTGTGTGGGTGCTCCATCATGGGGGCATGGCAGCACTGATCTATGAAGCGGAGCTGGGCATGGGGCAGCAGGGCATGGAACTCGTGCGCTACTAGAGGCGGCGTAATGGTATCATTGAGGCCCCAGATGAGTAGGGTAGGGGCTTGTATGCGGGGGAGGTCTTGCGCCAAGTTATTGCGCTGGGCAGACTTGGCTATGGCCACTATACGCAGGGCTTTGGGGATATCTCTGGTGACACTAAAGACTTCGTCTACATAAGCTTTGGTCACCGTATTAGGGTCGAAAAAGGTATAAGCGACGCGCTCAGCTATATACTCATAGCTTCCTCTGCGCGGGAATGATCCTCCCATGGTGTTTTCAAACAAACCCGAACTACCTGTAAGTGCAAGCCTTTGGACTTGGGCAGGTTGTTGAAGCGCATACATTAAGGCCACATGGCCACCTAAAGAGTTGCCAATAAGCGTGAATTTTTCTAATTGCCTGCGCTGGACAAAGGAAGTGACAAACTGCAATAGCCCTGCTAGGTTGGCCTGCTTGATGGGCATCTCATAAATGGGCAGCAAAGGGATGATCACTCGGTACTGTGGGGAGAATTGCGTTAATACATGCTCCCAGTTGCTCAGTGCCCCAAAAAGCCCGTGCAATAGTAAAAGTACTTCGCCTTCGCCTTCTTCGATATATCTGAAATCATCTAGCTCCCTAACGATGTTGCTAGACTGCGGAATTGCGTGGTTTTGTGCTTGATTCACTTACTTATTTGATTATTGAGCTATTTGATTGTCAATTTATTAGATGTTTAGCCTATTAGACGACGGTCGCATTAATTTATGAGACTATTGGAATATTGGATAACTGATAACTAATCCCTCTCTATTCCTTCCTCTAGCCCAGGTATCCAGGGAGTGCACCAGCTGAGCCATTGGGGCGCTAGCGCCTGCACCCATGGAAATAGCCAAGTGCCTTCAGTATACACTTCAGAGATAGGCATTTGCAGCGAATGGCTGAGCCATAGTAGTATGCTTGCCAATAAGGCCCATTTACAGACGCCCAATAGGCTGCCTGCCAGGCTATCTACCACACCCAGCAAGGTAGGTTGAATCAATAATTTCACCAAGCGTCCCACTAGCCTAACAGCCACTAGAACCAGAATGAAGACCAACACAAATACTATATAAGAGAGTGCGCCCCCTGGAGCGTAACCCCACCGCGCCCCTTGCTCCATGACTTGGTCTAAAAACTGAGTGCTACCCAGTCCAGCCAGTACAAAAGCACTTATAGAGAATAGCTCGCGTATTAGCCCTCTTTTAAAGCCGCTGTAGGCTCCCCATGCCAGCGTGATCAGCAAAAGGATGTCGAGTAAGCGCAAAATTTTGGGTTGTATATGACTCTCTCTGGCCGCTATGCAGAAGCTTCTGCAGTAGAGATGCCTGTCTCTTTTAGGGTGGCCGTAATGACAAAAGGCTTGATGTGTTGGATACCCTCAATAGTGCTTAGCTTGTGCATGACTAAGTCTTGATAAGCTACCAGGTCTTGGGTAAAGATTTGGACTAAAAAATCTGCCTCACCTACCAGCTGATAGCATGCTACTACTTCTGTTAGCTGGGCTATGGCTTGCTTAAACTTAGACACGCTAGCTTCTGTCAAGCTGTGCAGCTTGATCTGTACCATTACATGGGTATGTAGGCCCAATTTTTCAGGGGCCAGCTTAGCGTGATAACTCTTAATGAGGCCACGGCGCTCTAATTTTCTGACTCGTTCCAGGGTAGAGGCCGGCGATAAACCTATGTCCTGAGCGAGCTGCGCATTGGTCAGTTTGGCCTGTGCTTGTAAGCGACTGAGTATGTCTCGGTCAGTGCGACCGAGCTGAGGGTGTGTCTCCATAGCTAATAGGCAAAGTGTTATTTAACGATAAAAGAAGCAACAACCCGACTTTCTTCATGCGATGTTTGTAGATCCCTCACAATGTACGTATTAAATAGCTTTTGATAAAATCTTCGATGTCTCCGTCCAGTACGTTTTGTACATCTTTTCTCTCTACCCCTGTGCGGTTGTCCTTCACCAATTTGTAAGGGTGCAGCACGTAGTTCCTGATTTGTGAGCCAAAGTCAATTTTCTTCTTGGTGCTCGCTGCTTGGGCTTTCTCAGCACTTCTTTTCTCCAACTCCAGTTGGTATAGCCTAGACTTCAGTATCTGCAGGGCTTTTTCTTTGTTCTGAAGTTGCGACCTTTCTTGCTGGCATTCTATGGCAATGCCAGAAGGAGCATGTCTAAGCCTCACAGCAGTCTCTACTTTGTTGACGTTTTGTCCGCCTGCTCCTCCAGAGCGAAAGGTCTCCCAAGTGATATCTGCCGAATTAATCTCGATCTCAATGCTGTCATCTACCACTGGATAAGCATACACCGAAGCAAAAGAAGTATGCCTTCGGCCGCCAGCATCGAACGGTGAAATACGAACCAGTCGGTGCACACCAATTTCTGATTTGAGATACCCATAAGCAAATTCGCCACTCAGCTCTAGGGTAGCGGTTTTGATGCCAGCCGTGTCGCCCCGCTGATAGTTAACTGTTCTGACTTGATAGCCTTGCTTTTCGCCCCACATGGTGTACATCCGCAAGAGCATTTCTGCCCAGTCCTGGCTTTCTGTGCCACCTGCCCCTGGGTTAATCTCCAAGATAGCAGCTAGCTGGTCTTCCTCGCTCTGTAGCATCTTTTTGAACTCCAGCTCTTCTACCTTGCTTAATAGCGCTTGGTAGGCTGCAGCCAGTTCTTCTGCCGTAGCTTCGTTGGCCTCGAAAAACTCGTAAAGGGTTTCTAGTTCGTCTAAAAGGGTTTGTACGGCCTGAAAACTATGGACCCATACTTGCTGGGCCTTGATGGTTTTAAGTACAGTGGTAGCCTGTCGAGCATCCTCCCAAAAGTTAGGAGCTAAGCTGGCTTGTTGATAGGCATGGAGTTCTTGGCGCTTTTTGTCGTAGTCAAAGATACCCCCTTAAGGCCGCTACCCTGGCCTTGAGTTCTTTGTAAGCTTCTTGTTTCATCATTGCGTGATTTTGTGCTTTGTTTGATTTTACGATTTTGAAGACTTGTAAAGGCACCTTAGTCAAAAAGATATTTTGTTGCCCAGAGACAGTCGCTTCTCTTCTTCACTCAAAAGACATTGTTTGAGGATTACCTTCTTGTGGTTTTTAGCAATTCGAGAGCGCTTGTTACTCACGTGCTTAATCTCCTTGTCAAAGCTATAAACAGTCTTGTAGACAAAGTCTTTGAAAAAAGTCTTTAAATCAAAGCTATGGATGTAAGAGTCGTCTTTTTCCTCATAATGCGCAATTAGTTGCGCAATGCTCTGCGTATCTATCCTCTCCAGGTGGTGCGCATCTATTTTGAAGTAAATAAGCCGTGGATGATCTACATGGGCATAAATTTTGCGCATGGCCTCGTTAAGGGCCTTAATACTTTTGAAGTGAAAGCTCAGTTTAAAGTGCAGCATTGTAGCATCGCGTCCCGTAGCTACGTGATCGATGCCAGAGATTTGTTTTAGGCGTACGCCTGTTTTCTGAAAGGCTCGGCGCACAATTGCTTGGATCGTCTTAGCTTTACCCGTGGCTACGTAGCTGGCAGTTTGGATGAACTTCTCTGCCTTACTCAAGTCTACAACAAGCACGAAATGGCCAGAACCATTCTCATGAAAGTGAGCGCGTTCGCTTATGTCAATGCCAAATTCAAAGAGCTTCCCACAAGAAGAAAATATTAGCAGCCATAGCAAATGCTTCCCCAAATGTTGTCTCTGCTTCATCACTACATAAGGCCTTTACAACGAAAGTACGGGTTTTCTTTGGGATCAGAAGGCTTGGCTATAAATTTTATGCTATAGAAACAAATAACACAATGAACCAATAAACAAATAACTCAATCACCAAGTATGAACCATTCCACGCAACATACGCCCCCTAAAGCCCTGCACAGCCAAACGGCCCCTACCAAACACAATCCCCAGGCCCTCAAGGCCGAAGAGGTGTTGATCAACCTAGGGCCGCAACATCCGGCCACACATGGCATTTTGCGGCTAGAGGTCATCACAGACGGTGAAATAGTGGTGGATGTGGTGCCCCACCTGGGCTACTTGCACCGATGCTTTGAAAAACATGCTGAGGAGTTGCCCTATCCCCAAATTATTCCTTTTGTGGATCGGATGGACTATTTGGCAGCCATGAACTCTGAGCATGCTTTTGTTATGGGCGTAGAGCGCATGTTGGGTTTAGAAGGCCAATTACCGCTAAGGGTAGAGTACATCCGCGTGCTTGTGGCAGAGCTCAATCGATTGGCCTCCCACTTCTTGGCCATTGGCACGTATGGGGTAGACTTGGGAGCTTACACAGCGTTTTTATGGCTCATGCGTGATCGAGAGCATATTTTAAGGCTCTTGGAGTGGGTCTGCGGAGCGCGCATGCTGTACAATTACATTTGGATTGGTGGGTTGTACTATGACCTGCCTGTGGGTTTTGAGGCGCAATGCAAGGAACTGATAGGCTATTTAAAGCCTAAGCTAGTAGAGATTGACCAGCTACTTATTGAGAATAAGATTTTTATTGACAGAACAGCCAATGTGGGCGTACTGCCTTTGGACTTGGCAATCAATTACGGTGTCTCTGGACCGATGCTTCGGGCTTCGGGTTTGCGGCTGGATTTAAGAAGAGTGGATGGCTATTCAGTATATCCAGAGTTGGAGTTTGATATTCCCATAGGGGAGGGGCAAATGGGTAGCGTAGGGGACTGTTGGGACAGGACCTGGGTACGAATGCAAGAGTGCAAGGCTTCTCTGCAAATCCTCGAACAATGCCTAGCACGCTTAACCACGGATCTCAAGTCAGCGCCTGACTTTGATCCGCAAAAGCTGGTTCCTAAAAAGGTCCGCACGCCTGCAAAAGACTTGTATGTGCGGGCAGAAAATCCTCGGGGCGAGCTAGGCTTTTTCTTTCGTGCTATCGAGCGAGGCGTTCGGCCCTTTCGTTGCAAGGCCCGCGCGCCCAGCTTTTCGAACCTAGCCGTGCTGCCTGAACTCGCTCGAGGGCATTTGTTGGCTGACTTAATTGCCATGGTGGGCTCGCTAGACATTGTGCTAGGAGAGATTGACCGATGAACACCAAAGCAACTAAGGTTTTTTAAATCATCTAATCACAAAACCACCCAATAATGCAATGGTCTCATTAGGTGTCTAGGTGATACTTCTTGAGCGTACGTTCCATTTTTTGTGCTTTTTCTGTCTTGCCTAAGCGCTGATACAGCGTGCGTAGATGCTTAAGTACAAAAGCGTTACGGCGGCTGAGCTTGTTGGCTCGCTCAAAGTAAGGCAAAGCTAAATTCAGCTGCTCCTTCAGCTTTTTGAGGTACTCTTTTCCTTGCTGTTCAAAATCTTCGTCAGCTAGGGCGACCGCTTCTTGGGTTATTTGGGCAGCTTGGTTGTAGTGAATGACGCCCTGCTGGCGCACAGGTTCGAATCGGTCAGGCGCCAAGTCAGCTGCCTTTTGGTAATGCTGGAGTGCCTCTTCGTGTTGCCCTTGCCGTTCATGCCAATAGCCCAGCTGATAATATGCCGCTGCTTCTTGGGGGGCTTCTTCTATCTTCTTTTGCAATAGGCCTTGCTCGGCTTCCTCCTTTTCCAGCGCTTTCAATAGCTGTAGTCGTTCATAAAGCAAATCATTGTCAAATGGAGAGTGCTGCAAACCTTGTTCCAAGAGCGCCCAAGCTTGGTCAACGTCTTGGCAGTAGTGGGCAGTCAGATGTGCCAAGCTTCGGTAGACAGCGGAGGGTGCTACTGCACCTGAGGCCAAATAGTGGGTGTAATTGTTCAGTGCCAAGTCATGCTCCTCCTCCTGGTGCGCTGCAATAGCGGTGTAGAGATAGGCCCAGAGATCCTCTGAATCGATCTCTTTGCAGCGATCAAACTGCTTGATCGCACTTTCAAAAGCCTCTTGTTTGTAGTAACGTCTGCCCCGGTCTAGGTAGTAAGCACACAAGCCCTGCAAGTTGATTTGGGCAAAACTGTGGTACTGCGAGGCAGTAGGCGCTAGTTCCAGCACTTTGCGATAAGCTGCCAGGGTGGTAGCAAGAAGCTGCGGCGCCTCTTCTGTAGTAATTTGATTGCGTAATAACTTTTCGTAAATCACCCCTCGATAATACCAGAGGCCTTCTTGGGGGGAGGAGACAGGGGCTGTCACAGCTTCGTCTATGAGGGCTTGGGCCTGGACCAAGTCTTCCTGCCCAAAAGCAGCCAGTGCTCGCTGCATAAGTGAAGGCTTGGCTGCTAGGGGAGTGGTCCACACAATGGCTCCGAATGTTAGGATAAAAAGAGGGCGCATGGATTTATTGGTCTATTGATTTATTGGGTTATTTGTTAATCTGAGGGATTTTTAGCTATCACTTCCGCGCTCCTTTCCTTCAGCTCCTCTGCAGCATCTAGTAGGTCCAAACGCTCTTTGCACAAAGGCACAAAAAACTGCAGCGTCTCCTTGGCCGTCCTCAGTTGACTCTTGTAAGGTTTGGCATCGATGGTGCGCATATTGTGTATGCGGTCTGCTACTTTCACTACAAAATCGCCTGCTCACTTCATCATACCCTTACATCCTCCAGGACAGCTTCTTGCTCTCTGTTTAGCACTGCAGCACTACGGTCATACAGCTCTTTGCTCGCCATCGATAGCCCCAAAGCTTTGGCCAAGGGAACATAGAACAATAAACTCTCTTCAGAAAGGAGAAACTGCTTCTCTGGAGTATAAAATCTAATCAGGCGCATCCTTTGTACTCTATCGGCTAGCTGAATATACAACAGCCGACGATCACTAATGCTCAACAAGCCCTGCATGTTCTCTTGCTCTGAACGCTGCGGACCATAGATTTCCCACCTCCTTTCTGCTAATTCACGCAACGTCACCAAAAACTGAAGCTCTTCTTCGCTGTAATGCAACTCCATTTGCTCCCAAGGGAGTCTATTGCTTTTGCTTGCTTCATGAAATAAGGCCCCTAAGATCGTTAACTCATCCGTATCGTAGTCCAATACTAAATGGGCTACTTGAATAGCATACAAGTAAGAGGGTTCCCCTGACTGGCTGCGCGATACACCATAATACCATTTAATCTCTTCCACAGCCCGACGAATGCGCCTCATGTCGGCTGTTGTTCGATCCTGTAGAGCCGTTAAGAATGCCTGCTCTTGCTCTTGGACGCTTGGGTGGGTGTCGTCAGCACGCATGAGTTGGAGCACTAACTTCCGCTCCTTTTCTTCTACCTCCACAGGACGTACAGAGCGCACTGATACAGGTAGGATATACTGAAGCTTTACTGTTTCCTGTTGAATAGCTACCTGACTGTATCCATAGTGAGCGTCTACTGTACGCTTATTCTTGGCCAGGGGCAGTTCCTGAGGCGAGGCAGGTGTGGAAAGGGTGTGCGCATCCATATAAACAGTATAAATGGCTGAGGGTTGAGGTAGTAGCTCAGCGTTGGTAATGGTAAAGCACAGCGCAGGTAGCTGCTGAATACGATTTCGCTTATTGGAGTCGAGAAAGTAGTAGAGCTGTGTATCTGCTATGCTTATGTGTACTGGAGTCTGCTTGTTGGGTAGGGTTCTTACCAATGCAACGCTGCTGACCAAAAGAGCCACAAGTCGCTCTACGTCACACTGCACGGCTTCTTGTTGTGATGTTTGATAGAAATCCACTTTGTAGAGTGTGCCTCTTAATTGTAATTCTTCGTGTACCGTTTTCAAGAGCTTATCGACAGAGATATTGTTCACCCGTAAGCTCAAGTAGTCAGCAGCGCGATGATCTAATCGCTGTAGGGCGTTGGTAAAAGGCTTGAGTTCTTCTCGTAAAGCTTTGAATTTAGAGGCTAAAGTTCCTGATTGATCGAGGGTATTAATTTCTTGTTCGAATTGCTTAGTAAGCAGGGAGAGTTTTCTAAAATTCTCGGCCTCAATTTGCTGGAAAGCTTTGAAGACTCTGTTTTTATCGGTGGCAGCTTCAAAGAGCTGGTTAACCATTTCTTTGTTGCAGATATTAAGTTGCTCATTGGCTTTAGCAATTCGATCAAAGCGTTGCTGTTTTCTTCGGGCAAAGAGCAGGCCAATGAGGGTAGAAAAAAACAAAGTGTAGACTAAAAGGTATCCAGTAGTAAAATCGAGCTGGATATTGATAGGGCCTATCACTTGTGTAAAGAAGCAAAATCCGAGGCCAATGCCAAGGGCAGTCAAGATCAAGAAGGTAGTCCAATCTACCAGTACGATGAGGAACATGATGGTAATGGCCACGTTGATGAGCCACTCGGTGCTGCCTTGCGTGAGGAGGAACATGACCGTACTGGTGAAAGGAATGCAATAGAGGAGGGTCAGGTGCCAGAAGGTGGGGAAATAAGGAAGTAACTTTTCAGGCCATTTTTCTTGGACAATGAGCAAAGCACATAGCGTAGCCCCTATGAGGCGAAGGTAGAGCATTAAGTTATAAGTAGTGACAGATTCATGATTCCACATGAAATAGGGAACGATAAAGTTGATGTAGCAAAAGACTCCAAAGAGGATATAAGGAGCGCCATAGCGTCTAACTTTGTCTTGCGAGTAAGCAATAACACGATAAGGAGTAGGTATACTTTCTTGCAATAGCGCCAGAATGCCTTTTCTACTAGGTTGCCACAAATACTCTTTCGTGCCTTTTTGCACATGTCTGACGATTAGGAAGCCCTTGTTGTACATCAAATGTGTTCCAAAAAAAGTAAGGCCGCTAACTATAACACAGATAATAGGCAGAAAGTGGCTATACGTGCCTACAAGAAGTAATTTCCCGAACAAGAAAGTAGCTAAAGTAACGCTAGCAGATATGTAAAAGGCATGTTTATCAGGTTTAAGTCCTATTATGCCCGTGTAGAAAGGAAAGACAAGTAAAGGAACTGCAAATTCAAGTGCTGTAAAGATTAGACTGTAAACGTTGTCACCTCGCATTAAACTCAGGCTGACAATGAGGAATCCTCCTAACAAGGTAGCATAACGTGCCCATCTCAATTCGTCAAAGACAATCTTGTTGCGTTCACATAAAGGCCTGATAACGTCATGGACTATAGTGAGCCCTGCAGTATGTAGGTAGGAGTCTGCACTGGCCATACCCACAGTTATGACGCCTGCCATCATAAATCCACGAAGGCCTACTGGAAGTAATTCCTTAACCATATGAGGAACTATATCAGTGGCAGAAAGTGCTGGATAAAGTTGACTTCCTACTAATCCCAATAGCATGAAACCTAAAAATAGTGCTGTGAAGAAACCTGCTAGTGTAAAAAACGTATTGCGTAGTTGGTGAGAATTTTTAGCCATCAACATGCGCTGAATAAGCGCAGGGTCGATATTGTTGAAGCCAAAAAGTCTAAAAGATAAAAAGAGGGTAAGATAATAATAGAACTCTCCATGATTCCATAGGGCTAGTTTCTCTCTCGAAGTATTCACTAATACCGATTCCATACCTCCCACTTGTTTTAAGGCAGTAACTAGCAATATAGGTAGCAGTACCAGCAATACCAGAAACTGTAGTAAATCAGTGATAGTAACTGATTTACTACCTCCATACATTACATAAAATGTTAGCATGGAGCCACTGATTAATGCTCCCCACCAGTAATCAACTCCTAGTAAAGATTCGCACACAAGGCCTAATACAATGAGTTCCGCACCAGCATAGCAGATGCACAGTATAAAGCTAATCACTCCTACGATGATGCTTGTACTACCTCCATAAAACACCTGCATTATATCACCCATGGTCAGGCAATGATCAAAACGGTTTAGTTTAGGCGCGATAAAGAGTGCCTGCACAATAAAGGAGATAGGGAAACTCAAGAAAGCTACAATGATGATGATACCTGTAACACCTGTTTCTCCTGCAATATTGACTACCCCTTGTCCTCCTACCTCAGTGGCCAAATAAGTAAGCACAAGAGCTACCGTCCCAAACTGCTTATTAGCAATCGCATACTCGCGAATATCCTTAATGCCCCTACCTGCCCAAAGACCAATAGCAAGCGTGATCAACAAAAAGGCATAAACAATCAGGTGGTCGATGCTGAGATAGTTCATATTGCTTGGGGTTGTGAATTATTACATTTTTTATGTGCTGCCCAATACCAATCTCTCCAGAGCAATGCCAATCTAAACAAAATTCAAACAACAAATCAAGACTTTTATGCACGTTGCTTACGCAGTAGTGCTGTCATTTCGAACGTATGTGAGCAATCTCACTGAAGTAAGCACTGCAATAGCTCAAGCAAGCTGCCTGCTGCCAAAAAGGCCAAAAAAAGTAAGCCAGAAAGGACCACAAGCATGACGATCTCTGCCTGGCTAGTGCGCTTGGCTGCAGCGTGTGGCTGGGGCGCACTGCAGAACAAGGCATAGGGGAGCTGAAGATAATAGTAGAGGGATAAGAGGGTACTCAGTAGGCTGGCAAGTAAGAGCACAGCAAAAAGGCCACTCCCTGTAGCGTGCCAATGCGCCCACAGCGCTGTAAAAATGAGCCATTTACCTGTGAATCCAGCAGTAGGTGGCAAGCCAATGAGTGCTAGCATCACCCAAGTGATACAACTACCCAGCACTGGAAACCGCCACCCAAGGCCTGCATAGTCTTGTAAGTGCGTTCCGCCCCCTTGGCGCTGCTGAAGAAGCTTGATACCTACCCAAGCAGTAAAGCTCATCGCTCCATAGACAGCGCTGTAGTACAGTAGGCCTGCTGGATGGACAGGCCAGGCGGCTATGCCTGCCATTAACAAGCCACTGTGGCCCATCGCTGCATAGGCCATCAGGCGCTGAAGGTGGCTTTGACGCAAGGCCGCTGCATTGCCCAACACGATGGTCAGCAGGGCCAGGACCGCCAGGCCATGCTGTGCTTGTGCTTGCAGCACAGGGCCCAACACCAAAAGGTACTCTCCAAAGAGCCGCAGCAAGACGCCCACAGCTGCCAGCCTAGGCACGGTGGAGAGGTAGGCGAGCACAGGCGCAGAAGCCCCTTGATACACATCAGGCAGGACAAAATGATAAGGAACAGCGCTTAGTACAAAAAAGACATTGCTGAGCGCGAGCCCCCAACTGACCCACCAGACAGGCCCAGGAATCATTTGCAGCCCAGCCTTCCAAGCTTCAGGAGTCAACGACAGCGTACCCGTAAAGGCGTAGAGATAGGCCAGGCCCCAAAGCATCAGGGCAGTAGTCACCATGCTGTAGAGCAAATATTTCAGCCCTGCTTCTGCGCCTTGGGGTGTGGCAGTACTTGTGACCAGCAGTGCTGAGACAAGTGCCAGCAGCGTAAGGCCCAGATAAACAGTGAGCCAATGATGAGCCATGACTAGCAAGCAAGCCCCAAGCAAGCCTCCCAAGATCAATACTACTTGCTCTGGGCACCATAAGGGCTTTGTTTCAGCAGCATCGAGGAGCAGAGTGAGCCAAGTAATGCTGATCAAGAGCAGACAAAAGAAAAGCGCCAGGGGATCGAGCACTAAGAGTTGATTGCATAAAAGAAGAGCCGAATGAACTTCTGGCAGCTGACTCAGCTGATATTTACTATACAAAGCTAGTGAGAGCCCTAGTAGGGCCACAGGGCGAAGCCAGTAGCGCTGGTAATCAGACAGCAAAAGTGTGAGCACTAGCACAGCTACCAGCGTGAAGGCAATGAGCAGCTCAGGCAACAAGAGGGTTAGACTGGCCAGGTTGTCTAAAACACTTTGGAGAACAGAGGCGTGGTTCATAGAGCAACGGCACGAAGCAAAGGAACATCATTAACTAACCTGCCCAAGTTACACAGTAATGGTGTAGTCGAGCATCATTAGTGTAGGCAGAGAGCAGTTCATTCCCCCATGGCCGCAGATTTGTATGGCTTTTTTACGCTTCATACGCTAAATTAGTGTTTCTCCTTTGGCAAAATAGACCCTTGGAGCGGAAAATAATTATCAAAGATCATGTCTTAATAAACAAATCATTCATCCACAAAATCACTCAATCACAAAGTCAGCCAATGGATCAACACCTCACCCCGCAAGAGATCGTTAAAGAACTAGATAAGTACATTATCGGACAGCAATCAGCCAAACGCAATGTGGCCATTGCGCTCAGGAACCGATGGCGCCGTATGCAGGTGCCGCCTGCCATGCAAAGCGACATTGTGCCCAACAACATTTTGATGATTGGCGCCACAGGCGTAGGCAAGACAGAAATAGCCAGGCGATTAGCCAAGTTGGCCAAGGCCCCTTTTGTTAAAGTAGAAGCCTCTAAATTCACAGAAGTAGGTTATGTGGGCCGCGATGTAGAAAGTATGGTCAGAGACCTAGTAGAGCAAGCCGTCAACATAGTCAAAGCAGCTAAAGAAGAAGAGGTCAAAGAAAAGGCCACCCAGATAGTAGAAGACTTGATCCTCGACGCCCTGGTTCCTCCAGTAGCCCAGCCCAGCGAACTCAGTAGAGACACCACCAGCATGCCCCCTGAGGAAGAGGCCAATAACCTGAACGAACAAACGCGAGAGCGCTTCAGGACCAAGCTGAGAAAGGGAGAGTTGGATGATCGCAAGATTGAAATCAACGTCAGCAAGCCAGGCAACCTAGGGGTAAGCATGATAGGCAGCGGTATGGTGGACGAAGCCGCCATGGCGGGTCTGCAGGACATGTTCAGCAGCATGATGCCCAAAAAGACACGAAAAAAGAAAGTCGCCATCGGCGAAGCCAAGCAACTATTGCTAACAGAGGAGGCTGCCAAGCTCATTGACATGGATGTGGTCAAAGAAGAAGCGTTGGACAAAGCCTGTAACACTGGTATCATCTTTATTGACGAAATTGATAAAATAGCGGTCAAAACAAGCCAAGGAGGAAGTCCCGACGTGAGCCGAGAGGGCGTGCAAAGAGACCTATTGCCTATTGTAGAAGGTAGTGCCGTAAACACCAAGTATGGTACGGCTCACACCGATCATATTTTATTTATTGCTGCAGGAGCGTTTCATGTGTCCAAGCCTTCTGACCTGATTCCTGAGCTACAAGGCCGATTTCCCATCCGTGTAGAGTTAGAAAGCCTGACCAAGGAAGATTTTATACGTATTCTTCAAGAGCCTAAAAATGCCTTGACAGCGCAATACAAAGCCCTTTTCGAAGCAGAGGTAGTAAACATCATCTTTGAAGAGGCAGCTGTGGCAGAAATTGCTACCATTGCTTACCAGATCAACACCGAGGTAGAAAACATTGGAGCAAGAAGGCTACACACAGTGATGAGTCATCTGCTGAATGACTTTTTGTTTGACGTACCCGACAAAATTCAAGCCAACGAAACCATTACCATTACCAAAAGCATGGTAACAGACCGCCTAGCTGCGTTGGCACAGCGCAAGGACTTGAGTGAATACATTCTTTAGCGTTGTCATTCCGATGACGTAAACCGAGGCTGTTACAAAATGCACCTATTGTTGTATAATTTATATTATGTTAAATAAAACAATGAAAATTACACTCTACATATTTCTTTTCTTTGCTAAAACAAAAGCTTTGTTATATTGTGTATAGAACACTACTTAGCTGCTGATACCTAACAGCCATTTCACAATGAGAACAGGCAAATGCTTCCAGTTTCTTGCCCGCCTATTACTAGGACTGCCATGGGTACTAGCATCTAGTTGTGCAGGAAGTGATCCAGAAGAGCCCAATCAAGTGTCAACACCGCCACAACAGCCGTCACCAGCAGCATCTGATAACCCCCTTGCTCCACAATCTCTAGAAGAAACACCTTCTCCAGCGCCACCACCTTCTCTCCCTCCTGTAGCTCCTGCACCAACAACAACGCCTACTGGTTCTGCAGCACCCCCTACTGTTCCGCCATCACCAGAGCCGCCTGCTGTTCCTCCAGCAACACCTACACCGCCGTCTAGACTGTCCCCTGCTCCACCAATAAAGCCAAATCCTACCCCGCCGCCAACACCACCACCATTACCCCCAACCAAAGGACCATCACCAGAGCCGCCACCTATGGAGCGCCCTCCTACTCCGCCGCCGCCGCCAAGGCGTACTCCTGCTGCTCCACCACCAGGAGCGCCGCCCTTTAAGCCACCACCACCACCTGGGCCGCCGCCAAAACGGCCGCCGCCTGCATCCTCTGATTCTGCTGCCCAGCAGCCATCAGGGCCACAACAGCCTGGAGAGCAGAGTGTAGAGAAACTATTGGCAGAAGCTCTGGCAGCACGTCGCCCATACATCGAAGAATCATCCAGTGATGAAGCGTCTTCTGAAGGGTACACGACTGATTAATAAGGTCACATGTGAGCAAGACCGCGTTTTGGTCCTAGCTAGAGTAGTATCACTACTAATCTGCAAGGGAAAAATGCAGGTGCGCTCTAGATAGTGTCGTCACGATAAATTAGCCCACAAAGCAATACAGCGTATTTGAATGGCTGCCAGAAAGGAACTCGCCCTCTTGGCGTACCTAGTTGCTATACCACGCCAACGCTTGAAATATAAAAAAGCGGTCTCTACTAAATGACGCTTCTTGTAAGCCTCTTTATCATATGCACGACTTACAATACGGTTTCTTTTAGAAGGTATGACTACATTCATCTTTTGATTTTTAGCTTGTCTTACTACCTGCTTGGTATCATATCCTCTCTCAGCAAGAAGCTGTTGGGCCGTCATCCCAGTTAGCAATGGAGAAGCATACTTACAATCTGCCTCGGTACCTGACGTGATAATTGCTCGGAGCGGCATACCAGTCTCATCCACGGCCAAATGTAGTTTGGTATTCAGCCCCCTTTTGTACGGCCCATTGACTCATTGCCGCCCTGTGCTCCCGCTGCATGCGGATGTACCTTGATATGCGAAGCATCTATGATCAACCATTCAAAATTATGATCTCCTCTGAGTGCTTCCAGGACAGCCTCCCAAGTGCCTTTATCTCGCCAACGAGAGAAACGACGATGCGTATTTTTCCAATCACCATAATTAGGGGGCAGATCTCTCCATGGAGACCCTGTTCTGAGCATCCAAAAAACGGCATTGATAAAGCCTCTATTATCTTTTGCTACACCACCACGCATGCCTGTGCGACCCGGAAGTAAGGGTTCAAGTTTATACCAAACTTTATCGGAGATATCATGTCTTTTATAGGCTTCTATTGACTTCATTTTAAGCTCTTTGAAGGGGGTAATAAGTACATCAATATAGCATTTGTATTGTGACGACAATACCTAGAGAACCATTGCTCATACGTCACCTGTATGTCGTGGTAGGCTGTCAACCATTCAGCTTGGTACAAGTCGAGGCCCTTTGTAGTATTGACTGGTAAGGAACGCTGCGTAGTGGGCCTCGCAGAGATGTTTCGCTTTGCTCAACATGACAAAGAGGGAGGGGCCTGCGTTAGCGTGCCTCGTAGAGCTATTGCGTGTAGCTCGACATGACAAAAAGGGGCTTCCTGCTCTTTATGCCCCTGCCTTCTCGAGCACCGTGAGGGTGCAGCACTCAGCTTCTTGCTTACTCCCCCTGGGCGCGGAAGAAGCACTTCCGCGCCAGTTGGGAATATTTTGGAAAAATAAGAACTAGCTCTGTTGGGCTCGTGTAAAATTAATCTCAGGTGTGGTTATTTCCGTCCAGCCATTATCATTAGGAACGGGTTGATAGATTGGTTTTTGACCTGGTCTTCCGCTTCCTCTTTTCCTTTTGAGGGTTTGTGTCTTAATGACATAACAGCGTCCGGATTCATTTTGAACTAACTTAAGTGGAAAACAAACAGATTGGCCAGGGATAACGGCGTATTCTGGTCCCCTGTCACTCAGTTTAACCTTATATCCATCGTCTTTACCTGCACGTTCTGCCATCTCAACACGTATGTAAACTGTGTCACCTACCGCACCGCATCTATCACTACGTAGGCAAGTGGTGTAATCAGCTCCTACTATGCGAACTACCATGTTACCAGGAAGTTCCTTTCTTTGCCATGCGCGCACGAAGTTACTTGATTCAGCTACCTCGACACTCTCTGGTGGTGCCGGTGCAGCCGGTGGAGCAGAACCTTCTTCAGCACCTCCGTTTTGTCCTCCTGCAGCTCCAGAGTTAGCAGCCACATCAGGTGTTGGAGCTGATGGAGCAAGGACTACTGTAGCAGCTCTGTCTTGCCCTCCTGCAGCTCCAGGGTTAGCCGCTGGAGTAGGGACTTCATCAGCACCCTCACCTCCAGAGTTAGCAGCCACATCAGGTGTTGGAGCTGATGGAGCAGGGACTACTGTAGCAGCTCTGTCTTGCTCTCCTGCACCTACAGAGTTAGCAGCTGGAGCAGCCCACCCTGCAGCAGCACCTTCGACAGCAGCAGCTGGAGTAGGGCCTTGATCTGGATTCCCACTACCTTCCCCTCCTGCATCTGCAGAGTTAGCAGCAGCACCTTCGGCAGTAGCAGCTGGATTGGCATCTCTGCCAGTCGTCGTGACTTGTGCTTTGCCATCAGCTGGAGCAACGTCTTCGGGAGCTGGTGTAGCATGGGCTTCATCTGCACTTCCTTCTTGCCCTTCTACATCTTCGTTTTCATCAGCTAGAACAGCACCTTCGACAGCAGCAGCTGGATTGGCATCTCTGCCAATAGGCAAGACTACTTCTGCATCGCCAAGCTCAGCTACACCTCTTGGGCTTTCTAGTCCAGACTGCCCTACTCTAGCATCATCTGCTGTCCCTGCTAGCTTTCCAGAGCCAGCAGATGCACCCTTACTACCACCTTCGGCAGCAGCGCTCTCTGCAGCAGATATAACATCACCTGAGCGTTGACGTTCAAGGGCTTGTTCTTCAGGTCCTTTACCCAACCATCTTGCAGTCTCTGGTCCCATAGGCGGTATGTCACTTGGGCGCGTGAGAGCATGTGTGATAAGCGAATTGGATCTCCCATGAATTCTCCCAGAGTCATCGATGGGGCTTTTTGGTCCAGGCGGTGGCGTGCCTGATGAAGCTAGTAGCTGGGCACTTCCAGGTCTAACGGCGGCTGCGCCGCCGTTGGGTTTCTCTGGAGTGCTAGTCTCTACTGCAGCTAACAGGTCTATATCGAGCTCATCAAAGCCATCCCAATCCCCAACAACTGTCCTAGTATCACTAGTATCTCCTTCATCCCCTGGTTTTAGCAGAAGCTTTCCTTCCTGAGGAAGACCTGGGAGTGGAGAGACGGATGTGCCGTTGTTGATTACTGGCAACTCTGGGTTGTGACATTGTGAAGCACCACATAGCATCAAGATGCCTGCTAGTGTTGCGATGAGTGACTGGTCGATATTATTTCTTACCATAACTTTTGATGTTTTTTGAGCCTATGGACGCCATGAGCCAGCGCCACGACGGCAACAAAGCGAATACACAGGGTTGTGAGTGAGTAGGCCATTCTGTGGTTGAAAAGGTGACTGGAGGTTTGGCACTTTTATAAGAGCGCGCAGCATATGCTCTTCCATCTGTCTCTTTTAGGCACTGATGAAAAGACAGTGTGCATGGCAGTCCCCACCTGATGGCAATATTTCTGGGGCTTTACCTCTTGTCCTTGCTGAGGCAAGGAGGCAAGTTGTATCCTAAGTCCTTGGGGCCATGAGGTGGGCCCAAGCAGGAGAAAAAGGGCACAAATGAATCAAAACCAATGGATTGCCCCTGTTGATGGCCTTAGGATAAAAAGTGAAAAACGAGTGGATGTGCCAGGTAGTAACCTATGGTTACAGCTAGCTGCCTTAGTCCATGAAGGTAATTATTTTCTGATTTTTGTGCTCATTTTTATCACCTACACGCGTATCAGTTGATGTCTTAGTAAAAATGATCATATTTTTATCCAAAAGCAGAGCCCCTTCAAAGTAGCGACTGAAGAGACTGACAAGCTACTGAGGCAGTCAACTCAGATAGTAAAAAAGTCACTCTAACATGCATAAAAAACAGAAAAACAAAGAAAAAGTAGGAGTGTTGATGAGATAGTGTTCATCAGTGCCATTGGTAAAAAAGCAAGAATGTTACACTAGATACACACTGTTGGAGGATACGTGAATAGCTCAAGATATGTCTTCTTGTCAGAAAGAAGCGGTCTGCAGCACTATGAATGGCACAGGAAGGTCAAATTTGAAATGGCCTGACCAGTTTTTGACAAATCGACAACAAAAGTATAGGACTCCAAGGTCGTTTTGAATGGTAAAATGCTATAAAATATTTTTATAGTGCAAATTTTATTGCAACGCATCTGATGTAAATCATACAAGCGTGTTTTTTGTCGCACTTGGTGGTCGTGTTGAGCTGGGCACCAGCTCTCTGCAAGACCTGCTAGGCTGCGTTCCCCTACCTGCTTTTCAGGATGGTAGACCAAAAGTTTTGACATGATAACGCTGCCACGCGTAAGGTGCGTGATTGTTCTTTCCCTTACGTTTTGAAGACGCCTATCAAACATTTTCCGCTCTTTCTTCTACTAACTGCACCTGGTTGGTATCGGTAAGCACAGCCCGAATAGGATGCTCCTTGTGCAGCTCGCCTGCTAGTAGGGCTTTAGAAAGTGGATTGAGCAAGACGCGCTGAATCAAGCGCTTCAGTGGTCTAGCACCGAACTGAGGATGGTAGCCCTCTTGTCCTAGGTAGGCAATCACTTTGTCGTCCACGCTCAATTGAATGCCATTTTGCTGGAGACGTTGCTGGACTTGCTGCAGCCGTATGGTCACCACTTGCTGGATGATGGCTGAAGAGAGCGGTTTGAACAGAATGATCTCATCGATGCGGTTGAGAAACTCTGGCCGTAGAGTCTTACTCAGTAAGCCAAACACTTCGCTCTTGGTTTGTTCCAGCGCGGTAGTATCCGTGGGTGTGTCTGTGTCAATGAGTTTTTCCTGGATCAGTTGCCCTCCCAGGTTCGTAGTCATGATGACGATTGCGTTTTTGAAGTTGGCGATCCTTCCTTGGCTGTCTGTTAGCCTACCTTCGTCCAACACTTGTAGTAGGAGGTTGAACACATCTGGATGTGCTTTTTCTATTTCATCTAGCAACACCACGGCATAAGGCCTCCTTCTGATGGCTTCGGTCAGCTGTCCGCCTTCGTCGTAACCCACGTAGCCCGGGGGAGCACCAATCAGCCTGCTGACTGCATGCCGCTCTTGGTACTCTGACATGTCGATGCGCACCAGGGCATTCTCATCATTAAAGAGAAAAGCGGCCAGGGCCTTGGCCAGCGCTGTCTTGCCCACGCCTGTAGTGCCCAAAAAGATAAAAGAACCTGTAGGTCGATGTGGGTCCTGTAGGCCGGCCCTGCTTCTGCGCACGGCATGGGCTATGGCGCTAATGGCTTCTGCTTGGCCTGCCACGCTTTTGCCTAGCTCCTCTTCTAGGTGCAGCAGCTTGTCTTTTTCGCCTTGCAGCATTTTGGCTACAGGTATGCCAGTCCACTTGGCCACTACTTCTGCAATGTCTTCTGGGGCAATTTCTTCTTTGAGCAATGCATTTTCCTCTTGGTGCGTACTGGCTTGGTGCTGTAGTGCCTCGAGCTGCTTTTCGGCTGCTCCAATCTTTCCGTACCGGATTTCAGCCACCTTGCCATAGTCAAAGTCGCGCTCGGCTTGCTCGGCTTCGCGCTTCAGTTGCTCCAATTGTTCTTTTTGCTGTCGGATGCTTTGGATCAAGGTCTTTTCTTGCTCCCACTGGGCTTTGAGGGTGTTGCGCTTTTCGCTGAGCTCAGCAATGCTCTGAGAGAGCGTAGCCTCTTTTGAGGTATCTCCTTCTCTGCGAATGGCTTCGCGTTCAATCTCCAGCTGCATGATCTTGCGCTGCAGTTCGTCCAGGTCTTCAGGCATCGAATCTATCTCTATACGAAGCTTAGCAGCTGCTTCGTCCATCAGGTCAATGGCCTTGTCAGGGAGGAAGCGGTCTGGCAAGTAGCGGTGAGAGAGCTGCACAGCTGCAATGAGCGCATCATCCTTGACCCTGACGCCATGATGCAGTTCATACTTCTCTTTGATGCCGCGCAAGATCGAGAGCGCATCTTCAGGACTCGGCTCGTCCACCGTCACGGTCTGAAACCTGCGCTCCAGGGCCTTGTCTTTCTCGATGTACTTTTGGTACTCCTTGAGCGTGGTAGCGCCAATGGCCCGTAGCTCGCCGCGGGCCAGGGCGGGCTTGAGCAAGTTGGCAGCATCCATGGCCCCCTCGCCCCCAGCGCCGGCACCAATCAGGGTATGGATTTCATCAATAAAGAGCACAATCTCGCCTGCCGCTTCAGTCACTTCTTTGATCACGGCTTTGAGGCGCTCTTCAAACTCACCTTTGTATTTGGCCCCTGCCACCAGCAGCCCCATGTCTAATGCAACAATGGTTTTGGACTTAATGCTTTCTGGCACGTCGCCATCGATAATTCTCTGCGCCAATCCTTCTACAATGGCTGTCTTGCCTACACCTGGCGCACCGATCAGGAGTGGATTGTTTTTGGTTCTTCTAGAGATAATCTGCAATACGCGCCTAATCTCTTCGTCTCGGCCGATCACAGGATCGATCTTGCCTGCTTGGGCCAGTGCATTCAGGTTTTTGGCGTAGCGTTCAAGCGACCTGTATTGGGCTTCTGCATGCGGATCGGTCACGCTGCTGTTGCCGCGCAGGGCTTGAATGGCTTGAAGCAAGGCTGGCTCTTGGCAGCCTATCTCTCGTAAGAGCTGACCGGTAGCGTCTTGCCCTGTGGCGAGGCCCAAAATCAGGTGCTCTAGGGCAACGAACGTGTCCTTAAAGCGTGGTAGAAAGCCCTCGGCCCGGCTCAAGGCAGCACTGGTGTCGCTACTGAAGTAGGGCTGCTGCCCAGAAGCTTTGGGATAGCGCTTGAGGAGGGCTGCTAGCTTTTGGTCCAGGACTGCCTGATTGACATGGAGCTTACTGAGCAAAAATCCGATGACGTGCTCGTCTGCTTGCAATACGGCCTGGAGCACATGGCCCGGCTCTATGGACAGTTGTTGTTGGTCTGCCGCTATCTTCAGGGCATTTTGGATCGCCTCTTGTGTTTTGATCGTGTAGTTGTTGGGATTCATCGTGGTGGCTGTTACGCAGATAGTTGAACCTCTTATTCTTTACTTTAAAATGCTCAAAAGCTATGCCATAGCTGACCTATGAATGGAATGATTACGTTGTTGTTTACTAGGCTATTCGTTTATGCTGGACCATTAATACTTTTCATGTACTTAATGTTACATATAAAGTAATGTTGAGAACACAAAAGATTAAATACTTGCTTAAAATTGATGCAAAGGCAAGGGTAGAAGTTTTTTTTCACGAGAAGTTGTTAGAGAGTTTGACTTATTGTGTGTTTTTTGTTACGTTTGGAGTAACATTGCGGACACGATGAGACTCAATACTTACATAAAATCTATACGAAGGCAAGGACAGCGGCACTTTACTCTCCAACAAGCTACTGCAGACCTCCATCTCTCTGGCAATGCTGCTCGGGTAGCCGTTCATCGGCTGTATAAACAAGGAGAACTGATTAGTCCAGCCAAAGGCCTCTACTTGATTGTGCCTCCTGAACACCAGCGACAAGGAGCATCCCCGCCTGCAGAGGTCGTCCCTGTTCTGATGCAATACTTACAGACTGATTATTACGTTTCGTTGCTTTCTGCTGCTCAGTACTATGGTGCTGCGCACCAAAAGCCTACTCACTTTCAAGTGATTACTAATAGGCGCAGCAAGCATCCATTACAGTTTGGACAAGTAAAAATAGAACTCACTTACAAGAAGTCTTTGGCTGGTTTGCCTATCCGAGATTTTGTGGTTGATACTGGCTACCTCAAAGTGGCTGCTCCAGAGCTTGTTGCGCTGGACTTGCTCAAGTATCCTACTAAAAGTGGCGGGCTCAACCATATTGCCACTGTTCTGTCTGAACTTATCGAGGCTATCGAAGTGGCAAAGCTTATTGAGCTAGCTGAAATGACTGCAGCCACTATTTGGCTGCAGCGGATGGGGTATATTTTGGAGCAGATAGCCCCTATGGAGCCAGAGAAAGTTCAGGACATTGTAGAGCAATTAGCTACTTATTTGGCCACTAAGCCTAAGCGATGGGTTCCGCTGGCTCCTGAGTTACCCCGAACAGGCTGTCCTCGGGTCAAGAAGTGGCAGCTCATTGCCAACACTACTATTGAGAGTGATCCATGATTCCCAAGCGTTTCGTTGAAGGTTGGACCCAACAAGCCCGATGGCAAACGCTGGCTATGGTAGAGCAGGACTTGGTGATTAGTAGGGCACTGGTAGGGCTCTATAATGAGCCTACCTTGCAGGAGGAGCTTGTTTTTCGGGGCGGCACGGCGCTCAACAAGCTATTTATTCATCCCCCTGCCCGCTACAGTGAAGACATTGATCTTGTGCAGAGGCATCCATCGCCCATTGGTCCCACTATTGATAGGATCAGGGCAGTACTGGAGCCTTGGCTAGGCGGGCCACGGCGCAAGATTACTCCACAGGGTGCTAAGCTTGTTTATAGGTATCAAGATGTTGACGGGTTACCTGCCAGATTGAAGGTGGAGATCAATACGACAGAGCATTTGCAGGTACTTCCACTCCAGCGGATGCATTTCTCGGTCGACTCTGAGTGGTTTACTGGCCAAAGCGAAATAGTTACTTATGCGCTAGAAGAACTAATGGGCACTAAGCTCCGTGCGCTGTACCAAAGAAGAAAAGGGCGAGATTTGTTTGACTTGTGGTATGTCTGCAAGCAAGGGGAAGTGGATACTGCACAAGTGGTCCATGTCTTTCAAAAGTATTGTGCTCATGAGGGGGCAGTGATTACTAAGGCGTTGTTTCAGGAGAACTTGGCCCTGAAGCGCCTGAACAGAGATTTTCAGACTGATATGCAGGTGCTGCTTCCTCCTCTTATTGCTTGGGATTTCGATACAGCTTATGACTTTGTGGAGGCCACCTTCATCAGTCAGCTGCCTTAACGTAGCTTAGACAAAAAATTATGAAAACATCCCATCAACGCTATGGGCTCTCCCAGCTCCTGTCAGGCGTTGCTGTCAAGAAAATAATCGGTCGCCAGGAGGTAAAAGTGCAGGGCATGAGTGCTGATTCGCGTACTGTCAGTGCTGATACGTTGTTTGTGGCTATTTGCGGCACGCAAGTAGATGGACACCTTTACATTCCGCAGGCCATAGAGGCAGGCAGCACTGTGGTGGTCTGTGAACAGGTACCTGAAGTGACTGTGTCTAGCGTCACTTATGTAGTGGTAGCGAACAGCGCACAGGCGTTAGGCATTATTGCGTCTAACTTTTATGGCCGTCCTTCTACTCAGCTGCAGCTGGTGGCTGTGACAGGGACTAATGGCAAGACTAGCACTGTTCATCTACTTGCAGGGCTTTTCCGACAGCTGGGACATCGCGTGGGGATGCTGTCTACTATTCACAATCAGATTCATACCCAAACGGTGCCTACCACGCACACTACGCCTGATGCTATTCAGCTCAACAGTTTACTGGCGCGCATGGTAGAGGAAGGTTGTCAGTATTGCTTTATGGAGGCAAGCTCGCACGCTATTGTACAAGAGCGCATTGCAGGGCTACAGTTGACTGGGGCTGTATTCCTTAACATTACCCACGATCATTTGGATTATCACGCTACGTTTGATGCATACATTCAAGCCAAGAAGAAGCTCTTCGATGATTTGCCTGCTAGTGCTTTTGCTTTGTTCAATGTGGATGACAAGCGTGGTCCAATCATGGTGCAGAATACGCGAGCTACTCCCCATAGTTTTGCCTTGAAGTCACCGGCAGATTTTACTGCCAAAGTGCTCTCTAATACGCTACAGGGGCTGGAGCTACGGATAGCTCAGCAAGCAGCCTGGTTCCAGTTGGTAGGGACTTTCAATGCCTACAACTTGCTGGCTACCTATGGCGCTGCGTGTTTACTGGGGGTAGATAGCCAAAAAGCCCTTACGGCTTTGTCTGCCCTCCCTCCTATCCAAGGCCGCTGTCAGTATCTGCATGCTCCAGCAGGCTTCGACACTATTGTTGACTATGCGCATACCCCTGATGCGCTCAAGAGCATACTGACGACTTTGGACCAAATCAAGGATCAGAGAGGCAAAATCATTACGGTGGTGGGCTGTGGGGGCGACCGCGATGCACAGAAGCGGCCGCTCATGGCCCAAGTAGCTTTTCAATGTAGCGATCAGGTGATCTTTACTTCTGATAATCCGCGCAGCGAAGCGCCGCAAGCGATCATTGAAGACATGAAAACTGGTCTGACCCCTGCGCAGCAACAACAAACTTTGGCTATTGAGGATAGGGCCGAGGCCATTAAAGCAGCTTGCCAGCTGGCACAGCCCAATGATATTGTGTTGGTGGCGGGCAAAGGGCATGAAACTTACCAAGACATACAAGGCCAACGCCATCCTTTTGATGACCTCCAGGTGCTACAAAGTGTGTTGCACTAGAAGACTATGGTGTGATTTATTGATTAAATCATTGCGTGAGTAAAAACTTTTTTATTCCCAAAGACGGTCTATGTCAGAAGCATAGCATCGTGATTAGGTCTATTTTGCAACAGCCCCATTGGGTATATATGACGAGGCCATTGTATTATTGAGCGATTTTATGATTGGATGATTGAAAGACTGCTTTTAGGCTTGATAAAGCAGCGTTTTAGAGACTATTGGGTGTATTTTGCAACAATCTCATAATAGCTCTGATAGGATAGATGTATGACCAATGTAGAAGCATTTATTGAGTTGGGGATTATTCAGCGTGGACAAGGGCTGAAAGGCCATGTGGTGGCTTTGCTCAACCAGGATGTTACCTCTATCGGTTCTCTCAAGACTATTTTCATTCAGATCGACCACACACTGGTTCCGTACCATATAGAAAAATGGGTGCCTCAGCCATCCAGGGCGGTCATCAAGCTGCAAGGGGTAGATGATCTTGAGGCTGCCTATCAGCTGAAAGACTGTCCCCTTTTTGTAGCGCGGGAGGTATTTGCTGAGGTCTCCACGCAAGAAGTACCACTAATCCACCTGATAGGGTATCGGGTGGTAGAGGCACAGGCGGGCGAGCTAGGCTGTGTGCAAGACCTTTATTCAGCGCCGCTGCAGCAGTTGCTGGCTGTTGACTACCAAGGGCGAGAGCTATTGATTCCGTACCACAAGAATATTGTTACACGTGTAGATGATGGGGCACAGCGCATTGATGTGCAGTTGCCAAAGGGTTTTCTCGCGGTGGAGTGAGTGGGCACTTGAGACCATTGCATGATTGGGTGATCTTGTGATTGGGCAATTAGATGATGGAAGCATTGAAGTGAAGGAACCTTTCTATGGTCCTACAGCCCAGGCGGCACGAGAGGCGAGCACTGATGCCAGCGAGCACCCCATCATAGAACCAGCTCTGCTTCTATGCGTGCTCATGGCTCCTGAACAAGGGCGGTGAGTATCTTTTCTATTTCATTTTCTGCACCACTGCGTGGGCCGTCATAATGATTGACTAGAAGTGCCAAGACGATCTCGTCACCATTTTGATAGGTATAGTAGCCTGCAAAGCCTCTGATATTTTTGAGAGTACCTGACTTGGCTCTAAACTTGCCCTGCAAGGGGGTATTTTGGAACAGTTCTACCAGGTTGCCTGTTTCTCCTGCTGTGGGCAGCGATGCATAGAAATGGGGGAAATGATCGCTCGTTTTCATGTAGCGCAGTACTTCCACGAGCTGCTTGACAGTAAGGGCATTGTACCTAGACAGCCCACTTCCATCGTGCAGGAGCATACCGGTGACGTCTATGCCTTTCTCGGTCCAAAATGCTTTTAAAGCACGTGTGCCACTGGCATAGTCTCCTCGACCGAACCGTGCTAGCCCCAAATGGATGAGCAGATGCTCTGCATAAAGATTAAAAGTTTCATGGTTGACTACTTTGATAATAGTGTATAGGGGAGGGGAATACAGTGTATTTATATTTCTGCGTTTCTCCTTGGTAGCGCCACGCCTCTGTACCGTAGTAGGTGGCTGTCCTGTCTCGATACCCTGCTTGTTAAGGGCACTATTCAGTGTGTAGGCTGCCCAATAGGTAGGGGTTGGCATGGACCTTCTGATAGCAAAGCGTGGTTTTCCTTTTGGGATGGTACCTCTAATGATTTGGGGGGTAGCATGAGGGCCTCCGTAGATGTAGGCCTGATCTACATTAGTGGAAGCAATTTTGACTTGGTTGATGGGCTCAACTTCGGTAGGTAAAGCAGGAAAGACGCGCACTATCTCTGTGTCGCCTTCTTCTTGTGCACTGGCATTGAGAATAACTGTGTAGAGGTTATCAAATATGGACAGTCCACTGCAGCTGGCGCCGTAATAACTGCCTATATCTTGCACCGTCCATGTGTCAGGAGTGGTGTGGGCAGCATAAATTTGTGCATCTCCAATGATTGCTCCAGCTATTTTTCGAATGCCTTTTGCTTGAATGGCCTTTATCCATGTTTGTGTAGCATCTTCTGGCTTGAAGTATTGCTTGAAGCGTGTCGAGCCCAAAGTGGGGTCTCCTCCCCCCTTGATGTAAATATTGCCCTGTAGTGTACCTTGCGCATCAATCTCACCATCGTATTGAAGCACAGTGGTGAACTGAAAGTCTGGGCCTAGGGTCTCCAGAGCAGCGGCTGTAGTAAGGAGTTTGAATGTAGAAGCCGGGATAAGGCTCTGTGTTGCATCGAGCTCGGCAAGGACCCGATTTTGCGTCAGGTTCACTGCGTAGCAACCGACTGTGGCGCTGCGAAATATTTTTTTGTCTTTGGCTGCTTTTATCGCTGCTGCTACGGCATCTGCAGACTTACTTTGTGCCAAGGGAGTTGCCACAAGTAACAACAGAAAGATTAGACTACACTTTTTAGGTGAATGGTACATGTGGGCTCTCTGGTCTAAGAATGAAGAATGTGGAGATGCTAAGATAGAGGAAAACGCTTTTTCATTTAATTATGAAACTTTATTGGCAACAACTAGGGCAAGGCCCGCCCGTACTCATCCTGCCAGGGCTGCTAGGGTCAGCGGACAATTGGCGTACCATTGCCCAGGGCCTGGCTTCGCGCTACACACTGTATTTGATCGACCATAGGAACCATGGCAGGTCGTTCCATAGTGACGAGATGACCTATGAGGCCATGGCAGCAGACCTCAAGCATTGGATGACCCAGCAAGGCATTGCCGAACCTGCACTGATAGGCCACTCTATGGGAGGCAAAGTAGTGATGCAATTTGCCCAAACCTACCCGCAGGCGCTTTCCCGACTGATTGTGGTAGATATAGCTCCTCGCGTCTATGATATGACTCAGCTTACTCGTATCCTACAGATACTTCGGCAAACGCCACTGCAAGGTGTTCGGCGAAGAGCGGAAGTAGATCAGCTTCTGTGCGCACATATTCCCGAACCAGTGATGCGCATGTATCTGATGAAGAACCTAGGTAGAAATGAGCAAGGAGAACTTTTATGGCGCAGCAACATTCTTGTACTGGCAGAAAGTATCCCTCATTTGGCGCAGGCAGTGACTTTTCAAGCGCCTTTTGGCAAGCCTACGTTGTTTATCAAAGCAGATCAATCTGATTACATGCAGCCGCAGGACCTATCACTGATTAAAGCGATGTTTCCCAACTATCAGCTTGAGTGCATTGAAAATAGTACTCACTGGGTGCTTTACTACCAGCCTCTGCAGCTATTGAAAACTATTGCGCATTTTCTAGCGAGCCACAACTGATTGTAAGAGGACTTTACACCTGTCTTCCTATTGTGCCGCTGACTCTGGCAATAGTTTATAGAAGTGAAAAGGCGAATTGCCTGACCAAGAAGTGGGGAAGTTAGTCCCCTCTACATGCTGTAGCCGAGCATGCTCAGGCAGTTGCTTGAGTGTAACAATTTGTAGCCCTGGCTTCAGTGTTAGAAAATTGTCTACTAGGTTTTGCATCAAAGTTTCTGAAAAACAAGTAGAACACATAAAGATAATAGTGGCATCACTCAAATCTGCTTGGATAATATCTTCATGCACAAAAGATACCTGACGATTGCTGTCCATAAGTCCAGCAACTTGCGCGCGCTCTTTTGCCTTTTGGGCTCCTTTGAAACGTGACTCAGAAAGCTCAATGCCTACACTTTTCTTGGTGCGTGTGGCCAGATGGGTGTAGAGCACAAATTTTCCTACTCCGCAGCCAAGATCATAAAATACATCTTGGGATTTAACCTTGAGCCTCTTGAGGACTTCGTCCATGGACGAATAGACAATTTCTCCATAAGTAGGTGCTCCACCTTGTTCTCTGATGTAGTCTGCCTCGGCTGAGGCAATGCCAAAACCGCTTATATCTGCGTAGATGGTCTCTAATTTTTTAGCTAGCTTTTCTGGTGTTTGTCTATTTCCTCGCATCCATACAAAGTAAATTAGGCTGACAATTATTACGCCAAGTGTGGTCATGACGATAACCCTGGGGGTATTATTTTTTGACATAAGATCATTTGTTTGAATTTGAAATGGAAAGATCAATGGAGCACAATAAAGGTGATTTATACAGTAATGTCTATACACATTTGAGAGTACTGTATAGAAAATTTTGCCTTTTTGATTTCCAAGTCTAAAAATATGCAGTATCAAGAAGCCGTCAAAATATTTCTTGCCATTTCTGTGAAAACGAAAAAGTTTTTGCAGTTCAAAATCCTAAGAGCAATAGTTCAAGGCTAGGCAGTAAGTGTTTAGACTTTGCTTGTGTAGGCCAAGTAAAAGATTCGCCAAATAATTGCACAACACTTTGCGTTACCCAATAAGCGCAGACTCCCTTGCCATATAGAAGCTGTAGCGCAAGTGTGTGCGCAGTGTCTTTTTCATAATTTTGTATGCGTTTCAGAGTCAAGAAAGCCTTGAAAAGGATAAGCATCAGCTCAGTCATGCACTTCGTCTCAATGGACCCTATCTATTTATGTTTGAAAGCCTCAGTAAAAGTTTAGAGCGTGCTATCAAAACCCTCAAAGGGCAAGGGCGCATCACAGAAATCAATGTTGCTACCACCATCAAAGAGATCAGGCGGGCCCTGGTCAAAGCAGATGTCAACTACAAAGTGGCCAAGCAAGTCACAGAAGAAGTCAAAGCCAAGGCACTGGGCAAGAATGTGCTGACTTCTGTTTCTCCCGGGCAGCTGTTCACAAAAATCGTACATGAAGAGCTCACCGCGCTGATGGGCAGTGAAAAGGCAGATGTCCACTTGGCAGGCAATCCTGCTATAGTGCTGATGGCTGGCCTACAAGGTTCTGGAAAAACTACTTGCTCAGGCAAGCTGGCAGCTTACTTCAAAAAGCAAAATAAGTCAGTACTACTAGCTGCGTGCGACATTTATCGGCCTGCAGCTATTCAGCAGCTCCAAAAAGTAGGGGAACAGGTGGGCGTAGCGGTCTACACGGACCCTGGCAACGACGACGTTTTGGCCATTGCGCAAAAGGCAGTGGCGCAAGCCCAAGCGCAGCGCCAACAAGTGGTGATTGTAGACACGGCGGGCCGTTTGGCCGTAGATGAGGCCATGATGCAAGAAATCACTGCTCTGAAGGAGGCACTGCAGCCTTCGGAAACGCTCTTTGTGGTAGATGCCATGACAGGCCAGGACGCTGTCAACACAGCCCAAGCTTTTAATGAGCAGCTCGACTTTGATGGGGTCATTCTGACCAAACTGGATGGAGACGCGCGGGGAGGAGCCGCACTCTCGGTCCGTACGGTTGTTGACAAACCGATCAAATTCATTGGCACAGGTGAAAAGCTGACCGAGCTGGATGTATTTTATCCAGACAGGATGGCCAACCGCATCCTAGGCATGGGCGATGTGGTGTCTTTGGTAGAAAGGGCGGAGCAGGTCTATGATGAAGAGCAAGCCCGAAAGCTGAAGAAAAAGCTGCATAACAATCAATATGACTTCAATGATTTCCTTGCGCAGCTGCAACAGCTCAAGAAAATGGGCAATCTCAAAGATTTATTAGGCATGATGCCTGGTATGGATAAGCTAGCCACTTCTACTGAAGTCGACGAAGACGCGTTCAAGCCTTTCGAGTCGATCATCCATTCAATGACCCCGCAGGAGCGCACTCATCCACACTTGCTCGACAGAAGCCGCCGTGCAAGAATAGCCTTGGGTAGTGGCACAGATATTCAAAAGGTGAATAGCCTGCTCAAGCAGTTCGAAGCCATGCGCAAGATGATGAAAAAGGCCAGCAGAGGAGGGATGAAGCAGATGCTAGGAGATATACAAGGAAGCTTGGGGAGATGATGAGTCCCTGGTATTCATCATTGGTTGATTTACTGAATTGTTGCATGCGCGGGCGACCGCCTGTTGTGAGGATTCAGAAGTGTGTTTGGAGCCATTTCGCAATAGCATTGATCTAATCAATAAATAGGCCCATCACAAAATGGGACATTCACCCAATGGATTCCATATCACCTGTACTTACTCCCTTACTTCCAGTGCTAGCTGCTTTTGAAGGAGGTGCAAGGCAGGCTGTTTGGCAGCCAGGTAGTTAAACTTCTCTTGGGCGGTGTATGGCTTGTTGCTTTTTGTTGGCTGGGTCACTACCCCTTTGATATCCATGGCAGTATGCTGCAAGTGCTTGCGCAAGAAGGCTATTAGCTCCTCTTTGATGCTCCCTAAAATGTCTTGCTGCACGGCGTTCACAAGGGGCACCACAATGGTGGTGCCTTCTAAGCGAATGGCTTGGCTGAGGACACTATACTCTGACATTTTACCAGCTGCTTTGAGCTGCTGGGCATAGGCTTGCCAGTGTGGCTGTAGGGCGGCTAATGTCAAAGAAGATGGCTCAGCGGTAGGTTGAGGAGCCTGTGCAGAAGAGACTGTCTCTTTTTTTGCAACACGCTCTTTGAGTTGGTCCAAGCGAGGCAGCCTGGTGGTAGTGAGCAACGTGCTTGGCTTAGCCGAAGGCTGCGCCCTCTGGTCAGCAGCGGTGTCCTTGCTGGGCGGCTTCGGGCCAGTGCTTGAAGAAGCCACTGGAGCAGCAGAGGCTGTCGGCTTGGGATGAGGAATTGTGCTGGCAGCTCTCTCTTCGTGGCGGAGCTGCTGCGCGTCAGTGCTTGGGCTAGGGCTTGGAACCGGCGCTGCAGTGGGGGTAACTGGCGGCTTGGGCTGCGGCGCACTGTCAGCAGCGATGTCCTTGCTGGTCGGCTTCGGGCCAGTGCTTGGAAGAGGCTCTGGAGGCGTACGCTGCTGGGGTGCTCCTCCATCGGTGGTGGGTTGAGGACTGCCCTGCATGTAAGCCAGCTCTATGAGCGCCAGCTCTACATGGAGCCGCTGGTTGTTATTGTTCTTGTAGTGCAGGTCACACTGCTGAGTAATCTGCAAAGCCTTGAACAAAAAGTCCAGGCCTGCCTGGGCTGCCTGGGCCTGGTATTGCTCCTTGATGCGCTCGGCAGTGGCTAGCAGGGGCAAGGTAGTGGCCTTGTGGCTCACCATGAGGTTACGGAAATGTTCGCTCAAGCCCGTGATGAAATGATGGCCATCAAAGCCGGCTTTGAGTATCTCATCGTAGAGCAGCAGCGCTGCGCCAGCATCCCCCTGCAGACAAGCCTCTGTCAGCCTGAAGTAATAGGCATGGTCCAGAATGTGCAGGTGCGCCCTGGTGGCTTGATAGGTTACCTTCTGGCCCGCAGCAAAAGTGACAATCAGGTCAAAAACAGAGAGCGCATCGCGCATCGCGCCGTCTGCCTTTTGGCTGATGAGGTGCAAGGCTTCTTCTTCGTAGGCAATGCCTTCTTGCTCAGCAATGTGCTTGAGCTGCTGCACGCTGTCTTGGGGCTGGATGCGGTGGAAGTCAAATAGCTGGCACCGCGACAGGATGGTAGGAATGATTTTGTGCTTCTCTGTCGTGGCCAAGATAAAGATGGCATAGCTAGGTGGCTCTTCCAGGGTCTTCAAAAAGGCGTTGAAGGCATTGTTAGAGAGCATGTGCACCTCATCAATGATATAGACCTTGTACTGCCCTGTTGGGGGGGGGTAGCGCACTTGCTCTACCAAGGCGCGGATGTCTTCTACCGAATTGTTGGAGGCTGCGTCTAGCTCGTAGACATTCATGGAGCTGCCATGGTTGAAGCTCGTGCACGAGGCGCAGGTGTTGCAGGGCTCTGTGTCTGCAGTGACTTGCTGGCAATTGATGGTTTTGGCCAGGATGCGGGCACAAGTGGTTTTTCCCACGCCCCTAGGGCCACAAAACAAAAAAGCCTGGGCCAAGTGATTGTTTTGGACCGCGTTCTTGAGCGTGGTGGTAATGTGGTCCTGGCCCAGCACATGGCTGAAGACGGCAGGGCGGTATTTTCTAGCAGAAACAACAAAGCTCTCCATAAATACAAAGCTAATACAAAGCTAGGTTCTTTACGGAGGGCTTGGAGTAAAGGAGCTGTAGATCGCCCTGGCAGGGTTGTATAGCGTGTGCGAGACAGTTACAAGTCGATGACGGAAAGTTTTCTGAGAGCCTCTAGGAACGCTTCTATTGTTTTTTGCTGCTTTCTTCTCATGTATCCTTTGTTAGGGTCAGCGTTATTACTACGAAAGAAAACATGGTGTGTGCCGTCTTTAAAATCATCACCTACAACAGCCATTAAAGGGTCCACCACTAAGTCGACTATTTGTGTGAGCGATGCTCCTCCCAATTTGGCTTTTAGGTCCTCTACTGCTGCTTCCACATTGCTCTCCTCTATGTTATCGCTTGCAAGCTTATCAATAGAGGGACTTAAGGCCACTAAAAAATTTACAGCGGCTTTTCCCTCATTAGCTTTCGCTTGGACATCAGAAGATGACAAAGACGTGGTGCCCTTAAGGAATACGTTGTTCGTCCATGCTTTATTTAGATTCTCAGCTAATGATGCTATTTTTGTCCTCGTTTGGATTTTACCCTTAAATGCCTGAAATGCCGCTACTGCTTTTTGAATTTTAGCTTGCTTTGCTGGATCAGGTGCTTCTGGGTTGGGATCAGGCTGCTTATGCTCAGGGAATGAAGGACCTGTAGAGGCATCTTCGTTCGAGCCGCAGGTTGTGGCAGCAAGCAGCATCCAACTTATTGCAAGGAGTTGACGCGGGCGTATGTTCATAACTTGTGTTGTTTACCTTGTGAGACTTGTAAATTACGCTCTTTTTTAACGAGTAAAAAAACCGGTCTATTCTTGTAACTGTCTGTCAGCACTGTAATTGGCTATGCAAGTGGTTACAAAGATACCGCCCATCTACCTCTTCTCTGCTGTCACGAGGTACACTGCGCTGGAATTCCTCACTTGCGTTCGAAATGACAAGAGCGTTGCGTAACGGAGAGAGTTAAGTTGCCCAATCACCAAATCACGCAATGAGTCAGTCACCTAGTCGGCAACACAGCGATGCAACTACTATTACGCCCCTACCAGCTCTTCTACTATGCCCGTGCTGGAAAAGCCGCCATCGTGCATGAGGTTCTGCATGGTCACCTTCCTACTCAAGTCAGAAAACATCAGCACAATGTAGTTAGCACAATCGGCAGCACTGGCATTGCCCAAGGGAGACACTTTTTGAGCGTAGTCCAAGAATTGATCAAATCTAGGGACGCCATTGCCTGCCGTGGTGGGCGTAGGGGACTGAGAGATGGTATTGACCCGCACTTGCTTTTGTTTGCCCAAGCGATAGCCATAGCTTCTGGCAATGGACTCGAGGAGGGCCTTGGCCTGTGCCATGTCTGAGTAGTCTGGAAAAGTTCTTTGCGCAGCAATGTAGGAGAGGGCTAGAATGGACCCCCATTGGTTCATGGCGTCGAGCTTTTCGGCTGTTTGCATGACTTTGTGAAACGACAAGGCAGATACGTCGAGTGTTTTGAGGAACCAGTCATAATTCAGGTCTCCATAGGCCCTTTTCTTGCGCACGTTCGGGCTCATCCCAATGGAATGAAGGATAAAGTCGATTTTGCCTCCGAGGACGTCCATAGATTCATGAAAGAGTTTTTCTACCTCCTCTAAAGAAGTGGCATCAGCAGGAATGACTGTGGCTTGACATGCTTCAGCCAGTTGCTGGATTTTGCCCATCCGCAGGGCAATGGGTGTGTTGGTCAAAGTGAAGCGGCCTCCTTCTGCATGAATTGCTTGAGCTGCCTGCCAGGCAATCGAATTGTCATCGAGTGCTCCTAATATAATGCCCCTTTTCCCCTGTAATAAGTTGTAAGCCATACGTTCTGTTTGTTGTTGCTCCTAAGGAAAAAGTTCCTTGGCAAGGTTTCTAAGTAGAATGTTTTTTATATTGTCTATGCCCTTGCACCACAAAGATAAATACATTGGGTATTCACCGTGCAAGGCGACTCATTTTCAAGAGGAAACAACTGTATACTATCTAATCCAACAACAAACCATCAATGACTGCTTATCCCAATCAGCGTAACCTAATTACTTCTACTTGTCATGCTGTTTGCACAGCATGCTGCTATTTTATGTTGCTACTTTCAAGCGCTACACCCTGTTGGGCGCAAAATGCAGAGCAGGAAAAAGAGCATCATGCGGTGTCTTCTGCATCGCCTGTGCGCGTGCTTTGCATAGATGGAGGAGGTGTGCGCGGCATTATTCCTGCGCGCATCTTACAGACATTCGAAGAGCAGGCAGGACGTCCTATACATGAACTTTTCGACATCGTCATAGGGACTTCTACAGGCGGAATTATTGCTTTAGCTATTGCTATGCCTGATCCTGGTCAGTCTCAAAAAGCCATGTATAAGGCGCAAGACTTGGTTCAATTCTACCTGGAGCGCTCTTCCTATATTTTTAAGCAGTCCATCTGGCGCAATTTGCAAACTGCGTTTGGCATCTGGGGGGCCAAATACAACCGAGAGCGTTTGGACCATGTACTAGAAGACCTCTTTAAAGATACCCGATTAGACCAGAGCCTGTGCCATGCAGGTGTCCTCTCTTATTCGGTGGATAACTATCTCCCTCACCTTTGGTCAAGCTACAATGCGCAAAAGGATTCACGTAAGAACCACTACCTTAAAGATGCTGCAGGCGCTACTAGCGCAGCGCCCATTCTCTTTGCTCCCAAAGCTATTGTTTCTGAGGATGGTCAAGAGTATTTCACCGAAGTGGATGGGGGCATCTATGCTAACAACCCTGCCACCGCAGCCATGATTGCTGTTTCTGAGTTATATCCCGACTTTAAGCGTGACTCACTCGTCATGGTCTCTCTAGGCACAGGAAAAGTAGGTGGGCGCTCATATGACTATAGAGGCCTAATAGGTCTCGGTCGCCTTATGGGCGATATGATCGATGCCAATAGCGAGCTCATAGACGGGACGCTACGCGCCCTAGTCCCTAATTACCACCAATTTCAAGTGACGCTCCCCAACGAGCTGATGACCATGGACAATGGAGATAAGAAGCACCTTTATAAGTTAATTGACTACACAGAGCAGATGCTTGATAAAAAGAAAGCAGAGATTAATATCCTGCTGAAAAAGCTAGAGAAGTAGCTATGCGCTACCTCAGCTTACGCAATGGCTTTGTCATTCCGACCCTGGCGAGGAATCTCTGCGTGGTGTGGCCCTCGCAAGGATGTTTCAACATGGCAAAATGAGGCGTATTAAGAGGGCCGCGTAATCAGTCAAAATCTACCTGGTCCTTTGCACAGGCTGCGTAGGGGCCAGTTGTGCATTGCGAATAGCTATCTGCTGCGCTAAGGCAGTAGCTACTTGATCAAATACCTGCCTCTCTTCCTGCAAAACAGCAGGCACCCCACTATCTCCTCCTTCGCGTATGCTCTGAACCAAGGGGACCTTGCCTAGAAAAGGAACCCCCTGCTGTGCAGCCAGTCGCTGCCCTCCAGCCTGACCAAAGGGGTAATACTTATGATCAGGGCGTTCTGCCAGGGCAAAATAAGCCATGTTTTCTACTACGCCGAGTACAGGTACGTCAATGCCTGGCTTCTGGAACATGGCCAAGCCTTTGACAGCATCAGCTAGGGCTACTTTCTGGGGAGTAGTGACGAGCACAGCACCTGTCACGGGCACTGCCTGCACGAGCGTCAGGTGGATGTCACTTGTGCCTGGAGGCAGGTCAATGAGCAGGTAATCCAGAGCGCCCCAGTCAGTATCGCCCAACAGCTGCCTCAGGGCTTTGCTGGCCATAGGACCTCGCCACACCATGGCATCGTCTGCAGGGACGAGCAAACCAATAGAAAGGGTACGAATCCCATGCTTTTCCAGTGGTACTAAGTAGTTTTTACCTGCTTGTTGTATAATGGAGGGCTTCACTCCTTCACAGCCCAGCATGGTGGGGATGGAAGGGCCAAAGATATCGGCGTCTAGCAATCCCACTTGCGCCCCGCGCTGCGCCAAAGCCACGGCTACATTCACCGCCACAGTGGACTTCCCTACCCCCCCTTTGCCTGAAGCCACAGCAATGATGTTCTTTACCTGCGGCAGCATAGGAGCATTGATCCTAGTAGAAGTCACCTGTGTAGTCAGATCGATGTCCACAGCTAAGTCTGCAGCTACGTGGGTATGGATGGCATCGACACAAGCTTTTTTCAGGAATTCTTGCAGTGGACAGGCAGGGGTTGTTAGCACTAGCGTAAAGGCCACCCTACTTGTGTCTACACGTAGGTCTTGGACCATGCCCAGTGTGACGAGATCCTGCTTTAAGTCAGGGTCTTCTACCGTACGCAGCGCACTGAGTACGTGTTCTTGAAGTTGGAGCATGGAGGCGTTAGCTCATTGGTTGATTGAGTTAGTAGATTATTTGTTGATTGATCCATGCGTTCACGTGTTCATTTATTTGTTTATTTGCTTAGGAGGACGAGGAATTCATCCAACCTTGAGATTACTCAATCGCCTAATCAGTACATTATGAAAGATAATACAGACCTACTCATTTATCTAGTTCTCAGCATTGTTGGTTTAGTGCTAAACAGAGTCTTTTCTGGATACAATAATGAAGAATCTCTCTCAGAAGAGACTGAAGAAGAGGCCTTGTATGAGTCGCCTCACTCCTCCCCTACGCCTGTTCAGCACTGGACAATTGCCCAGTCCAACACAGGTCAGGAAGACGGCCTGCCTGCATCTACACCTAGGTCTACACGCAAGGTACAACCATCTCGCCCTGCCCCCACTTTACGGTCTGCCAAAGCTACCATTCCTCCATCAGCCACTCCCCCAAAAGGAAGCGGCCTCAGCCGCTATAGCGGCTGGAAAAAAGCCATTGTTATGCAAGAAATCCTTCAGCCTTATTCCTGATGCATAGGTAGGATTTATATTTGATTATTGGTCTCTTTAGTTGCTGGGCTATTTCGCCGTTATATCATCTGGCTATTTAGTTATTAGCCTATTTGTTGATCAGATTATCTAGCTGTTTGTTACACCTTACGCAAGTTCGTTTCAAACATCTCGTCTTGTCATGTTGAATAAAGCGAAACATCTCTGCGAAGCCTACACTATGTAGCGCTTCTTTACCAAGCTTGGAATGACAATGCCATTCATTGATCTACTGCAAGTGACTTGCCTGACAACTCCTGATAAAGCTGATAGTACGTAGCTAGGCCTCCCTCGTCATTCTTAATGCAAGTAAGCGCTTTTTCATCTACCACCTCTTTAAAATGGGTATCCTGCAGTGCCTCTGCTTTTGTCACCTTGTCCGCATGCTTGATGCCTGTTTGGATGAGTCCTTTGAAATCAGCAGTGGCGAGTGGTGCTAGAGCGTCTGCCCCTACCCTACCTACTTTTTCTGCGAGGTCTTTCTCTAATAGGTGAGTAAAGGTGTTGTTGTAGAGTGTAAACAGTGCTTTAGCTTTCTTGAGAATGGGTTCATTGCGATAGATCGTTTGCAAGTACATAGGGACTAAACTCGCTATCCAATCATGGCAGTGAATGATGTCAGGGGACCACTCAAGCTTTTTGGCTGTCTCTAATGCGCCCTTGCAGAAGAAAATGATCCTTTCGCCATTGTCTTTGAAGAACTGATCGTCTTGGTCATAGAACACGGCCTTTCTTTTGAAGTATTCTTCACTATCAATGAAGTAAACTTGCAGCCTAGTATTAGGAATTGAGGCTACTTTGATCACCAAAGGCGTTTTCTTGTCACCTACTGTGATGTTAACGCCTGACAGGCGCACTACTTCATGTAGCCTATTCTTTTTTTCGTTGATTAAGCCAAACCTGGGTACTAGGATTCTAATTTCTACCTCTTCTTTTTCTTGCATGTAATGACACAGTGTACTCATGAAGTCAGCAACTGATGAAGTTTGAAGAAAAGGAACGATTTCGCTGGCAACGTAGAGTACTCTTAATTTAGGCATATCAATATCTCTCATTTATTAGAAGCCATGGATGACGGCTGTTACAAAATAGCCCTCATTGCGCTTCTAGACTTTTCAAATAGACTTTCTTTAGGGCTAGAAAGGGTTTTTTAAATCACTCAATAATGCAGTGATTTTGGTTTATGCTTACTCCGCTCCTCACACAGCCTTTCCCAGTGCATCTCATCTTGCCATAGTTAATCGCCTGAAACACTCTTCTCTTCCTCCACTACGTTAAGATGCTTCGCTGGGCTCGGAATGGCGGCGCTGCTGTGCAAGGGGCATCAATTATTTCTTTTGTCCTAACAATTATACATAGTATTATCCATTTTTTCAACGTTGTGTTGTCATAATTTTCTACAAGCATATCTTTTTTGTACAAAAAAACTTATTAAACACACAATATGAAATCTTGCATCATAGTTATGTATAATATGTGCTGCAAGCATGCACAATCAAACCAAGAACAGGGTGACATTTAAAGATTACAAATAGCATTGCTTCCCCAATAGAGGTAGTCCAGGAATAGCCAAGTCCTCAAGGGTAGCCATGCATCGTGCGCTGCGTCTTGTGGGCGCTCTTCTGCGGGAAATTTTTTTTCCTACCTTGTTAGTACGTCGGCGTAAAGTTATCTAAGGCTGTTGCAAGACAGCCCCACCCACACTGCTAAACTTTTAAAATAGACTGTGTTGGGGGCTATAAAAGGTCTTTAAATCACAAAATCACTTGGTAATGCAACGATCTCAAGCTTTACAGCGTCATTCCTAACTCCTGCTGCTGCGTTGCTGAGATAGCGGCAGGTGCTTTAAGCATCACATCGCGGCCTGCATTATTCTTGGGAAAGGCAATAAAGGAACGGATCGATTCTTCACCTCCTAGTACCGTACATAATCGATCAAGTCCTAGCGCAATACCGCCATGGGGAGGCGCCCCGTACTCAAATGCTTCCAGCAAGAAGTCAAACTGCTGTATAGCCTCCTCAGGGCTAAAGCCCAGCTGGTGTAGTAGACGTTCTTGAGTAGCTCGGTCATAGATCCGCATAGAGCCCCCTCCTACCTCTACACCATTGATGACCAAGTCATAAGCATCGCTGCGCACTGCTTCGGGCTGTTGCGCTAACAGCGGTACATCTGAAGGCTTGGGCGCTGTGAAAGGATGGTGCAACGCCTGGTAACGCTGGGTAGCGGTGTCCCACTCCAGCAGTGGAAAGTCTGTTATCCACACTGGAGCAAACTGATGAGGGTCGCGCCAGCCTAGTTCACCTCCCATCTTGAGGCGCAGGGCTGCCATGGCCGAGCGGGTTGCAGGTATTTCTCCAGCCAGCACAAGCAGTAAGTCACCTGGCTGCGCTTGCAAAGCTTGGGCCCACGCCGCCAACTGGGCTGGGCTAAAGAATTTGTCGACAGAAGATTTAAAGCCGCCGTCTTGGTTATATTTCACATAAATCAGCCCTTGAGCACCTATCTGGGGTTGCTTCACAAAGTCGGTTAACTGATCCAGCTGTTTGCGCGTGTAGGCTGCACAGCCTGGGGCGCATAGGCCTACCACCAACGCTGCCTCATCGAGGACCCTAAAGCCTTGCCCTTGAGCCAAATGGGTGATTTCCACCCAAGGCATGCCAAAACGTAAATCAGGCTTATCAGTTCCGTAGCTTTGCATGGCCTCGGCATAGGTCATACGTTGAAACGTTGGTAAGGCCGTGTTTTTGGTATGCTGAAAAAGATGTTGCACAAGGCCTTCAAACAGGACAAGAATATCTTCTTGGGTCACAAAAGACAGCTCGCAGTCAATTTGTGTGAACTCAGGCTGTCGGTCTGCTCTGAGGTCTTCATCCCTAAAGCAGCGTACCAGCTGGTAGTACCGATCAAAACCAGCAACCATCAGCAACTGTTTGAGCATTTGTGGCGACTGAGGGAGGGCATAGCATTGGCATGGATGCATGCGTGATGGAACCACAAAGTCGCGCGCTCCTTCAGGCGTAGCCTTGATCAGCATGGGCGTTTCTATCTCTAAAAACTGCTGCTGATTGAGGTAGTGCCGCGTTTGCTGCATGACCTGGTGGCGAAGTAAGAAGTTATGTTGGAGCGGAGGGCGTCTGAGGTCTAAATAGCGGTATTGCATGCGCAGCTCTTCTCCTGCGTCTGTATCAGTTTCGATCAGAAAGGGAGGCGTTTGGGAAGCATTTAGGAGCGTAAGCGTTTGCACCTGCACTTCGATGGCTCCCGTGCGCAGTTGTGGATTAGGTGCACTTCTCTTAACGACCCTGCCTTGTACCTGGATCACGTCCTCTCTGCCCAGCGTTTGGGCCTGCTGAATCAGTGCTGGCGCAGTAACGCCTTCCTCAAAAATGAGTTGTGTAATGCCATAGCGGTCGCGCAGGTCCACCCAAATCAGGCCGCCTTTGTCGCGCACGCGCTGTACCCACCCACAAAGCGTAACACTGCGTCCTACGTGCTCAGTACTTAATTCTCCGCAGGTGTGGGTTCTTAACATGTTTGGGGAGCGACTCAACATTGCGTCCTGCAAAGTTAGCCATATTTCAGCTGTCTGCAATCAGACGGTGTGGATCGAGCCATAAGGTGATTCCCTCATAGCTTTTGTGATAGCCAGAAGAGGGCACTCAGAAGGAGGCTGAGAAGTAGGCTAGTGGTGATAGGAACGTATAACCTGAAATGGTCTTTTTCTACTACAATGTCACCAGGAAGTCTACCTAGCCCCAACTTAGAGACCCAAGGCCATAGCAGCCCCGCAAGGAACAAAATGAGACCCATTGTCATCAACATCCTGGCCATAGGCTATTCTCGGGGTACTGTTTTAGGTTGTGTACGGATATAGAGCGTGTCTATCAATACCTTCTCTACCCTCAAGTCTTTAAGCTTCTTGTCAAGGGTGGTGCGTAATTGTTCTTTCCTGATGAGCCCTCTTCTAGTGACTTTAGCGATAGGCAGTTCGGCAGGATACATTTCGAGATAAACTAAGTATCTCACCAATTTCCACCCTCCTCCTTTCACTTCAAGGGGAAGGGTGCGTGGAGGGGGCTCCACAAACTCTACCTTAGACTCGTCTATGACAAACTGAACAGGGCACTCTATTTCTGCTGTATACTCCTTGTTGAGGGCATTGAATATCCAGAAGACGGTTGCTCCGCTCACGCAGAAGAAGATGAGATGCCACCTGTACTCATTGGTTGAGATCATAGAAGATTACTTCTTTTTTGTTTGTCGCTGCGTACTCTCTAAAGAGATAGCCCCTTTTGCAACAGTGATCTTACTGCCTTTGTTGTCCACTTCCAGCGTTACCGTGTCTTCTGCTACCTCGTGTACTTTACCGTGTATTCCTCCAATGGTGACGATCGGTTCTCCCCTCTTGAGCGTTTCCAAAAAAGTTCTCTGCTCTTGCTGCCGCTTTTGCTGCGGTCTGATCATAAACAAGTAGAACACCACTACAATACCTCCTATAAGGATGTATTGGTGCATAGGATTGCCTGTAGCGCCTGACGCTTGAAGGAGTAGAGTGACTAGCATATTTAGTTATTAGTTATTAGTTACCAATGGTGGTGGTGCATCGTTCTTTTTTAGCCTCTAAAGAGGATTTTTGGCGTACCTTTTCAAGAGAAAAAGTACCTTTAGAGCCTATAAATAGTGTTTTAAATTTACTCTCTCCCCTTACGCACGCGCCTCTTAATATCCCTCAGTTTGTCATTTTGAGTACAGTGAAACATTCCTGTGAGGCCCACACTAAGCAGATATCCTTCACGTGCGTTCAGGGTGAGAGAGGCGAAAGATGTGGTTTAGAATGACCTAGCCCTGACTGTCCAGGAGAGAAATTATTTAAAGTGTTATTAGCTTGCAATCAAATTTTATAAGCCAAAACAATCTTTTTTTCAAAGACAAGGAATGACTTGGCTTGCAGCGCTCACAAGACTCACTAGGAATAGCCTATCCTACTCCAGCTGGAGAGCCAGCTCGTTGGCGTCTTTGAGTAGCTGCTGGGCTTTTTCTATGGTTTGGTCAATAATCTCTTGGCCAGCAGTTTTGGCTTGGTTAGAGACAGCCACTTGGGTGCTAGAAAGGGCTTTGATAAGTTCTTGTAGCTTTTCTGCATAACGCCTGATCCTGTAGCTAAGCACCTTTCTGGCGTTGGCACCTCTGGTAGGGGCAAACAGCATGCCTCCAGCAATACCCATGATCATTCCAGAAAAAAGTGCAATAAAGTTGACTGATTTTCTACGCATGGTTGGTTCTATACTTTTTGTTAATGAGACATTGGATTTGAACATCTTTTCTGCTACTCAAGAGTAGCTGCAACAGCATCCAGCAGCCCATTCACAAACTGGCCGCTTTGGGGCGTGCTGTAGGCTTTGGACAAGTCTATGTATTCATTGATAGAAACTTTGACAGGGATATCAGCGAAGTACATCATCTCACATAATGCCAATTTGATAATTGTTTTGTCCAGCAGCATAAAGCGGTCAACAGTCCAGTTTTTGGTACTTTTTGTTATCTCAGCTTCTAGCTCCTCCTCGTTCTCCAGCGTTCTGTGCACCAAGTCAGTGTAGAACTGCCTTCCTGCCTCTCCGTAGCTACTCACATCAACGGGATTCAAAATAAGGCCTTTTTCCGGATTTTGCCTAAGCAGTGTCAAGCTTTGGTGAATCATTTTCTTCATAAGGCCTTGATGAACGTCCCAATTCAAGTCTACGTCACTAAAAAACGCCTGAATCACCTTGTTGCCAAAAATGACCTGTTTGGTCAAGTAGGCCAAGAGCTTGTCTTCCTGGGCCAGAGTAGCAGGAGGTGCACAATAACGCTGGACTGTAGGATCTTTTTTGATCCACTGGTGGTACCAGCTTTCTACTAAAGGCATGTTATCCTCCCAACCTGCTGCCTGTTGTTGTATCCACTGAGCAAAGGCGCTGTCAGCTTGCAAGCGCTGTAGCAGCCGATTGTGGGCCAGCGCTCCTAAGGAATCCGTAGCGTGGAGTTGGCTGCGCTTGGGGCGTTCATGTTGCTTTTGGGCCATGTATGCCCACTCAATCAGCAACTGCCAGATGCGTGCATAAGACCGATGCATAATAGCCTCGGCCTCAGCCAAGCCGCGCTTCAGCCTGTGCAAGTCTTTGGCCAGCTCCCTTTCATAGCTAGTACGGGCTTCGGTAACTGCTTGGACTATTCGGCTGCTAGTGTGAGAAAGGTCGGTAGAGGAAGTAGCCCCCAAGTAGGCAGCAAACAAGGTCAGCGCTTGTTGCATTTCCTGGTCTAAAAGGGCTTTGTCTACAGGAGCCTCTGCAAAAACATCAGGCACAAAGGCCGCACGTATTTGATCTAACGCACAATCGTAGTTGGCCTGCTTGCCTATGTAAAAAGCATAGAAGTGCTGAATGGCCTGAAGCCGGATGAACCTACGATTGCGTAAAGACTTGTTGGTCAAAGCAGTGTTACAAGCTAGAAAAGAACTAGGAGGGCCTAAAGGCCACAGAAAGATAGGGACTACAGATGAAATAATCTCTACGAACGATGCTGCTTGGTGCCAACATCTTTGATTCTTTGCTGCGCCATCTGCATCGCCACTGTTTGTGGCGGTAGACGCTCTTGAGTAGACCTATTGAGCACCTCCAGGCAGATAGTATAAATGCGCTCAGTGTGCTGATAGGCCACGTCACGGTTATAAGTATCCATCTCTGCATGGGCATTGATTACCCCACCAGCATTGACCAAGAAGTCAGGGGCATACACAATGCCTTTTTCAAGCAACATTGGCCCGTGCCGTTGCTCATCTGCCAGCTGATTATTGGCGCCTCCAGCAATGATGGCACACCTGAGTCTTGGAATGGTTGTATCGTTGAGTGTGGCACCCATCGCGCAGGGGGCATAGATATCTATCGCTTCGTCATAGAAGACCTCGGGCAACACCGCCTGTACTGTGTGTTGTTGGGCCACAGCTACTAATCTCTCTTGCACAATATCGGTTACACACACCTGGGCACCTTCTTGGCAGAGATGCGGAATCAGATGACTACCCACCTTGCCCACTCCTTCTACTCCTATACGCTTGCCGTGAAGACTATCCGTGCCATATACTTTTTTAGCCGCTGCTTTGATGCCCATATACACTCCATATGCCGTCATAATGGAAGAGTCGCCGCTTCCTGATCGTGTAGTAGGTAGCCCCACCACATGGGCGGTCTCTTGGGCCACCCATTCCATATCGTGCATGGTCGTGTTAACATCAGGTGCAGTGACGTAGGCCCCTTGCAGGGAGTTTACAAACCGTCCATAGCTTTTAAAATAGGCCTCTGTCTTGACCTTGTTCACATCGCCAATGAGCACTGCTTTGCCTCCGCCTAAGTCCAGGCCAGCAATCGATGCCTTGTAAGTCATCCCTTCAGAGAGGCGCAGGACATCCGTAAGGGCGGCTTCGTCATGGACATATTCCCAAAGGCGAGTTCCTCCCAGGGCAGGCCCCAAAGTAGTGTTGTGAATAGCAATGATGGCTTTGAGCCCAGTGGCTGGATCGTAGCCATAAACAACGCGCTCGTGTTCGCGCTGGGTGATTTGATCAAAAACAGAGCTTGGGGTTTGCATAGAGTATGATTCCATCTCGGATGACAAAGCTAAGCATTTTAGTAGAGAGCAGCGGTGTGTTGAAACCCTCTCCTCATTTTTTGACATCGCTATGGGGTCCCAATGGCTGAAAACAGCCCTAGCACTCCTATTTATGGTCTCAAGACTGGGCAGGTGTACCTACAGTAGCCTCACTAAAATTTGCACTTCTCCCAAAGAAATATGTATCTTATATAGAAAGTGTAAGACATATCACAACTACGAAGTCGAGTAAGAAATAGGCAGAAACATCTCCCCCATGATCTCCATAAAGAAAAGTAGGGCTTCTGTACGGCTCAGCAGCTTGCTAGGATTAGGATTGCTATTGCTAGCTGCCCACTGTAACAGCGGTTCAGATGATCCAGACAAGGAGGCAGAGACGAAAGGAACAGAAGCCCCCAAGGGAGAGGGAGTACTCAAGCTCCAGCTTGTGCGTGGTAATGAAATCTGGCTTGTTAATAGAGGTACGAGCGACGTGGATCTACGCAATTACTTCGTCACTGCCAGCGTTGCAGAGGCTGAAGATCAGAACGGGAAAGAATGGGCAGCAGCAACCGAAGGCATCAAGTATCTAAAAGAGGAACAAGACCTTGGTGCAGAAGAAGGAAAAATTTGTGCGGCAAAACTGCTCAGAGGGAATGCCGCTCCTGATCCTCAAGCCCCCCCACTGTTAGCACCCAGGCAGAGAGTAGCCTTTGCTGTGCAGCCAGCTTCTACCAGATACTTCGTCAAGACTAAGATCGTGTGCGCCTTGATGAAGCAGGACCAGTCTGTGGCCGATAGCGAGATAGAAGTCATAGAGGAGAAACCCCTGCGTGTTGAGGTAGAAATTAAGGCTCCAATCTGGCAACAACACAGCGAACAGTGCTGTCCTTTTCATGTGACCATTAAAAATGAAGGAACAGAACCTGTAGACCTTACAGCATTAGCACCTCACTACACAGTTTATTATCGTACGCCTGACCATCAAGAAGAACACTCAATAACTGAGACAAGCCTTGTGTATGTGATACGTGGCCAAGAATCGTGGCAAAAGCAGCTACAATCAGGAGGAGCCGTGAAGATTCACTGTTTCATAAAAAGAAAAGAATTGACAGAAACGGTCAGTGATGCATCCTTTTTCTCTGTTACTTTTCACCTCAAAGACTCCACAGATAAAATAGTAGCTATCAGCAAAAAAACAGGTGCGGGGTGGAGTTTGGGACGACCAAGCCAGCATGCGCTACTACAATGGCTCTCAAGCAAAGGAGGGAGTAGCCCGCAAAAGTGACTAGGAAGCCGAGAGGTATTTCTCTTTACCTTCCTCCAATGGTTACCCACAGCGCTGAGCCTGCTGCAACATACATCTGATGTTTCACAATACTTGAAAGTACTCCTTCCTAAGTCTAGGGATGGTTTTAAAATCAATCACTCAATCACAAAACTGCTCAATAATACAATGCCTTCATCATGCACTACCCTGTAACCAGTACTACTTACTCAACAGGGTTCACCATCTTAGTAGGCTTAGCACTGTTGCTGGGCCTTGCCAGCTGCGCTAAGCCTGAGACAGAAGAGGAAGGAGAAGAGCTACAGCTGAAAGTGGTAAAAGCTCTAAGAGACCGGCAGCTTACGCTGACCCTAGTCAACAAACGCCGCGAGGAGGTCAATCTGTGCCCTTACAAGATGAACATACAGATCGTGGCAGTAGAAGATGTACAAGGCACCCAACTGTCAAAAGGAAGCATCACTGCAAAAACTTCTACGGCGCCCAAGAATACGTCCACAAGAAGTCATAGCATTACTACTGGCCTCGCTGGCCTGACAAAAGACCAGCGAGAAACACTGGGGCCTTACCAAGAAGTAGCCCTTGCTGGACTCTATCTCCATCTTCCTGAAGAAGCACTGAAAGCTACGATCCTGTGCAAAATCATCGATGCTGATGGAGAAGAAGTAACGCGCCAAGAGATTCAGTGGGAGAGCAAGATGGCCATCAAAATCAAGAAGGAGGCGGCGTGTTGCGTTCAAAGTGGCGCAACTGGCCTTAAGTTTACCGTGTCAGTAGAGAATAGAGATGAAGCTACACTGGACTTGAGGAAGCTACGATACAAGCTTGAAGTAGCTACTGAACGCGGTGTGTACTCCAGCACTAAAACAGGCCAAAAAGGAGTAGAACTATTGGGTGCCGATCGATTGGCCAAGGGCAAAACAGCGACTTTTCACCCACTAATCAACCTTAACGCGCTAAGCATCACAGACAAGCAACAAGTCCTGGCCAAAGACGTCTATGTTCGCCTTATCATCACAGACAGCAGGGACGATGTGTGGGCTGGCACAGAAGAGAAGTTGGCGGTTCTTGACCATACAGGGGGCTAGCCGGCAAGCGGTCCGCTGATGCTGCAGCGCGTACTGCTCAAATATTACTCCCTGTTTTCTATCTTCGTAGAAACGATGAGCCATGCGCGAAGACTACTTACAGGCCACTGACCTCCCTGCCGACAGCACCGAAAAGGCCCTGGAGCGTGCTTTGCGGCCTTTGCAGTTCACAGACTTTACGGGCCAAGAAAAGCTCGTCACCAACCTGAAGGTCTTTGTTCAGGCAGCACAGCAACGCAAAGAGCCACTAGACCACGTGCTGCTTCATGGCCCCCCAGGGCTGGGCAAGACTACACTAGCGCACATCATTGCCAATGAGCTACAAACCCACCTCAAGGCTACTTCTGGCCCTGTGCTGGACAAGCCCAGCGACCTGGCAGGCCTGCTTACTAATCTACAGCCGCACGACGTACTTTTCATTGACGAAATCCACCGCCTGAACCCAGTCGTAGAAGAGTACCTCTACACGGCCATGGAAGACTTCAAGATTGACATCTTACTGGACTCAGGCCCCAATGCGCGCAGCGTGCAGCTGGGCTTGCATCCTTTCACGCTGGTGGGGGCCACTACCCGCTCGGGCTTGCTCACCGCCCCTTTGCGGGCCCGCTTTGGCATCAATACCCGCTTAGAATACTACGATACAGCCCTCTTGACCCAAATCGTACAGCGCTCAGGGCAGTTGCTCGACGCTCCTATCGATGCAGAGGCTACCTATGAGATTGCCCGCAGAAGCCGCGGCACGCCGCGCATAGCCAACAACCTGCTGCGCAGGACACGCGACTTTGCGCAGATCAAAGGTGATGGCACTATCACCAAAGCCATTGCCCAAACAGCCCTCCAAGCGCTGGATGTAGATGAGCACGGCCTGGACGAAATGGACAACCGCGTGCTGAGCACCATCATTGAGAAATTCAGTGGCGGGCCAGTGGGCATCAGCACCATTGCCACGGCTTGTGGCGAAGAGGCAGAGACCTTGGAAGAAGTGTATGAGCCTTTTTTGATCCAAGAAGGGTACCTCAAGCGCACACCCCGCGGCCGAGTAGCTACGAAAAAAGCGTATCAGCATTTGAACATAGCGCCATCGCAACATACCCCAACGCTGTTTGATTGAGAGAGAATAAAGTATTTCCTCTAACTCATTCCCTCTCATCACTTTGGGTTAAGCTGCTTCTCAGCCTACCTACGCCATGGTTCTACTTTTTCGTTGTAATTTCGTGCCCTACAAGATTCAGTATGCTACAAATATCCAACTTAAGAGCAGGGATAGAAGACAAAGCCCTGCTAAAAGGGATCAACTTGACTGTCCAAGCTGGTGAGGTGCACGCCATTATGGGCCCTAACGGCGCTGGGAAGAGCACCTTGGCCGCCGTGCTGGCAGGCAAAGACGGCTACACAGTGACAGAAGGGCAAGTGACCTTCTTGGGCAAAGACCTACTGGCGTTGGCGCCAGAGGAGCGGGCCGCTGCAGGCCTTTTCTTGGCGTTTCAATATCCTGTAGAGATTCCGGGTGTGGGCACCACCAATTTTCTCAAAACAGCGGTGAACCAGATCAGGCAACAAAAAGGCGAGCCTCCTCTGGACGCTGTTGCTTTTTTGGCTCTGATCAAAGAGAAGATGCAAGTGGTGGGGATGGACCCAGCGCTCTTGCATAGGCCCCTGAACGAAGGTTTTTCAGGCGGTGAAAAGAAACGCAATGAGATGCTGCAGATGGCTATGCTATCCCCTACCCTTTCCATTCTTGACGAAACTGATTCTGGACTAGACATTGATGCCCTCAAAGCCGTGGCCCATGGCGTCAATCAACTCAGAAGCCCAGACAATGCTACCATTATCGTTACCCATTACCAACGATTGTTGGACCACATCACGCCTGACTTTGTGCATGTGCTCTATGATGGCCGCATCGTACAATCTGGCACCCAAGCGCTCGCCCAAGAGCTAGAAGCCAAGGGCTATGACTGGATCAAAGCTGCACAATAGGCATTGGGTGATTGGTTTATTTACTGATTTACTGATTTACTGATTGGGTGATGGGGTGATTTACTGACTGGGTGATTGATTGACTGGGTGATTTTAAAACTGCCTCCAACTTTTTTGAACAATGTCTTCTGCTTCTTCTTTACCATCAGTGCTGCGTCAGCGCTTTGAGATGCTAGACAAGGCCTGCCCTTTTTACGCCGCTAGGCAGCAAGCCATGCAAGACTTGGTGCAACAGGGGTTGCCCACGGCCAAAGATGAGCGCTACAAGTATACACCTCTGGCTGACCAGCTGGCAGCGCATGGGGAGGCGAGTTCCTCCGCTACTGCTCCTTCCATCTCCTACCACGATATGGATGCCTACCACCTTGTGTTGGTCAATGGGCGGCTTGCTCAGGAGCACTCTCAGCTCGAGGGCCACGAGCGGTTCATGCAGATGCTTACGTTTCGCGAGGCCTACCAGCAGCAACTCCCTGCCTTCTCACAGCACTTTGCGCAGCACGCGCTGAGCCGAGCAGACCCTTTGGTTGCGCTGAACACTGCTTTGTTCGAAGAAGGGATTTTTATTCGTATTCATGACCATGCCATTGTAGATCAACCTTTGGTCATTCATCATTTTACCACAGGCAGTCCTGATCCATACGCTGTTTGCCCCCGCTTGCTGGTGGTGGCAGGCGCGCGCAGCCAGGCCAGCCTTGTGCATGACTGGCAGACCAAGGGATGGAACAATGCCGTGGCTGAGGTAGTGCTGAAAAAAGAGGCCCAAGTAGACTATTACACCTTACAGACCGCGCTGGACTCGCAGGCCTACCATGTGAATACAGTACAATGCCACCAGGCACAGCAGAGCCTACTGAATACGCATACTTTCACGTGGTCTGGGGCACTCGTCAGGAACAATCTCCACTGTGCTATGGCTGCGCCGCACAGCGAGCTGAACATGTATGGACTTTATGCATTGCAGGGGCAGCAGCATGTAGACAACAGTACTGCTGTGGACCATCGGCAGCCGCATACCTCGAGCAACGAGCGCTACAAAGGCCTTCTGATGGATAGGTCTACAGGCGTATTTAATGGCAGGATTTATGTGCAGCCTGAGGCGCAGCAGACCCAAGCGTTTCAAGCCAACCACAACTTGGTGCTTTCTGAGCAGGCTACGCTCCATACCAAGCCTCAGCTAGAAATTTGGGCAGATGATGTTCGCTGTTCGCATGGGGCTACCACCAGCCAGCTCGACCCAGCGCAGCTCTTTTATCTGCGCTCCAGGGGCATTCCCGCCAGTGCAGCCCAGTCCCTACTGCGTCAAGCCTTTGCGCATGAAATGGTGGAGAAAGTCCCCTTGGCAGCCTTGAGAAACTACTTGTTAGGGGACTTGTTCATTTAGATAACCCGTAAGAGCCAACATTTTGGCTGACCACGGATGCTCTCTGCAGAATCTTATCTCAGTAACGCACTCACTTCATCGTTGTTGAGGTCAGATCGTCGGTTCACGATCTCACGCAGCACCTCAAGGCCTTTAGGCTTAGTATAATTATCACCCTGCGCAACAGCGATCAGCGCATCCACAACTTGCTGATTAGCCAAGTCGGGAGCGGTCTTTACCAGCTCTTCTATCGCCTGAAGGGCGGTAATAAGAACGTATGCATTGTTATTCTCTATGGCAGTTATCAGCGCATTCACAATTTCCTCACTAGCCAAGAAGGCGGTCTTCATCAGCTCCCTCAGCGCCTGAAAGGCGGCAATACGAACATTTAGATTTACATCCTCTGCGGCAATCATCAGCCTATCTCGCACCTCTCTAGAGGGATTAGCTTTAACGAGCTCTAAGAGCGCATTGCTGGCGGCAAGACGAACATTCTGATTTGCATTCCCTATGGCACGGATCAGCACATTCACAACTTGGTCACTAGCCAAGCCGGGAGCGGCCTTCACCAGCTTCTCCAGCGCCCGAATGGCAGCACTACGAACATACCGATCATTAGAATCCCCCGCGGCGGTGAGCAGGGCCGTGAGGACCGCCTCATTCACTAGATCCGGCGCGGCCTTGGCAAGCTCCCCTAGCGCCTGAAGGGCGGCAAGACGAACCTGATAATCCTCATCCTTCGCGGCAGTGAGGAAGGCCGTAAGGACCACCCCTGCGTGCTGGGGAGCCGCCTTTGCGAGCTCCACCAGCGCCTTGCTGGCGGCACTAAGAACATAATAATCTGAATCCCGCGCGGCAGCGACCAGGGCCTCGAGGACCGCCTCAGAAGGGGCGGTCTTAGCGAGCTCCACCAGCGCCCGACTGGCGGCATTATAAACATGGACCTCAGCATCCCGCACGGTAGTGACGAGGACTCCCAAGATGGCCTCAGCGTGCTGGAGGGCGGCCTTAGCAAGCTCCACCAGCGCCTGAATGGCGACAAGACGAGTAATTAGATTATCATCCTGCGTGGTAGTGATCAGCGCATTCACAACTTGCTGACTAGCCAAGCCGGGATCAGCCTTCAAGAGCTCCTCCAGCGTCCGGACGGCGGCAAGACGAACATTTGGATTATCATCCTGTGTGGCAGTGATCAGCATCCTTTGCACCTCTTCAAAGGGAGCAGCTTTAGCGAGCTCTAAGAGTGCATTGCTGGCGGCAAGACGAACATTCTGATTTGTATTCCCTATGGCACGGATCAGCACATTCACAACTTGGTCACTAGCCAAGCCGGGAGCGGCCTTCACCAGCTCCCCTAGCGCCTGAAGGGTGGCACGACGAACATTTGGATTTGTATGCTCTGTGGCAGTGATCAGCTTCGTTTGCACCTCTTCAGAGGGAGCAGCTTTAGCGAGCTTTAAGAGTGTATTCCTGGCGGCAATACGAACACTTCGACTTTCATCCCCGGTGGCACGGATCAGCACATCCACAATTTCCCGGCTAGCCAAGTTGGGATTGGCCTTCACGACCTCCCCCAGCCCCTGAAAGGCGGCACGACGAATATTTGGATTTGCATTCCCTGTGGCAGGTATCAGCGCACTTTTCACCTCTTCAGAGGGAGTAGCTTTAGCGAGCTCTATGAGTGCCTTGCTGGCGGCATCACGAACACTTTCATTTTCATCCCCTGTGGCACGGATCAGCACAGGCACAAGTTGTTGGTGATCAGCCAAGCGGGGAGCGGCTTTCACGAGCTCCCCCAGCGCCTGAAGGGCGGCAATACGAACATTTAGATTTGCATTCCCTGTGGCAGGTATCAGCGCACTTTTCACCTCTGCAGAGGGAGTAGCTTTAGCGAGCTTTGAGACTAAATTGCTGGCGGTAAGACGAACATTTTCACTTTTATCTTGTGTTGCTCCCAAAAGCCAATCAAGCACTTGGGGGGCAGAGTCAGGGGCTACTTGGGCTACGAATCCTAAGGTCTTGAGCGTGGCTACGCAGATTTCTTCATCTGCCATCTTAATAAACCATTTTTGGTAGACAACAGGTAGAGATCGTCGGGCTAGCTCGTGTTCATACCTGAGGATGAACTTCTTATAGATTTCAAGGCCTTCTAAAGCGAGCTTAGGGTTGGCGAGCGCTCTGTTGAATAGTGGGACCGTGACTTCACGTATCTTTTGAAAAGAATGCTGCTTCTCGGCAGACTCTAACGCTTCTTTTTTTTCTTCCTCTCCTTTTAATGCTTCAAGAGTAGCTTGTGTACTTGTAGTGGCACCTGGCTGAGGTGGCTCTTGCGGGAGAGCTGGAGAAGAGGTAGGTGGCACTGGTTGTGGCAGCGGAGTAGGCGGTGCTGTCTCTAGCCGTCCTTGACCATCAGCTCCCGTTATGCGGTGCTGGCCATTGAGGGCTAGGTTGCCGCAGCTTTGTAGGAAGAGGGAACTGAGTAAGACCATCGAAAGGCCTCTTTGGTATTGAGAGTACATGAGATTAGTTGTCTATTGGGTTGTCTGTTCGTAGCGCTATTTGTAACTCTATGAACAGGATTTGCATTCAGGATTTTTGCCAAAAATGCTTTGCCTATTTTGTGCAACATTACTCGCTTTTCACGAAACGAGCAAAGTATAGATGGCCCCTTTGGGAGACCCAAACGAGCATAATGACAGTCAGCTCTGAGGCATTGCTTGTTCTCACTTAAAACAGACCTTTCTGCTGTTTTATCAGCCTGCTTGCTGATTTCGTGCTTTTCCTTCGGCAGATTCCTTCTTGGCAACTGTCTAAAAGCTACTTTACTACCCCACGCTTCCTTCAAGTGTCAGGGCCAAGAGCTTTTGGGCTTCCACAGCAAACTCCATGGGCAGTTTGTTGAGCACTTCTTTGCAGTAGCCATTCACAATCAAGGCAATGGCCTCTTCGGTGCCAATGCCCCTTTGGCGGCAGTAAAACAGCTGGTCCTCTCCTATCTTAGAGGTTGTCGCTTCGTGCTCTACCTGGGCTGTTGGGTGCTTGACGTCGATGTAAGGAAATGTATGAGCACCACACTGATTGCCAATGAGCAGCGAGTCGCATTGCGAGAAGTTGCGTGCATTGCTCGCCCGCTTCGTCATTTTGACCAACCCTCGATAGCTGTTTTGGCCCTGGCCTGCAGAAATGCCTTTGGAGACAATGCGGCTCTTGGTGTTTTTGCCTAAGTGGATCATCTTGGTGCCTGTGTCAGCTTGTTGCTTGTTGTTTGTCACAGCCACTGAGTAGAACTCTCCGATCGAATTGTCACCCATCAGGATGCAGCTGGGGTACTTCCAAGTGATGGCTGAACCCGTCTCTACCTGGGTCCAAGAAATTTGGGCACTGTCTCCAGCACAGAGCCCTCTTTTTGTAACGAAATTGTAAATGCCTCCTTTCCCCTCTTGGTCGCCTGGGTACCAGTTCTGCACAGTGGCGTACCGGACTTCAGCCTTGCGCTCTGCATGAATCTCTACCACTGCTGCGTGCAGCTGGTTTTCGTCGCGCATGGGTGCTGTGCATCCCTCTAAATAGCTCACATAGGCCTCTTCTTCTGCCACAATCAGCGTGCGCTCAAACTGGCCGGTATTGGCTGCATTGATGCGGAAGTAAGTAGAGAGCTCCATAGGGCATCGCACTCCCTTGGGGATGTAGCAGAAGGAGCCATCGCTGAATACAGCAGAGTTGAGTGCTGCAAAGTAGTTGTCATCGGGCGGCACCACTGTGCCTAAATACTTTCTGACCAGCTCAGGATGCTTTTGCACAGCTTCGCTGAAGGAGCAGAAGATAATGCCTAATTCTGCCAATGTGTCTTGGAACGTCGTGGCCACAGACACGCTGTCCATCACCACATCCATGGCTACTCCTGCCAAACGCTTTTGCTCTTCGAGCGGAATGCCAAGTTTTTCGAAGGTAGCCAGCATCTCTGGGTCTACTTCTTCCCAACTTTTTGGTGTTGCTTTTTGCTTGGGCGCTGCGTAGTAGATAATGTCTTGGTAGTCAATGGGGGGATGGTGCACATTGGCCCACTGAGGCGCTTCTAGGGTCAGCCAGTGCCTGTAAGCTTCGAGCCGCCAGGCCAGGAGCCAGTCGGGCTCTTGTTTCTTGGCTGCAATCAGGCGAATAGTGTCTTCGCTAAGGCCTTTGGGCGCTGCGTCTACGGCTATGTTGCTTTCAAAGCCGTATTTGTAATCAGTATTGGTGACTTCTGCCAGTATTTGTTGCTCTGTGCTCATTTGTTTATTGGGTGATTGGGTTATTTGTTTATTGGGTGATTTTGTGATTGGGTTATTTGTTTATTGAGTGATTTTGTGATTGGGTTATTTGTTTATTGGGTTATTTGTTTATTGGGTGATTTTGTGATTGGGTGACTTATTTATTGGGTGATTTTGTGATTGGGTGATTGAGTTATTTGTTTATTGGGTGATTGGGTGATTTTGTGATTGGGTGATTGGGTTATTTGTTTATTGGGTGATTGAGTGACTTTATGATTGGGTTATTTGTTTATTGATCCATTTGATTGTCGGCTTACGCCATGTCTCTGTGGTTGTTGATAACTGCTGCTTTTAGATGGTTTCTCTGGGCGGTAATCCTTGCTCTCGTAGCAGGTCGCTCACTTGGCTCAAGACGGTGAGTTGGCTGCCATACGTTTCTTGGAGCAGTGCTGGCGTTAGTACCTCCTGTGTAGGGCCCGCAGCGACCACCCGCATGTTCAAGAGAATGCTCCAGTCAAAGTAATGGGGCGCAGACTGTAGGTTATGGTGCACCAAAAGAATGGTTTTCCCTGCTTTTGCCATGGCTTGGAGCAAGGTAATAATCATTTTTTCTGTGGCGGCATCTACGCCCACAAAAGGCTCATCCATCAGGTAGAGTTGAGCTTCCTGGGCCAGGGCCCTGGCCAGGAATACCCGCTGCTGCTGCCCCCCTGACAATTGAGCAATCTGCCGCTGGGCCAAAGCTTCCATCCCCACTTGGCGCAAGCATGCCAGGGCCTGCGCTTTGTCGGCCTTGCTGGGCCGCCGAAATAGGCCTAGCTGCGCATAGCGTCCCATCACGACGACATCTAGCACAGAGGCCGGAAAGTCCCAGTCTACAGATTCTTTTTGAGGCACGTAGCTGACTTGCTTCCGCACCTCGTCCAGGGGTTTGTCGAAAAACTTCACATAGCCACTGTCTGGCTGCACCAGCCCCATCATGGTTTTGAGCAAGGTAGACTTACCTGCCCCATTGGGGCCCATAATGCCAATCACTTGGCCTGCCGGCAATGCCAGGTCGACGTCCCACAACACAGGCTTTTTGTGGTAAGAGACCGTTAGGTCGTGCACTTCGATGACAGGATGTGGCGCTTGTTGGATCATTATTGGAGTGCGTTAACAATGGCTTGCACATTGGCTTGTACCATGCCGCAGTAGGTGCCTTCAGGCGTGTCTACGTGGCCCAGTGCATCAGAATATAGATATCCACCGACAGCAATAGGATGTCCTCGCTTCCAGCAACCTTCTACGACAGCCTTGAGCGGTCGCTCGGGCACAGAGGTCTCCAGAAAGATGGCTTTGATATTTCGCTGAATGATGAATTTCACTAGATCGGTTATATCCTTAAGCCCGCATTCTGACACGGTAGAGATTCCTTGTAGGCCTCGCACCTCCATGTTGTAGACACGCCCAAAATAACCAAAAGCATCGTGGGCGGTAATAAGCACTCGTTGTGCAGACGGAATTTGCTGAATGGCTTCCAGCGTCTCTTGGTGCAAAGCATCCAGCTGCTGCAAATAGCGAGTGGTATTGGCCTTGTACTGGTGGGCTGCTTCGGGGTCTGCCGTCTGCAGCTGGGCGCTCATGTGCTGCACAGCTTGTTTCCACAAAGATACGTCAAACCAGATATGGGGGTCTACGCCAGTGGAAAAATAAGGGTCTGTGAGTAGCTGACTGGGGGCTAGGGCCTCGCTGGCGGCATAAATAGGCCTTTTCTTACTGAGCTTGTGCAGTATGTCTGCCATTTTACCTTCTAAGTGCAGCCCATTGTAAAAAACGATGTCTGCTTCGAGCAGGTGCTGTACATCCCGTTGCGTAGCCTTGTAGGCATGGGGGTCTACGCCAGGTCCCATTAGCGTGATGACAGTGGCCTGGTCTTGAACAATATTTTTCACTGCATCGCCCACCATGCTTGTGGTAGCCACGATGGTAAATCGGGCTTTTTTGCTAGCGTCACAACTCAGGCAACAGCTTAGGAGCAGTACAGAGGCGTATCGAGCCCATTGGGTCATTAAATGATTGAGTGCTCGGATGAATGGATTCATTGGGTGATTGGGTCCATTGGGCGATTGAATGATTGAGTGACTTTAAAGCTGTTTCTGAAATTTTAAGGTCCTTTTCTAAAGTACGTATAGCCTATGAAGGGCATGTTGTAATAGTCTCTTGCATAGCTATATGTCATCAATGAGTCAACGTACGCAGTAAATCACACAGTCGTCCAATCAGGAAATCACACAATGAATACAATGGTCAAAGCGTGATTAAAATGTTATTGCTGACTTTCTGCGATATATTGACTTTGGGCAAATGGTCTACGCTGATATCCATGGACTGATCAAAAGGGACTTTCTCGAGGACACTGATCTTGGCACCAAGATGAATGCCCCGCTTGCTGAGGTATTGTAAGAATTCAGGGCTACCTTCTTTGACTGCACTGACCACGCCGCTGCTGCCTGTCTCCACATGGGTCAATACTACACTGGCCTTTTGTAGCATTTCGCCTTGTGCATTAGGAATGGGCTTGCCATGAGGGCTGTAAGCTGGATGGCTCAGAAAGTCATCTAACCGCTGGATGAGCAGCGGCGACTGGATGTGCTCGAGCTGCTCTGCTATTTTGTGGACCTCGCCCCAGTCGAATTTGAGCTTTTCTACCAGAAATACTTCCCAGATCAGGTGCTTGCGAATGACTTGCAAGGCATGTGCCTGGCCTGTGGCTGAAATCCGCACGCCCTGGTAGCGCTGATACACCACCAATCCCTTTTCATGCAGTCGCTGCACCATGTCGGTCACTGCAGCAGGGCTGGTACGTAGCGCCTCTGCAATGGCATTGGTAGATACTGCTTTTGCCTCGTTGTCAGCTCCATGCTGATAGATCGCCTTGAGGTAATTTTCTTCTGTATGACTGAGGTGCATAACCTGCTTTTTCGTCTAAATGATGCAAAGATACAGTTTTTAGACTAGCTTAAAAATATGTTTTACACCATCTAAATATTAATAAGGCGAAGCCTGTCTTTCAATCTTACTTCATAAAGCAAACCGAAAATCGTGGGTACTTTTCTAGTCCAAAATTACCTTTCGCATAAATTGTACTTATCAAGGCCAAATATTATTAGATACATACCCATAACTCATTCATTATCAGTTACTTATAACCGATAACCTGTTTCTTTTATTGATAGAGTATATTAGCAATACACATAGTTTTTTAGGTGATAGAGACTGGCTGCATGGGCCCTCAAAAAGAGGCTGGCATACGTAGGCCTTGTTGGGCGATGCGTGATGGGAGGATTTAAAAAGACAAGGCTGTTGCAAAATAGGCTCAGCTACAATTTTAGACTTTTCAAATAGGCGTTTTTGGGGACCAGAGAGGTTTTTTTTAATCGCTCAATCAAAAAATGAGTCAATAATGCAATGGTCTCAAAGCGTTGCCAGCTTCCAGCATAGCCTAATTTCCAAAGTCCAGCAGCGCGGTGGGGACTGTTTAGGGTTGTAATGGATTTTACTTTTTCTTTGTTGTTCCCCTATCGTTTCACATTTAACACGCTGTCCTTATGACCCACCGTATACAACTGATTGAGAATGCTTGGAAAGACCGCACAACACTGCAAGACCCCAGAGTGCCAGCCGCCATCGAATCAGCTATAGACGATCTAGACAAAGGCAGAGAGCGTGTGGCCGAGCCTACGGCTACAGGCTGGAAGGTCAACGACTGGTTGAAGCAAGCAGTCGTTTTGTACCTGAGCACCAGGCAACGAGAAGTACAAGAAGCAGGCCCTATGACCTTCTATGACAGGGTCTCTTTAAAGAAAGACTTCAAGGAAATGGACGTGCGTGTGGTGCCTCCATCTGTGGCCAGGTACGGTGCTTTTCTGCAGAAAAAGGTCGTACTCATGGCTTCTTATGTGAACATCGGAGCCTACATTGACGAGGGCACTATGATAGACATAGGGGCAGCAGTAGGAAGCTGTGCCCAGATTGGCAAGCATATCCACGTGAGCGCAGGTGCTACCATAGGCGGCGTTTTGGAGCCTGTGCAAGCAACGCCCGTGATCATTGAAGACGCCGCCTTTATCGGCTCCAGATGCTCCATTGTGGAAGGTGTGCACATAGGGCGTGAGGCCGTGATTGCCGCCAATGTGACCCTCACCGCCAGCACAAGAATCATTGACGTGACCCAAGCGCAGCCCCAAGAGTACCGTGGTCGTGTGCCTGAGCGTGCCGTAGTCATTCCAGGTGCCTATCCCAAGCAGTTCCCTGCAGGGCAATACCACGTGCCTTGCGCCCTGATCATTGGCCAAAGAACTGCCCAGACAGACCACAAAATTGCGCTTAACCAAGTGCTGAGAGACTACGACATCGAAATTTAGGAAGCTACTATTGCCCAGTAGCGTGAATTAATCTATAAGTATAGGTAATTATCCATTTTTACTTAGATTGGCACAGTCTTAAGAGAGGCGCTATGACTATAGTGCAAAATACACGAACCTAAAATCAGAAAGCAAGATGAACTATCTCAGTACAGATCACCTGATTGTTTATGCCTTTCTATTGATCACCCTTGCTATTGGCCTCTGGGCAGGGAGAGGCATTAAGGATATTCGCGAGTATGCGATTGGGAATAGAACCTTTGGCACAGCAGCATTGGTGCTCACTTTTTTAGCTACAAACGTAGCAGGAGAAAGCATCCTTGACCTTGCTGGTGAGGTAAATAAAACAGGAATAATTTTTCCTGTCATTTTTACAATAGGGATAAGTGGAGGCCTTATCGTACAAGCTCTTATTGCTCCAAATATAGTCTCTTTCAGAGAGAGTCTTACCATGGGAGATATAATGGGCACGCTTTACGGGACCAATAGCCAAATTATTACTGGCTTACTAGGCTTCTTCACAGCGATTTGTGTAGCTGGCATGGAAATAGTGGTATTAGGGCTTTTCTGCGAGTCCTTATTAGGCATTGACTATCGGTGGGGAGTAGGCTTGGGAGGTATCCTGCTAGCCATCTATTCAGCACATGGAGGTATTAAGGCAGTTACGGTCACCGATGTATTTCAATTCCTGATCTTGCTTATCGTTGTCCCTGTAATTGCAGTGCTGGCATTAAAGCATGCCGGAGGCATCAAAGCTGTACTTGTACAATTGCCTGCTGAAAAGTCACAGATAACCTCTCATCCTAATTTTAGTTACTATCTAATTCTGTTCATATCCTTTATAGTTTTTCAGTTCCCCATGGTGGATCCCGCACTCGTGCAGCGTATACTGATGGCAAGGACCAGAAAGCAGATACGTAATATGTTCCTTACTTTGGCCGTCTTCTCCTGTACTTTGTATTTAGCCATCATGCTAATAGGCATGGCTTGCCTTGTCTTATACCCTGACCTCAAAGGCCATGATGTTGTACCCCGAGTTGTTAATAATCTTTTGCCCGTAGGCATCAAAGGGATGTCCATTGCTGGTCTCTTTGCGGTGACTATGTCTACTGTCGACTCCTTCTTGCATGCTGCAGGCCTTACTTTTGTTCACGATGTTGTCAAACCACTTTGCGATAAGAGCGACCTATCTATCAATGAATTAAGCTGGACCAGATATATTACTGCCTTCCTTAGTTTGTTTGCCATTGCTATAGGATTTGCCCACGCTGATAACCTATACGGCTTGCTCTTAATATCCTACGAATTTACCTGCCCACTCCTTAGCTTCCCACTCTGGTTCGGGATCATGGGCCTTAAGCCTGATCAGCGTGCCTTTTACACTGCTGCAGGGGTCACTACGATCGTACTCATCCTGGCTAAATTCCTAGCACCAGAATCACAGAGCCATTGGGTGCCTATCATCAGTGTGATGACTAATGGCATCGTCTTTTTGGGTATGCATGCCGTGCGGAATAAAGGCTTTGCCATTGTTAGTCGCAAGCAAAACAAAGAACATATATGGCGCCCTAGTCGTGAGCAGATTGCAACACAGCTTGAGCTGCTGCTCCCTACTCCTCAGCGTATCGTTAAGTATTCACAGACCCAGGTAGCCAAGTATGGTGCTCCTTATATTTTACTAGGAATCTTCTGCATACTCAACTACCTAGTCCCTTATTTCATGTGGGAGTATGATAACACTCAGACCTATGAACTCATGCTCTATTTGCGTTTCATAGGTGCGATGGCCTGTGGCCTGCTGGTCGTCAAAGATAAATGGCCAGAAGCTCTACTCCCTTACCTGCCTACCTTCTGGCACCTGACCCTGCTCTACTGCATTCCTTTCACCAGTACGGTCATGTTCCTCCTCACGCAAGGCAGCACCGAGTGGCTCATCAATGTCGCCATCACCATCATGTTCCTCATCGTACTGGTAGATTGGACTACCTTCTTGATCTTGACAGCCCTCGGCATTGGCCTCGGATTTTGCTTCTTTACACAAGTGGTAGGACCCATCAATATTCAGCTCGACTTCAGCAGTGGCTATCTGCTCGTCTACCAAGGCCTCTTTGCCACCCTCATTGGCCTGCTCTTTGCCCGCAGAAAGCAGCAACGCTTTGATCAGCTCACTACCCACAACCAAGCCCTTACTCTAGCAGACCAAGAGAACAAAGAAAAACTCTTGGAGGCCGTTAGAGAAAGAGTACGCATCATCCAAACACTCAAGCATGCTGGCATTCAGGACCTACTGCAGGTGGCTAAACTCATCAGAGACCTACAGCGCAAGGCTAAAAAACTACCTGATTTGTTCGAAGCAACCACACAGCTCGAAGCAACGCTCATTCCCATGACCTTGCAGCTGCGCGGCATCGAAGACAGGGCAGCCAACTTTCTCAGGCTTTCGGTAGAGCAGCTGACACTGCAAGCGCTCCTAAAATCAGTAAAAGACCAGCTAGCAGCTCAAGGCAAGGACAAAGGCGTTCAGTTTTATACCCAAACGAAGCACCAAGAAATCACCTGCGATCCTAAACGCACACAAGCGCTCCTGGTCAGCAGCATCACGGCTTTGCAAACGGCGAGTGACAATGGCCCCATTCTAGTAGGCATAGAAGATACGCGCCTGCACTATCCGATCCCTTCTGTGCTCCCTGACTACATCAAAAACGTGACAGCACTGCGCTTGACTATCACCACCCAGGCTGCCCTCCCTGCTTTGCAAGAAAGCTACCGAGCACAGCTCAATGGTGCTGAGCTCACTGCACCAGAGACAGCGCAAGAGCTCATCTTGCTGGAAAACAGGCGTATTGTCAAGGCGCACTATGGCCATACAGAGGTTCAATCAGACACGTTGTACTATGTCATACCACTCGACATTGGGGAGGTACGTCCAAAAGACCTTGACAAGCCCTACATGGAGCTTGGCGTGATGCCTGTGAGGGCGGACGATCACTATAAGGGGGCGCAAGCACAAGAAAAGGCCTTCTTGAAGGCAGTGCAGGAGCGAAGTAATGCAGACCTAGAAACGGTCAAAAGCGTCATTGAGCTGATCAAATGGTACCATGGGCCTGTGAGCCGCAGGTCAGGAGAACCGTTCTATTTACATCCCATAGCGGTAGCACAGATTGTCTTGGACTACAATACAGACGAGGCGACGATCCTTGGCGCTCTCCTGCACGACACGGTGGAAGACACGGCAATGCTTTTGGAGGACATTGAGGCGGTGTTTGGAAAAGAGACGGCCGACATCGTCGATACAGTGACGCACCTGGAGAGCCAAAAAGAGAGCTTCTACAAGGTCAAGCTTTCTGCCGAAGAGAATATCCTGATGCTTTTGGAATCAGACGACAAGCGTGCCTTGTATGTGAAAGTAGCAGACCGCATGCACAATATGCGCACCATCGGTGCCAAGCCTTACAAGAGTCAACTGAGGACGGCCAAGGAGACGCTGCAGTTTTTTGTGCCCTTGTGCAAAGAGCGTTTGGACCTACTAGATGCTGCAGAGGAGCTGAAGGAAAGGAGCGCGGCAGTGATAGCTAAAAACATCTCGTAGGCATTGAGCAAGACAAACAGATTTATTGTTTTTTCCATTTTTACGTACTAATATAGACAAGAACTAAAATAGTTAATGACATGATCGCAAAACAGTTGCAAAAAATGGCTATACGCGCAGGATGGGTGGTAGTGGCTAGTGGGCTTATTCCATCATATGCCCGTGCGCAGGAAATGATAACAGAGAAAAAAAAAGAGACCAATAGCTTAAAGGTCACGGTAGATTTATCTGTAAAAGCTTGTGGTGACTTTTTGCCTTACGACGCCCAACCTGAATTCATGTCTTCTGCTATTCCTGCCAAAAGAGGTGCAAGCAGACAGCGTGTTCTTTTCGGTACAGGTGACTTGGACTTAGGCATAGAGAAAACCGTGCCTTTTATGAGCAAGACGATCCGTTGTGCGCTAAAAGCTGATCTCGATCAAAAAGGTGTTAGCCTTAAAAGAGTCTATGCAGACCACGATTCTTTTTTAGTAGGTCTATACTTTAGTAATCTTAGCGATGTAGATGCGCTACCTGAAACACTAACAGGAGATGTCCCCTGTAGCGCTGTCGCACCTAGCACCCCTCAGATAAGCTGGAAAGGTCAGTTTGGGAAAGGCCTCAGTTGCCTTGTGGGGATAGAGCAAGCACTCCATCCAAAAGAAGATGAGTTAGGGCATAACCTAGCTCCTATTAAAAACTTTTCTGCCTTGGCCTCTTCTGTCAAGTATGAAGGAGCATTGGGATATGTACGCCTGGGTGGCTTATTTCGAATGCTAGATTACGAAGAGGATGCGGCTAAAAAACCGCATCACCTACCCGCTGGAGGCGCTAATATTACCAGCGTGCTCAAGTTATTGCCTGAGAAGACTACATTTAAATTCCACGTTATTTATGGTGTCGGGATCGGCAGTTATATCTTGGACTTCGCCGGCATCTCTAAAACAGATTACAAGGACATTTACCTGAAAGAAGACCAAACCCCTGCCTTAATAGGCACATGGGGAGGACATGCAGCCATAGAGCATCGATGGCTCCCTCAGTTGCGCTCGACCATGGCTTATGGAATGTTGAACACGGAGCGACAGTGCAATACACATGGGGACCCTTACAAGCAAGGGCAGTTTGCTTCTGCTAATTTGACCTACCACCCTACGGAGCAAACGACCTTGGGGGTTGAGTATCTGTGGGGTATGAGAGAAAGTATTGCAAAAGACAGTAAAAGGCATGCCCACCGCGTGCAAGCAGCTGTTGGATTTAGTCTTTAATCATTTTGAAGTCTCTCGCCAAGGCCTAGGAAAACACCTGGGCCTTTTTTATGGCTAGAAAGCTGTAAAAGGAGAACTAGTCAGGTTACTGACATCAAGGCAGTAACTACTGAACGCTTCCAAGAGCAAAAAAATAGCTAATTTTGCCCTCGTTTTCTTTAGTAGCCAGGAGCACGGCTCAGCGCTAGCATTCAAGCACTCGTTGGAATAAGTCATTATGAATAGGAGAGGTCTTTTTTTTGTTGTCGCACTCACCATAACCATCACTGCCTTACTCAATACGCGCATTGGGAAGCTCCCTCCTCTGGGTAAGTTGCTAGACCCTTTCCAGGGTGCCTGGCAAAATGCAGAGACGCATGCAGTCAGCTTACCTACTACCCTATCACTACCTGGGCTCAAGGACCAAGTAACGGTGCGCTTTGACGAACACATGATTCCTCACATTACCGCTCAAAATGAGGATGACCTTTACTTTGCCCAAGGCTATGTCACTGCCTTTCATCGGCTGTGGCAAATGGACTTTCAGACCTATGCAGCAGCTGGCCGTATGTCAGAAATTATAGGTCCCCAGGCCATCGATTTTGACCGACTACAGCGCCGTAAGGGAAATCTGTATGCAGCAGCCAATGCCCTGGCTAATTTCAAAGCAGACAGTGCGCTGCACAGCATGATCAATGCCTACGTAGCTGGCATCAATGCTTATATCAAAACCTTGTCTTACAAAAAGTTGCCGCTCGAATACAAGCTTCTGGCCTACCAGCCAGAGCCCTGGACCCCGCTCAAAGTAGCGCTCATGATGGTACAAATGATCGATGAGCTTTGTGGAGGCAATGAGAGCTTTGAAAATACCAATGCACTGCACCAACTGGGTCAGGAAAAATTTGATTTGCTCTTCCCTACTCATTGTCCACAGAATGAGCCTGTCATTCCTAAGCGCACGGCCTGGAACTTCAAACCTGTTCCTACTCAGCCACCCTCCTGGAGGGTGCCGCAACACATGGTCCATCACAAGCAGCACCGGTCTAGTGAAGCTGGAGGGAGCAATAACTGGGCCGTGGCTAAAAAAAAGACAGCCACAGACACCCCCTACTTGGCCAATGATCCTCATCTGGTCATGAGACTTCCTGCCATTTGGTATGGCATGCACCTGCAGTCGCCCACAGTCAATGTCTTTGGGGCAACCATCCCAGGGCTTCCGAGTGTAATCATTGGCTTTAACGAGAACATTGCCTGGGGCGTGACCAATGCCGCTAGAGACGTAAAAAGTTGGTACGTCATTGACTTTAAAGACGAAACCAGACAAGAGTATCGTTATGACGATCTGCTGCTCAAAACCCAGTTAGTGACAGAAGAAATTAAGGTAAGGGGGCAAAAAAGCGTCTATGACACTGTAGTCTATACCCACTTGGGTCCTGTGGTGTATGATGATAACTTTCTAGGCCGTGCAGGGCAACACAACTTGGCCATGAAATGGACAGGCCATCACCCTGGGCAAGAGCTACGCTCTTTCTATCTTTTAAATAGGGCTCAGAACTACCAAGAGTTTGAAGAAGCACTACAGCACTACCATGTGCCTAGCCAAAATTTTGCCTTTGCTTCTGTACAAAATGACATTGCCATCAACGTAGCAGGGAAGTTTCCTGCGCTATGGAAGGACCAAGGACGGTTTTTGATGGAGGGAAATACAGCAGCTTATGAATGGCAGGGCTACATTCCTACAGCGCACAATCCCAAAATATTGAATCCTTCCCAAGGCTATGTAAGCTCGGCCAACCAACGCTCTACCGACCAGCGCTATCCTTATCATTATCGGCATTGTCGTGAAGAGTACTACCGCAACAGAAGACTCAATCAGGTGTTGAGTCAGCTCCAAGCCGTCGATGAAAAGGACATGATGCAGTTGCAAAATGATAGCTACAACCTGGCTGCTCAAGAAAGCTTGCCCCTACTGCTCAAGCACCTAGACACTACACAGTTGACCCAAGAGCAGCAAGTGGCTCATCAGTTACTCCTAGACTGGGATTTTTACAATGAAATAGACCAGCTCGCCCCCTCTGTCTTTCAGGCTTGGCAGCAACAGCTAGAGACAAAGCTATGGGGGTCGCTCAGAAATGCACAGTGGCCTATGCCTCGGCCTAGCTTTTACCGAACCATAGAGATTTTGGCGCAATCTCCTGATAGTCCTCATCTAGACCTAGGAGAGTACGCTACTGTGGGGGCATTGATTCAGGCAGCTTTTGTAGAAGCCGTGCAAACATTAGAAGCTTGGCAAGAAAAGCATCAACAACCTTACCAATGGGGTGACTATCGGGAGGTGTTTATCAACCACCTGGCTTTTATTCCTTCGTTTGGTTTAAAAAATCTACCAGTAAGTGGCGGTGCCCATATTTTGAATGCTAATGTGGGCGGCCAAGGAGCCTCTATGCGCCTAGTGGTCAAGCTACTGGAAGAGGCACCCCAAGGTTGGTTTATCTATCCAGGTGGCCAGTCAGGCAATCCAGGCAGCCCTTACTATACCAACTTTGTAGAACGCTGGTGCCAAGGCCAGTACCTACCCGTGTCGCTTAAAGACAGCAATACTTCAGCCGACAAGCACTTTACCGTGACGCTGCGGCCAGCCTCCTGACGACCAGCATCAATTCATGGCCCCCTCCCCTACTCCAACCGTCGAAACCACCATCTTTCGCTACTTTGACGGCTTATCCTCCACGCAGCGAGCACAGTTCCAGCAATTAGGGCCCGTTTACCAAGCCTGGAACGAAAAGCTTAACCTCATTTCCCGTGCAGACATCGCACATCTCTATTTGAAGCATGCCCTGCACGCGCTCAGTGTGGCCAAAGTCGTGACGCTTCAGCCAGACGCGCATGTGCTGGACGTAGGCACAGGAGGAGGCTTTCCTGGCATTCCACTGGCCATTCTATTTCCCACCACCCAGTTTCACTTGATCGACTCTATCGGCAAAAAGATTCGTGCTGTGCAGCACATCGCCCAAGAGCTAGGGCTAGGTAACGTAACTACCGCTCAAGTCAGAGCAGAAAACGTGGAAGGAAAATATGACTTCATTATGGGTAGGGCAGTGACCCGCTTGGACACTTTTTGCGGCTGGGTACAGGACAACATCGCTGTCAGCGCTCAACACAGTATTCCCAATGGCATCTTGTATCTCAAAGGCCAGGAGCCCCTACAAACGCCTTGGCAACACCGCAGCTACGCGCTCCGTGATTTTTTCGTTGAGTCATTTTTCGAAACCAAGCAGCTAGTGCACCTTTATTGAACTATTCACTTGTTTATTGGGCCATTTGTTGGTTGGGAGTACTCGTTGACTGATTAGTCATTATAGGATGATTGTGGAATCAGCTTGAAGGAGCCCTTTGGCCTGCGTATCTTTGCTTAGATATATGCATATCCATTGACCTTGCTACTGGTTTGAAGAAATTAATCGCTTTTCTCATCGTCCTTCTCTTGGCGCTGGCCACTGCCACGTACTTCTATTACACCCACTGGCGCAGTAGCCAACAAGCTTCTAGTGCTTTACCCTATGTGCCGCAAAGTGCTGCGCTCGTTTATGAAGTAAACAACTTTGGGCAGCAGTGGGAAGCTTGGCAGTTTACCCCGCTCGGCCAAGACCTCAGTACATTGTCCAGTTGGGAAGCCTGGCAGCAAAATCTTGCTTGGCTAGAAGAGCTGGTAGGCGGTAAGCCAAATTGGGAAGAAGTGCCCCTGACCGTCTCTGTCCATGGGCTGGGCGAAGAGCAGCTGGGCTATATCTTTTATTTCAACACCCATGATACAGCTACGCAGGCGTTTCTGGGCACTGTCATGGCCCAAATCAGAGAAGACACCACATACAACAAATCAGTACGCTCCTATGCAGGGTGTAAGATCACAGAAATAGGCAAGCAAGGAACCCACCAACGGCTCGCTTACCTCAAGCGCGATCAGCATATCATAGCGAGTTTTTCTCCTTGGCTCATTGAGGATGTGGTACGCGCCTTGGCCAGCAAGGCCCCTCACAACTTTTTATGTCTTAAGAAGTCAGAAAATAAACAGGGAAGCCTTTACATTAATTTTGGCCAACTGCCCCAACTCTTGCGCACTTTTCTTAAAAAAGAGGGCCTAGATGCACTCAGTACTAGCCTGGCTAGCTTTACCCAAGCCAGTCAGCTTCACCTCAAAAACACTTCACACCATCTTTTGTTGAATGGATTTGCAGAGGAGCAAACCGCTGATGTACAGCACTGGACCCATACACTTGCGGGCCAAGCCACTGGCACTATCACGCTGGCGCCCTATCTGCCGCAAAGTACAGTCATGCTGCAGCACTTTGCTTTTAGCGATCCTGAGCAGCTCTTTACAGCTTTTCAGCAATATAGAGCACAACACGCTGCAGGGAACGCATCCACAAAAGTGGACGTTCATCTGTTGGCTACTACATTATATCCCCTCCTTCAGGGAGAGATGGGCCATTGCCTATTAGAAGCTGGCGACAAGCACCCAGCTGGCCAGCTCCTCTTCATGAAGGTGAATGACACGCAGGCATTTATCGAGGCACTGCAAGGGCTGAATTTGCTCACTGCCTCTTCCAGGCCAAGTGCTGATCACCCAGCCCCTACTTATGCACTTCAAGCAGCCTACTTCCAATCATGGTTGCCAGGGCAACTATTTCCAACTTTTGAAGCCCAGTATTTAACGCAAGCAGAAGATTGCATCGTCCTGGCCAATAGCCAAGCAGCCTTACAAACCTCGCAGGAGCAGTATCGGCAAGGAAAAACCTGGGCCCATGCCTCAGCCAGCAAGGCATGGCTGGAGAGCGCTTTGGATCAGGCACACTACAGTCTTATGATTGACGTCCCTAAAGCTAGACTTACGGTGAGTAAAGCGCTCAAGCCAGCCTGGCAGCCTGTTTTTGAAGCTTGTACAGACCTCCTCCAAAAATGGTCCCATGCTAGCTTACAGCTCTTGCACGAACCAGCAGCAGGCTGCTACATGAGCGTTTTGTGGGCCTCTCCCCTACTTCCACCGCTGCCTCAAGAAAAGGCACCACCAGTAGTAGAACAGCCAGCAGAAAGACACACCAACACGGCTACCACGCCCGTCTTTCAAGCAGAAGCACCGCTTATCATCCGCCCTTGGCTTGTGAAAAGCCACCAAGGGGCAAGCCCCTACTGGCTCCTACAAGATGCGTCTTACCAAGTCTACTTCTTAGAGGCCAATGGTCAACTCCTTTGGAAGAAGGCCCTGGAAGGGCCCATCACTACGAACGTCTTTGAGGTAGATTTTTACAGCAACAACAAAGTACAGTATTTGTTAGCCACAGACAGCAAGCTCCACTTGCTCGATTACTATGGCCGCGAAGTGAGCAAGTATCCGCATCCATTGCCTCAGACAGACGCCCCTGTTCGCCTCAATGTGGTCGATTACAACCGTGAAAAAAACTATCGTTTCTTGTTAGCCACTGCACAAGGTGATATATACCTCAAAGACAAGCATTATCGGCCTTTGCCTGATTGGAATCCTCTGGCACTGGGTCACGCATTTGCAGCGCCTCCTTTTCACAGCAGAGTGCAGGGCAAAGACTACTTCTGGGCGTTACAAACCCAGGGCACCGTACAAGCCTTGACTAGAAAAGGACACAGCTATCCTGGCTTTCCTGTTACGCTGCAAGCCTCCACTTCCCAGTCACTGTTAGTGCGCAAAGGCAAAACCGAAGAAGACACCTTCCTCATTGTCTTGACCGAAGCCGGCCAACGTATCCACTTAGGGCTAGATGGACAAACAAAAGCTACCCTACAGCTCCCTAGCCCTGACGAGGCTACACGCTTTGTTTTGTGTCCTGATAGCGTTTCAGGCCGTGGGTACGTCATCATGCGGCATGATAAAGACCAAGTAGCACTGATAGACGAAGAAGGCACCTTGCTTTTTGAACTGCCCCACAAGGTCCAGCAATGTCTGTTGCAATATTATGACTTCGGAGACACACAGCAGTGCTATGTATTCACCGACTTGGATAAACAGTGTACTTACCTTTATGACCACGCAGGCCAGCCCCTCCAAGAGGCTCCACTGCGCAATAGCCATGCTGTAAGGCTTCTTTGGGCGGCCCAGGAGAAACAGCTGACAGTCTACACAAGTTTTGATAACGTATTGGCCAAGCAGGTGCTGGCTTATTGATTATTGGATTGTTAAGCCACTTGCTTATTAGGTGGTTCACTGATTTTGTGATTGAATGGTGTTGTTATATAAACAGACTAAAAACGCCGTTTACGCGTTCTAAGCCCACTTTCACTCTTGAGAAGCTAACCCCCCTGACAGTTGAGTGAATGGTTTTATTGTTAATTTAAGGCATTGGCTTATATTGGACGGTGTCGTAATTAAGCAAGTATGCATAGAACGTTGGTGCAGCCAGTAAGCTCCCTTTCTGGTCTTAACTTAGGATACTTGGGAGATTCTACAGGTTCCTCCACAACCACTTTCAAACGATCGGCTATGGTCAAACAAAAAAATAATGATCCTATTGCTTCCTTAGCTGAGCAATTGGGCTGCACGTACACTGTCCTAGCGTCTCCTAACTGTGAGGCACGTGTGGACAAGCAAACTGGACAGCCAGTGAAAAAGCCTCATGTGCTGGTGCTGCATTACACAGCCTGTGAGAAGCAAGCCACCATCAATACTTTTATGGCGCCTCGCGGAGCCAGTGCTCATTATATAGTGGATCGCGGGGGAGGCATCACGCGCTTTGTACCAGAGGAGCAGCGCGCCTGGCACGCTGGCTATGGGGCTTGGCAAGGAAACCATGATATCAATACGGCGTCTGTAGGCATAGAGAACATTAGTCTTGGATTTAAACACGCAGACAAACATCCGACAGGGCAGTTGGTGCCAGGTAGTAACAAAGCATGGTATCGCTACGATGAAGCGCTGCTCACGACGCTGGGGCCACTGTGCAAAAACATTGTAGAACGTTATCGTATCCACCCCACTTGTGTCATAGCCCATAGTGACTTGGCCACGAATCCTACCACAGGCTATCTAGGCAGAAAATCAGATCCAGGCCCACTGTTTCCATGGGAGCGATTCTACAGAGAGTACGGCGTAGGCGCCTGGTATGATCTTGGCCAACCGCTCCGCAAAGTTGCATTGCCTACCAGAGGCCAAGAAACGCAGTGGATACGAAAGCACCTGGTTCAATATGGCTACCCATCGCCTAAGCAGAAGGCTTGGGATCAAGAAGCTACTAAGCATGCAGTTCGCGTATTTCAGATGCACTTTCGGCAGCAAGACATCTCAGGCAAAATAGACGAAGAGACGATCCAGATACTAGCTCGATTGGTAGAGCGCTATTACACCAAGGCATAGTAGCGTATGATTCGTAGAGAGGAGTATCAACCATATACCATGAAAAAAGCTCGTTGCCTACGCTGCAAAAAACCATTACTGAATATGACCAGACACCTACCCATCTTGAATCTATTTTTAACCATTCTCTTTTGTCTGACTACAGCCAGCAAGTGTTGCTGGGACATAGACGAGGAAAAAGTCCCGCTTGTTAGAGCAGAGGCAAAACAAAAAGCTAGAGCAGAGGAAGAACAAGAGGAAAAACAAAAAAAAGAGGAAGCTGCACAAAGTGAGGATAACCCAGTGCAAGCTCTAGCCCAGCGACAGGGCTTAGCATTTCAGACCGCACCATCGCCCAATTTTGGAGAACGTCGGTACAAAAGCACTCCAAGAGAGCCTTCCTCAAATAGAACTGGCCCTTTGTGTAAGCGGCCTCATATACTCATGCTGCACGCCACTGTGGGTACTGCTGGAGGAACCATTGGCCTGTTCGGCGACCTCAAAAATGATGTCAGTGCACACTACTTAGTGCATAAAGATGGTACCATAACGCAGTTCAATAGGCCTGACGGAACTCCTGGCGAACGGCTTAGAGCCTTTCATGCAGGGTATGGCGCTTGGCGAAAGCAGGAAGTGCCAGGAAGAGTAGAAGAAGTCAATGTGGATTCTATCGGTATTGAGATAGAAAATTATGGACATCCAGGAGAAAAAATATCAAAGACTGTGTCAGAACGTGGAAACGTAGAAATGCAATCTGATAGTCAGCATATACAAATACAGAAAGTTGAGAGCGATGCATTAGAGCACCAGCTACTAGAAGACGTCCCGGGTTGGTGTCTGTGTAGAGCAAGAGACTCTGAGGATCCATGGTATGTAGGACGCACTTTAGCCTTTGAAGGAGGCTTGTATCGCTACCAACGCTTTTTAAGAAGTGGAAGTGTCTTGCACAGTTATTTACAGCCCTCTCAAGGGCATCCCCTCTTGTGGCATCTATACACACGGCAGCAGGTCGATACTGTCGGCTTGCTTTGCCAGGATATTGTAAGACGTTATGGCATTTCGCCTCACAACGTCATAGCCCATAGCGACATGGCTGTCAATAAAAATACAGGCCACATGGGCAGGAAAGTAGATCCGGGGCCCACGTTTCCGTGGGCATATCTGCATCAACGGTATGGCGTGGGGGCATGGCCTACGGTTGAAGCTCCACTTACAACAGTCCAGCTTCCTGAAGATGACCTAGCTGCGCGAACAGAATGGGTACGACAACGCTTGCTCCAGTATGGCTATCCTGCACCTGACAATGCAGAGGACAACGATGGTATACGAAGGGCTGTCCGGTCATTCCAAATGCATTTTCGTGCTGGCAACATTTCAGGCGAGATAGACGATGAGACGATCCAGATACTGGCTCGGCTCGTAGACCGATACACAGAAGCTGAAGAAGAGGAAAAGGAAGAAGAGAAAAAGAATTAGCGAGCCCTAGATAGCCATAAGCGTCCAGTGCTTCAGCTAGATTGGTGGCACTTGTTCAGCCAATGCTTCCCATCATCTGCGCAGCATTAACAGACCCGTAGACAGATAATTCCTTAATTTAGCCGCGCTATGAAAAAAGTGGCTTTCTACACCTTGGGCTGTAAACTCAACTTTTCAGAGACGTCTACCATCGGCCGATTATTCGAAGAACGCGGATTTCAAAAAGTAGACTTTCATGACCAGCCGCATGTTTTTGTCATCAACACCTGCTCGGTAACAGACAAGGCCGACAAAAAATGCCAGAAGATCGTCAAAGAGGCGCTACAAGTTTCTCCAGAGGCATTTATCATTGTCATAGGGTGCTATGCCCAACTCAAACCGCAAGAAATTGCCCGAATTCCTGGCGTAGATGCAGTGCTAGGCGCCAACGAAAAGTTTCAGCTGCTAGACCTGCTGACTGACTTTGAAAAGAAAGCCACAGCAGAGCTGCATGTGTCGGCCGTCAAAACAGCGAACACCTTTGCGCCTGCCTATTCTATGGGCGACCGAACGCGTACGTTCCTTAAAGTACAAGACGGCTGTAACTATCACTGCTCTTTTTGCACCATTCCGTTGGCCAGGGGCAAGAGTCGAAGCGCTACTATCGAAAGCGTAGTGGCACAAGCCCAAGAAATAGCTTCCAAAGGCGTGCAAGAAATTGTGCTCACAGGCGTCAACATTGGTGACTATGGCATCATAGACAACCGCAGACAAACCAATTTCTTAACGCTGGTACAAGCCCTGGATCAAATAGCAGGTATACAAAGGTTTCGCATTTCCTCTATAGAACCGAATCTACTGAACGACGCTATCATCCATTTTGTAGTCCAATCAGTGCGTTTTGTACCGCACTTTCACCTGCCTCTGCAGTCAGGAAGTAACAAAATCTTGAAACTAATGCGTCGCCGCTATCTGCGAGAGCTGTATGCAGAGCGGGTAGCCTACATCAAGGCGTTGATGCCTCAGTGCTGCATTGGCGTAGACGTAATCGTAGGCTTTCCAGGAGAGACCGAGGAGGATTTTTTGGCTACGTATCACTTTCTCAATGAGCTGCCTGTGACTTATCTGCACGTGTTTCCTTACTCGGAGCGAGAAAATACGCCAGCCACGCGGCTAGCAGGAAGCATACCTCCTGAAGAACGAAGCAGACGCGCCAAGATGCTCCGCATTCTCTCTGAGAAAAAGTTACGCCACTTCTATGAAGCGCATTTGGGTAGCCGAGCAACCGTCCTCTTTGAGCACGACAACGTAGAGGGTTATATAGAAGGCTTTACAGAAAATTACATTCGGGTGGCAGCGCCTTATGAGCCCAGCTGGGCCAATACCTTGCAGGAAGTCTCGCTCAAGCACATGAATGCCCAAGGATTGGTTGAGATTGCCTTATTGGGTGATTGCGCGACAGGCTGATTAAATTATTTGGCTATCTATTCATTTAATTATTGGGCAATTTCTTGCTTTTGCGAGTGTGCGATTGATTATTGGAGGACTTTGTGATTGAACTATTTGTTGATTCATTTAGCGACTTGATAACTAATAATTAGGGTGCTGGTTGCATGGGCACTTCGATCAGTAGTACATCGCAGGCGTTGATGCTCTCAAAAGACAGCTGGTTGACTTCCCATATGCCTATTCCATCCCTCCTATCCAAAACCTCGTCTGCTACGCGCACCTTGCCTTCAATGACGAACACATAGACGCCATGCGCAGGGGCGTGCAGCGCATAGTTAATCTGCTTGCCTGCTTCCAAGCAAGTTCTGCTTATAAACGCTTGCTGATGGATCCAAAGTGGCCCCTGATACTGCTCGGGCATAACCAAAAAGGCCCATTGGTTTTTCCAAGCAGCTGGATCAAAGGTATGTTGTGCATACCGAGGCGACACATTGGGCTGCGCTGGGAATATCCAAAGCTGCAAAAAATGCACAGGCTCATGGTCAGCATGGTTGCGCTCAGTGTGCATAATACCTGTCCCTGCAGACATGATCTGCACGTCATTAGGCCGAATGACACCCGCATGGCCCGCATTGTCTCCATGGGACAGGGCCCCTTGCAAGGGAATAGAAATGATCTCCATGTTTTCATGCCCATGAGCGTCAAATCCGCTGCCCCCTTGCACGATGTCGTCGTTGAGTACCCTGAGGGCACCAAAGTTCATTCTGTGCGGATCATGGTAGCTGCCAAAGCTAAAAGTGTGTGCTGTGTTGAGCCAGCCGTGGTCAGCATAGCCTCTTGTAGCGGCGCGGTGTATCGTCTTCTGCATAGGTTGTTGGAGTTGATAATTGCTCCAATATAGACACGCTCTGATTGTGAGCAAGGCCTATTCTCCCTTTGAGGTGATCTTATTTTGGGCTTGCCGATCTTCTGGCTTAGCTTCGCGGTGCGAAAGCCTTAAGCTATCATCAACTCAACTACCTTCAGGTCATGGCCTCACCTACTGAACTCGATGTACAAAAGATAAGGGACCAGTTTCCTGCGTTGCATCAAATGGTGTACGGTAAGCCCTTGATCTATCTAGACAATGCTGCTACGACCCAGAAACCACAAGCCGTGCTTGATGCACTCATGCATTATTATCAGCACGATAACGCCAATGTGCACCGAGGGATGCATGCCTTGGCAGAGAGAGCCACGGTGGGTCTAGAGGCTACTAGACAGTGTGTACAACAGTTCATTCACGCTGCGGAGGTCTCAGAAATCATTTTCACGGCGGGTGCCACTGCCAGTATTAATCTGGTAGCAGCCACTTATGGCCAAGCACAAGTACAAGCAGGCGATGAAGTAATCATCTCTCACATGGAGCACCACGCTAACATTGTGCCCTGGCAAATGCTATGTCAAGCCAAAGGGGCAGTGCTCAAGGTCATTCCTGCTACCCCCACAGGCGAGCTATCGTTATCAGCTTTTGAAGAATTGCTAACATCCAAGACCAAGATAGTGGCGATCGGTTATGTTTCTAATACGCTGGGCACCATTCATCCGATCAAAAAAATGATTCGGCAGGCACATGCATACGGAGCTGTGGTGGTGGTCGATGGGGCACAAGCCACTGCCCATCTTCCCATTGATGTGCAAGATTTGGATTGTGATTTTTTGGCTTTTTCTGCCCACAAAGCTTATGGCCCTACTGGTGTGGGGGCTTTGTATGGCAAAAGAGCCTTGCTAACAGACATGCCTCCTTACCAAGGCGGAGGAGAGATGATCCAAGCGGTCAGCTTAACGCACACTACGTACAATGAGCTCCCCTACAAGTTTGAAGCAGGCACTCCCCACATAGCAGGCATTATTGCTTGGAAAGAGGCCCTGGATTTTATTCAAAAAATAGGACACGAAAAGCTTTGGCTACATGAAAGTAAGCTACTATCTTATGCATTGGATTTGTTGAACAGTCTCAGAGGAGTACGGCTTGTTGGCACTGCGTCAGAGAGGGTAGGGATTATTTCATTTACTTTCGAAGGACTGCACCACTTGGATGCAGGATTATGGTTAGACGCAGAGGGCATTGCTGTGAGAACAGGGCACAGCTGTACGCAGCCGCTCATAGATTTTTTGGGTATTGAGGGTGTTGTGCGGGCTTCTTTGGCTGTTTACAACACGAAAGAAGAAATAGAACAGCTCGGCAGAGCAGTAGAAAAAATCATTCAGCGAAAAACGTAGTAAGATTTATGTCAACTATTCCCTTTCCAACCATTGACGAGATACAAGAAGATATTATTGCAGAGTTTCAATCGTTAGGAGGAGACAGAAGTAGCATCCTTACCTACATCACTGAGCTCGGCGAGAAAATGCCTCCCTTGGATGCGTCTTATAAGACCAATCATAATCTTATCAGCGGATGTAAGTCCAAAGTATGGCTCATTTATAAGAAGCAAGGCGACCGTCTCTTCTTTGAGGCAGACAGCAACACTGCCATTACCAAGGGTTTGGTGAGCCTGCTTGTGCGGGTGCTCTCTGGACAAAGGCTGGAAGATATTATTCGGACGCACCTTCACTTTGTTGCCCGAATTGGTATGCTCCAACATATTGGTTCCCAAAGGGCAGGAGGTTTTGGCAGTATGTTAAAAGAGATGAAGCTTATTGCCATTACAGAAGGAGAGAGAGACAAACAAGAAGCCTCGGCAGCGCAATAGCATATCAACGGACTGATGACAGAAAAATTGGAAAGCCTTACCGTCAACCAAGACCAGGTTATTCAGGCGCTCAAGCAGGTCTACGACCCAGAGATTCCAGTGGACATCTATGAGCTAGGGCTCATTTACGACATCACGGTTTATCCCATCAATAATGTGCATGTCCTGATGACCCTTACTTCGCCCAGTTGTCCAGCAGCAGAGCTGATACCTAGCCAAGCTGAAGCCAGCATCAAGGCAATCCAAGGGGTCAATGACGTCAAAGTAGAGATTACCTTTGAACCTCCTTACAGCCAGGAGAGGATGTCAGAAGCAGCTAAGCTTGCACTTGGGTTTTTGTAAAAGCAAGTATTGCAAGGCGGTCACAAAGTGTTTATGTTTACTGCATCACTGAATGGTTTATCTGTTATAACACCTTATTTGGCAACTAAAAGTACTGAACCTATGCACCCAGAAGAATTAGTAGTATCCTTGGAAGAAGAGCTCACAACGCTTGGCTTTGCGCCGTTAAAGACCGCTCAAGAAGTAGAAGATCATCTGACCAACCACCAGGGTAGCTCTTTGCTGTTCATCAACTCTATGTGTGGCTGTGCAGGCACAGGTGCACGGCTGGGCGTAAAAATGGCGCTAGAGACAAGCAGTCAGCAGCCCGACCATTTGGCTACGGTGTTTGCTGGGGTAGATGACGAAGCGGCAGAGAAAGTATTTGAATATACCAAGCCCTATCCTCCCTCCTCCCCTGCTATTGCTTTGTTCAAAGATGGGCAGCTAGTGCATTTCGTAGAAAGACACCAGATCAAAGGAAATGCTCCAGAGATGATTGCAGAAGGAATTCGTAACGCTTTAGAGGGCACAAATAAGCCATCTTGTGGCTGCAGCCACAATTCGGCGCCTGCCCATTAAATGGAGAAACAGATGTCATTAGCGATCAACGATCCAGCCCCTGATTTCGTAGGTAAAGACCAAGACGACCAGCCCATTAAGTTGACTGACTTTGCAGGCAAAAAGCTGGTCCTCTATTTCTATCCCAAGGACAACACCCCAGGCTGCACCGCCCAAGCTTGTAACTTGCGAGACAACTACGAAGCCTTGCAGCAAGCAGGGTACGAAGTAGTGGGGGTCAGTACAGACAGTGCAGCGTCTCACAAGCGGTTTATTGAAAAAAAGCAGTTGCCTTTTCGACTCATTGCTGACGAAGACCATACTATTCATGAAAAGTACGGCACCTGGGTCCAGAAGTCTATGTTTAGCAAGCAATACTGGGGCACTTCTAGGATTACTTTTATCATCGATGAGCAAGGCAAGATTGAAAAAATAATCGATCGGGTAAAAACCTTGTGGCATACCGCACAGATACTTTGATGCATTTGTTTATGGGGCTATCTGTTCATTAGTTTATTTATTTACTCGTCCTACGCGCCTCCTCTTAATATGCCTTATTTTGTCATGCTGAGCAAAGCGAAACATCCCTGCGAGACCCACACAATGCAGAAAATCATCGCCAGGCTTCGGAATGACAAGGCTACTGCGTAAGGTGAGCTATTCATTTGTTCATCTGTTTATGGAGTACTTCACTAATTGTGTGATTAGATTATTGGTTCACTGGTGGAGTAGGTTGCCTTATTTCCGTCTGTGAAGCTCTCCTTTATAAAGTTGATGCATGTGTCTCAGTTGACGTCGCCACTGCATAGCACGCTGAGTGCCCCTTCTTCATCAAAGCAATATTGAGTCTGTGGCAAAATAGACGCAAAATCACTCAATCATCCAATAGATGCAATCACTCAATAATGCATTGGTCTCATGTTAGATTTTATCATTGTAGGACAAGGCATTGCTGGGTCTGTGCTGGCTTGGGAGCTCCTACAGCGAGGCCAGCGCCTTGTGGTAATTAACAACTCACACACTAACTGTGCTTCGAGTGCCGCAGCAGGCATTTATAATCCCATCACTGGCAAGGCCATGGTCAAGACATGGCTGGCAGACACGCTCTTTCCGCAGCTCATTCGTTTTTACCAAGCAGTGGGCCAAGCCCTGAGCACGTCATTTTTGCATCCTACTCCTTTGTTTCGCCCTTTTTTGACGCTGCAAGAGCGCACACAATGGCTCGCCCAAGCTGCTCATCATAACTATAGCCCCTTCGTGGAAGCAGTTGTAGAGAGCACCTATCATCAAGACCACATGGTGTATCAGCACGGGGGGCTGTTGCTCAAGCAAGCGGGCTACCTAGATGTGGGGCATTTCTTGGGTGCTATTCGGACTTATTTAGCAACGCAAGGCAGATACGTAGAGGCAAACTTTGTGTATGAGTCCTTGGAGCTGCATGCCGATCATGTGCGCTATCAAGACCTTAAGGCGCGGCAAGTACTTTTTTGTGAGGGACCTCAGGCCAAGCACAATCCCTGGTTTAGCACGTTGCCTTTTCGGCTTGTCAAAGGGGAGATGCTTTCGGTAGCCCTCAAGGAGTCCCTCGAGGTGATTTATAATCGGCGGGTCTTTGTGGTACCTCGGGGAGGACATCAGGCCGTCGTGGGAGCTACCTATGATTGGCACGATTTGTCCCTGACGCCAACGCGCAAGGCTAGACAAACTTTAGAAACGCAACTGCAGTGTACATTCAAACTGCCTTACACTGTCCAAGACCAGTGGGCAGGTATTCGCCCTGCTACTTTTGATAGAAGGCCTTTGATAGGCTTACATCCGCAGTGTCCACAAATAGGTCTCTTCAATGGATTGGGTACCAAAGGCGTGTCTCTGGCGCCTTATTTCGCTCATGTTTTCGCAGACCATTTATTATTACAAACAGCATTGCCCCGAGAAGTACAATTGACTAGAAAGCTCAAGTAGGCACGTCCTCTTTTAGCGTATTTCCACCATTTCAATAGAAACTTACAGGCCGGTTGAGTTGGAGGCAGCATGCATTTTACGCAGTAGGTTCAACCCCTTCTGGGCATTCTTTTGCACCTTGAGGGCGTTGCAAAACGGTTGTCATTTCTGATTTACCTCTCAAGAGGTTAGTTTTTTTAATAGGGCTCCTCGTTAGCCAATCGCCTACCTCCTTGTTAAGCACTTATTTGTGATTCTTTGACCTAATAGTGGGTGATAACCAACCAAAAAGGGCGTAACTATCCCACAGAGACTCTTAACGCCAGCCCTGGAGCGCGGTATAGATTGTAACATAGCGCCTCTAGTACATGCTGACTATGCATTTTTGCCTTCCCTACATAACGCGCGCTGCCCGCCTTGAACCAACTCTTTATACTGCCAAACACACGCTCTACTTTGTAGCGACGCTCCCCTATTAGCCGATTGTACAGACTTGACCAACTGTTTCTTGCCTTCCCTCTTGCTCGTTTGCGTTGAAGACGGCTCTTGAGTCCCTTACTTCCCAATAACGATTCGTTCGATGCACTACTGTAGCCCTTATCGCCCAATACTTCACTCCCCTTGGGTAGCTCCACCTGCTCTAATAACCCCGACAGATGTTGGCTTTCGTGCTCACTTGCCTTACTCGTATGAACTGATAACACCAACCCGTTCTCTGCTTCTACTAGATAGTGACGCTTATAGCCATAATACAGCTCATTACCCCGCTTCACCCAACTCGCCTCTTGATCTACTCCTTTTTGCTTGACTTCTTCCAAGGGAGGCCTATACTCCCCTGTTGGCAAAGCATATATCTTTTTTCCTTTCGGGCGGCGCGCTGTTGGCGTAATAGAAGCGTCTACTATGGTTCCTTTTTGGATCAGTAAGCCAAGGATTTCCAATTGCCTATTGACTTCTAGTAGAAGAAGCTGGTAGGCCTCTGCTTGGGTCAAGACCTTCCTAAAGCGAGAGATCACACTGTGATCAGGGGTAGGATGGTCAGCATTGAGCCCACAGAACTTCTTGAAGGAGCTCCTGTCGTCGAGTTGATCTTCGATTTGATAGTCGCTTAATCCGTACCAGGTCTGTAAGAGGGACATTTTAAAGAGCAAGAGAGGAGGATAGGCGCTTCTTCCTTCTTGCGCCTGCCCCTTAGTGTAGTATTGAGTGAGGAGGTTTTCAATAGGCTTCCAATCGATAATCTGGTTGATTTGTTGTAGTTGATGATGGGTTCTATTGTTGGGCTGCATAGCAAGGTCAGCAAAAGAAAGTTGGTGGTTGTGGAGCATTGGCATATTGAGCAAGGTTTCAAGGCTACAGAAAGTGTTCGCTGTTCTGAAAATACCTTTTATGCCGCTTTTAAGCAAACATTTTAAGCCGTTTTGCAACGGCCTCACCTTCTATAGAACAGACTCTAGCTCTTGTCTGTAATGCAGCCCGCACTTGCCTGATGCAGGGCTGCCTTGCGCAGTAAGTGGTCAATGTCATCAGGAATACTACAGGACACAATGCATAAAGTCTTCATCGGCGCAGGGGCGATGGGAACTTTGTAGTCAATACCTCTCGTAGCTCCCAAAGCTCTCCGGCTGGGCAAGAGGAGTGGCAGGAACGGTTAATCAGCTACAAGAAAACCCAAGCGCAAAGCACTGGCGACACGTGCTCTAACCCACTGCGGGCTGCGGGCCAGCTGCTGCTTCCAGAAGCTGGATAATTTCCTCAGCCTGTGCTCTCGTATCCTCCCTCACATATTGATGGTTTTGTATGGCTCCTAGGAGTAGTGGGAGCCCCCATTGTGCTACAGCAGCATGCTGGCTAGGATGTCTTGCTACAAAATCACGCAAAAACTCAACAGCAGCTGCCCGCTGAGATGCATCGCTCAAAGAGCGTTCAAAGAACTCTCTTGCGTGAGCAGCATAAATGGGGTAGTGCTCGCAGAAAGCGGTAAAATGGAGAACTCTTAAAACAGCATCAATCCTGTTAGGATTTATGCTTGTACGAAGACACTGGAAAACATCATGAGCTATGACGGGGTTAATAACAGATAGCTCGACCATACTGGTAATTGACTGATCTTTCACTCCACCATATACCTCTAGGTCTCCATCGTAATTCCTGATCAGGTTCGTGAACACCTGGCAAGTTGGGGGGATCAACGTGTTATCTCTTTTGCAAAGGTTCCCTGCACTCGTTGCTGCGAGACGCAGTACTTCTGGGTCATGATCATTGAGTCCACCATGGAGTAACTGTAATAGGACGGTATGTACCGGCCGGATTTGTGAATAATCTGTTATTTCACACAGGCGCTCCAAGCTACGGATAGTAACCATTTGCAACTCTTCATTAGATTCACATGAAGAAGCATTAACAATATTTTGAAATAGTTTTACTGTCTCTGTTACGCGTGCTGGACAAGCTTCACAAAGTGTCTCCATGGCCGCGCGAGCTTCTATTCGCTGCTTTTCCTCTGCATCCTCATTGCTGACTACACGCTCAAGCCGTGGATATAGTCCTGATTCGATCGTTGAATCTACTTTGCAAAGTATGGCTAATGCATGGTGAGCATCTCCCAGACTTACTTCCTCCTCTTCATTATCATCCTCTTCTTCATCATTGTCTGCATCTTCATCTCCTTTTTCCTCTATTCCAATGACTGCGTCGCATGCTGAATGTATCGCTGTCACAAGGCCAGCTCCTTCTACTGGATCAAGTGCTACCAATGCCACGACAGCGGCAGCTTGTAACGGAAGGGGATGACCTCCTCCCCCAGCTACTGCTCTGAGTGCTTCGCATACCCTTTCTTTAAACGCCTCGCTTGCTTGGCCCACTGCTTTGACTGCGTCAATAGTATCAAAGCCGACTCTCCCGCTTTTTAGGGCTGCTTCTAACAATGTGTACACATAGTCTAGCGGACTTTGTTCTTCTTTTTCCTCCGATTCTCTTACTCTTAGGCCTGGAGCCAGTGCCTCTATTGCCAGAGCAATGGCTACGCTATGCCTAAGACTTATTCGATACGTATGTAGAGATGCAACAATCTCCTTGGCAAGTATTGTAGCGAGCCTTTCTTTTTCTGTCTTTGAAAACGTTTCAGTATGTCTCTGGATATATGCTAGTGCACCTTTGGTAGTAAGAGCCTTAGTAGCCTTGCCTGAGTATACAAGTCCTATCTGCTCTTCTAGCGTTGGCGTTCTACCTTCTTGCTCTGACGCTGCCAGCCTCTTCTTTAATTCCTCTCTTCTCTTTACCCCTTCTTGTGCTTTCAACAAAGAGGCGTAGATATACGCTCGGGCAAAGGAATTATTCACTTGACGCAGTTTATTCCATAAATCCTCACTGTAATACGACGGTCCCCCAAGGGCCGTATCAGCAAATACTTTTTCCAAGGACTGTTGTGCATCTACTGCTGGTTGAGGAGCTGGTTGAGAGGCAGAGATAGGAGCTGTAGCACTTGCCTCTGCCACCTCCCTAAGACCATCTGGAGCACTGGCTGCAGGAGCGGCGGCGAATTCATTTTTGGATTCTTCTGCCCCTTCAGCTTGGTCTCCACTGCTGGTAGTCATACGAAGGGGGTCATTGAGCACAAGATTGCCGCAGCTTTGTGCGGACAGACCAGCAGCCAAGAGGGCTGCGGCGGCATAACTGGATGGGAGGATACGCATGGATTTAGATTTTTATGTGACTATAGGATTAAATATGGCTTATCACAGTATCAAGATAGTCACTTGCTTGTAACTTCCATTACGCTTACACCCTAAAATTATCATTGCTAAATACAGCAGCGGCACTTGCCGGATGCAGGGCTGCCTGTGCACAGTAAGTGGTCAATGTCATCAGGAATACTACAGGACACGATGCATAAAGTCTTCATCGGCGCAGGGGCGATGGGAACTTTGTAATCAATACCTCTCACACCCCCAAAACTCTCCAGCTGGGCAAGAGGAGTAGCAGGAACGGTTAATCAGCTACAAGAAAACCCAAGCGCAAAGCACTGGCGACACGTGATCTAACCCACTGCGGGCTGCGGGCCAGCTGCTGCTTCCAGGAGCTGGATAATTTCCTCAGCCTGTGCTCTCGTAGCCTCCTCTATGCCTGAATTGTTTTGTAAAGCTCGGAGCGGCGTGAGGGCCCAGGCTGCCACCGCAGCGTGCTGGCTAGGATGTCTTGCTACAAAATCACGCAAAGACTCAACAGCAGCTGCCCGCTGAGATGCATCGCTCAAAGAGCGTTCAAAGAACTCTCTTGCGTGAGCAGCATAAATGGGGTGGTGCTCGCAGAAGACGGGGAAAAAATCAATTCTTAAAATAGCATCTGCGCCTTGAGGATCTATGCCTGCAAGACACTGGAAGGCGTCGTCAGCCATAGTGGGGGTAAGAGCAGGCAGTGCAACTAGCTCCTTGATTAACAATGCTTGCAAACTATTCCTTCCTACATATACTCCCTCCTCACAATTTCGCACTAAATCTATAAATATAGGGACAGTCGCAGGGATTAATGAATGATTCTCTTTACACAGGGATGCTACACTCTTTGCTGCACAGTGCAACACTTCCTCGTTGTAGTAATGATCACGGTATAGTTCAAGTCGCTTTAACAGGAAGGCATGTACCGACTGGATTTGTGAATGATCTAGTGTACACAGGGACTTTAAGCCACGGATGGCATTCATTTGCAAATCTTCATTACGCCCATTCGAACGAACTGCAACAATGTTTTGAAGTAATGCTACTGTTGCTGGTACACGTGTTGGGTAGGCTTCACAGAGCGTCGCCATGGCATCGACTGCCTGCTCTCGATGATCTTCGTCGGCATGCTCAGTGCTCAATACACGCTCAAGCCGTGGATATAAGTCTACTCCAATCTCTGGGTTCACCTTGCAAAGTAGGGCTAATGCATGGTGAGCATCTCCTCGGCTTATCTTCTTCCCTGCGTTGATGGCTTCTTCGCATGCGGCATGTATGGCTTTCACATAGCCAGCTCCTTCTGCTGGATCAAGTGCTGCTAATGCCACGACGGCAGCGGCTTGTGATGCAAGGGCATGACCCCCTCCCCCAGCTACTGTTTTGAGCTCTCCACACACTGCGGCTCTGCACGCCCCGCTTATCCTGCCTATTGCTCCCATCGCTTTGATAGCTTCAATAGCGTCTTTTGATACAAAGCCATCTGGGTTAGCAATAGCGTGCAAGCACTCTGAGTGCACATATTGCAGAGGAGTGACTAGAATCTCTGCTCCTGCTTCTAGTGTGCTTATCCTCTTTGCTGGATTAAGGGCCCTTATGGCTAAAGCAACAGCCACTCCTCGTGCGAACATATCTCTAAATAAGACACATGGGAGAGTGTCCTCAGTCAATACTGCAACAAGCCTTTCCTTGTCTGCTGCTGTAAATTTTGCAGCATTTTTTCGGATACATGCCAGTACATTTTGACTGATAAGGGCCTTGGTAGCCTTATTCAGTTCCCAACCCTGAGTCATTTTAGCTACATATTCTTCTTTCTCTTCTGGCGTTAACGATTCTTTGTTCTGTAACTCTTCTAACCTTTTCATTAGTATACCGTTTTTTTCTACCTCTTTTTCTGCTTTAGGAAGAAGGTCGTTGATATGCTTTTTTAAGCTACGGAGATAATAGGCTCTGAAAGCGTTGTTCGTAGTCCTTAGACTTCTCATTGCTTTTGGGCTGAGATGATTGCCTATACTAGCACTCGAGGGCGTGTAAGGAGCAAACACGCTAACGAAGTTAGGGGCTACTGCTGGTTGAGGAGCTGGTTGAGAGGCAGAGATAGGGGCTGCAGCACTTGCCTCTGCCACCTCCATAGGACCATCTGGAGCACTGGCTGCAGGAGCGGCGGCGAATTCATTTTTGGATTCTCCTGCCCCTTCAGCTTGGTCTCCACTGCTGGTAGTCATACGAAGGGGGTCATTGAGCATAAGGTTGCCGCAGCTTTGTGCGGACAGACCAGCAGCCAAGAGGGCTGCGGCGGCATAACTGGATGGAAGGATACGCATGGTTTTGGCTTTTTGTGCGACTGGAAGGATAGATATGACTTGATTTCGCTGTGAAGATAGTCACCTTCTTATAACTTGCTCCGTAATTACACCCTAAAATTATCATTGCTAAATACAGCAGCGGCACTTGCCGGATGCAGGGCTACCTGTGCGCAGTAAATGGTCCGTGTCATCAGGAATACTACAGGACACAATGCATAAAGTCTTCATCGGCGCAGGGGCGATGAGAACTTTGTAATCAATACCTCTCACACCCCCAAAACTCTCCGGCTGGGCAAGAGGAGTGGCAGGAACGGTTAATCAGCTACAAGAAAACCCAAGCGCAAAGCACTGGCGACACGTGCTCTAACCCACTGCGGGCTGCGGGCCAGCTGCTGCTTCCAGGAGCTGGATGATTTCCTGGGCTTGTGCTCTCGTAGCCTTCCTCACGTATTGATTGTTTTGTATAGCTTCTAGGAGTATTGGGAGCGCCCATTGTGCCACCGCAGCGTGCTGGCTAGGATGTCTTGCTACAAAATCACGCAAAGACTCAACAGCAGCTGCCTGCTGAGGTGCATCGCTCAAGGCGTGTTCATAGAACTCTCTTGCGTGAACGGCATAAGTAGTAGGATGGTGCTCGCAGAAAGCGGAGAAAAGATTAATTCTCAAGATGGAGTCTTTGCTTTAAGGGTCTGCAACTATAATACGTTGTCAGCCATAGTGGGGGTAAGGGTAGAGAGTGCAACTAGCTCCTTGATTAACAATGCTTGCAAACTATCCCTTCCTACATATACTCCCTCCTCATAATTTCGCACTAAATCTATAAATATAGGGACAGTCGCAGGGATCAATGAATGATTCCCTTTACACAGGGATGCCACACTCTTTGCTGCACAGTGCAACACTTCCTCGTTGTAGTAATGATCACGGTATAGTTCAAGTCGCTTTAACAGGAAAGCATGTACCGGCTGGGTTTGTGAATGATCTAGTGTACACAGGGACTTTAAGCCACGGATGGCATTCATTTGCAAATCTTCATTACGCCCATTCGAACGAACTTCAACAATGCTTTGAAATAATGCTACTGTTCCTGGTACACGTGTTGGGTAGGCTTCACAAAGTGCTTCCATGGCTGTGAACGCCTCTATTCGATGGGCTTCCTCCGTATGCTCATTGCTGACTACACGCTCAAGCCGTGGATATAGTCCGGGTTCGATCGTTGGATCTACTTTGCAAAGTAGGGCTAGTGCATGGTAAGCATCTCCTCGGCTTATCTTCTTCCCTGCGTTGATGACTGCTTCGCATGCGGCATGTATGGCTTTCACATGGTCAGCTCCTTCTGTCATATCAAGTTTTACTAAGGCCGCGACGACGGCGGCTTGTGATGCAAGGGCATGACCCCCTCCCCCAGCTACTGTTTTGAGCTCTCTACACACTTCTGCTCCGAGCTCCTCGCTTATCCTGCCTATTGCTCCCATCGCTTTGATAGCTTCAATAGCGTCTTTTGATACAAAGCCATCTGGGTTAGCAATAGCGTGCAAGCACTCTGAGTGCACATATTGCAGAGGAGTGACTAGAGTCTCTCCTCCTGCTTCTAGTGTGCTTATCCTCTTTGCTGGATCTAGGGCCCTTATGGCTAAAGCAACAGCCACTCCTCGTACGAACATATCCTTAAATAAGACACACGGCATAGCTCCCTCACTCAATATGGCAACGAGCCTTTCCTTGTCTGCTGCTATAAACGTTGCAGCATTTTTTCGCATACATGCTAACACATCTTGACTGACAAGGGCCATGGTGTACGGACCCAATTCCCAAAACTGATGCGTTTTAGCTTCATATTCTTCTGCCTCTTCTGGCGTTAGCGATTCTTTTTCCTCCAACTCTTCTATCCTTTGCTGCACTGGATCTTTTTTTTCTACCTCTTCTTCTGCTTTAGGAAGAAGGGCGGTGATATGCTTTTCTAAGCTACGGAGATAATAGGCTCTGAAAGCGGCATTCGTTGTCCCTAGACTTCTCATTGCTTTTGGGCTGAGATAATTGCCTGCACTAGCACTCAAGGGCATGCAAGGGGCAAACATGCTAACGAAAGTGTTGTCCACTGCTGGTTGAGGAGCTGGCAGAGAGGACGGGGGCGGAGCTGCAGCACTTGCCTCCACAGTCATAGTAGCATCTGGAGCACTGGCTGCAGGAGCTGTATCGAGTCTATCCCCGCCTTCAGATTCTCCTGTCTCTCCAGTTTGGTCTCTACTGCTGGTAGTCATACGAAGGGGGTCATTGAGCACGAGATTGCCGCAGCTTTGTACAGACAGACTAGCAGCCAAGAGGGCTGCGGCGGCATAACTGGATGGGAGGATACGCATGGATTTAGATTTTTATGTGACTATAGGATTAAATATGGCTTATCATGGTACCAAGATAATCACTTGCTTGTAATTTCCATTACGCTTACACCCTAAAATTATCATTGCTAAATACAGCAGCGGCACTTGCCTGATGCAGGGCTGCCTTGCGCAGTAAGTGGTCAATGTCATCAGGAATACTACAGGACACAATGCATAAAGTCTTCATCGGCGCAGGGGCGATGGGAACTTTGTAATCAATACCTCTCGTAGCTCCCAAAACTCTCCGGCTGGGCAAGAGGAGTGACAGGAACAGTTAACCAGGTGTATGAAAACCCAAGCGCAAAGCACTGGCGACACGTGCTCTAACCCACTGCAGGCTGCGGGCCAGCTGCTGCTTCCAGGAGCTGGATAATTTCCTCAGCCTGTGCTCTCGTATCCTCCCTCACATATTGATGGTTTTGTATGGCTCCTAGGAGTAGTGGGAGCCCCCATTGTGCTACAGCAGCATGCTGGCTAGGATGTCTTGCTACAAAATCACGCAAAGACTCAGCTGCAATTCATCGCTCAAGGGGCCTTCAAAGAACCCCCTTGCGTGAACGGCATAAGTAGGATGGTGCTCGCAGAAGAAGGGGAAAGACCCATTCTCAAGATGAAATCTTCGCTTTGAGGGTCTACAACTACAACACGTCGTCAGCCATAGTAGGAATAAGAGCAGATAGCGCAGCTAATTTCTTGGTTAAGAATTCCGGCAGGCTAGTTCTTCCTGTATATTCTCCTTTCTCATATTTTTGCACCAAATCTGTGAACACAGAGACAGTCGCAGGGACCAATGAATGATTCCCTGTACACAGAACCGCTGCACTCTTTGCCATACAACGCAACACGTTCTCGTTGTAGTAATGGCCCTCGTACAGTCCAAGTCGCTGTAGTAGGAAAGCATGTACCAACTGGATTTGTCCGTGATCGATCGTACACAGGTGCTCCAAGCTATCAAGGGTATTCATTTGCAAATCTTCATTACGCCCATTTGAACGAACTGCAACAATGTTTTGAAGTAATGCTACTGCTCCTGGTACACGTGCTGGGTAGGCTTCACAGAGCGTCGCCATGGCATCGACTGCCTGTTCTCGGTGATTTTCTTCTGCATGCTCATTGCTCAATACACGCTCAAGCCGTGGATATAAGTCTACTCCAATCTCTGGGTTCACTTTGCAAAGTAGGGCTAGTGCATGGTAAGCATCTCCTCGGCTTGCCTCGTCCTCTGCGTTGATGGCTTCTTCGCATGCCGCATGTAGTGCTGTCACATGGTCAGCTCCTTCTGCTGGATCAAGTGCTGCTAATGCCACGACGGCGGCGGCTTGTGATGCAAGAGCATAACCCCCTCCCCCAGCTACTGTTTTGAGCTCTCTACACACTTCTACTTTGAGCTCTTCGCTTGCCCTACCTATTGCTTCCAGGGCTCTAATAGCCTCAATAGCATCTTTTAGTGTAAAATCATCGTATAATGTAAAATCATCGTAGTCAGCAATAGCCTTCAGGCAGCCTGAGTACACATATTTCAAAGGGGTTACGAGATTTACTCCTTCTATTTCTATCGTGTCTACCCTCCTCTCTGGATCTAGGGCCCTTATGGCTAAAGCAACAGCCACTCCTCGTACGAACATATCCTTAAATAAGACACACGGCATAGCTCCCTCACTCAATATGGCAACGAGCCTTTCCTTGTCTGCTGCTATAAACGTTGCAGCATTTTTTCGCATACATGCTAACACATCTTGACTGACAAGGGCCATGGTGTACGGACCCAATTCCCAAACCTGATGCATTTTAGCTTCATATTCTTCTGCCTCTTCTGGCGTTAGCGATTCTTTTTCCTCTAACTCTTCTATCCTTTGCTGCACTGGATCTTTTTTTTCTACCTCTTTTTCTGCTTTAAGAAGAAGGGCGGTGATATGCTTTTTTAAGCTACAGAGATAATAGGCTCTGAAAGCGGCATTCGTGGTCCCTAGACTTCTCATTGCTTTTGGGCTGAGATAATTGCCTGCACTAGCACTCAAGGGCATGTAAGGGGCAAACATGCTAACGAAGGTAGGGGCTACTGCTGGTTGAGGAGCTGGCAGAGAGGACGGGGGCGGAGCTGCAGCACTTGCCTCTGCCACCTCCATAGGACCATCTGGAGCACTGGCTGCAGGAGCGGCGGCGAATTCATTTTTGGATTCTCCTGCCCCTTCAGCTTGGTCTCCACTGCTCGTAGTCATACGAAGGGGGTCATTGAGCATAAGGTTGCCGCAGCTTTGTACGGACAGACTAGCAGCCAAGAGGGCTGCGGCGGCATAACTGGATGGGAGGATACGCATGGTTTTGGCTTTTTGTGTGACTGGAAGGGGAGATATAACTTGATTTCGGTGTGAAAATAGTCACCTTCTTATAACTTTTCTTGTACTCGCATCCTTAAGTTTGCATCAACAAATATAGCAGCTTACACTTGCCTGATGCAGGGCTACCTGTGCGCAGTAAGTGGTCAATGTCACTTGGTACTTTTGTGCGCTAAAGATGCACATACCACGAAATTCAGCGCCCTAGGAATATTACAGGACACAATTAGTACAATATTTTGCAGCATAGGGGTGCTGGGAACTTACTATCTTTGTCAAAAGGCATAACCATTACATCGCATAGCCCTAAAAGGGCCTCTGCTGGGCAGGAGTGGCTCACCAGCCATACAAGGTCCCAAACGCAAAATACTTGCAACATCAGGGAGCTCCATCAGTGCCCATGCAGCCATGTCTTATGATCAAAATTGGCATCTTTTTCGGAGGCCCTACAAGGGAGCGGGAAATCGCCTTTGCAGGCGGCCGTACGGTCTATGACAATCTAGACAGAGCCTTGTTCGTGCCGGTGCCTATCTTTATCGACAGCCTGGGCAATTTCATCCTCCTGCAGTGGCCATACCTTTACCAAGGCACGATCCGTGACTTTTATCCTCCCAGTGACTTAACGCCTGACAGTGATTTTTCTATCTACATAGAGTCGTTAGGTGCCCTAGACGAGGCGCAGCTGGCCCAGCTGATTGATCGCGTGGGGAAGCGCATCACCCCAGAGCAGTTCAGCAGCCTGTTTGACATCGCATTTTTGTCGCTGCACGGCCCTGATGGCGAAGACGGGGCACTGCAGGGCCTGCTAGAATGGTACCGCATTCCGTACACCGGTGCAGGCATCTTGGGCGCAGCTGTAGGCATCGACAAAGTGGTGCAGAAAAAGCTGATGCAACAAGCAGGCTTTGCCATGCCGCCCTACCAAGTGCTGTCCCAAGACCATTGGCAAGCTACTCCTGACAAGTCTACCCTGCTCGAAGCAGCCATCGCTGCGGTGGGCCTACCCCTCGTCGTCAAGAGTCCGCGCCAAGGCTCTTCCATTGGCGTGTCGATTGTCAGAGAAAAAAACGTTGCACAATTCATCCAAGCTGTCCAGCAGAGTTTGTTCATCCAAGAAGTCACAGCCACGACTTGGCAGTCCTTGACGCCACAAGCCAAGCAGCAGTGGATTGCCTCCCTGATCGACTTGCGCGAAGGTGTTGGCCTGCCTGTATCGGTCCATGGCCAAATGATCGCCCATCCTGACGCGCTGCTGCAGTATTTAAACGCGCACTTCAGGACCAGCCAAGAGCCCCTCCAGCTAGTCAGCCCGCAAGGAGAAGACGCCGTCTTGATCGAAGCCTACATCGCTGGCAGAGAGTTTTCGTGCATTGTTTTGGCACCTACGCCAGGCCAGCCCATAGCCCTGCCACCCACAGAGATGATCAAAGGCGGCGTGTACTTTGACTACCGGGCCAAGTACCTACCAGGCATTGTGCACAAACAGACGCCTATGCAGCTACCTCTGGCCGCTATGCAGGCCATCCGACAGGCTTGCACCGCCTTGTTCCAAGCGCTGAGCTTTCAGGTGTATGCCCGCATCGACGGCTTTCTCACGCCTGACCATCAGGTGTACCTCAACGACCCGAACACCACTGCTGGCATGAACCCGGCTTCATTTCTGTTCCATCAGGCCGCGGAGGTTGGGCTGAACCCTACGCAGCTGCTTACTTTTCTGATCCGTACTTCGCTGGCAGCCCGGACCGAGGCGCACAAAGCCTCTCCCCAAGCACCTGCCTTGCTTCGCGATCTTGACCAGCACAAGGCCATCGGTGCGCCAGAAGAGAGGACCAAGAAGCGGGTAGGCGTTATCATGGGCGGCTTTTCAGCAGAGCGCCATATTTCCGTAGAAAGTGGAAGAAACGTATATACCAAGCTTGCTTCTTCCACAGCCTATAGGCCCCTTCCTATCTTTTTGTCAGGAACGCCGCAGGAGCCCCGTTTCTTTGTCTTGCCGCTCAGCATGCTGTTCAAAGACAATGCCGACGACATCCATGCGCAGCTCCTGCAGCCTACCGCAGCGCACGACGATTTGCTCACGGCCATTCAGCAAGAAGCCACAGCGATCACGCAGCAGTATGCAGGCATATCAGCCGTTCAGCAGCCTCAGGAGCTCACTGCTGAGACCTTTCAACAGTACATAGACTTTGCCTTTATTGCACTGCATGGCCGGCCTGGAGAAGATGGCACCTTACAAGCGATGCTAGAGGCCCAGGCCATCCCTTACAATGGCTCTGGCGTAAAAAGCACACAACTAACCATCGACAAGTTCAAGACCAACCAGTTCTTGCGCACGCAAGGCATCCACGTGGCTGACCAAGCCCTGGTAGCACAGACTGCTTGGGCCCAAGACCCTGCAGTCGCCATCAGCCAGCTAGAAGCCCAGTTCCGCTATCCCTTCATTGCCAAGCCTGTGGACGAAGGCTGTAGCGCAGCTGTGATCAAAATCAAAGACCAGGCCATGCTCAGGGCCTATGCCGAAGCTACTTTTAGGTCTACTGCAGACATGCCTGCTGCGCAGGCCCAAGCACTCGAGCTCCAGCCTAAGGCTGAGTTTCCACAAAAACCTCACTTTTTGGTAGAAACACTCCTAGAACAGGGGGAAGCTGCTCATTTTCTGGAAATTACGGGCGGGCTACTGACCCACCGGGATGCCCAAGGGCAGCGGCAGTATGAGCTCTTTGCGCCCTCAGAGGTGATTGCTAGCGGGGCAGTACTTTCTTTAGAAGAAAAGTTCTTGGCTGGAGAGGGTCAGAACCTCACACCTGCGCGCTTCCACGCGGTGCCTGCTATCAACCAACGCATTACGGATCAGGTCAAGCAAGATTTGGAAAAGGTAGCGCGCCTGCTGGACCTAGAAGGCTATGCCCGCATCGATGCTTTTGTCAAAATCTACACTCCTGACCAGGTAGAGACCTGGATCATCGAGATCAACGCACTGCCTGCCATGACGCCTGCTACTTGTATCTTTCACCAGTGCGCATTGCAGGATTACACGCCCTTGGCCTTTATTCAGCAAATCATTCAGTACGGCTTTCAAAAACACACTGCCTCCCATGAAGCTTAATCATCCTCTTCTCAAGGTCATTGCCCTACATCTCAGCCTGATGCTGGCGACTGTAGTCGTTTTGTCATTGCTATTCTTTCACTTCGCGCTGCCTATCCTGACGCGCCATGGCCAGTCTCTGACTGTACCACACCTCAAAGGCATGGCCTTGGATGAAGTAGATGCTTGTCTGGCCCAGCGCAGCTTGCACTTTCAAGTCACTGAAGAGATAGCTTACGATCCTGACTATCCGCCTATGACCGTCTTGCAGCAGCACCCCAAAGCCGGGTCTAGCGTCAAGGAAGGTAGAAAGATTTACCTGACGCTGAACACGAATACGCCACCTCAAGTGGCCATGCCGCATCTGGTCGATGGCTCTGTACGCAATGCGCATATGTTGCTGAAGAGCCGAGGACTGCTTTTGGGCACTATTCAATACGTACCTGACCTGGCGCAACATGCAGTGCTCGAGCAGCAGATCGAGGGCCAAGAGGTGGCAGCCGGAACGTTGGTGCCCAAAGGCACCAAGATCGACCTGGTAGTGGGCGCAGGACTAGGGCATCAACGTGTGCCTGTTCCTGCTATCACAGCCATGAAGTTAGAGGAGGCCAGGCTGCTGCTACTCAGCGTAGGCATCAAGATGGGTAATGTAGCTTACGAAAGGGCTGATGCGCAGGCGCCTGGCACGGTCTTGCGCCAGCTGCCGGCAGCTGGTAGGCAAGTGCGGGTAGGCGAGACAGTAGACTTGTGGCTCGTAGGACTTGAAGAAGAAGCGACAGAAGCCGCAGCTGAGGCCCCCATCTTGCCAGAGAAGCTGCCGCAGGAGTAGGTGTCTCGTCCTAAAGTAGGTTTACAGAAATTGTAAACTAGCATATGGACAAAAACAAGAAAACAAGCACAAGAACAGGAGGATCACTAGGTAGTGTCGACATAAGATATTATCTTAAGGCAAAAAATGCCTAAAAAACCTGCCTATCAACGACACGATATCTCCGATGAAGTATGGAACAAACTTGCCCCTCATTTGCCTGGAAGAGCTGGCGCTTGGGGAGGGGTAGCTAAAGACAATAGAAAATTTATTAACGCCGTGTTCTGGATATTACGAACGGGAGCCCCATGGCGAGACTTGCCTCCTCATTACGGCGAGTGGAATAATACGAACCGACGCTTTTGTCGATGGCGCGATAATCGAACATGGGAGAAGCTTTTGGAATTACTGTCAGATGAACCAGACTACACGTGGCTGATGATCGATGCGAGTCATATAAAAGTGCACCCCCATGGGACGGGAGCAGTGGGCGGAAATGAGGCGATGAATCGCACAAAAAGGGGCTCAATACAAAACTACATTTGGCCGTGGATGCGTCTGGTATGCCGCTCAGAGCCATTATTACAGAAGGTACCGAAGCAGATTGTAAGCAAGGTGTTGAGCTGCTCAAAGACTTGCCAGCAGGAGGGGTGATAGCAGATAGGGGCTATGACACAGAGCAAGTAGTCCAAGAGGCGAAGTCAAAGAATAGGCAATGTGTGATACCGAGTAGGAAGCATAGAAAAGTAGAGCGTAGTTACAACCGAGAAGTGTATCAGCTACGTCATGTGATAGAGAACACGTTCTTGTATCTGAAGCGTTGGCGCGGGATATGTACGCGCTATGCAAAGAGAAGGAGCTCATTTCTGGCCGCTATTCAAATCAGATGTCTAGCTTTATGGCTAGGCGTCTCCTGACGACACTGTCTAGGGCTTTGTATCCTAAAAAGAATCTATCGAAACCGGACCACAAGGCAAGCGTCTCTTCTTATTTACTCAAAGAACGTCCCGCGGTGAAGGTGAATGATGTTTGGCAGATAGATATCGCGTATCTAAGAATGGAGCAAGGCTTTCTATATCTGAGAGCATGTATTCATGGGTTATAAAGTCTCTTAAGAAGTAGCATAGTGTGTGCAATCATAATTGTATTCCTTGCAGATTCAATGCTTCTCTCGTAATCTTTAGATAACCTTCGGTAAGAATTCAACCATCCGAATGTTCTTTCAACTACCCACCTCTGGGGCAGTATACTCCAACATGTGGATACTCGTTGGCTAATCTCTATCCGCTTTTTCATAACCTCACGCACGTAATACTCCGTACTTTTTCGATACCCCGCATCCGCACTCAAGCCTTGTAAAGAGGGGTATTTAGATACCGCCTCAGCAAAAATAAGACCTCCAATCACTGTGTCGTGTATATTGGCCCTATGTACTCGTACATGTAATAAATGGCCCTGCGTATCAACTACAATGTGACGTTTACGGCCTTTAATTTTTTTCCCCCATCAATACCTCGCTCTTGCGCAGCTCCTGCCGTTTTTACACTCTGTGAGTCGATGATCGCATAACTGGGATTAGATGCTTTCTGAGACTTTACTCGGCTCTTCTGCACTAAAGCATCCATTATCTTTTCCCATATCCCTCTTTTCTTTGCTCTGTGATAAAACGAACTGACAGTGGAATATGGGGGTAAGTCTTTGGGGAGCATTCTCCATTGACATCCAGTCTTAATAAGATAAAGTACAGCATTGACTAAAGCTCTCTTATTATACCGACTTCTGTTACCATAGTTGCCACATTGAAAATGATCTTTTATAGCCTCCCACTGATGATCATTTAGATCGCTTGCATAAGCCATATTACTATTCATATGTTTGTCAGCAAATCTATGTAAATGAATTCATGAATACACCTTCTGAGAGCGCTCATTGACATGGTGAGTCGTCGTATAATGGGCTGGGACTTATCCCCCTTCCTGGAAACAGCAAGCTGTTTGTCAGCCTTGCGTGCCTCTTTGTCAAGTGGTTACCAACCGTTGATCATTAACACAGATAGAGGGAGTCAGTTCACCAGTGCGGCCTGGCGCAAGGCTCTTGAAGAGGCGGGGATAGTATTGAGCCACAATGGGGCGGGCCGTTGTTGTGACAACGTATTGATAGAGCGTTACTGGCGCAGTGTGAAGTACGAAGAGGTATATTTGAAGAGTTATGCAAGTGTGCAGGAAGCGCGAGTGAGTCTGAGTGGGTACATAAGTTGGTATAACAGTACTCGTGCTGACCAAAGCTTGGGTTACCAGAGTCCAGATAGCGTATTCTATCAAGGAGTTTCTATGCTTGCTTGGCAAGAGGGGCTAGGGGTTATCAAGCAAAGGGGAGAGCATAGAAGTGATCAGGAAACAGAATAAAAAAAGTAGTATCAAATGTCAAACCAACCAGTGCTAGCCAAGGAACAACTCTCCTCACGATTTACTACTTTGTGGTCCTAACGATGGGGTGCACTTCAAACCTCTTACCTTCTCCAAGCTGCAGTAGAGAGTTAGTAAGGGTCAACTATATTAGTAGATAAAATGAAGTTATTTCAAAATGCGCCCAATAGGCTCACAAACCTTAGAAAAGGGGGACTACAGGCCTAGAGGCAGCTTTAAAATCATATAATTACTCAATCATGCAATGGGCTCAAAATACCTAATGATTGTATCTCTTTAACTCCTGCACAATTCCCAACATATGAAGCGATTTTTAAGGCAAGTACTGGCCGTTGTTATCGGCAATTTCGTTGCCCTAGTCCTCTTGTTCGGCGCAGGGGCATGGCTGCTTTTCTTCCAATCGGGCAAAAAGCCTCTCGTCGATGACCCAGCTGTCCTGCAAGTGAACTTACACGGCAAGGTGGTGGAGCGTGCGTCAGACGCTCTCTTGGAATTCTTAAAAATCAATCGAGAAGAGGTGGTAGACTTAGTCGCCCTTAAAAAAGCGCTCCAACAGGCACAGGAAGACCCCAAGGTGCGTGGCATCTACCTAGAGGCAAATGACTTGAAAGCTGGGTGGGCTCAGTTAGAGGAAATCCGAGAAGCCCTCTTGGCTTTTCAGCAAACGGGCAAGTTCATTGTGGCATATGGAGAGAACTACAGCCAAAAGGCCTACTATGTAGCCTCTCTAGCTGATGACATCGTCTTGCATCCAGCAGGTATGTTTCCTTTTAGGGGGTTGAGCCAGACAGCCTTTTTCTACAAAGCCCTGTTGGACAAGCTAGAGGTTGCCCCTCAGGTGTTTCGGGTAGGTAAGTACAAAAGCGCCGTGGAACCCTTTACGCGCCGGGACATGAGCCAAGCCAGCAAACACCAGGGGGCAGTATTGCTTGAGGTTATTTACAGTCATTTTTTGGACAAGATAGCCACGGCTAGGGCACTGCCTCAGGCCTCTCTTCGAACAATGGCTGATAAGCTGTCAGCAGTGATTCCACAAGACGCTTGCCGTGCCAAGCTGGTGAGTCAGGTAGGGCACGAGAGTGATGCAGCAGCGCTGATCAAAGCCAAACTCTCTCTGGATGAAGAAGCCACTGTCAACTACGTTGCTTATGACAAGTATGCTGCCTCTAAAAGAGCGGGGCAGTTCTCTTCCAACCAAATCGCGGTGCTACTGGCTGAGGGCGCTATTGTTGATGGCAAAGGAGCGCCTGACACGATAGGTGCCAAAGACCTCACCAAGAGCTTAAAAGCCCTGAGAGAAGACGAGTCTATCAAAGCAGTGGTAATTAGAATCAACTCTCCTGGAGGCAGTGCACTGGCTTCTGATGTGCTGTGGCAAGAGATTGTCTTGACCAAAGCGCACAAGCCCGTCGTGGCTTCCCTGTCCAACGTTGCGGCTTCAGGGGGCTATTACATGGCAGCTGCTTGCGACCGTATTTTTGCTCATCCCACCACAATTACAGGCTCTGTAGGCATTTTTGGCCTTTTCTTTGATGCCCATGCGCTGCTCAGCAACAAGCTGGGCATTACGACAGATGCGGTAAAAACAAACCGCTCAGCTGACTTACTAACCAATCCAGGCAGAACGTTAAGCGACCATGAAAAGGAAGTGATACAGAAAGTCATTGACAAGGGCTATGATACTTTTTTAGAAAGAGTGGCCACAGGCAGAAATATGCCCAAAGAAGCCGTAGCGCAGATTGCTGCAGGCAGGGTGTGGCCTGGGCAGCTGGCCCAACAAAAAGGACTCGTTGACGAGCTAGGAGGGCTTGAAGAGGCTATTCAGGCAGCTGCTAAGCTAGCAGCGATCGAAGATGCATTTACCGTCTCTTATTGGCCTAAGGCCACTACTTTGCCTGAGCAAATCTTGAAGGATTTGAAGGGAGCTCAAGAGGGCACCACAGCTTTTGCTGTCTTGCAGACCAGTTTTCCAGACCTGAAGCATATTCAAGAGCTCAGCACCATGACAGGCATTCAAGCGCGGTTACCTTACAGCGTCGAGATTGAGTAGTTCACACAAAGAGGTGATGATAACAATGCATAAAACACGCTTTGAGACCCAGCTAGTAATTGTCAATGAGCAGTTATCCATGGTGGTGTAGTGCATAAATACTTTTGAAATACTCATTAAGCGCTCTCAAGGCAGCTTTTCCTTGATCAGAAGCGTCAATACCCGTCTCTAGAGGCTAAAGACGAATTCTGCAACAACGCCTTTTTAGCACGAAAAGCTCTCCGCCCTAAGTCGTTCTACCCCCTTCGCTTCTGCAGCCCTGAATGCATGTGAAGCATCTCTATGGAGATCGCTACGCAGCGGTCCTTCATCTTTGTTCAGGATGGCAGGAGGAAAAGAGCGGCATGACCATATTGCTGCTGCGTAAGACGGGTTATTTAGGCAGCCAGCGCGCATGGCGCAGGAGTAGGAGCAGCAACGAAGCCGCGCAGCCACCTGCCACCCACAAGAAACCTTGGTAGTTACTTTCCAAAAGGACATTCAGATACAAGGCCAGAGCACTCAGAATAAAGAGGAGAACTGCATGGGCGAGCCCCATGAGAAGCAAAAGTCTAAGAATCCAGGTGAATAGCTTTTGCTTTATTTCTGCTTTTAAGTTGTCTAGTTGTTTCATCAAGAGCTTGGTGAGCTCTTGGGCCAGCAGATCAAGCCCTAAGAGTTGAAAAAGGAGCCTTCTTAAGTTAATGCGCATATGCAGGTTGGATTAAGTGCTTTATCACAATATAGCAGTTATTTGATGATTGGTTGATTTTGTGATTGAGTGATTCTGTGTTTTGCTCACTGGAGGAGGCAGTCGTTGACATCTAATCTGACACTAGTGAATTGGTCTAACAACTACTTGTAGTAGTTGAAATTTAATCTGACATTGGTTAAATTGTACAACAACTAAAACTACTACAACCGTGAACTTAAATCAGAAGATGAGCCAACCCAAAATTGGACTGCTTGAACTCGCTAAGAGCCTGGGCAACATCTCGGCTGCTTGCTAAACCTTGGGGTACAGTCGAGACAGCTACTATCGTTTTAAAGAGCTCTTTGAGACAGGTGGGCAAGAAGCATTGCTAGAGATCAGTCGCAAAAAGCCTATCCTGGCTAATAGAGTAGAGCCCCCTGTTGAAAAGGCAGTCGTTCAGATGGCCACTGACTTTCCTACTTACGGGCAACTTAGCGTCGCTAATGAGCTCAGAAGGTGTATTCATGAATTCATTTACATAGATTTGCTGACAAACATATGAATAGTAATATGGCTTATGCAAGCGATCTAAATGATCATCAGTGGGAGGCCATAAAAGATCATTTTCAATGTGGCAACTATGGTAACAGAAGTCGGTATAATAAGAGAGCTTTAGTCAATGCTGTACTTTATCTTATTAAGACTGGATGTCAATGGAGAATGCTCCCCAAAGACTTACCCCCATATTCCACTGTCAGTTCGTTTTATCACAGAGCAAAGAAAAGAGGGATATGGGAAAAGATAATGGATGCTTTAGTGCAGAAGAGCCGAGTAAAGTCTCAGAAAGCATCTAATCCCAGTTATGCGATCATCGACTCACAGAGTGTAAAAACGGCAGGAGCTGCGCAAGAGCGAGGTATTGATGGGGGAAAAAAATTAAAGGCCGTAAACGTCACATTGTAGTTGATACGCAGGGCCATTTATTACATGTACGAGTACATAGGGCCAATATACACGACACAGTGATTGGAGGTCTTATTTTTGCTGAGGCGGTATCTAAATACCCCTCTTTACAAGGCTTGAGTGCGGATGCGGGGTATCGAAAAAGTACGGAGTATTACGTGCGTGAGGTTATGAAAAAGCGGATAGAGATTAGCCAACGAGTATCCACATGTTGGAGTATACTGCCCCAGAGGTGGGTAGTTGAAAGAACATTCGGATGGTTGAATTCTTACCGAAGGTTATCTAAAGATTACGAGAGAAGCATTGAATCTGCAAGGAATACAATTATGATTGCACACACTATGCTACTTCTTAAGAGACTTTATAACCCATGAATACATGCTCTCAAAAAGCAAGGTATTATTGTTTCCCCTGGAGGCGTTCGCTCTATTTGGCTACGGCACGAGTTGAACAATATCAAAAAGAGACTTCAGGTCTTAGAAGCTAAGATGGCACAAGAAGGCCTTTTGCTCACTGAGAGTCAGCTCCAGGCCATGGAGAAGCATCAGCGTGATAAAGAAGCCTATGGAGAGATCGATACGGACCATCCAGCCTATCTAGGCTGTCAGGATACCTACTATGTAGGGCACTTCAAGGGCATTGGCAAGGTCTATGGTCAAGTCTACATTGACGCCTACACGCGCGTAGCTGATTGCAAGCTCTACAATGAAAAGACAGCGATAACGAGCGCTGCTATGCTCAATGATCGCGTGCTCCCTTGGTATGAGCAGCAGGGTGTGCCTATCTTACGTATCCTAACAGATCGAGGAACAGAGTACAAAGGGAAACTGGAGAACCATGCCTATGAGTTGTTCCTATCAGTCGAGGGGATAAGTCATAGCATGAGGCGGGCGTATTCTCCACAGAGCAACGGAATATGCGAGCGATTCAACAGGACGATGAAGCAGGAGTTCTTTGATTGTGCTATGCGCAAGAAGATATATAGGAGTGTAGAGGAGTTACAGACGGACTTGGATGTATGGTTAGCTTATTACAACGGGGAGCGTCCGCATAGTGGGCGTTATTGTTATGGGAAGACGCCGTTGGCTACGTTGCTCTCAAGTAAGCACCTGAGTGTGGAGAAGCATAATGAGTTGATGCACCTGAAGGGCAGCTCAGACAGTTATGAGTTAGCAGACGCTAGAGCTAACTAAAATTATCTACTTGTCAGATTAAATACTGACTATTACACTTTTAGGGGCTTGCTTGCCCTGGTTGGGGTAGGTTACTCCCCCCTACTCATCCTCTTCTGGATCCTCATCATCAGGGTCTATATCCAGGTCTTCGTCATCTTCATGATGACCCAGCAGTGGGCCCCAGCGGTATTGACCAGTCTCTACCAATTCTGCATTGATAAATTCGTTAGCTTCTATAAAGCGTTTGAAGCTTTCTGATACGATAGCTTCTACTTGGTCTAGTGAAGTAGAAAAAAAGATATCTTTTGTGAGCTGCTCAGGATCGGTAAAAAAAATAGCGTCAATCTTTCTCACTGTATTTCTACCTAATTGACAGGTATCACAAAATGGCAGCTGGGTCTCGAGTTCTACATAGTTGAGATCAATGTGGGCATGAATTAGTGCTATGTCAGAATAGTAATACTCCTTGTCCTCAAGTAGCTTGCCACGGAAGTACAAATCTACTTTCCTAAAGTTACTTAGCCCTGTTAGGTCACTTTGCTCATACACTTCTTTGAAACGCTTGGATGCAAGAAAGCCTACATAAGTGCCAAAAATCAAGTCTCCTAACTTTCTTTTAGAAGAAACAGTGACCTCGTACGGGGGTAGCCACTCAAGCATGCTAGTGAAACACCCACACTTCCCGCAATGTTGCGCTTCGCCTGTGTTAAAATCTTACTCTTTCTGCTCTCCATCCGCAAAGCGCGTGTCAACAGGACTGTTGTTTACTAGCACATAATATTGCATCATCATTAATCTAGAAGGTTTACGTTAGGAATTCGATTTCGTAGCCAAGGTTCTTGGCGTAAGTTATGCAAGAACTTCTCAAACTCAGCAGGCGTGACTTTTTGGTGATCTATCAACCACCTCTTCACTTCTTCATCATGCTTCCTATGCCATTTTTGGTAATTTGCTCTCACTGAAAATGGACCAGTAAATGGGGGAATGCCAAGCGTACAGGCGATAAAAAGAAACTAAAAGTAAAGGAGATATTTCTGCATTTTTTAGGTAGATGCTTGCTAGGGTCCCAAAGCTTGGCAGAGGAAGAGACGCTAAGAGCGATATATTTTCTAATTTTGTTCTGTGAGACGCATAGCATGAGCAGGTGCTCGCCGTTAGCGAGGGGATTGGACTTGTAAAGCATGGCACCAATTTTCATGGGCTTCAGTTTTGGTTGCAAAGCAGATTATTCTATAGATTATAGTAGAGGGTCAAAACTCGGGTAACCAGAAGCAGAACAAAGAACATGCTATACGTGCTTCAGAGACACTAATTCAAGACTAAAGCTACATAAACACGTGAAAGGAAGTTTAGTAAGAAAATAATCAAATGAGCCAATAAACAAATAACTCCACACTCGGGTGATTAGCTCAGTTGGTTCAGAGCGTCCCGTTGACATCGGGGAGGTCGCTGGTTCGAGTCCAGTATCGCCCACACACCACGAGATAATTGTGTCATTTACTGATTTACTGACTGGGTAAGTTGCTGATTTTGTGATTTACTGATTGGGTAAGTTGCTGATTGAGTGATTTGCCGACTGGGTGAGTTGCTGATTACTTGATCGTTTTCAGCCCTCTGAGACTGTTGCGAAATGTAGCCAATGTTCTACTAATTCTGAGACTGTTGCAAAACAGGCTTAGCTACGACTTTAGACTTTTAAAATAGACGTTCTTGGGGACCAGAAAGGTTTTTTAAATCACTCAATAATCCAATGGTCTCATTCTCTAAAAACCGATCTCGACAAGCCTAGAAGCAGTTTTCTTAATCACTCAATCTTCTAAGGGATTAATCACCCAATCACAAAATCAACAACTCACTCAATGAGCAAATGAACTCCCTCCACAACGTGCTCCCGCTCCAAGATCGGTACCAAAACTGGTTCCTAGACTACGCCTCGTATGTCATCTTGGAACGAGCCGTCCCTGCCCTAGAAGATGGCCTCAAACCTGTGCAACGCCGCATCTTGCATGCCATGCGAGAAATGGACGATGGCCGCTACAACAAAGTAGCCAACATCATTGGCCAGACCATGCAGTACCATCCCCATGGCGATGCATCGATTGGGGAAGCTTTGATCAACCTAGGCCAAAAGGAGCTTTTGATCGATATGCAAGGCAATTGGGGCGATGTGCGCACAGGAGACGGCGCAGCAGCTCCCCGCTACATCGAGGCGCGCCCCTCCAAATTTGCGTTGGCAGTACTGTATAACCCTGCCATTACAGCATGGCAGCTCTCTTACGACGGCAGAAAAAAAGAGCCTATCACGCTACCTGTCAAATTTCCTTTGCTGCTGGCGCAGGGTGCAGAAGGCATTGCAGTAGGGCTCTCTACCAAGATTCTACCCCATAACTTCTGTGAGCTCATCCAAGCGTCTATTGACGTGCTGCGCGGCAAAAAGCCGCATCTCTTGCCAGACTTTCCTACAGGAGGCGCTGTAGATTGCTCAGCTTATCAAGAAGGCCAGCGAGGCGGCAAAGTGCGCATTCGGGCGAGTATTGAGGTACTGGACAAAAAGACGTTGGTGATCAAGGACCTTCCTTATGGCACCACCACTACCCAGTTGATCGATTCGATCATCAGGGCCAATGAGAAAGGCAAGATCAAGATCAAAAAAGTGCTGGACAATACGGCCCAGGAAGTAGCAATTTGGGTACAACTGGCACCTGGCCAATCTCCTGCCGTAACCATAGATGCCCTGTATGCTTTTACAGACTGTGAGATCAGTGTATCACCCAATGCTTGTGTGATCCTCAATGAGAAACCTGTCTTCCTCAGCGTCAATGAGCTACTCGAACACAGCACGCAGCGCACCCAACAGCTCCTTCAGCAGGAGCTAGCCATCAAGCAAGCCAAGCTGCGCGAACAAATTTTATTCGCCTCGTTGGAGCAAATCTTCATTGAAAAACGCATCTACCGTCAGATTGAAGCGTGCGAAACGTGGAAAGCTGTGCTTGCAACGATCGATCAAGGATTGGCCCCTTATAAAAAGAGTTTCTACCGCCCTATTACGGAAGAAGACCTTGTCCGCCTGACGGAAATAAAAATCAAACGTATCTCTAAGTATGATACAAAGCAGGCCCAGGAAACGCTGGAAAGGCTACAAAAAGACCTAGCTCAGGTACACCATGACTTGCAAAACCTGACTGCCTACGCCATTCAATACTTCAAGCAACTGCTACAGCAGTACGGAAAAGGGCGAGAACGCAAGACAGAAGTGCGTCACTTTGATACCATTGCGGCCCATGCTGTGGCTGCTAGCAATCAGAAGCTGTATGTCAACCGCAAAGATGGCTTCATCGGCTATGGTATGAAAAAAGATGAGCTTCTGGGCGAGTGCTCTGACCTAGACGATGTGATTGTGTTCCGCAAAGACGGCAAATGCCTGATCAGCAAAGTGGCGGAGAAAGTATTCGTGGGCAAAGGCATTGTGCATGCAGCTGTCTTTACTAAAAATGATGATCGGCGTGTGTACAATCTCGTTTACGTAGATGGCGCCACGGGCAAAGCAAGGGTCAAGCGGTTCCAGATGCTGGGCATCACCCGCGACAAGGAATATGACCTGACCAAAGGCACCCCCAACTCGCGCTTGCTATATCTGACTGACAACCCCAATGGCGAAGCAGAGGTAGTGACCATCGCGCTCTCAGACCTGGCCAAAGCCCGCAAAAAGGTGTTTGATTTTGACTTTGCCACGCTAGAGGTCAAGGGAAGGACAACACAAGGCAATCTACTGACCCCCTACAGCATTCGAAGAGTACGGCTCAAGACGGCTGGAGTATCCACCTTAGGGGCTGTGGATATTTGGTACGACAGTGCGGTAGGAAGACTAAACAAAGCCGGACGAGGCGTGCTGTTAGGGGCCTTCCAAACCCAAGACCTCATTTTGGTCGTCTTTAAAGAGGGGCACTACATGCTCACCAGCTGCGATCTGAACCAGCGGTATGAGCCGGAGCAGATTGCGTTGTTGGAGAAGTTGGTGCCTGAGCAGCCTATTTCAGCAGTGTATTATGACAGAAAGACGCGACAGTATTTTGTCAAGCGCTTTTGCATAGAGACTACGACGCTGGACAAGAAGTTCAGCTTTATTCCCGATGCTAAAGGCATACAGCTTACCCTTGTCACTACGTCGCTACAGCCTCAGCTATCCATCACCTACCGCATGACCCCGCAAGCTTCCTCACAGACGTTACGCTACGATTTAGAGGCACTGGCTGTCAAAGGCTGGAAGGCCCAGGGCAGTCGACTGACGCAGCACCATGTGCAGCAGGTAGCGCTGTTAGCGTGAGGATGAACGCGCGCTCTAATGCCGCCCAAGTTCAAAACACTGTCACGATATAGGTAACATATTTGTTTCTACTACGCCTTACTTTAAGTTTGGCCTCTGGCAACAAAGCCGGCCCTTTGCTGTGGATGACAGCTAAAGCACTAAGGTGGACCCCATTGTTTGGACAAGATAGCAGCCGCGCTTAAGGCGCGTTACATGTAATAGTCAGTATTTAATCTGACAAGCAGCTAATTTTAGTTAGCTCTAGCGTCTGCTAACTCATAACTGTCTGAGCTGCCCTTCAGGTGCATCACTGTAGTAGTTGAAATTTAATCTGACATTAGTCAAATTGTACAACAACTAAAACTACTACAATCATGAACTTAAACCAGAAGATGAGCCAATCCAAAATTGGACTGCTTGAACTCGCTAAGAGCCTGGGCAACATCTCGGCTGCTTGCAAAACCATGGGGTACAGTCGAGACAGCTACTATCGTTTTAAAGAGCTCTTTGAGACAGGTGGGCAAGAAGCATTGCTAGAGATCAGTCGCAAAAAACCTATCCTGGCTAATAGAGTAGAACCCCCTGTTGAAAAGGCAGTCGTTCAAATGGCCACTGACTTTCCTGCTTACGGGCAACTTAGAGTCGCTAATGAGCTCAAAAAGCAAGGTATTATCGTTTCCCCTGGAGGCGTTCGCTCTATTTGGCTCCGAAATGACTTGAATAATATCAAAAAGAGACTTCAGGCTTTAGAAGCTAAGATGGCACAAGAAGGCCTTGTGCTCACTGAGAGTCAGCTCCAGGCCATGGAGAAGCATCAGCGTGATAAGGAAGCTCATGGAGAGATCGATACGGAGCATCCAGGCTATTTAGGCTGCCAGGATACCTACTATGTAGGACACTTCAAAGGTATTGGCAAGGTCTATGGTCAAGTCTACATTGACGCCTACACGCGTGTAGCAGATTGCAAGCTCTACAATGAGAAGACAGCGATAACGAGCGCTGATATGCTCAATGACCGCGTGCTCCCTTGGTATGAACAGCAAGGGGTGCCTATCTTACGTATCCTAACAGATCGAGGAACAGAGTACAAAGGCAAACTGGAGAACCATGCCTATGAGTTGTTCCTATCAGTCGAGGGGATAAGTCATAGCATGAGGCGGGCGTATTCTCCACAGAGCAATGGAATATGCGAGCGATTCAACAGGACGATGAAGCAGGAGTTCTTTGATTGTGCCATGGGCAAGAAGATATATAGGAGTGTAGAGGAGTTACAGACGGACTTGGATGTATGGTTAGCTTATTACAACGGGGAGCGTGTGCATAGTGGGCGTTATTGTTATGGGAAGACGCCGTTGGCTACGTTGCTCTCAAGTAAGCACCTGAGTGTGGAGAAGCATAATGAGATGATGCACCTGAAGGGCAGCTCAGACAGTTATGAGTTAGCAGACGCTAGAGCTAACTAAAATTAGCTGCTTGTCAGATTAAATACTGACTATTACACAACTGGAAGTCTTGCACTGAAAGTGCATAGTTTTGTACTAGCGACTGAGACCAATAAACCTAACTGTGCATCAACGCCTCAATTTCTTCCGCTTCTATAGGAACAGACGCCATCAAATCTTCTGGGGGTCCGTCCCTAACCACAAAATCATTCTCTAGCCGGATGCCCAGGCCTTCTTCGCGGATGTAGATACCGGGCTCAATCGTCAAGACCATCCCTGACTCGAACTCTCTGTACGTATCTCCTACATCGTGGGTATCTAGACCCAGGTGGTGAGAAGTACCATGCATGAAATACTTTTTGTAAGCAGGCTGTTCAGAAGACTGGTTTTTAATATCTGTGCGGTCTAGTAAGCCCAGTTGCACAAGCTCCTGCTCCATGAACTTGCCGACTTCTTGGTGATACGTGGGCAAGTCATTGCCAGGTACCAGCAGCTGCTGGGCATGGCGCAGAACGCGTAGCACGGCGTCGTACACAGCTCGTTGGCGCTGCGTAAAGCGCCCACTCACAGGCAACACGCGCGTTAGGTCTGATTTGTAGTTGGCATATTCGGCTCCTACATCGAGCAAGAGAGTAGTGCCTGCCTCACAAGGCTGGTTATTAGTGATATAGTGCAGCACACAAGCATTGGCGCCCGAAGCCACAATGGGGCTATAGGCAAACCCTCTGGAACGGTGCTGAATAAACTCTCCAGCTAGGATACCTTCTAATTCATACTCCATCATACCTGGCTTGACCAGGGGTAATATTTTTCTAAAGCCTTTTTCAGTGATCTCACACGCTGTCTTGATCAAAGCAATTTCTGCCGCTGACTTCACAGCCCTAAGGCGTTGCATCAGAGGCGCTAGCCGTTCATACTGGTGTACAGGATATTTTTCTTGGCACCAAGCCACAAACCTCGCCTCTCGTGTGGGCACCTCCACTACCGCCCGTGTATTTTCGTTGGTGTTGAGGTAAACATGGTCTACATGACTCATCACCGTGTGAAAAGTGGTAGGAAATGCCTCTAGCCAATGGATATTGGCTATGCCCGATACTTTCTGTGCGTCTTTTTGGGTATACTTTTGCCCCTCCCAAATCCTAATGTGCTCGTCGGTGGGCTTGAGAAACAGCATCTCTTTCCACGCCTTGTTGGGCGCATCTGGATACAAGACCATCAAGGTCTCTTCTTGGTCAATGCCAGAGAGATAAAACAAGTCACTGTTTTGCCGGAAAGGCATGATGCCATCGCCATTTTCAGGCAGGACGTCATTGGCATTGAGCACTACCAGCGAGTTAGGCTTCAAATGCTGTGTCAGTTTTTTTCTATTGTGAACAAAAAGGGCAGGGTCAATAGGGTGGTAACGCAAAATAGCAAGGGTTTAGGTCCGTAGGATGATAGATAACTATGCCATGTAGGCTGACAGCTTTCATTAATCAGTTCAAAGCTAAAAAAAGGTACGCAATAGAGCATCATCGCCTTTTTTCTTTGACTGCTGTCTGCTCTACATCGGTATGGGCAAAAAAAAACCCAGGTCCTTCCGAGGCCCACAGCTTAGCTACAGATATTGCTGATTACTACACCAAGTCTTTTCCTACTATCAATGAAGCGCCACAAGAGGAACGAAAAGATCAAAAAGACTACGAAGCGCGCCCCGCCAAGCTTTCAGAAAAGACAAAGCGCGAAGTAGTGTTCAATAGCATTTTTAAGAAGAGTCCTTGCTACACACAACTGTAACAGCATAGGCCCTCTGTACTCAACGAGTATGCTTGGGGCGATTTGCATCTTGAGGCCGTTGCAAAACGACTTGCTAACGTTAGAAAATAGGCTCTGTGGCTTCATTTAACGCCTTGCAAGGCGTGCCTTTCTGAGTTTTGCAATACCCTCATCTTTTTTATAGAACTACTAGTCACCCTACCCATCACTTGAGGAGCCGCATCAACAGAACCACAACGACTCTGGGCGAAGGAGTGCTAGCCACGCTACTGGCCACGCCTACAAACAGTACATCAGAGTTGTACAAGAGACAGCATACCCTCCAAACCCTTTTGGCTAACGAAGAAGTAGTAGCTCAGCTAGAGACTATTGCCTATCCCGAGCGCTATCAATCTACTTTTAGATAGTTGGCCCTTAAGAACTACAAAAAGTCTTCATAAAAGCCTTGGGGGAAGGTTTTAGGGACATTTGCACGCTTTTTGCCTTCCTTTTTTTGCAACATATACCTATGTTTAACAACGTTCCTTGCATATTTTTCCAACACTATGATCGGTCAAACAGACAACCCATTCCAGACTGACTTGTTCAAACTCAATCTCATTGAGCAGCTCGATCCTAAAAAGCCTCTCTACATTTTAGCCCAAAAAATCCCCTGGAACGCTTTCGAAGACAGGTTTAAACAGCTCTATTCCAATACTGGACAGCCCGCTCATCCTATCAGGCTCATGAGCGGACTCCTTCTCTTGCAACGCATCTTCAGCCTCTCCGATGAGTGACTCGTCGAGCTTTGGCAAGAAAATCCCTACTTCCAGTTCTTGTGCGGGAAAAATGCTTTCCAATGGACCCAGCCTTGTGCTGCCTCTGACTTGGTGCACTTTAGAAAAAGAATAGGACAACAAGGCATTGACTTCCTTTTTGCACTCTCTGTTGAGTTGCATCAACACAAGCTCAACAAGGCTCAACAAGTCATTGTCGACCCCACGGTCCAGGAGAAGAACATCACCTTTCCCACTGATGCCAAACTTTACCGCAAAGTCATCGACACGTGTAACGGGCTGGCTAAAGGTCTGGGCATTGGGCTACGACAGAGCTACACCTTTGTTGTCAAGAAGCTCAACTATGCTCTACGACCCGTTCTGGGCGGCCAAAAAGCCCTCAAAAAGATGCGCACCATTGCTGGGAGACAGCTGCGTGATCTGCAAAGAAAGCTTACGCAAAGCGGGCAGCTAGCTCCCCACGCGCCGTTATTGGAGGTGATGACTCGCATTGTGGAGCAAGAAAGGAAAGACAAAAACAAAGTGTACAGTCTTCATTCACCTGAGGTGAGTTACATTGCCAAGGGGAAAGCGCATCAACCCTACGAGTTTGGCTCTAGGTAGTGTCGACATAAGATATTATCTTAAGGCAAAAAATGCTGAAACAACCTGCCTATCAACGACACGATATCTCCGATCAAGTATGGAACAAACTTGCCCCTCATTTGCCTGGAAGAGCTGGCGCTTGGGGAGGGGTAGCTAAAGACAATAGACAATTTATTAACGCCGTGTTCTGGATATTACGAACAGGAGCCCCATGGCGGGACTTACCTCCTCATTACGGCGAGTGGAATAATACGAACCGACGTTTTTGTCGATGGCGCGATAATGGAACATGGGAGAAGCTTTTGGAACTACTTTCAGATGAACCAGACTACACGTGGCTGATGATTGATGCGAGTCATATAAAAGTGCACCCCCATGGGACGGGCGCAGTGGGAGGCAATGAGGCGATGAATCGGACAAAAGGGGGCTCAATACAAAACTACATTTGGCCGTGGATGCGTCTGGTATGCCGCTCAGAGCCATTATTACAGAAGGTACCGAGGCAGATTGTAAGCAAGGTGTTGAGCTGCTCAAAGACTTGCCTGCAGAGGGGGTGATAGCAGATAGGGGCTATGACACAGAGCAAGTAGTCCAAGAGGTGAAGTCAAAGAATAGACAATGTGTGATACCGAGTAGAAAGCATAGAAAAGTAGAGCGTAGTTACAACCGAGAAGTGTATCAACTACGTCATATGATAGAGAACACGTTTTTGTATCTGAAGCGTTGGCGCGGGATATGTACGCGTTATGCCAAGAGAGGGAGCTCATTTCTGGCCGCTATTCAAATTAGATGTCTAGCTTTATGGCTAGGCGTCTCCTGACGACACTGTCTAAGATGTCAGTCGCCAGTTTGCCAGGGAGTAACGTGGTAGTGGGGATGGTCAACTTTAGAGGCAACCCTCATGACAGTAAGACGTTGCCAAAAACGTTGGAAGAGGTAAAGCGTTATTGTGGCCAAGAGTTTGAAGAGGCGTTAGTGGACCAAGGGTATCGAGGTCATGAAGTAGTGGGCCCCACGCGGGTGATCATGCCCGAACGCGGGAAGCGTTACACTCCGACAGAGAGAAGGAAAAGGAAGAAGAGTTATCGCCCTCGTTCAGCAATAGAAGCAGTGATCAGTCATCTGAAGCAAGGACATGGTCTGGGAAGAAATTACCTAAAAGGAGCACTAGGCGACGTAGTGAATGGTTTATTGTCAGGAATGGGATGGAATTTGAAGTTACTACTGATGGAATTAACCTAGTACTAGGGCTTCCTTGGTTGTTGAGATGAGTGAGGAGGAGTTGCGGATAAAAAAATTGCTGATTGCTCTAACCTCTTACCTTCTCCAAGCTGCAGTAGAGAGTTAGTAAGGGTCAACTAATTAGCCATCAAGTATTGATCAAAAAAGGGCGAAATTAGGTAAGCCGTTGCCCACAAATGGTATGCCAGAAACCGGGTTTATCTGTAAGTTGTACAGTAGATTAAAAGATGTGAAGCCAGTGGGCTGCAACCAGCTACAAAGTAAATCCTGGAGGAAACAGCCTTTCACAACGCCTTACGACAACTGGTAGAGAAATTATACTATTTATGCAAATTGGATACCCAAACACTGTAAGTACGCATCATCCTGTAACTACTGCGCTATCTATGGGGAATAACGTGCTTTGGGTAGGTTATGCTATTTTTGGCCCTGAATATTTAGCTGATATCACTTCTAACTACTCAGCCACCTCCCCCCGAAGCAGTGCACTGCCCAGGAATACATGGACTATGGCAGCTACCCCAACAAGCAAAAGTTACCAAACTCTTCTCTCCCTCAAAGACCCCAGGTTTGATGCTAATGCACTTTCTAAATACTATTTATCAATTCACGTAAGTGACGCCCATTTTAAGGTGAGTTGTGTTGATCCTGCTACCACTCAATGCCTATTGCTAGAGACCTACATTTTGGCCTACAGCCGTGCTTATAGGCGCGTGAATGCCATTGAGCAACTTTATCGAGATCATCCACTATTAGCAGCGTACAACTGGGCTGGCGTCACAGTCTCCATCGGCAACCAGCAGTATACTTTAGTTCCCAAGCATCTATTCCAAGAAGATAAAATAGCTACTTACTTAGATTTTACTTGCTTGGTGGGAGCAGACACTATCAGGCACTGTATGCACCCCACCCTCAATATGGCTGTGGCCTTTGCTATGGACTCATTGCTACTCAACTGGTTTGAAAAGGCGTACCAATCAACACGGCTATGCACCATACACCAGGCCAGCAGCTTGATAGAAGGAACCTGGACTTACTTAACAGGCTATAGCATGGAGTTGCTGCCTAAGCTATTGGTTTTTGTGGAAACCAACCATCTCCATATCACAGTTATACAGGAAAAAAAGTTGCTCTACTACAATCGATTTGGATATGCCAGTAGCGATGAGCTGCTGCATTACATCCTCATTGTAATGCGCACCTTAAAGCTGGATGCCAATGTGCACGAAGTGATTCTTGGGGGTAATATCTCCAAAGGCTCACTAGCTTACCGAAAAGCGCGTAATTATATACGCAGAATCTCTTTTAGCCAGCGGCCCACCCACCTTAAGTTCAGACGTATTTTCAGTATAGAAACTGTAAAGAACCATTTTGATGTGCTCAGTGCCCATCTCTGCCGTCAAGCTTTAGGCTATTGAGCAGATGATTGCCTCCATCGGCGTCCGCACCAGCGATCTTATCATTTGTTGGTCTAAATAACCCAATGAACAAATAGCCCAATAAACAAATGAGCAAATAGTTTAATAAACAGATAAACAAATAGCCCAATAAACAAATGGTCTATTGAGTCATTTGGTCATTAACGTAATTAGATCAGTAATTCAGTCCATAACTCCCTAGTTGCCCCAATAGTTCGTTGCAGCGTATCTTCATGCCTGGCTGTTTATTATCTCCACAGGTCCTACCATCTGCATGAAATACTATCCTAAAAAGCCTAAAAAATCTTCTGCTTCGGCGCCGAGCAAGGCTACCCCTTTGATGAAGCAATACGAACAGGTCAAGACCAAATATCCAGGCGCCCTGCTCCTCTTTCGTGTAGGAGATTTTTACGAGACTTTTGGCGAAGATGCCGTCAAGGTCAGCCAGATTCTGGACATTGTCCTGACCAAACGCTCCAATGGCGCTGCAGCTGCTGTGGAGCTGGCTGGCTTTCCGCACCATGCCCTGGATGCCCATTTGCCCAAGCTCGTCAAGGCTGGCCATCGCGTGGCCATCTGCGACCAGCTCGAAGACCCCAAACTCGTCAAAGGCTTGGTGAAGCGCGGCGTTACGGAATTGGTTACCCCAGGGCTGGCCTTCAGCGACCATGTCCTGAGCCAGAAAAGCAACAATTACTTGGCCTCGCTCTATTTCGACAAAGAAGCACTAGGCGTTGCCTTTTTGGATGTCTCTACTGGCGAATTCCTCGCGGCACAGGGGACCGCGTCTTACATCGACAAGCTGGTCCAAAGCTTCCATCCCTCCGAGGTTATTCTGAGCAAAAAGCAGCAAAAGGACTTTCAAGCACTTTTTAAAGACCAGTACAACAGCCATTGTCTAGAGGAATGGGCGTACCAATGGGACTATGGCTATGAGATGCTCAACAATCATTTCGGCACTACTTCGCTCAAAGGCTTTGGCATTGAAAAGTTACCTTTAGGCATCACTGCGGCCGGTGCTGTGTTGCGGTATCTAGAAGAAACCGAGCACAAAGAAGTGCGCCATATTGCTTCCATTGCTAGGATCGAAGAAGACAAATACGTGTGGCTGGACAGGTTCACGATCAGAAACCTCGAGCTGCTCTACCCACAGCAAGAAGAAGGCGTGCCGCTCATCGATGTGCTGGACAAGACCGTAACACCCATGGGCGCGCGTCTACTCAAGAAGTGGATCGTACTGCCCCTCAAAGACCTGCATGCCATCCAGAAGCGGCTCGACATGGTGGAAGTGCTGGTCAACGACCCTGTGCTGTGGCAAAATGTCTTTCAGGCCCTCAAGCAGATTGGCGACCTGGAGCGGCTCATCTCCAAAGTCTCTGTGGGCAGGGCCAACCCGCGCGAGCTCTTGGGTTTGAAAAAAGCCCTGCAACAAATAGCTCCCATCCAGCGCCATCTGCAGTCTAGTGCGCACGAGCTGCTCATCAAGCTCAGCGAACAGCTGCACCGCTGCGATTACTTGCGTGACCAAATAGAGGAGACACTACAAGAGGATCCACCGATAGCGACCCACCAAGGAGGGCTGATCCGTACAGGCATCCATGCAGAGCTGGATGAGCTCAGGGCCATGGCCCACTCTGGCAAAGACTACCTCATCCAGATACAGCAAAAGGAAAGCAAGGCCACGGGGATTCCTTCACTGAAGGTAGCGTATAACAAAGTGTTTGGGTACTATCTAGAAGTGACGCATGCCCACCGCGCCAAAGTGCCCGCTAGCTGGATACGCAAGCAGACCTTGGTCAATGCAGAGCGCTATGTGACCGAAGAGCTCAAGGAATACGAAGAAAAAATCCTCCATGCCGAAGAAAAGCTGGGCGTATTAGAGCAAAAGCTCTACCAAGAGCTTGTCAGCAGTGCGGCCGAATTTGTGCCACAGATTCAGCAAAACGCGCGCGTGCTGGCCCAGCTAGATTGTTTCCTGGCTTTTGCGCAAGAAGCCCGCAAACACCACTACGTCAAGCCTGTAATCAATGACAGCAAGACGATCGACATCAAGGCAGGGCGGCACCCAGTGATTGAGCAGCAATTGCCTTTGGACGAAAGCTATGTGCCCAATGACATCTATCTGGACGATGCTACGCAGCAAATCATGGTCATTACAGGGCCCAATATGGCCGGCAAGTCAGCCCTCTTGCGCCAGGTGGCCCTGATGGTGCTCATGGCTCAGATAGGCGCTTTTGTGCCTGCCACACAAGCTTCCATCGGGCTGGTCGACAAGGTGTTTACGCGTGTGGGCGCCTCTGACAACCTGGCCAAGGGAGAGTCTACCTTTATGATGGAAATGACTGAGACCGCCAGCATCATGCACAACCTGAGCGACCGCAGCCTGGTGCTGATGGATGAGATTGGACGAGGCACGAGCACGTATGACGGCATCTCCATTGCGTGGTCTATTGTAGAGTACTTGCATAACCATCCCAAATGCCGTGCCAAGACGCTCTTTGCAACGCACTACCACGAGCTAAATCAGCTGGCGGAGCAGCTCCCTCGGGTCAAGAACTTCAACGTGGCAGTCAAGGAAGTCAACAACAAAGTGCTCTTCTTGCGCAAGCTGCAGGAAGGCGGTAGTGCCCATAGCTTTGGCATCCACGTAGCGCAGATGGCCGGCATGCCCATGCAAGTGGTGCAGCGGGCCGAGGCCCTCATGCAACACCTGGAGCAGGACACCTCTCGCCATCAACACCAGCAAAAAATGCAGCACATCCCTGAAAGCAAATATCAACTGTCGCTCTTTGAAGCAGACCCTGCTTTTGCCCAGATCAAGACGCTCCTCACCAGTCTTGACATCAATGCCACCTCGCCCGTGGAGGCCCTGCTGAAGCTCAGTGAGCTGAAGGCAATGCTGAATAAGAAGTAGAGCTGTTTGATCATTGGGCGATTCAATGATTTGCTGATTGGGTGATTGATTTTATTGGGTAGTTTGCCGATTGAGTGGCTTGGTGATTGAGGCTGGTATTTATCATTATAAAACACTGCAGCTGCTTGAGGTTCCGCTTAATTGGCGTATATTTGACGCTATTCGTCAGCTCTCTACATCTTGAAACCCATTTTATGCGAGAATAGCTCAGCTGGTAGAGCACGACCTTGCCAAGGTCGGGGTCGCGGGTTCGAGTCCCGTTTCTCGCTCCAAAGTTATTTGATTATTGAACTATTTGTTTATTGGATCATTTTTTCATTTGCTGACTCAATCCTCGGATGACTCGATAAAAGAATAATCTAATGGGTCAGCAAAAGAGTAACCAAAGAATCTAATGACTCAGTAATCAAATAATTCAACTGATCACAATGCAAGCAGAAGCGTTGAAAAGGCGTACCAAAGCATTGGCACTGAGGGTCATACAACTCTTCAGAGCGTTGCCCAATGCCGCAGAAGCACGGATCATAGGCAAGCAGCTCTTGCGGTCAGCGACTTCTGTTGCAGCCAATTATAGAGCAGCCTGCGTCGGAAGATCAAAGAAAGAGTTCTTTGCCAAGCTCAGCATTGTGGTGGAAGAAACAGATGAAGTACTCTTCTGGCTTGAACTGCTCGGTGAGGCTGATATCATTCCCCAAGAAAAGCTACATCTTATTGCCCAAGAAGTGAAAGAGCTTCTCTTCATTTTCTCTTCAAGCCGAAAAACTGCCAGAAGCAACCTCTCCTCATCGAAGAAAAGTCAGACAAACAGCCCAATAACCAAATGAATAAATGACCAAATAATATAATAAACAAATAGCCCAATAGCCAAATGAATAAATGACCAAATAATATAATAAATAGCCCCTCGCCAGGATGGTGGAATTGGTAGACACGCAAGACTTAAAATCTTGTGGGCATCTTGCCCGTGCGGGTTCGAGTCCCGCTCCTGGTACTGTGGTAAAGTGAAGATTGAAGCTGAAAGCGCGTCAACTTCAGTTCCTTATGGCTCTAAAATCACAAAATCACCCAATAATATAGTGGCCCCGCAACGCTACCAAGCCACCGTTAATGCGCCCTGGTGCAGGAGTGAATGGCAGCGAAGCTGGTAGGCCAGGGCCTCTTCCTGCAGCTTCTTAGCCACAGCTCTACTATTGGCAGCTCCGATAACCAGCTGCCCCACCTCGAACTGATCGAGCCAAGGGCGCAGTGTGGTGACCGCGTTGTTGTCTACCACTAGAAAGTCAATCGGGATTTTTTGTGCCAAGTGCGGTAAGTGCCCCATTTTTTGGTGGACCCAAACAACGCGTTGACCCTGCCAGACAGCGATGAAGAGGCCTTGCCAGGATTGCCAGGGAAAACGAGGCTGCTGGGCCAATGCCTCAGCAGTGCAACAAGCAGTAGACATGATGCCTAGCGCCATTTGGCTAGGCTGGAGGTGATAAGCATACTTTTGAGGATCTGCCAGTAAACCCTCATCTACGCATACGGTCGCCTGGCGGCCTTTGACAAAAGCCATCGCCTGGTGGGGTGCTACACTGTAGAAGATTACTTGGCGCTGGGCCTGCTGGCATAGCTGCTGATGGATGGAACGAACAGCAAGCAAGAGCGCCAGCACACTCGTGCCCACAAGATACGATAACTTCCTCCTGTGCAAGAAAAGGAGCAGAGTGAGCAAGAGGCCATACAACAATACCACCATAGGAGCACTCACAGCAATCGACCCGAAAAGACTGCCAGGGAGCTGCTTTAGGCCAAAAATGATGAGATGGACGCCCTTCACTACTTGCTCCAGTAGCCAAGCCAGGACTGCACTCAGGCCAGGCCAAAAGCTGGTCATCAGCACGCCCAAGCCCAGACACAGGATGACCAAGGCGGCTGGCACGACGACCCAGTTGGCAAGGATGAAGTAGGTAGGAAACAAATGAAAATAGTGTAGACTTAAAGGAAGGGTGGCTACTTGTGCTGCCAAGGAGACCGTGGTCAAGAACCAGAGCCGATCCAACACCAGGTTGCGCAGCGCCAACCAGGCATACATTCTGGGCTGTAGATACACAATGCCCAGCACTGCCAGGTACGAGAGCTGGAAGCCTACATCAAAAATGAGTCTAGGTGCACCCAAAAGGAGCAAGAACGCCGAGGACGCCAGTGTATTGTAGATATTGCTTTGCCGGCCTAAGCTTTGCGCCAAAGCGACCAAAGTAAACATCAGCGTGGCGCGCAACACAGAAGGAGAAAGCCCTGTCACCAACGCATACAACCAAAGCCAAGCCAAGGAAAGCGCCAGCGACCCCTTGGGAGCGCTTTGCGTAAGCCCAAGAAGGCTGAAAAGCAGGGACAAGCACCAGTAGAGCATGCCTACGTGCAGTCCAGACACGGCCAGCACGTGCATGGCGCCCACGCTGGCGTAGGCCTCTCTGACCGTCTCTTCTAACGTATCTCGCTGGCCTAGGACCAAAGCCAGGACCACGGCACGCACTTCACCCTGCGTCAGGTGCTGGCTCAATTGGGACTGGCAGTAGCGCAAAAGGCGAAAAGACAAAGCCCGCAACGGATTGGGGGGCCTGGAAGCAATGAGGGCCACTTGCTGCTGGTGCAAGAAGTGGTGATGATAGACCTGTGCTTGGCGCAACCACCGCTGATAGTCAAACGTGTACGGATTTTGAGGGGGTGGAACAGCTTGGGGAGCGCCTCGGACCAGCAGCACATCGCCATAGCGAACCTGGCGGGCTGCTGCCTTGTGGAAGGACAGTCGCACCTTGCCGCGCACCTTGCGCCAAGTGCCTTGTACACGTGCTCGACGTACTGCTACCGTGACGTAGCTGCTAGCTGTCTTGCTGTGCAGGTCTTCCAGGGCAATGGCTTCATAAGCCTCTACTGCTGAAGCCCAGTGCATCAAGTGATGCCCATCTCTTGATGGCTCATGGAGCGACAGGCGTAGATAGCCTGACAAAAGCACACTTAACAACCCCACCCCACCTAGCCAGGAACGCCAACGATGAAATGTTGCTGGCCGAACCCTTACTATAAGCCATGTGTAGATCAGCAATAAGCCTCCAAGTAAGCTCCCTACCATCCAGAGGGGGGCTGCCCAACAGTGCGCCATGAGTAGGCCACCCATCCAAGCCATGGTAAGCCTTACAAAAGGAAAGCGAGACCAAGGAGGTATAAGGAGAGGTCGCTGCATGGTGGAGGGAGCTAGTGATTTGCTGATTGTATTATTGTGCTATTTTGAACCTTTTTATGCGTTTAAAAAGTCATTCTTTATAACGTGATGAGACTGTTGCAAAATGTACCCAATAGCTGACAACACTTCAAAAGTGCCCTTACAGGCCTAGAGAAACCTTTAAAATCACGCGATCACAAAATCACTTGACAATATAATGGCCTAGCCCTTTTACAGCGCACTTGCTACTTACAAAAAACCTTTCGATACCCTCAGCGTTCAGACCGACTTTGCTCAATGCCAAGGCAGCTTTGCAATTTCTTGTGTACAGAATGTTAGTTTTTTGCAGGCAAAAAAATTTGTATAATGGAATAAAGTCACGAAGATTGCAGCGGTGAAACCCTGCACACTTAAAACCCGCTCACTATGTCCCAACAAGAACACAACAAAAAATCCACGAACATAATAAGCCAATTAGCAGCTTACCTGAAAAAAGGCTTGTTTTTTCGAAAGAAAGCAGGCTTCCCGCTCATTGCTGGAGGCGTGCTGCTAATGCTTACCACTGCTGAAGTCATTCCTGGCGGATGCATGCGGAATGAGAATATCTTTGTGAAAGAAGCAGAGATAGCCATCGTTGAGTACGAAAAAAATGGTGATAAGCCAATAGCGGTGGTAGCCACCCCCTGCCCTGAAGAAGATCTTACAGATGAATATACCTCTAGCAAAGGAGCTGATAAGCCAATAGCGATGGTAGTACCACCAGGTCATGGAGAAGGCCTTCCAGTGGCAGTGGCTGCAGCACCACAAGAAGGCTCATTGCCTATTGCCAATGTAGTTTCAAATGGTGATAAGAACACAGCTTTCCCAGCAAGTGAAGAGCCTATTACAAAGTCAGTGGATGATAGAAAAGCAGGTACTGCAGCTCCTGGACAACAAGGCCCACCAATAGCCTCCCAGACACAAGCTGCCGCTCCAACGCCAGCAGGGCCAACAGAACAAAAAAAGTCAGAAAAGAAGCACCGGCGGGGTTCTAGGGGATCTGGCAGTTCTGGATTTATGGATACGCTTGTGGAAGCAGGGGTTTTTGGCCCTAACGGTGAGATAAATGCAGAAAAGGTGCCTCCTTTTATAAGAGGAGGCAACGCTCTAGATGAAGGAGCCAACTCAGACAATGAGGACGAAGACCATCCTGTAGAAGAAGAGGGTTTGAGTGTAGGAGAAGGTAGCCGAGCCGAAACGAACAAAGACAACGCTGTTGCAACACCTAATGGAGTACCCCAAGCTCCAAGTGGAGATTTGAATGTAGTTGCAGAAGAGGAAGGAGAAAAGGTAGAGAAAGCCGAGGTCGGCGGAGATGAGACTGCAGGAGCAGCTGTACAAGAAGAAACAGCTGTAGAAGAGGACGAAGAAGAAACCAAAAAGAAAGCAGCGACCGCAGCATCACCTCTAGAACAATTGAGAGCAGCCATAAAGGCAAGGAATAAGCTAGCAAGAGAGACACAATGTCTGACGAACAAACAAGTGGAAGCAATACACAGACATGACCTACAAGAGGAAGTAACGAAACAAGAAGGTGCGGTGTCAGATGCACAAAAAGCAGTTAAAGCAAAAGCCGAGGAGCTAGGCTATCAAGTACAAGACTGGCCAAAAGGAAGTAAGACGCTCACATTGAACGGCATAACGATGACGCTCAGAACTATTGCCAGTGGCTCAGTAAATCAGAACTACAATAAAGTAGGCATTGTAAAACGTGAGGATACTGGCGGATATACCATCGGAACTGACCGAACTCGTACTGCTAATGGCGTTTATCAACTACCACGTACTGTCAACGTTTGTGTAGAATTTGATCTGCCAGGGGATGGTCGAAGTGCAGAGGGGTACAGTATTGGATGGGTTGGAAGACAAGGACAAGAAACAGGAGTACTACCGCTAGCTGACCAACCAAGAGTTTTTCTTGGAGACTCTACAAATTTAGGATCAAGAGCAGCAAAAAGATGGTTAGGGGCATTTATTATTCAGACTCCTGACAATGCAAAGAACATAGTGGTAATGCTGCCAACACTGCAGTTGATGAACTAAGGGCAACTGCCAACCCAACTGGCGCGGAACTTAGTTCCGTGACAATGATCAAACTGGCGCAAGTCTCCTGGCTTGTGCCAGCTCTTCAGGCTGACGCAAGCTCTAAACGTACACCAATTCCTCTTAGTCCACACTGGCACGGAAGCCCTTCGCCTGTGCCAAGAAGGCTGCAAGCCGTTGCTTGGTTTTGTCTCTATTTCAGGCTACTTTTTATATAAACTTGCTTCAGAACGAAACAACTCTTTATTCCAAGTTACCTTTGTAGGTAAGTTTTTAAGAAAGCAGCCAAGCAAATACAACTACCGTGAGTGAGCTTCCTAGTGTGCCCAGCCGGTTAGACGTCCTGCGCTACAGCTTCCTAAAGCAAAAAGGCATCGAATACATCCAGCAGCTGGCAGGCAAAGTATGGACCGATTACAACGAACACGATCCTGGCATTACCATGCTCGAAGAGTTCTGCTATGCCCTGATGGACCTAGATTATCGGACCCAGTTTCATATTGAAGACCTCTTAGCCCCTCCTCCCCACCAAGCTCAGAAAGGGAATATCAAGCACTTCTACCGCGCAGAAGAAATTCTACCCTGCAATCCACTGACTAGCACTGATTTTTTAAAGCTGATCGTGGATGTGCCAGGCGTCAAGAATGCAAAAATTGCTTTGAGCCAAGGCCCTCAAGAAATCAAAGGAGGCTATAAAATATTTCTTGACTTGGAAGAGCGGGCCCTTCAAAAGGCCCAAGAAGCGCAAATCATCACCACGGTCAAGCAAAGGCTCTATCAGCACCGCAACCTGTGTGAAGACTTTTTTGAAGTAAGCCTTCTCAAGCCCCTCTACGTGCGTATCAATGCAGCCATTGAAGTCCAAACAGCCCTGACCCCAGAAGAAAGTGCCATGCTGTATGCAGAGCTGCTCTTCAACGTCAGGTCGTTCATGGCCCCTTATGTGCAATTCTACTCTTTGAGGAATAGGCTGATTGACCAACAAAAGACTGTGGACGAAATATTCACAGGGCCTTTGTTAGAGCAAGGCTATGTGGACGAGCAAGCGCTGGCGCAAAGTGCAGCGCGGTCGGTCATCTACGTCTCTGAGATTTTGCAGCGCGTGACAGAGATAGAAAAAATAGACAGTGTGACTCAATTTTCTGTCTTTACTGATGCAACAGAAGCGCGCAGCGCCATGGTGATAGAAGTGCCCTACGACAGCGTGCCCCGCATAGATGTGGACCATAGCACAGTCACTATTTATCACAAAGGAGCCCCTATACTGCTCAATAGAGCCAAGGTAAGACAGTACTTTCAAGAAATTGTCCATGAACGTGTTTTCAAAAGAGCTTCTTTGACTGAAGAAGAGATTGCCGTCCGCAAGGGGCGATACAGAAATCTATCGACCTACGTTTCTATCCAACATGATTTTCCTTTGATCTACAGCGTAGGCCACGAAGGCCTGCCCTATTCAGCTCCTAAAGAACAAAAAGCCCAAGCCAACCAGCTCAAAGGGTACTTGATGTTTTTTGACCAGCTCCTTGTCAACTACCTCGCCCAGCTGGCGCATGTCAAGGACCTACTGGCCATACACTCTCCTGAAAACAGAACTTACTTTGGCCAGTTCCCTAAGGACGTGCCCTATTTAGAGACCTTGATAAAACACCCTGACCTGAACGAGGAAAGAGAGCTAGACACGGCGTTCAAAGTGCAGAGAAGGTACTTGGGCATTACCCCAGGCACGCATGGCCACAAGGACAGCCCTCCTAGATCACAGGCAGAGGCTGTCTATCAGCAGTACCTCAGCAGGATATTAGAAAGAAAAGAACACCACAGAATCAAAAAGAACGCTACGCTCGATCATCTCTTGGCTCGGTTTGCTGAAGTCTTTACAGACTACTCTGTCCTTGTTTACAGCCCCTTGCGTGAGAAGGCCGTTAAAGCCATGATGTATAATAAAAGCCTTTTCTTGAGAGATTACCTGGCCATTAGCAGAGACAGAAGCAAAGGCTTGGACATGACAGGCGCCCTCAATGAGACTTGGGACAGTGAAAACATCACTGGCTTTGAGCGCCGTATCTATCGCTCATTAGGCATCAAAAACCTCCAACGAAGATTTTTATACGAAATCCTTAAGAGCAATTTCTATGTAGAGCAAGGCCTTGAGCACCACAGCTTACAACTTTTTTTAGGAGAAAACCTGCAGTCAAAGTATGACAATCTATTCATCTTCAAAGGCAACTTTCCTCAAATCCAGAACTTGGCCATCAGACATGGCGTAGATGAAGCAAACTACGAAATTGTAGAAAATGCAGAAGGCAATTATGACCTCCAGCTCTACGTAGCCAAAGAAGCGCACAAGTCGATTCAATTGGTCAATAAGGAAGTCGTCATTAAAACGGTTGAACAAGCAAGCATGCTCATCAAGCAAGCAGTAAAGTTCTTCAGAACCTTCAACCGAGAGAGCGAAGGATTTCATTTGGTAGAGCACATTCTTTTGAGAAATAGCACCACTTTTCAAGGCACCAATGACCCTTATTCATTCATGATGACGATGGTTTTCCCTTCTTGGCCTGCTCGCTTCCAAAAAAACTCCTTCAGGAACATGGTGCACAAACTGATCATGCTCGAGAGTCCTGCCCATGTGTTTGTCAATATCCTATGGCTCGACCTAGAAGAAATGGAAACCTTTGAGCGCGCCTACAAAGAGTGGATTGTACTCAAAGGCACGCGCCCAGCAGCCGATCCGCAGCTGCACGCTGCTGCCAAGAATCTACTAGGGCTGATGATGCTATATGCCAGCGAAGAGGGGTAGAAGATATTGAGGCTGTTGCAAAATGCATCCAATACTGCTAGCGGCACTTAAAAAAGAACCCTTATAGACCTAGAAAAACTCTTGCAACCATGCAATAATACAATGATCTTAGACCTTGCGTAACATTGACAAATAAGCAGAAGTGCTCACTACGCAACCTACCTTGGCCAGCCACGATCATATCATCATGCGGCAAGTGCTAGAACTGCAAGTCACTAGCCAGAAGCACCTAGACGCGTTGCAGCGCGGCCTAGGTCCCCACTTTGAGGAACAGCTCAGCCAGCTGCTCGACCAAATTTTCTCTCAACAGGTGCCTGACGAGGTGGTCATAACACTGGAAGAGCTACAGATAGACTTGGGGGCTATTTCCTCAGCGTCGATGGTGCAAGAGACCCTTGTGCAGCTACAAAAAAAGCTCCCTGTCCTGCTCCAAGAGCAAGTAGAGGAAGCCCTGCACGATCCCCGAAAGCGACAAATCACCCCCCTGCCCGAAGCCAAGCGCAAGGCAGTGCAGCACTACCTCACCCACGGCTATTTTGCCTGGTGGATGCCTACAGAGGCCCAAAGAGCCACAGAAGCTGTTTACTTAGACTTGATTGAGGAGCAACCTGAAGCACTGCAGGCCCTTTGGTGGGAACTCAGAGAGAGCCCCAAAGCCATTCAAAGGGTTGTCACCCAGTTTTCTCGAGCTACCCTGCAAAAGACCATTCGGCTGCTGGACCGCACACATGGGGGCGCCATCATTGCCCTGGCCGAAGACTTAGTGGCTTTGCAGCAAGCACGTCCATTAGTAGCCATGAGCGAGACCGCGTTTGTCCAGGCCACCTGGACAGCTGTACTATCGCAGACGCTCGTGGCTAGGCCTACATCCAATGCCCCTACGTGGGTCCAAGCCAGCTTGAGGAAGCTGGCCCAAGGACTAGGCACGAGCTATCCTGCTTTGCTGTTCACACTGGCTGAGCACCTAGAGCAGCGCAAGGGGCAGCATACCTGGCGCAGTAACCTGCCTCTTTTAGTGCCTCATCTACAAGAAGCCTTGGCAACTACCGCTGCACAGGCCACCCGTCCAACGCCTTTGGCAAGGCTCATTCAGCGCTTTGACACCTTGCTGGCAACGCCTCAGCAGGAGCAGCACCATGAACTAGCAACCTTGTTAGAAAAGATAGTAGCGCAGGCCAGCCCGTCAGTAGTTCGAAAGTTGCTCATGGGCTGGATACAGCACCAAGCACATATCCCCCGATTAGTACGTAGCCTTCCAGCGTCCCAGCTTGCCCAAATAGTCACCCTCTTGCAGCCTACTCTTCAACCTACTTTTCAAGTGCTGCAACGCTTGGGAGCAGCGGTAGCCAGACAGAAGCTGCTGGATAGGAGCATCCTGGACCAGCAACTAACACAGTTCACATTACAATACCTCCAAAGGCAACCCCATGCGCAGGCCCCCCAACACTACCTGACAAGGCTACTCCCGCAGCTTGCCCAACAAACAGGCCTTCCTCTTCATCAGTGGCAAGCAGCAGTGCTGCAGCACCAAGCTTCATGGAAACGATTACATCCTTCCCAGATAATCGACGAAGTAATGGCTACGCTATTGCAGCTAGTGGCGCCTGAGAAGCCCCTTGAGGAGACTGCACCAAAGGAGCATCCAATCGATGAAAAAACACAGCCTACCGTCTCTGAAGACCCAGCCACACCGCCTGAAGCACCCAACACTGCTGCTGTTAGTCTACTCTCCCTAAGCCATGCCCTCTTGCATGAACTCCAGCTGGCTATTGCCAGGGAAAAACTACCCGACAAAGCTGAGGCAAGGCGACAGCTGAAGAAGCTGCAAGACATCTTGGAAGACATCTTGCATGCGTCACCCCCTTCTGCCAGGCAGGAGCAAGCCTGGATAGCCACCTTCAGCAAGCTACTGGCAGCAGTGGTTCCTCATACACCAGTGCAGCCACCTGAGCTCCCTAGTCTCCAGGCCTGGGGACAACAGCTAAGTAACGAGCCCAGTAGGGACGCAAGGCAAAGCACTATCAAGCACTTTACCCGCGCGCTGGCCACTATGCTCCAGCACCGTCCCTCCAAGGCTGCCCATGAGCCGCTATCATTAGCCGTCCTGCAGGATTTTTTGCGAGAAGGCATACTCCCCGCTGGCTATACTAGCCAGGCAGCTTTGGTAGACACTTTGGTGCAAGGCCTGCAGCAAAGAACCCTACAGCAAACCATCCGTACCCTGCTGCAACAAAAAGAGAGCAGCCACAGGCTGGCGGCAATACTCCCTGCCGAGTCCCTTGCTCAGCTGGTCGCTGCCCTCTCTCCACTCAGCCCTGCCACGCTAGCCACCTATCAGACCGTATTGCTCAAAGCAGACCTGCTCCCTGCAGCCACTTTAGCAGAGAAGCGCCGTGCGCTGGACGTCCTGTTGCTAGAGGCTTTGGGCCAAGGCCCCCCAACAAGTGCGCACCAGTTCGTCCAGCACATTTTGTTGCGCATTTCTCAACAAACACACCTGCCCAAAAAAGAAGTATTCAGAAAAGTGACCTTTGTAGTGGACCAACATGAGCACACTGCTCCCGTAGCTAATATCCTAGCTGCATTGCGCCCCACCTGGAAGGGAAGCACTGAGGAAGTAGCAGAAAAGCTAGAACTGGCCCTTTTACCTATCTATCAAGCCCTGCATCAGCTCCTTCCCCCAAACGCGCTGTCCCAATACCAAGCCATCTTGTTGCCTGCCATGAAGCAAGCCATCCGCCAAGGAATGGCTGCTGACACACTAGCAAAACAAGTCGCCCATATGGTAGAAGCAGTTGCACCCTCTCTTGGTCCTGTGCAACAGAGCGCTGTGCAAGACACCCTCAAAAGTAGTCTCCAGCCCCTCATCATCGAACACCAAAAGAGGCTAGAAAAAGACTGGCAATACTTCTTACAGACAGGCGTGTTAGGCTCTCCCTACACTGCCCCGCATGCCCTGTGGGAGGCTTTTTTGACAAGCGCCCCCAAACGCGTGCAGAAGAGCATGGATGAGATGCTCCAGCAGCCTCATACTAGAAAGAGACTGGTGGTTAGCTTGCGCAACCAGGATTTGGCGCAGTTCGTAGCGCTGCGCAACGAAAAACACGCCAAGACGATCCAGCAAGCCCTTGATAGCCTCTATCACTTATGGACCTATGCAAGCACCCACCCAATGTCTCCACAAGACTTTCGGCATGCGTTGTGGGAGGCAGCGCTAACGCAGTTATCGAAACAAGCTGCAGAAGATTTTCAAGCCAAGCCCTGGCTGGCAGACACTTTGGCTACACTGGCAGAGACACTCAACATCGAGCGCCTGGCTTTGCTCGATGCGTTGATGATAGCTACCCAAGCAGGGCTACCCCCTACAAAAGGAGCACAAGATTTTATCAAGCAACTCCGAGACCTCCAGCAGGAGGGACACAAAGCCGTGCAGCAACAGGCCCATCAGGCTTGGCCCGAACAGGCGACACTGCGCGACCTCCATACACTGCTAGCACAAGGGCTTACTGCTTGGGGCACACACAAAGCCAGTGCTCTTACTCGGTTAGAGCAGGAGCTGACGCAGCTTATCAGTACACAGAAGGACGCTGTCAGAAAACTACTGCTTACGCTGCCTAACCAAGAACGGGTAGCACAGCGACTGGCCTACTACTTTGGTGAGGATACCTTCCAGCGCTTTATAGTCCTTTTGGCCCCTGAAGCCCATCTCTTTTTCCAGCAGTTCCTGATGGGGATGTCCTCTGTACAGCTGACGGCTATCTCAGATCGCTTAGACCCTTTTACCTGGCAAAAACACAACGAAGCAGCTGTGTTGGCCTATCTGCTCCAGAACCATGCCGCTCCATTCGATCCCCAAGCATGGGTCAAGTATCACCTGGCAAAGCTCAACCAAACATTAGGGCTAAGCCCCAGTCAAGTGCAGCAAGCCTTGGAAAAAATTGTAGCAGCGAGCCTAGGACAAGCGCAGGCCTTCTCTCCTACTCCAGCAGACCAGTTAGATCAATACGCAACGCAGCTAAGTCAAGCATTGGGGGTGAGCGTGAGTCGGGTACAGAAAGCCTTGAAAAAAATTGTACCAGTCCAAGCGCAGGACCTCTCTCCTACTCCAGCAGACCAGTTAGATCAATACGCAACGCAGCTCAGCCAAGCATTGGGGGTGAGCCTCAGCCAAGTGCAAGCTGCTTTAGAAAAAATACTACCCGAAAATCTGGTTCAAGCCCAGGCCTTCTCTACTACTCCAGCAGACCAGTTGGCTCAGTATGCAACGCAGCTAAGTCAGACATTGGGGGTGAGCATGAGTCAGGTACAGAAAGCCTTGGAAAAAATTGTACCAGACAGTCTATTCCAAACGCAGGCCCTCGCTCCCACTCCAGCAGGCCAGTTAGCTCAATATGCAACCCAGCTCAGCCAAGCGTTGGGCGTGAGCCTGGGCCAAGTGCAAGCTGCTTTAGAAAAAGTTCTAACCAAAAGCTTAGGCTCAGCCCAGGAAGGGCCTTCTGCTACTACAACTCCGTTGACTCAGTACGCAACGCAGCTAAGTCAAGCATTGGGGGTGAGCCTCAGTCAAGTACAAGCTGCTTTCGAGAAAATACTACCCGAAAATCTGGTTCAAGCCCAGGCCTTCTCTCCTACTCCAGCAGACCAGTTGGCTCAGTATGCAACGCAGCTGAGCCAAGCCCTGGGGGTGAGCCTCAGTCAAGTGCAAGCTGCTTTCGAGAAAATACTACCCGAAAATCTGGTTCAAGCCCAGGCCTTCTCTCCTACTCCAGCAGACCAGTTAGATCAGTACGCAACGCAGCTAAGTCAAGCATTGGGGGTGAGCCTCAGCCAAGTGCAAGCTGCTTTCGAGAAAGTTCTAACCAAAAGCCTAGGCTCAGCCCAGGACGCGCCTGCTGCTACTACAGCTCAATTGGTTCAATACGCAACGCAGCTAAGTCAAGCATTGGGGGTGAGCGTGAGTCGGGTACAGAAAGCCTTGAAAAAAATTGTACCAGTCCAAGCGCAGGCCCTCTCTCCTACTCCAGCAGACCAGTTAGATCAATACGCAACGCAGCTCAGCCAAGCGTTGGGGGTGAGTGTGAGTCAGGTGCAGTCTGCGTTGGAGAGTGTTCTACCCAAAAGTTTGATCCAAGCCCAGGGTGCACCGTCTGTTACTACCGCTCTGCTGACGCAGTACGCATCTGAGCTAAGCCAGGCGCTGGGTGTGAGCCTGGGCCAAGTGCAAGCTGCTTTAGAAAAAGTTCTAACCAAAAGCCTAGGCTCAGCCCAGGACGCACCTGCTGCTACTACAGCTCCGTTGACTCAGTATGCAACGCAGCTCAGCCAAGCCCTGGGGGTGAGCCTGGGCCAAGTGCAAGCTGCTTTGGAGAAAGTCTTGCCGGCGGGCCTAGGGCAAGTGCAGGCTGCTTTGGAGAAAATACTGCCCACGAGCCTACGCCAAGCCCAGAACACACCTGCCGCTACTACAACTCTGTTGACTCAGTATGCAACGCAGCTCAGCCAAGCGTTGGGGGTGAGCCTCAGTCAAGTGCGGGCTGCTTTAGAAAAAGTTTTAACCAAAAGCCTAGGCTCAGCCCAGGACGCACCTGCTGCTACTACAGCTCCGTTGACTCAGTATGCAACGCACCTGAGCCAGGCGCTGGGGGTGAGCCTGGGCCAAGTGCAGGCTGCTTTTGAGAAAATACTGCCCACGAGCCTACGCCAAGCCCAGGACACACCTGCTTCGCTAGCCGCCTTACTGACTCAATACGCAGCGCAGCTCAGCCAAGCGCTGGGGGTAAGTACAGATGTACTCAAGGCAGCGCTGGACAAACAAAGCTTTGAACCGCAGCACGGTGCGTCAAGAGAACGCATCCAAGCGTCCCCTCTGCCTGAACAGGACAAAGTATTGCTTCCTGAAGAGGAAGCGTTGTCTCTCAAAGAGGAGAAAGAAGAAGAGTCGGTGCCACAAGAAGTATTCAAAGTATATGTACAAAATGGCGGCGTGGTGTTGTTATGGCCCTTCCTAGAACAGCTCTTTGAAGACCAGGGATTCATAAAAAAACATGCCTTTGTCAGTGCAAAAGCTGTCAATAATGCGGTGCATACCCTACAATACTTGGCCACAGGACAGCTAAATACTGCAGAGTGGAGGCTGCTACTGAACAAACTGCTCTGTGGTCTTGCCCATGACGATGTGGTGGCGCCTGGCTATCGCTTTCAGGAAGTAGATGAAGCCCACGAAGCCCATGAAGCACTAGCTCCTGATCAGAACGGCTCCCCACCCAGCGAAGGGGAAGATGCAGGAACAGGCAACCAAGAGGAAAGCACAGAAAAGGAGGAAAGCGCAGAAAAGACGGTAGACTTGCCCCCAGAAGAGGCACAACTACAGAAAAATTGTCAGCAAGTACTGGAACTAGCCCTAGAAAAATGGGAAGGCCTGAAGGAGCTCGAAAAACAGGAGGCATATGAAGCAGGTTTTACTGTAGAGGATTTTAAAGCATATTTTCTTAGACGGCACAGTATCCTGCGTCGTATTGAGGGCAAGGAGCTGAGCTATTGGCACCTGACGTTGCCCTTGGCTCCTTATGACGCGCAAGCGCTACATCCTCCTTGGTCTATGGACAGATTGCGCCTGCCTTGGATGCAAGAAGACTTAGTGGTCTTTTGGCCGCTTGAGTGAGCTTCTGGTGGTCTAGGAGAAATTGGCTTGCGTTTTAAAGCTTACCTCAGCTGGAAGAACTGGCACAAGCCTGGAGACTTGCGCCAGTTGGAGAGCTACTGGTAGTCTAGGAGGCTGGCACAGAAAAAATATGCACCAAGGGCTGTCTTGTTAGCAGCAATACAATAGGGCAAGTTGCCCAGATGAGCATTTTATCTCTCATAGGGGTTGACAAGCCTTAGCGAGGTAATATTTTTGAAATCGGCCACATTCCTTGTGATCAAAGTTAGGTCGTAGGCTAGACTAGTGGCTGCAATGATGGCATCGGGCAGCTTGATGTTGTACTGCCTGCGCAGAGCAGCTGTTTGGTGCTTAATGGTCGTTTCTAGCCCCAATACCCATACTTTATCTATAAAGCTGTGTAATAGCTTGCGGTCTTTTTGTGAAGGCGTTTTCCAACACAGTCATTCGATCTCGGTGATGACGGAAATGGCTGGCTGGGATTCTTCGAAGAGGTGATCGATAAATTGCTCAGCCGAGGGTGGGAAATGCCTTTGCAGATAGTAAATAGCTATGTTGGTATCCCAGAGGTAGTTGATGTCCATCCGTTGCGTAAATCTTTGAGTTGCTGATCCACTTCAGGCAAAGGCTGCTGGGTCATGGCTGCTTTGTACTTGGTCCAATCGATCGGAAGCAGGGGTGCTGTTGGATCCCTGCGTAGGCGAATGAGCTGCAGTCCCTCAAGGTCCTGGAGGAGTTTCAATGCCTTTTCGTCGATGATATCTATGCTGATAGTCTGCGTCATAGGCTCGGTTATTTGTTTTACGAGGGAAAGATACAATAAGATATAAAATACTGTAGAAAGATGGGGAGTGAGCTGCTAGATGAGCATACAGAATTGGCGTGCATTTTAAAGCTTACAGCAGCATGAGGGCGCTCCAAAGCTGCATACTGACTTTAAGAAATAGCCCCTACAGCCCCATTTAAGGCTTTGGCAGATATAAATTTTTGACTTTTGCAGCACTCTCGGCATGTATAACAGGCACAAGCCTGGAGACTTGCGCCAGTTGGGGGAACAACATGCTTTTGACACAGCCCCTCTTCTACTTATATCTTCTCCTACCTATGACTGGCCTTGAGCTCCTTCAGGAGCACATCAACTCCTGGCACTCGGCGCATGTGTTGCAGCGCTTCGCCAACAGCCCTCCGAACATGGGGCCTTGAAGGAGGACTAGTGATCTGTCTGAACCAAGCCAAACCGGCTTGCTGCTCTTTTTCGTTAGGGACGACGGCTAGGTATTGACCCAAAGCCACTACCAAAGGTGTATCGTCTGTTCTGCCTAGTAGCTTGGTGAGCTTGCCTTGCAGCCAGGCGTACTTGTCGGGCTGCCGCACTTGGGTGTAGTAATGAGCCAGGGCCATGACCACGTCACGGTGGTCACACGCCTCTAAACTGGCCAGGTGGACCATCTTGTCAGGCGCATTACTGGTCGTTGCATACATACGCAAAGCTGTGCTGACTACATGATAGGAGCGATCTTGCAGGCCTTGCTTGTACACCTCAACGTACTTGGCAGGGTCCTGAAGCGAGGCAAGTGCCCCCAAGCCAGCTGCCCTGACGGCAGCCTTGTCATCATGCTTGCTCAGTTCGATCAATAGGGCTTCTATGACGGCCATATCTTTGCCTGCATAGTGTCTAAAAGCATCGACAGCCATCTTCCTAAAAAACCAAAAATCATCTTGGAGAGCTTCTTGTAGCACTTGGCAGCATATAGGATGGCGCATATGGCTGCTGCAATAAGCCAGTGCTTCTTGCTTGGCAAAGAAATCTTCTCCTTGGTAGTAGAGGTGCTGATATTCTTCTACTGACTTAGCATGTTCTACCACGCCGAGCAGCAAGGAGCGTTGATCTAGATGTACGAGCGCAGGAGGCTCAGGCAGCGTCCACGTAAATTCGTGGTAGGGCTGATCTACTACAACGGCATACTGTTGTGGTTCGCCTTGTGCCCAAACAGCGATGGTCAGCGGAAGCCTGTAAATGGGAGTGGTCGTCGCATTCTGCTGTTGCCATATTTTTACGGTGAGCGTCCCGTCATTGTAAGTATGTGCCATCTTCAGCATCGGATGGCCCGCTGCAAAGAACCATTGGTTAAAAAACCAGTTGAGGTCTTCTCCTGTTATGTCTTCAAATGCTTTTCTCAGCTGGTGAATCTCTACTGTAGAGAAGGCATGCTTTTTAAGATAATGATGCAGGGCTTTGAAAAAGACCTCTTCTCCTACGTATTGACGCAGCATGTGCAGCACCAAGGCGCCTTTGTTATAGCTATGCCTATCAAATAGCTCTCCCACATGAGCGTGGTGAAACCGAACCAGGTGGACTTGTTTATGGGTAGCTTCTTGAAGATAGCCTTGCAATGTATACCATACGCTGAGGGCTCCAGCTTCCTTTCCATACTTATGTTCGCGCCACAAATGGTCTCCTAGACAAGCAAAGGCCTCATTCAGCGGCAAATGGGCCCAAGACTCACAAGTGACTAGGTTCCCAAACCAGTGATGAAATAGCTCATGGGCAATGATATCGTCATGATCATTATCCAGCAGCTGCCGATCGTCTACCTGAAGCATATCTGAAAAAACAACGGCAGAAGTGTTTTCCATGGCTCCCATCATGTGGTCCCTGACCACTATTTGGCTGTATTTGGGCCAAGGATAGGGATAGTCTAGTTTTTGCGAAAAGAACTCGAGCATCTCTGGCGTGTGGCCAAAAATGGCTCGGGCATGCTGCGCGTAGGCGGGCTCTACATAGTAGTTGACTTCCAAGTCGTTCCATGTGTCTTGCACTTCGGCAAAGTCGCCTACTGCCAGCATGAATAAGTAAGGCGCATGTGGCAAGTCCATCTGCCAGCAGTCTGTTCTTGTTCCGTCATTGTTGCGCTTGGCATAGGCCAGCACGCCGTTAGAGAGTGTCTTCAAGTGCTGTTCCACAGTGATATACACCTCCTGCGTACACCGCTGGTTGGGCGCATCAATGGTAGGAAACCAGCAGGAGTTAGACTGTGGTTGGCCTTGTGTCCAAATTTGTCGAGGCCGGTCAGGGGCACTACCATCTGGCTGGATAAAAAACAAACCCTGGCTTGAGAAAGGAGTAATGCTGCGATACTTACCCACCTCGTTGGGCTGTGCGGTGTAGGCAATGGCTACCTGATAAGCAGTTTCGGCAGGCAGTGCTTGGCCTAAATCAATGATCAGCTTTCTACCATCATATGTATACTTCAAAGGGCTTTGTTGGGTCTGCTGTACCATGGCCACCTGATGAATGGCGAAACCGCAGGCGTCTAGTATTAAGTATCTTTGCGGATAACAGTGGGGTTGTAGTTTTAAGGTAGCTACCCCATGTAGGTGTTGGCGCTGCCAGTCAAAGCTTACTTCCAGCTTAGTGTGGAGCAGATCATGGTGCCTGGTGCACGTAGCCTGGTAAGGTGCTTGATGCCTTGTATGGGCACGGTTAGTGGCTATTTCTGTACTTTTGCACGCCCCTACGAGCAGCAACGCCCAGCAGAGTAGCCATGAGCTGAAAAAATGACGTGACATAGCTTTCTTAAGATGGATGGTCTTTAGTCTTGGTTGGGGACGCAGCTTTGTCAAAGCCTGCAAGATTTTCTATATTCAGGGACATGTAGTGATTGGTAACCACCAAGAGCAGGCTCCTATCCTATTCATGACGATTGCACCAAGTAAAGGTAGAGAATCTAGCACAGGTAAGAAAACGGACGACCTATGCGACTTGGGTCCATGGCATTATGAAGTGACTGATTAGTCCATTGGGTGACTAGGTGATTTTGTGATTGGGTGATTCAGTTCATTGGGTGACTAGGTGATTTTGTGATTGGGTGATTGATTCGTCCATTGGGTGACTAGGTGATTTTGTGATTGGGTGATTCAGTTCATTGGGTGACTGGTCAGTTCATTGGGTGATTTTGTGATTGGGTGATTGATTCGTCCATTGGGTGACTGGGTGATTTTGTGATTGGGTGATTGAAGAAAACCTTCTAGTCCCCAATATCGTCAATTTTAAAAATTTAGAAGCGTGGTCGAGGCTACTTTGTGATAACCTCGACTTGTAACTCTAGCTCGGTGGATAGACTAAAAGCTAGCCCTGCTTGCTGGTCAGTTGCCTTACAAAAAGACATCTTGCGACTATGCAATACAAAAAAATCCTACTCAAACTCAGTGGGGAGGCGCTCATGGGTCCACACGGTTCAGGCATAGACGCCAGCCAGCTGGCTTTGTACGCGGACGAAATAGCGAAAGTGCAGTCACTAGGCGTATCCCTGGCGGTCGTTATTGGAGGAGGCAACATATATCGAGGTGCACGTGCAGCTTTGGACATACCCAGAGTGAAAGGAGACTTTATGGGCATGCTAGCCACTGCTATCAATGGCTTGGCCCTGCAAAGCGCTCTAGAAAAGAGGGGTATCCCTACTCGCGTCATGTCTAGCCTATCCATAGAGTCAGTTTGTGAATCTTACGTACCGCACAAAGCAATGAGGCACTTAGAAAAAAAGCGTTTGGTGATCATTGTGGGAGGCCTGGGCGTTCCTTACTTCACTACTGACTCAGCAGCCAGCCTTAGGGCCATAGAATTGGAGGTAGATGTGTTGCTCAAAGGAACCCAAGTGGATGGCGTCTATTCAGACGATCCGCATAAGAACCCAGCAGCAGTGCGGCTCGACCAGCTTAGTTTTCAGGAAGCGTTTCAGAGGAAACTTGCTGTGATGGATGTGACCGCCTTTACGCTGTGTGAAGAAAACAATTTGCCTATTATCGTTTACAATGCCCATCAGCCGGACGATCTCCTCAGAATCGTGCAAGGAGAGCGCTTAGGCACTCTGATTGCTAACTCACCTTACGTCTCCCCTGCTTAATGCGCCTCATGTTGTCATTTTGAATGCAGAAAAACATCCCTGCGAAGCCTACCTACACAGAGATTCCTCGCCAGGCTCGGAATGACAAAGTCACTGTGTAAGGTGAGTTACTAAAGCGGTTGGATAGGCAGGGATTATCAATAACGCCTCTCTCAAACAGGCCTGCTATCTTAGCTGCCATGATGCATGCTGACACAGCGCTACGCAAAGGCAAAGTGATCCAATCGACAGGTGCTTGGTACCAAGTGCAAGAAGAAGGGGGGGAGAGCTATGCTTGCAAGCTCAGAGGCAAGTTCCGGCTGCAGGGGCTGAAGCTAGCCAATCCTGTGGTGGTAGGCGACGAAGTGGCTTTTGCGTTGGAACCAGCGCAAGCCATAGGTGTGATCCATGAGATCATGCCCCGAAAGAATTACTTGATTAGGCAAGCTGCCCACAAAAAAGCCTACGGACAGCTCCTGGCCGCCAATCTAGACCAGGCAGTATTGGTCATGGCAGCAGATAAAGTTGCTGATCAGCTCGATTTTATCGACCGCTTTTTGATAGTGGCAGAAGCAGTTGAAATTCCGCCTTGCCTTGTGTTCAACAAAACAGATTTATTAAAGGCAGCGCAGTTACTAGCCTTACAAGGTATTCAAAGCTTGTATGAAAAGTTAGGCTATGCCACTCTCGCCGTGTCTGCCCGAAGGCAGCAGCACCTCGAAGGCTTTCGCCAAGCCATGTTGGGCAAGGTCTCACTCTTGTCTGGCTATTCTGGCGTGGGCAAGTCCACCTTGCTCAATATGCTAGCCCCTGAAGTCAACCAAGCAGTAGCTCCTCCGACTCAACTGCCGCAACGAGGACGCCATACAACTACCTATGCGGCCTTATTTGAAGTAGCGCCCAATACTTTTGTGATCGATACCCCAGGCATTCAAACGCTAGTGCCCTATGCTATAGAAAAAAAAGGCTTGGGCCATTGTTTTCCAGAGCTACGCAGCCAGGCAGCAGCTTGTAAGTTCTACAACTGTACGCACCTGCACGAGCCGAATTGTGCTGTGCGCCAAGCACTAGCCACCGGTGCCATAGCCACTTCTCGCTACCGACACTATCAGCAGATGATGGAGGAAGAAAAGTAACTGAGAAACGTATCAGTGAACCATACCGCCACCTAGGCGCTACCAACGATGCTGCTACCAAGGTTACCGAAGTTTTCGTATCTTGCTATTACTGATGCATAAAAAGAAAGTTGAAAACAGTCTGCTTAACTGGATAGTACTGATCCTATTGGCCTTGCTAGGAGGCAGCTCCTACATTCTCATGAAAAAAGGATTAGTGGTTTACTCTTCTCAAGAGATTGGTGCGCTACGCATCTTTTTCGCGGGAGTCTCTCTTCTTCCCTTATCTGTGCCTCAGCTCAGACAGTTGTCTGGCAGACAACATAGATGGCTATTGCTGATCGGTCTGACAGGGGCGCTATTTCCTGCCTTGTTATTTGCCCAAGCGCAAGAACACCTGAGTAGTGCCTTAAATGGTGCGTTAAGTTCATCTATTCCTATTCTTACCCTCCTAGCAGGTAAACTCTTCTTCCAACAGCCTATCTCTGTAAGCAATATGGTGGGCGCTACTATAGGCATTATAGGTACGATTTTGCTCATTTTTGCTGGCTCAACACAAGACATTGCCCAAGTGAGTTATCAGGCTCTTTTCCCCCTCTTGGGTTGCTTTTTCTTGGGCATCCATGCCAACTTGACCAAATACTACCTGACCGATCTAAGTCCCTATGTCGTTACTAGTGTCTCTTTTTTCGCTGTGAGTGTGGCGGCAGGTGGAATACTTTTGGGGCAGTCTGGCCTGATAAGCAAGATTCAGACGGCCGAAGGGGCCTACCTTGCTTTAGGCTATGTGTTAGTGCTAGGAGTTTTATGTTCAGCAGGGGCTTACCTGCTGCTCACTAGTCTAGTAAAATGTACTTCACCTATTTTTGCCAGCATGGCTGCTTTTCTTATGCCTATCGTCGCATTGGCTTGGGGCCTGTTGGACGGTGAGGTATTGCTATGGGGACACTATGTGGGCATGGGAATGATTTTTTTGGGAGTGCACCTAGTGAATAAGCAATGAGTGCCTCTTTGCTATCTTTGGGTTGGCGCTCTTGCTAGCGAAAAAAGATAGATACCGTCCAAGCAATACAGTCAACTAGGTGGTGCAGACAGTTGTCATTTATGATGAAGAACATCAATCACCATCCAGTGTGCAGCTGATTAGCTCCCATTTGTCATGCTGAGCGGAAAGCGAAGCCTCCCTGCAAGGCCCGCTGCGAAGCTCCCCTTCATGTGCGGCTCAGGGTGACAGAGACGTAGGAGGTGGTTAAGAATGACCCCGTCCTGCCCTGGATAGGAAGGCTTAAGGGTCGTCGACAAGTAAAGGTCCAAGCGAGGACACTTGAACCAGTTTTAGTGCATCCGAAACATCGCAGTGTGGTCCACACTATGTTGAGATTCCTTGCTGCGCTTGGAATGAAAATGCTGCTGCGTAAGGTGAGGAATCCATCCACTCAATAGTGAAAGCCCTAGCAGGCTCAATGCTAATTTTATCTAAATGACTAGTCTCAAGAAATGGGTGATTGCCACACGTTTGGAGACCATTGTGCTGGCCTGGGCAAGTGTGGGGCTAGGCAGTGCACTGGCCGCTTTTACTGGAGTTTTTGGCAGAAGTATTGGACTGCTGGCTGCCCTGACTGCTTCCTTGCTGCAGGTGATATGTAATCTAGCCAATGATTACGGTGACTTTGTGCACGGTGCTGACCTTATCAATAAAGCAAGGCCTCCTAGCGCCTTACAAACAGGACTTGTGACCCTGGAGCAAATGCGCCAGGCTTTTCAACTATTAGTAGGGCCTACCATAGGCTGTGGCGTCTTGCTGCTCTATTGCGCAGCGTTAGATGTTTATGCGTGGAGTATCTTTTTGCTTCTCGGCTTTCTGGCAGTAGTGGCGGCCATCACCTACACAGTAGGAAAGAGGCCTTATGGCTACCGAGGTGGGGGAGACATCGCAGTACTCCTTTTTTTCGGGCTCATAGGCGTAGGAGGCACTTTTTACTTGCATACCAAGGCACTTAGCAGCATCTGGCTGTTGCCCGCCATCAGTTATGGATGTCTTGTGGTCGGCGTGCTCAATGTCAATAACCTCCGTGATATAGCTGCAGATGAGCAAGTAGGTAAGCAGACTGTGCCTGTGCGCATAGGGAAGACAGCAGCGGTATATTACCATTGGGCCCTATTGGCAGTAAGTATCGTGACCATACTGGCCTTTCTCTTGCGTTATGCCAATGCCCCTTGGCCATATTTGTGTTTGGGCACTGTACCTTTTCTGATCCAGCATGGAGTAGCTGTCAGTCGGCAAGCACCGGCACAACTCACGCAGCAATTGCAGAAATTAGTCCTCCTACAGCTCGTCTTTGTCTGTCTGTTGATAGCAGGCTTGCTACTTGGCGCTAAAGCCCATTGAACGGACCTTTATAGTAACTTATAAAGCATTAATAACGTCTAGACAGCTTTAAATGATCAACCTTGTGCCTATGCATTTCTGCAGTGATGAGTAGGCTAAACATATAGTAGACCAGTCACTCTCCTAGTCTCAGGGCTAGGACACTCTAAATAGTGTAGACAAATGTTCAATGAATGTATTACCCACAGTCGCCCAGCATAGGGTCGATCATCCCCCATTTGTCATGCTGAGCTGAAAGCGAAGCATCCCTGCGAGGCCCGCCACGCAGAGACCCTTCACATGCGTTCAGGGTGACAGAAGTGAAGGAGATGATTTAGAACGACCTAGCCCTGCCTCTCCTAGCCAGGAAGGGAGTTTTTGGGCTGTAAAGAAAATTGACGAAACGACCTAGAAACATAAACTCAATACTGTATGCGTACTGCTTACTTGTTTCCAGGGCAAGGCACCCAGTTCCCAGGCATGGGGCAAGCCTTATATGCCCAGCATCCAGCTGCCAAAGCGCTCTTTGAAACCGCCAATGAAATCTTAGGCTTCCGCATCACGGATCTCATGTTTGAAGGCACTCCAGCAGATTTAAAACCCACGCAGGTGGCGCAGCCGGCTATCTTCTTGCATGCGGTGATTTTGGCTAAGGTTACGCCTCAGTTTCAGCCGGCGATGGTAGCGGGCCATTCGCTGGGAGAGCTCTCCGCCCTGGTAGCCAGCCAAGTGCTGACGTTTGAAGCAGGCCTTCAGCTGGTCGCGAAGCGGGCAGCGGCCATGCAGGCTGCGTGTGAGGCTGCGCCTGGAACCATGGCTGCTATTTTGGGTTTGAGCGATGAAAAAGTAGCGCAAGTGTGTGGCTCGATAGAAGAGTACGTAGTGCCTGCTAACTACAACTGCCCTGGCCAGCTCGTGATTGCTGGCACTGAAAAGGGCGTTACCCTGGCCTACGAAGCCCTACAGGCAGCGGGTGCTAAAAGAACAATGCCACTGGCCGTAAGTGGTGCTTTTCATTCTTCACTTATGGAGCCTGCCAAGGCCGCACTGGCCCAAGCCATTGCCCAAACCCCATTCCAGCGCGGCCTATGCCCTATCTACCAAAACGTAGATGCTGCACCCATCGCAGCCCCTGAAGCAATCCAGCAAAACTTGATCCAACAGCTCACTTCTCCTGTAAGATGGACCCAGACAATCCAGCGCATGGCTCAGGAAGGGGCTGAATGCTTTGTCGAGTGTGGGCCTGGTCGCGTGCTGCAAGGGCTCGTGAGAAAGATTGATCCTAGCGTCCAGGTGACTTCTTTGGAGGCGTAGTAGCAGTGTTTCCTGCTGAATGACTGGGAGATTGGATGATTCACTGATTTTGTGATTTGATCATGGGGGAGTTGCAGAGTGGATTTTTTTGATCTCTTGTAACTGATAATTATCGTGGTGCCCACGCTGCTTAGCCCTATGTAATCTTCCCCCCCTATTCACCTTCTTCCTCTAGCAAATATGCTCGCTGCTACGATTACTACTCCTGCTACCAAGCCACCACTTACGCCACTTAATAGGGCTATACGTAAAATATCATTTCTCCCTTGCTGCTGCTGTTGTTGTTGCTGTGCTGCTGCTCCATCGCCATCTCCTACCGCCGCTGCTTCTGGGGTAGGCGTAACTACTGGCATTGTTGGCTGCTGCTGTTGTTGCTGTGCCTGGGCTACTGCTTCATCTCCGCCACTTCCTGCTGTCGCCGAGGTTGGGGCTGGTGCAGCTACTGGCTGCTGTTGTGCCTGGGCTACTCTATTATCATTGCTTCCTACTGCCACTATCTTTTCTTGCTGCTTTGTAGTAATAATATTACTCTTAAGCCGCTTTCTCACTTCTTTTGTGTCCTCGTCTGCGGAAGAAAATCCTTCGGACTGATAACCATCTTCGTCGCCGGTCTTCTTCATCCCACCTCGTAGTCCTTGCCTACCTATCACACACACAGCTTTAGAGAGACCTATGCGGATGCATAGGCGTTGCAACGCAGGCTGGTTAACTACTTGCTCTAACAAGGAAACTATATCTTTCCCTTTTTCACACACAACAGGATATGTAGCTCTAGCAGAACAACCAGGGAAACGCTTATCAGAGATATGCACTATCCACTGGTCACCTGCCTGCTTAAATTGGGCGGACCGCCCATCCGCAATTTTGAAGATAGTAGACTGCACTATTGCTGCAGCTGAACCAGTAGAAGGGTTTAGTTCAGACTTAGCTGCCCTTTTTAGAAGAGTAGGTGTCTGACATTTCCCTTCAGGCTGAATAGGTCTTTTTACTTGACCCCGAGGCTGCTGCTTGGCAGGTAAGACTGATGAGGTAGTAGCTACACTTTCCTGTGACTGTCGAGGAGACAGTCTTGATGAATTCTTAGTTGAGAGAGAGGTAGAAAGACAGATGGATGCCGTTAAAGGAATTGCCTGGGCTGGCTCAGGAGACTTAGCTGGCCCTACTACATCTTCCGAGGAATTTGAGCACGATTGATCACGGTTTTTGCTATAATCGTCAAGATGCTCATCTGGATCAACCTTCATCTCATGGGCATAGCCATCTAGAGTAAGATTGGTACCGCAGCTTTGCAGCAACAGGCTGGTAAGCAGGACTATGGACAGGCTTTTTTGGTGTAGAGTATACATTGCGTTTTTGACGATGTTTGCAGAGTTGTCAAATAGAGTCCATATTTCCCCTGAAGTCCTTCTTACTTGTCGTTGCAATCTAGAGTATCGAATCTAAGAAGAAGGCTTTTTTAAGTAACGCTCTAACCTCTCTCCACATAGATTCTCCACCTTGTCGTCTCCTTTTTTGTTTAATCTTTCTATCTCTGTTTTTAGGAAACTATATCTGTCTTTGAAGAACTTTTTTTTTGCTTCATCGTTTCCACACTCAGAATGTTTATCTTTCGCTTCTTTTTTCAATTCTAGCAAGGGCATCCATACTCTTTCACAGTGTCTATCATAGCACTGTAGAAGGTATGCTGCGGATGCCTCTGGGGTAAGCTTTTTAAAATCATCACGAGACAAAGTATCAAAAATGTCGTCGAAGAAATTTGAATCAAGGGCTTTATCTGCCTTCTTTATAGCATCCTCTATTTTTTTCTCGAAGGTGTGACATATATCTTCCGTACTACCTCCAACAGATGGAATTCCTTCGTCGCTAACTTCTCTCGTTGGTTCGCTGCCGACTTGGCCATGACCAGTATTGCTATTGATAGAATGCTCTCCCTTGTTTGTATCTACGTCTCTCTTTACATCGGAGTTCAGCGGTCCAAGACCAGCCTCTCTATTAGAGCTAGCTGTAGCTGCTATATTCATCAGCGGGTCTGTACAACCCCCTACTCTGCTCATCGAAGAGTCTATTATCGGTTCGAATTTATTATTTGATCCACCGAGCGGATCTTGTTCAGACTTCTCAACAGTAGGTGCTTTTGTTACTGCCGTAGTTGAACAATCAGTAGGCGCTGCACTAAGATTAGGTGTTTTCGGTGGTGGTGACTTAAGGGGGGGAGCAGGAGGTCCTGTTGCTGCGCTGTTTCCTGAAGGCCCTAGCTTTTTCGGAAGGACATCTACTTTGTCGCTATCGCATTTGCTCACTGTCAGCACAGCAACAACAACGAACAGACTTAAACCATTTAATAATACTTTCTTGTTTTCTTTGCTTACGTCTCTCATAATGTTATTTCCTAGTATTATTTCTCTATTATTTCGATATAGGTCAATTACCTTGAACATTTTGCTTTACAACATTAATGACGCACTCGCAAGCGTGCAATACCTTGCTTTCGGATAGCACAAAAAGTGTCCTCAATAATGGCGTTGCTTTTTCAATATTTTTGAGACGTATTCACCCCAGAATTTAGCTCGAAATGAAGAGGAAAGTTTTTAGAGAAGAACTATCAACATGGATTGACCATTGGTAGATCACCCCTATGACTTTTTTGAATATCTTTACAAAAAGATATTTGAGATGTTAGGTAGTTTTAGAACTTACCTCTCATTAATAGTGACCTTGATTACTTATTTATCCCCAGACCATCACTTTTCTTGTTCGTCATACTCTACGCATGTACCTAGGCCACAAGTTTCTAATAATTTACATAAGCATGTAGCTAATGAGGCCACAGGATCGTTCGCGTTGTTTTCTTCCACTACGCTCTCTAGAGCAGAATTCTCTTTAACCCTTACACCACCCTCTTTTTTTTCAGCTTCTTCTTTGCTTTTTCCATCTGCTACCGCAGGAGCTAGTTCTTCTTGCTGCTCTGTCCCTCCATCTTCTCCGCTTCTATCAGGGCTGCCTGATACAACTTCTTTAGTAGGGGAGGGTAGAGGAGATTCATCCAGCGGATCTCCGTCTTTAGTCATATAGCTACCCAGCGCAGGATTCATACCACAACTTTGTAGTAACAGAATGATCAATAAGGCTACTGGGACTACAGACAATCCTTTGTAACATTGGGTATACATAGATTCTTGATTAACTTTTGACAAGATACACGGATAAGATTCTAGGTAATATCTGGTATTCCAAGTGACTGAGAAGAAACTAGATGTCGGTTGGCTCGTGTCAAGCATAGTTCAGGGCTCTTGATATCATATCCATGGCTAACCTGCTCCCTTAGGTCTTTTTTTCTTTGCCTCCCCTTTCGCTAAGTTTCCCAGCAGAGTGGCAAAAAACTCCGATCTAAATTTTTCTTCTGCTTCTTTTTTCGATGTCTGACGTACTGAAAAAATCAAATCTTTAATTTCTTTTCGAATCTTTTCTATTTTCTCTGATCCTCTACCTTCGGTTGTCAATGACGCCAAATTCTCCGCTTTGAATTCTTCTGCATCGTATTGATAAAGATCATCAGCTTGACTAAAGAATTCTACATACTTCTCAAGAAGATTTTTTAATCCAGTGTCTATATTGACAAGGCTTGCAAAAAAATCTTTAAGTGCCTGCTTCTCTTCAGGAATATTATCCGTAGGCAAAGTGTATTTGCATGTAGCAATAGCGTGTGTTAAAGACTGCTTTACTGTACTTAAGCATGACATCTTCCTCCTACACTCAGCTATTATTTTAGAAAGTTTATCACTGCCATCTCCCATATCTTTTTCTGCAAGTTCATCGCTGTCACCTTTCTCTTTCTCCAAAGGTGCTACCCCTTCTTCTTCCTCTTCCTCCTCACTAGCGAAATCAGCATTAGGTATTTCATCCTCACTATCCTCAAGGTTCATACTGCCTTCCCCGTCCTTATCCCCAAAAATAGAACCAGCGAGTGGTGTGGTAGTTTCTGAAGGTGATGCTGGTGGGATATCACTTTCGTCTGAGGGGTACGTATGTGCCCCGTTGTCTGCTTGATAAGGATCGTTCTTATTTGCATCCTCATCATCCGTATTCCCAGAAAGAGATGCTATCCCTGTTTCCTCTTCCTCCTCACTAGCGGAACCAGAAAGTGGTGTGGGAGTTACGCCCGCTGATACTCCTCCCCCTGGAGGCGGTGCTGGTTTTGGGGCAGGAGAGACAGTCGGCAATGCTCCTGAAGCTTTGCGAGTCTTCTGCCCAAAATTCTGATTTTCGCAAGCATTTGCTTCTAGCACAGCAACGACGATGAACAGGTTTAATCCATTCAATAATACTTTATTGCTTCTTTTGCTTTTGTTTTTCACTGTATTTTTTCTGGATAGTATCACTATATCGAATACCTTCGAGCCACTTTTTTGCAATGCGATGTTAGTAATACGCTTGCAAACAAGCAATGTCTCACCTCCAACTAGCGCAAAAAGTGTCCTCAACAAAAGTGTTTTTGCATCAATGTTTTTGAGGGGTATTCACGGCAAAAATTAGCTCAAAATCAAAATGAAGAGGGGGTTTAAGAGAAGGATGTAAACAAGAATCGGCCATTTAGAAGTCGCCCCTATGACTTTATTGTACGCCTTTGCAGAAAGACTTCTGGAAGATTGGATGATTTACTGATGTGGTGATTTGATCTATTGGTTGACTAGATCATTTGGTGCTCTGTTCAGCTGTATGAAGTGAATGATCATTCTCGTAGCACTAGCACTCTTCAGCTTTGGGCAGGCTTTTGGTGACTTCAAAACGTGGCTGAGTTGTTATGGATTAAGTGTAGAGGTAACAGCCTCAGTTTGTTGGGGATAGACCAGCTTTTCCACCGCAAACCCTTTTTCTTGTGCTATGGCCAGGTACTTAGCCAATTCCTCTTTGGCTAGCACTGGCTTTCTGGCCATGATCCAGAAATAATCTTTGCTATAGCTACATATGAGTGCTACAGAGTAATCAGGCTCGAGATAAAAAAGCACATAGCTACCATAGATGAAGGGGCTAAAAATGGCTTTTAAATAACCTACTCGCCGGTCTGAAAAGAACTGAAGCTTACTGATGAATATTTTTTCTTTGTTTTTTTTAGTATCCCAACCGATGGTCTCTACATGTATGTCTCCATTTTCTTTTGGGCTGTAGGTTTCTGTAACATTGGCTAGTCCGCGCTCCAAATAATTGTCTAAACGGGCTATCTCATACCATTTCCCCATATATCGGGTAACATCGAAGTTAGCAACGGGTTGTATACCCTCTGGAATGGCCCAAGAGCAGCCCTGCAACAGGAACAGGAAGCCTAGGGCATAGCTTGAAAGTCTCTTAGAACAGTGTAGCAGACTACTAGTATTTTGGGGGAATGGCGGTGTTAGTTTCATGGCTTTTTTACACTGATTTTTTCACTCAAGTTTAAGCAAGAATAAGTAAATAGCTATGTGCTATCAGCTCTACTAATTACCCAGCCGTTTTTCTCAGAGATACCCTACGGTGTATTTCTCGACTAGTCTCAACGCACTACAGATAAGGAATCAAAACTAAATCGAGAGCTTGCCCTGGCTGGCCCCCATCATCATGGCTAACTTGTAAAGTACACGACTACCTACCTGTGCATCCCAATCCATGTTTTCGCCTGGGGCTACTTCGCACAGGTCAAAGCCCACAATTTTTTTGCCTGCCTTGACCACTTTTTCCAGTAAGTAGCACATCTCATCAAAGTCCAGTCCTCCAGGCACAGGCGTACCTGTGCTGGGGCAGAGCTTGGCATCCAAGCCGTCGATGTCAAAGTTGATGTAAACCCTGTCAGGGAGTGTGTCAACAATCTTGGCGCAAATTTCATCCCAAGAAGCTCCTTGAAAGCGCTGTCGCTTGAGGTCACGGTCAAAGAAAGAGAAAATACGGCCTTCCTCAGCAGTGATGTCTTGGGCCTCTTCAGCCGAATAATTGCGCAAGCCTACCTGTACCAATCGAATGATATGGGGTAGCTGCAAGACGTTGTGCATAACAGAAGCATGTGAATAAGTGAAGCCTTGATAGGCTCTGCGCAATCCAGAATGAGCATTGATTTGTAAGATGCCAAAGTTGTTGTAAGGCTCAGCCAACGCCTCGATGAGCCCCAAGGGGGTACTATTGTCACCCCCTAGTACAGCCACCATCTTACCTGCTTGCAGATAGGTGAGCGCTTTGGCCTTTATATCTTCCTTGAGCTGATGGGCGTAGTGATCTATTTTTTGTACAATGCTTTTTTTGAGGCTTGTTTTTCTAAAGCCTGACTCCATGGCATGGATGTGCCCCACGGTGTGGTGCCTAAGGGTATCACTCAGGGCTTTCCAATCATGCGGAATAGGGAGCATGGCCACTCCCATCTCTTGCGCCCCTGGATATTCATGTCGGATCATGCTTTGTTCATGAGAGGCCTTAAGGATACTCTCAGGCCCTAGTGCAGTCCCTGAACGTGATGAGACAGTGACTTCCCACGGTACAGGAATGATGATGATAGAAGCTTCTTGAGGAGAACATGAAACGCCAAAGAGCTTGGCAGGCGTATGGGTGTGTAGTTTCATAAACAATGCATATTATCTTTCTCTAAGACACTGTAAAATCTCTGGGATTGCCTATCGCCTCTATCGTACCGACAGCTGGCACAATCTGCTGCCACTGGGTAATATCGAGTTTGACATGAATGTAGCAGCAAGTAGGCAGCTGCGCTACCTGCTTGCCAGTCAGGTAGACGAGTAGTAGGCTGATCAAGGGCCTATGGCTGACTGCCAGCACTTTTTGACAAGCATCGTTCCAAGTGTGCATCATAGACACGACAGCTTCTACAGGCCCTTCATACAGCAGCTCTGTCAAGCTCACCTTTTGTTCTGCCTGGGGCATCTGAGACATCACAGCAGCAGCAGTCTTGGCAGTACGCACCGCAGGGCTCGCCATGACTTTACAGAAATGAATCCCTTGCGCGTGCCAGTAAGTTCCTAGCTTTTGGGCCTCACGAAGGCCTTTTTTTGTCACGCTTCGAGCCATATCTCCCCCATGGGGCTCTGAAAGGAGCGCTTCGGCATGTCGCAAGATGAATAGGTCTTTGGAGGCCAATATGATCCCTACATTTGATTTGTGTTAACTAGGTACGAAGTTAGCAAAATATGTAACCTACTGCACTACTTTACTTTTCTATAGGAAGCATGCATATTCGCACCAAACACTGACGATATGCCCAAGAATCTTGTGATTGTAGAGTCACCTGCCAAAGCCAAAACCATTGAAGGGTATTTGGGGGCAGACTATAAAGTAGCCTCGTGCAATGGCCACATCAGAGACCTTCCCAAAAGCAGCGAAGCGATTGACGTGGAGCGCGGTTTTCAGCCTACCTACGAGATCAGCGAAGACAAGAAACACATTGTCAAAGAGCTTAAAGCCCTGGCCAAACAAGCCGATTGTGTCTATCTAGCCAGCGATGATGACCGCGAAGGAGAGTCTATTTCTTGGCACCTAAAAGAGGCTTTGGCCCTGAATGACGCTAAGACCCGTAGGATTGTCTTTCGGGAAATCACCAAAAATGCCATTCTCAACGCCCTGCAAAGTCCTAGAGGAATTGACCTGGCCTTGGTAGACTCGCAGCAAGCCCGCAGGGTGCTAGATCGGCTAGTGGGCTATGAGTTATCACCTATTCTGTGGAAAAAAATCAAGCGAGGCCTATCTGCCGGCCGCGTGCAGTCCGTGGCCGTGCGCATGGTGGTAGAGCGAGAGCGTGCCATCTACGCCTTCAAGCCGGTCAGTAGCTTTGTCGTTACTGCGCTGTTTGACCTGGGCAGCGACAAATACCTGCAAGCAGAGCTGCCAGAGCGCTTCAAAACTGAAGAAGAAGCCTACCAGTTTTTGGAGCAGTGCCGAGGCGCTGCCTTCTCTATCCAAAACCTGGAAACAAAGGCCGCCAAAAAGTCGCCAGCTCCTCCCTTTACTACCTCTACTTTGCAGCAAGAGGCCAGCAGAAAGCTAGGCTATTCTGTGACGCGCACGATGGTGCTGGCCCAAAAACTTTACGAAGCAGGTAATATCTCTTACATGCGAACCGATTCTGTCAACCTATCCAAAGAGGCAGTGGCAGGCGCGCAAGCAGAAATTCATGCTTCCTACGGCGCAGACTACTTTCAGCCCAGGGCCTACAAAACCAAGGCAGCCACAGCCCAAGAAGCGCACGAAGCCATTCGGCCTACCGATTTTTCGCAGCGGGAGGTTAGTGACGACAGTGGCGCGCAGCGGCTCTATGACTTGATCTGGAAGCGGGCCATTGCCTCGCAAATGGCAGACGCACAGCTAGAAAAAACTACGGCTACGATTGCCATCTCCACCAGCCCCCGCACGCTAGTAGCCAAAGGAGAGGTAATCAAGTTTGAAGGTTTCTTGAAAGTCTACATAGCCTCCCAAGACGAAGACGAGCCGGCTGAGAGTCAAGGCATGCTGCCCCCTTTGACGATAGGGCAGTTACTGTCCCTTGAGCACATGAAGGCCCGCGAGCGCTTCAGCAAGCCTCCAGCCCGGTACACTGAAGCAAGCTTAGTCAAGCAGCTCGAAGAACGAGGCATTGGGCGACCTTCTACGTATGCGCCTACCATTGCGACCATTCAAAAGCGTGGCTACATCCTTAAAGAAGATAGAGAAGGGCAGGAACGAGCCTATAAGCTGCTGACACTGCAAGCAGATACCCTCCAACGTGCACAGCACGTGGAGGTAGTGGGCACAGAAAAGCAAAAGCTGTTTCCTACCGACATGGCCATGGTAGTGAATGATTTTTTGGTGGCTCATTTTGCTGATGTGACTGACTATGACTTCACTGCCAAAGTGGAAGAAGAGCTAGACAGCATTGCGCAAGGAGGCAAAGCTTGGGACCAAATGCTGGCTCAGTTTTACAGTGAGTTTCATCCTAAGGTGACGCAAACTGACCAGCTCGACCGCACAGCAGTCAGCAGTGAGCGGCTGCTAGGGCAAGACCCCCAAACAGGCCAGCCAGTGAAAGCACGGCTAGGCAAGTACGGGCCTTTGGTGCAGCTAGGAGAAAGCGAGGGAGAGAAACCTCCTCAGTTTGCCAGTCTGAATCAGGACCAACGCCTAGAAAACATTACGCTAGAAGAGGCACTTAAGCTCTTTGCTTTGCCCCGCGAGGTAGGTGACTTCGAGGACTACGCTATGGTGGTGAATAGAGGCCGATTTGGGCCTTATGTCAAGCACAATGGCAAGTTCTACAGCCTCAGCAAAGAAGACGATCCCCTTACGATGGATGCCAATAGGGCAATTGCCCTCATCCAAGCCAAGCGCAAAGCCGATGCCGAAAAGCTCATCAAGTGCTTTGACGAGCAGCCTGACCTCCAAATCCTGAATGGGAGGTGGGGTCCTTACATCAAGTCTGGCAGCAAGAACGTAAAGATTCCCAAAGAGGTGGAAGACCCCAAGGCCCTCTCTTTAGAAGCTTGTCTGGAGCTAGTGGCCAACGCACCAGAGAAAAAGGGAAAGCGCTATAAGAAAAAGGGTTAGGCAAGATTGACATCTCTTTTTTGAGCAGCAGTCCTGAATTGGGTCTTTTTCTCCCCGTGCAAATTACTATAAATGCGTTGAAGTTGCTCTCGATATGACTGCATAATTACATTGCCGTTTCCCTTATTCAGTAAAACTTGTACTATATCAGCAATATCCTCTAAGTCATTTGAGGCTAGGCCACGTACAAAAGACCCAAGAATTTTTCTGAGCGCAACATTAGTTTTGAGAACATCGTTGCTGTATTTATATGACTCTTGTCCTGTCCCGTCGTCGAGATTGGGATTCGCGCCTGCACCCAGTAGTAGCCTCACTACACTCATCTTCCCAGAGTCAATAGCATTGAGCAACGGGCGCTCACCGGCTTGTGGCTGGTCAGGATCTACTTTACAGTCAGACAGTAGATACTTAACAATGTCCTCATGTCCGCTTTGTGCAGCTGTGGTCAGAGCAGAGCGGCCATACTTACCCACTGCTTTAGGCGATAGGCCTTGCTGATGTAAGTACTTAAGGAGTAGCAAGCTGTGTTGAGATTCACTAATAGCCAGTGTATGTAAGGTACGATCGTCACCATTGGGCTTAGCAGCAGTCAAATCAACTTTCTCACCTGCCTTCAGCTTTTTAATCGCATCTCTGAGGAAGTCATCTTGGATGCCATTGACTATGGCATCATCCAGCGTAATGCTGTTTTTCTCAGGAGTGTTTTCGCCCTCCTCTCCCCCCTTACCAATCCCCTCATTGCCTCCGCATTGCATGGAGGAGACAATGGATATTAGTAAGGCAATGGCTGCAAGCTTTAAACTGTATCTTTTGTATAACATAGTGGATGGTAAGAATATTAAGAAACTCTCCTTACGCGCTCCCTTCTCAGTACGCCTCATTTTGTCATGCTGAGCGCAGCGAAATATCGCTGCGAGGCCCACACCACGTGGAGGTTCCTCGCCAGGCTCGGAATGACAAGGCCACTGCGTAAGATGAGTAAGAAAGAACAGAATACATCAAGGAAATCGTACTAAATTATGATTTATAGCAAATAATGAACGAATTTAGTGCCTTCAGCGAGAATTGATGGTCTACCAAGTGCAGGCTGCAGCCGCGAAGTTTCTTCCCTGTCTTCAGATAATTGGCTAATAGCAAATATAAAAGTCTGTATAACTCAATGATAAAGTTAACTGAAATTGAGCCAACTTTTAATCCATCCCAACGCTTATGCAACTAGCCCTGATAGGAGCCACTGGCCTGGTTGGCCAAACAGTCTTGCGCGTATTGGAAGAACGCCACTTTCCTGTACAAAAGCTGCTGCCAGTCGCCTCTGCCAGTGCTGCAGGCAGGCCACTTACCTGGGTAGGAAAGCCCTACACCCTCCTAAGCCTAGAAGCTGCGCTAGCAGCCCGTCCTACACTAGCCATCTTTGCTGCTGGCGCAGAAGTGTCGCAGGCATGGGCACCTCGTTTTGCTGCTTCAGGCACCACTGTGATTGACAACTCCACCGCTTGGCGGATGCATCCAGCGTATCCATTGATCGTCCCGGAGGTGAATGGACACCAGCTGTGTGTCCAAGACAAGCTCATTGCCAATCCCAACTGCTCTACCATCCAGCTCGTCATGGCCTTGGCCCCTTTGCATCAGCGCTATGGCCTGCGGCGCCTGATGATCAATACTTACCAAGCAGTGACAGGCAGTGGCCAAGCAGCAGTTAACCAGCTGATGGCAGAACGGCAAGGACATACTCCTGCCGTTCGTACTTATCCACATGCTATTGACCTCAACGTACTGCCGCATATCGACGATTTTGCAGAAGATGGTTCCACCAAAGAAGAGCGCAAGTTGGTGAATGAGACCCAGAAAATACTAGGCGACAACACGATCCGCGTGACGGCCACTGCCGTGCGGGTACCTGTGATGGGGGGGCACTCATTGGCAGTTAATGCAGAGCTGGGGCACGACTTTGACCTTCATGAGGTTGTACAGCTCCTTAGCCAAGCGCCAGGCGTGGTTGTACAAAATGACTTTGCGCAGCACCAATACCCTATGCCTATCCATGCACAACACAAGGATGAAGTATTCGTAGGCCGCATTCGGAGAGATCACTCCCAGCCCAACACCCTGCATATGTGGATCGTGGCTGATAATTTGCGCAAAGGAGCTGCTACCAATGCTGTGCAGATTGCAGAGCAAGTCAGCAAGCTGATTGATTAGGTCATTTGTTTATTGGGTTATTTGCTCATTGATTAAGTCATTTTGTAATAGTCTTGCTACATCAAAGAAATAATCCATTGTATGAAAAAAGTACTACTTGTTTCCTCACCCTAAATGTTTTAAGCATCATGCCAACCTCTACTAGTTGGGCACTAGGCTTTCAGCAAGCACTGCTATCAGACGAAGTGTTCAGCGCAATGAAAGCAGCGAAGACTTTCAATGAGCATTCGCCTGTAGCAAGAGAGCGCCTGCGGCTGCTCACTATTCAACACGTTGATTTTGAAGGCGATACACACACAGGCCACTTGGTGGTGCTGGATGCTTGCGCAGATGCCGCCCTGGCCATCTTTCAATCTCTTTACGAAATGAAATTTCCTATTCAAAAAGCACGACTGATGCACCACTATCAAGGCAATGACGAGCTGGCCACTGCCGATAACAACACTTCGTGCTACAACTGTCGCGTTACAGGGGGAGCACTTCCATTTCACTTCATGCCTATGGTACTGCTATTGATATCAATCCTTGGTTGAATCCTTTTGTACGCATCAATGAAGCGCAAGGAACTGCTACTTATGAACCCGTTGAAGGGGTCCAATATGCCAATCGGCAAGGAGGCAAGCGCACCCGAGGCATGGCTGAGACCGTAGTGGCCTTGTTCGTGCAGCATGGCTTTAACGTCTGGGGGGGGTAACTGGAATTCTATGGTAAAAAAAATGTAGTAGTTGAAATTTAATCTGACATTGGTTAAATTGTACAACAACTAAAACTACTACAATCATGAACTTAAACCAGAAGATTATCAAACCTAAAATTGGACTGCTTGAACTCGCTAAGAGCCTGGGCAACATCTCGGCTGCTTGCAAAACCATGGGGTACAGTCGAGACAGCTACTATCGTTTTAAAGAGCTCTTTGAGACAGGTGGACAAGAAGCATTGCTAGAGATCAGCCGAAAAAAGCCTATCCTGGCTAATAGAGTAGAGCCCTCTGTTGAAAAGGCGGTCGTTCAGATGGCTACTGACTTTCCTGCTTACGGACAACTTAGAGTCGCTAATGAGCTCAAAAAGCAAGGTATTATCGTTTCCCCTGGGGGCGTTCGCTCTATTTGGCTCCGAAATGACTTGAATAATATCAAAAAGAGACTTCAGGCCTTAGAAGCTAAGATGGTACAAGAAGGCCTTGTGCTCACTGAGAGTCAGCTCCAGGCCATGGAGAAGCATCAGCGTGATAAGGAAGCTCATGGAGAGATCGATACGGAGCATCCAGGCTATTTAGGCTGCCAGGATACCTACTATGTAGGACACTTCAAAGGTATTGGCAAGGTCTATGGTCAAGTCTACATTGACGCCTACACGCGTGTAGCAGATTGCAAGCTCTACAATGAGAAGACAGCGATAACGAGCGCTGATATGCTCAATGACCGCGTGCTCCCTTGGTATGAACAGCAAGGGGTGCCTATCTTACGTATCCTAACAGATCGAGGAACAGAGTACAAAGGCAAACTGGAGAACCATGCCTATGAGTTGTTCCTATCAGTCGAGGGGATAAGTCATAGCATGAGGCGGGCGTATTCTCCACAGAGCAATGGAATATGCGAGCGATTCAACAGGACGATGAAGCAGGAGTTCTTTGATTGTGCCATGGGCAAGAAGATATATAGGAGTGTAGAGGAGTTACAGACGGACTTGGATGTATGGTTAGCTTATTACAACGGGGAGCGTCCGCATAGTGGACGTTATTGTTATGGGAAGACGCCGTTGGCTACGTTGCTCTCAAGTAAGCACCTGAGTGTGGAGAAGCATAATGAGATGATGCACCTGAAGGGCAGCTCAGACAGTTATGAGTTAGCAGACGCTAGAGCTAACTAAAATTATCTACTTGTCAGATTAAATACTGACTATTACAAATAATGATACCTGCACGCCAGCACCTGGATTCTACCTTCGAAGACGCGATAGACCAGTCGGTGGGTTCGGTCAATGCGCCTGGACCAATAGCCCTGCAAGTCGCCTCGCAAGGGTTCAGGCTTGCCTATGCCTGCAAAGGGTGTGCGCATGATTTCTTTCAGCAATTGATGAATTCTTTTGAGCTGTTTGCGGTCTTGCTCTTGCCAATAACGGTAGTCTTCAAAAGAGGCTGCTGAAAACTCAATGTTCATTCTGCCAGTGCTGAGAGAGGTACTCGTTTAGAAAACCCTTGCTCCAGCTGCTGCTTGCTTTGGAGCAAATGTGCTGCATTGGCCGCATTGCTGAATAGGTACAAGGTTTCTTGCATGGCGTTGTAGTCTTCTAAAGAAAGCACAACCATGTCTTCGCCTCTTTGCCGCTTCACTACCATAGGCTCATGGTTGTCAGCTACCTTTTGCAAGCTTGTTTTAAGGGTTTCTCTGAAAGTGCTTAAGGCCAGTGTTTCCATAGTTATTTCTTTCTCTTTCCACGAAGATAAGCACTGCCCACCGTAGAACCCAGTTTTTCGTACCATTTTTTGTACAATGTTTTTCAGAGCGTAGCAGGTGCATAGGTCTGTTGGATTAGCAAAAGAAACCAAAGCAGCTCATATTTGGATCGGCTATCCTGACAGATACGGCTGGATCCCAATCACAAAATCAGCAAATCACCCATTCACCCAACGCATTCAATCACTTGATAACTCAAATAAACGAATGATCAAATAATCTAATGATCAAATAAACAATGGACTTCCCCCCTCATGAACGACCGATCGGTATCTTTGACAGTGGCATCGGTGGCCTCACTGTGGCTCGAGCCGTTAAAAGGGAGCTACCCCACGAGTCTATTGTCTATTTTGGAGACACTGCCCACCTCCCCTATGGCGACAAGTCCATGGCGACGATCCAAGCCCGAGCACTCAAGATAAGTGACTTACTTCTGCAAAAGCACTGCAAAGTCATTCTCATGGCTTGCAACTCTGCTTCAGCAGCAGCCTACGACGCCGTCCAGGCCCATGTAGGCCAGCAAGCCACTGTCTTGAACGTCATTGATCCGATGATTGACTACATAGGAAAACACTTCAAGCAGCAGACCATTGGCTTGATTGGTACCCAGCAGACCGTGCAATCAGGCATTTACCAAAAAAAAGTCCAGGCCTTGCATCAGGGCATTGTGCTCCAGGCTTTGGCTACCCCCCTCCTAGCCCCCATGATCGAAGCAGGATTTACACAAGGGCCCATCAGCCAAGAAGTGATCCATAACTATCTGCAGGCACCTGCCCTGCAGTCGATCCGAGCACTCATTCTGGGGTGTACGCACTATCCAGTCATCAAAGTCCAATTACAAGCCTTTTATCAGCAACAAGTAGCTGTAGTAGATGCTACAACTATCACTGCCCAGTTCCTCAAGGACTTTCTGGCGCAGCGCCAACTGCTCAGCACCACCAAAAAGGGGGAAGACCATTTTTGGGTCTCTGACCTCACCCAAAATTTTGTACAAGCTACCCGCCTTTTCTTTGCTCAGCCAGTGCGCCTAGAGTTGTTTCCTGCTGATTGAAGCAGAGGATGGTTGCAAGATTTTTTGATTGATTAACCCCTCTCACACCAATCTGGCACAATAGGAGGCTGTTGCAAAACAGATTGAACTATGACACTGAGCTCTTAAAATAGGCTGTCTTGGGGGCTAGCAAGGTTTTTTAAATCGCTCAATCACCAAATCACTCAATAATGCAATGATCTGAATAGGAGTCCGCAATCGAAGAAAACTCCCAACACAACGTGCAAATCTCTCCTTGTTTGACTAGCTTTGCGTCTTTACGTGCCGCAAAAGCGTGGCACCAATAGCATACATAACCATCACGCCTGTGCTCTTCCAATCTTTATTGTTGTTTCTTTCAGCCTTCCTTGGAGGCTTAGTTGTACTCTTAGTCTGCCCACCAGGGCCTAATACTTTCAAATTCTTGCTGCTCTTTACAGGAGGCTACCTGTTTGCGATCACCGTGCTACACATCTTGCCAGACCTCTTTGCGCTGCATCACTCTTCCCAGCTCGTAGGGTTGTACATTTTGATAGGCTTCTTCTTACAGTTGCTGCTAGAGCTTTTTAGTGGAGGACTAGAGCATGGCCACCTACATGATTGCTCTTCAGCTGCCTCTTCCCACCACCTGGCTCCTTTGACCCTGCTGTTAGCCATGTGTGTCCATGCTTTCTTTGACGGTGTCATTCTGAGTGATATTACCCCAGCAGCCCATCACCACCACCACGGCCATAGCCATGGCGCTGAGGGACTCTTGTTAGGCATTTTACTCCACAAAATACCAGTTGCTTTTGCTTTGGCCAGTGTATTGGGCAAGCTCGTAGCGCACAGAAGCACAGCCATCATCTACTTAAGCATTTTTGCCCTGGCTTCTCCACTGGGGCTGTGGTGTAGCCACTACTGTGCGGAGCAAAACTGGCTATCAGCGCATGGATTCGTCGCTTTGATGGCAATGGCCAGTGGTGGATTGCTACACATTGCTACCACCATTTTCTTTGAGTCGAGCCCAGGCCACCACGTGAACATCCACAAGTTCATGGCTAGTCTGGCAGGTGCTAGTCTGGCTGTTGTGCTAGAAATGGCGATGTGAAAGCCCTTGCAGCTCTGATCCTCCAGCTTAAGCCATGGTCACCATATAATGAGTTGCCCCTTAACAACCCAAATCATACTTCTTTTTGTAGCTATATGGCCTGTTTTGTAGATAAAACATGGTTATTGTTCTGTTTTTTGTATCTAAGCAGCGTCAGCTTTTCAAGCGGCAGAATATAAAATATTCCTCTGTTTGAGATCGCCCGAAGGACGGTCGAGTTAGGAATATTTTAGGCCGAGAGCGCCAGAAAAGGTAGCTGTGTGCCCTCGGGGGAGCTTTTTGGCGATACAAACAAGTAGCTCTCCGAAGGAAAAATACCTATTGAGCTCCTTTAATGACACACGAACGAGTATTGTTAAGGGATAACTAAATTAGCTTAGATGAGGGTATGATCAGCCTTACCTAATACACCATGAGACTGTTGCAAAACAGACTTAATCACGCTTCTAAATTTTTAAAATAAGCTGTATTTGGGACTAGAAAGGCTTTTTAATCATTCAATCAGAAAATCACTCGATAATGCAATGGCCTAACCATGACTCGTTCAGAAGCACAAAGAGAAATTGACCGCTTGGCTGCCCAAGTGCGCTACCACAATGAGCGCTACCACCAGCATGGCCAGCCTGAAATCTCAGACTATGCCTTTGACCAGCTTCTAGCACAGCTCATTAAGCTCGAAGCGCAGTTTCCTGAGTGTCAACGTCCTGACTCTCCTACCCAGGAAGTAGGTGAAAAACCTACCAAAAACTTCGAGACGGTCTATCATCAATCTCCTATGCTCTCCCTGAGCAATACTTATTCAGAAGAAGAGATTGCAAAATTCGTACAGCGCACCCAGAAGCTACTGCAAGGAGCACCTACGCAGTTCTTTTGTGAGCTCAAGTTCGATGGCATTGCCATCAGTCTTTTGTATAAAGAAGGCGTTTTGGAGCGGGTAGTCACCCGTGGCGATGGCGAAAAAGGAGACGATATCACCAACAATGCGCAAACGATTGCTGCTATCCCCAAGCGTATCCAGGCCGAAGCCGTGCCTCCTACCTTTGAGGTGCGAGGCGAGGCATTTATGCCGCGTACTCACTTTGAATCGCTCAACCAAACCAGAGTAGCGCAGGGCGAAGAACCCTTGGCTAATCCTAGAAATACGGCAGCTGGAACGCTCAAGATGCTAGACACTAACTTGGTGGCTCGGCGCTTGCTAGACTTCTACCCCTATGCGTTGAGGGCGGAGGCACTCGCACTCCCTACCCACGAGCAGGGGATTGCGCTGTTAGAGCAGTGGGGCTTCCATGTCTCCCCTACTTACCAAAAATGTAGCAACATGACAGAAGTCATGGCCTACATCCAGCGATGGGAAACGCAAAAACACCAACTTCCTGTTGATATTGACGGCGTCGTGATCAAAATCAATGACCTCGCACAACAAACGCAGCTAGGCGCTACGGCCAAAAGCCCTCGGTGGGCCATTGCCTACAAGTACAAGCCCACCAGTGCAGTCACTGTTTTGGAAACTGTCAGCTACCAGGTGGGAAGAACAGGCGCAGTGACGCCAGTGGCACATTTAACGCCTATTCTTTTGGCAGGAACAACCGTCAAGCGTGCCTCCTTGCACAATGCCCATGAGATCGCTCGACTTGATCTGCACTCTGAAGACACAGTGTTAGTAGAAAAAGGAGGCGATATCATTCCCAAAGTGACAGGCGTAGTAACAGCAAAAAGAAAGCCAAACAGCCCGTCTATCGCATTTATTGCCCACTGCCCAGCATGCCATACCCCACTGGTGCAGCATGGCGAAGAAGCCATCCACTACTGTCCCAATGAAAAAGCCTGCCCTCCGCAGTGCATAGGCCGCCTCAAGCATTTTGTGCATCGCAAGACCATGAACATCGATGCCCTAGGAGGCAAAACAGTTGCCCTGCTCTTTGAACAAGGACTAGTACGCACGCCAGCAGACTTGTATGCGCTGCGCTACGAAGACATTTACCCACTGGAAGGATTCAAAGAAGTATCGACCAACAAACTGCTGCGAGGCATTGCCCAGTCCAAGCAACAACCTTTTGAAAACGTGTTATTTGCCTTAGGCATTCGGCATGTAGGCGAAACTGTAGCTGAAAAGCTGGCACAGCACTTCCAGCACATAGATGCACTCCTGCAGGCCACCGTAGAGGAGATGGTCTTGGTGCCTGAAGTAGGAGAAAAGATCGCCCGCAGTGTAGTGGCCTATTTTCAGGATGTAGACAACCTGGCGCTCATCGAAGCGCTCAAGGCTGCAGGCTTACAGCTACATACCACTGCATCGCTCACTGCCACAGCTGATCAGCCACTAGCGGGCAAAACATTTGTGATCTCTGGCAACTTTCAGTCACTCAACCGCGAAGTGCTCAAGAACCATCTCCAGCGCCAAGGTGGAAGGCTTTTGAGTGCCGTTTCTAAAAATGCAGATTATCTAGTAGCAGGCGAAAAAGCAGGCCCTACCAAGTTGGCCAAGGCACAAGCATTAGGTGTTGAGGTCCTCTCTGAGCAGGCTACGCTGAGTCTACTACAGCTGACATGACAGTATTTGCTCTGCGCAAAAAGCATCCCCATGTTTGCATAAGACGAGGGCGTTGAAAAATAGGCCCAGCTATGACCCTAGACTTTTAAAATCGACTTTCTCAGGCACCAGAGAGTTTTTTAAATCATTCAATCACCAAATCACTCAATAATGCAATGGTCTCAGAACATACTTAGACTCTACACCTGGCAGCTTAATAGAAAGGAGACACCTGTACGCTCCAATGTTGGATTTGCTGGAGCGCAATCCCTAGGCGTACTGTATACTGGCGATACGCCTGAAAAGCACGACACAGTGTGTCGCTTTGTAGCAGCACTCAGGAAGACGGGAAAAGAGGTGGCAGGACTATGCTACACGCCCCAGAACACCCCCACGCCCATCAGTGATTTTCCCATATTGACGCCTCGAGATATAAGCCTTTTTGGTTCCATTGTACCTCCATTAGCAGCAACTTTTGTCAATACACCATTTGACTATCTGTTCCATGTAGATTGGGGAGGGGATCCCATCCTCGACTATCTCCTGGCCAAGTCTCAGGCCCGATGCAGGGTGGGTTATTTTGATACTCGGCGCACACCTCTTTTTGAGATGATGGTCACCATTAATGGGGAAGCCGATAAGAATGGGATAGAGGGCTTAACTACGCAAATGTTACACTACATTCAATTGCTCAAAGCACCATGACAGAAAAACTAATCGGCACTGGCGTGGCCTTAGTCACGCCTTTTGATGCGCAACTCAATGTTGATTTTCAAGGGTTGGAGAGACTTTTAGTACACATAGCCGACAGCCACGTGCGCTACCTGGTGGTACATGGCACGACAGGAGAGGCTGCAACGACTACTGCAGAGGAGAAAAAAGCTATTCTTGCTTTTGTTCAAGCCCACAACCCCAAGAAGCTGCCTATTGTTTGCGGGATCAGTGGCAACAATACGCGCGAGGTGGTCAAAACAATAGCAAGCACGGATTTTCAGGGCATTGATGCGGTGCTAACCGCTAGTCCTTACTACAACAGGCCGTCGCAAGAAGGAATTTATCAGCACTACAAGGCTTTGGCAGATGCTTGTCCTGTCCCTTTGTTGCTTTACAACGTCCCGGCTAGGACAGGAGCCAACATTGAGGCAGCTACTACCTTGCGCCTTAGTGCTCATCCCAACATTGTAGGCATTAAAGAGGCGTCGGGCGATTTATTGCAGTGCATAGCCATTGCTAAGGAAAAGCCGGAAGCGTTCTTGCTTATTTCTGGCGAGGACATGCTGACCTTACCTATGATGGCCATAGGCGCGACGGGCGTTATTGCTACCATAGCCAACGGCTGGCCTAAGACGATGAGTCAAATGGTAGAGCTTGCCCTACAGGGTAACCACACAGCGGCGCAACCTTATGCCTTTTCATTACTTCAGCCCACAGCATTGATTAGCCAAGCAGGTAATCCTGTAGGGACCAAGCAGTTGTTAGCTGCGCTGGCCATCTGTCAAAATTGTGTAAGATTTCCTCTCGTTACAGCGTCTGCAGAGCTTGAACAGGAAGCAGCAGTAATTGCAATGATGTGTGGGGAGAAATAAAGAGGAAGCCATCAACTTCCTCTTTCAAAGGTAAAGACGTACTTACTTGTCTGTAGTCTTCATGTTCTGGACCTCGATTCTAATTTCTTGGGCCAAGTTCTTCAAGTCCTGCATACCTTTCCTCACGCGCGTTCCTGCAGCTTTGTTGCCCTTGTCATAAAACTTTTCGAAGTCTTCTTCTAGTGAAATGATGTGGTTATAAATTTTTTTGTATTGGTTCATAAGCTATTCTTTTTGTTTTACAACAGTTTTTCAGCAGCTCAATATAATCAAAATGTTTCTTATAAAACAAAAATTGTCACTTGTTTAGAGTTATTCTAAGACTGCTGCAACATGAGACCATTGGATTATTGAGAATTTTTTTGATCAAGTGATTTAAAACGCCCAGCTAGTCTCAAAGACAGCCTATTCTAAAAGTTTAGAAGCGCATCTGGGACTATTTTGCAATCCCCTCAAAATGTATTCAATACTCTAGCAGGACTTGAAAAAGCGGCTTTACAAGCCCGCAATCACTTAATAATACAATGGCCGGACGTAGAAGAAGGTAGTTTCCCTATTCCTGTAAGTCAACTGCTTATGCTGAGATAGATTGAGTGACACAGATGACTCCCTGAAGCTGTTCAAGCTTCTTGATCATGGCGTTGTAGCTCTGTAATTGTTTAATTTTTAGTTGGACACTGATGTGTGCAACTCCTTGCTTAGGATGTATCATACTTACTGATTGTACCCCTGTTGGGTAGGCTTTAGAGATAGTACGTAGCACTGCATCAACGGTATGGGCCTGATCCAAGCTTTCAATACGTAGCTCCATCGCGGAGTACTGCTGAGGATGCCAGGTGATGTCTGTGATAGGACGGCCATGAGGCAAATGAAGTCCGTAAGCATGGCCACAGGTTTCTTGATGAATCTCCATCACCTGCTGTGCGTTGATAAGGCCAGAGACTTTATCGCCAGGAATAGGGTTACAGCATGGTGCAAGCTGATAGTTAGTTATTCCTTTGCCATTGACTGTAAGCATAGGTGGGTCTTGGACGCTGCGTTCTGCCATGAATTGACTAAGCTTTTTAGCTTTTAACGGGCCTTTGCTGTGTGTTGACAACTTGTGCCGCTCTCTTGCAAATTGTTCTATCTCTTGCTGAACAATGCTTCCACTGCCTATTTTATGGTAAAGCCTCGCTTCCTCTTCTTCTTGGAAGAAGATAAGCAGCTGCTCGACTATCTCTGTGTTGTAACTTAGCCGAAGCTGACTGAGTTGTTGTAGCAAAATTTTCTCTCCTTGCTTGATGGTTTCATTCTGCTTCTGCTCCAAGAATTGACGGATCGCATTGCGTGCTTTGTGGGTGGCTGTCCAGTCAAGCCAATAGTGAGTAGCCTGCGGCTTACCCGCAAAAGCCAGGTCTACTTGATCGCCATGAGCCAGTGCGTGTTCAATGGGAACACTTTTACCATTGACCTTGGCTCCTGTACACATAGGTCCTCTGTTGGGTTGTACCTCAAAAGCCAGGTCTATAATTGTTGCCCCCACTGGCAGAACTGTCCACTTTTTATCAGGAGTGAATACCAACATTTTATCTATCTGTAGATCAGCATAGACTGTATCCAGCAGCTCACGATCATCTTCTCCTTTTTGTTCTAATACGATTCGCACCTGATTCAGCCAATTGTCTATGTTGGAAATGTTTCCACCTTTGCCAGCTTCTTTGTACTTCCAATGCGCCGCATAGCCTTTCTCCGCCACTTCATCCATGCGCCTCGTACGTATTTGTAGTTCTATCCATTCTCCCTCATTGCTTCTGACGGTGGTATGGAGTGACGTATAGCCGTTGGGACGTGGATAACTCAGCCAGTTTCTTAGCTTACCAGGGTGGGGTTTGTAGAAACCTGTTATGGCTGCATAAACTTTCCAACAGGCCAGCTTTTCTTGGTCTGGAGGTGCGTCAATAATGACTCGAATGGCAAACAGGTCGTGTACCTCGTCAAAAGAGATATTAAGTCTTTCCATCTTATTGCGAATAGAAGCAATGGACTTGACACGGGCTTGGAGAGTAAAGTGGAATCCATTTTTCTTCAGCATGGCTCGAATGGTCTCTTGAAATCGACGTGTAGGGAAATTTCTGTTGCCTTTGGCTCCTTTGACTTGTTTCTCGATGTTGTTGTATGCCTCACTGTCAACGAACTTAAGATGCAAATCTTCTAGCTCCAGTTTGATGGCATGAAGCCCGAGCCTATGCGCTATAGGCGCGTAAATATATTTGGCTTCAGCAGCGACTCTGGCTTGTTGATCATGACTTAGGCTAGCCAATGTGCGCATCTTCTGCAGGTAGTCAGCGATCTTGATGAGGATAACCCTGGGATCTTTTGAGAGCGCTACAATAGGGTCTATATGATTGACTGTGCTGCCTGGCTCACCCAAATGAGAACTAGCTTCTACTGCGGTGAGCTTCTCAATAATCTGAGTCTCTTGAGGGCTCAATAGGTTGTTGAGAGGCGAATTGCCGAGGCGATCCCCTACTCTACACAAGAGTGCACAAATGGTAGACGTAACGCCTAAGCCTATGTCTTTGGCAACGATCATGGCTACCTCTAATGCATGAAAGCTAGCTCCAGGCGCTGCCGAATAGGGTGTGGCTATGTGCTCTTTGAGGACATGGCGAAAAGCCTCTTTTAGCTTTTGCCCGTCTTTTTTCTTCATAGTAGGCCGGACCAGTCGACACAGCTTGTAGTATCTCCTCAGTATAGCCCTCCGCGCGGCCTGCTCTGATGTAATTGTTTCGTTGATCGTAGACATTAACATTCGCCTTCCCTTATCAAGGTCTCACCCAGCTTTCCTTGTGGCTTGCCTATCATTCATTACTGCGCACAATGGATGGTGGAGAGCTCGTTAGTAAACAAGAATCATCGACATTTAGATAATCTCTTATTTCGGTGTAAATTCGTGGCCACACCTGCGGATGTGGCGGAATTGGTAGACGCACTAGACTTAGGATCTAGCGCCGCAAGGCATGGGGGTTCGAGTCCCTCCATCCGCACTGAATTCTTTTTGTTTGCTGAACAGCTTGCAAGATAGGATGAAGCCTATTATCCTAATATGAACGAGAGGCTCAAGCCATTGATTTTGGGGTTTACTTCTGGTAAAATTTTGCCCCGCAGCAAGTGCCCTCAATAATCCATAGGCGCATACAGGAGGGAAGAAAGAATGACTTGAACATCAAGTTTTAGACAACCTAACATTGCTACTCGGTGCACATCTCACTCCACAGAAAAAATACAACTGAAGCTTCAGTTATGCTCAAAATTGAGGAAACTGATTATCGACCTCGTGTAACGCAAAAGCTGAAAGAATACAGTAAAAAAGCCGCTATTAAGGGCTTTAGACCAGGCAATGTTCCTCCCGCGCTCATCCAGAAGATGTACGGCCGTTCTATTCTGATCGATGAGATCAATACGCTTGTGGCAGAGTCTTTGCTGAAGTATTTAAAAGATAATAAGATAGACACATTGGGAGAGCCTCTGCCTGTGGTTGATAAGATGACATCCATTGACTGGGAGCACCAGCGCGACTTTGAGTTTGAATATGAAATCGGTATGGTCGCTCCGTTTACTTGCACGCTTTCCAAAGACATGCAGGTGACGCATTACCAGATCAACGATGTAGCTCCTCAGAAGGTAGAGGAATGGACAGAAAAACTGCGTGAGGAATATGGAATCCTGGAAGAAGTGCAAGCGAGTAAAGCGCAAGATTCTATTTACGGTGTATTGTCCTATTCTACCGAAAACACGGAAAGATTAGAGGCGTGGACGGAGATTGCTATCGATAAGACCACCGAAGCAACTCGTTCGGCCTTCCTTGGCGTCAGCCCCGAAGACAAGGTTGTCCTTGACATTAAGTATTTACTTGACGAGAATATATGGCGCATGAGCCCTCCAGAGGAAATGCGTACTGCCATGCACAACCAAGGCGGCGAAGCTGAGCTGACAGTGAAGAAGATCTACAGAAGGACGCCTGCTGTCATGGATCAAGCCTTCTTTGATAAAGCCCTTAAAGAAGGGGTCGTGCACGATGTGTCTACCTTTAAAGAGAAGGTAAAAGAAGAACTCATAGAGCATCATCAGCAATACGCTGATGGAGCCTTAGAAAGGGCTATTCAGAAAACACTCCTTAATCAAGTCACTATTGCGCTTCCCGACGAATTCTTAAAAAAGTGGCTTCAGGAAAAAGCGAAGACATGGTCCAAAGAAGCCATAGAGAAGGAATACAGAGCCTATGCCGAGAAGCTGAGGTGGAATATGCTGACGGAAAAGATTAGCAAAGACCACGACATTGAGGTCTCTCACGAAGAGGTCACAGAAGAAATGAAACAGCGCATAGAGGCTCTTTTAAGCAAAAATCCAGGCAAAGAGCAGTTATCAGAAGAAACCAAGACACAGCTCGTACAAAAATTTCTCTACGAAAAAGAGCATGAGAACTACAGAAAAATTCGTGAGAGACTGTACGAACGTAAGTTCATAGACCTCATCAAGAGCCAAATCACCATTGTCCCGCAGGAAGTCAGTGCAGAAGAGTTTGATCGTATAGTGCGAGAGCAGCTCTTTGGCGACTGATGCAATTGATCATTCCTTGTTGTTGTAGCTATAAAGTACAAATTATATGCCCAATCAAGACGAGTTCAAGAAATATGCTGTAAAAGGCCATGGCATTAGCAGTGTGCACGTTGATAATTACGTAACACAGGTTGAAAACATGACCCGCTCAGTGATTGAGGAAAGGCCTACCCACTTCCGTGAGATTGACGTTTTTTCGCGGCTTATCATGGATAGAATCATCTTCCTAGGCATGCCAGTAGATGACCATATTGCTAACATCATCATTGCGCAACTTCTTTTTTTAGAGGCTGCAGAGCCCAATAAAGATATTCTTCTTTATATTAATAGTCCTGGCGGTGCAGTATATCCTGGCCTAGGGATTTACGATACCATGCAGTATGTTAGACCTACTGTAGCTACTATCTGCACAGGGCTGGCAGCTTCTATGGGGGCGGTCTTGCTAGCAGGAGGAGCTCCGGGTAAACGTTCTGCATTGCCTCATGCTAGAATTATGATTCATCAGCCCCTAGGAGGTGCGCAAGGGCAAGCTTCTGACATGGAGATCACAATCAAGCAAATGATAGAAATAAAGAAAGACTTGTACGAAATTCTCTCTCAGCACACCGGTAAAAGCCCTGAAATGATAGAAAAAGATGCAGATAGAGATTACTGGATGAGAGCCCTACAAGCCAAAGAGTATGGGATCATTGATGAAGTGCTAGAGAAAAAGCAGTAAAAGTATGGAGACAACTATTTATTGTTCCTTTTGTAGGCGAAGCAATGAGGCAGCCATCATGATGATTTCTGGCCATGCAGCGCACATATGCGACAGGTGTATTGAGCAAGCCATGCTACTGGTGGGCAAAGAGAAAAAAAGACCCAAAACACAGGCAGAGGGGCTAAAAATGATCACGCCTCAAGAGATCAAAACACAGTTAGACGCGTATGTGATTGGTCAGAACGAAGCCAAAAAGGTCCTCTCAGTGGCGGTCTACAATCATTACAAAAGGCTTAGACAGCCCATTGAAGGTGATGACGTACTGATAGAAAAATCGAATATCGTTTTGGTAGGAGAGACGGGCACTGGCAAGACCTATCTAGCCCGTACGCTAGCACGACACGTACTGCAAGTCCCCTTTTGCATTGTAGATGCTACTGTACTTACTGAAGCAGGCTATGTGGGAGAAGACGTAGAAAGCATACTGACTCGTTTGCTGCAGGCAGCCGACTATGAGGTGGCAGCCGCTGAAAAGGGCATTATCTATGTGGATGAGATAGATAAAATTGCCAGAAAAGGAGATAATCCCTCCATCACACGAGATGTAAGTGGCGAAGGAGTGCAGCAAGCCCTCCTCAAGCTATTAGAAGGCACCACCATCAATGTGCCACCCCAAGGGGGAAGAAAGCATCCAGACCAGAAGATGATCCAAGTCAACACAGAAAATATCTTGTTTATCTGCGGTGGTGCTTTTGATGGTATAGACAGAGTCATTGGCAAAAGACTCAACACCAAACAATTAGGCTTTACGGCGGCCAGGAAAGGCGAAGACGTCAGAGAAAACTTAATGCAATATGTCTCTGCCCTAGACTTAAAGACCTATGGGCTTATCCCCGAACTGTTGGGAAGGCTCCCCATCGTGGCTCATCTCGATCCTGTGGATGTTCCTACCTTAAAGCAAATTCTCACAGCGCCCAAAAATGCTCTGACCAAACAGTACAAGAAGCTATTTGAGATGGAAGGTATCGAGCTAAAATTTACAGACGATTTCATAGATTACGTTGTACAAAAAGCGCTGGAGCTCAAATTAGGGGCCAGGGGTTTACGTGCCATATGTGAAGCAATCATTACAGATGCTATGTTTGAAGCCCCTTCTCAAAAGGATGTGAAGAACTTAGTGCTGGACAAAGCCTATGCAGTAGAAAAGCTGGGCAAGTCAAAGCTGACTATGCTGAGGGTAGCTTAGTCATGCACAAGTAGACGCTTACTACAACTACCACTGCTTTTCTTTATCAAAAATCTAAGGCGTTAGCAAGAGGATGCGTAAAACAGGAACGGCTAGTTTAAAGGGGGTTACAAAAAAGTGTATTAAATTGCCGATAAAGCCTTAGCCATTAGTAACGTGTCATGGAGCTTACTCGCACACCTAGCCTATTGGAGAGCTAGACGACTCTCGCTCAGGAGAGCAACCAACATTCAGTGCCATCTGCGAACGCCCTTTTAAAGAAAATTTTCTTATGTCCAGCCTTGTAAGAAAGCTACTTTTTTTACTCTTGCCCCTTCTTACCGTCAGTCATTTATCTTTTTCAAAAGAAGGCTCCTCATTCAGAAAGCTACTCAACCGTGTTCATGTGAGTACTTCCATCGGGTATGGACTCACCAACTACTGCCACCAAGTAGGAAGTGTTTCAGCAAATGATGTCATTTTTTTTAAAGAAGGCGATCAGTTCTACATACACAATCCTAAAGAAAAAGGAATAGTTTACCTCGTTCAGTGGTTCGACGACTCCTATGTACGCATGAAGTCTTACACTGACCTAACGAAGATTCCCGCTGACAAGAGAGCTATTGGTAATATAAAACTCAAAGGAATAGGAAGTACCCTTCCTCTCTCATTGAGTACCTATGTAGACCTCTGGAAAAAGTTCCGTGTAGGCGTGGGGGGAACCCTTTTTATCGACAGAATCGATCGTCTAGAGACTGAGGAAGAGGGCCATCAAGGCTTAAGTCCCTATACTTTCTCTCCCAAAAATCGCTATCGCTTGCGTCCGTTCGGCATCTTGGGCTACAAGTTTATCGAGAATACAACCCTTTCTGTACTGCTTGATGTTAATATTGGAATAGATCTTATTTATGCTTTCTTGAGTGAACGAGCGCTGGGTTATTTTCAAGCAGGGACACAGAGCTTGGGGCTAACTATGGAAGGGCACGTTTCAGAATATTTTAGAATATTTGGCAGGACTTCGTACGAGGTGAGAAGCACAATGGACAGGTTTGAAACAAAAAATCAAGCGTATCCAACAATAGCGGTATTGGAACAGACAAGCTTTCTTTTTCAATTTGGGGTGAGCTTTAATTGTCCTGAAATTCCTAGATGTCCTGTACCTTGCTGCAAAGTAGAAAGAAAACATAAACATCAAGGCGAACGCTATCGTGGTGCATCTATGTTCACAGGCAAAGATTCACGAAAACGAAAGCTCTTTGAAAAGTAGTTAGCTCCTCATTGAGGCACCAATAGCAGCCTAGCTTTCTATCTAGCTAGTTGAGCTCAGCTAATACGGTTCCTTACAGCTGTAGGCCCCATGTTACAGGCGAGATTTGAGCAAGCTTAATGGCTTAAGCTTGCCAGTCTTCACAAAAAATCCTTGACAAGAAAAATCTCCCTAGGGCCAAGCAGCGTCAGCTTTTCAAGCGAAACCCTTATAAAATACTTCTCTTTGAGCGCGAACAACCAGTCCTTGGGCGTTAGCTAATGAACCAACAAAGCAGTGTGCTAGTAGCCCCAACGAACAAATCAATCAATAGTTCAATCACAAAACTGTCCAGCATTGCTCGTATTTAGTCAGCTCCCAGCCATCACTGGAGGAAAAATCATTCAGTGCGCTACCGATAGGCCGATCGAGCACCTACTGCTGGATAGCAGAAAACTTGTGCTTGCTTCCAACAGCCTCTTTTTTGCCCTCAAAGGCCAGCGCCACGACAGCCACCAGTTTATCCCTGCAGTCTATGCACAAGGCGTCAGACAGTTTGTCGTAGAGCAGGAAGCCCCTGCTACCTACCAGCAGCTGCAAGGGGCGAACATCCTTCAGGTGCCCAACAGCATCGAGGCCCTACAGCAGTTAGCGGCCCACCACCGAAGTCAATATACCCTTCCTGTACTGGCCATTACCGGCAGCAACGGTAAGACCATCGTTAAAGAGTGGCTCAGCCAGCTCTTGGCCCTCCAATACACTGTAGTCAAAAGCCCTAAAAGCTATAACTCTCAGACAGGCGTGCCACTTTCTGTGTGGCAGCTCCATGATACGCATCAGTACGGCATTTTTGAAGCAGGCATCTCCTTGCCTGGCGAAATGGCTAAGTTGGAACAAGTGCTTCAGCCTACAGTGGGCTTGTTCACCAACATAGGCCCTGCACATGACCAAGGCTTTGCTACGCAGCAGCAGAAGCTGCAAGAAAAAGCCCTCCTCTTTAAAAATTGCCCTAGGATTCACTATTGCCTCGACCATACCCCTATCCATCAAGTGCTGCAAAAGCAATATCATGGCAAGGCTGAGCTGGTTACATGGTCTTGGCAAGCCTCTGCCGCTAACTATCAGGTCCAAAGAAGGCTGTTGCCTACAAGTACCCAAACAGAAATCATCGTAACTACGCAGCAGCAACAGCACACCTTCTTAGTCCCTTTCCAAGACGCTGTCTCGCTAGAGAACGTAGTCCATTGTATTGTTTTCTTGCTGCACGAAGGCTCGGATCCATCCCTGCTGCAGGCAGCCCTTGCCAAGCTCAGTGCAGTGCCCATGCGCCTGACCGTCAAGCAAGGCATCAACAACTGTCAAGTGATTGATGACACGTACAACAATGACTTGGTGGGGCTACAAGTGGCCTTAGACTTTATGGCACAGCAAAAGCAGTCCCTGAAAAGAACCGTAGTGCTATCTGACTTGCTACAAACAGGGATAAAGGCTGAAAAACTGTATCCACAAATCGCACAACTACTGCAGGCCAAGCACGTAGATCGGGTCATTGGTATTGGAGAAGAGATAACAACACAAGCAGCTGCTTTTGTTAAGCTAGAGGCACAATTTTACCCCCATACAGAAGCTTTCTTACAAGAGGCTGCTCAGCCCCCATTCAGCCATGAGCTAATACTGGTCAAGGGCGCCCGACGCTTTGGCTTGGAACGCGTGGTCAATCGATTGCAACAAAAAATCCACAGCACAGTCCTTGAAGTCAACCTAGAGGCAGTCACGCACAACCTCAATTTTTTTCGTAGCCAACTGACCCCAGGCACTCGCCTGATGGCTGTGGTCAAAGCCTTGGCCTATGGCAGCAGTAGCTTTGAGATTGCCCACTTGCTGCAGTACCATCGCGTGGACTACCTGGCCGTGGCCTATGCAGACGAAGGCGTATTGCTCCGAGAAAACGGCATCACCCTACCCATCATGGTGATGAACCCTACGCCAGAGAGCTTTGATAAGCTATTGGCCTACGACCTGGCGCCTGAGGTATACAGCTTAAAGCTACTGCAGGCTTTGCTTGATTTTCTGACATTCCAGGACCAACCTATCGATATTCACCTGAAGCTAGAAACAGGCATGCATCGACTCGGTTTTAGTCAAAATGAGCTCGAAACGCTTGTCTCCTTACTGCGTGCCACGCCTCAGCTGCGTGTGGTAGGCATTATGAGCCACTTAGCGGCAGCAGGAGATGCTCAACAAGATGCTTATACGCAACAACAGTTGGCACTGTTCATGCGGCTAGCCCAGCACATAGAAAAAAGCCTCAGCATACGTACCCTCAAGCATGTCCTTAATTCTGTTGGTACGCTGCGCTTTCCTGACTACCACTTGGACATGGTGCGGATGGGGATTGGTCTGTACGGCATAGGCATGGAGGCATTCACGCAGCAGCCCCTAGAAGTAGTTAGCACACTCAAAACGGTTATTTCTCAACTCAAAGTGATTCCCCCAGGCAGCACTGTAGGCTATGGCAGACAAGGCGTGGCTACACAAGAGATGCGCATCGCCACGATTGCCATTGGCTATGCCGACGGCTTTAACAGGGCCCTGGGCAATGGCCGTGGCCATGTCTGGATCAATGGCCATCGTGCACCTGTGGTGGGGCATGTTTGTATGGACATGAGCATGGTCGATGTGACGCATATTCCAGCCACTGAGGGCGATGAAGTCATCATTTTCGGTCCTCAACAGCCTATTACTGAGATGGCTGCTGCCATGCAAACCATTGCTTCTGAAGTATTGACCAACATCAGCGAGCGGGTCAAGCGGGTATACTATATCCCATAAGGGGCCATTTGATGATTGGTTGATGGAGTGATTTACTGATTGCGTGATTTTGCGATTGGGTGATTATTCCTTGCGTGATTTTGTAATGGGGTTACTTTAGTGGGCCCTTAACAACTCAAATAATACTGCTTTTATAGCTATATGGCCTATTTTGTCTATAAAATAGGGCTCTTGTTCCATATCTCTGCGTACAGAATTGGCAAGGTTTGACCCAAGTTTGCCATTCCTTGCAAAAAATTACTTGGCGCAAAACCCGCCTAGGGCTGAGCAGCGTTAGCTTTTCAAGCGGAGGCACATAAAATATTCCTCTGTTTGAGAGCGCCCGAAGGGAGATCGAGTCAGGAAGATTTTAGGCCGAGAGCGCAGAAAAGGTAGCTGCGTGCCCTCAGCGGAGGGCTTTTTTGGTTCCTTTTTTGGGCGGTTGCCAAAAAAGGAACCCGCCGGAGGCAAAAGTTGACTAGGAGAAAAAGTGCTAAATATTTCATGGAGGCTGATGTCTACTGAGAATTCAACTGTTCTTATGGGTCAGCTATTTCAAGCTGAGAGACAGAATTTCTTACTACCTTGCTTCCACTAGAATTTTCACCGTTCTGAATTCACTATCCAGCCGCTTGCCGTATTTGTATGCTTCCTCCCCTCCCACCCCAAGAGCGCATTCTCCTGGGCATCGATCCAGGTACTACCGTGATGGGCTATGGTATCATTCAGCAAAAACAGCAGCGGCTAAGCGCTGTGCAGTACGGCGTCATCCACTTACATCGCTATACTACCCATGCCCTGAAGCTGCAGAAAATCTTTGAACGCGTCTTGAGCCTAGTAGATGACTTCCATCCTGATGAAGTAGCCCTAGAAGCCCCTTTTTACGGTAAGAACGTCCAGTCCATGCTGAAACTGGGCAGGGCCCAGGGAGTGGCTATGGCAGCTGCCCTGGCCCGAGAAGTGCCCATTACAGAGTATGCACCACGCAGTATCAAGCAGGCCGTCACCGGGCAAGGCCAGGCTTCCAAAGAGCAAGTAGCCCGCATGCTGGTGTCACTGCTGCAGCTCAAAGCCGTGCCTGACTTGCTCGATGCCTCTGATGCCCTGGCCGTCGCTGTCTGTCATGCCTACCAGGGTCGACAAGCCAACGCTAAGCCCACCAGCTGGAAACAGTTTCTACAAACACATCCTAGGGTGATCGGGTGATTGCCTAACTAGCGCGGAAGTTACTTCCGTAGTAGGCAAGGGGTGTTTAACTTACGACTGCCTGACACTACCCGCCTTCTGCCGCCGATTACTGGAGAGATGCTCACCAGGGCGTTTAACATGGCCCTAGACCTGACGGTGCCAGGTAGTGAGGGGATTAAGATTCTCTTAGGCACAGTAGAGCGCCCAGAGACGCTAGAGCAGTGTGTGGAGGCAGCTTTAAATACAGCTTTGGACTTTATCCCTATGGGGAAGGTCTTCAAGCAAGGCGCTGCACTATGTAGTTTCTCGCCGAAGCAGGTCCTTAAACAAAAGCTGCGGGAGCTTCTTAAGAAGAAGGCAGGCAAGCCAGTAAAGGCGGCAGGACAGGTGCTACAGTCTGGTGGGAACAAGCTATCGAAGCGTACACTGAAGGCCTTGGGACTGACAAAAGAGCAAGGTAAAGATGCGATACATGCGCTAAAAGATGCTTGTACCCTTCCAAACGCTTTTCATGGTCAAATATTGGCCAACGGAAATTATATACACCCTCAAACAAAGCAGGTAATAGATAATTTGTTTAATTAAGTTAAATAAACAGATAGCTTCACCCGTTATGAAAGGAGATTATTATGTTAATAAAACTGAATGTTCATTTGGTTTCACCTCAGAGATAATAACCCCAGAAGAGTTTACAAAACAGATAGCCATAAAGCCTAGCAGATCTTTTAAAAAGGGCGAAGAATTTATAGTGAAACACTCAGGATCAGTGCTAATACGTCCTTGGCACCTTTGGGAAATTTCATCATCAGCTGTTATTAATGAGCAAGAATCCATACAACCCCATATTGATTACTTAAAAACAACACTCGCTGATAAAGTAGACATCCTAAAAAAGTATAAGGAAGATCCAAGCCTGGAGCTTAGTATATGGATATGGATTGAATCAGAGAATGCAGGCATGGGCTTTGACATCAGTGCCGAAGATATGCACTTCATGAGTAAAATATGCAATCGCATTAGTTTCAGCCTACTGGCGACGGAAAATATAGAGTAAAACCCTCATCAACTAGCGCAAGCAAACCTATAAAGCTGGTTCAAGCGTCCTCGCTTGGACCGCCAGGCACAGCACAGAGTTCCGTGACAATGGACGCAGCCCAGCGCTATATCAAAAGTCTCTATGCGGCCCCAGTTGGGAAGAGGCACAGGAGCTGCTGACCGGGGCTTTTAATCTGGCTCTGGACCTGACGGTGCCAGGTAGTGAGGGGATCAAGATTCTCTTAGGCACAGTAGAGCGCCCAGAGACGCTAGAGCAGTGTGTGGAAGTAGCTTTAAATACAGCTTTGGGCTCTATCTCTATGGGGAAGGTCTTCAAGCAAGGTGCTGCGCTGTGTAGTTTCTCGCTGAAGCAGGCCCTTAAACAAAAGCTGCGGGAGCTTATTCAGAAGAAGGCAGGCAAGGCAGTAAAGGCGGCAGGGAAGACGATAAACTTCGGTAGGATAAAGGTCCCCTCTGAAGTTTTTCACAAACAAATAAAACGGAACATTCTTAAAAGAGCAGGCAACTTTTCCAAAGTGGTTGGCAAGAATCCTGACGTCAAAATAATTGGCGGTAAAATCAGATTGACTGGAAGAGGCCCTTTTAAGGGCAAAAGCTTCAACACTGATTTAGATGTAACAGACTTCTTCGGAGACTTCCTATAGTAATGAGTAATGGAAAAACGATAATGGAAAAAACAATTTACAGACTTCAAATAAGGTGTTCTACCGATGAACAAGTGAGGAAAGTTTCGAGCATACTCAACAGAGAGCCTGCAGAGCCAATGGGGAATACATGGCTCGAAGTTGAAGAAAAAAAGGGGGATGAGTACTTTGATTTTATAAATCAATTTTTAGATATCCTCGAAGGAAAGTATGAGCAATTACAGTCTGTCGGGGTGCATAGAGAAGACATCAGCGTATGGTTTTTGTACCAGTATGAGGATCAATGTAATATGGAGTTCTTACCAAGTGATCTAAAGAGATTAGGGACTAACCGAATCAGCCTCTGTATTTCTTGCTGGGCGTCTTAACTAACTATCTCAATTGGCGTAGATGTTTTTCGTTTGGGCCACAGTCTCCCGGCTGGCGCGGGTACAGAGTTCCCCATGGGGCAGATCTTCAAGTAAGGTGCTGCGCCGTGGAGTTTTTCCCCGAAGCAGGTCCTTAAACAAAAGCTGCGGGAGCTTCTTAAGAAGAAGACAGGCAAGGCAGTAAAGGCGGCTAGGAGTTCTTTAAAGACAATTATAAAAGGCAAAAATCTACCTACGAGTGGGAAGATACGCTTTATCCCACGCAAGCCAGATATTCAATCAGGGCAGCTACTATCCAAAGACGGTGGTTTTATAGACAAATTTGGGAATGTGTGGAGGAGAGGCCTAAAGGTAATATTATTGGAGAACCACACTGGGATGTACAGCTATCTCCTACTGGCAAAAGACAGTTGGGGCACATGTCAAGAAGTGGTACACATATCAATGTGACTTTGGATGGACGGATCGCACACTGAAGAAACCTTGTCAATAAGTATGAACTTACCTGAACTTTTTTGTGCTAAGAATACAGTTCTTAAACTCAGAAAAAAAATTAACATAGTTGTAAACGAAAGTTCTGTAGTTCTTGAGCCAGGCACTCTTTTTCAAGTTAAAAATATTGTAGGATATGGTTTTGATCTGATCTCTTTAGACACTAATCGCTATAAAATTAGGGTCATAAACTCAGATATGCCTCTGTATTTTAATAATCCTTAAAATATTTCGCCAACTAGCGCAAGCAGGCCTATAAGGCTGATTCAAGCATTCTCGCTTGGACCGCCAGGCACAGCACAGAGTTCTGTGACAATGGACGCAGTCCAGCGCTATATCAAAAGTCTCTATGCAGCCCCAGTTGGGAAGAGGCCCAGGAGCTGCTGATCAGAGCTTTTAACCTGGCTCTGGACCTGACGGTGCCAGGTAGTGAGGGGATCAAGATTCTCTTAGGCACAGCAGAGCGCCCAGAGACGCTAGAGCAGTGTGTGGAAGCAGCTTTAAATACAGCTTTGGACTTTATCCCCATGGGGAAGGTCTTCAAGCAAGGCGCTGCACTATGTGGTTTCTCCCTGAAGCAGGTCCTTAAACAAAAGCTGCGGGAGATTATTAAAAAGAAGGCCGACAAGGCGGTAAAGGGGGCTAATAGGGCAGAACACCAAGCTACTTTACCTCGTTCCGGGCTTATTCTGCAGACTGTTGGCGCAGCTTCTCGCTCTGAGATGTTCGCACGCCAACTAAATCTAAAAATAAATAATTTACCTACTAGGCAAGTGCTAAATAGCTCAGATGATACAGTGGAGGTTTTTGTGAGCAGGTTTAGGAAGTCTTCTATTAGATCTCAATTGCCGGGTGAGTTTCTGAATATGACCTTAGAAGAAGCAATAATAAGACTGTGAGAAAACTATTGATTAACCAAAGATTCGTCAAGTGATAGACAAAGACAAAACGATAATTGATTTTCTGCAGAAGGTACGTAGTAAACCAGACTTTGCTACTGTTGAAATAGTAGATTATTGGGACGGAGATTTGTGTGCCACAGGACTGAGAAAGAATGATCGGCTAGTTTATATCTCTACTTATGGATTCTGTAAGCAAAATATTAGAGATGACTCAGAAACAGAATATGACTGTGATTTCGAGATGTTAGACAAAAAAAACCTTGCCACTTTACGAGTGGTAAAAGAAATAAAAACAAAAGATAAAGAGTATTTATTTAAAGAAATAAAGAGGTTTTTAGGAGTTTAATATAGCCTTACTGTGAGCAGTTGCTGATTACGTCTAGCTATAAGTATTAATGGTGCTTAGGTTAGCGGCATTGGGATCCATATCATACAGCATACTTGGCCAAGCCAGGAGGCGGCAGCGCTCCAGAGGCTGACCCAAGATATTCAAAAAGCTACGACCTCTTTGACGGAGCTTTGCGACGCAGCTGGCTTGGCAATGCCCGACCTTACCAGTCCTCTGCCACCGATTACTGGAGAGATGTTGACCAGGGCTTTTAACCAGGTGCTCGACAGTACGGTCCCGGGCAGTGCATTGATCAAAGTCATGCTGGGTACGGCAGAGAGTCCGCAAACGATAGAGCAATGCCTACATTTGGCTTTGGATGTAGCGCTAGATTTGCTGCCTGGCGGCAAGCTCACGAAGCTATCGAAGAGCCCTTCTGTCAAGCTCGGATTGGCCAAGATGAAGAAGCTCTTGGGCAAGAAGGCCATGAAGAAGGCGACAGGACAGGTGCTACAGTCTGGTGGGCATACGCTATCGAAGCGTACACTGAAGGCTCTGGGATTGACAAAGGGCCAGGGTAACGAAGCTATCCATATGCTGAAACGCAACCGTAAGCTTCCTAATAATTTTCATGGTCAAATATTAGCTAATGGGGATTATATACATCCTCAAACCAAAGAATTACTAGGTAATATATTCGATTACGTGAGATAAGTTCTATTAACTATGGCAAATGCTTACTACATCAATAAAACTGATTGTTCGTTTGGTATTAGTTCAACTACGCTATCTCCAGAAGAGATTTCAAAACAACTAAAGCTTACACCAAGCAGATCGTTTATAAAAGGAGAAAAGTACAAATCCAAGCATTCGGGCTCAATAATTACAAATCTCTGGCACCTTTGGGAAATTTCATCATCAACTGTTATTAATGAGCAAGAGTCCATACAACCACACATTAATTACTTGAAAACAACACTCGCTGATAAAGTAGACATTCTAAAACAGTATAAGGAAAATTTAAGCCTGGAGCTTAGTATATGGATATGGATTGAATCAGAGAATGCAGGTATGGGCTTTGACATCAGTGCCGAAGACATGCACTTCATGAGTAAAATATGCAATCGCATCAGTTTCAGCCTACTGGCGACAGAAAATATAGAGTAAAACCCTCATCAACTAGCGCAAGCAAGCCTATAAGGCTGATTCAAGCGTCCTCGCTTGGACCGCCAATAGCCTCCCTACCACTGCACAGAGTTCTGTGACAATGACGCAGCCCAGCGCTATATCAAAAGTCTCTATGCGGCCCCAGTTGGGAAGAGGCACATGCCAGGGGTACTGCGCTAGGGAGGAGTGACCAGGTAACTTGAGAAATATGTACAGTAAAAATGGAAGTAGAATACGTCAAGTCATACTGTGAACTAAGAATAGCCTCGCAAGCTTTCTCTCTAGAACAAATTACAAAAGAGTTAGGGCTTACGCCTGATTTCTCCTTTTGTAGTACTGATAGCGCCAGATCAAGTCAACAAGAAGAAACGAAGCACAATCTATGGATGATTGTCTCTCCAACTATCATCTCTGAAGAAAGAGACATAACACCACACATCAGCTATATGAGATCGAAATTAAAGAGTAAGAGAAATATACTTTTGAAATACAAAAAAGATCAGAGACTCGAGCTTATTTTCACAGTGCGGATTGAAACTGAAGATATAGTTTCAGGATTCAGTTTGAGTAGGGAAGATGTACTCTTTATCAATTCAATCTGTAATCGCTGTGAGCATTTTTATACTTGTAAAGGGGATGTCATAACTAAAAAGTAGTGCTAAGCTTAAGTGTGGCTTTACACTAAAGAACAAAAAAGCATAAGAGATAATAGGATGTTAAGTGGCTGTATCATCGATGAACTAAACTGTGAATTCTCCATTACCTCGCGTATTGTAGCTCCAGAAGAGATCACGAAGCAGCTGGCCGTACAACCAAGTAGGTGTTTTACCAAAGGCGATACTTTTCTATCTGAGCACTCAGGCTTGCTAGTTGTACGCCCCTATCATCTTTGGGCTATCACCTCAACAGATGTAATAGAGGATAAAGAAGACCTACGACCACACATTGATTACTTAAAATCTAAACTCAGTCAAAAGGACACTATATTGAAGCAGTATAGGGAGGATCATCGGCTTGAGCTTGTTTTCAGTATATGGATCAAGGTATTAGGAGAATCTTTAAGTTTTATCTTAGGTGAGCATGAGCTTGCTTTTATTGGCACAATTTGCAACCGATGCGACTATTTTTTTCTTGCCAAGGAAACAAATGTAGCTAACGACAACGTAGCTCAACATTAGTAAGCCCCGGCTGGCGCGGAACTAAGTTCCGTGACCAGTGAGGCAAGCCTATAAAGCTGATTCAAGCGTCCTCGCTTGGACCGCCAGGCACAGCACAGAGTTCTGTGACAATGACGCAGCCCAGCGCTATATCAAAAGTCTCTATGCGGCCCCAGTTGGGAAGAGGCACATGCCAGGAGTCTTGCGCCAGGTGGGGAGGTTCTCCGAAAAGCAGGCATTACCAATCCCAATATTTGCGTAGACAGTGCAGGCAATATTGTCCTGACACATCCTGTCACTAAACAACCTATTCCCACTGGGATACCTTTGTCTGAACTTGCTAAGTAAGCGTTATGCCTGTCACCAAAGCCTTTGCTGCCTGTGTTTTACTAGACAGTGTCGTCAGGAGAGTCCTAGCCATAAAGCTAGACATCTGATTTGAATAGCGGCCAGAAATGAGCTCCTTCTCTTTGCATAGCGCGTACATATCCCGCGCCAACGCTTCAGATACAAAAACGTGTTCTCTATCACATGACGTAGTTGATACACTTCTCGGTTGTAACTGCGCGCTACTTTTCTATGCTTCCTACTCGGTATTACACATTGTCTATTCTTTGATTTCACCTCTTTGACTACTTGCTCTGTGTCATAGCCCCTATCTGCTATCACTCCCCCTGCAGGCAAGTCTTTGAGCAGCTCAACACCTTGCTTACAATCTGCTTCGGTACCTGCTGTAATAATGGCTCTGAGCGGCATACCAGACGCATCCACGGCCAAATGTAGTTTTGTATTGAGCCCCCTTTTGTGCGATTCATCGCCTCATTTCCGCCCACTGCCCCCGTCCCATGGGGATGCACTTTTATATGACTCGCATCGATCATCAGCCACGTGTAGTCTGGTTCATCTGACAGTAATTCCAAAAGCTTCTCCCATGTTCGATTATCGCGCCATCGACAAAAGCGTCGGTTCGTATTATTCCACTCGCCGTAATGAGGAGGCAAGTCTCGCCATGGGGCTCCCGTTCGTAAGATCCAGAACACGGCGTTAATAAATTTTCTATTGTCTTTAGCTACCCCTCCCCAAGCGCCAGCTCTTCCAGGCAAATGAGGGGCAAGTTTGTTCCATACTTCATCGGAGATATCGTGTCGTTGATAGGCAGGTTGTTTCAGCATTTTTTGCCTTAAGATAATATCTTATGTCGACACTGCCTAGGAGATGATTTTAGTCCTAAGAAGTTGAGTAAGATAACTGGTTTGAAGTCTGAAGATCCTGTAGAAAAAGGAGATATTGATGTTCGAGGTCATGAGTGGACCTATGGTGGGGCAATCATTAATCACGCTTCCCATATTAACCAAGAAGGAGAGCATATAGATTTATCCACCATGCTCCAGGTGTTACTAGACCATCAAGAGCACTTGAAGACTTGTCAAGTAGAGCGTATCTACTTGACGCTCAACTTCTTTCACACCTCTGACATCTCAGCATGGCACCTAGACCATGCAGACCTCAAAAAGATTGTAGCGCTGGGCGAATTCTTGGGCTTTGATATTGGTCTGTCGCTGGATTGGTACCAGATGGATGGGGAGGAAGAAGAGAGTGAAGCTAAAGAGGACGAATAACCTCACCTAGCGTGAAAGTAACTCCCGTGCCAAAGAGCAATACCATACGCCATGGCCAACCACTTTGGACTTATAGAGAATAACCGCTAATTTCGGCCCCACAAGCTTGGTTATTAGGAAATCATAGCGCAAACATTAAGTAGTACACGGGTGAACCCCAGCATATAGTTTATATTAAGGAATCAGGCAGCTATAAAACACATCATGGCAGTTACGAGATTACAGAGAAAGGAGAGAAAAAATAAAACGCGAGCGACGCAGCGTAAAGTCACCATTAAACGTTTGTTGGCTACGCCTACCATTAAAAAGGGGGCTACAGAAGCATCCCAACAGGCTCCTGCCACGAGCGAAAAATAAGTACCCGTACATTGACTTCCTCTCTATTGCCTCTGGCCAACTAACGCAGGCGCCTGCAGCAGAAGGCATACAATGCCCTTCCAATGCTACACCCACCCCTCTCTTTGGTTCACCAACGGTTTTGAAATCTCCCACCATCTTCCAATGACCCAACCATCCAATAAACAAATGTCTTGATAAAAACAGATAGCCCAATAAACAAATATCCTGATGCACCTGTCTATTCCTATTATCAACCACTCCAAGCACCTTTTGCCTGCTTATGCTACGCCTGATGCTAGCGGCATGGACCTGCGGGCCAACATTGAGGAAAGTATTACTTTACTGCCTGGACAAAGAACACTCGTGTCAACAGGCCTACACATAGCTTTGCCCAAAGGCTTTGAAGCACAAGTAAGGCCTAGAAGTGGCTTGGCCTTCAAACATGGGATTACAGTACTGAACAGTCCTGGCACCATTGATGCTGACTATCGGGGAGAGATCAAGGTGCTGCTGATTAATCTTTCTGAGAAAGAGTTTAAGATTCAAGATGGCGAACGCATTGCGCAGTTGGTCGTAGCAGCCTACACGCCAGTAGAATGGCAACGTGTGGACCAACTCGACGACACGCTCCGAGGCCAAGGAGGCTATGGAAGCACAGGTACGGTATGAGGCCATTGTATGATTAAGTGATTTTGTGGTTGAATGCTTTTGAAGTTACTCTCCCAACTTGTAAAAGCACTTTTTTAAGCCCTGACAGAGCGTTGGATGTATTTTGCAATGCTCTCAGTGTAAATGAGTAGCAATCTGTGGTGAACGATCAAGCGATCCAAAACTAGAGGCCACATGGACCAATATCTCACCTTCATGAACAGAGAAGTGGCCAGCAGTGGAAGGCGCATGGCCATAAAGCTGCAGTTTCTCTCGCACAGTGAAGAGGCCCGTTTGGAACACAAAGCGCTCTACGAGCTGAATTATGCGTCTAACAAGGCCCAAGTAGAAGCGCTCCTTCGTACTGACCAAGGAGCAACCTTCGAGAATACAGTGATCCTGAGCGTGGGCTCCTCTTCTACGCAGGCCTATGCCCCCAAGGGCGTTATAGGGCGTTTTCATTTTGGCACCTCCCAGCTTCCTGACAATCGCATGATGGCGACCCTTGTAGAAAAGCTGCAGCACTTCTTTGCCCACCATGATGTAAAGAGTGTGCTCATCATAGGAAGTGCTGGCTACTGGATCAAGCAAGAGAGTCTGTCTCATATCAACGTGCTGGACGAACCATCAATGGAAGACCTCGTCAGAGACGAAAAAGGTGCACACGCATTTCTGCGCCAATTGGGCCCCAAGCTCCGCAGTGTTCAACCTAAGCTCAATGTCTATCTTAAGAACAGAAAGCCTAGAGACAAAAATATCCACCTCTCCTGGCTCGGTCCGCTAACCCAAGAAATACGTGGGCGTGTCGGTCATGAACAGCATGGTCACTATCTGGTAGACTTTGGCGGTGGGGGCATTGAAGTGCACTGCCTACGGTGCGATGCTCAGCCATGGAAGGGGAAAGACCGTTTTTTAAAGAACTACATAGATGCGCAGGGCCAGCCCAAGGACCTTCAGCAAGACTTTGTACAGGCTGTGACAACGCTTGAACACCGCAAGACGAACTGGATAGTGCAGATGGCCCAAGACCGCATAGTGGAGCTAGCGCTCAGGCACGCCCAAGAAAAGACAATGCAGGGACCTATTTGCATAGAAGTCTATCAAACAGGACGCTTAAGAGAGGCCTATGAAAAGACTGAAAGCATCGCATTGTTGGACGATTGTGTGATTGAGTGATTTTAAAGGCTTTCTCTAGGTTTGTAGAGGCGTGCTTTAAGTGTTGCTAAAATACTGGGTGTATTTTGTAGCAGTCTCGCCTTGATAACGTATCACATGAACTTGATTAGCCGTCAAGACTCCCCTAATCTCCTTTGTTCTTTGGGGGTTTTGCATCCTGAAATCCATGACTGGGCAACTGTACGTTGGACTGTGCGTGAATCTTCCCAATGAGTTCATATACTTCTCGAAAGGGACGTTCAGACAAGGACTTGATGATAATGTTTACTTCTTGGACATCTAGGTCGAGATTGATTTTGGTCATTGTCGTTGATTATTCTAGAATGGTTTTTGAGAGCGTTGTTTACTCGTCTTCCCACCAAAGATTGGTAACGTAGTACTTGATCATACTTGCATCTCCATAGTCGCGTCTGGTTCGTATCTGCAAGTAATAGTCAAAAGTACTTCCAGCCCACCTGAGGTCAAGCTTGTTTCGGTAGCTGCCATAATGCGCTTCCGTTTTTCTGATGGTATTGCTTGAGTTGCCGAATGCACTCAGTGCAATGGCGTGTATGATCGAGTACAAGCCTCTGCCTGGCTTACCAATCTGGGCCACGACTTCAAATGCATGACAGTGACTTAGCTGAGGAGTTATGTTGTGCCATTCTTTGTTGCCAGGGACTTCTCCAGAGGCATACAGCCCTCTGCGGCCCTGCATGTGAATATTGCCAGCAACCTCCAGCTTGGCCGTAGGGTTGATGGTGCCAATGCCCACGTTCCCATCTTCTTTGATAAACAGCCGACTCTCTCCTCCTTGATCCACCAGGTTCAAGCCAAAATCAGGGGTATCTTTAGGATATTGTTCAATGCCCCACTTAGGCTTAAGATCACTCAGGCTATTGAAAAAGGTGACCATCTTCTTGGCACTCCCTTTGGGGGATAGCTTGAGCCCCTCCTCCTGAGAAATGAGCCCATCGTCTTGTTTGTGATACAGAGAATCAACCAAGTCCTCAAAATCTTGCTGCGAAGGAATAGCTCCTTTTTCAAAGGCTTTTTTGAGCTGATTTCTGCTAACTATCGCCATGGGGGGTACGCTTCTTAATATTTTTCTTGGTTACTAGGTAATACTCTTCTAGGCTTTCCTGTAAGACCTCTTGCTTGGCCTCAGCTGCCCAGTCTTTGCTTTTTCCTTCTTGCCAAGGCCCTACAATAAAATCTTCTCCAACGCGCATCTCATCCACGCCTCCACGGCGAAGGCCTAGGCGCGCACGAATTTTATCTAGCACAGAGATTTTATGCTTGTTGGCTGAAACCATTACCGACCATGGATAGGTAGCCTTTAGATAGTTATCATAATCGGTGATTTTAGTAATGGTCATCCTAGCTCCTTGCCCTGTGTACTTCAATATGGAGAAGTTGCCTATGCCCTCTACGTATTCCTTTTTATTGATAAAGTCGATAATTTTCGAAGAGGGCATGATACCACCTAGCTTCACATCTTCTGCTTCGTCGAACAGCCAAGGGGAAAGAAAATTCCTAATTTCCTTCTGTAGTTTGTTCAAATATATGCCCTTTTCGTAGGTTGGCCTAAACTTTACCTCTATGTTCACTTTGACCTCTTCGTACATGGGATTCATGACCTCGAATTCGACAAAAGGCGATGATACACTTTGCAGGTAACGCTCAATTTCTCGTAACAGCTGTTTGGTCACTCTTGGCGTGAACTCACTCTCCTCGTTGCTGCTTTGTAGTCTATTGATCACCACCATCATGACTCTGCCTGGATAGGGGGCCCAAGGCTTGGCCTTGCTAGAGTGGTTAATGCATTTGACTCTAAAAATTTCAGGAAACTTTTCTAGAACAAGTCTTTCATAGTCCCAAGCAGAAATAGCCCTATTCTTGTGCCGAAGCCGCTCGCTGATTCTGGTATAAAACTGATCACTGTTTTCTGCTGGCTTGCCGCCAAAAGAGGCAAAAGGCTGTAATACTGCTTTTATTTCTTTAGGGTCTCCCCATACATTTTGTAGGCTGCCCGGACGTAATGTATTGGGTAGTTCAGCTGTTCGGTCTTTGTCAATGACCCTAGAGGCCATGGCGACCTGGGTGCGGATGCTCACAAGCGTGGGGAGCGCCTCCATCGCCTCAAAGAATACCGCTCTGACCCAAATCAGCCCTGGACTGAACAGCGTATTGTCTTGATTGGCCGCTGGGGGAATGCTCAGCACGATGATGCCAGCCTTGGTCAGTCCATCGGTCCCATCTGAGATAATCTCGTCATCCTCAAAGTTGATCCAATCGTTGTGAGATAAATATTGCCACGCGGGCCTGGGAAACGCTTTGTCTGGATCGATGCTCTTTTCATCAATCTGGAGGTGCACAGAGAGAAAGGAAGCCGTCAGTTGTTCAAAACCAAAGCAAAAAAAGCAGCCTACACTTTCGGCACCAGACAAAAAAGTTACAGGACCAGTTTTATTCGGAAACACCTTCTTGTGGCCAAAAGGAGCCAGTCGTATTAAGGTCTGAGGAGGCTGCTCCTCTTCTTCCGTACGGCTTGTGAAGAAAATCTCTTCTCTGGCACTATAGTCTACAGACAAGGATTTGATGACAGGGGTGTAGGGTTCATTAAGGGGCGGAGGCGAGGCAGGTCCTTTGTTTTTACTGTTTTTGCTGCTAGCACGCTGGATAAAAGATTGACCCATGAGCGTAGGATATAGGCTATGGCCAAATGCCATCTTAGGGCCAACGAGCTCTAGCCTGAGAAAGCCTGCCAATGTCTTAGGAGTGAGCGTAGACGCTGTGAGCTTATGCTCAGTGACTGCTAGGTTGAGTCTATCAAGATCGATCTCATTAATGCTGCGTTTACGCTGTAATTTTTGTGTACCATACCTCCCCCCTTCTTCTTCGGTAGTAAAGAGCGGTACTCTTTGCCTGTTTTCGGCGTATAGAGGATACCACTGTCGATGATTCAGGTAGGAGACGCTTACCTCAAAGTCTTCATTAGTTACCTGCTGAGGATAGCCTTGGTAGTGACTGGTCCACCCGCCCTCCACAGTAGGTAAGTTGTCCCATTCTATATTAATGCTCAAGCTTTTGAGGTCTTTGTAAAAGAGTTCATCACTGCCCAAATAGAAGTTAGCGTGCAGCTGTGGAAATGGTCCAAAAGGTTGGAACGGAAGACTGGTATCTATCAGCCCTGAATCGTTTTGTAGCGTAAGGTCTTTGTAGTCTGTTACAACTACCTCTAAGGCCAGCTTGTTAAGCACCAAATCTTTGAATAAATAAATATGGCCAAAGTGAGTCGGGTCATTAAGGCCTAACCTGATCGCCGGGGCCTGAATATCATACGTTCCTTCATGCACGGCAGGATCAAAGTTGACCACCGGGGGCATGTCAGGCGGCAGTGAAAGCAAGAACTCAATACAATCTTCCTCTTCAAGACTAATAACAATGGTGATATTTGTTGGAGGCAGATACATCCATGACGCTTCTGAAGTGAGATAGATATCAATTGCTTCTTTGAATAGGACAATCATCTTGTCCTGTATGCCCCCTAGGTCTTCTTCCTTGCTTTGTCTGATTCTTTCTAATAGGGTCTCGAAGGAGGGCTTACTGAACTTAAACTTGAGTTTGACCTCTCTATTGCCTTCTTTGAGATAGAAAATAGGAGAAGCCACCACGAGCCCTAAAAAGTGCCGATTCACCTCTTGTTGATGCGTGTTGTCTTGTTGGGGAGTAGCGCTAGGTGCCGGTTGGTCAATGATCTCCTCGTTGTAAGTAGTAGCACTGATGCTACCTACTGGCAAAAAGCCCTCTTGGGTGGGTTCCTCTACTATCTGCTGCACTCTGTGCACCTTGCTAACGACGCCATGGTTAAGCATGATCGCGCTGTGGGTCTTGAAGATAATATCGTGTCCCTCCTTGTCCTTGCCTGCCAAAACCTTGACGCCTGGAGGAAGAAAGTAGCGGATTACCCATGGCTGTACTTGGAACTGTACCACCACTTGGTCTGCCTGTACAGGCAGCGGCCTGAACTTCAGCACTTCTTTGTAATAGAAGTCAAGGTGCCGCTGAGGAATCTTATTGAGCCGTTCAGTAGCATGCTGCAGTAACCGTAAAAAAGCAATGAGCAGCGCAGTTTGAGGCTGATGTTGTTGGCTTTGGAGCGTGTCAGCATAGCCAGCGCGGGCCAGTGCTTGGATGTTCTGGAGTGAACTTAGCAGGATATCGAGCAGCTCCTTCAGGGTGCTCATCGTGCTTTGTACAACGGTGCTTCCGACAGCGCTTTCATAAGCAGTGGTAGCCTTTAGCTCCCAAGGGGCGCCCCTTTCAGTGAGGTCCTCTACAAAATCACAAAAATCAAGAAGCGTTGCTGAGGGCGTCTGACTGTTCCACTGGTGCAGCACATTATAGAGAAACGTGAGGCGGTCATTCAGCTCGCGTCTGACAAGGATATGCAACTCTCCTTGGACTTTACTATCAGTAGATAAATTCTCGTACCAATAATCAATGAGCAGTAAAAGCTCTTCTAATAGGCGAAGCAGGCGTTGGATATGCTTGTTTTCGTCGCTGATGACCTTTTCTTTCTCCAAGAGCAGAAAGTCATTATTGATCAGGGGCCTGAGTCGAGCAATCTCTGTATGGATAATGAGGGAGTATATGACTGTATCGTCATTTTCTAGAAATTTGCGCCATGCATTGTGTTTGACTGCTGTGTTTTGGCTCCCGTAATATTGAATAAGGTCACTGTACAAATAGACGAAGAGGACGTACTCATCCAAGGTCCTTTCGTCAATCAAGGCATTGTTGTTCAGCAAATTTTTAGGCAGTCTCTCTACCTGGCAGGTACCATCTCTTTCAAAGAGTAGGTGACTTTTGCTTGTGTGTGTGCTCATGTGCTGGGAAAATAGGTACGCAGAAGCCTAAACACTGGTCCCTCAAAATTTACATATTACTACTTTTACACAAGCTCTCTTCGAACGCCTCTTTGTCATGTTGAACCTCTTTTATAACCTGATCGCCTCCTTATTTTTAAAATGTTTCTGGAAGTATTTTTAGGGTTTCGAAAAAGGCTCATTGAGCAGAGCGACACATCGTTGTGGAGCCCGTTACGCTGCGGTTCGGAATGACAATACTGCTCCGCAAATTCAAAAAGACTAGAAGAGCGATAAAAGAAGACTTTGAATCCCTTAAAATTAAAATATTTTCGACACTTTGGGAAACTTTTAGGGGCTATATCGTTAAGCGATATTGGATCGCAGCACGTCGTTTTGATCACTTACTTTTATGGCTCAACATGCGGACATTATTGAGTATCTCGTCCTAAAAAAGTTTATACATTCCCTATATCCCCATTGGGGCGGAAGTCTTCCGTGTCAAGGATAGTTGCATAAAGCAAGTAATACACGGGAGTAACTTTCGTGCTAGCAGTGGGCTGATCTGGTTTTGCAGCTCCCTGCTACTACTGCCATCTTTGATAGGATAAAAAAAGGCACACGCCAAGAGATCAACTCCGCGTTGTTGATATCTAGTATGGACATCGAAATTACGCTTCCACTAGTCAAAAGCCTTGTTGTTCAACAATTTCCTCAGTATGCACATTGGCCTGTGAGAGCAGTGCAACCAGGCGGCATAGATAATAGAACTTTTCGGCTGGGGGATGAGCTGTTGATTAGGCTACCCAGCGCCGAAGGCTATGCAGCACAGGTTGAAAAAGAACAGCAATGGTTGCCGAAATTAGCTTCCTGTCTATCTGTTCAAGTTCCCGAACCCATAGCCATGGGAGCACCTAGCCAAGCTTATCCTTGGAACTGGTCCATTTTTAAATGGATTAGCGGTGATAGCGCTTGTTCAGTAGACATAGACAAGCTGCATTTAGAACAACTAGCCATTGAATTGGCTCAGTTTTTAAAAGAATTACACACCGTGGATACTACTAATGCTCCGCCTGGGGGGCTGCATAACTATTACCGAGGGGCGCATGTATCTGTGTACGATCGGGAGGTAAGCGCTCATCTCAATCAGTTACAAGGGCTCATTAAGAGAGAAAAAGCTTTAACTGTTTGGAAGAGGGCCATCAGCTCTGCGTGGTCTCCTCCACCCGTGTGGATACATGGTGATTTTGCCAGTGGCAATATTCTTGTGAAAGAGCAGCAACTCGCGGCGGTCATTGATTTTGGTTGTATGGGCATTGGCGATCCGGCTTGTGATCTAGTAGTTGCCTGGACATTCCTCAAAGACACAGCCCGTGCGCTATTCAAGTCAGCACTCAGTCTGGACGCTGATACCTGGGCCAGGGCACGTGGTTGGGCCCTATGGAAGGCTGGATTTGAACTCGTTGCGCTCAAGAACAAGACAAGCCCAAAGGCCATAGAAAAACTGGCCATTATTGACGATATTTTGAGGGAGCACGAAAAGGAAACCACTTGACAGATGCCTACTTCTTCTTTTCTCAAAGACCCACTCAATACCTGAAACTTATGCGTAACAAGCTACATTACTTCTTATTGTTCAGCCTAGCTACTTGGCCCCAAGCCCAAGCGTTGGCAAACGCCCCTCAATCAGTGGGCCACTATCCACTTATTGCAGCGGCCAAAGAAGAGCAGCAAGAGACCAATCCCATCAAAGCCTTGGAAGAAGGACTCAAAAAAGTGGATGAAAAGATTGTACAACCAACAACTAATATTCTAGAAAAAGCCCAAAAGGCCAGGGAGGACAAAGGGTTAGAAAAGATACTAGAAGAGGACATCCAGCGCGAGGGGCTCATCCTGGGCTTGATTAGTGCACTCACGCTGCTCTATGGTATTATATCCAACATCCTACTCTATCCTGCCTTTTCTTTTTTGTTTTTTGCAATGACTTTCATACTGATGCTTTTGATCGCCCAGTTGGTCAACAAGCTGCGTAAAGATGAGGTAATCTCCATGGGGAAGTTGGTACTGCCCTTGCTATTAGGCCTACTCATCTACGGAGACCTCTTCATGGTCATGTACGAGAAAAATAAGATCCTATTCTTGTTCGTAGAGTTCCAAAAAGACGTTTTTTTGGTCGTGATCGCAGCCGTTACTGGATTCCTTGCAGGAAGGTCAGTCTCGCGAAAATCCTTTGAAGAGAAGATTGTTCCTTAACGTTATCGCTCGCGGTAAAAGCGGAATGAAAACAGGCCATTGGCTAGCGATTTCACCCTGCAAATCGCATATTTGCAGCCTAATCCACCCACCAAGGCTGTCGCAAAATAGCACCTACCACACTGCTGGACTTTTCAAATAGGCTGTCTTTGGGGCTAGAATAGCTTTTTAAATCGCGTAATTAAAAAATCACCCAACCATGCAATGGTCTCCCACTATGCAATCCCAAAGCGTCCAAATCACCCTGCCCGATGGCGCTGTCCAGTCCTTCCCTGGCGGCATCACAGGCATAGCTATTGCCCAACACATCAGCGAAGGGCTGGCCAGGCAGGTATTGGCCGTGTGGGTCAATGGTGAGGTGTGGGACGCTACGCGCACTATCCAGGAAGATGCCACGGTTCGATTATTGACTTGGAACGATGAGGCAGGCAAAAGTACTTTTTGGCACTCCTCTGCCCACTTGCTGGCAGAAGCTTTAGAGGACCTCTATCCTGGCGTTCAGTTCGGCATTGGTCCGCCCATTGAGCAGGGTTTCTATTATGATGTCGATTTTGGACAGCAAGCTTTTGACGCAGCCCACCTAGAGAAGCTAGAGGCTAAGATGCTGGCCCTGGCACAGCAAAAAAATCCTTATCAGCGAAGGGAAGTGAGCAAAAAAGAGGCTATTTCGTACTTTCAGGAAAAAGGAGATATTTATAAACTAGAGCTCTTGGAAGGACTGGAGGATGGACAGATTACCTTTTACCAGCAGGGGGCCTTTGTAGACCTCTGCAAAGGGCCGCATATTCCTCACACAGGCTTCATCAAGGCCGTTAAGCTGCTGAATGTGGCGGGTGCTTACTGGCGGGGCGACGAGAAGAATAAGCAGCTGACCCGTATTTATGGTATTAGCTTTCCGCAGCAAAAGGAACTCAAGGCCTACCTCTCTCTGTTGGAAGAGGCGAAGAAGAGGAACCACCAAAAGATAGGCAAAGAGCTAGGGCTGTTTACTTTCTCTGAAAAAGTGGGCTTAGGATTGCCGCTCTGGCTGCCTAGAGGAACGGTATTGCGAGAAAACTTAGAGCAATTTCTGCGGGAGGCCCAGCGCAAGGCTGGCTATCAGCCAGTGGTAACGCCCCATATTGGCCACCAGCAATTGTACATTACTTCAGGGCATTATGAGAAGTATGGTGAAGATGCTTTTCAGCCTATCCATACGCCGCATGAAGGAGAGGCTTTTTTGCTCAAGCCCATGAACTGCCCGCATCACTGCGAGATTTATAAAAGCAGTCCCAAGTCTTACAGAGACCTACCTGTGCGCTTGGCAGAGTTCGGGACCGTCTACCGCTACGAGCAGCACGGAGAGCTGCATGGCCTGGCCCGCACTCGAGGTTTTACCCAAGATGATGCCCATATCTTTTGCCGACCTGATCAGGTCCAAACAGAGTTTGAAAAGGTCGTAGACTTGGTGCTGTACGTTTTTGAGGCGCTTGACTTCCAAGACTATGCTGCCCAAGTCTCCTTGCGAGACCCTACGCAGCCCGCTAAGTACATCGGGGAGCCACAGGACTGGGAAAAGGCCGAAGCAGCTATTCAAGCAGTCGTGGCAGCCAAGGGGCTTCAGGCCACGGTAGCGCTAGGAGAAGCTGCCTTTTATGGCCCCAAGCTAGACTTCATGGTCAAAGATGCCTTGGGCAGAAGGTGGCAGCTGGGCACCGTGCAGCTGGACTACCAACTGCCTGAGCGGTTCGACTTGGAATATACAGGCGTAGACAATCAGAAACACCGGCCTGTGCTGATTCATCGTGCTCCGTTTGGCTCGCTAGAGCGCTTCATTGCTCTGCTGATAGAGCACACAGGGGGCAAGTTTCCACTTTGGCTCGCTCCAGACCAGGTGGCAGTGCTCCCCATTTCTGAAAAATATGCTGCTTATGCTGATCAGGTGCAGCAAGCCTTGGCCACACAAAACATCCGCAGCTATGTAGATCATCGAGACGAGAAAATTGGCAAGAAAATCAGAGACACAGAGCTGCGCAAAGTCCCCTACATGCTGGTGGTAGGCGAAAAGGAAATGCAAGAGCACAAGGTGTCGGTGCGTAAGCAGGGCCAAGGCGACCAAGGCAGTCAAAGTATAGAGGACTTTGTGGCCACGCTGGCTAGCGCGCTGACTAGCGTGGGTAAGTCCAGCAGAAACCTTACTCAATGAAGTTGTTTTATTGGTCTCAGTCGCTAGTACAAAACTATGCACTTTCAGTGCAAGACTTCCAGTTGCTACACACTTCCTCTGCATGCTAGATTTGGATGATGAGTAAGGAATCAAGACGTAGTAGCCACACAATCTCCTGGTTGACAGCCCATATAGTCTGGGTTACTAAATACCGTTATCATGTTCTCAAGGGAGATGTTCAAACTAGATGTCGTGATCTGATTCAGCAGATCTGTGATGCAGAAGACGTAAAGATTTTGAAAGGAGTTATAAGTAAAGATCATGTACATCTGCATATCGAATATTCTCCTTCTCAATCGATCAGTGAGTTGGTAAAACGCCTGAAAGGTCGTACATGGCGAAGAGTTCAGGAGGAGTTTTCCGCATTGAAGAAGAGCTATTGGGGCAAACATTTCTGGTCAATAGGTGATGGGGTCTGGAGCACAGGTAACATAACAGATGAAATGGTAGAATTGTATCTAAATCATCACAGTGGACCGTCCAATGTCTCCCTTGAGAACTTTATATTAGATTAAGATTTTCAATCTTATCCTTTTAAAAGAACCTATGCACTTTCTGTGCATAGTATTTTCAGTTGATGCGATAAGATAAAGGGTTCTAATAACTCATAGAGCTTTCTGGTGCCCATTCTAGGATGACGCGCTCTGAGCTCCTGCACTCGCTTGAGGAGCAACGCTTGCTCAAAACTAACGCTCTGATTATACCAATAGTGCTGATAGTAAGCCTGCCTGGTTAAACCAAATAATAAGCATAGAGACCCCAGTGATGTCTTCTTATCCCTTTCCTTTAAGGTGGTTATTACTTGGTGTCTGACTTTTTTCTAATCGGTATTTTAAAGGCTTCTTCAGCTGTTTGAATCATCAGTTCATAGCCTTCTATTTTCAGCTGTGCCTTTTTGAGCTGCTCACGTAGTTCTCCGGCACTGAGCGATTCTAAGGGCTTGTCCCCGTACTGCTGTAAGGCTAGGCGTAGTTCAAGGCTACTTGGAGGCGTTTTCTTTGCCTTGTGCTCTTTAGCGGGTGCATAGCCAAGCTTTCTCATCCAGTTGAGCATTTGCCCATGCTCTTCATGCTGGCCTGTGTACTTCTTCGATAGGGCTGTTTTGCTCTGATTACCCTGTAGAAATTCTTCAATCAAGGCCTTCCTCTCTGGCCAGCTTAGTGATCCTCCTGTTCTTATGCTTGTTTTCTTGTTTTTGTCTATATCCTAGTTTACAATTTCTGTCAATCTATTTTAGGACGAGACAACCCAGCCATGTCCCGACATGCGTCGTTTTATGACAGAAGCGATCGTAGGAGATGATGCTTACCAAGAGGACGAGGCAGTGGTACAGCTCGTGAATTACTGCTGCGCGTTGTTTGGCGTAGAGGCTGCCCTTTTTGTCACCAGTGGCATGCTGGCCAATAGGCTCGCTTTTTTAGCCCAAACTTCACCTGGCGATGAGGTCATCACAGAGTACAACTACCACGTCCACTTTTTTGATAGTGCAGCCAGTGCTGCTGTTTGCCAAGTAGCGCTCAATCCTCACCGCACCCAAGACGGTATCCTCAGGGCCAGTGATGTAGAGGCTATCTTGGGCTCCAAGCCCCGCTACAATTATTTTGCTCAAGCAAAATTAGTATCGATCGAAAATACGATCAACGGCTATGCAGGCAAGGTGTACCCTTACGAAGAAATCGAAAAGATGCGTGCAGTCACACTTCAGCACAACCTAAAACTTCATTTGGATGGAGCACGCCTGTTTCATGCGCATGTGAAAACAGGTATTTCCCTTGCCAAGTACAGCCAAATGGTAGATAGCCTGTCCGTTTGTTTTTCAAAGGGATTGGGGCCTCCTTTTGGCTCTATGCTGATGGGTTCAAAGGAATTCATTGAACGCGCAAAACGCTATAAAATGTGGTTAGGTAGCGGCTATCACCAGGTAGGCTTTAATGCACAGGCTGCTTACTATGCCATCAAGCATAATATTGGGCGGCTCGAGGAAGATCATGCTCATGCTCAGCTGCTAGCCCGATTACTACATCCTCTACCTGAAGTAGTTGTAGCGCCTGACAATGTAGAAACGAACATTGTGCAAATGCGCTTGACGCCATTGGAGGCCCCTATTGAACAGTTTTGTGAGGCTTGCGCACAGCGGGGCTTGCTGCTTTTCCCATGGCTACCTGGTATCGCACGCATGGTGGTCAACAAAGACGTCTCTGAAGATAATATTTACCAAGCAGTAGCGATCATCAAGAAAGTGATCCAGACCTTTCAACATGGCCATTCCTAGACAGTGTCGTCAGGAGAGTCCTAGCCATAAAGCTAGACATCTGATTTGAATAGCGGCCAGAAATGAGCTCCTTCTCTTTGCATAGCGCGTACATATCCCGCGCCAACGCTTCAGATACAAAAACGTGTTCTCTATCACATGACGTAGCTGATACACTTCTCGGTTGTAACTACGCATTACTTTTCTATGCTTCCTACTCGGTATCACACATTGCCTATTCTTTGATTTCACCTCTCTGACTACTTGCTCTGTGTCATAGCCCCTATCTGCTATCACTCCCTCTGCAGGCAAGTCTTTGAGCAGCTCAACACCTTGCTTACAATCTGCTTCGGTACCTGCTGTAATAATGGCTCTGAGCGGCATACCAGCCGCATCCACGGCCAAATGTAGTTTTGTATTGAGCCCCCTTTTGTGCGATTCATCGCCTCATTTCCGCCCACTGCCCCCGTCCCATGGGGATGCACTTTTATATGACTCGCATCGATCATCAGCCACGTGTAGTCTGGTTCATCTGACAGTAATTCCAAAAGCTTCTCCCATGTTCGATTATCGCGCCATCGACAAAAGCGTCGGTTCGTATTATTCCACTCGCCGTAATGAGGAGGCAAGTCTCGCCATGGGGCTCCCGTTCGTAATATCCAGAACACGGCGTTAATAAATTTTCTATTGTCTTTAGCTACCCCTCCCCAAGCGCCAGCTCTTCCAGGCAAATGAGGGGCAAGTTTGTTCCATACTTCATCGGAGATATCGTGTCGTTGATAGGCAGGTTGTTTCAGCATTTTTTGCCTTAAGATAATATCTTATGTCGACACTGCCTAGCGGGAGAGCGGGGAATATTCACGCCAGCGCAACTACAGTTGGCACTGTCCCGGGCTATAGGCAGAAATCTACCTACTTGTAGGGTGGTGTCAGTAGAACAAACGACCAATTACGGCGGAGGAGCTATCTGGGATTTAGCGCATCTAAATGAAGTCTGTCATTTAGCACATCGACAGGGTCTTCTAACGCATATGGATGGGGCTAGACTATGGCATGCTGTAACGGCCACAGGTATTCCTGCTGCGACCTACGCACAGCACTTTGATGCAGTTTGGGTAGATTTCTCCAAAGGACTGGGAGCACCTATGGGGGCTGTGCTGGCAGGGAGCAAAGCCTTTATTGAGGAGGCGTGGTATTACAAGTTCCAGCAAGGAGGCGGGATGCACCAAGCTGGTATCATCGCAGCAGGTTGTCTCTATGGACTTCAACACCATAGAGCAAGGCTGGAAGAAATACATGCTTTGACAAAGCAGTTAGCGCAAGGCCTAGCAACGCTCCCTTGTATAGATATTGACCCTGGTCATGTAGTCACCAACATTATTATTTTCTCCGTGGCGCATCCTTTGATGGATGCTTATGCCTTGGCTAAAGCGCTCTTGGCGCGTTCTATACGTGTGCTGGCCTTTACCCCGTCTCAAGTACGCATGATCCTTCATCTGGATATTTCAATGCGTGATGTACAACATACGATCGCTACTTTCAAGCAAATTTTGACTTCAACCTAATTTAACCTCTCGCGCATGCTCCCTACCGCTCATACGATGAAGCGCAGCAGGAAAGGAAATCATTTTCTACTGCTTATGTCCAGCTTTATGTTCCTGATTCTTTTTTTGGCCAATACACTCAGGGTACTCAAAGAGAGCTTGTTGGTAACGCATATGGGCATTGAGTCATTGAGCTACATCAGAATATTGCTGCACCTGCCATGTTCTCTATTGATCATATGGATCGTTACCAGGCTCAAGAAGCGCTATTCGCAACAGCACACTTTTAATCTGGTCATAGGGTTTTACCTTGTTTTTATCACTGCTTTTGTCAGCATCCTCTATCCCTACCAAGAGGCACTGCGGCTACCTGTAGGACTGAAAACCTATGCTTTGCAAGTCCTTCCTGCCGCTACCAGGCTAGTCACTGTGATTGACTGCTGGCCTATAACCCTTCTGTATCTGCTGGCAGATTTATGGCCTTTACTCATTTACGTAAACTGTTTCTGGGCGCTTTCCAATCAACTGGTTGATACAGAAGAAGCCGCTCGCATTTACCCACTTTATAACGTCTTGGGTCAAGCCAATATTCTATTCACAGGAGTAGTGCTCTACTACTTGAGCGAATGCGCTATCAAACAATATGCCGGCAGGTGGAGCTTTGATTTTACACAATGGGTAGGTACTATGGTTTTGTTAGGCATGGTGGTCGTCTTATTGCTCTACAACTACATTATAGCATGCTACAAGCCGCCTCATACTGCTGAAGATGAAGCGCAGGGGGCTCAAAGATTATCATTTAGGCAAACGCTGCAGCTTCTTTGGCGCCATCAACATATTGCCAACATCTTTCTATGTACCCTGCTTTACTATGCCGTCATTTGTAGTGTAGAAACCTTGTGGCTTCATACAATAGCTATTCATTACATAACACCGAGCCTGGTGGGACGCTATCAAGCGCAAACTTTATTACTCATAGGTAGTAGCACATTGTCTTTTGCGCTCATAGGTAAGAGGCTCCTTAGCCATCTAGGGTGGTACTGGGTATTACAGATACTACCTGGAACCATGCTACTCTTTTCTTTAGTGATGATAGGATACACGGGCATTCTATCCATGCATGAATCCTGGGTAGCACTATACTTGAGTACAAGCATGTATACGCTAGCAAAAAGCATGAAGTACACCTTTTTTGACGTTACTAAAGAGATGGCTTACATCCCTACTGAGGATCATATAAAGTTTTATGGGAAATTGTCAGCAGATACGCTAGCCAATAGCTTGGGAAAAATAACAGGAAATCTATTCCCTATTATCTTTTTTACGCTGTACTGGGAGGCCAGTTTCGATCAACTAACAGCATTGTCTTTGGCCGTATTGGTGTTGCTGCTAAGTAGTTTTTGGCTTGCTATCGCAAGGCAGTTAAAAAAGTCTTACCATCATCTTTTGCGTGACCAAACCAGCATGTCTATTTAGTTGCCCCTTAACTGACCTTTACCCCAAAATTTGGTCTAAGCTGGGTAAGACTTTTGTCAATCAAAACACATCTGAAAGCCTAGCAAAAGAAGGCTCGCCTTGTGCAAAAAAACTAGCATCCTAGCGCTTACCTTCTAGGCTCACGCCAGATGCTTGCCCCTGCCCAGGAACGAAGGTTCGGAGCATCTTGCCCGCTGCACTTTGTAGCTCCCCAAGCCACTGAGCAATGTCCCGTGTCTTAGAAGAGAAGCTAATCCCCATCACGAGTATTTGCTTCCCTGCCTGCGTGTACCGCTTGCTGTACTCCCTCACCTGCGCCTGATTCATCGCTATCGAGGCTGGCTGATCCACCTTCAGCTCAAAGATATAGATCGCCTCCTCGAGCTCGCACATCACATCAATACGCCCCTTGTTAGTGACCACCTCTGCTTGCGCTCTGATCCCTGAGAGCTCTAAGTAGGTTAAAAAGATCGCTTGATAGAACCCTTCTTGCGCCTTGGAGGAAGCATGATAGGGAATCTTAGCTAGGTGCACATTCAAAGCGTTTACAAAAGCCTCAAGCTGGTAGGCAGCCAGATCGGCTCTGAGCTGCTTGGCGGCGCGGCTTACTGGGCGCGGATCGACCTTAGCAAACTCTTTTAAAAGAGAGCTAAAAAAGGCGCGCCTTACTTCCCTGTTAGGAAAGTCCAGCGTGTAGCTCTCTTCTACATCTTCATCGCCAGGCTGGTAAGCTTGAATCGTCAGATACCCTGTCTGAAACATCAACGCCTTCAAATCAATCTCTTCGAGACTACTGATGCTCATCAGCGTACTCTCCTCAGCGATTGTACCAGCTAGCGGAGCGGCCACCTGGGGATGCTTCCTGACCTGTTCAATCAAAAACGAAGGCGTGCCACTATCATACCAGTAGCTTCTAGCCTCTTTTTCATCTAGAAAGTTCAGCGTAGAGAAAGGATTGTACACCTGCGTTGCTGCTTTGGAAAAGCGATAACCATTGTACCACCCTTTGATCTCTGCTAATACGTCTTGCTTGGTAACTGGCTGCCCTTGCGCGTTTCGCTCCTCTGTAATGGCCTGAAGGTGTGCAGCAAAGTACTGCACCAGCTCTTCTTCCGTGTAGCCCATCATCCCAGCGTACTGAGGGAGCATGGTGAGGTCCTTTAAGTGGTTGGCACCAGAGAACAGAGAGACCTGTGAGAACTTACTGATCCCTGTGATAAAGGTGAAGCGAATGTGCTCTTCTAAGCTCTTGAGCGTGCCAAAAAACGCCCGAAGGAGCTTGCGGTTCTCTTCTGCTACTTCTACTTGATGAAGGTTGTCAATGATGGGTTTGTCGTACTCGTCGATCAATACGGCAGCAGAACCCTTCTTAGCAAGTGCTACTAATAGTCTATTCAGTCTAGACTGATAAGATGCTCCTTGAACATTAACTCCATGGAGCTGAGCTAAATCTTCGATCGCTTCTTGTAGACCAATATCAAGTGCCTCTGGGCTTTTGTTAGCAATCTTCCCAAAATCAAAATGAAGCACAGGATGAGGCTGCCAATCGTAATCACTCTCATAAATAGCACAGCCTTTAAAAAGCTCCTTGTGGCCTTTGAAAATCTCTTTGAGTGTGCTCACAAAGAGAGACTTGCCAAAGCGTCTAGGGCGAGAAAGGAAGTAGTGCTTGCCACTTTTTATCATCTGCAAGGCAAACTGAGTCTTATCGACATACACGTATCCCTCTGTGAGGATATCCCCAATACTCTGTATGCCAATCGGAAGCTTCTTCATCACTTTAATCTTTGCGGTGCCTTAGCCCCCTAAAGGTAGTAGATATCTGCAAGAAGATAGCGCGCTGCACCTTGGAAGTGAAGTTTCTTTTTGCGTTTGCTGCATTTTGTCCTGCGCTCAGATTGTACTATTTCCTCATGCAGGCTGTGGTCGTCTCGGGCACAGCTTAAGTCTAGAGGCTACAAAAGGCGCTAGACAGTCCTCTACTAGCTACTGATTGGCTTGAGAAGCTGGTGCCAGCAGCAGTTAAGGAAGACGGGCTGGACCTGGCTGATGTGCTGGTGAGAAGTAAATGAAAGGAGGCTTCTAGTGTAATTGATAGGGTAATGCGAAGTTTTTAGTGCCTTTTTTTGAATCATCACAATCACCCTAACTCCCTGACAGTCAACTACTTTCAGTAGTGGGCTCTGTAGGATTCGAACCTACGACCCCCTCCTTGTAAGGGGGTGTTTTTATGTTGTCACCACTTACTTTTACTTTCTTTTTCTTGCTTTTAAAGCCCGTAAAGCCCATTTTTGTTAGTAGTAGTAACACTCTGTTTGCCAACGTTTCCTTCCTTTTTTGTAAACTCTTCGTAAACCACTCTTCCCTCTCATGAAACCCAAGCTCGCCGTCATTCTTTACAAGTCCAAAACCCTCAGCAACGGGGAGCATCCCCTCATGCTCAGGGTCACCTGCCAGAGCAAACGAAAATACGTGGCCATCGGCATCTCTTGCCCCCAAAAGTGGTGGGATGACAAGAAGAACCTGCCCAAAAGAACGCATCCCAATAAAGACTTTATCAAGGCTCTTATTGAACAGAAAATTTTAGCCTATCAAAATCAGCTACTCGAAGCGCCTCAGCTTGCCCTCTCGCCTCAAGCCCTTATCCACGCTGTTGAAAATCCTAAGAAAAGACCTGCCTTTTCTTCTTTCCTTGACGAACTCATTGATAGATTCGACAACTCAGCTAGGGTGGGCAATGCTAACATCTACAAAGATACTAAAAGGGCTCTCAGACACTTTATCGGGAATGCTCCCTTACTCTTTTCCGATATTGATCCAAGATTCTTGAGTCAATTCGAGAGCTTCTTGCGCAGTAAGAAGCTCGCTGACAATACTTTGTTTACCTACTTCAAAACCATTAGAGCCGTCTTTAACAAAGCTATTCAAGAGGGAATCCTTGAAGAGGTGTACTATCCTTTCAAGGTCTTCAATCTCTCTAAGTTCAACACCACGACTAGAAAACGCGCTATTTCTAAGAAGGTGTATTCATGAATTCATTTACATAGATTTGCTGACAAACATATGAATAGTAATATGGCTTATGCAAGCGATCTAAATGATCATCAGTGGGAGGCCATAAAAGATCATTTTCAATGTGGCAACTATGGTAACAGAAGTCGGTATAATAAGAGAGCTTTAGTCAATGCTGTACTTTATCTTATTAAGACTGGATGTCAATGGAGAATGCTCCCCAAAGACTTACCCCCATATTCCACTGTCAGTTCGTTTTATCACAGAGCAAAGAAAAGAGGGATATGGGAAAAGATAATGGATGCTTTAGTGCAGAAGAGCCGAGTAAAGTCTCAGAAAGCATCTAATCCCAGTTATGCGATCATCGACTCACAGAGTGTAAAAACGGCAGGAGCTGCGCAAGAGCGAGGTATTGATGGGGGAAAAAAATTAAAGGCCGTAAACGTCACATTGTAGTTGATACGCAGGGCCATTTATTACATGTACGAGTACATAGGGCCAATATACACGACACAGTGATTGGAGGTCTTATTTTTGCTGAGGCGGTATCTAAATACCCCTCTTTACAAGGCTTGAGTGCGGATGCGGGGTATCGAAAAAGTACGGAGTATTACGTGCGTGAGGTTATGAAAAAGCGGATAGAGATTAGCCAACGAGTATCCACATGTTGGAGTATACTGCCCCAGAGGTGGGTAGTTGAAAGAACATTCGGATGGTTGAATTCTTACCGAAGGTTATCTAAAGATTACGAGAGAAGCATTGAATCTGCAAGGAATACAATTATGATTGCACACACTATGCTACTTCTTAAGAGACTTTATAACCCATGAATACATGCTCTTACTGATCGGCTATAAATAAGCCCCACAATGAGGTTAAGGAGTAGAAAAGCGAAGAAGATACCTAGGTCAAGGTACTGTATCAGGTAGTCTATTATCATCAGTCTAGGGGAGTTGCTTTGAGAGGTAATAATAAGAAAAGTCTAAGAGCATGTATTCATGGGTTATAAAGTCTCTTAAGAAGTAGCATAGTGTGTGCAATCATAATTGTATTCCTTGCAGATTCAATGCTTCTCTCGTAATCTTTAGATAACCTTCGGTAAGAATTCAACCATCCGAATGTTCTTTCAACTACCCACCTCTGGGGCAGTATACTCCAACATGTGGATACTCGTTGGCTAATCTCTATCCGCTTTTTCATAACCTCACGCACGTAATACTCCGTACTTTTTCGATACCCCGCATCCGCACTCAAGCCTTGTAAAGAGGGGTATTTAGATACCGCCTCAGCAAAAATAAGACCTCCAATCACTGTGTCGTGTATATTGGCCCTATGTACTCGTACATGTAATAAATGGCCCTGCGTATCAACTACAATGTGACGTTTACGGCCTTTAATTTTTTTCCCCCATCAATACCTCGCTCTTGCGCAGCTCCTGCCGTTTTTACACTCTGTGAGTCGATGATCGCATAACTGGGATTAGATGCTTTCTGAGACTTTACTCGGCTCTTCTGCACTAAAGCATCCATTATCTTTTCCCATATCCCTCTTTTCTTTGCTCTGTGATAAAACGAACTGACAGTGGAATATGGGGGTAAGTCTTTGGGGAGCATTCTCCATTGACATCCAGTCTTAATAAGATAAAGTACAGCATTGACTAAAGCTCTCTTATTATACCGACTTCTGTTACCATAGTTGCCACATTGAAAATGATCTTTTATGGCCTCCCACTGATGATCATTTAGATCGCTTGCATAAGCCATATTACTATTCATATGTTTGTCAGCAAATCTATGTAAATGAATTCATGAATACACCTTCTAAAGAGGACATCAGGCAGATCGCAAGCCTGCCCCTCGATCCTACAGGAGTGCTCTATGAAGCGCGCCAGTACTTTCTTTTCAGCTACTACGGACAGGGCATCAACTTCAGAGATATGGCTTTTCTTTGCTGGAAGGACATCGTTGATGGGCGGGTGTTTTACCGCAGAGCCAAAACGAAGAAGCAGCTCCAGTTCAAGCTCCTCTCTCCTGCTGAGGCCATTATTGAGGCGTATCGTCCCCTGACAGGAAGTCACGTTGATAATTATGTCTTTCCTATTCTAGATCAAGGGCTCCACATTACGCCCAAGCAGCTGGACTACCGTCTTGACAAGGTGCTCAAAAGGACTAACAAAGGCCTTAAAGAGATCGCTCAGCTGGCAGGCATCTCTACTCACTTAACGATGTACGTAGCGAGGCATACCTATGCAACGGTTTTGAAAAGAAGTGGCGTGGCTATTCCTGTGATCAGCGAGGCGATGGGCCATGCTACGCCTGTCATTACGCAGACTTATCTCAAGAGCTTTGAAGACGAGGTGATTGACGAGGCCAACACGTTTTTGCTTTAGTGACTACTGCTCACTAGCACATCGGCTAGGTCCAGCCCCTCTTGCTTGGCTAGTGTTGGCACCAGCTGCTCGAGCCAGTCTGAGACCTGCACTGGGCTGCCTAACTCTTGCTGCAGCTTCTTCCCTTTTGCATGCCACAAGGCCCAACCTCCTGTATCGGGAAATAGTACTACTCTCCTGCCTCGCAGGGGCTTACAGCGCTCGGCACTAAGCTGATGCAAGCTTCCTACAGAGAGCCAGATCAGCTCAGGGCAGTAGCCACTGGCAATGAGGGCCGTCTTCTCACTTTCTACCACCCCGATCAGCTTTTCCTTCGACCCATCACGGAGCTGATGCAAGCCAAAAAGGCACTGCGAGAGCTGAAAATGCGGCCCTTGGAGCTGCTTATGCACCCAGTCTATGTGATTATAGGGCTGCTTGACTCTGTGCCCACTGCGGGGGTCATAGCGCATGATCTTGCCGGTGCGCACGCGGCCCTCCAGGTCCACTTGCCAGAAGATAGTCGCCCCTGGCCAGCGCTTCGAAGTGCCTACATAGAACTGACTGAGAAGGGCCTTCACTTGCTCAGGGCCGAAAAGCTTTGAAAGATACGTGACCAGGTGGTTCTTCTCGTAGCTCCTGAGGCTCTGCTGAAGAAGTTGGAAGTCAATGTAATGAGGCGCTGCGGGAGCTGGCGGCGATGGTAGGGCTAGAGGCAGAAATGGACCCCAAATTTAGGACAAGAAGCTAAAGGCGCGTTACTTCAGAAAAACTAGAGGTAACCCCTATGAAACAGAGAAGAAATTACACCGCTTCTTTCAAGAGCGTGCGACACGAAGTGTCACGATAGAAGCGCTCACACAAGTGAGATAGGGTCGCGTTTATACCCTATTGCCAATCGGGCGGTGCGACACTGGTAACGGGGTCGTGCTAAGCGCCTGATAAAGCCTAACCAAAGTAGTGAGGTGACACCAAATGGAGGCAAGGCAAAACTGAACTAGGTGGAACAACTGTGAATACTCAATGTAAAGTATCGTCAAGAAGCCAATGCGAAACCACCTGATACGCATCAGAAGCCAGGGTTCAATCCCAACTGCCAGCAGAGAGTCTTGGTCTGCTGGGAAAAACGCCAGTGCTTCGGTACATAGAGGGCCACCTACTCAGTACATCTTTTACGTGATGAACGTGGTAAGCCCGATATATCGACGATATAGCGGGTAGAGGAGGGTTCAAAAAGCGAAAGCTACCCACCCGAAAGGGCACCCGAAATCACAAGGGGGTAGATAGCGGTTCTAAATTTGCCGCACTGCGAAAGCAGGCAGACTTGAACCTGGTGGCCGTACGGAGAAACGTTGTTAACGGCAATGAATAATGACAGAAAAGTTAGCGCCCAACATGGGTAACGTAATGCCATTAGACCCAAAGCCCCTGGAGTGGTCAACTATTAACTGGCCTCAAATCCATCGGCAGGTTAATCGACTGCGCCAACGCATCTACCGTGCTTCAGCGGCTGGAGACCTGAAGAAAGTGAGGGGCTTACAGTGCCTCATGCTCCGCTCAAAAGCCAACAGGCTGCTGGCGATTCGACAGGTCACCCAGTGTAACAAAGGAAAGCGTACAGCGGGGGTAGACGGCAAGCTAGCGCTGGACAATAAAGCGCGTGTCGAGCTCTACAAAGCCTTACAGTCTTACCATCCGCAACAGGTACGCCCCGTCAAACGGGTATACATCCCCAAGGTAAACGGGAAACGAAGACCGTTAGGGATACCACCAATAATAGCAAGATGCCAACAAAGCATAGTCAAGACAGCGCTAGAGCCTCACTGGGAAGCTCAATTTGAGACCACCAGCTATGGCTTTAGACCAGGGAGGAGCACCCATGACGCGATAAAACGTGTACACCAGGTAGTAGGAGCAAGAAAATCGCGCAACTGGATACTCGATGCCGATATAAAAGGCGCCTTTGACAACATCAGTCACGAGCACCTACTGAAAGCTATCGGCAACTTTCCAGGCAGGGTATGGATAGCAAGTTGGCTGAAAGCAGGGATCATGGAGCAGGGAAAATGGAGCGCCACCGAAACGGGGACGCCACAAGGAGGAGTGATCTCCCCATTATTGATGAACGTGGCCTTACATGGGTTGGAGGCACACCTAGGAGTCGAGTACGTGAAAAATCAAGGCGTGAAGATGAACAGTCCATATGTGGTAGTAAGATATGCTGATGACATAATGGTGATGGGAAAAAGTAAAGCCAGCTGCCAAGAAGCAGCGCTTAAGCTAAATCAATGGCTATCGGAACGAGGACTGGAACTATCAGAAGAGAAGACGCGTATTAGACACATAAAAGAAGGGATAGACTTTCTGGGCGTCACGATCAAGATGCACAAAAGTCGCAGACACCGAAGCGGATGGGTAGTGCACACCCAACCGAGCAAAGCAGCCAAAAAAGCGTTTCGCATCAAGCTGCGTGCCACGTGGAAGCAGGTACTCAACAAACCACTAGCAGTGGCCATCACGGAGTTGAATACGAAGGTACTAGGATGGGGGAATTACCATCGTCACTATACATCGAGCAAGACATTCAACAGACTAGACCATTGGATGTGGAAGCGACAAGAACGTTATGTATACAGACGACATCCCCACAAACCCTGGTCCTGGCGCAAACCACGCTATTGGGGAACAATACCATCGAGAAAGGACAAATGGGTGTTTATGGACCCCCAGACAGGTAAATATCTCTTTAAGCTCCAATGGATACCGACTTGCCACCACAAGCTGGTCAAAGGAAGGTATTCCCCAGATGACCCAAAAACAAGGGGTTACTGGCGCAAACGAGAGCAAGAGAAGATACCGTATGGGACAAAAGTGCGATCGAAGCTATGGCAGCGGCAAAAAGGGAAATGTCCTAATTGCAACAGCGGCCTAGACAACGGAGAAGCCCTCCATATACACCATATCAAGACAAGAAAAGACGGGGGAGACAATAAACTATCGAATCTAAATATATTGCACGAGATGTGTCATAAACAGATTCATAGCACACAAGGCAACCAGCTGAAGCCACTGACGGCTGCTTGAGCCGTATGCTGAGTAACCAGCACGTACGGTTCTTAGAGAGGAAAGAGCCTCAGGAAAACTCCTGCGGGAAATATCCGTCAGCCCTGACCTACTCGACAAAGTAGCCTTTGAAGCCCTCAAAGGAGAACTCACCTTACCACAGATTGCTGATAAACATGGCATTGATCGCAGACTGGTCGGTAAGTGGAAGAAAGAAGCCACCTCAGGGCTGACTCAACTCTTTGCTGGTAACGATAAGGTGACAGCCAACCAACAAGAGATCAAGCAGCTCCATGCTAAAATCGGGCAGCTCGTTATTGAGAAGGATTTTTTAGCCAGCGTCTTGGAGAGATAGACCAAGCTCGAAGACGAAACTGGATTCAAAAGGATCATGGTCAGCTCGCTCTAAGTCATCAATTATCCCTTCTAGGGCTGAGCAAGAGCAGTTATTACTATCAAAAACAAGATGAAAAGGAAGACAATCAAAAACTGATGCAGCGAATAGATCAAATCCACGCCTCATATCCGTGCTATGGTTCACGGCGGTTGGTATATGAGCTAATTAGAGCAGGCTACCAAGTAGGTCGCAAACGCGTGCAACGGCTATTGCGTATAATGAGGATAAGAGCGGTCTACCCCAAGCCTGGGACGAGTCAAGGGGCTCGAGAAGCAGCGCGTTATCCGTACTTGTTAAGGAATCTATCAATCACAAAAGCGAACCAAGTGTGGGCCTCAGACATCACGTATATCCCAATGCAGAAGGGCTATCTCTACTTAGTAGCGATAATGGATTGGTACAGCCGCAAAGTACTGAGTTGGCGTCTTTCCAACACGTTAGCCCACGATTTTTGTCAGGAGGCCTTGGAAGAGGCATTGCGTATTTACGGATCGCCGTCGATATTTAACAGCGACCAAGGGAAGCAGTATACGTGCCAAGAGTTTAGAGAAGTGTTAAAGGAAAATGGAATATTGATCTGAGTGGATGGCAAAGGCAGATGGTTAGATAATGTGCTGATAGAACGCTTATGGCGCTCATTGAAGTATGAATGTGTGTACATGTGGAGTTTTGCAGGAGGAAAAGAGGCGCGTCAAGCGATAGGGAGTTGGCTGTGGTACTACAATGAAAGTCGTCCCCAGATGTCCTTAGGAGGAAGAACTCCCTGGTCGGTGTACAAAGAGTGCGGAGGCGCTGGGGCTTCTCAAGCTGTGGAAAAGTCCCAAGGGACTTTCCCACAGCTCAACAACAAAAGCAATAGAGAATCAAGAATCCCAAGAGCGAAGAATTAGTAGCCAGTAAGAAATGTTAAATGTAACGCGCCTTAAGCGCGGCTGCTATCTTGTCCAAACAATGGGGTCCACCTCAATATTTTATAATCGCCCTTTAAGCGCTGTATCAATCGCTTTAGGGGCTCAATAGGGCTGTAACGGTGGGACCAGTTGGGATGAAAGGAGCAAAGGGCTGCTGCTGCAGTTTGACAAAGGGCGTTTGGGCGCTTTTTAGGCCCTTGTCCAGGCCTTCTTATTGGAGATATTTTGGACTGGGTCCATACTTGCAATCGGCTTTTAAGCGCTGTATGGCGCGCTTTAGGGGCTCAATAGGGCCTCAACGGTGGGACCAGTTGGGATTGGGGGGCAAATGGTCCCATCCCATTGCTTCCCTTGGGGGTATTAGAAGCGCTGAAGTCTTTCCAAATCTCGATCAATGGCCAGGAGTCCTTTCTTAAAGTTTACCTTTTCAAAAGCAGGGCGGATGGTTTGTAGATCACCCTTAAGGACTTGTGGGCGGGTAGTATCAGGGGTGTTGCGCAGTTGCTTGTAAAGAGTAGAGCGATCGATTCTCTGGAGGGGAATGCCCAAGGCAAGGTGGAGTAGGCGCGCTACTGTAGCCATATCGACCGTATGTCTAGGCTTGGCGTTGAGAGCAATCATACAGTAATAGGCCAGTAGAGCAAGTTGTCGGTTATTGAACTGCTGATGGGGTGAAGGTGGAGGAGCGCTTTTGGATTCTCTAGCAAGAACAATGTTGACCTTAAGGTGGAGGTTAATGGCTATGGTGTAATAGTCAGTATTTAATCTGACAATTAGATAATTTTAGTTAGCTCTCCTGTCTGCTAACTCATAACTGTCTGAGCTGCCCTTCAGGTGCATCAACTCATTATGCTTCTCCACACTCAGGTGCTTACTTGAGAGCAACGTAGCCAACGGCGTCTTCCCATAACAATAACGTCCACTATGCACACGCTCCCCGTTGTAATAAGCTAACCATACATCCAAGTCCGTCTGTAACTCCTCTACACTCCTATATATCTTCTTGCGCATAGCACAATCAAAGAACTCCTGCTTCATCGTCCTGTTGAATCGCTCGCATATTCCGTTGCTCTGCGGGGAGTAAGCCCGCGTCATGCTATGACTTATCCCCTCGACCGATAAAAACAACTCATAGGCATGGTTCTCCAGTTTGCCTTTGTACTCTGTTCCTCGATCTGTTAGGATGCGTAAGATAGGTACCCCTTGCTGCTCATACCAAGGGAGCACGCGGTCATTGAGCATATCAGCGCTCGTTATCGCTGTCTTTTCATTGTAGAGCTTGCAATCTGCTACACGCGTGTAGGAGTCAATGTAGACTTGACCATAGACCTTGCCAATGCCCTTGAAGTGTCCTACATAGTAGGTATCCTGACAGCCTAGATAGCCTGGATGCTCCGTATCGATCTCTCCATGGGCTTCCTTATCACGCTGATGCTTCTCCATGGCCTGGAGCTGGGTCTCAGTGAGCACAAGGCCTTCTTGTGCCATCTTAGCTTCTAAGGCCTGAAGTCTCTTCTTGATATTATTCAAGTCATTTCGGAGCCAAATAGAGCGAACGCCTCCAGGGGAAACGATAATACCTTGCTTTTTGAGCTCATTAGCGACTCTAAGTTGCCCATAAGCAGGAAAGTCAGTGGCCATCTGAACGACCGCCTTTTCAACAGGGGGCTCTACTCTATTAGCCAGGATAGGCTTTTTGCGACTGATCTCTAGCAATGCTTCTTGCCCTCCTGTCTCAAAGAGCTCTTTAAAGCGATAGTAGCTGTCTCGACTGTATCCCATGGTTTTGCAAGCGGCCGAGATGTTGCCCAGACTCTTAGCGAGTTCAAGCAGTCCAATTTTGGGTTTGATAATCTTCTGGTTTAAGTTCATGATGGTAGTAGTTTAAGTTGTTGTACAATTTAACCAATGTCAGATTAAATTTCAACTACTACAGCTATGGCTTGTTTTTTTCATGATAGGGAGTGTGTTTTAGTTGGATAAAAAGCCTATCTAAAGGTAGCCCCAAAACCTAAGGTAACTAGCACCATTCGACTACTATCAGGGGCTCCAGAGGCTCCTTAAAGGCACTACTATAAGTATAGAAAGCTCACTTGCACTTTGTAGGACTCAAAAAGGCCAACGAGAGGCGCTCTCGCTGAGATAGAGTCTATTGCAGCGGAGCAAAGTGCCCGTGGGCCGAAGGTCACATTTTGCCACCGCACCATCGCAAGGAAGGCCTTGCTAGAGGGTGTATTGGAGATAGAAGTGTAGAGCTATTATACTTTGGCGCGCGCACATTAGATTTGCTTTCAAAGGTCATGGCCATGAAAAAGCTTCCGATTGGTATACAGAGCATTGAGAAAATCCTTGGTAAGGGGGAGTATGTCTATGTGGACAAGACCGAGTTTGCCCTGCAAATGATCGAAGGAGGGGCCCCACATTACTTCCTCTCTCGCCCTAGACGCTTTGGCAAGTCGCTGTTTGTGAGCACGCTCAAGGAGATTTTCAAAGGCAATAAGGAGCTTTTCAAAGGCTGTACTATTTATGAGAGTGATTACGATTGGAAGCCTCATCCTGTCCTTCATCTTGACTTTGCAGAGATTGCCAATGAAACCCCCACGGCGCTGAGTATGGGCTTACATGAAGCCCTGGAAGACTTAGGCGAGTTATACGGAGTCACAGTTAGAGGAGCTTCCTACCAATCCAAGCTCAAAAGATTAATTACAGCGCTCTCCAAGCAAGGCCAAGTGGCCGTCTTAACCGACGAATACGATGCTCCCCTGATTGATCAGCTTAAAAAGCCTGAGGTAGCCGAAGAGAATAGAGAGGTGCTTCGCAGTTTCTACAAAGTGCTCAAAAGCCAGGAAGAGCACATTCGCTTCACCTTTGTGACGGGCATTAGTAAGTTCTCTCAGGTCTCGCTCTTTTCTGGGCCTAATCATCTCAATGACGTCACTATGGACTCTCAGCACGCTACCATAATGGGTTACACAGAAGAAGAGATGGTGCAGTACTTTGACGAGCACATCGAGCTCATTACAGAGCAGAGAAACGCGCAAGGGCAGCAGACGAGCGAAGAAGAGGTACTCACCGAGATCAAAGCCTGGTACAACGGTTACCGCTTCTCAGAGGCAGCAAGCTACGTTTACAATCCTTTTTCTACCCTCCAATTTCTGAGTAAGAAGAAACCTCGGGGCTATTGGTATGCTAGTGGCACGCCTTCGTTTCTGATTGAGCAAGTCAAAAAGCATCCCGAATCTATGGTGCCTCTGGCTGGCACAAGCGCCGAGGAAAGTGAACTGATCGATATTAGTAGCCTTGAAGAGCTCGACTTGAAGGCGTTGATGTTCCAAACAGGGTATCTGACCATCGAGGGCTACAATGCAGCGAGCAAGCACTACCAACTGGGCTTTCCGAACCAGGAGGTGCGGGAAGCTTTTACAAAATCGCTGATCAAGCATTTTGCAAAGCTTGATACGGCCTTTTCTGCCAAGAGTAAGGAGGCTTTGAAAGAGGGCGACCTGTCCGTATTTTTCGCTCAGCTCAAGGTGGCGCTAGCCAGCTTTCCCTACCAACTTTTCACTGAAGCAGGGGAACGGACGTATCATGGGATGGTGCTGAGCCTAATGAGTGGAATGGGCTTGGAGGTATCTGCAGAGCGCCCAAGCAGCCTGGGGCGCGTGGACCTTTTAGTAGAGCTGGCTAGAACGACCTATGTGATGGAGCTGAAGCTGGATAGCAGCCCCGAGGTAGCCCTGGGGCAGATTCGTGAGAAGCAGTATCATGTGCCTCATCTGAGAAAAGGCAAGGAGGTGGCGATCGTAGGGTTGAACTTTTCTTCTAAGACGCGCAATGTGGATGGCTGGTGCGGGGAGCTACTCGATGAGCACGGGGAGGTGGTGCGTGTGTTGGCCCCTGAGCCAGCGTAAAGCACTAGGCATTGATGGGCACGCAAGTAACTTCCGTGCCAGTGGGTTTCCTCGGGGCTATTCTTGACGACACTAGCTAGGACCATAGTGTTAAGCGGCCCTAGTCACTGCCTTGAGGGATTCGGATGATCATGTGCGTCGTGCCGCCAGCGCGGCGCTGCACCCCATTGCTGCGCAGCAGCTCATTCAAGCAGGAATGAATGTAATAGTCAGTATTTAATCTGACAATTAGATAATTTTAGTTAGCTCTCCTGTCTGCTAACTCATAACTGTCTGAGCTGCCCTTCAGGTGCATCAACTCATTATGCTTCTCCACACTCAGGTGCTTACTTGAGAGCAACGTAGCCAACGGCGTCTTCCCATAACAATAACGTCCACTATGCACACGCTCCCCGTTGTAATAAGCTAACCATACATCCAAGTCCGTCTGTAACTCCTCTACACTCCTATATATCTTCTTGCGCATAGCACAATCAAAGAACTCCTGCTTCATCGTCCTGTTGAATCGCTCGCATATTCCGTTGCTCTGCGGGGAGTAAGCCCGCGTCATGCTATGACTTATCCCCTCGACCGATAAAAACAACTCATAGGCATGGTTCTCCAGTTTGCCTTTGTACTCTGTTCCTCGATCTGTTAGGATGCGTAAGATAGGTACCCCTTGCTGCTCATACCAAGGGAGCACGCGGTCATTGAGCATATCAGCGCTCGTTATCGCTGTCTTTTCATTGTAGAGCTTGCAATCTGCTACACGCGTGTAGGAGTCAATGTAGACTTGACCATAGACCTTGCCAATGCCCTTGAAGTGTCCTACATAGTAGGTATCCTGACAGCCTAGATAGCCTGGATGCTCCGTATCGATCTCTCCATGGGCTTCCTTATCACGCTGATGCTTCTCCATGGCCTGGAGCTGGGTCTCAGTGAGCACAAGGCCTTCTTGTGCCATCTTAGCTTCTAAGGCCTGAAGTCTCTTCTTGATATTATTCAAGTCATTTCGGAGCCAAATAGAGCGAACGCCTCCAGGGGAAACGATAATACCTTGCTTTTTGAGCTCATTAGCGACTCTAAGTTGCCCATAAGCAGGAAAGTCAGTGGCCATCTGAACGACCGCCTTTTCAACAGGGGGCTCTACTCTATTAGCCAGGATAGGCTTTTTGCGACTGATCTCTAGCAATGCTTCTTGCCCTCCTGTCTCAAAGAGCTCTTTAAAGCGATAGTAGCTGTCTCGACTGTATCCCATGGTTTTGCAAGCGGCCGAGATGTTGCCCAGACTCTTAGCGAGTTCAAGCAGTCCAATTTTGGGTTTGATAATCTTCTGGTTTAAGTTCATGATGGTAGTAGTTTAAGTTGTTGTACAATTTAACCAATGTCAGATTAAATTTCAACTACTACAACTACCATCATCTTCTAATTCTTCTATCGATGAAGGTACATCTCCAGAGGTTATTGCCGGTGCTGGTACTAAACCTAACTTTTGCTTAACCTCATCAAACTCTTGTTCTGCCTTTTCTAACCTCTCTTGAGTTTCTCTGCACGTATCTGCAGCCATGCTTAAACTTTCTTCTCGTCTTTGTAGTTCCTCTTCAGCATGCTCTTTTCTTAATCTTTGTAAAGTTAGGTCACTCTCTAGCTCTGCTCTTCTTTGACTTCGCTCTTTGGCCTGCTGTCTTTTCTGTTCTTCTATATCTCTTTCCATGCGTCTGTTATCTGCTGTCAGGGCTCCTGTTACTACTCCTCGCATTGATCCTATCGCAGCTCCTATAAATGCTGACGCTATTCCTATTCCTAGTCCTGTTCCTACTGCTACTCCTGCTACTCCCACCATCATGCCTGACGCCGCTCCTTCTTTTATCCCTTTTTGCATTGCTTCTAATAGTCCTTCATCAGAATGTTCAGGAGTACCTTCAGAATTCTGCCCAGTTCCTTCTTGTGCTCTTAGACGATCTGCTCTTTGTTGCTCTGATACTTGTTTGATTTGCTCTTCCAATTCTGCTAGCTGCTCTTCTAACACCTTCACTCCACTTTCTGCTAGTTCTTTCTCTTCTTTTGCTCTCATGAATTCATCATTAGCTTCTCTCCTATCTCTCTCATCAGTTCTCAGTTCCTCCCTCAACCTTTCTAGTCTTGTTTCATGATATCTTATTTCTTGTTGCACCACGTAATTTCGTGCCACTGCCATAAATGCGTCTTGGGCACTTCCCTGATTTCTCTCTCTTCTGTCAGTCTTGCTTGGCACCATCATTCCACCTCTCAATCCCACTACCTTGCCAACATAAAGCACCTTGGATACAAAAGGAGGCTTGCAGGATATTACATTAAGCTGCCGACGCTGTTCTTCAGGCCTTTGTTTGGCTAGATAGGCTAATAGCGCCGCGAGGTCTTGCCCGCACTCATGTACAACAGGATAAGTGATAGTAGAGGAACAGCGTTGGAAACGCCGATCGGTGACATGGACTTGCCAAACATTTTCTTTTATTCCTTCTACCAAGCGAAACTGAGCAGTATGTCCATTAGCCATAAAGAAAGTTGTCTTTGCTATCGTTTCGATTGTTTGGGCTACGTCTCTTTGGTTTTCTCCTATGAGGCAAGAAGAAGGGGGTGTTGGTACAGGTGCTTGAGATTTTTCTGGTGCTGTATTCTTTGTTCTAGCAGGATGTACGTGCTCTGAAGGTCTTGGCAAAGTTGGCGGCTGCGTATGTTCAGACCTTCTCAGAGCATTGGCATGCGCTCTCGCCGAAGAAACCATACGACGTGGTTGTCTGACGGAGACCAGGTGAGAAAGTTGGCGGTACTGCCGTACTTTTTGGGGAGTAGGGTGGAGCGCTTGCCCAGAAGAGATGTCTGCTGCATAAGCTGAGGTATGAGCTATCTCTGCAGTAATAGATGCCTCAGGGACCGCTTCATGGTCTGCCACAGGTGCTGTAGTGCACTGCTGCTCTGCCTTTAAAGGCTGATATGCTGCTTCAGCCTCTATCGTCATCTGACTGTTGTATTTGCCCCCTAAAGTGAGGTTGGAACCACAGCTCTGGAGGAATAGGCTTGTGAGCAAGACTATTGATAGTCCTTTCTGGTGTTGTGTATACATAATAGCTATCAGTTTATTAGCGATCGATGTCTTGGGTCGCCATATGCATCATTAGCATTGTATCTTTTGGTAAAAGCTCTGAATTGAGGCCCCATTGGCTTATTATCGATAAAAGTGTAGTAGTTGAAATTTAATCTGACATTGGTTAAATTGTACAACAACTTAAACTACTACCATCATGAACTTAAACCAGAAGATTATCAAACCCAAAATTGGACTGCTTGAACTCGCTAAGAGTCTGGGCAACATCTCGGCCGCTTGCAAAACCATGGGATACAGTCGAGACAGCTACTATCGCTTTAAAGAGCTCTTTGAGACAGGAGGGCAAGAAGCATTGCTAGAGATCAGTCGCAAAAAGCCTATCCTGGCTAATAGAGTAGAGCCCCCTGTTGAAAAGGCGGTCGTTCAGATGGCCACTGACTTTCCTGCTTATGGGCAACTTAGAGTCGCTAATGAGCTCAAAAAGCAAGGTATTATCGTTTCCCCTGGAGGCGTTCGCTCTATTTGGCTCCGAAATGACTTGAATAATATCAAGAAGAGACTTCAGGCCTTAGAAGCTAAGATGGCACAAGAAGGCCTTGTGCTCACTGAGACCCAGCTCCAGGCCATGGAGAAGCATCAGCGTGATAAGGAAGCCCATGGAGAGATCGATACGGAGCATCCAGGCTATCTAGGCTGTCAGGATACCTACTATGTAGGACACTTCAAGGGCATTGGCAAGGTCTATGGTCAAGTCTACATTGACTCCTACACGCGTGTAGCAGATTGCAAGCTCTACAATGAAAAGACAGCGATAACGAGCGCTGATATGCTCAATGACCGCGTGCTCCCTTGGTATGAGCAGCAAGGGGTACCTATCTTACGCATCCTAACAGATCGAGGAACAGAGTACAAAGGCAAACTGGAGAACCATGCCTATGAGTTGTTTTTATCGGTCGAGGGGATAAGTCATAGCATGACGCGGGCTTACTCCCCGCAGAGCAACGGAATATGCGAGCGATTCAACAGGACGATGAAGCAGGAGTTCTTTGATTGTGCTATGCGCAAGAAGATATATAGGAGTGTAGAGGAGTTACAGACGGACTTGGATGTATGGTTAGCTTATTACAACGGGGAGCGTGTGCATAGTGGACGTTATTGTTATGGGAAGACGCCGTTGGCTACGTTGCTCTCAAGTAAGCACCTGAGTGTGGAGAAGCATAATGAGTTGATGCACCTGAAGGGCAGCTCAGACAGTTATGAGTTAGCAGACAGGAGAGCTAACTAAAATTATCTAATTGTCAGATTAAATACTGACTATTACAACTTACTCAAGAGCCGCTTCTGCTCACATGCTACATACCCACTGAGCGCTGCCCCGTCTCGCTCTGAGAGGTAGTGCCCTAGCTGCGCTTCTTCCTCTTCATGGAGAGCCAACTCCGCTTGGAGCCCTCTACTGAGCTGCTCATCGAGCCCTTGGCGCCTACTTCGCTTCTGCTCGATCGATTGCTCGATACTCATCACATCGCTTACTGTCAGCCCTCTTTTCGTCTTTTCCTGCTCGAGCAAGGCCACCTCTTTGTCTAGCCGCGTGATCTCTTCTTTACACACCTGCAGCCGCGCATGCTCTTTGGCTGCTAGTGCCCCTGCGACGGCCTCTTCATAAGCCTTGGCCTTCTCATAGCGGGCTGCAAAATCCCCCTTGCAACTGATAGCTTCCTTCTCTGAGAGCAGGGCCCGCCGCGTGCCACTTAGAAAGCTCTTGCCTTCTCTTAGCACACTGCTCTCCAAGGAAAGGTCCCACTCAAGCTGCTTTCTCACTTCTTGCATAGGGGGAATGTCGGGCACATAAGCAGCAGGATTCACTGGAAAGCCCAACGCCTCTTCTAGCAGGGCTCCTAAAAACTTCCGCTTCTTTCCTCTTTGGAGCCCTTCTGAGAGCCACGCCGCTTGCTCTTGCGAGCGCTTTTTAAAGTAATACATCGCCTCTACTTTCTCTTTAGTTACAAGGGCCTTTCTAGCAATCGAGTGCAAAGCACCTAGCGCCTCCTTTTGCTTGCCCTCGATCCTATCTACTTTCACTTCGAGCCCTTCATCGAGCCCGGTGATCCCTAAGAGGTCCCTTCCCCCTGGCACAAAGCTAGCCCCTGCTCGCAGCACCTTTTGCGAGAAACGCTTCCAAAGAGAAGGCTTTTCTGAGGCCTTGACAGGGACTAGCTCCCCACAGAGCAGTACTACTAGGGCCATCAGGAGCCCCTTTTTGAGCTGGATTTGCTTCCTTTTCATGACGTCCTTTGTTTTTTACTTGCTCCCTCTTGCCTGGTGGCTCTTCTGTGTTGGTACCTTCGAAGCCCCTGGCTCCCTTTCTCGCCCAAAACGCTCAGCCCCGTTAAAAGGTTCCCTACAGCGCCGCCACTGACGAGCTGCCCGCTCCAAGTAGGGGTTAAAAAGATCGCTACAAATAGCACGATAGAGAGGCAAGAGTAGCTCAGATGCTCTCCTAGGGCAAGGGCAGCGCCCTCTGCCTGCGCCTTGGAAGCTTCGGCAAAGGCCCTTGAAAGCATAGCCAGTACGTCGAGGACAATATGCCAGCTCATGAGCTGCACATAGCTCTTCGACCATAGGCTAAAGCTTTTTCTAAAGGGGCCTGGAAGCAGCGAGAGCAGCGCTGAGAAGGGCCCTAGCTGCACTGAGATAAGCACCGAGACCGCCCTCACGTAACGCATCAAAGCCACGGCCCCGCTATGGCTTAAAACAAAGAGCCCCTTGGCGCACTTCTCTACCCAGCCCTGCAAAAAGCCACTCAGCATCTGAAACCAGCCTAGCCACCCCTCGATCTTCTTGACGGGCAAGCTTGCCCTTTCTCTGGCTTGGCTCATCACTTCCTCTTCAAAAAAGCTCAGGCTCATGATCAGCTCATCGAGCTGCATCAGTAGCGGCTTGTAGTAAGCGAGCCAGAGGGCAATTAAAAAGGCCTCAAAAAGGGCTTTCAGTTGTGGGCGCACACTGAGGCGCTCACTTTGCAAGCTAGTGAAGGCTTCGCTAAGCATCTTAAAAGCTAGAAAAGCGCCTAGAAGGCGCCAGCAGCGTTTTGTCGAGGCCTCGAGCATCACAGAAGTGGCCGCCCACATTGAGTCCGGAATCCCTGCGCAGCTAAAAAGGACAAAATCAATGTCTTGTTTCACCTTCCCTCCTTTCTGCGCGCAAGCGCTGCTCGACCCATCTAGTAATCCCCCTTTCAAGGCTGCCGCCTTCCTCGGCTGTGAGCGCCTCTATCTCATGCCGCTCGTCAGGGCGGGAAGTTAAGAGCGCATGCTCATAGAGAGAGAGGCCTACTTTCCAGACGGCCGAGCGGTCCATCTCTTTGATCAGGACCTCGCGATAGCCCCCTATGTACTGGTCCTTGCGCCTCAGGGCAGCATACTTGGCCCTCTCAAAAGCACTCATCCCTAAAAAGTCAGCCACCTCGTCTCTCACCGAAGCTTTCTCACTTCTGAGCAAGATAAAAGTAGAGGCATTGGCTCGCAACGCATTGGCAATTTTGGAGCGCTTGATCTCATCGACATTTTGGGTGATGATGCGAATCGAAGTGCCTGTTTTTCTGCCCTTTCTAAAAAAGGCCTCGATGTATTGCTCGGCCACCTGATCGAGCAGGCTCCATCCTTCTTCAATATCGATGAACTTCTTCTCAGTGGGCTGCGCTGCGGTAAGCTGCACGACATAATCAAAAAGCACTTGAATGAGAAGAGGATAGAGCTTTTGATCGGCTTTGACCGCCTCGAGCTCAAAGCAAAGCAAAGAAGCCTTGGGCAGATGCTCCAAGCTAAGGGCATTGAAGTGGTCTTTGTAAATGCCCTTGGTAAAAGGAGAGAGGATAATAAAAAAGCTTTGCGCTTCAAACAGGTCCATGGGCTCTTGTTGTAAGTGAGCTTCGAGCCACAAGCAAAAGCCTGAGAGGTGCGGAATGTCTTTAGGGGGTTGAAGGGACTGGTAGTAATGGGAGAGCCAGTTAGCCAGGAGGGCATACTCAAGCTCAGAGAGGGGATGCTCTCGCAGATTTCCTTTCCACATCTTGGCAATGAAGCTCGTGAGAAAAGCAATTTTATCAGGAGTAGGGAGGTATCCTTTGGGGGAAGGGGGAACAAAAAAAGGGTTGAGTCTAAGGGGCTTTAGAGGCTTATACTCAATGTACTTACCCCCAAGAGCCTCAAAAAGGCGCCTGTAAGTGCCCCCCGAGTCAATCACCACAACGGTATGGCCCTCATAAAAGCGGTCTTTAATCATCTTGCCATTAAAAAAAGACTTTCCTGAGCCCGAAGGTCCAAAGACAAAGGCATGCTGATTGTCAAGAGAGAACTTAAAAGGATCGTAGTAAAGAGGATTTTGATGTCTGTCTTGAAGGAGGATGCCCTGATGGTCTCCTTTGCGCGGGGAGATCAGGTTAAGGTGAGCTACGGCGGTCTGAGTGGGCATAAGCAGGCCTTCATGAAAGCCCGTGGCGCCAGGAGCGGAAGCCAGGAAAGCAGGCATGGTCTCGTAGCCAAGCGAAGCGAGTTGAAGGCCAAGGCGTGCGGCGGCATTTTTAAGGAAGTCAGAGCGCTCTTGCAAGACAGTGGAAGAGGGGTGCCAAATAAGGAGCTTCAAGTCGAGCTCAACCAGGGAGGCATGGTGCTGATCGAGGTTTTTTTCAAGGTCAAGGAGCTGGTCATACTTGTGCTCCGCGCGGGCCCTTTCACTGTCTTGCACTTTGAGCTGGGCAGCCAGCTCGAGGGCCAGGGCTTTTGTTTTTCTAAGGTGCTCTTCATCAATGCGCGTGATCTGCTGGAGGAAGAGATGCGGAAAAGGAGCTAGATGCGCCAGGGGCGCAGCAAAAGGAAGGGGAATGCCCTCAGCGCCCAGGTGATGGCTAGAAGTAGGGTTGATCTCCTCTGCGCTAGCCGTGAGGTGGAGCCCTTCGAGGTGGTCTTCCATCAAAAGGCCCTGGCCATGGGTGGCGATGTTTCTCTCAAAGCCTAGAGGCTGTCTGTGAAAGGTAAGGCTGAGGTAGCGGTAAAGAAGATTTTCGAGCTCCTTAGAAGAGAGCCTTTGCAGGGCAAGGTGCTTGGGGGTAGCCGCTATAAAAGCTTTGGCAGCGGCCTGGGCTTGGTCACGGGTCTTGTGCAGGTGGAGGAAGGGGTGCTTAAAAAGGCGATTGCCAAGTGCGAGAAAGGAGCTAGTAGGGAAGAGTTTAGCAGAGAAAAAGCGAAGAAAGAGAAAGGCTTGGTGGCAAAGAGCCGGCTCTCCGTGGTGCCTTTCAAGGGTCTTTCTCCAAAAGAAAGGCATGTTGTTGTCGTAGGGAGCAAGAAAGGGCTGGTAGTCAAAGGCATCTATTTTTTGGAGCGCCGTGCCCGTGGGCAGTGCCGTGATGGCATCGCTCAGGGCCGTGATAAGGGCGTAGTGGGCCTCAGGATCGAGCAGCTCTTCCTCAGGCAGGGCAAGAGCAAAGCCAATCGAGAGGCTGCCGTCTTTGTTAACGACCATATCTTTTTCAAAAGCCGCAATGCTGAGTGCGTCTTGAATGGTGGCTGGCTTTTTGTGCAAGTAAGCGGCAATGCTCATGGCTTAATAGGCTTAAAAGGAGCTGCTTCGAGCTTTTTAGGGGCTAGGAGCTGATAAGCGATCAGCTTATGAAGATACCAAGGGGAGCGGATGAAGGGAGCAGCCAGGAAGCGAGCAAGGGCAAGAAGAGCAAGGAAAGCGGCAGGGACAAGGAGCAGAAAAAGGGGGCTGATATTGATAAAGAGCGAAACGAAGAGGACGGTAAAAAAGAGGAAAAAAGAAGCGAGAAAGACGATAATAAACTCTTGAAAGAAGAAGGGGCCAATCTTGGGTTGATGCTCAAGGATCTTAGCGGTAAGGAGGGTTTGTTGCATAGGCTATCAAGCGGATGTTTTATCGCCCTACAAAGTGGCTGAGCCAAATGACGAACTTATCGGTATAAAAGATAATGGCCGCCATGATCATAAGGCTCGCCACAGTAGTGAAGTTTTCGCGTTTGTCATGACCGCTAATGAAAGTAGCGGTAAGGACTTGAACAAGGGCAATGATAAAGATGATGATAAGGGTAGGGACCTTGATCATGGCAATCACCTCAACGAGCTTTTGTAAGAAACGATCAGGGGTCATGGCGACAAGTGATTAAAGCGGTCTTTGCAGCTACGTAGCAGGCTCGTTAGCCGGAGATGGCAAGGCGACAAGAATCTCCCGTCCTTTTTCAAGTTGTAGCCTTGTATAGTTGCTAGCGATAGAAGCAGCTTTTCTGAGTTGTTTTGCATGAGGCAAGTTAAAGTCGAGGGCCTCTTCGAGGAGAGCGTCTTTGATCTCGTGTTCTAAGGCGCTGTCAATCTGATCGTAAAAGAGGCCTTCCAGACAGTCGTTGGGATCAAAGCAAAGGAGCTTGAGCGGGCGCACCTTTCCATGAACACTGGCTGCGGTGATATTGATCATGACTCTAGTGCCTTGCCAGGAGGGGCTTCCTTTTAAGAGAGTGCCAGCTGGTAAGTCTAGGGCAGGGATAGGGTCTTTGAGGAGCAATTGAATGGGCTTTCCTTCTTGCAAGGGTTGCTGTTTTTGTGAGGTAGCTGTAAAAAAAGGGGTATCTGAGTGTTGATCGGTATTGTAAGCGGAAAAAAAGCCTTGTGTTTCTTTTTGAGGTTGTTGCGTCTTTGTGTGCGGTTTTGGTGTTGTGGCTCCAGGTGGTTTTTCTTGATAGAGGGCAAGGAAAGGATTGTCGCGCTTGATAGGGGCTTTATAGCGCAAGGAGTGGTCTTTTTGGTCAGGATGCTGTTTTTGCTTGTCGCTCTCCTCCTTGAGCTTGATAGTGCCTAAAAGAGGAGGCGCTTGGGGTGGTTGCGTGGTGATAGTGAGCATAAGAAGAGCAATAAGAGAGATGAGCGAGCAGGTGCCAATGAGCAGTATTTTTGTTCTCATATAAGAGAGGAAAAGGATTAAAAGAGCAGGTAGGATTGCCTTGTTTACTGCACTGGTTTTCTCCTCTTTTCTGCTGTTTACTAAGCTATGCTTACGGTATCAATTGCTGCGCAGGCTTTTTGTGCAGTGTTAAAGGCTATGTGTCATGGTGTAGCTGCTTTTTTTCGTTGGTCTGGACAAACGAAAAATGGGGGAGGGTGTGTGGTGATCAGAGATCACATGTGAAAATAAGTAGTTTTTGGATGCACGTCAAGGGTAGGAGTAAAAAAATAGGAAGGGATTTAGAGCCCTGTGCTAGCCATAGCCCCCCCCTAGCGCGGAAGTTCGTCTTCCGTGCCCATCAGCTTCCTTGATAGGGCAAGTGTTTTACACGTGGGCCCACCGAGTAGCAACTGGCCCATGACTCCTGGCTTGTGCCAGACTTTTTTACGCAAGCGTAGGCTTTAGAAGACGCCCTACAACCCTTGTATGACCAGATGATTTTTACAATCTGTCTAATCCCACGGAGCTGTTTTGCGCCAGCCTCGCCCTACCCTCTGCCAAGTGTCCCCCTCCTGACCACTTTTAGGACAACCTTCTGGACACTCAGAGGTAAAAAAAGTGCCCCCAAAGCGCACAAACACCTTTTCTGCATGTCTTCCGCACTTAGCCAAGTGCTTATAACATCTTGTCAAGAATATTTCCCTTGTTGACCGCTTTTAAGTGCAACTACGGGCACTATTGAGTTATCATGAGTTAGCCACAGCTTGCTAAAGAGGCATTCTATCCCTTGTGTGTTTTGGGAAGAATGGGTAGTATTGTTCTGCGTTTGCTATTGCGTCCTACAAGTAGAGCGCTGAACAAATAAGTCAATCACAAAATCAGATAATCACTCAATCACCCAGTAGTCTCATGTACACACAGTATCAAAAAGGCCTCTCGATGGTCCTGCTTACCAGCCTATTTCTTCAAAGCTGTGGCAACCTAGCGCTCAATAGCCAGCACCGCATGACGGGAGAAGACGACAAGGTTGCTGAACAACAACCTACCGCTGAACAAGCACCGCCAGAGGCTGCTCTGCCCGCCTCGCCAGAGCAGCTACCGTTGCCGCTACCTCCTACAGCTCCTGGGCAGCAATCACCTCCCTCAAGTGCCGCTACAAGTCCACAAGCAGCTGTAGCTCAGGCGCAGCCTGCAGACTCAGAAGAAGGGGAAGAAGAGAAAAAAGAAGCTCCACAACTTGCTAATGAGCCACACGCTCTTCAAAAGATACGTGCAGTTTCGACCCCATTATTCAATAGAGCGCTGGCCAATCCTAAGCTAGCTCTGGAAGGCCTGGAAATCTACAAGAAGTTCATCCTACGGTACGAATCTGAGCTAGCCCGAAAGTCGCTGCCTACTGTCTACCAAAAGTGGTTTGTTGAGATGGAAGATGAAGAAGTGCGTACAGCCACACTCAAGACCCTCGGTTTTGTGGCCAAAGTAGCCCCTGATACTGTCCCCCAAGTGCTGGGCTTGCTTCTAGCGGCAGCACACAGTGAGTCTTCTGAAGTTACTAGTGAAGCGCTACGTTCTTTAGGCAAGTTAGTGAAAGTTGCCCCTAATCAGGCAGAGGTAGTCCTCACGACCCTGCTCGCTGTCGCGCAGGAAAGCAATCCTGATGTTCGTATTGCCGCCCTTGAGGCACTCTTGGAGCTCTCGAAAGCCACCCCACAGCACGCAAAAGCGGTCCTCACGGCCCTGCTCGCTGCCGCGGGGGATAGAAGGCCTGATGTTCGTCGTGCCGCCAGCAAGGCGCTGGGCGAGCTCTCGAAGGCCGCCCCGCAGCACGCAGAGGCAGTCCTCCCAGCCCTACTCTCTGCCGCGGGGGATTCAGAGGGGTTGGTTCGTCGTGACGCCCTTGAGGCGCTCTCGGAGCTCGCTCAGGCCGCCCCCCATTTAGTGAATGAGGCGGCCCGCTCGGCCCTGCTCAAGGCCGCGGGGGATTGGAATTCTGCTGTTCGTATTGCCGCCATCGCGGCGCTCTTGGAGCTCACGAAGGCCGCCCCGCAGCATGCGGAGGCGGTCCTCTCGGTCCTGGTCAAGGCCGCGGGGGATTGGCATCCTGCTGCTCGTATTGCCGCCAGCACGGCGCTCTCGGAGCTGGCAAAGGCCGCCCCTTCTGAGGCGGTCCTCGAGGCCCTGTTCGCTGCCGCGGGGGATTCAGATGATCCTTTAGGGTATGTTCGTCGTGCCGCCAGCGAGGCGCTGGACTCCATTGCTCTGCAGCAGCTCATTCAAGCTGGGATCCATTCGCGGAAGCAAGAGCTCATCCACCACATCGTACGTAGGCTGTATGCTACCCCGCTCATCGTGCAAGAAAGCCAGCAGCCTGGCTATCAAGAGCTTGTCCTCTATCCCAGTGCAAAGCCGCCTGAGGTAGTAGGAACGTATCCTCAAGCAGACGTGGAGCGTTTTGTACAGGCCATCAGGGCTGTAGGTCCAAGCAACGCAGCACCCCAAGTACAGGCCCAGGAGGTGAAGCAAGAGGGGTGATAGATAAAATATGTAGTGGGCCTTTGACCATCGCTTATGCGCCTTGCCAAGCTGACGCTGCTTAGCCCTAGGCAGGGCTCCCACTGGCGCGAAAATCCCCCCCCTGGCGCGGAAGTTCGTCTTCCGTGCCCATCAATTCCCTGCCCTATCTAATAGAAAGAAAAACAGGACTTGATAGCAACCCCCCCCTAGCGCGGAAGTTACTTCCGTGCCAAACAGATGCCTTGATAGCGCAAGTGTTGAGGCCGTTGCAAAACGGCTTAAAATGTTTGCTTAAAAGCGGCATAAAAGGTATTTTCAAAACAGCGAACACTTTCTGTAGCCTTGAAACCTTGCTCAATATGCCAATGCTCTACAACAAACAACTCTCTTTTGCTGACCTTGCCATGCAGCCCAACAATAGAACCCATCATCAACTACAGCAAATCAACCAGATTATCGATTGGAAGCCTATTGAAAACCTCCTCACTCAATACTACACTAAGGGGCAGGCGCAAGAAGGAAGAAGCGCCTATCCTCCTCTCTTGCTCTTTAAAATGACCCTCTTGCAGACCTGGTACGGATTAAGCGACTATCAAATCGAAGATCAACTCGACGCCAGGAGCTCCTTCAAGAAGTTCTGTGGGCTCAATGCTGACCATCCTACCCCTGATCCCAGTGTGATCTCTCGCTTTAGCAAGGTCTTGACCCAAGCAGAGGCCTACCAGCTTCTTCTACTAGAAGTCAATAGGCAATTGGAAATCCTTGGCTTACTGATCCAAAAAGGAACCATAGTAGACGCTTCTATTAGGCCAACAGCGCGCCGCCCGAAAGGAAAAAAGATATATGCTTTGCCAACAGGGGAGTATAGGCCTCCTTTGGAAGAAGTGAAGCAAAAAGGAGTAGATCAAGAGGCGAGTTGGGTGAAACGAGGTAATCAGGTCCATTATGGCTATAAACGTCATTATCTAGTAGAAGCAGAGACTGGATTAGTGTTATCAGTTCATACGAGTAAGGCAAGTGAGCACGAAAGCCAACATCTGTCGCGGTTATTAGAGCAGGTGGAGTTACCCAAGGGGGGTGAAGTATTGGGCGATAAGGGCTACAGTAGTGCGTCGAATGAATCGTTATTGCGAAGTAAGGGACTCAAGAGCCGTCTTCAACGCAAACGAGCAAGAGGCAAGGCAAGAAGCAGTTGGTTATGTCTGTACAATCGTCTAATAGGAGAGCGTCGCTACAAAGTGGAGTGCGTGTTTGGAAGTATAAAGAGTTGGTTCAAGGCAGGGAGCGCGCGTTATGTAGGGAAGGCAAAAATGCATAGTCAGCATGTACTAGAGGCGCTATGTTACAATCTATACCGCGCTCCAGGCCTGGCGTTAAGAGTCTCTGTGGGATAGTTACGCCCTTTTTGGTTGGTTATCACCCACTATTAGGTCAAAGAATCACAAATAAGTGCTTAACAAGGAGGTAGGCGGTTGGCTAACGAGGAGCCCTATTAAAAAAACTAACCTCTTGAGAGGTAAATCAGAAATGACAACCGTTTTGCAACGCCCTCGTGTTTTACAAGTGGGCCCATCGAGTAGCAACTGGCCCATGACTCCTGGCTTGTGCCAGACTTTTTTACGCAAGCGTAGGCTTTAGAAGACGCCCTACAACCCTTGTATGACCAGATGATTTTTACAATCTGTCTAATCCCACGGAGCTGTTTTGCGCCAGCCTCGCCCTACCCTCTGCCAAGTGTTCCCCTCCTGACCACTTTTAGGACAACCTTCTGGACACTCAGAGGTAAAAAAAGTGTCCCAAAAGCGCACAAACACCTTTTCTGCATGTCTTCCGCACTTAGCCAAGTGCTTATAACATCTTATCAAGAATATTTCCCTTGTTGACCGCTTTTAAGTGCAACTACGGGTGCTATTGAGTTATCATAAGTTAGCCACAGCTTGCTAAAGTGGCATTCTACCCCTTGTTTGTTTTAGGAAGAATGGGTAGTATTGTCTAGCGTTAAGAAAAAGCTCCTTGGCGAAAGCCTTCGAATGATAATTCTGTTTACAAGCCGAGATGTCAATGGAGCCATGAACAAGTAGCGCAATGATCTAATCAACAAATAACCTCATGTACACACAGTATCAAAAAGGCCTCTCGATGGTCCTACTCACAGCCCTCCTCGCTGCCGTGTGGAATACATATCCTAATGTTCGTATTGCCGCCAGTCGGGCACTAGGCGAGCTCGTGAGGGCTGCCCCCCATTTAGAGAATGAGGCGGTCTGCACGGCCCTGGTCGCTGCCGTGCGGGATAGCAATGAGGATGTTCGTCGTGCCGCCAGCGCGGCGCTCTCGGAGCTCGTGAAAGCCGCCCCTTCTGAGGCGGTCCTCGAGGCCCTGCTCAGCGCCGCGCGGTATTGGAATTATGATGTTCGTCGTGCCGCCAGCGAGGCGCTCTTGGAGCTCTCGAAGGCTGCCCCCCAGCACGCGGAGGCCTTGCTCGCTGCCGCGGGGGATAGGAATTCTGATGTTCGTGATGCCGCCCGCGCGGCGCTGGGCGCTATTTCTTTGCAGCAGCTCATTCAAGCTGGGATCCATTCGCGGAATCAGCGGAATCAAAAGCTCATCTCTTTGATTGTACGTAGGCTGTACGCTACCCCACTCATCGTGCAAGAGAGCCGGCAGCCTGGCTATCAAGAGCTCGTCCTCTATCCCAGTGCAGGGCAGCCTGAGGTGGTAGGCAAGTGGCCCAGAGAAGAGGTAGAGCGCTTTGTGTATGAGCTCAAACATGCTACCATGATGGAGGAGGAAGAGGAGAAGATCGAGGTAGAGGAGGAAGAGGAAAAGATCGAGGTAGAGGAGGAAGAGGAAAAGATCGAGGTAGAGGAGGAAGAGGAAAAGATCGAGGTAGAGGAGGAAGAGGAAAAGATCGAGGTAGAGGAGGAAGAGAAAAAGAAAGATAGAGAGAATGCTAAACCCAAGAAAAAAGGTTTGATGGCATTTTTCAGGCGAAGGTAGTGATCCCACTGGCGCGGAAGTTCGTCTTCCGTGCCCATCAGTTCCCTACCCTATCTAATAGAAAGAAAAACAGGACTTGATAGCAACCCGCTTGGGCACGCGAAGAAGCGTGATCAGGCACCTTGGCAAAGTGCACGTTCATCGCACTTACAAAAGCCGCTAGCGCATAGGCAGCTAGATCAGCTCTGAGCTCCTTGGCAGCACGGCTCACTTCCAAAGGGTCCACTTCTGCCAGCTCCTCTAAAAGGGAGCCAAAAAAGGCTTCTCTTACTTCCTGATTAGGAAAGCCCAGCTGATAGGCCCTGTGCTCAGCATGGTAAGCCTGGATCGCTAGAGACCCTGCTTGAAACATGAGCGTGGATAGCGGAATATGCGCTACTTTGCTAATGGCCGCCGAAGCCTACTTTCAGTAGCAGCCCTCCCGGCTTGGGGCCGCTGCAAGCGCTCACTCGCTTAGAGCATCTTTGTCAGTAAGGATCAACAAGCTCCGCTACCGTGCGCCTCACCTCTTCAAAGTGAGCCTTGGCATCTACCTCTCTTCTAATCTCAGGCAGCTTTCTAAGGTGCTTGTAGTGAAGAGCCGAGTCATAAGCGCTCAGGGGGACAAACCGTTTTTTAAAGGGGCCTCCATGCGGGATTCTACCCACAAACTCGCCTACCTCGAGCTCCATCAGCGCCTGGGGAGTAACGCTAGGCGCCTCCTTCTCACTGACCGTGCGGCTCAAGCGCCCCTCAGCATAGGTCTTAGAAACTTGCTCCTTCTCCCTTGTGCCCAGCTGCTCGCTCCAGAGCTTTGAGACCGTGTACTGACTTCTGCCAACAAACTGGTTCGAAAAGGTCTCTTGCAACTCTTGGGCCCCAGTGCTGCCATAGGTCTTTTCTAACTGAGCCAGGTTTTGAAGCGCTACAATCGTAGCAATGCCATACTTTCTAGCCGTAGCAGGCACCTCACTGAGCTGCGGAAGATAAAGCGTAGGGAGCTCATCGATAAGCATAAAGCTTTTCGCTCGATCATGTCCGTACATATTGCTAGCAAGCACGGAGAGGACCATAGCTAGGATAGGCGAGAGCATCTGCTTCTCGGTCGGGGTGTTGCCAAGACACACCAGGAGCGGATGTTGGGGATCATTAATCGTGAGGGGAAAGTCCTGCGCTCCTAAGACCCAAAAAAGGTGCGGATCGATCAGCGTATCAAGAGTGACCTTAAAGTTAGCCATCACCCCAGCAAGCTGCTCAGGAGCCCCTTCAGCCGCATCCAAGATGGGACTAGCATAGAGCGAGGCCTCGCTATCAGTTTTGATAAGGGCCAAGAGCTTTCTTGTAGGCTGCAATCCCAGCATGATCACGTGGGGCAGCGTGCAGTGCATAGGATACTGGTTGGCAAGCAGGACGATAAGCGCTTTTAAAAGGGCATAAGTATTCTTAAGCCAGAAGTCTTCTTTTTGCGCGAGGTCAGGGTTGAGGTTAGTGAGCAGCACTTTAAGCGTCGCAGAGAGCTTCTTTCTATCACCCACAAAAGAAGGCTCAATAGGATTGACGCGGGCCGAGCGCTTGAGGTCTTGAAAGTTAATCGAAAGAGGCTGCAGCGTGAGGCTAGCAGAAGCAAGGGCCAGGTGATGCGCCAGCGTAGAAAGGGAGTAGCTCTTGTCTCCCCCTTGCGTAGAGAAGTCATAGTCATAAATGAGGCCTGCATAGCCTTTTCGAATAAGATGAAGGAGCATGGGCTCAACGAGGAACTTAGTTTTCCCTGAGCCAGGAGCGCCCAGAATAAAGATGCCTAGCTCAGGGTGGTCAATAGGAATGGAGGACCCTCTCCGCGTTTTAAGAAGGATCTCAGGGCGCGTGCTGGCCCCTCTTGTTGGAAACGAGGCAAAAGAAGCAGGCTTCTTTTGAGCGGCAATAAGGGGGGTAAAAAGCAAGAAGAGCGCTAGGGCCAAGGGATAAAAGGAAGCAAAAGAGAAAAGCAAGAAAAGCATTAAGGCAGCGATCAGATACACAAAAAGAAGGAGCGCGGCCGCGCGATTTTCTCTAGCGAGTGAGCACAGAGAGGCTAGGTAGGGGGAGGTAGTAACTGCGAGGGCAACTAGAAAAAGCAAGACCAAAAAGGAGCAAGCCGTCGATGAGAGCAGAGCAGGAAAGGCTTGTAAAAGCGCCTCTGCCGCCTGAGGCGCAACAAGGGGCAAGGCGGTGAGCAAAAGAAAAGTAGCTAGGAAAGTAGCCGCCGCTTTAAAAAGAGCATCCATAGGCAAAAGGGGAGGAGCTAGCGGGCTTGAAGCAAAAGATGGGCAGGAATGAATAGTTGTAGCCTTCTCTCCCCTTCTTTTTCAGAGAAAGTGATACTGAGCCCTCCATTAGGCGCATAAAGGGGAAGGACAAAGGCCAGATAAACGCCTTGCTGGTGCGGGATAGAGAGCAGCGCAGGAGCCAGGAGCGGCTCCACTTGTTGGGCTTTTCTAGTGCTTCTAAAAAAAGAAGATTGAAGAAAAGAGACCAACTCAAAAGTAGGAGAATCAAAAAGCAGATCAATAGCCGTGTTGTTGTAAGTAAAAAGGCGCAGAAAGGTAGCTTTTGAGGAGTGCAAGATATTGGTAAGGATGATTTGGAGGCCCATTTCTTTCACTCCGCAATCGAAGTACTGTTGAGGGAGGTAAGCAGCGTAAATAGGAAAAGCGTCATTGGCCTCAATAAGCGGCTCTTCGAGAAGATGTAAGGCGCTTTCTCCCCCCACAAAGTGCTGCAAAGGGGCCTCATTGTGGGGAAAGATTTCAGCGACAAAGGCGGTTTTCTCTTTTCCAAAGCGCACAAAGATAGAAGAAGAAGGGGCTTGTGACGACTTAGCTCTAAGCAGGAGATACCGGCCTTTGACCTTGAGATGGTAGTGCGGACTAGGGGTCTCCACATCGATGATCTCCTCAGGAAAGACCAGCGTAGAGACCTTGGAGATAAGCACAGGAAGGCTTTCGGGGCAGTCTTGTGGCTCCCTAGCCAAGGAGGCGCCTGGCAAAAGGGCAAGTAAGGGAAGTAGTATCTTTTTCACTTTTGTTGGTCTTGAGGTTGTAAGAACTTGAGGTTTCTGATCTGCAGGCCGTAAGGATTGGTTTTGGCTCTTTGCAAAGGCTGGAGCTGAAAGTAGAGTCCGCCAGGGGCTTCGGCCTCTTGATAAAGGGCTTTGGCCCCTGAGGCGAACCTAACGAGCGTATTGTAGTAAAGCAGGACCTCATACGGCTCTTGGTCGGTATTAATTTCGATGTGCTGAAGCGTGACGGTAGAAATAGCGTTGTGCTCTTTATAAAGGGCTTCGATCGAGGGATCCATTTTAGAGCGAAAGAGTTGAGCGCTCATCAGGTCCATAAAGGAGGCAGCTTCTTGCCGGTGGTGCTCCCAGGTGTACTCATTGAGGGCAAAAGCCTTGTCAAGAAACATAAGGGCAAAAGCGTTGATCTCAAGATGGGAGTGCTTGAAAGGGGTGGTTGCTCTGTGAGCCGAGAGCGTGTGCTCATGATCGACCAGAAAGATGTGCTCGAGGCTACTGGCGCGTACCCACAGAAAAGCAAAGAAGAGATTAGAAAGAGCGAGTAGGGCGCTGGTAGCCATGAGCGCTAGGAAGAGGCGCCGAATCATTGAAGAGAGGTAGCGTTGTTGCTCAAAAAGCATAGGCTTATTGTAAGAGGGGATCTGTAGGTAGAAGGGCTTCAAGGTAAAGTTAAAGAAAAATAGAGTCAAAAAGAGGCTAGTGATGCGCCCATTTTTCGGTACTAAAAGGCGCTGTGCTCATTTAAAGCCCACTTTTTGAGCAGTGTGTAAAAAGCATATCTACTAGGGTGTGTTCTTAGCAAAGCCATACTAAGGAGCGTAGTATTTAAAGAGGACAAGAAAAAGCGTAGGTACTTACGCATTCCTTTGTAAGGGAGTGAAGGAGGCACGGCGTGGTCTTTTAATAGTGCAATTAAGGGCACGCCTTTACTACTAGGCTGTAGGGCCTATTAGGGGCTATGATTAAGGCCATAGGCACTAGATGACACGCGAGGAATAGGCTGGCTATTCTGTTATTAAGCCTCTAAAAGCCGGTATGAAGAGATGAAAGTGGCCATCTGCTTTTTTTGCAAGAAAGTTTAGGGAGCCTTCTCACTTTTTCTAGTAAAATTCTAGTAAAAATGAAATAATTACTTGCATTGCAATGCATCTTTTCTGATCTTTACAACGGGTGTACTGGGAGCGCCGTAGCCTGGGCGATGCGTTCGGCTGCGGCTCCCTTCCTAGGAGCCCTCTCCCTCTCTCAGCGCTCCCCTTGATGCCTTCCAATAGGGAATGATGCGCCAGTTTGCTGTCCTACATATCACTAAGTACAAAGGCCTTGCCCGGATAGGGAGTCATATTGACCGGAGGCACTACCCTTTGCATGCCAACAAGTCAAAAAGTGACTTTAATGAAGAGCTGCTCGAGACGCTAGGGCTTCTGATTGCCCCTGAGCGCTCTGAGCTCAATGAAGAGCTCTTGGAGCAAAGGCCCTTGCTGCCCCTTCCAGAGGCCATAGAAAAACGGATTGAAGAGGGCTACACCCAAAAAAGGGCCCTAAGAAAAGATGCGGTCAAGGCCCTGGGCGTGATCCTTTCAGGGAGCCACGAGCGTATGAAGCAAATCGAAGCAGATCCACTTCTTTTTGCGCAGTGGAAGCAAGCCAACTTCGTCTTTGCCACTGAGCTCTTTGGCCGTGAGAACATCGTTCGCTTCACTTTGCATCGCGATGAAAAGACGCCTCACTTTCACTGCGTCGTGGTGCCGATCACCCCTGAGGGTCAGCTTTCAGCGCGGCACTTTATCAATGGCAGGGACAAGCTCAGAGAGTACCAAGACCACTACGCCCAGGCCATGGCTCCTTTTGGGCTTGAAAGAGGCCTCACGGCCTCGATCACCTTAGCCAAGCACCAATCTACGCAAGCGTATTACAGAGCGCAGCAGGGCCTTGCAAGAGATCAGCAGGGAGAACCCGTCGCTCGTCGGTCTGCCCCGAGGCTGGCTATTAGATCAGCCCAAGAGCACCTCGAAGCCTTTCAGGCGGCTCCCCCCACCGCGTCCCTACTCTACTGCTTGGGCTTTGATACCCCAGCCCCTTTCCAAGGGCTTACGACATCCCTCAAAGCCAGTGAGAATGCCATCGTATGGGGCCTTTACAAGGAGGTGACCTCCCCTGAGCCTACCCTAGTGAGCACCTACAGTTTGCGTCTCAACGAGCAAGGGCAGTTCTGCCCTTACTTTCAAAAGGGACTACCCAGAGGCCTTGCCCTCCTCGATACGGGGCACATCCCTGCAAGGATAGTGATCACTGAAAGCCCCCTAGAAGCGCTTCAAAGGCGGCAAGGCCTTTACTACAGTGATCGGAAGGCCTTTGCTACTACGCTTTTTGTGAGCACGTGTGGCCCCCTTACTAGAGGCATTCAAAGGGAGCTCGACGGGCTCTTTGTCCTAGCCAAGGAGAAGCAGCTGCCCATCACCTTTTGTCTCCCGCAAGAGATGCAAGCAGCCTGCCAGCAAAGACGCGAAGCCCTGTCCTGTCTCTTGCCAAGCCAGGGGCCCTTCTCGGAGGCCATAGGGGAGCTGGCTAGAGGGCTCCAAGCCCTTGCTAGGGAGCAGGGCGCTCTTATAGAGGATGAGGAAGAAGAGGAATCCACCCCGAAGCAGGCAAAAGCAGCCCGTAAACGCGTATAGGTATTTCTACTAACTCACAAACAGAAAACGATACTGCTTGATGGCCTCTTCCCACAGTCGTTCGATTACCACTGAAAACCCCTATGAGAGGATCAAAAAGGAGATCAACCTCCCTCACTTTGCCACTACGCGCCTAGGCTGGGAGCGCGACCCAGAAAAAAGCACGGCCAAGACCCTTGTGCTGAGGCATCCTCACTATGGCAAAATCCTTGTCTATACCTCCCCGTCGCGCTCTTCAGGGCATTGGCACTTTTACAAGCCTGGCGCCATTGTTATGAGGCAAGGCACGCTGATTGATCTTCTTTTAAAGCATCAGTGGAGCTGGGAAGCGATCAGGGCCCTGGGCAGTAACTACGTAGCTACTGCTGAAGAGACGCCCCTCACAGGGCCGAGCAGCGCCATGATCCAAGCCCCCTTGGAGCAGAGCGCCCTTGCCCAAGAGCAGCTCCAAAAGCTAGCGAGCACGGCTGACACCACTACGTACCTCTCGACAAGAGGCCTCGAGGCTCGTACCTACGCCTCTTTCCCGCAGCTCAAAACCAACCGCTACCAAGCGATCTTCTCTCTTTTCAAAGACTTCAAAGAGCACCCCGGGGGCAGGCTCTGCAGCACCATTGCCTATTACTTTTCTGAGGGCAAGAGCAAGAAATATTTTCATAAAGGGCTGCCCCGCGGGCTTTCGGTGCTCACTGACACCTCTGCCCCTGAGCGGATATTGCTTACTGAAAGCCCTATTGATGCGCTGTCCTTCAGGGAGCTCGAGGCCGCCTCACCCCCACCAAAGGTGGTCCCTACGACCATGTATGTAGCTACCTGTGGGACGCTCTCATCTTCGATGCAATCAGACCTCGAGGCGCTTTTTCAAAGGGCCACAAGGGATGCCCAGACCGTTGTGCTCGCTTTTGATAGCGATGAGGCAGGCGTCAAGATGACCGAGCAAGCCATCGACCTTTTAAAGGGGCAAGGGACGGCGTATGAGGTGATCCCTGTCTCTGGTGAGCACAAGGACTGGAACGAGGTCTTGCAAGCAGAGCGGGCTGTAGCTGCCTCACAAGCCGCCCAGCAGCGCCTCGAAGCTTTTGAGCAGACCGCCCCTGAGCAGTCTCTTTTAAAGGACTTAGGGATAGCGCCATCAGCGAGCAAGGAGCTAGTGACAGCGCTCAAGGCCAATAGCAAGGCTGTAGTGTGGGGCCTTTACAAGGACGTGGCTTCCCCCAGCAGAAGCCTAGTGAGCACCTATACGCTGCAGCAAAATGAGCAAGGAGCGCTCAGAGACTACTTTCAAAAAGGGCTGCCAAGAGGGCTCTCCCTTCTTGAGGGAGGCCATCCCCCTGAAAGGATTGTAGTGACTGAAAGCCCTATCGAGGCTTTACAACGGCGCCAAGCCCTCTATGAGGCGTTGCAAAAAGAGGAAGCCCTGCTGGCCCGCGCAGCGCAGCCAGGAGGCAAGGAGTTCCCTGCCAGAGAGCAGCCTGCTCCCTTGGTAGCTGCCCGCCAGGCTTTTGAAAGGACCCTTTTTGTGAGCACTTGTGGTCCTCTTACCCAGGGCCTTCGCAAGGAGCTCGATCAGCTCTTTCTCTTGGCCCAAGAAAAGCAATGGCCCATTACCCTTGCCCTTGATCAAGAGGCACTGGCGCTCTGTGAAAAAAGCTTACATGAGCACAGCTATCCCTTTACTAGGGAGCCTCATGCTCCCTTTTGGCAAGGTACCGAGCAGCGCACACAGCCCTTGCAAGCCCTCTCTAGTAGCCCTCACACTGAAGCCTTACACGCTTCCTTAGCCTTAAAAAAAAGCTTCTAACTTGTTATGCGTCCAGTCCTCAACTCTTTGCTGCTCTTGTCTTCTCTCTGGCCCCTGACAGGTCACAGTGCCCCGCAGCAGCCCCTTATTACGCTGCTGCCTCCTGGTGCTGAAAAGCCTGTGCTCAGGCGCGGGCCAGGCCTTAAGAGCCTCACTATGCTTGCTCTGACCACCCTGAGAGCCCCGCACCTTGCTCTAGGGACTTCTTATCACTTCACAGCGCGCTGCAAGGGGCAGCTTGCCCTGGGCCTAGCCATCAGAAAGCAAAAAGGCAAGCGCTGCAGGCAAGCCTTCTTGGCTCCTAGCCTCCTGTACCTACTTTACACGACCCATAGGCGGTGCTTTTTGAGCCTCAAGGCAGGGCCGCTCATTACTTACAGGTGGCAACAAGCCCCTAGAAAAAGAGGGCACTTTCATGTAGGCCTCCTTGTTGGCCTGGAGGGAGAGCTATTTCTTTATCGCAGCTTCTCTGTTTCGCTCGAGGCGGCGCCCTGTTATTACCTCCTTAAAAGCCCCTATCCCCCCCTAGACTACATCCTCACCCTTGGCCTTTCATATACTTTCTAACCCTTACCACATGATCACTATGCTCCGTTTGATTGAACTGCTCCTCTTGATGGCGCTCTTTTCCTTATTAAGTGCTTGCAACTGGGAGGCAGACGAGGCCCCCTCAGAGGCTAAGCGTGCAGGGGGGCTCAGTAAATTCACGGCTTACTTACAAGAAAGGACGCACAAAAAGAGAGAAATAGCCTTAGCAACGCCCATCGTATGGGTACTAAGGGTCGAGCCCCCGCTTAGTCAAGTGCAGGAAGGAGCGGAAGAAAAGGCATCACCGCCTTTGCCCCCAGCATGCACCTTACTGCGCTGGCGCCTGAGCTTAGGGCTCGAGGGCACCCTCAACAATGAAGAGGGCGAGCCTGTAGGAAGGGACTATAAGCTCAAAGAAGGGAAGCAGACCTTTGTTCTGGTCCTGAAAAAGATGGAGAAAATGGTTACAAAGCCTCAGCTCACCCTCGAGCTCGAGGGAGGCGCGCCTAGGGAGCTCACTGTGGACTTGAGTGAAGCAGTAAGCGCAAGGATGGCCTACCAAGGCGTTGCGCTAGAAGAGGAAGTCAGGGAGCTAGCAGCTAGGGCAGAGGCGCTCTTATCAAGGGCCGCTTCTCATAAGGTGTAATAGTCAGTATTTAATCTGACAAGCAGCTAATTTTAGTGAGCTCTAGTGTCTGCTAACTCATAACTGTCTGAGCTGCCCTTCAGGTGCATCAACTCATTATGCTTCTCCACACTCAGGTGCTTACTTGAGAGCAACGTAGCCAACGGCGTCTTCCCATAACAATAACGTCCACTATGCGGACGCTCCCCGTTGTAATAAGCTAACCATACATCCAAGTCCGTCTGTAACTCCTCTACACTCCTATATATCTTCTTGCGCATAGCACAATCAAAGAACTCCTGCTTCATCGTCCTGTTGAATCGCTCGCATATTCCGTTACTCTGTGGAGAATACGCCCGCGTCATACTATGACTTATCCCCTCGACCGATAAAAACAACTCATAGGCATGGTTTTCCAGTTTGCCTTTGTACTCTGTTCCTCGATCTGTTAGGATACGTAAGATAGGCACCCCTTGCTGTTCATACCAAGGGAGCACGCGGTCATTGAGCATATCAGCGCTCGTTATCGCTGTCTTTGCATTGTAGAGCTTGCAATCTGCTACACGCGTGTAGGAGTCAATGTAGACTTGACCATAGACCTTGCCAATACCTTTGAAGTGTCCTACATAGTAGGTATCCTGGCAGCCTAAATAGCCTGGATGCTCCGTATCGATCTCTCCATGAGCTTCCTTATCACGCTGATGCTTCTCCATGGCCTGGAGCTGACTCTCAGTGAGCACAAGGCCTTCTTGTGCCATCTTGGCTTCTAAAGCCTGAAGTCTCTTTTTGATATTATTCAAGTCATTTCGGAGCCAAATAGAGCGAACGCCACCAGGGGAAACGATAATACCTTGCTTTTTGAGCTCATTAGCGACTCTAAGTTGTCCGTAAGCAGGAAAGTCAGTGGCCATTTGAACGACCGCTTTTTCAACAGCAGGCTCTACTCTATTAGCCAGGATAGGCTTTTTTCGACTGATCTCTAGCAATGCTTCTTGTCCACCTGTCTCAAAGAGCTCTTTAAAACGATAGTAGCTGTCTCGACTGTACCCCAAGGTTTTGCAAGCAGCCGAGATGTTGCCCAGGCTCTTAGCGAGTTCAAGCAGTCCAATTTTGGGTTTGATAATCTTCTGGTTTAAGTTCATGATGGTAGTAGTTTTAGTTGTTGTACAATTTAACTAATGTCAGATTAAATTTCAACTACTACACATAAGGAGCGCAAGCTAGCGCTAGCAAGGGTGCAGCACGAGCAAGGGAGGCTCCTAATACGGATCAGCTCCCTGCAAGCGGGGCTGAGCGCCTTGGATAGTGAGCCAGGCCACGAGGATCCGCTGTGCTACGCCCTTACCGAGCTCCACGAGCGCACCGAAAAGATCGTAGGGGCAGAGATCGAGCAAGTGGGCTTAGAGGTGAAGATCAGAGATAGGTTTGGGCGAGGGGTCAATGAGCGGCATCCTATTAAAAATGTAACGCCGCTTCAGGAAGCGGTCATAGCCGGGGATATAGAAGGCCTAAAAATGCTGTTGCCAGTGCGTGGTATAGAGCTCAACAAACGTCTCTTAACCCAAGACGGCGATGAGCCAGATAGCCAATCTACGCCGCTCATACTCAGTATCATGTATGGTAATAAAGTCGCCTTACAGTTACTGCTGGAGGCAGGGGCTGATCCCAACTATTCATACGTATATAGCCAAGAAATGAGTGATGAGCCAGAATGCGTATGGTTTCACATGGTGAACAATCTTGGCTTTTGTGACTTTTATGAGCACGAAAGGCAAGAAGTGTGTGATTTGCTGCTACGCTACGGCTGGGACGTAGACTACAGTACCTACGAACAGGAAAGAGTAGGCGAACAAGGAGTGACTCTACGTAGGGAGTAAGGTGTGTGTGGCTTTGAAGGGAGCTCCCTGTGCCCTTGAGCTACCCCCCTTCAAGCGCTGAAAAGGGGCTCCCCTCTCAAGCAGCCCTGCCCGAGAGGCAAGTAGCCCTACCGCCGCCGCCTCAGCCACTTGTGAAGACTGATCCAAGCAATGCCTCTCTCCTTTTCCTCTCGCTCAAAGTGTAGCTTCCCATGCCTAACCAGATACACCACCACGAACACAAACCCACTCATGAGCGTACTCCACAGCGGGGTCAGATGCTGCGATGCTTGGGAGAAATACAACCCCCCGCCGGCAAAAGAGAGTAGCGCTCCTAACACACTGCCATAAAAGGCATACTCATCAGGCCTTAGGCGCATAATCCCCAGTAGGAGCGGAAAGCACAGCACCGGCCCTGTCAAAGAGATCGCACGCAGGCTCAGCTGGATTAAGCTGCCTCCTTGCAAAGCCACACAGATCCCGCCCAGACCCACCACCATCGTCAGACGACGCGCCCAGTACACTTCATCGAGCACCTTCCCCTGCCAGGCACTCAGAGGAGCTAGCAAATCATGGGTCAGCGTCAGGCTCGCCGCATGCAAAAAAGAGTCCGCCGTTGAGAGCACCATCGAGAGAAAGCTAGCCACGACGAGCCCCTTAAGCCCCACAGGCAAGAGCGTATGGACCAGGTGCGGTACTACCTCTGGCCCTTTTAGCATAGGAAACAAGACCAGCGCCGAGAGCGCCATGACCATCACCACAAGGCGTACCAACACATCCACAAGCCCCACAAGCAAAAACATAGCACGCAGCTGCTTGGCATCACGCGCCATCAGAAAGCGCTGCATAATGGCCGGGTCCAGAGTCTGGGCAGAAAACACACCCCACATCAAAAAGAAAGAGAAGTAATAACTAAAACGCTCATGGCTCACAATGCGCCACTTCTCTGCCGGCACGCGTTGGATCAGGGTCTCGAGCCCACCGGCCTGCTCGAGCACGATCGAAGCCATGATAGGAATAGCGAGCATCAACACCAGAAACTGCAAGACATCGGTAGCAGCGACGGCCTTGATGCCTCCCCAAGCCGTGTAAGCCGCTAGGAGGAGACCTCCTATGCAGATCGCTGCAGTGGCCTGCAGCCCTAGAAACTCCTCTCCAATAATGCCCAGCGTAATGAGCTGCAACCCCGTGACCGTCATTGCGTAGCCAAGATTGAGGACTCCTGTGATGATTTGTGCCGGCCTGCCGTAGAGTTTGCCCATCATCTGCCCCATGGTAAGGCACCCCTCGAAGCGATGCATTTCAGGGGCAATGAGCCAGGTCCTAATAATCCAAGCGAGTAAGAATCCTGAGAGGGCCGCTGTCATGATCACGCCATTTTGGAAGATCTCCTTGGAGTCCCCAAAAATAGTGCCGCCTCCGATCTGAGTAGCCAGACAAGTAAGCACAAGGGCTGTGGTGGAGTACTGCTTCTGTCCCAGGGCATAGGCTGTCAAAGAGCGAATGCCGCGTCCAGCATGAAGCCCGACCCCCAGCGTGAAAACTAGCGATAGGGCAACGATCAGAAAATCAGTAGTAGCAAGTGAGGTTCCCAGGAGGGAGCAAGATAGCGCCATGATGTGTCAAGGATTAGCTTGACCCGAGGCTCTAAGGTCAGTGTTAAAGATTAGGGGCGGGGCCTACGCTTCACAGCTAACTCAGGTGCTAGGAGACCCAGAAAGACTGTATCCACGAAGGACACCCACCCCCTAAGGGGAGGGCACGCCTGTTTCACCCTTCTTTCAATCGAAATTCCTAGCTTCGAGTTAAAGGGTAATAGACAGCGCCCAGGACAATGATACTAAAATCTTGGGAAAAACAGCAAGCGGGGTTTCCTTTTCAAGGAGGGACAATGGCGTTAAGGTATTAAATTGCACTTTTGAAAGCACACATCATATCTTCTCACCTATGCCCAGAGCTAAAAACGATTCCTTTTTCAAACGCAGTTTAGAGCATACCCCCATTGCCCAGGCATTTTTCAGCCAGCATCTGCCCGCCCATCTCAAGCCCCTCGTAGCCCTTGACAGGCTACAGCGCGTTGATAGAACCAGTACCGATGCCCAGCTCAAGCAGCGCCACCGAGATATTAGCTACGAAGCGCCCCTAGAGGAGCACAACACCTTACTGCTCTGTGCAGAGCACCAAGGCAAGCCAGAGCTCATGATGCTGGTACGTCTGTTGCGCTACGATGCCGATGGGATAGAGACTTACGTGCAAAAGCATCAAAAGTGGCCTGTAGTAGTGAATATTGTCTTTACGCAGGCACCAGCTTGGCCTTCTCCTTCGACCACGCAAGAGGCCTATGAGCGCCCAGCACTGGGCGTGCAAGAGCTCAGCATCCGCTACCATCTGGTGCAGATACAAAACTATAGCGATCAGGAGGTGCTGAGCCATGGTTGGTGCGCGCCGATGGAGCTATTGATTAAGCACAGTGAAAGCGGTAATTTTGAGCTAGGAGCAAAGGCGTATCGCACGGCGTTTGAGGCCTGCTTAGAAGAAGTAGGGGAAGGGTACCTCGAGACGATGCTAACGTATGCGGTCTCGCTGAGTCGTCCCGAAGCAGGGAAAAAGATGTTTGATTTTATAAGTGAAGTACTCATCGATAAAAAAGATATGATTATGACTTACGGCCAACAATTACGACAAGAAGGCATGCAAAAAGGTATGCAACAGGGAATGCAACGGGGAATACAGCAAGTGGCCAAAAGCCTCCTCTCCCAGCTGCATTTGGACCTAAAAGCTGTGCAGAAAGCGACAGGCCTGAGCCAAGAAGAGCTCGAGCGCCTCCAAAAAGAGGAGTAGTGCCCCTTTTGCCTGCCTGGATGAAGGATGCTGGCTGAATCAGGCGATCCTCTCAGAAGCGCTACAACATCTCTCTGAGCGCGTGCTGCTTTTAAGAGCGCTTACCGAGCAGCTGTGTAAAGAAGAAATGCAGCGGCTTACAGAGGCCATTGGTGGGGCATCATGAGCAGAGTTTAACCCTATTTTCATTACACTTTCTATGAGTGAGATGAGTATCAATAATCCCCATGACACTTTCTTTCGCCGCAGCCTCACTGACCTAGCTACCGCCAAGGACCTCCTTCAAAGGTATTTAGCCCCTGAGCTAGTGGAGCGCATCGACTGGGACTCGCTCCAGATGAGCAATCAAAGCTTTGTCAAGGAAGCGCTTAAGGAGCTGCACAGTGATGTAGTTTACACTTGCCGCATAGATGGGAAAGAAGCCTACATCTACTGCCTTATTGAGCATCAGAGCACGCCTGATCCTTTGATGGCCTTTCGGCTTTTGCAGTATAACGTAGCCATCATGGAGGAGCACCTCTCTCAAGGCCATAAGCAGCTGCCTATCGTTGCTAACCTAGTGCTCTACTCAGGCCAGCAGGCGCCTTATCCTTACACTACGGATATTTTCGATTGCTTTGAGGAGCCCACCTTAGCCAGAGCCCTGATGTTCAAGCCTTTTGAGCTGATTGATCTCAGTGCATACAGGGAGGAAGAATTAGCCCAAGGAGGGGCATCAGACTTGTTGCAGCTACTCTTAAAGCATAGCCGCTATCGGAGTTACTTGGACTGGATCAAGGCGCATCCGAGACTAATCGAGGCGCTGCTCGAGCAAGTTTATGGAATTAGTGGCGTGATATATATATTGGCCACAGGAGAAGAGAACAGTTCAGAGGCCATTATCAAGGCCATCAGTGAAATCATCCCAAAGAAAAAGGAAGCAATCATGACTGCAGCACAACAACTAAGACAAGAAGGTAGACAAGAAGGTAGACAATGTAATGCACCCCATCGTTAGGACCAAAAAGTAGTAAATCGTGAGGAGAGTTGTTCGTTGGCTAGCACTGGTTGGTTGAACATTTGATACTACTTTTTTTATTCTGTTTCCTGATCACTTCTATTCTCTCCCCTCTCTCCCCTTTGCTTGATAACCCCTAGCCCCTCTTGCCAAGCAAGCATAGAAACTCCTTGATAGAATACGCTATCTGGACTCTTGTAACCCAAGCTTTGGTCAGCACGAGTACTGTTATACCAACTTATGTACCCACTCAGACTCGCTCGCGCTTCCTGCACACTTGCATAACTCTTCAAATATACCTCTTCGTACTTCACACTGCGCCAGAAACGCTCTATCAATACGTTGTCACAACAACGGCCCGCCCCATTGTGGCTCAATACAATCCCCGCCTCTTCAAGGGCCTTGCGCCAGGCTGCACTGGTGAACTGACTCCCCCTATCTGTGTTAATGATCAGCGGTTGGTAACCACTGGACAAAGAGGCACGCAAGGCTGACAAACAGCTTTCTGTTTCCAGGAAGGGGGATAAGTCCCAGCCCATTATACGACGACTCACCATGTCAATGAGCGCTGTCAGATATAGAAAGCCTTGCTCCATTCGTAGATACGTGATATCTATCTGCCAAACATCATTCACCTTCACCGCAGGACGTTCTTTGAGTAAATAAGAAGAGACACTTGCCTTATGGTCCCTTTTCGATAGATTCTTCTTAGGATACAAAGCCGCTAGGCCCATCAAACGCATCAGGCTGAGTACTCGTTTACCATTCACTTGATAGCCTCGTTGCCGAAGCAGTAAATGAAGCCTTCGATAGCCCATAAAAGGGTATTGTTGATAGAGGTCTCTGAGCTGATTCATCACTTCTACTTGATCATCTTGCGCTGGCTTAGATCGATAATACACCCCTGATCGATGCACGTCCAACAAGGCAGCTTTCCGTCTTAGACTTAACTGTGGCGTAGGCTGTGCAAGGGCTTGTCTTCTGTGTTTCAAAGATTGCTGCCTAGCGATTTGGACAAAAAATCGTTTTCGACTTTTAATCGCCCAATGGTGGCCATAAGTTTTTCAATGTGTTGCTCATAAGGTAGCTGTTGCTGATCAGGGTTCTCAAAGTGTATTTTTCCCTTATCGATGAGTTTTTTTCTCCACTCATAAAGTTGACTGGAGACGATACCAAACTCGTGGCAAAGCTCAGCAGCGGTCCTTTGAGCTTTGATAGTCTCAAGAGCTACCTTGAATTTAAAGGCAGCAGAATGCGGTCTTTTTCTGATTTTATGACGCATAGTTTGATCTGTTTGAGTGCAAGTTTAAGATCAAACTCTCCTTTAACCTCTGGTCCTAATTTTGGGGTGCATTACAGTCTGGAATGGGTTGTCTGTTTGACCGATCATAGTGTTGGAAAAATATGCAAGGAACGTTGTTAAACATAGGTATATGTTGCAAAAAAAGGAAAGCAAAAAGCGTGCAAATGTCCCTAAAACCTTCCCCCAAGGCTTTTATGAAGACTTTTTGTAGTTCTTAAGGGCCAACTAAGTAAACTACTCCCAGTCTTGGAGTAGTATCCCACCTAGTTGCTTGAGCGCTATCTCCGTGACTTTCGCATCGTAAGTAGCTTGCAAGCATTTCAATAAGGTTTCTAAGGCTTTTTGTCTGACTTGATTGAGTTCTAATAAGGTAATGCGCCCCAAGCGGTACTGCTCTAAAGCCACAACTTCGCTTTCTTGACTTACTTGTACATGTTGTTGGGCCAGCTCGTAGCGCTGTTGCTGCTGGGCATAGCGCTCAAAACTTTGTTTTAATCTAGCTTCTAGGGCTGTTTGCTGAGCAGCCAAGTGTATCTGGGCACTATCGGCTTGGATGCTGGCTTCCTGAATGGCCAGCTTGTGCTGAAAGGCATGAAAGAGGTTTAAAGTCACCGTTACGCCATACTGCAGACCTTGAGACGCTGCTTCCCAGCCATGATTTTGGTATTTCCTACTCAAGAGGTCATAGCCTACAGAAAAATCGATGCGTGGCCAGAGCTGGCCTTGCTGTAGCTTGATGGCCAAAGTAGCTTCTTCGCAGCGCTTTTGGGCCATTAGTAGACTGGGGTTGGCCGTTGCAAGGGCGCTTGCCAGTGCTTCCCAGCTTAAAGAAGTGGGCCTAGGAATATCTTCTTCAATGACAAAGTCTTCAGGGCCTTTGCCTCCTAATAAATTACGCAAAGTACGCTGTGCAGTCGCCACAGCATCTGCTTGCTGAGCTTGTTCACTTTGCTTGTCTTGGTACTCCACCTGGGCAGTCAGGTAATCCAAGTGGGTACACTCTCCTATTTCATACCGCATTTGGGTGAGCGCCCATACCTCCTGAGAGACCGCCAGGCAGCTTTCAATGACCTGTTGCTTGCGCAGGGCCAAGGCCAGCCCATAGTAGCTTTTAGTCACTTCTGCTGCTTTTTGCGCCATGGTCTGCTTCGTCTGCAGCTGGCTGATGTGGCTGCGTTCTCCCAGTTGCTTGTACCTAAAAAAACTTTGAAAGCCATTAAAAAGATTCCACTGCAGCCCTAGATCAGCTGATACTGTGGCTCCATGGGTCTCTTGAGGCGAAGTATGACGTGTACCCAGCCCCCTCAGATGAGCATCTAGCGCAGGCAAGAAACCTGCTTGACCTATATGATGATTTTGGGTAGCGATGCGTTGTGCATGGCGGGCCATCCGAATGTCTGGGTTGTTTTGGAGGGCGATTTGTAAAGCCTCTTTGAGCGTCAATAGCGGCTGGGCCTGCAGTGAGGTAGAGGCTATGAGGCACAGCAGCCATGCAGCCAGGAGCACCTGAAGCAGCCGTTGAGGAAATAAGTGAGTCATACGCTTTGAGGTTATGGATTTACTAGGGCATTTGTCTATTTAGGTCAATAATCAAATGACCCAATAAATCAATAAGTCATTGATTATTTGTTCATCGCATAATTTTAAAACTGTTTCTAGAATACTGGGTACATTTTGCAACGGTCTCGCTCTGTTGTTAAGAGTGTAGCACTTACTACACAATGCTACCATCTTTAATAGTAATGATTCGATTGCATTGGTCAGCTACCTCTTTATTGTGGGTAACAATTAGCACTGTCTTGCCAGCTTGGTGCAACGCTTTGAGTAGCTCAAAAATTTCTTGCGAAGTCTTGCTGTCCAGCGCGCCCGTAGGCTCATCAGCCAAGATCAACGGTGGATCAGCGATCAAGGCCCGAGCAATGGCCACCCGCTGCTGCTGCCCGCCTGACAGTTCATTGGGCAGGTGATCATGTTTGTCGGCCAAGCCTACCTTGTCGAGCATAGCTAGGGCTTGTCCTTGGCGCGTGGACTTGTCTACCTGCCTGTAATACAAAGGAAGGGCCACATTATCGAGCGCTGTTTTAGTAGGAATAAGATGAAAACGCTGAAAAATAAAACCTATGAGCTGGTTTCTGTAGCGGGCCGCTTCGTCCTCTGTCAGTCCTTTGATCAGGTGGCCTTGTAGGTAGTAGCTGCCTTCGTCATATGTATCCAAGATGCCCAGAATGTTTAAGAGCGTAGATTTGCCTGCCCCAGACTGCCCGATAAGGGCCACCAATTCGCCTGCTTGTACCTGCAGCGATACATTCTGAAGTACTTGAATTTTTTTGCCTTTCAGCTCGTAGTGCTTAGAAAGGTGCTCAATATGAATCATCGACTGTAATCACCTGATCGTTTTCTGTAAGGCCTGCTTTCACCTCTACGTAGATTCCATTGGAGACGCCCAGCTGAACAGGCTTCTTCACTTTTTGCTTGTTCTCATATACCCAAACAAACGCTGTGTCATTTTCAAGGGCTTCTTCTCCTGGAGAGGCCTCCGTGTGCAGCCATTGCTCTCTGATGGCCAGCACATCTACAGCTTTTTCAAGCACGACGTCGGCCGTGGCGGTGTAGCCCGCCCGAATGATTGCTCGGTCTTCTTTTTTGAGCTGTACTTCTCCTTCGATCGCAAACTTGACGCTTTTGCCTTGTGTCGAAGCCCATTTGTCTTCTTTGGACGTCACAGGCTTAGGTGCTACTCTAGTCAAGGTGACAGGAAATTTTTTTCCTTGGACGGCATTTAATGCTGCGTCAAACTGCATGCCTGGATACAAGTAAGCCACCTCCATCTCGCCTACGTTGCCTTGAAAAAGCACAATGCTCATATCACTAATGGTAGCCACGGTGCTTCCTTCGTTAAAGGTACTCTGCTCCATCACGGCACTTCCTTCTTTGCAGGGGAGTTCTGATACTAAGCCGCTGATGGTAGCTCTGACGATATTGGTACTTTCTTTGCCCCCCGCTGTGTGGCCTTGGCGCACCAAATCCAAATGCTTCTGGGCATACGCAGCTTCTGCTCGGGCTGTTTTCCACACTTTGACGTACTGTGCATACTGCTCTGACGAGAGCATCTTCTTTTCAAACAGTCGCTTGCTCCTTTTGTATTTGGCCTGGGCTTCTTCCAGGGCTATTTGTGCAATCTTGAGCGCCTTTTTAGCTCCTTCTACATCCCTTGACTTAGGGAGTGCCTTAATGCGTGCAACAGGAGCGCCTGCTTTGATCTGGTCTCCTATGGCTACATAAAGCTTGTCTACTACACCTGCCATTTGTGACTTGAGCGCAGCCTCTTTGCAAGGAACGAGACTGCCCGAGATCACTTTTTTATTGATGATGTCCATCTTAACAGGTGTTTCGGTTTTCAAGGCTGCAGCACGGTGCTTAGGTGCACCCAGGTTCAGCCACCAGGCCGCCAGACCTAGGCTAATTAGCAGCAGGAGTCCTATCCATATTTTTGTTCTACGATCCATAAAGAGCTTATTCTTTGCTTAAGGCTTTGACAGGTAATATCTCTGTGGCTCTCTTAGCAGGCATGATACCTGCCACGCCTCCTGCAACAACCAAGAGCAGCAAGGCAGACAGCGCTGCAAAGGTGTTGAATTCTAAATGGGCAACTAATAATTGCTGATTGGGGTCCCAATAGTCTAGTACGTAGTTGATCACGTAAACACTTCCTAGGCCCGCTATCATCCCTAGGCCACCTGCCAGTAGGCTAATGATGACAGACTCGGACAAGATCATGATCAAAATCTCTTGGGCACTGGCGCCTACTACTTTTCGGATACCAATTTCTTGGGTTCTTTCTTCTACTTGCACCAGCATCATGTTGCTGACGCCGACCATGCCGCTTAATAGCATACAAGAGCCTACAATCCATAGGAATATACGCACACCCTGAAACAAGTTGTTAAAGGTCTGGGCTTCTTTGCCTAGATTAAAAACATAGAGCGTTCTCTTGTCTTTCGGATCAAAGCCTAGTTGCTCTCCCAGATAAGTGCGTACCTTCTGTTCTACTTTTTGCGCATCAAAGCCTGGCTGTAAAGCAATTCTGAAATGCCAGAACTCAGTGCCCCAATTAAAAATCTGCTGAAAAGCTTGCAAAGGAATGAGCACTGCTCTTTTTTCTTCTCGATTAAAGGCTACATCTGGGTCTAGTGTGCCTATTACTTGGAAATAATGGCCCTTAACACTGAGGAATTTGCCTACTGGAGTTTCTTCTTTGAACAGGGCTTGTCGCACATCGGGGCCAATGACGCAGACAGGCCTGGCCAGTGTCTCGTCTCGGCTGTTCAAAAAGCGGCCTTGGTCCAACACTAGTTGGCTAACTTGGTGGTAGCTGATCCCCACACCTTTGACAGCCGCTTGGTCATAGTCTTCACCCTTGTAGCTAGTCCAGGCAGCATCATAGCCTCCTGTGGAGGGCGTAGCATATTGTACACCTTGCACATTGTTTTCGAGCTGACGAAGCAGTGGAGCGGTCAACAAAATAGGCTTACCTCCAGGCCCCTGTCCACACCAAAACCGCACTGTATTTTGCGCATATCCTGAAAACTGCCGAAAAACGCCTTTCCGAAAGCCTTCACCTGCTCCTAATAAGATCACTAGGAGAAATATGCCCCAGAACACTCCAAATCCTGTGAGAAGGCTGCGGAGTTTGTGCTGGCGAAGGTTGTGGTAGGTTTCTTCTAGGTAGTAGAAAATGGACATGAAATGTGTGTAGTGCAGCATCTATTCTACAACTCAAAAACATCCCTAATTTAATGAATCTGCAGCATGCAGTCAAAGTAGGGGGATACCTATGCTAATGCCCAACTACCAAAATATCGAGGCTGTTGAAAAAGAGCTCCAACCACATCACAAGATTACTCAATCGCCCAATCAGTAAAATCGCTCAATGATGCAGGGCTCAGGTTGTTATTCAGCCAAGTATGTGCGATCTTGGTCTGTCGACCTTTCAGGGCGCAGGCTAGACTATGAACACTACGAACAAGCAAGTCCCTCCTAAAAAAGCTACGCAAGACATCTACGGACACGACCAGATAGAGGTCCTTGGTGCACGCGAGCACAACCTCAAGAACATTGATGTTACCTTTCCGAGAAACCAACTGGTCGTTATCACGGGCATCAGCGGCAGTGGCAAGTCTTCGCTAGCGTTTGATACGCTTTATGCCGAAGGGCAACGGCGCTACATGGAGAGCTTTGCGGCATATGCCCGCAGCTTTATGGGCAATATAGAGCGCCCAGACGTGGACAAGATCAATGGACTCAGCCCTGTCATTGCTATTGAGCAAAAGACTACGGCTTATAACCCGCGCTCTACGGTAGGTACTGCCACAGAAATCTATGACTTTTTACGGTTGTTGTTTGCTAAGGCAGCTGAGGCCTATTCCTACCTGAGCGGCCAAAAGATGCGCAAGCAGACTGATGAGCAAATCCAGGTGCACATGCGCAAGGCTTTTGCTGGCCAACGCATCACGGTCCTGGCTCCAGTGATCAAAGGAAGAAAAGGACACTACCGAGAGCTCTTTCAGCAAATCAGCAGTGGAGGCTTTAGCAAAGTCCGCGTCGATGGCCAGATACAAGACCTGAAGCGCAAGATGCAAGTCGACCGCTACAAAACGCACGACATCGAAATTGTGATTGACCGCCTTGTCGTCAGCGAGGAAGACCAAGAGCGGCTTAGAGGTTCTTTGGCTACTGCCTGGCAGCAAGGCAAAGGCATGGTCATGATACAAGATGAGACAGGCGTCGTGCACCATTTTTCTCAGTCTTTGATGGACCCAGCTACAGGCCTTTCGTATGACGAGCCTGCCCCTAACTCTTTTTCTTTTAATTCGCCTTATGGTGCTTGCCCTACCTGCAATGGATTGGGAGAGATCACGGAGATCGACCCAGAGGCCTTGATGCCAGACCCAACACGTAGCATTAGTCGTGGCGGGATTAGCCCGCTGGGGCCCTACAGAGACGTGATGATCTTTAAGAAGATCGAAGCGCTCCTCAAGAAGTACAAGTGCAACATTGCTACACCCATCCAAGACTTGCCGCCAGCAGCGCTTCAAGCAGTCCTGTATGGTGATGGTTCCCGCGTAGACATCGATGCGGTGAAATACCCAGACGTCACCTGGAGTGCCCGTTTTGAGGGAGTAATAGCCTTCTTAGCTCGGCAAAAGGAAAGAAAAGCCAGTAGGAAAAGCCCATCCAATGAAGAGTTTACACACACTGTAGTATGCTCCAGCTGTCAAGGCACTCGGCTGAAGAAAGAGGCTTTACACTTCAAGATTGCTAATCAGAGCATCGCCTCGTTGGCCATGATGGACCTACAACAGCTGTATGACTGGCTGAGCAACTTGAGACCCCAACTGAACAAAAGGCAACAGCTAATCGCTGAAGAATTGCTAAAGGAAATCAGTAAGCGCGTCCGTTTTTTACTAGAGGTAGGGCTTCAGTATCTGCATCTTAATAGACCGCTTAAAACTTTGTCAGGCGGCGAGGCGCAACGCATTCGCCTGGCCACACAGATAGGCACGCAGCTGGTAGGCATACTGTACATCCTAGATGAGCCGAGTATTGGCTTGCACCAGCGCGATAATATGCGCTTGATCAACTCGCTCCATGCCCTTAGAGACCTGGGTAACTCTGTAGTAGTTGTAGAGCACGACAAAGACATGATGCTCCAGGCAGATTATATCCTAGACATTGGCCCAGGAGCTGGCCAGCGTGGTGGGCAGGTAGTAGCGGCAGGGGGCCCTAAGCATTTTTTGCAACAAAAAAGCGCTACAGCTGCCTTCTTGCGTGGTGATATGCAGATCGCTGTGCCTACCCAGAGGAGAAAAGGCAACGGACAAAACTTAACGGTGCGAGGCTGCCAAGGCCACAACCTCAAAAATATTGCCCTACAAGTTCCTTTGGGTAAACTAGTGTGCATTACAGGTGTATCTGGCAGTGGCAAGTCTTCGCTGATTCATGGCACACTCTTTCCTATCCTACAGCAGCATTTGTACAAGAGTCGTAAGGTGCCGCTCCCTTACGACCGTGTAGAAGGTCTTGAGCACATTGACAAGGTGGTGGAAGTAGACCAGGCGCCTATTGGCAAGACTCCGCGCTCTAGCCCAGCTACCTATACAGGGGTGTTTACAGACATCCGCAACTTGTTTACTCAGCTGCCTGAAGCCAAAATCAGGGGCTATCAAGCAGGGCGGTTTTCCTTTAATGTCCAGGGAGGACGATGTGAGACCTGCGAAGGAGGGGGTATGAAGCTGATCGAAATGGACTTTTTGCCCAATGTACATGTACCCTGCGAGACATGTAAAGGGAGGCGCTACAATCGAGAAACCTTGGAGGTCCGCTACAAAGGAAAGTCCATTGCAGACGTTTTAGAGATGACGATCAGCGATGCAGTCGATTTCTTTGCGCAGTATCCCAGTATCCTTCGGAAGGTCCAAACTTTGGCAGAGGTAGGCATGGGTTACACTGCCCTAGGGCAGCATGCCACAACGCTTTCAGGTGGTGAGGCCCAGCGGGTGAAGCTGGCAACAGAGTTGGCCAAAAGGGATACAGGCCAAACTATTTATATCTTGGACGAACCTACCACAGGGCTGCATTTTCAGGATATTCAACAACTTTTAGGAGTGCTAAACAAGCTGGTGGACAAAGGCAATACGGTGTTGGTGATTGAACATAACCTGGATATTGTCAAGGTAGCTGACCATGTCATTGACATAGGTCCTGAAGGGGGCCAGCAGGGCGGCCAGATTGTGGTGGAAGGCCTGCCTGAGACAGTAGCTGCCCATGCTGAAAGTCATACAGGAAGGTTTTTGAGCCAGGAGCTGAGTAGTGTTGGGTGATCAGACCGTTTTTTATTGTGCTATTTGCCTATTTATCGCACTATTTGCCTTCCTGTTCATTTATTGTGATTCCTTTGTACTCTGAACGAATACCTCTTTTGAAAAGGCCTACACAAGCATCTTGAAAGCTCTAAAAGAGGATTGCTCACTATGACTCCTCTTACTAAAAACATGCAAGCTTCTGAACAAAGTATGAAACGTAATCAATCCCTACGACGTAGCTGGCAGCTTGTGCTCCTGCTACTATGGTGGAGCTATGCGGCTGCCTATGGAGAAGAGAAGACCAAAGTCAACTATAACGCTGATCATTTAGAGGGTGGGAAAATCGATGGAGAGCCTTATGTGCAGCTTACTGATCATGCTGTCTTTGGTCTGGAGAAGTTGACCATTTATGCAGATACTGCTATTTACTATCCAGAAAAAAACCGCATTGAAGCCTATGGAAATGTGAAAATGGTCCATGAAGATGGCTCTGTGATAACGGCAGATGAGCTGATCTATGAGGAGAAACAGCACTTGGCCAAACTGCGCAACCAGGTAGTTTATAAGTCAGAAGGGACTACTTTCTATACAGATCATTTTGACTACAATACCAAGACCAAACAGGGCCACTTTGTACAGGGCGGTAAGCTGGTAGAAGGTAAGAATGTTTTGATGAGTGACTCAGGGCACTACAACGATGTGGACAAGGCAGCTGCCTTTTACCAAAACGTGGAACTGAGCAACCAAGATTATGTCGTTCAATGTGATACGCTGCACTACAACACGGCCACCAAAATTGCGCAGTTCAAAGGACCTACAATCATCACCAGCCAAGATGGGAAAAATACGCTGACTACTGAGGAGGGAGGAGAGTACAATACCAGTAATCAACAAAGTACTTTTAAGCAGAGCCAGGTGGAGACCGAAACCTATATATTGTATGGTGATCTGCTCAGGGCTGACGAGAAAGAAGAGGTCTACCTGGCTACGGGTCAGGTAGAGCTGGTGAGCAAGGAAGACGACGTGGTGATTTCAGGCGATTATGCCCAATACCGCAAGAAAGAGGGAGTAGCTGAAGTCTACAGCAATCCCTTAATGACCAAGCTTTTGGGAGAAGATACGCTGTACTTATCTGCAGATACCTTTGTGGTGACAGAAGCTAAGCAACCTGACGGTAGCACTCACAATACGGTGCAGGCTTACCACAATGTGAAAATTTATAAGGAAGACCTTCAGGGCAAAGCTGACTCAATGGTATATAAAGAGGCTGAGGACAAGGTCTATTTTTATGGAAGTCCTATCTTTTGGAGTAATAACAATCAGTTAACTGCTGAAACGGCGTGTATCCTACTTCAGGACAAGGCGTTTCATACAATGCATATGGACACCAATGCTTTTGTGGCCTCTGAAGATGTGTTGGGTAATTACAACCAGCTGCAAGGGCGCAATATGATTGCTTATTTCAAGGACAACAAGTTGGATTATATAGAGATAGATGGGAATGCAGAGAGTATTTATTTTATCATAGATGATCAAAAGCGCCTGCAGGGCATGAATCATTTACAATGTAGCCACATGCGCATTGAAATAGACGATGATGATATAACCGATATCAACTTTGAGGTGAAGCCAGTTGGGGCCTTTTACCCACCTAGCAAAATTATAGAGGAAGATAAAACCCTAAGTCATTTTCAATGGAGAGGCAGCGAGCGCCCTACCCAACAAGAGGTAGTGGGGCACGGCTATAGTGAAGACCCTGCTTATAAACAGTTCAAATTTAACACCCAGCCCTAGCGCTTATCCTTTGTGCTAGAGGCAACTTTGAAAAAGTTACGTCTAGCCCCTACTTTTGTAGCCTATGTTATATAACAGATTGCTTGTTTTAGTATTGTGCTCAAGCCTATTGGCGTCATGCGCGCTGCGTCGCTCAACCAAAGGACTCACTGACTACGAGCAGGGGATAGTACATTACGAAGCTAAGGACTATCACGAAGCTGCTCAGCTGTTTAAAAAGGCGCTTCCTATACTCAGAGGTAAAAGGGAAGAGGCCTCGGTCCATTTTTATCAGGCTTACTGTAGCTTTTATCAAAAGAAGTATGTGCGTAGTGCAGATCGCTTCAAGTATTTTCATGAGACGTTTCTCAGAGATCCGCGTGCAGAAGAAGCCCTGTACATGCAGGGACGTGCGCTGTATCTAGAGTCCCCCGACGTGGTGCTTGATCAGTCGATCACTGAAGAAGCGGTTTGTGCACTTCGCAATTATGTAGATCGCTATCCTGAAGGAACTTACATCGACCAGGCAGCTACCCACCTAAAGGAACTAGATAACAAACTTGCCCTCAAAGCTTTTAATAATGCCAAGCATTACCACCAATTAGACCGCTACGCGGCAGCTGTGGTAGCCCTGGGCTATTTTCAAGAGGACTTTCCTGATACGCCACACAGCCAAGAAGCCGCTTATCTCAAGGCAGAGGCACAACACAGACGCCCTGTACCAAAAGATGAGGCAACACAGCGAGCGCAATGTATGACCACGATTAAGTGCTGTCAGGAATTTTTAGATGCTTATCCTGATAGTAAATATGCTTCAGCAATAGAAAAAATTTATGAAGAGAGCTTAGCACGTATTGATAAGCTTGCCCAACCCTTAAAACGACCATCACCATGAGACCGAACAACGCGTTGATGCCACGAGATTTTACAGCATTGTCAGATCCAACAGGCAACGTTTACCAAACTGCTGTAATTATTGCCAAAAGAGCCAAACAAAATGCGACCAGAACTACAGAAGAACTGCGCAATAAACTGGCTCAATTTAGTGCACATACAGATGATTTAGAAGAAATCTCTGAGAACAAAGAGCACATAGAAGTTTCTAAGTCTTATGAAAAACAGCCGAAACCCACTAACGTGGCTACTGAAGAGTTTTTGACAGAGAAGCTTATGTTCCGCTATCCTGATGAAGAAAAATAAAGGGTACCTAAGAACAGTCTGTTCTTGCTTTCTATCTTTTCTATTTCATATATCGCCTAAGCTGTATTAATTTTTTCTACGCTTACATCTGGGCCTCGTCTGCAACGTAGGTGACTGGTAGCTTTACCAACCCTCATTGGACATGCTTGGCAGAGTAAATCTCCTGGGTGGATTGCCTATCGCGTTGAGTTCCCTTGTAGGGTTCAGAGCGATCTAAAAGGGTGGAGTAAGTTCTGTCTTTGCTTTGCATCAGCGTTGGACTATCAAAAAACGTAAACAGTCTGTTTTAGTTCTCTGGAAGGGGATCGTTTTCTGGCCCATGATGGATTCAGAATGTAGTAAGCCTATCTGATGTGCTGGCAATACTCTAAAGAGGGCCTTTACCAGGGGCATCATAGCTTTTAAAAATACTCAATAATACAATAGAGCCTTTCTATGCGTCAATGACGCCCTTAGTTGCCTGCTCCATCTCGAGAGATAAACAGACTGTGCATTGGGGCAATACATGGCAATGGGGAAATTTTTACCGATCTTGCCTTATGACATGGCCATAGCCATGTACGAGACCGTCGTAAAATGTATCCAATATTCTCAGTAGGACTTAAAAAAAGCACCTTTAGAAGCCTAGAAAACACCTTTAAAACTAGGCAATCATAAAACCAATAGTATAATGGTCTCAGTACGTCTAGAGAGAGAACTAGGTGAAGCTCTTCATCACAAGGTACAGGCGTAACTGCGCAGAGAACGCGTTCTCTCCATAAATAGAAACTAGGAGAGCCTATTTGTAAAATGTTCAAAAACTCGCTTTTAGAATTTAATAAGCTGTCTCACAGACTGAAAAGAATTTTAAACCACGCAATCACAAAATCATTCAAGAACGCAACGGTCTCAATATTTCCCAAAACAGAAGCTTAGTGATAGCTTAAGGCTTCTGAAGAATTTTGTTGAGCAGCTATAAAAAGGAAACATATGAGAAAGATCGCTTTGCATATTCAAATCCTAATAGGGCTGGTTTTGGGATTACTATTTGCTGTGCTAAGTATAAAGTTGGGATGGCCTGCTTCATGGACTGTCCATTACATCAAACCTTTTGGCACTGTATTCTTGAACAGTCTGAAGATGATTGCTATTCCTCTCATCTTTGCTTCCCTTGTGGTGAGTATCACCAGCATCGAAGATGTCACTAAGCTTTCGAGAATTGGAGGAAGAACTTTTTTGATTTACACGGCCACTACTGTATTGGCCGTGGGGCTAGGCCTTGCTATCGCCAATCTAGTCAAGCCTGGTCAAGTGATCTCTGTACAAACTCGAGACCACCTACTGGCGCTTTATGCCAATGATGCAGAACAACATGACATCACCCTCCAAGCGATCCATGGGCAAGGAGGCCCTCTCCAGCTTTTTATAGACTTGGTCCCTGAAAACTTGATCGCTAGCATGAGCAGCAATACGAACCTATTGCAGGTGGTATTTGCCGCTATTCTACTTGGAATGGCACTGCTTAAAATTCCACCCAGGAAAAGTAAGCCAGTCATACTTTTCTTAGAAGGAATCAATGATGCCATCATAGAGCTCATCTGCTTTATCATGAAGCTGGCCCCTGTCGGGGTGTTTGCACTGATGGCTTCCCTGCTGGTAGAAGTGGCCGGTGATAATAATGGAAGCGAAATTTTCGAGATACTGTATGCATTGCTATGGTACGTGGCCACTGTCATCTTTGGTTTGGCTTTTATGACTTTTGTCGTCTACCCTCTCCTGCTCAAGGCCTTCACCAAGATAGGTTACTTCGATTTTTTCAAAGGGATTTACCCAGCTCAGTTGGTAGCCTTTACTACAAGCTCCAGCGCAGCAGCCTTACCTGTCACTATGGAAAGAGTAGAGAGACACTTGGGCATCTCTGAAGAGATAAGCAGCTTTGTATTGCCTCTGGGCGCTACTGTGAATATGGACGGGACAGCGCTCTACCAAGGTATTGCTGTGGTCTTCATCGCACAGGCGCTCGGGCTGGACTTATCCATCACAGCACAACTGACTGTAGTGGCCAATGTAGCTATCTCTTCTATCGGTGTAGCAGGAGTGCCAGGAAGTGCTATGGTCACGACCACCATGCTGCTGCAGTCCATGGGGATTCCTGCAGCTGGACTGGCTTTGATTCTAGCTCCTGATAGAATTATGGATATGTGTAGAACAGCGACCAACATTACTGGAGATGCAGCAGTGGCTGTTATAGTAGCCAGTGCAGAGGGAGAGCTAACAGAAGGTACTAATGAAAATTTGCTGGATAACGAAGACTACTAAACCATCTTCAGCCGAGAAAAAGTACTACTCTACTACTAGCATGACCTTTTACTCTCCATGGAAGTTGTTGTAAAATAGCTTTCAATAGGCTACACAACTTTTGAAACAGGCCGTATTTGGGAATAGAAGGTGGTGTTTAAATCGCCTAATCACGAGTTAGTTCGATAATACAAAGGTCTCAAATTATCGTCTTCTGCTATGACGACCAATTTAGAGTTTCCCATCGTTGTTAACGCTGCTGTTTACTTGGATCTACTGCAGGCAGATGATACCCCTACGTTATTCCATCTAGTACAAAAAAACCGTCAGTATTTGCAGCAGTGGCTTCCATGGGTAGATCACATAAGGTATCGTATAGATCAGGAGATATTTATCCAACGGACACAACAGCAGTGGGAAGAAAACAAAGCCCTCACCCTAGGCGTTTGGCATTGTCAGCAGCTGGTGGGAGTTATTAGCCTTCATACGTTTGATTGGCCTAATATGACAGCTAGCGTAGGCTACTGGCTCGATGAGACGCATCAAGGCCAAGGGATCATGACCCAGGCGTGTCGTGCATTGATTGCTGTAGGAATGCAGCAACTCGGACTGGCAAGTATCACTATCAGTTGCGCAGTAGAGAACAAAAAGAGTCAAAGCATCGCTTTACGACTAGGCTTTGTATGGCAAGAAACGGTTGCCAATAAAGAGTGGTTATATGACCACTATGTAGACCATCATGTTTATGTGCTCAGGCGGCCTACACACCTTTCTCCCAGCGGTTGTTAGTGGGTTGAGATCATTGCATTATTGCGTGATTTTGTGATTAAGCGATTTAAAAAACTTTCCTAGCCCCCAAGACAGCCTATTTTAAGAGCTCAGTGTCATAGTTCAATCTGTTTTGCAACAGCCTCGGGTTATTTGCTCATCTGTTTATTGGGTTATCTGTTCATTTGCCTATTGGTTGGACAGTTTAAACCTAAGTCACTTCACATCCATGCAGGATACTGAGCAGGGGCAGTCGCTGATAGCAAAGCATAAATTTTATCCACTATGGTCTCTGCATTAGGTTTAGAAAAGTAATCTCCATCGTTGGCATAAGCAGGGCGGTGCTCTTGGCTAGTAATCGTCACTGGCGCTGCATCTAAATACAGATAGCCTTGCTGTTCTTCTAGCACTTTTTGCATCATAAAGGCCGTAGCGCCGCCAGGCACATCCTCGTCAGCAAAGACAATGCGGTGCGTCTTTTTCAGCGAAGCCACGATAGCTTGCTGCAAGTCAAATGGCAGCAAAGTTTGCACGTCAATCACTTCACACTCAATGCCCAGCTGTGCCAAGGTTTGGGCAGCTTCCATCACGATGCGACACATGGCGCCATAGGTCACTACAGTCACATAAGTGCCCGTACGAATCACTTCAGGCACACCCAGAGGGACGGTGAAAGTCGCTAAATTGTGGGGTACTTGCTCTTTTAGCCGATACCCATTCAAGCACTCAATGAGCAGGGCTGGATCGTCAGCTTGTAGCAAAGTGTTGTAAAAGCCTGCTGCTTGGGTCATGTTGCGTGGCACAAGCACATAAATGCCCCGAATGTTGTGAATAATGCCCGCCATGTAAGACCCTGAGTGCCAAATGCCTTCTAGCCGATGGCCCCTCGTACGGACAATGACCGGGGCTTTTTGTCCGCCACAGGTGCGGTACCGCAGCGTAGCCAAGTCATCCATCATGATCTGGAGCGCATACGGCAAATAATCTAGGTATTGTATTTCGACAATCGGTCTTAAGCCACGCAGTGCCGCACCTATGCCCTGCCCTACAATGGTGCACTCTCGGATGCCAGTGTCTGTCACGCGTAAAGCGCCATATTTTTGTTGCAGCCCTGCAAAGGCTTGATTCACGTCGCCTATCTGGCCTACGTCTTCACCTATAGCAAAAACGCGTGGGTCGCGCTGTAGCCAAGCGTCAAAGCAAGCTTGCAACACTTCTCGGCCATCTACCCAGGGCGCCTCGGCGTTAATGATAGGCGGAGTGGCAGGCACCCGCAAAGCAGATGCTTGCGATTCGCTGTACAAATGGGAGCTAAACCGAGCCCTATTTTCTTGCTCGTCTTTTTCCAACCAGGCTAACAGGGGCTTTCTCGTCAGGTAAGGTGCTTCTTTGAGGACCTGCAGGGCTTGCCTCACTGCTCGCGTGGCATGCATTCTAGTAGCATATGGTTGCGTACGGAGTGACTCTATCAACGCCCTCACGGGCTGTGCCCATATACCTATGGCAGCAGCTTGGAGCAGCTCGATGGCTTGCTTATGGTCTTGCTTGATGTCTGCACAAAAGGCCTGCCAGGCTGCATTTTTTTGGCGCTGGGCTTCTTCGCGCGCCTCTTCTTCTATCTTATCTAGCTGGTCGGCCGTGGCGAAGTCCTGAGCAAGCATCCATTCGCGCATCTTTTTTAGGCAGTCATGGGCGGCTTCCCAGGCCAGTCGCTCTTGGGACTTGTAACGCTCGTGCGAGCCTGATGTAGAGTGGCCCTGGGGCTGGGTCATTTCTTGCACATGCACCAGTACAGGCACGTGCTCCTCTCGGCACAGCTGCGCAGCTTTTTCATACACGCCGCACAGGGCCGCATAATCCCATCCTTTGACCGTAAAGATTTCATAACCCGGCGCGTCGGCGGTGCGCTGAAAGCCACTGAGGGCTTCAGAAATACTCTCCTTGGTGGTATGATACTCATTAGGCACAGAAATGCCGTAGCCATCGTCCCAGACAGAGACCAGCATGGGCACCTGAAGGACCCCGCCGGCATTGATCGTTTCAAAGAACATCCCCTCTGAGGTGGCTGCGTTGCCAATGGTGCCAAAGGCAATTTCATTGCCTTGACAGGAAAAATCTCGATAAGCCGCTAGCTGGGAATTTTCTCTGTAAAGCTTAGAAGCATAGGCCAGCCCTAGTAGGCGGGGCATTTGAGAGGCATTGCACGAAACATCAGCAGCCACGTTTTTGCGCTGCGTAAGCGGGTGCCACTGCCCCTCCTCGTCCAGCAGGCGGGTAGCAAAGTGGCTATTCATCATTCTACCTGCCGAGGCAGGGTCTGCTGCTACCGAAGCATGGGCATACAGCTGGGCAAAGGATTGCTGAAGAGTCAGTGCACCAACGGCCAGCATAAAAGTCTGGTCTCGGTAATACCCCGAGCGGAAGTCCCCTGCTCTGAACACCTTGGCCATGGCCAGCTGGGCTACTTCTTTGCCATCACCAAAGATGCCAAACTTGGCTTTGCCCATGAAGACCTCTTTGCGGCCTAAAAGACTTGCCTCGCGGCTTTCGCACGCTAAGCGATAGTCTGCTAAAACAGTGGCTGCCTGCATGGAGACAACAGCTGAATGATGATGCGTTACATGCTCCATAGAGGGGAATGATAGGAGGTGAAAGCTTTCTTATGATGAAAGCATAAAGATAGCTCCAAAATCTAGACCAGTTAGGCACTAGAACTCCCGTGCAGCACTTGATGTGCAAAGCGAGGCCATTGCATTATTGAGTGATTTGGTGATCGAGCGATTTTAAAGCCGTTCTCTGGGCTTGCAAAGGCTCTTTTTCAAGTCCTGCTAGAAGATTAAGTACGTTTTGCAACAGTCTCAAAGCGAACGAGAGAGACACAAGCCAGAGTACCGACCAACTTGGGGAGAACTGACCTGGTAGCTGCACTGTCTGAAGCGCGCTGTATCTTTGCGCTCAAAGTGGAATGCGCCAGAGGAGGCTATCAACCACGTGTTCCACCCAGTAAGCTGCCATTGTATCCTTGTTAAGACTGCCCCATGGACCCTATCTGTTTTTTTACAGAAGAAGTGACCTTGACACTGCCCGAGCCTGCAGCCACCATATCGTGGCTCCAAGCAGTCATCCAGCAAGAAGGATATCAGCTGGCCCACCTCAACTTTATTTTCTGCTCTGACCGTTATTTGCACGAAAAAAACGTCCAGTACCTGCAGCACGACACGCTTACCGATGTGCTCACGTTTGACTATGCAGATGCTGCCAAGACCATAGAAGGAGACATTTACATCAGCTTAGAGCGTGTTCAGGCCAATGCACAGGTGGAGCAACACCCTTGGGTGCAGGAGCTGCGCACAGTGATGGTACATGGTGTGCTGCACCTACTGGGCTATGATGACCGTACCCCAGCTGACCGGGCACTGATGCGCCAAAAAGAGGCTTTTTACCTGGGCTGTTTTGGCTGTTGATCGAACAGCTTACCAGGTCCTTAGCATAGAACGATCACAAAGCTCCATATTGTCCATCTTATTCCTCTGCCTTGCTGGGCGTTCTCAACCATGAACGTACGTGAAGGGTCTCTGCGCGAACTGGCCTCGCAGCGAGGCTTTGCTTTTAGCTCAGTAGGGTGTAAGAAGTTGTCCCTTGGCTTTGGATATAGCTCTGGTCTGGGGATGTTATCTGGGTTTTGATCATTAACTACTTGAAGTAGCTAAAGTCATGTTGAGGGTCTAGCTGCACCAAGCACTGATACATCAAAGAAATAACATTTTCTATATCCTGCTTGTGTACCATTTCTACCGTAGTATGCATGTACTTGAGCGGTAAAGAGATCAAACCAGAAGCCACACCTGCATTGGAATAAGCAAATGCATCTGTATCTGTCCCTGTAATGCGCGATGAGGCTGCTCTTTGGAAGGGTATTCGGTGCTGCTGGGCTACCTCTATCATCATCTTTAGCACGTTGTGCTGTACAGAGGGAGCATGGCTGAGCACAGGTCCTTTGTTGCAGGCAATATCCCCTTGTTTGATTTTTTCATAAAGCGGTGACTGCGTGTCGTGCGTTACATCTGTAACAATAGCCAAGTCGGGCTGGAGGCGCTGAGCAATCATGGCTGCTCCTCGCAAGCCTACTTCTTCTTGCACAGCATTGACGATGTAGAGGCCAAAAGGCAAGGTCTTTTTGTTTTCATGGAGCCTCTTGGCTACCTCGGCAATCATGAAGCCTCCCATTCGGTTGTCTAGTCCACGACCTACAAGAAAATCTTGATTGAGAGTAATGAGGTCTGCATCAAAGGTGACCACGGAACCTACATGGATGCCTAGGGCAGCTACTTCTTCTGCAGAGCTGCACCCACAATCCAATACTACTTTTTCTATATCGATCTTAACGGCTTTCTCTCTGTCTTCGCGCACGTGAATGGCTGGCCAACCAAAGACGGCTGGTACAGTGCCCTTGTCTGTATGAATTTTGGCTCGCTGAGAAGGGGCAATTTGATAATCAGAGCCTCCATTGCGAATGACGTAGATGTATCCTTCCTTAGTAATGTAGTTGACAAACCAGGAGATTTCATCTGCATGGGCTTCAATCACGACTTTGTAGGGAGCATCAGGATTGATAATACCTACTGCTGTACCATAGGTGTCTGTCAGATGCTCATCTATGTAAGGGCGTAAGTAATCTAGCCAAAGCTTTTGGCCTGCTGTTTCATAGCCTACAGGGGCAACGTTGTTAAGGTACTCGAACAAAAAAGCTTCACTTTCTCTGTGCATAATGTTTTTATCGTTTGGTATGGTACGCTAGGCGAGACACTAATGGAGTTTAGTCAACTGACACTCGTGTCCTTATCTCTTTTTTTCTAGTTTATCGTAGTCTTTTACTTACTCACCCTACGCAGGCCCTCTCTATGCACTTTATCTTGTCATGCTTCGCTAAGTTCGGAATGACAATCCTGTTGCGTATGGTGAGTTACTTATCTTTTTGCGTTTCCTCAGGAGGAGCTTGTAGGCTTCCCTTCCAGTAAACAAATCCTTCTTTATTGGTTTTTGCCACAACATAAACTGCATCAGAGAAAGGGAGTATCAAACTTTTTTCGTGGTTGATTTTTTCTTTCTCCTCTTTTGCTGCCTTGCTTGCCTCTACGCTTTTATTATCGTTATCGCCCTTGTCATCTTCCTCTTTTTTCTCCTCTTCTGTCTCTTCAGGCAAGTCTTCAACCTTTTTCTCAAAATTAGCACCTTCTAAGGTGTAAAATGTAAGGGCTGTCTCGTCTCCTTTTTTGACACAGAGTGCCCAGACTGCTTTTTTGAAGTATAGCTCTGGTTGTAACAAGAACAAGCTCAATCGCTCTGGGTTATCTCCTTCGTGTAGCACAAAAAATCCGTTCTCCTCTATTTCTATTCGAACTATTGACCGATTGGCACTGGAGTCTTTTCTGGCCACAAGTACTTTGGTAGGGGCTATTTGGACAGCAGCACTAGGAGGAACATTGCTTGGATAACCCCATCTATCAGTCGCTTTCAATTTTTTCTTGTCCGCACTGTAGAGAAGTACTACAGACTTTTTGGGGTCACTATCATGCGCCAAGACAATCAAACCATTCAGGTCGCCTTCTTCGTTACGAATAGCACAGGCTGCTCCTTTCAGCTTAGTTGCTTCTTCTGAGTCAAATTGATAGCTGCCTGCAGGCTCCCAGGCGGTGCCATTGCACTGCTGTATCTTTACTTGCTTTTGGTCTTGGTCTACGATGCCCACATGCAACATTGGTGCATCAGCAGGGCCAGCAGGGAAGGCAAACAATGGCTTCCCACTTGCATTCGGTACGTTAGCTATCGACACATGCTCCAGGCCTCCCTCTGAGGCCTGTGTGAATTTCCAGCATTTTCCATTAGACTCCAGGAAGTAGACTGCTTGCTCAGCGTGCATCGAGCAGGTGATGCATTTTGCCACATCAAGATGAGGGATAGGATTATCGAACGGTTGAGGCCCTTCCCAGCGTAGTTTCCAGCCGACGACATCTTTATAAGAGTCTTTCATGCACTGGGCAAAAGCGATAAGACAGCCTACTATACTTACATAAGCAAAAATCTTGCGTAGCATGCAGTTGAGGTTTTTAAGGTGGGTCACTGGGCTCAAAATTAGTACAATGTAGTCAAAAACTAAATGCTTGTCTTGAGCACTGGTTATGCAGCTTTGAGCATTTTTGAAAAATTTGTGACTTTTAAGAACGGCTCCTAGACGTCTTGTACTTCGTTTTTCTCTCTAGTATTAATATCTACGCACCTTCCTTGAGCTTTCCCAGCGCTTTGTCGATGGTATAGCAGCCAACTCCCTCTTCACCAATGATCTCGAATAGTTCAACAGCCCTTCTGGTTAGTACTTCTTCTTCTACTTGTTCGGCTACGAACCACTGCAAAAAGTTGAACGTAGCAAAATCTTTGACCGTAAGCGAGTGAGCTACTAATTGGTGAATGGCCTGCGTTACTTTGATTTCGTTGGCAAGCGCCAGCTCAAAAACCTGTCTGAAGGAGGAAAAAGTGTGCTGAATGCCCGTTATTTCAGGATGTAGTGCATGTCCCCCTGCATCGTTGATGTAGTGAAAGAGCTTGAGCATGTGTTCTTTTTCTTCTTCAGCATGGTGATACAAAAAAGCGGCTGCTCCTTTATAGCCTTGCGTGTCACACCAGGAGGCCATCGCCATATAGTGGGCTGAAGACTTCCCTTCCATACCTACTTGTTCGTTGAGTAGTTGCACTGTTTCTTGACTCAGAGCGCATTTGGATCGATCCATATCTTTCAAGTCCGTTGTGTTATTGAATAATTGTAAAGTTCTTTTTAGGCTCTCAAAGGCACATTTTTAGCATTTTTCAGCAAGCTCACTCAGCAGTAGCACACGACATGCTCAGAGAGGTCATCGAACGCTTTAGAGGTAATATAATGATCCATACAACGTACTCTATCTCTAGTCTGGGCATAAAAGAACCTAGCTCTTGTGTAGGCTCCTTTGCAAGTAGATAAAAAAAGGCCTTCTTTTACTCTTTTTGGAGCCTCTCGAGCTCTTCTTGGCTCAGCCCTGTGGCTTGCTGGACTGCCTTCAGGTCCAAGTGGAGCTGAGAGAGTAAGCTTTTAGCTACTTGCTGAATACCTTGTTGCATGCCTTGTTGTAGGCCTTCTTGTCTACCTTGCTTAATGGCTTGCCTTTCTATCTGTTGCTTTGTGGTCTTTAGTTCTTCCTTGAACTTGGACGAAGCCCTCTTGAGCACATCTCTTTCTATCTGTTGCTTTGTACTCTTTAGTTCTTCCTTGAACTTGGACGAAGCCCTCTTGAGCACATCTCTTTCTATCTGTTGCTTTGTGCTCTTTAGTTCTTCCTTGAACTTGGACGAGGCCCTCTTGAGCACATCTCTTTCTATCTGTTGTCTTGTACTTAACATTTCTTCTTTGATTTTGGGCGATACTTCTTCGAACAAAGTTAATAATTCTTCTACTTCATAATTGCCTGCTTCTATCAAGTAATCGATGGAGCGATCTAAATAGCTGCTTGACTCTAACTCCTTTATGATTGAGCGATTCTTTCTTATCCATTCCAACAGATTAGGATTATCTATATGCTTCATGAACAGCTCCATAGCACTCAGTGGCCCATGGCTTGCTAGCTCCTCATCACTGTAGTCCGATAAATCGATAATCCTGTGGCCTGATAATAATAGCTTCCTAGCTAACTCCCTATCCTCATAGTAGTCCAGAATATCCTTAGGATAAGGGTAAGGGTGCTTCGAGCCATTGTATAGCGTAAAGGAAACAATAAATGCTGGCTTTCCTTGCTTTTGCTTTACACTTCTTTTGAGCGTCCCTGAGCCATATTCTGACATTCTTATCAGCAGCAGCTCGTCAGGTTTACGCTCATGATTAAAGATCAAAAATAGCTCTGCTCCTTGCTTAGTGAGCGCTCGATACACTACATCGGCATAAAGCTGCTTGCCTTTCTCTCCTATTAGAGAAGTGTCATAAGGAGCCAGTGTAGTCCAATCAATCGCTTCTTGAATCTCCTTGTCTAGATAGACCTCTAAAAACTTTCTGACGACCTCAAGATGGTGCATGCAGTCCTTATAAAACCGATCATGAGGCTGGTCTCTTTTTCTCATGAGACAAATTTAATGTCTAATTTTAGCATGTCTTTAGCAGTATGCTTAGGGATTCAAAAGAGATTCAGTAAAGTCTTTGCTCAGGTGAATGTATCGCATGCTATAGACGAATAAAGAAGCCAAAGCAAGCGTATGTGAAAAAGTAGATAGATGCGTCTACGTCTAAGCTTTATCAAGTAGAAGCAAATTAACCTGGATCGTGCTTAGCTTGCAAGCATCCCCTCCTCTGGCAGCTCCCTTTTTTAATCCCTGCTAGGTGCAGGGGGCGTGCAAACCAAAACTTTTGCTAGCTTGTCATCAAAACCATAACAAATTGGCCATGGCAATCATGATTACTGACGAGTGCATCAACTGTGGTGCATGCGAACCAGAGTGTCCCAATAACGCTATTTATGAAGGAGGCGTAGACTGGAAGTGGGCTGAAGGAACAAGTCTGCAACAAGTAAGTGTAGATAATACAGTTGTAGCAGCAAACGCCCCTCAAAAGGCACTTTCTGATGAATTCTATTACATTGTTTCGGACAAATGCACAGAGTGTGTAGGCTTTCATGAAGAGCCCCAATGTGCTGCTGTATGTCCAGTAGACTGCTGTGTGTTGGACCTTGATCGGCAGGAAACGCAAGAGGAGCTACAGCGCAAGAAAGTCTGGCTGCACGGAGCCTAGGCCCCTATTATTTGCTTTCCTGGTGTGAAACAGCTTCATTTGTGCGTTGTTTACACTTCGTATCATTTAAATTCTTAAAAACTGTGGAAGAATATAGAGAGAACAGCGAGGTTTACTCGAAAAAGGTAAAAGCGGGCAAAAGAACCTACTTCTTTGATGTAAAAGCCACACGTGCGAACGATTACTACCTCACTATTACAGAGAGTAGAAAAAAGTTCAAAGAAGATGGACATTTTTATGAGAAGCACAAGATATTCTTGTACAAAGAGGACCTCAACAAATTTGTTGAGGCCTTGAACGGAACAGCGGATCATATTAAAAAGGAGCTAATTCCTGATTACGATTTCAACCAATTTGACGAAAGAGATGGAGAAGAGGAGTAGCTGGCCCATCCAACAAGGAAAAGGCTGAAGTACTCATCAAGCACTAGGTCCTAAGTGCATAGCTTATCATCAGGACTGCTCGCTATATTCCATAGGTAGGCGCTGTAGATAGAGGCCTACCTTTTTCTATCTCTGTCTACTAATCTTATTTTTCAATGGGCCTCAAATATGGCATTGTAGGCCTACCCAACGTAGGCAAATCCACCCTCTTTAATGCACTCTCCGACGGGAATGCAGTAGCTGCTAATTTTCCTTTCTGTACCATAGAGCCTAATGTAGGGGTAGTGAAAGTGCCCGACGAGCGGCTACAGCTCCTTACTTCTTTAGTGAATCCTCAAAAGGTGGTTCCCACCTTCATCGAGTTTGTAGACATTGCAGGCTTGGTCAAAGGGGCTAGCCAAGGAGAAGGGCTAGGCAACCAATTTCTGGCCAACATCAGAGAGGTGGATGCCATTGTGCATGTGGTCAGGTGCTTTCAGGACGAGCGGATAGTGCATGTGGCAGGGCAGGTAGATCCTGTCTTTGACAAGGAAGTCATAGACCATGAGCTACAGCTAAAAGACTTAGAAGCAGTTCGTAAGCGCATAGCAAAGACAGAAAAAGTAGCCAAGTCAGGCCACAAAGAGGCACAACAAGAGCTTAGCCTCTTACAACGTTTTGAAACACAACTTGCGCAAGGAGGCAATGCCCGCGATGTAGCCATCGATGCCTCTCAAGCTCCCCTAGTCCATACTTGGCAGTTACTAACGCTCAAACCTGTCCTCTACGTAGCAAATGTGGACGAAAGTACCCTTCAAGAAGGCACCAACAGCTACGTGGAACAGCTTCAACAGGCCGTTAAAAATGAACAGGCAGAAGTTGTGCTAGTCTGTGCTGCACTCGAAGTACAAATAGCAGAGCTAGCCCCTAGCGAAAGGGAGCTCTTTCTTGAAGACTATGGACTTCAAGCTTCTACTTTAGAGGTGCTAGTCCGTGCTTCTTATGCACTACTGCATCTCATCACCTACTTTACGGCAGGTCCGCAAGAGGTAAGGGCCTGGACCATCACCAGGGGAACCAAAGCGCCGCAGGCCGCGGGCGTCATTCACAGCGACTTTGAAAGAGGTTTTATCAAAGCTGAAGTCATCAAATTGAGAGACTATCAGTATTATAACACAGAGCTAGCTTGCCGAACAGCAGGGAAGGTACGTATAGAAGGAAAAGAGTATGTAGTAGAAGATGGAGATATTATGCATTTTCGTTTTAATGTATGATACAGTAGGCAGGGGCAATGTCAACCTATCTATGAGTATTCATTCAGCTTCTATCCTATCCAAAAGCGGTATTGCGTGAGAGTAAAGATCATTTTCAACATACAAGCGCAAGAGGACTTGCTGCCTCACTACCATCAAAACCTACTTGCAGCGTGGGTCGAAGCCATCAAGGCCAAGTCTGCCCAGTGGAGTCGCTACATCCACTACAACTTTTCAAGTCTCAGAGGCCAAACAGCTTCCCAGCAAGCAGGCTTAAGCTACCTTACCCAAAAGGTAACACTTGTGTTCTCATCGCCTACGCAAGATTTTATCGATTTTTTTATCACCCAAATTTTTGGCCAGCCCCTCTGGAAGCTAGGGCCGTTGCATCTAGCACCGAGCCATGTGTATCAGGAGCCTGTCATTCAGCTCAGTAACTCCGTCAAGTACTTATGCATTTCACCCTTAGTTCCCTCTTGGAATGTCTTACAAGACCAGGAAGCAGGAAAAATGTTTATTCATCCTCGCCAGGACGCTTTCTCTGATCTGCTCTATGAATGCACTATGGCCAATATGGAACGTAATGGGCTGTACCATCCAGAAGCACTGAGCGCTTTCTTCAAGTTTCAGCTTGTGCCTGACCAGGGCTACCTGCATAGACTTAAGCAACAAGGAAAACTTTTTGCTAGAATTCATCCCCTCTTTTATCAAGGTAGGGAATATGAAACACGCACTTACGTATTTCCCTTCACATTGCATGCCGATAAAGAGGTGCAAGCGTATGTATATACCCATGGCTTGGGAGCCTTTACGCAACAAGGACTAGGGATGCTAGACGTGAAACAGGCGGTGGAGGAAGCTTCTTGACTGATCTAGAAGAGTTTTGTGATCCTCCCTATCACAAAATCAACCAATGGATTCAGTCACCCAATCAAAAAATTATTCAATTACTCACTCACCTTACGCGTTCCTCTTAATACGCCTCATGGTGTCATTTTGAGCGCATCGAAACATCCTTACAAGGTCCACACCACGCAGATGTTCCTTGCTAGGCTCGGAATGACAAGGCCACTGCATAAGGTGAGTTAGTCAGTAAAAAAGCGAGCGGAGTGGGAGGGATTCGAACCCCCGGTACCCTTTGAGGGGGCACACTCACTTTCCAGGCGAGCACCTTCAGCCACTCGGTCACCACTCCAGCTAGCCCTTCCTGATGAGGACTGCTACAAATATGGAGGAAAATAACGAAGTAACCGCTCCTCTAGGTGTACGCCTTGGTCATGCAGCGTTTTTACATACGCCATTAAGCTTTCATACAAGTCCCATTGCTCGAACAAGATCAACGAGTTGGTAAGCTTATCTAGCCGTATGTCCCAGTGCCTCCATTGTTGCTCAGGGCCAGGGTTAGCGCAGCATTGACAGCCCTTGATGTCCCATCCCCACGAATACATGAGCAGAATAACAGCCAGCCGATAATCTCTGAGCCAGGCTTCGTCAGCCTTCAATGCCTCAATGTCTTCCTTAAACACTGCGTAGCGATAGCCCCCGTCTTTAGTGACTCGGTCGATAGGAAACATCCACCAGCCATAATGGCTATACTTAGGCCCAAACTGTCCCCAAGCTTCTGCCTCTGTCCAAGCTTTGAACTTGCTGAGGCTGCCACAGCCTTTTTTGCCAAAGGTCCCGCTGGTCTCATTCTCTTTATTCCTAAGCGCCTCCTTCATACCTTGAATGCCTACAAAGTCAGGATGGGTATTATTGCCAGGTCGGCACTGAATTTTTTGTGACAAAGCCTGGTAGGTAGGCTGGAGCTTTGTCGCTGCTTCTGGGTCATTGGCCAGATCCAGATAACCGAGGATGATTTCAGCCCCATGAGGCGGTGCTGCCCGATCTCCGAGCTGACTTTCTATAATTTCTGCGGCCCTATAAGGCGACGCTGTCTGGTCTATGATCTGACTTTCTATAATTTTTGCGGCACTTTGAGGAAGTGTTTGCGCATCTAATGCCTGAGCTGTTAGGTAGCCCAATATGCTTGGATGAGCTATCAATAGTAGTAGCCTTTTGCCACACAGCTGTGGCTAAGTCCAATGATAAAGTTTGTACATCATATACTTACGTTATATAAATGGTTAGCATTAGTTGTTGTCACTGCCGCCACAGTTTCTACGCTCACTTCATGAATATCAGCTAGTTTTTCGGCAATTTGCAGCAAGTAAGCAGGCTCGTTACGTTGACCCCTGTAAGGCGTAGGCGCCAGATAAGGCGCGTCAGTCTCCAGCACAAGGTGGTCCAATGCAATGTCTGCCACCACGCGATCTACCCCTGCATTCTTGAAAGTCAACAGACCACCAATGCCCAGATAAAAGCCAAGCTCAATGATCTGAGCCGCTTCTTGTGCAGTGCCACTAAAGCAGTGAAAAACACCCCTGAGATGCCCATCCTGGTGTTGTTCTATGAGTCGTATCGTTTCTTTGAAAGCATGTCGGCAGTGAATAGCTACAGGCAGCCGATGCTGCTGGGCCCAAGTAAGTTGCATGGCCAATGCTTGCTCTTGTTGGGCCTGATAAGTCTTGTCGCGGTACAGATCCATACCGATCTCACCCATGGCCGCCCACGGACGTTTCCCTAGCCATGCCTCCACTTGCGCCAGCTGCTTCTCAAAGTCCTCCCCAATGTGGCAAGGATGGATACCGATCATAGCTGCACACTGGTTAGGGTACTGATCTTCCAAGGCTAGCATCGCATCTATGGTAGCCAGATCAATGTTAGGCATGTACACTTGGTGCACGTGATACTCTAAGCTGCGTGCCATGACTTGAGCCAGGTCTGACCCAAACTCCTGGGCATAGAGATGCGCATGCGTATCTATCAGTTCCATACTAACTTATTTTACAATTAATCAGCAATAAATGCAAGTGCTTGCCCCTGTCCCCCAGTTCAATGGCGCTCATGTGGCTAATTTTTTGACCTTGAATAATAAAGCGCAGGAGGGTACACATCTTGTGACAAACTTCCCTACCAGCAGCACTAGGATTTAAGTACAGCAGGGGAGGATGTTGGGGGATCATACATAACACGCAAAATGTGGGAATGACCACAGGCAAAAATGGCTGGCACGTTTTGGTGTAGCGCCTGGCGGACGGCAAGGGTGTAGGGCGAGGGCTTACACAGACGTGGCCCCCATTGACTGGACAGTTTTTTTGCGCTTGTCAAGAGCGGTCTTCAGCGAAACACGGGTGTATTAGTTGAAATTTAACCAATGTCAGATTAAATTTTAGCCACTACACCTTTTTTAGGCCACTTTGGCCAACCCACCCTGCTGCTGCAAGGCCAGCTCTTTCAAGGCCAACCAAGCCATTAGACCTGGTCCCAGCTCCAAAGCGGTTTCGTCTATATTGAAAGTAGGTGTATGCACAGAAGAGTTAATATCCAAGGCATCGTTTTGTACACCTAGGTAGTAAAAACAGCCGGGCACTTGCTGAGCGTAATAAGCAAAATCTTCAGCACCCATGCCCAGCTCTACTTCTATTACTTGCTCAGAACCTAAAAATTCTTTGGCAGCCTCTAGGGTTCTTTGGGTCAGCGCTGGATCATTGCTAAGTGTAGGATAGCCTCTGTCAATCACTACCTCACAGTCACCGCCCATGGCTTGAGCCACACTACGAGCCATGTCGGCTATCTTCTGGTGGGCTTCCTCGCGCCATTGCTCATCTACAGTGCGGAAGGTACCCGATATCTGCACAGTTTCCGGAATGACATTGGTGGCATCGCCAGCAGCTATCTGGCACAGCGAGAGGACGGAGGGGGTGATAGGATTGCAGTTTCTAGTAACGATCTGCTGTAAAGCTACGATGATATGCGCTGCTATGAGGATAGGATCTACAGCATGGTGTGGGGCAGCTGCATGGCCTCCCTGTCCTTTGACGGTGAGGTGCACCTCATCTGCACTGGCGAGCATTTGGCCTTTAATGAAGCCTACTTGACCTACAGGAATACTAGGATTGACGTGCTGTCCTATGATACTTGAAGGCCTGGGACATTCCAGTACGCCTTCTTTGATCATTCCAATGGCTCCACCTGGATTCTTCTCTTCTGCTGGCTGAAAGATGAGCTTGAAGGTCCCTTCAAATTGGTCTTTTAGAGAGTCTAACAACTTAGCAGTGCCGAGCAAGGAAGCTGTGTGGACATCGTGGCCACAAGCATGCATTACCCCGTCGTTTTGGGACTTGTAGGGAATGTCGGTGGCTTCAAAGATGGGGAGCGCATCGATATCAGCTCGAAGAGCCACAGTAGCTTTGTCTGGATTATTGCCTCTGATCAGCGCCATTAGGCCCGTATTGTTAATTCCTTCTTGGAATTCGATGTTAAATTCTCTTAGTTTTTGAGCAATGAATTGGGCTGTGTTGAATTCTTGAAAAGAAAGCTCAGGATGCATATGAATATGTCTCCGAATAGCTACAACGGCTTCGTGCTGTGCTCGCGCTCTTTTTTTGATGGTGTCTTTGAGGTGGTCGTACATAGTCTATAAGATGAACTAGGTTAAATAGATTCCCAAGCTAAACAATTCTTTTGCTCCAGCCAATAGCGGAGGCAACCAGCTGTGGACAATGAAGGGAGACCAAGACCATTGCATTGCAGTAGCCTCGATGCTCTTATGACAGGGCTAGGTTATTCTTAATCACCCCTTTCGCCTCTGTCACCCTGACCCGCACGTGAAGAGTCGCTGCGTAGCGGACCTCGCAGAGAGGCTTCGGTTGCAGTTAAAGTAACAGCCTGTCTAAATGACGATACCACTTACTCCCTGATAATTGACGATTTCTGCTCAAGGGGTAGCCACGTGCTGTTGCCAATAGACATATTCTTCATAAGTGCCTGGGTACTCTTTTATCTGGTAGTCTTCGAGGTACCAAATCTTGGTAGCTACTTGAGTCACAAAGTGCCGATCGTGCGAGACCAACACGCAGGTGCCCTGGTATTGCTGGAGGGTTTGCGCCAGGATGTCAATCGACAGCATATCCAAGTGGTTGGTGGGTTCGTCTAGCAGCAGAAAGTTAGCGGCTGAGAGCAAAACCTTGGCCAGCGCTACCCTAGACTTTTCGCCACCAGAGAGCACACTGATCTTTTTAAAAACAGCCTCTTGGGTAAACAAAAACATACCTGCAATGCTCCTCAGCTCTGTCTCGGTGCGTTGCGCGCCCACTAATCTGAGCTCTTCCAGTATGTCATGGTCTAGGTGCAACGCCTCGAGCTGGTGTTGGGCAAAAAACGCCATGCTCACGTTATGTCCCAGGCTACTTTCGCCTGCATCCAGAACTTCTTGGCCAGCGATGAGCCGCAGCAAGGTAGACTTACCACGCCCATTAGCCCCAATCAGTGCAATCTTATCGCCGCGTTCTATGCTGGCACTAGCATCTTTGAGAATATTCAGCGCCCCAAAAGCTTTGTCTACGTGCGTTAGCGAAGCTATAACCTTGCCTGGCTGCTGCTGGAGCTGAAAGTTGAACTTTAGCTTCGGCGTGGTGTCCATTATCTCCTCCACCTTGTCCATGCGTTCAAGCGCTTTGATGCGTGATTGCACTTGTTTGGCCTTCGTAGCCTTGGAGCGAAAGCGAGCAATGAACTGCTCTGTCTGCTTGATCTTTTGCTGCTGGTTGGCATAGGCATTTTGCTGCAGCACAGCGCGCGTGGCCTTTTCTTTTTCATAAAAAGTATAGTTGCCTGCGTACGCATGCAGCTGCTGCTGGGCCACTTCTACCGTCTTATTGGTCACCTGGTCCAAAAAGCTGCGGTCGTGCGAAACCACAACAAAAGCCCTATCATAGCTCTGCAGGTAGCGCTCTACCCATTGAATGGCCGTGATGTCCAAGTGGTTCGTAGGTTCGTCCAGCAGCAGCAGGGAGGGTTTTTGCAGCAATAGCTTAGCCAGCATGACGCGCATGCGCCAGCCTCCTGAAAACTCATTGAGAGGCCGGTCTAGGTCTTGGGTGGCGAAGCCCATCCCTTCCAGTACAGCTTCTGTTTTGGCTTGAATTTCATAGCCGCCAAGTTGCTCGAAAGCTTCTTGCAGCGTGGCCAAGCGGTCTACTAGATCGTCGCTATAGTCTGTTTCCATTTGGCGCAGCACAGTGTCGATCTTTTTTTGCACAGCTACGGCTTCGGCAAAGGCCGCCATGGCCACACTGCGGATGCTATCGGTAGTTTGGTACGACAGCAAGTCTTGGTTCAAGAAGCTGATGGAGCAGTCCTTGCTAGCACTGATCGTGCCTTGGTCTGGCGTAAGCTCGCCGGCAATGAGCTTGAGTAAGGTAGACTTTCCTGTCCCATTCAGGCCTACCAAGCCGATTTTTTCTTTAGGCTTGATGTGGAGGTTAGCTGCTGCATAGAGGCTTCTTGCGCCTATGTGGTAAGTGAGGTCGTGGATGACGATCATGGGGTTAGGGGGTGTCGTAGAGTAACAAAAACAATCAAAGATGGAGAGGATACTCTCCTGGCTAACTGCCGTGAAATACGCTGCGAGTGGGGAGCGCTTTTATGCTATGTGCAGCGGTAAAAGATCATGGCTGGACGAAAAGGTATAATTGTAATGACATTTTTTATACCTACGCAGCAAAAATAGCCAAAAGATAGCACTACGTCAAAAATACGTACAGGCTGTTTTAGCCGAAAACGCCCCAAATTATTACTAAAGGCACTTTTTTAAGTCCTGCTAGAAGATAGAGTACGTTTTGCAACAGGCTCATTTTGTATTCACGTCTCATGAGCAAGCATGGATTAGGTGGGACACCTCAACTACATTTTTATGCTTACGAGGTCGTAGTTTGGGAACTAGCCATGATATTTATGCAACCATGCTCTCTTAGACTGCCTTTGGGGCTAGAAAGGTGTTTTAATGATAGCATCACAAAGTCAATAATTCACTCAATGATTTAATCACAGCACTGCTATGGCTACTACCGCTTCTTTTCAGGCCTTTAAATTCAGCAAGCAGGTGCTGCAAGCACTCGAAGCAACGGGCTATACGACCCCTACTCCTATCCAACAAAAAGCCATTCCACTCATTTTAGGGGGGAATGATGTGCTGGGCATTGCCCAAACAGGCACGGGCAAGACTGCTGCCTACTTATTGCCCCTGCTCGTGCAGCTCAAGTATGCCCAAGGTACCCATCCACGCGCACTCGTCCTGGCCACGAGCAAGGAGCTAGTGATACAGATAGCAGCCCACTGGGCTACCCTGGCCTCCTACACCAATCTGCGCTGTGCCTGCCTTTACGGAGGAGTGGGCAAGAGCGCACAAATCGAAACCTTACGCCAAGGAGTCGATCTGGTGGTGGCCACGCCAGGCCGATTGCTTGACTTGTACCGTCAAGGAAGTCTTTACCTGCGCCAGGTCAAGCACTTGGTCTTGGACGAGGCGGACAAGCTCTTGGCCATGGGGTTTGAGGCTCAGCTCAGAAGCCTTTTTGAGCTCCTCCCTGGCAAAAGGCAACACTTACTGTTCTCTGCTACTATGTCAGCACAGGTGCTGCAGCTGGCCGAGGAGTTCTTGGCCTGGCCTGAAAAAGCCATTGTCACGCCTCAGGCTACGCCCGCAGCTACTGTTAGCCAACAGTGCTACTATGTGCCTAACGTGGCCACCAAAGCCAGACTTTTAGCCTGGCTACTTGCTGACACAACTGCTTTTCATAAGGTGATCGTCTTTACTAAGACCCGCAAGACGGCCACGGAGATAGCGCACTTTTTACAGCGCAAGGCAGTCGGCTCCGTGCGTGTCATCCATGCCAACAAAGGACAGAATACACGCCTCAATGCCCTGAATGCTTTTCGGGCAGGGGCAGTGCGTATTTTAATAGCTACAGATGTGGCCGCCAGAGGCATTGACGTGAGCCAAGTCAGTCAGGTCATCAGCTTTGATGTGCCCACTGCACCCGAAGAATATGTGCACCGTATGGGTAGAACAGGCAGGGCCGCCCATACAGGCCAAGCCATTACGCTGGCCAACGAGGCAGAGGCGTATTATGTCCGACAGATTGAACAACTGATTGGCCAGCGCATTCCAGTCTTTCCACTCCCTGATGCACTAGAAGTAACGCCTGCGCCCCAGGAAGAGCAGCAGGCCCTACTTCGGGCTTTGGACTGGCAGCGCCAAAAAGAAGACCCTAGCTACCAAGGAGCTTTTCACAAAAAAAAGGCTAAAAAGATGCGGCCAAAGGTACGGCCTCAGCGGGCACCAGGTGCTGTAAGCTCGGGGAAGCATAAAAAGTAGGTGCACCGTTTTCATCTTCATAGACCAGCAAAGCAGCCAAGTCGGTCTGTTGGTCTAGCAGGACTTGGGCAAAGGCAAAGCCCCGAATCATCATGGCAGTGGCATAGGCCTCTGCTGTCATACAGTCTGGGGCCACCACCACAGCCGTCAGCAGTGTATGCTGAGGAAAAGCACCCGTGGCAGGGTCCACCCAAAGCGCTTGGTGGGGAGCTGCTTGCGCCTGTCTGCCTACTGTGGCCACTGCCTGATCGTTTACCTCCAGAGTGCGCTGCGCTGCAGTGGCTACCCAAGGAGCCCTAGACAGCGCCAGGGCGGTGTGCCAAGCTTGGCGTTTGCTAGGTCTACCATAGGCCATTACCTTTTCTCCTAATGCTACCTGCATATGTACAATGCCTCGAGCACGCAACAAAGCAGCTATTTGATCGACTGCATAGCCTTGGAGCAAGCCGCCAAAATCTAGCTGAATCCCTTCTTTCAGTTTTTTTGCCCTTTGCGCGTTGGCCACAATGTAGTCTAATCCCACGTATGCCTGAAGATTCCGTAGCTGCTCTGGGCTGGGCGACCCTTCTGTGCTGTGGCGCCAAGCTTCCACCCAAGGCAGCACCGTAGGGTCAAAAGCCCCTTGGGTGTTCCGATACACTTCTTTGCTCTTGGCCAGTAGGGGGTAAAAAAGGGGCGAGGAAAAGTAGAAATCACTGCAGTCATGGGCATTGAACTTCGCCAGTTCAGCAGTTGGCAAGGAGGCCGTCAACGTTTGTGCTATTTCATCTAGCAACTGCGCTATTTCTTGTTGGTAACTCCTCCCCCATCGGTCTAGGTACTGAATGTGGTAAGGTGCGCCCAGGGCCTGGCCTTGCAGTGCCACCCTCTTCAGCTTCGCCCCTAGGAGCTGGGACAAGATGATTCCCAATAAGAGCCCGCCCAAGAGGTATCTCTTTCTGTACAGCCTTTGCTGCCAGTAGACCCACAGGGGAGACCGTAACAAGGGCTGAAGACGCTCTGTAAGGAGAGATAGGATTGCCTTGAGGTAGTCCATAGAGGAGGAGGTTTGAGAGCACTGAATTATTGAGTGATTTTTTGTAATGCACCCCATCGTTAGGACCAAAAAGTAGTAAATCGTGAGGAGAGTTGTTCGTTGGCTAGCACTGGTTGGTTGAACATTTGATACTACTTTTTTTATTCTGTTTCCTGATCACTTCTATTCTCTCCCCTCTCTCCCCTTTGCTTGATAACCCCTAGCCCCTCTTGCCAAGCAAGCATAGAAACTCCTTGATAGAATACGCTATCTGGACTCTTGTAACCCAAGCTTTGGTCAGCACGAGTACTGTTATACCAACTTATGTACCCACTCAGACTCGCTCGCGCTTCCTGCACACTTGCATAACTCTTCAAATATACCTCTTCGTACTTCACACTGCGCCAGAAACGCTCTATCAATACGTTGTCACAACAACGGCCCGCCCCATTGTGGCTCAATACAATCCCCGCCTCTTCAAGGGCCTTGCGCCAGGCTGCACTGGTGAACTGACTCCCCCTATCTGTGTTAATGATCAGCGGTTGGTAACCACTGGACAAAGAGGCACGCAAGGCTGACAAACAGCTTTCTGTTTCCAGGAAGGGGGATAAGTCCCAGCCCATTATACGACGACTCACCATGTCAATGAGCGCTGTCAGATATAGAAAGCCTTGCTCCATTCGTAGATACGTGATATCTATCTGCCAAACATCATTCACCTTCACCGCAGGACGTTCTTTGAGTAAATAAGAAGAGACACTTGCCTTATGGTCCCTTTTCGATAGATTCTTCTTAGGATACAAAGCCGCTAGGCCCATCAAACGCATCAGGCTGAGTACTCGTTTACCATTCACTTGATAGCCTCGTTGCCGAAGCAGTAAATGAAGCCTTCGATAGCCCATAAAAGGGTATTGTTGATAGAGGTCTCTGAGCTGATTCATCACTTCTACTTGATCATCTTGCGCTGGCTTAGATCGATAATACACCCCTGATCGATGCACGTCCAACAAGGCAGCTTTCCGTCTTAGACTTAACTGTGGCGTAGGCTGTGCAAGGGCTTGTCTTCTGTGTTTCAAAGATTGCTGCCTAGCGATTTGGACAAAAAATCGTTTTCGACTTTTAATCGCCCAATGGTGGCCATAAGTTTTTCAATGTGTTGCTCATAAGGTAGCTGTTGCTGATCAGGGTTCTCAAAGTGTATTTTTCCCTTATCGATGAGTTTTTTTCTCCACTCATAAAGTTGACTGGAGACGATACCAAACTCGTGGCAAAGCTCAGCAGCGGTCCTTTGAGCTTTGATAGTCTCAAGAGCTACCTTGAATTTAAAGGCAGCAGAATGCGGTCTTTTTCTGATTTTATGACGCATAGTTTGATCTGTTTGAGTGCAAGTTTAAGATCAAACGCTCCTTTAACCTCTGGTCCTAATTTTGGGGTGCATTACATTTTGATTGGATGATTTTGAAAATCTTTTTAGGTGGTGTAATCAGGAAAGACCCAGCCATAAAGCTAAACATCTAAAAGGATATGTAGAAAGCCAACGTGAAGATCCAGGTCTGCGTAAGAAGACTACTAAAGGACTTTACCAGCTTTGTCAGATAGACGCAAGTGTCTTTCCGCAGATATGGCCATCTGTCCAGACAATCATAAACAATTCCAATGAAGATTTTGAGCTCCGCCAAGAGGTCATTGATGGATTGATAGCCCTTCGTAGTTTAGATACCTTACCTACTTCAGAGATATGTGCACAACTGCAATTTATCGTTGATAATCCAAGAGAATCTGAAAGATTAAAGCAAACGGCCAGAGGAGCTTTGGAAGCCCTAGGACCGTAGCTATTATATTTTAATCGCCCCCTCTTCAAATTCTCCTAACGCTCTTTTAATCATTTAAGGGCCATGGGGCTAGATGCTCTCATTACAGAGTGTCTCATGTCTATGGAGACCATTGTATTGTTGAGTGATTTTGTGACTGAGTCATAAAAGTACCGCCTCTAGGCTTGGTGAGGTATATCTTAATAGAGAGGCAAAGAGAATATTGGGTGCATTTTGCAACAGCTTCCTATGGTTTAAACGTACCTATTGGGCCTACAATACTGAGAGACGCAATGCAGTGTTCAATACCGCAAGAGGTAATGCCGTTGTGTTCTACAAATCCATAAAAAAGTGGTTGGAATTTGCTGCAAAGCGAAGAATTCTATTAGATTTATATAAGGAATTTTTGCACTCATCAAGTAGCATGGGATCACCTTATAGTATACAACACCGTACTACCACACTGCTACTACTCACAGGCTTATTTCTAGGGTATATACAGTGCACCAATGAAAAAAGCGCCAGACAACAGCTGCCTACAAAGCCGACTAGCCCACCCACCGACAGCCGCCCACAGCCCAAGGCTGCTCCAAGTCCTGCTACCAGCGCAAGGCCCGACGATAAAGCTACAGCGACACCCCTACTCAGCTCCACTAGTAGTAGTGCTCCAGAAGAGGGACATCAGAGTGTGCCAGCGCCAGTAGGTCCCCAGCAGAGTGTACCTGCACCAGCAGAGGCTACTCTTCCCCCTTCTCCTCTCCATAGGTCTCCACAAAAAACTAAAAAAAGCCCCATGCAAGCCATCAGTGAAGCAAAACGAACAGTTTTAAGAGTCAAAAGAGCCACTGAACAAGACATAGAAGCTGACTGGAAGAGTGCAAAGCAAGCTTGTCGCATTGCCCAAGCTGCCACTCGTACAACAGCTACTGCTCAATTTTTTGGAGAAGCTGCTAAGCTGCTTGAAGAGGCTGAGACTGCTTTGATCCTTGCCAAGGCTAATCCTGAAGATGACATAAAGGCAAAAGTGGAAGCGGCACAGCAACAATTTGAGGGAGCCCACGCCAATTTAGAAGAGGCGAACCAAAGATTTGTGGAATTGAACAGGGATTATAAAAAAGCAGTTAGCGCATACAGATTGCAATGGCTTTTCAGAAGTAAGACTGACAACGAACAAGCTAAAAAGAGGCGCGAGGAAGCCTCTAAAGCCCTAGAAGAGCGTAAGAAACAACAAGAGGAGAAAAAAAGACTGTATGATCAAGCTGAAGGTCATTTAAAAGAGGTTCATGCAGAGGCCCAACAAAAAAGCTACCAAGGGGCTACAAAATTAGCTAAAAGCAAAGCCGCAGAAGCCTGGGTAAAAATTGATACTGCCGTTGATCAATGGACACTGGATAATCTTGACACAACAGGACAGCTTAGACGAGGTGAAGACGGAGCTTATTACCGTCAAAATTCGATCACTGGGAAATGGTATCGCGTGAATTGAATGAATTTTGTAAATCATACAGAATAACAAGCGTTGGCGCTTGCAACTGTGTTGATTAACCCACATAATAGCCCTAAAATGTTGAGGTGTATTACAAGGCTGGAAAGGCTCCGGCCTTCGCTTAGAGGCCTCTTTCAAGACACCTAGAAGACGTCTAGTAGCTACACGCATAAAAAAACAGGACAATACTACTCAGCGATGGCCACTCGGCTCTTCGCTTTTTTGACCTGTAGGAGTAGCTCTGGGCTATTCTTGTGGTGCGTTGCCCGTACAGTATCGCCTGGCTGCACTTCTCCTGCCAGTATTTGGGCAGTAAGGGGGTCTTCTACATAACGTTGTATGGCCCGTTTCAGTGGACGGATGCCATACTGCGGGTCGTAGCCTTGCTCGCTCAGAAAGTTTTTGGCTTGGCGCGTTATCTCGAGCTGATAGCCTAAGCCAATCACACGCTGCTTCAGTTGTCGGAGGTGGATGTCAATGATCTGGTGAATCTGCGGTAGGCCCAGAGGGTGGAAAACAACTACTTCATCCAACCGATTGATAAATTCAGGCTTAAAGGTTTTTTGCAGCGCTTTGTGCACTTTGGCCTTGACGGCAGCTGTGTTATCTGCTTTTTGTGCTTGTGTAGCAAACCCAATGCCTGCGTTTTGCAAATCTCTAGCCCCCACGTTAGAGGTCATGATGATGATCGTATTGCGACAATCTATATTTCTGCCCAGTCCATCAGTGAGCACACCATCATCCATCATCTGCAGCAATAAATTGTATACGTCAGGATGTGCTTTTTCTATTTCATCGAGCAGCACAACGCTGTAAGGGTTTCTCCGTATTTTTTCTGTCAACTGGCCTCCTTCTTCATAGCCCACATAGCCTGGGGGAGCGCCAATCAGCCGCGAGATGGAGAATTTCTCCATGTATTCACTCATGTCCACCCGAATCAATGCTTCTTTTTTTTCGAAGAAGGTAGCAGCCAGGGTCTTGGCCAGGGCTGTTTTGCCCACTCCAGTAGGGCCCAGAAAAATAAAAGTTCCCAATGGTTTTTGCGGATCATGCAGTCCCACATGGGTTCTTTGTATCGTCTTTACTACCTTATCGATGGCCTCTTCTTGTCCTAAAATACTTTTCTTGAGCTGGCTTTCGAGGGTAAGCAACTTGGCCTCGTGCTGATGAATGATTCTTTGGGGCGGAATCCCCACTGTTTTGGCAACGACCTCTGCTACGTGGTTAGCAGCCACTGTGTGCCGCTGCTGCCTGGTTGCTTCTTCCCATTTGGCTTTGGCCAGTGCTAGCCGCTCGCAGAGTTTTTTTTCTCGGTCTCTCAGCTGTGCAGCCTCTTCATACTTCTGATTTTTTACCACTTTTCCTTTGGCTTGCTTGATCTTTTCAAGGGCCCTTTCCAGCTTAGTGATGCGCTCTGGCACTCGTAGATGTTGGATGTGCACGCTGGCACCTGCCTCGTCCATGATATCAATCGCTTTGTCTGGCAGCAACTGGTGGCTTATGTACTTGTCTGAGAGTACTGCACAAGCTTGGATGGCTTCTGCTGTGTAGTCAACAACATGGTGGGCTTCGTACTTAGTCTTGAGATTATTCAAAATTTTGACGGTCTGCTCCACTGTAGTGGGGGCGATGGACACCCGCTGGAATCGTCTGGCCAGGGCGCCATCCTTTTCTATGTACTGTCTATACTCGCTGAGCGTAGTGGCGCCAATGCACTGCAGTTCACCTCTAGCCAACGCAGGCTTGAGCATGTTGGCAGCATCGAGCGCTCCTGCAGCACTGCCTGCCCCTACAATAGTGTGTAGCTCATCGATGAAAAGAATGACGTGGGGAGCTCTTTCTAGCTCATGCATCAGGGCTTTAAGGCGCTCTTCAAACTGTCCTCTGTATTTGGTGCCAGCCACCAGCGAAGCTATATCTAGCGCTACAATTGTCTTGTTGAGTAACACCTTGGCGACCTTTCTCTGCACGATGCGCAATGCCAGGCCCTCTGCAATGGCTGTTTTCCCTACACCTGGCTCTCCTACTAGCAGGGCATTGTTCTTTTTTCTTCGACTCAAAATCTGAACTACCCGCTCAATTTCCTCGTCACGGCCTATGATAGGATCGAGCTTGCCGAGCTCTGCCAGCTTGTTCAAGTCTCTACCAAAGTTGTCTAGCACCGGCGTCTTAGGATGTCCTGTGCCCTTGGTTGCCACTTGCTGCAGAGGAGTGTTCCCTACTGACTTACTAGCTGTTGCTCTGCTCCTTTTGTCTGGCCCATAGTCTTCTGGGTACGCTTGGCCCAGTTGATGGAGGGCTAAGTCTTTAACTGCTCGGTGGGTGATATGGAAGCAGCTGAGTAGTTGGACGACCTCCATGTCGCTCTCCAAAATAGCCAGTAATAGATGACCTGTCCCAATCGTTTCTAGCTGAAGCATATGTGCACTCGTAAAAATGATCTTGAGTAGCCTTTCTACTTCATAGGTAAGAAGAATGGTCTCTTCGGAAGGATTGCCGAGTGAAAGCTGCTGTGCTCCCTGTCCTCGCACAACCGTTTCGAGCGCAGCGCACAGCGCTTCTACAGGGGCACCCAAACGTTGTAATATCTGAAAGGCCAAGCAATCCTTATGCTGTAGCATACCTAAGATCACATGCTCTGGATAGACGTGGCTACTTTTTAGCCTGGCTGCTTCTTTTCTGCTTAGGGCCAGAATTTCTTTGGTTTGGTAGGATAAATTGATTTCCATAGTGGCTAGTGCTTTAGAGCAGACAGTTCAGTCCATAATGTAGTCAATCTTTATTGATTAAGAAGTTTCTCCTCTTGCTGCTGCTTGTAAGATAGTACAAGCCTCGTGGCCTTTGCAAAACAACAAGTCAAGAATACTCAAGTTGGGATGAAATAGGCTGCCAAATACTTGTTGATATTGCGTTGGCTGGTAGTAACTACTGTGACCTAAGCGATTGCCAGGAAGAATAGTAGCCCTGGCATCTACCACATGCCCTGCAGGGACTTTCTCGTAATGCGTTGACAGCTCCAGCTTTTTCTCTAGCTGCAAAAGTTGTAAACAAGTCTGCAGCAGCTTCAGGTTCAAGTCGAACAAGTACGTATGTCTCTGAAAGAGTACAGCGTGGAAGTAGTCTGCCAAGTAAGTAAAAAAGGGCGCTTTGCTGTAAGCTGTGCAAATGGCACGCCAGTGTAAGGGTGCCCAGGCTTGGCAGTCGTCAAGCTTGAGCGCACGGTAGGGGATTTTGCTGTTGCCTTTGATGACCGGAACGGTCAGCCGATCTACTTGCTGAGACGCAAGAACGTAGCACCTATTGCGGTACGTCTGTTTTTGGTAAGTCTCGTGGGCTTCCAAACGGATCGTATCATACGGGAGCAGGCAAGCAAAATATTCCAGACAAGGCAGGTAGTGCAGGTCTATCAGTAAGGTAGGGGTAGGCACGTTGCATTCTTTTGACTTAGGCCTCCTTGTTTTGACACCTACTCGCAGCCGTGTGTTAACGTCATCAGTCTCTTGTTAAAAATGATGCATAAAAGCCCCAGTAACACTGTTAGGCAGACGAGCATTGTAAAAGTAGTCAAATAGTCTAGTGCCCCTATCTGACCGCCTAGCCAACAGGCCGCACCAATGGCTGCAAAGTAAATACCCATCATCGATGACTTGATGCGCTCGGGCGCTACTTTAGTAATGAAAGACAAAGATACTGGAGACAAGCAAAGTTCACCTATCGTGTGGAACAAATACGCGTTGATCAGCCAGTGTAGGGCAGAATGGGCAGTGGGTGAGCTTTGGTGATGCAACACAGCTCCCACCATAAACAAAAAGCCTATCCCTACAATAATGTTGCCTACGCCGATCTTGTAGATCGAAGAAATATGCTGATGGCGCTGGGCCAGCTTGCTCCAGATGAGGGCTACCACAGGACCTAGAAGAATGACAAATGCAGGATTGAGTGCCTGGAAGATGCTGGCAGGCACTTCCCAGCCCAACACAAAACGATCTGTATGTTTTTCAGTATACAAGTTCATGGAGCCTCCAGCTTGCTCAAAGGCAGCAAAAAAGGTGAAAATAGCCAAGAGAGACACACCGAGGACAAACAAACGCTCTTTTTCTTCTTGGGTAAAAGCTTTGGTCTTTGACACATTGCCTACGACCTTTTCTTTTTTCTTGCGCTGCGGTCTTTGGCCCACGTCACCCAGGTATTTTCTTCCTGCCAAGAAGATTATAAGACCAATGAGCATCCCAAATCCGGCGAGGCTAAATCCATAGTGCCAGCCATACACTTCGCCTACAAAGCCTACTACAAGCGATGACAAGACGGCACCTATGTTGATGCCCATGTAGAAGATAGTAAAACCTCCGTCGCGTCTTACATCGCCTTGTTCATAGAGCCCCCCTACCATGGCAGAGATATTAGGCTTGAGCAAGCCTGTACCCATGGCAATAAGGCCTAAACCCACCATAAATACGGCTTCATTGTTAAGGGCCAGCAAAAAATGTCCTATACACTGCAACACACCCCCCCATATCACCGCAGCTCTTTGCCCCAAATAGCGGTCAGCCAGGAAGCCTCCTGGAATGCCCAGTGCATAAACCATCAGCAAGTTCACACCGTACAGCTTGAGGGCAGCAGCTTCTGACCAACCCAATCCCCCCTTTACCTTGTCAATCAGGAAGAGGACTAGCAAAGCGCGCATGCCGTAGAAGCTGAACCGCTCCCACATTTCGGTCAAAAAAAGAATAAATAATCCTACAGGGTGTCCTAGTAAGGTAACAGAATTGGGTTTGGAAGATAAATGCATAGAAAGTGAAAGAGAATTTTTAACACAAATGGCTGCAAAGGTAGCCCTTTTAGCTGAAATGGGCAAGAAAAGAGGGCCTTGAGGGGCACCTGTCAACAAGAGAAAGCAGACACTTAGCTACCCAATCAGCACAGAGAGGCTTCGCTTGCAGCTCAGCAAGCCTCCTTCTGCTAAATCCATCCTTCAGTCATTGAATCACAAAATCAACCATTCATGCTCCCCAGGTTCGTTTGACATCATGATCTGACGCATCAGTAGCATGCAGTCAAAGTAAGGTCCACCTACACTGATACCAAGCTGAAATAACATCTTTCTAATAAAGAGTACTAAGTACTTGTTCTGAAAAAAAAGTTTCGCTAAGCTAGGTATAGAGAGAAAAACCAAATGCAGACCACCAAAGACACACAAATATTCGTGGGAGGAGTATACATCACTAAAAGGGCTCTTTTGTAGCTAAGATGATCCCTCATCGCCAGCCTACTGGCATGTGTGTATGGTAAGACGCAGGAAGATTTTTCTTAGGTAAATAAGTTCAACCCTTTAAACATTAATAATCATGGCAAGTACACAGATACAAACAATTACAGTTGAAAATATGAGAGCTGATAGAAACAAAGGTGTCATTACAGGGAGTGGGTCCGTGAGTTTTTCTTCAAACGTGCTAGATGCCACTGCTACAGTTAAATCATGGCAAGTTGGATTCACCTCAGGTGATCATCAGATACAAGCCATAGGCGTTGACGTAACAGAAGATCATTCTTCACAATCCCCTGTGGTCAACTTTTCAGTAACACTAACGTTTCACGACAAAGGATATGACGATGATATATTTGGTAGAGCCAAGGTAGCCGTTCTCGCTTATTGCGAGTAAGTGTTTCTTCAGGGGCTGTATCAAGTTTGAATTCTACATGATTATTTCTAGTACTAGCGATATAATAAGCCATTTACAGGCTTCGCATTGTACTCAACTTCTTCAAATGTTTGATACAGTCCCTTCTTAGCCAACATATCTTCAGACTTTATTAACCCATCAACCGTTATGGCCAATACCCAACAAACCAACACACAAAACGCAGCCGCTCCTCAGCTCAGACTAGGCCAGCTGGGAGGGGGTGCTCTTGCTAGCGGCGATATTGTCAACCTATTCCGAGGTAATTTGAGCTTCCCTATGGAGGTCCTCGCCGGGGCGTACCTACACTGATACCAAGCTGAAATAACATCTTTCTAATAAAGAGTACTAAGTACTTGTTCTGAAAAAAAAGTTTCGTTAAGATAGATATGAAGAGAAAAACCAAGTGCAGACCACCAACGACACACAAATATTCGTGGGAGGAGTATACATCACTAAAAGGGCTCTTTTGTAGCTAAGATGATCCCTCATCGCCAGCCTACTGGCATGTGTGTATGGTAAGACGCAGGAAGGTTTTGCTTAGGTAAGTATGTTCAACCATTTAAACACTAATAATCATGGCAAGTACACAGTTTTTACAAACTACGATAACCCTTAAAGGAAACGACAATAGAAGTGGGCACGTTGACGGAAGTGGGTCAGTTACTTTCCCTACGAATGTGCTGAACGCAACTGCTGCTATACAAGGATTTGAGATAGGTTATACTACGCAGACACGGTCGATACATGGCTGCGGTGCTGAAATATTGAACCTAAGCTATAGCTCAGGCAATTCGGGTAAAGTAGCTTTTGATGTAAGGGTACTATTTTATGATGACAACAGAGATGATGAAATTTCTGGTAGCGTAACAGTGACAGTGATTGCTTACTGTCAATAAGCACCTTGTGAGGGGGGTACCAAAAGTCCTTTTCAAACATCCTAGTGCAATTCAAAGGCCTTAAATGTGTTTAGCTTTTGGTGCAGCCCCTCTTTCTCTCAGTTTCTTGATCTCTAACCTTTCAAAGCTTGCTTACTATGGCCAATACACAACAAACCAACACACAAAACGCAGCCGCTCCTCAGCTCGCCATGGGCCAGCTTGGAGGAGGTGCTCTAGCCAGTGGCGATATTGTCAACCTCTTTCGGGGCAATTTGAGCTTCCCTCTAGAAGTTCTCTCCTTGCCTGGTCGCAATGGGCTGGATTGTAAAATCAACTTACTTTACCAAAGTAATGTGCAATACAGCGTAGCCCATTGGAATCTACATCGTCCCGCAGGCATTGTGGGTATGGGATGGAAACTCCCCTATGAGCAAATCTTGATCTCGGCCAAGAACAACGGCTCGACCTTGGATGATGACTACTACCTTATTACACAAGGACAAACTCAGCAGCTTGTCCCCATATTTAACACATGGACTATAGGCCATATTGATCAGGCTACGTTGACAGCACTGAGTCAAAACCAGCTAGACAACGCAAAACAAGCTTGGAAGCAGTTTAATCGCCCCCTGTCGCACTCCATTAGATTAGAAGTGCAGACAGATGGCACGTACCTTCTGTATGATGATGGATACGAACGGGTTTATCAGCTCGTAGCGACCGGCAATAACAATTACCAAGTGAACACTGCTGGTCAGCACTTTGAGATGGCCAGCTTCCAATACTGGCAAATCAGCTACTACGCAGACTACGAAAAATGGGAGATTGTCAAAGATGATGGGTCAATCTTCACCTATGGCGGCAACAGCACCGCCACTGCGGCAAATACACTACAGTATGGGATTAAATGGAACAACTGGGTAGGAAATACTACTCAAAGTGGGGGGACACAGTATGTGACCAGCTGGAACCTAGCCCAGGTCACCAACGTCTACGGCAATTACTACAAGCTGAAATACACGACCAAGACGCAAACAGTCGCTGGCGGTAGCAGCAGCCTGTTCTATACCCAAGAGTGCCACGTCAGCCAAATTACTAACGATTTAGGTTGGTCATTAACGTATACCTACCAAGATAAGGCCTACGATACCTCTGCTTTGGAGGCGCCCAAAGAATATCTTGATCCCCATCACGATCCTGCGCACTTACCTACCACCCCCAACGCCTTCCAGAGCCAGTACAGCACCGTATATCTGGACAAAATAGCGCTCAAAAATGCACAGGCAGACACGCTCACCTATGTGCAGCTCGACTATTACGACTTACAGAATCTCAGCACATCCACTAAGCCAGGCACTGATGCTCCTCCCATGAGAAGACTAGCGTATGGGGCTACCTACAAACGCTATCTCAAGGCCATTACTCAATATTACGGAGAAGAAGAAACCAAACCAGGCATTCAGTTCGCCTACAACTTTACCAACGATACCCAACAAAACCGAGGCGCTCTGACAAAGGTGCTCTATCCTGCAGGCGGCATTGGCACGATTAACTACACTTCTATTCAAGTAGGAGCCAACGAACAAACAGACCCAGGGGCACGCAACAGAAAAGTCACCAATCCCTTTGATGCAACAAAAGACTATCAACCCAGGCATTGGTATGGGGATGACTATGTGGTGAGCGCTTGGTATGATCAAGACAACAACGACCTCAAGCTGAGCGTATTTACCTGGATGGGCAGATGGGCACAGTGCAGCAGTGAGTGGTTCTCCTTTAGTAGCAGCCCTGTAGACATCGATAACCTTCAGGTGGCTACCAGCTCCAATACCTTCCTGCTAGCTATGCACTACGAAGGTAGCGAGCCCAGCAAGGTATACCTATTCAATCGTCGGCCGCTCTGCCAAGGCCATTGGGATATTCAGCAAGAAGGAGGCAGTTACAAAGCCTACACTTACGGCACAGGCAAGCTGCAAATAGACAATGGCGAGAACTTCTTCATTGTCAATGGCAAAGACAACGATGACAACAAAGTCATCGACCGTTACGCCTGGAACTGGTCAAGCCAAGCCTGGGAAGTAGCTCATCTGGCTGACCAAGGCCAGCTATGTGCCGCCTCCACTAGTTCTTATTACAGCCGCTACTACACGACGGCCTACAGCAACTATTACCTTATTTTGTGCCATGACCAGAGCCAAAGTCCACCTGCAAGCCAATTCAACCTCTATTATCTAGCCCCTACGATGAATGAGGATGGGACCCTCAACTGGCAGCTAGGTAGCACGTTTGAGACCAATCAGATCAATATTCCTGAGACAGGGAATTTCTCTTACTTCAGTTTTGCCCCGAGCAATAGCTTTGCGGCAGCTGCCTACATCACAGGCTACACTGGCAGTGGGAGTAACTTTACACGTTTTGACTATGAGCTACAGGTGCTTACCTGGGAGGCTGACTTTACACAGCTCGCCTTTGCTACGATAGAAAACGTAGACCAAGACAGTTTCAAAAACATCCCCACACCTATTCTATATGCATTGGGACCTCAAGCGGTGGAGAACACACTCGTGGGAGCAGGGCCTAATGCTTACTACTATGATGGGGCCACTTGGCAACACAAAGGCGTAGGCATTCACTATAACAGCAACTTTAGCAATCCCTCTACGCAATACTACTGGTATGCCTACACCGCTGATGCCATCTTAAAGACCGAAAACACTGACTCTGGCGTTTACACCGAGCTAAACTATAGGAATATCAACGATCCTGCCGCAGGCTGGAGTGCTATGGTATTAGAAGATGAGAGCGAAATACAAAACCAAACATTGCGGAAAAATAAAGCTTATCCGTCCCTGACGTCTAGCTATCTCACGCATGGCACCAAAGTCTATAACCGAGGCGTGTACAACACATGGGCCTCCTCTACCGATCCTACCAAAATCAACGAAGATTATTTATTGGTGGACTTCAGCACGCTGGAGGTACTCAAAGGGCAAACCATTAATACCAGCACGATCATCAACCAGGCGCCGCATTTTATTGCTTTCATGACCGTGGACGCCGATGAAATGCCTACAGCGACGTATGTGGCGTTTTTGCGTAATGGAGATTTCATTCGTGATGAGGCCGGCGTTCCTCAGCTAGAAGAGCTGGAAGGCCAGCAAGTGACCACCTTGCTCAACAAGCAGTACCAATACAGACAATCGCTCAATGGCAAGCTTCCTGCCATACCGTTAGGCTTGGTTACTTATGACATAGATCATACTGCTGTAGGGAACAGACTTTACACCAAAGACATCACCCTCCACAGATATGCTGACGAATCGATTCAACACCCCATTAATGCTTTCGTCGTAGACAGCGTACAGACCAACACAGGCTATGAAACGCTGAGCAAGTGCTATGTGTACACCGATGTCACAGCAGCCCAGGACGCCACGGGGACGATTGCTCGGTTCCAAACGGTGACAGAATACGACGGCTGCGCTACGCCAGCCGAGCAAAAAGATGGCTACACAATATCACATTTCTACAATGGGCTTCCTCCTACTGCTTCTGATTCCATGACCCAGCTCAAAAGTGAGGACGACACCATGTGCTACACTCTACTCGATGGGCTACTCATTGCCAAAGAGCAGTACGACAGTGCAGGGACACTGGTCAGCGCTAGCACATCTAGCTGGGGGGTAGCTACCCAGATTGCTATAGATGCACAAGGCCAACAAAAACGTCAACTCTATGGAGGTATCCCTCAGATACAAGCCTCTTCAAGTAGGCTCGATGGGGTGACGACCCGTACAGAGATTGACTACTCCCTGGCCTCTGGCCAACCTACCCAGACCACTTCCAGTTACTATGGTAGCACAGGAGAGGAAATTACCAACCAAAGCCTTACTACGTATGCCTACGAGAAGTATGCAGGTATGTTTCAACAGCACTTGCTCAGGCCAAAAGCTCAAACGCTTTCTCAAGCCAAAACAGCTTCAGCAAGTAGCTATGAGGTGCAATCTATCCAGGTACAAACCTATCAGCAATGGGAAGGCAGTCAGACTGCTTATTGGGGAGCTAATGCGCACTATACTGCCACAACAGCAGACGCTGCTGAATTTACTTGGTGGAGCAGCGGCACGCCCAGTGAGGATTGGCTCAAGACCAGCACCATCCTAGCGCGTAATGTTCAGGGCGGGGTGATCGAATCAGCCAATGTGGACGATGTGAAGAGTACTACCCTTTATGACGATTCAGCACTTTTTGGCCTGGCCACGTTTGTCAATGCTAGCGCAAGCGAGAACGGCATCAGTTATGACAGTTTCGAAAACTATCAGGCTACCCAATGGACGCTGAACGGAGGGCAAGGCGGCATCATCACTACAGACGCCTTCACTGGCACTAATTGCTATAACATCACGGCGAGTGGCAGCCTCAACAAAACGATTACCCTCAGCGCGCTAGACCAGGCCTATGTGTTGGGCGGTTGGATAAAAACCACGCAGGGAGTCACTGATACGAAAGTGACCTTGGGACTCACCGACACAAGCACAGGGAAGCGGTCGAGTAAAATTACAGAGGGCACCCCAGGACAATGGCAATACATTCAGTGGGTGGTTAATCCCAAAGAAGCAGGCATGACAAGCACCAGTCTCAAGCTAAGCGTTAATACTACCATCAGCACTGCCAATGCGTATGTGCGGGTCGATAACCTCTTCTGGATGCCACTAGAGAGTACTTTCACTGCAGATGTGTACGATGAAGTGCTATTGCTACACACTGCCTCTCTGGCGCCCAATAGTGTGTGTAAAAGAACCTTCTACGATCTCTTCTATCATCCTGTGGGCCAAACAGGTGTCTATGAAAATACGCTCGGCTTCTCTGCTGTCTTCATGACGCGCCAGACTACCGACATGAGCAACTTTGCAACTGCCTTCCCTACCAGTGCTCCTAACTTTGGCCTAAGTATAGGGGCCCAAGATCAAGGCTTCTATGACGCCTTCAAGGCAGATGCACTGGATCAGTATAGCTTTGTCAACAGTAGTGCGAGCGACTGGCAAGTGGGCAACCAACAGCTTCAGCTCACAACAGCAAGCACAGCCCCTTTGGGCGCGCAAGTGCAGCGAAAAAACTTTACTGCCGATAGCCTGGCAGCCTATGTGACGCTCAATACCGATAGTAGCAATACGGTTTCATTGGGTACAGGTGAGGTCTATGTGGTTTGGAACGGTACTAAATGGCAGCTTCTTCAAGATAGTAGCGGCACGCTTACTCCCCTACAAGAAGTCACCAACATAGGCTTTCAGAAGGAATGGCTCTTAGCTGTGTTTGACAGCCGCGTGATGTTCTTTGCCAATGGCATCTGCGTATTTAACTACCAAGCCACGGGACTGACCGCCAGCAGTGTGCTACTGGGTATGCAGCAGCCTGGTAGTTTCCATCCGCTCTTGGTAGCAGAGAATATCAATCTATCCATGGATTACAAAGATGGCACAGGTAAAGTACTGCAAAGTTTAAGCATGGAGTCAGGTAGCTCAGTGATTCTAGATGCTACGCTATACGATCACTTGGGCCGAGGGGCCATCAGCGTCAAGCCTTCGCGTGTCACTACTAATAAGGTAACCGATCCTTTTGCCTACTACGAGGGGTATATTACCAATGGCAGCAGCACAGGGACGGTCTGGAACGGAGTAGCCATCACAGGAGAGGTGAATGATTACCATCCAGACGATGGGGGCTATCCTTTCGGTAGGCAGGTGTTTGAGGCAGCGCCTACGCATCGCGCCATCCAAATAGGCCAACCTGGTGCTGACTTTGCCATTACGGACCAAGGCAATCCTCACATTACCACCATGGCCTATGGCACCAATCAGAGCGATCCTGGCTTTTTCTATTCCCTACCTACAGGCCAGTATTTTGTCACAACGCACACAGACCCAGACGGCAATGTGACTACCCACTACATGGATGCTTCTCAAAAAGCACAGCACGAGAGAGCCAAGCAAAACGGAGGCAGTGGCGCAGCGGCTTACGTAGGAGTGATTCAAGCAGCTCCGTCTTCTACGGCTACCATTAAGTACAGTCACGTGTATGACCTCAGAGGACAACTTGTTGCCAGCTTGCCTCCCAGCTATTACGAAACCGCTGCAGGAAGCTCCAGTACTACCTTGCCTGCCCAGGCCAGCACTTACACCTATGACTTCCTGGGGCGTAAAATTGCTTCTCATGATCCAGACACAGGAGATAGTAAGTACATCTACGACAAGCTCAACCAAGTACGTTTTTACCAAGATGCCACAGGAGCTGCAGAAGGCTACCTCAACTATATCCAGTACGATACGCTAAGCCGTACTACAGAAAAGGGATATTACAGCACTGCCTGGGATCAGTCAACCTTGCAAGCCCATGCTGACAATGACCCCACATGGCCCCAGGCATCCACTACGTGGTCCAATCGATATACTTACGATGGAGATGACACTACGCCTTACATGGTAGGGAACCTATGGAAGAGCTATGCCAACAATGAGGAGAGTGAGACAGGTGATGTGACAGATAGTTTTGCCTATGACAGCTTGGGCAACATAACGCAGCATCAACGCACAGTAAGTAGTTATAGTACCACTCCTTATGCAGTCAATTATACCTACAATCCTGTAGGCATGCCGCTTACTACCCAAGACAGTGTAACCAGCTTGACGGTAAGTAGGGCTTATAATCCACTAGGCCAAGTAGTGACCCTTCAAGGCACCGCAGCAAGTAATGCCACGACGCAGCTAGCTGCTTATACCTACACCCAAGAAGGGACGGTGGAGCAAAGTGTATTTCTACCCACTAGTACCAGCACTTTGGCTACCCGTGCTTACACTTATATGCCTCCTGGATGGCCTAAAACCATCACAGACGATAGCCTAGCAGAAACCTTACAATACACCCAGGGTTCTTGCGATAACAGCGGCTACTATACAGGAGCCATTGCCAATCAGCGTACGGAATACAAAAAAGGCCAGCCCCTCACCGATGATTACTGCTTTAAGGTAGACTACCTCAACCGAGTGGCTACGGCCAACAACAGCACGACAAGCAATAGCTGGGGGATGGATGTCAACAGTAACTTTAATATCCATGTGATCAATGACGTGACGCGTACGTATAGCTACACTGCTGATACGAACCAATTGAGCTCTATTGCAGCTAGTGACGGAAGTTTTAACCGTGGCTATACCTATACAGAAGCTGGTCAAGTGGCTGCCGTAACAGCAAGTAGCGGCACACTGATGCAGTTCACTTACAGCCAAGGCAATGGCTTGCCCCAAACCATTGCTTTGCCTGGCAACAAGACGCAGGATACACTCACCCTGGCCTACAGCCCAGACAATCAGAGAGTACTCAAGACTGCTTCGCTGGCAGGGAAGACAACAGCCAAACGTCTCTACCTTCATGGGCTCTCTAGTCACCCTATTGTAGAAATAGACCAAAAAGGGGGGCATGAACAGGTGAAACGCTACATAGCCACGCCTGGCGGCACAATCATTTTCTATGAAAATAGCTATTACCTGGCCCTCAAGGACCACTTGGGCTCTACCCGCACTGTGCTCGACCAGTCAGGCACTGTAGTGGGGCAGTACAACTACGACGTGTATGGCAGTCCTACCATTATTACAGCACCTGCTTTTGCTTATGACTACCTCTACACAGGCCAGGAGTATGATACAGAGACAGGGCTATACAACTACAAAGCACGGCTCTATGATCCTAGCATTGGCAGGTTCATGATGGTAGACCCAGCCGGTCAGTTCTTCTCGCCATATGTGTATGCAGGTAACAATCCTGTGATCTTCATAGATCCAAGTGGTCAGTTTTCATGGGCTGCCTTTGGCGCCATTGTGGGTGGGATAGCTCTGGTGGCTGCTGGCGTAGCCCTAACTATAGCCACTGCTGGAGCTGCTACGCCGGTGTTGATAGGGAGTACTATAGCTGCAGGGGCACTTATTGGCGCAGGCGTTGCAAGTACAGCCTACGGGGCTACCCATACCAGTGGTAACTTTAGTGCTCAAGACTATGGTATTATGGTAGGTTTGGGAGCAGCTTTCGGGGCAGCCTCAGCTGGAGCAAGCCTGGGTATTGGTAGCCTAGGGCTATCTGCAACAGCTGCTTTTGGAGCAGATGTAGCTTTAGGTACAGGCGTAGGTGCATTAGACGGCTATGTAACCAATGGTGCTTTGACAGGAGAATGGGAAGGAAGTGGGGCAGGAAAAGCAGCTGAGTTTGGGGCGTTAGCCGGATTTGCCTTTGGTGTGGTGGGAGGAGCTTTGAGCTGGGGAGTTAATCTGAGGAATGCTAGATTCATTCAAGCGAATGGAAGAGGAAGGGCAAGTCTCTTCGTAGGAGAACATTCTGGTCCAGGATTTAACCATTCTGTATCAGGCGTAGGCAGGTATAGAAGAGATGCAGTATTTTATGATCTTGTTCAAGATGTACCAGATGGCCAATCTTTACGCTCACAAGATGTTGTTTTAGGAACATACAGTGCCGAATTTGGAGAATACGGTGATTATAATCCAGGACGAGCTAGAACATATAGACTACCTGTTAGAGCCTCAAGTGCGGACAGTGCTGATGGTTTTGCTCGTAGAAATATTGGTCCGCAAGGACGCTTCAATATGTTTACGAACGGATGTGTCAGCTGGACTAGAAGGGTAGTAAGCAACGCTGGTTTAGAACCACCCATGTGGGCACGTACATCGACAACTCTGACTTTCTGGTTTAGGCAAATAGGGGCAATAAGATATGCTCCCTGATTCTTAAAAGCGCAAGTGTGTGCCACTCGTGCCTTTGCTGTTGGGGAGAGTATTTGACTCCAAGTTGGTAGAACGCCAGACACATCTATAACAAACTCAAAATTGATCTAAAATGCAGCCTAGCATTAGTATTGCACTAGCCGTCCTTGCTGTGCTCACAAGCGCACAGTGTAATTCTACAATTGATTCATTAGCTATGAGAACAGATAGCCCTCTGCAAGTGCGGGAAGATGAAAGACCATTTAGCAATACAGCTAATGCCACTTCCGAGCAAGCCTTGAAGAACCAAATGTTGATAGAGGCTGTCTGCGCTGGAGACCAAGAACAAGTGGAACAAGCGTTAAAAAACGGAGCTAATGTGAACTGCCAAATGGGTTCAGGCAAACGCTCCAATCCTAGTCCACTACATGTTGCTGCAGAATCAGGCAATATAGCCATCGCAGAGCTACTGCTGGGCGCAAGCGCTGAGATAGAAGCTACCGAAAGAGCTTATCAATTCACACCATTACTTTGCGCTGCTGACAAGGCACACTTCGAAATGCTCTGCTTGTTGATCAATCGTGGTGCCAATGGCCGAGTGCGGGATTGGCTAGGAAGAACGCCGCTGCATTTTGCTGCTAGAGGTGAAGACAAAACAGAAGAGCGTATTAAAATCATCGAAAAGTTGCTGGAACAAGGCGCAGACGTAAATGCGTGGTCGCAAGACAGTGATTTCAGAACGCCGCTGGATGGTGCTTCTCAAGAAGTAATTCAGCAGTTGTTGCGCGCGCGCGGAGGAAGATTAGGGAAAGAGATTCGTTTTTGCCACTTATTGTAATGTTCCCCCACTGGTGCGGGAATTCGTCTTCCGTGCCAAATCGATAGATAGACGACTATTGGAGCTATATAAAAAGTTCTTTTCCGGCCAATTGAGTGCAAATAAAGAGATAAAAGATGACTTATAAGCTTATCAATGCTAGGAATAATCATACGGAATTTAGCTTTTGATACAGCCCCTAGTTGATGAGCTACATGCCAAACTACCTACTTCTGCTGTAAGTGATTATTATTATCAGTAAGTCTTGACACAACGAATAGAAAGAGGGCACAAGTCATATACTTATGCCCTCCTAGCATACTCAATACTGAGTACAGAACAGGAACCCTTATTCTACGTAGGCTGATATCAAAGCAACTAGCTCTGAGTCAGCAGGGACTACTTTGTGGACAGTGTCAAAGAACTGAAGCCAGGCATCAAAAACAACTTCATTATTGTAATACTGTACATTATCAATTCCTGCACCACATACCTTGATATCATAATAGGTTGGAAAAGATAATTTCCAGCTCTGCAGGCTTACGCCACATGAAATTACTTTGGTAGAAAACTGAAATTTATTTTCAGCTATTGTCAACTTGCCTTGGCTATCCGGAGTATAGCCTCCTAGCGATATAGTATCTGTTCTAAATAGTGTTTGTGCCATTGTATTTTTTGTTTTCGTTTTACATGATTCCCTTGCTAGGTCCTCACAAATTCTGCCTAGCCCTTATCATGTAGTTATGAAATTAAATACTCCAATCAAATAGAAATAGGCAAGAAGTATATAAACTGGTCCTTTTAGGTCACATACGTACCTAAAATCATCTACGTGCTTTTTAGTGTCCTGAACTTGCAACTCAGGACACGCCATTGGTCCAGAAGCGACTGCCGCGCCAGCTCCCCTAAACAGAGCATAACATCCAACCCTGGCATGACTGAGTGCTTTTGTGCGTGCAAGCATCGACTACTCCGATGCGTGCGGCAGGTTAGTGGGTGGATTTTGTGGGGTGGTAGGTTGACAACCCTGTCGCATAATGTCCCCCCCAATGTTGCAGGCCAGGCATTTTTTCTGCGTGCAAAAGTGATTGTAAAGCTCAATCAGGGCCTGTGAGTCAAAAGCACTCTTGACTTTGATGCCCACCTCGGTCCAATGGCGGGTGATCTTGTTGTGCTCTGCCGGTAGGTGCTGCAAAATAGCCACAGCCCTATCTACGTAGTCTGGTTCGTCCTTGGCCTTGCCATAAGCTACCAGCAAGGGCACCACCGTGTTGGTCAAAATGCGTTCTACACTTTCCTTGCCTAAGCCAGGAATGGTGGTTTTGCTCTTCTGGCCAAAGCGATAGTGCGTCTGCCAATAAGTAGAGGGCACCACAGCCAGCTTCTCGTAGAGCATCTTAGTCGGTGTATTGATCAGCAGATCAAACACATTGGGAAACTGGTGCAGCAGCTGAGCCAACTGTGCCAGGCGAATGGTAGGGAAATTAGCAGGCCGCAGCCGAAAGAACTTCCACTGGCTAGCCCGCACTTTACCCACCTGGAGCTGATACTTGTGGGCCAAGTAGCTGTATTCTTTCTGGAGGGCAGCTAGGTAATCGTCTGGTGTAGTAGTTGTCTCTGCAGCTAGCAAGCCGGCTTGGCCCAGCAGCAACGCTTCTAGTTGCGGCAAATGGTCGGCATGCTTGACTAGGTACTTAAGAGGAAGACTCAAAGCCAAGTCTAGACACGTGCCACTATTGACCTTAAAGCCAAAGTTGTAGGCCAACAGCTGATAAGCTGTTTCTTCCCAGTTGCCTTGGTTCTTTTCTAAAAGCTGATAAACGAGGTTGTTTTTATGGGTCAAGCGCTGGAACAGGGCCCTGTCTAGCATAGCGGTCTTCACGAATTCGGTCACCTGGGGAAGCTGCTTGGCACAAGGAATAGTGGTTTGCGTTTGTAGGAGCTTTTGATACTGCCGGTACAACTGGGGGGCTACGCGGTCTTTCAGCGCTAGGGTAGGCATGAGCGTACCATCTGGCTGCTGAATGTCTCGGTCAGGGTTCCAGACCACATGCAAGATCACGTTCTCATAGGCCTTGTCCTTGTGGTGCTGGTGTGCGTGCCAGTCTGACGCATTCAGGTGCATCTCCACGTGTCCATGCCAAGTAACGTCATTCAGGGTGATTTTTCCATTAAGAAAATCTGGCCCAGCGTGCTCATTACGCGTCCCAGGATGAAAGACATTGAGCGCTTCTCCTTGGCAAGTAGTCAGGTCCTGCTTGTCGAAGTACTGCATCTTCCAGATGTAATAGAGGAAATCTTCTTGCATAGTGGCACGTTTGCATGTAGACTGAACGGTACAGCCTCCCTCCTACCGCATATCGATCACTTCAATGTCTCTATAGTCTTCAGGTATAAAAGTAAAAAACGTTTCGTCGAGTGTTTCGCCACTAGCAAAACTTACCACAGAGAAACGGTGCCAAGTCTGCTCTCTGTCCAGCACTTCTAGTGTATGGATATGCCCTGTGTCTCGCTCGATCGTGACTGTGAATTGAGATAAAGGCTGCTGTTCGTCTTTGGCAACCATATCTATCACATCGTACACACTATTGTCTATTTTTATCATACGAAGGTGAGCAAAGGTGTAGTCTTGGCGGTAATGCGTCAGCACGCCCCAGGGCGTTGAGGCGGTTGGATCAGGAGTGCTCTCTGTGATCTGCACTTCATTGACGTCTCTCAGGTAAGTCCATACCGTAGTGCCATTACACACAATTTCTTGCTGGTCTAGTTGTAGCCGATACTGTTCGCCTTGCAGTGTCACCTTTCCTTGCAGCGTTGTGCCTGGCGCTCCTTGCTGATCTCGGCTGCTGTACACAAACACTGCTTGTATGCTATGCTGCTCACTAAGGCGATCGAGCAGGGCCCAGGCCTGCCTCTGCTCAGACTGCGCTGCAGCCCCGCAACAGAGACAGAGCATAAGGAGCCTTAGGGGCCATGGCGTGACGAATCCATTGGGTAATTGGTTCATTTGTTCATTTTTTTATTAAATCATTTGTTTACTGGGCTAATAACTGACCATTGATCACTACTTGGGGGGCCTTGATCACTGACCACTACTCCATCCCTTTGAGCATTAATTCCAGGCCATACTCATCACCCACCAAGACTTCACGGGCTTTGCTGCCTTCAAAAGCACCCACAATGCCTGCTGCTTCGAGCTGGTCCATTAGCCGGCCTGCCCGGTTATAGCCTAGCTTGAGCTTGCGCTGAATCAGCGAAGTGCTGCCCTGCTGATGGGCAACAACCAGGCGGGCGGCTTCTTCAAACATAGGGTCTTTTTCTCCTAGCTCTATCTCGCCTCGGTCTTCTCCGTCTTCTTCAAACTCAGGCAGCTGATAAGCAGATGTATAGCCACGCTGGGAGCCTACGTAATCACAAACACGTTCTACTTCTTCTGTATCTAAGAAGGGACACTGCAACCGCATGATTTCTGAATTCATCGACAGCAGCATGTCTCCACGCCCTACCAGCTGCTCAGCTCCGCCTGCATCCAAAATGGTCCTAGAGTCAATGCGCGAGCTGACTTTGTAAGAGATGCGCACCGGAAAGTTCGCTTTGATGATGCCAGTAATCACGTTGACAGAAGGGCGCTGGGTGGCTAGCACCAGATGAATGCCAATGGCACGGGCCAGTTGCGCTAGCCTAGCAATTGGGGTTTCAATTTCTTTACCAGCCGTCATCATCATGTCTGCAAACTCGTCGATGACCAGCACGATGTAAGGTAAGAACCGATGGCCATTGTCTGGATTGAGCCTGCGCCGTACAAAACGTTCGTTGTATTCTTTGATATTGCGTACCCCTGCTTCTTTGAGCAGTTCGTAGCGCTGGTCCATTTCTAGGCACAAAGAGTTGAGGGTATGGATGACCCTTTTGGTCTCTGTGATGATGGGTTCGTCGTCCCCAGGCAGCTTGGCCAGAAAGTGGCGTTCTAGCCTATTATACAAAGAGAGTTCCACCTTCTTGGGATCGACAAGCACCAGCTTGAGCTGCGAAGGATGCTTTTTATAGATCAGCGAGGTGAGTACTACGTTGAGCCCTACGGATTTTCCTTGCCCCGTAGCCCCTGCAATGAGCAAGTGGGGCATGCGCGCCAAATCGGCGATGAACGTTTCGTTGGCAATGGTCCTTCCCATTACCACAGGCAGCTCCATGTTGCTTTTCGCAAACTTGTCTGTGCCGAGAATAGCCCTCAATGGAACCATTTCTCGGTTTTTATTCGGTACTTCAATCCCGATGGTGCCTTTTCCAGGAATAGGGGCAATGATGCGGATGCCCAAAGCAGCCAAGCTCAAGGCAATGTCATCTTCTAAGTTCTTGATACGAGAGATTTTAATGCCTGCAGCAGGTACTATTTCATACAACGTCACAGTAGGGCCAATGGTAGCCTTGATGCTGGAAATACCGATCTTAAAATCGGTCAATGTTTTTACTATTTTGTCTTTATTCTGCGAGAGCTCGGCTTCGCTTACTGGCACTTTGGCGTGGTCTTGCTCGTCTAGTAGCTCCACAGTAGGGTATTGATAGGCAGAGAGGTCTAGCTTGGGGTCATAGTCTTCTACCGGACCTGCTGGCTGGGTCGGATTTTCATGAGACAAATCTACGGGTGCATAGGAGGCATTGGTAAGGGGCGTTGCCTGTTCCTCTTCAGTGCGTTCAATTTCGAGCGGTATGTCAGTGGTCGCCTCTGAGGGCACGTGCAGCGTGTCTTCTGCAACCCCTTCGCTGATGAGCAGTGAGGGAGTAGATGCATCATCTATTCCTTCGGTAGGCTCTGGGAGCAGCTCAGTGGGCTTCCATGGCGTCTTGGCAGTGCGAAAGAACTGAGGCAAGGAGGTGATGTTGAAGAAGTAGATAAGAAAGATGAGCAATGAGATGAGCAACAAGAGTGGCGTGCCGAACCCTACGAGGCTATGAAACAGGACGCCTAGCTCAAAGCCTACGCCGCCCACCAGGCTTTCTAGCAGCGCTGTTTGAGGCACTAGCAGATCGGTATAGCCCAAGGCCACATTGAGCCATAGTATGCTGAAGAGAGCGCCGAGCGTAATTTTGTAAAGGCTCACTCCTTTCCAAGGCTGGCCATAGACCAGGCGGTGCCCCAGCAGATAGACAGAGGGCAGCAGCAAGAAAGCGGTGATGCCCAACCATCGGAACATGAAGTAATAGGCACTGATAGCCCCCAGGAGGCCCAACCAGTTGCGAATTTCTATCCCAGACAGCTTGATGCCTAACTCGTGCGTCGATTCGATCACACTTTGGTCAGCTCGGCCATGAAAAAGGTGGGATACAAAAGCAATGCACAAAAACACACTCAACCCTTGCAAGAGAATTCCCACGGAGACGCGCAAACGTGGATCAATGGTCAAGGTGCCTGTAGGGAAGAAGCGGAATTTCTTTTTGGGGATGCTTTCTTGGTCTTTGTAGGTATTTCGGGCCATAGATTGGTTGAGTGCGTGTTTTAGGGGTTCAACAAAGTTAGCACTTTCTTTTCCCTGGTTGATCTCTATTGGCGTAAGGATTTCTTGGGAAGACGGATAGTGGGCCTGAGGCTTGCTACTTGCCACACATTTCTAAAAAACGACACTGTGAGCTATGTGTAGAGCGAAAATCAAGCATACTATGGGGGCTGCCTAAAGCCAGGGGGTGTTGCAAAATAGTTGATCCTTAAGAACTATTTATTCGCACTAAAAACCGACCTCAATGATGCTTTTTAGCCCCTTTTCTGCTAATCATCCTTTGCCTCCGGCGGGTTACTTTTTTTGGCAACCGCCCAAAAAAGTAACCAAAAAAACCCTCCGCTGAGGGCACACAGCTACCTTTTCTGCGCTCTCGGCCTCAAAATATTCCTAACTCGATCGCCCTTTGGGCGCTCTCAAACAGAGGAATATTTTGCAGGCCTCCGCTTGAAAAGCTAACGCTGCTTAGCCCTAGGCGGGTCCTTTACTGCGTCCAATTTTCCGCCAGAAAAAGTAGATGAGAGTTAAAAACCTTGCACATCTTTTATGTGATAATATATAACTATAACAACATTTTTTCTAAAAATACTCTTTATAGCCCTACAAAATATAATTATGTAGATTCTTAAGGGCCGAAAAAATAGGTTAAACGATGATGCTGAGCTCTTGAAATAGGCTTTCTCGGGGACCAGAAAGGTCTTTTAAGTTACTCAATCACCAAATCACTCAATAATGCAGTGGGCTCGGATCAACTCTTCAGTAGCTCACTTTTGCGGGAGCCACACGCATCAGCTCTACAAAGTCATAAGCATAAAGGTGCTTTTCGTCAGCGGGATGGGAGATGCGCTTCACTTCTGTCCATTCGCCAGGGACCAGCGCAGGAAAAAAAGTATCGCCTTCCAGCCTCGTTTTGACTTCTGTCAGGTAAATTTTATCTGCTAGCGGTAACGTGGCTTGGTAAATTTCTCCTCCTCCTGCAATGAACACTTCTGTTTCACCTGCTTGTTGGGCCACAGACAAAGCTGTGGCAATGTCATGCACTACCTTACTTCCTGCTGCGCGGTAATGCAGGGCGCGTGTGACGACCACAAGCGTTCTGCCTGACAGAGGCTTTGGAATAGAAGCAAAGGTCTTCCTGCCCATGATCACGTGGTGCCCCAGGGTGGTGCGCTTGAAGTGCTGCAAGTCTGCAGGTAGGTGCCAGAGCAACTGATTGTTATTGCCAATCACATGGTTCTCGGTCCTAGCAACGATGAGGGAAATAAGCATTGTTTCAGACTAAATTGTTTCTTGAGTAGACCATTTGCTGAAGAATTTAAGTTAATATAGGCTTTCAGCTGTACTGTTAAGTGCTTTTGTGACTACGTGACTGTAGAGCGCGCTATAGACATATAAGTGTACTTTTTTAAGCATTTCTAGCATATTGGACACATTTTTTCAACAGTCTAGGTGCGTCTATGATTGAAAAACCCTGTAACGTAACACAAAAAGGACCGTAGCTCGGGTGTCATAAGTCAGCGCGTGTTGCGAATGCTGGCGTCGTGACTTAACATCCACGTTTTACGGACAGACACAAAATTCGCACAATTTGGACTAAAAAACATTATACCCGTGACGCTTTATGATATACTCTTATATTGTTATTGTGTAACCAAACCATAATCAATCATGAGTCAATCTATTCGTTATACGACATTGGGTGTGAGTACCTTATGGCTATTAGTACTAAGCTGGGGTTTCACTACACGGCATCAAGCCCAACAGGCCCCGCTGCGGGTAACGCCCGTGGCGTTAGTACAGTCATCGCTGTCAGGGGCCAACTTGGTCAGTGAAGAAGGCCAGGTGGACCCTCACCTCTTGGCCTTTCTAGACTTGTACAGCTTGAAGCACGACGGCACTGTGGCATCTGTTGATCAAGCGATGCAAGAAAACTTTCTGAGAAGGCCAGGTACAGAGCGCAGGGACCTAGCCAATAGTCAGCTAGACACAAAAGTGCAGGCAGAAGCGATGGACCTTCTTTCACAAATGGGGTTAGTTGAAGAAGTTCCTCACACACATGTGAATGTAGATTATTTCTTGCTCTTCGGCGCAATGCTTGCCAAGATAGAAACAAGGATGATAGACTTTATACAGCAATACAACCAGGGCACGTTGCACTGTGAGAATATTGTTTTGCTTGGCGGCGTCAGAAAACTGCGTACAGACGAGTTGGAGGCGGTAGAGGAGGTTTTAGGTGCAGAAGGTCTGGTAGCTTTTGTTCAACAGCTGGGGAAGGCCAGTAAAGAGGAACTCACAGAAGCTGACTTGCTTCGATTTGCCTGGGAGACGCATGCTACAGCGTCTATGAAGGCCACGTTTCACGAAGGCCAGAATCTATTTTTTGTCAACTCTACGAATACCAAGGACGGAACCAATGATCGGCCTACTACTAAGACTACCTTAGAGGCCTGGTTCGAAGATTATCGACCTGAGCCAGGCAGCTGCCATGCCAATGTAGAGAAGCCGTATGGTATACGTATGGAAAAAGTACTACGCTTATTTTTAGAAAAGCAAAGCCAGGCATTAGGCGACACAGACAAGCGCTTTTCAATCACGTGGAATAGCCCTATGGCCAATGAAAACTTGTCTTTAGCTGTTTACAGAGATGAACTGGCACGTACCCTTCACGCTGAAATTGAGCTCAAAAGTTTCCTGGAGCAGGAAAAGTGATTCATGGGGCCATTCTATACCATACGCTGCGAGGTTATTGCAAAGTAGTACCACCCACACTCCTAGGCTTTCTTTGAAACTAGAAAAGCTTTCTGAGTCGTGCAATCACAAAATCACCCAATAATGCAATGGTCTCGCAGTGTATTTTTTTGTGCTGCGCGCAAGGTATTGAGTAGCAGAGCAGTAATCGTCATAGGCCCCACGCCGCCAGGCACTGGGGTAATATGGCTACAACGTGGTGCCACTTGTGCAAAGTCTACATCTCCCTGCAAGCGATAGCCCTGCTTCTGTGTGGAGTCTGGCACCCGCGTGATACCCACGTCGATCACTATGGCCCCTTCTTTGACCATATCAGCAGTAATAAGTTGAGGCCTGCCCACTGCTGCTACTAAAATGTCTGCTTGACGGGTGAGCTGGTCTAGATGCTGGGTGCGGCTATGACAAAGCGTTACCGTCGCATTGCCTGGATTGCCGTCTCTGCTCATCAAGATACTCAAGGGAGCACCTACAGTGCGGCTTCTACCCACAATCACGCAGTGTTGGCCACAGGTCTCGATCTGGTAATGCTGCAGCAAGGTCAAAATGCCTAAAGGCGTGGCAGGCAGGTGGGCAGATAAATTACAGGCCATGCGGCCGTAGTTAAGGGCATGGAAGCCATCAACATCTTTTTCAGGTCGAATGTGCTGGATTACTGTGGACACACTGATGTGGGGTGGTAGAGGGAGCTGCACGATGAGCCCGTCGATCGTAGGATCATGATTGATTTGCTCGATGAGCTGTAATAGCTCAGCTTCTTGTATGTCTGCGTGCTGAATAAGGGTCACCTGTATGCCTACGGCTTGGCAGGCCTTGCGTTTGGCTGTGACATAGGTATGGCTGGCCGGATCATCCCCAATCAGGATCACGGCCAGGTGGGGGCCATTCCCTGTAGCGTCCTGCAGGGCTTGTGTTTCTTGCTGCAGCTTTTGCTGCATGGTCTGTGCCACTGCTTTTCCGTCGAGAAGTATCACGTCGTTGTATAGCTTATTCATCCAATCAATAGGTTTCATGCTTATCGTCTCCAACACGGTAGTTCCTGTGCCGCGAAGGATGCGTAAGCAAAGGTATTTGGGGTGGTTGGGGCACACAAATCCCAAGTAGTGATAGGATGGCCCTCAGGCGTCCACTATACTGAAACGCCTGCCCTGAGCCTAGCGCTTCGGGCTCTGTTGTTGGCTTGTACTTCCGCTGCAGACGGCTTGATTGCTTTTCTATACACAGGCTGCAAAGGTCGCAATAGGTTGCCATAGACATCTTTTCGCACTGTCCCGTCAAAATTACCCGTATTCAGAAAATGCTTGACCAGACGATCCTCTAAGGAGTGGTAAGACAGCACGACTAGCCTTCCTTTCTTTTTCAAAAGCTGGGCGCTTTGCTGCAAAATGGCTTTTAAGGCGCCTAGCTCGTCATTCACTTCAATGCGCAGGGCTTGAAATACTTGGGCATAGTACTTCACCTCTCTTCTGCGAGGAGCCAGGGGCTGCAAAATAGTGCGCAGCTCTTGCGTAGTACGAATAGGTTGCACTGCTCGGGCAGTGACGATGGCCTGCGCTAGGGTGCGGGCGTTGCGCACTTCGCCATTGTTTTGCAGCACCTGTTGCAGTTGCGCTGCTGTGTAGGTATTAACGATTTCTTGGGCTGTGAGTCGACTGGCTTGGTTCATGCGCATGTCGAGGGTCCCCTCCCAACGCGTAGAAAAGCCCCGCTCTGCTGTATCAATTTGATAGGAAGAGACGCCCAAGTCAGCCAGAATGCCATCTACTTGGTGTACGCCATGAAAAGTTAAAAACTGCTGCATGAAACGGGCATTGGCTTGGACAAAGGTGAATTGTGGGTGCTGCAGCCGGCTGGCAACTTGCGCTGCTGCTTGGTCTTGATCAAAGGCGAACAATCTACCACCTGATAATTGTTCGAGCAGGGCTTGAGCGTGTCCTCCTCCTCCAAAGGTTAGGTCTATATAGGTGCCTTCAGGTTGGATGGCCAGTGCTTCTAAGCTTTCCTTAAGCAGAACAGGGGTATGCAAAGTGGTGAGGTGATTTAGATTGAGACCCTTGTATTATTGGGTAGTGGAATCATTTTTTTATTTGTTTATTTAGCTATCAGGTTATTTGTTTATTGGATCATTTTTTATTAGATCATCTGTTTACTGAGTGATTTTAAAGTTGTTTCTAGGCTTGCAAAGGCACTTTTCAAGGTTTGATAGAATATTGGAGCTATTTTGCAATAGTCTCAGCCTATTCTAGAAGTCCAGAAGTGTGGCTGGGGTTCTTCTGCAATGGCCTCACGTTGAACAGTAAGGGAGCGTACGAACAATGGAGGCCAAGGCTGTTACCCTGTTGATGAGCAGCGGCCCGCTTCATGTATCGTAGGTAGTTAGCGCTAGTGTGTAAGCCTTAGCGGAGATTGATCGGCTGAGCGCTTCCTTCTCCAGGATAGGGCTCGTGGTTGGAGCCTAGCAATGAGAACCCATTGATAAGTGTCTTACGTTCAGCGGTTGAATGATTAGGTAAACTATTGTGTAAGAGATAGACATGCATCAATACAGTATCTCCTGGAGCAAGTAGTAAGGGAATGGTTTTGCTGATATCGAACGCAGCAGGGAGCGCTTCATCCTCAATAAAGGGCCCGAACTGTGTTGTTCTATCTTTGTGTGAACCTGGTATGACCCTGAGCGGTCCATTGTGTTCCGTATGCGCATCAATGGCTGTGATCACTTGGACGAAACCGCCCATGTCATTGTGTTGCTCCTGTTCATCCCAGTTAGGGTCAAAATTTCGCCTATTTTGGATATCTCTATGCCATCCAAATTGGACCTGGTCGCCAGGGAGCTTGTAATGTATCTGGTTGATCAAGTGATCGGCTTGATCGCTCTGTAGTATTTGAGCAGCTAGGTGGGTAACTCTCTTATCACGACCGTATTCCAGTAGTCGAGGACAAGCCGCTCCAGCCCATACAATGCGTTGTATAGTTGCTTTGTCCTGCTCCCTTTCGAGCACAAATTGTGTTCCTTGATGCATTACTTTTCCACTCTGATGAGCGCCGAGGGTCAGCGCTGTCTCTTTGAGTTGGTCGGCTAATGCTCGCATTTCCGCCACTTCTTCCGCAGTAAACAGCTGCTTCAATATCACGTATCCTTCCTGCTGGTAGTGTTCGTACTGTTCTTGGGTCAAGTGGATAGGCTCTTTAGTGTTTGTGCCAGCTGGCATAGTATTACTGGTCAACAAGGTAATGAGAGTACAATACAATATGCTTTTGTTGAAAACGCTGACTGGGTGCATAATACTTTTCGTTGGATAGGCAAAAGTTGTCAATCGCTGCCAAATATAAGCCGAGACGGTTACAAAATGCACCTAACAGTCTGTTAACACCCTAAAGATAGGCCTTGCCAAGTCTATAACCAGTTTATCAACCACGCAATCACAAAATTGCTCAATAATAATAATAAGCTCGAAATGACAGCCCTTTAAGCTCTTTGGGAAGTCGTTATCTTCGATCCAAGCCAAAAACATCATTAATGCGGGCATATAATCACTCTTAATTTTCTGAAGAGCGAGATTGTTTCATGATAAATAATTGACTAAGATTATCATGATACCAAGAAGTGTGTTACCAACTACATCATGCAATGGCAAAAACATAATACTATCATTTTACACGCTTATTGTTCCTAAGTATATGGTTCTGCAGCGTCGAATGTAATAGTGACAAAAGTAAGCTGTAGTAGTTAAAATTTAATCTGACATTGGTTAAATGGTACAACAACTAAAACTACTACTATCATGAACTTAAACCAGAAGATGAGCTAACCCCAAATTGGACTGCTTGAACTCGCTAAAAGCCTGGGCAACATCTCGGCCGCTTGCAAAACCTTGGGATACAGTCCAGACAGCTACTATCGCTTTAAAGAGCTCTTTGAGACAGGAGGGCAAGAGGCATTGTTAGAGATCAGTCGCAAAAAGCCTATCCTGGCTAATAGAGTAGAGCCCCCTGTTGAAAAGGCAGTCGTTCAGATGGCCACTGACTTTCCTACTTACGGGCAACTTAGCGTCGCTAATGAGCTCAAAAAGCAAGGTATTATTGTCTCCCCTGGAGGCGTTCGCTCTATTTGGCTACGGCACGAGTTGAACAATATCAAAAAGAGACTTCAGGCCTTAGAAGCGAAGATGGCACAAGAAGGCCTTGTGCTCACTGAGAGTCAGCTCCAGGCTATGGAGAAGCATCAGCGTGATAAAGAAGCCTATGGAGAGATCGATTCGGACCATCCAGCCTATCTAGGCTGTCAGGATACCTACTATGTAGGGCACTTCAAGGGCATTGACAAGGTCCATGATCAAGTCTACATTGACGCCTACACGCGTGTAGCAGATTGCAAGCTCTACAATGAGAAGATAGCGATAACGAGCGCTGCTATGCTCAATGATCGCGTGCTCCCTCGGTATGAACAGCAAGGGGTGCCTACCTTACGTATCCTAACAGGTCGAGGAACAGAGTACAAAGGCAAACTGGAGCACCATGCTTATGAGTTGTTCTTATCAGTCGAGGGGATAAGTCATAGCATGAGGCGGGCTTACTCCCCGCAGAGCAACGGAATATGTGAGCGATTCAATAGGACGATGAAGCAGGCGTTCTTTGATTGTGCCATGGGCAAGAAGATATATAGAAGTATAGAGGAGTTACAGACGGACTTGGATGTATGGTTAGCTTATTACAACGGGGAGCGTGTGCATAGTGGACGTTATTGTTATGGGAAGAGGCCGTTGGCTACGTTGCTCTCAAGTAAGCACCTGAGTGTGGAGAAGCATAATGAGATGATGCACCTGAAGGGTAGCTCAGACAGTTATGAGTTAGCAGACGCTAGAGCTAACTAGAATTATCTGCTTGTCAGATTAAATACTGACTATTACAGCCGTGTTGAGCTTGTGTTGATGCAACAAAACAGAGAGGGCAAAAAGGAAGTCAATGCCTTGTTGTCCGATGCTTTTTCTAAAGTGCACCAAGTCAGAGGCAGCACAAGGCTGAGTCCATTGGAAGGCATTTTTCCCGCAAAAGAACTGGAAGTAGGGATTTTCTTGCCAAAGCTCGACGAGTCACTCATCAGCGAGGTTGAAGATGCGTTGCAAGAGAAGGAGTCCCGTCATGAGCCTGCTAGGATGGGCGGGCTGTCCAGTATTGGAATAGAGCTGTTTGAACCTGTCTTCGATAGCGTTCCAGGGGATTTTTTGGGCTAAAATGTAGAGGTGCTTTTTAGGATCGAGCAGCTCAATGAGATTGAGTTTGAACAAGTCAGACTGTCCTTGGTTGTCTGTTTGACCGATCAAAGTATTGGAAAAACATGCAAGGAATGTTGTTAAACATAGGTATAACTTGCAAAAAAGGAAGACAACAAGCGTGTAAATGTCCCTAAAACCTTCCCCCAAAGGCTTTTATGAAGACTTTTTGTAGTTCTTAAGGGCCAACTAAATATCAACTACTACACTTTAACGACGAACAACACACTTTTGATACAGCCCCCAAACAGAAGAGTATTCTCTAGACCTCCGCCTGAAATGCTGACGCTGCTTAGCCCTAGACGGGTCTTTTGTGTTATGCAGGGGCTATTTTTTATCCCCTATTTTCGTCCTTTTTTTAAATTAATGCCATTACTCCTGGACAGGAGGGTCTTTTATGAGGATATGATTTCATTCATCCAAATTACATAAGACATATAGCGGCATATACCATAAAAGGAAGAACAATATTACAGTCGAAGAACTTGCAAAAGTTATGGAGAAGAGCAGGGATCCAGCCGGGGAGCTTATCGTGCTAAAGTCTTAATTGACAACACAACCTAAACCAAGCTGCGGACCACATGGTTTCATCGTGGGTTTATTGCTTAGAGGGCAGCAACTTGTAGTAATAGAAAGGCAGACTGTCTGCCCAAGAAGTGGCAAGGTCTAGGATTTTCACCAGCTTCAAGCGAGGATGTTCTGGCAGCTTCTGCAGTGTGATAATGCGTAAGCCTGGCTTGAGAGTTAGGAATTTGTCTGCAAATGCTTGCATCGGTGTTTCCAAAAAGTACGGGGAGCACATTAGGATGACGGTTGCATCACTCAAGTCTACCTGTAGCGGGTCTTCATTCACATACTCCAACCGACGATATCCATTGATGAGACCATTGGTTTGTATGACCTTGCGTGCTTTTCTTGCCTCTGTGAAGTAAGTCTCAGAGGGCTCAACGCCCACGGTCTTTCTAACATGTGCCTTCAAGTACATGCAGATGGGGAGCTTGCCCGCACCACTTTTGAGGTCATAGACAATGTCTCTAAAACCAATGCGTAGCTTCTTGATGACTTTTTCTACAGAGGGATAAACGAGCTCTCCCAAATTGGGCGGACCTTCTCGCTCCATCACGTGGTCTGCATCGATCAAGTCATCGATATCTACGTAAGCTCTGATCAGGGCTATTTTTATCTTTTCTGATGACAGCGTGGTCCTTGCATACCATGCCAAAGTAAGAATGGAAACGCATATTACTACGCCAAGAGAAATCATTTGGAGCCCCTTATGGGTGTAGTTGGTCATCATAAGCGCAACTGTTTGTGTGTCTGAATAGAGGGTGAACAGTACAGGCCTTACCTTACAGGCCTGCATGAATATTTGTATTATCCTACCATCTACAGCCTAACCCCTGCAAGACACTATTTTTCGTTTCCAAGACCAGAAAGATACGCAGCATCAAAGGTCTATCAAAATATTACCGGTCATGGCGGCAGGAATAGGCAAGCCCATGCAGTACAAAATAGTGGGGGCAATGTCTGCGAGTTTTCCGTCCTTCAGCGATCTTGGAGAGTGTTGGGGGGCAATCAAGATACAAGGCACTGGATGGGCCGTGTGGGCTGTATGAGGAGCGCCGTGTTCGTCACACATTTGGTCTGCATTGCCATGATCCGCCACGATCAAGACCTGGTAGTGATTGGCTATGGCTTTAGGAACTATTTGGGCCATGCACTGGTCTACTATTTCGCAGGCTTGTATGGTGGCTACCAGCTGGCCTGTGTGCCCTACCATGTCTGGGTTGGCAAAGTTGAGACAGATAAAATCGGTCTTTTGCCGCTCCAATAGGGGCAGTACTTGTGCTGTGAGGGCCGGTGCTGCCATGGCTGGGGCCTGGTCGTAGGTGGCTACCTGGGGAGAAGGACAGAGGATACGCTCTTCTCCTGAAAAAGGGGCTTCTTGGCCGCCAGAAAAAAAGTACGTGACATGCGGATACTTCTCTGTTTCAGCGATTCTGAGTTGTGTTTTGCCTGCTCTGCTCAACACTTCGCCTAATGTGTCGGGCAATATTGCTGATGCAAACAGCGGCTGAACATTTTTGAAGCGTTTATCATAATCAGTCATAGTGAGATAGCGCAACTCCAGTGGTTCCATTGCTGAAGACACCCTTTCTGCTTGGGTAAGCACATGCGTAATTTGTCGGCTCCGGTCGGTCCTAAAATTAAAACAGATCACTACGTCTCCTGGTACCAAGCAAGCCTTGGGCCCTCCTCCCCTATCCGTCAATAGCATAGGAAGCAAGAACTCATCGGTTATGCCTTGCGCATAGGCCTGCTGTAGGGCCTGGTGCCAGTCTTGCACGCGCTTGCCTTGGCCGTGCACTAGTGCGTTGTAAGCCACCTGGGTCCGCTCCCAGCGCTGGTCTCGGTCCATGGCATAGTAGCGCCCCATGATGGAGGCTAGCTGGCCAGTGGTGGCTTGTAGGTGCTGCTCCAAATCGGTTAAAAACTGCAAGGCACTTTGAGGCGCTGTGTCGCGTCCATCAGTAAAGGCATGAATCCATACGCGGTCTAGGGCATGCTGTTGAGCTGCCTTGCACAGTGCCTTGAGATGATCGAGATGTGCATGCACACCGCCATCAGAGACCAAGCCCATGAGGTGCACTGCTCGGTGGTGGGTCTTGGCATAGTTGAATGCACTACACAAAGCTTCGTTTTGCACCCAGGCTCCTGAGGCCAGGGCCTTATTGATCCTGACCAAGGATTGATCCACTACCCTGCCTGCCCCGAGGTTGATGTGGCCTACCTCAGAATTGCCCATCTGCCCCAGAGGCAACCCCACTGCAGTGCCAGAGGCAGCTAGTCGACTATGGGGATAGTGCTGATACAGCCCATCTATAAAAGGAGTATAGGCTTGGTCAATAGCAGAGTATTGCGGCTGGGGTGCCAGGCCCCAGCCGTCTAGAATCAAGAGCATCAGTTGCTGAGAGGTGGGTGGAGACATGCCTCAAAGATACTAGTCAGGACTGAAGAAGGTAGTATCTCAAGACTTGGTGATGGTAATCAGAAAACAAGGCATCTGATTTGAATACTTGTCTTACGCCGTAATATTCTCACTCTGAACAAACGTGAAGGACCTCGGTGCAGGTAGGCCTTGCAGGGATGTTGTGCGTAGCTGAACAGGATAGACATTCGAAGGGGTTGCGTAAAGTGAGTTATTAAGTGACTTTGTGATTGCGTGATTGCAACGCTGTTGCTGGGCTTACATAGAGAGACCTTGGGGGCTTTAATAGGGAATTCCTTTGCATCGCGCGAAAAAGATAGAGAACACTTTGCTATATTTGCATTCTTGAACCCTAAATATTCGATGGTGCTGTCAAGCCCAGCTATCCCCCTCTGCCTCCAAAATCTATGAAGCTATCTGCCTTTAAGTTTGAGCTGCCTGAAAAACTCCTTGCGTACCATCCTGTAGAAAATAGAGATGAGTCACGATTGATGGTCATTCACAAAGACACAGGGAAAATAGAACATAAAGTATTTAAGGACATGCTTGACTACTTTGGCGAGGGAGACTCGCTGGTAGTCAACGATACCCAGGTGTTTCCTGCGTTGCTCTATGGCAACAAAGAAAAGACTGGGGCGCAGATAGAGGTTCTGCTCTTGAGAGAGCTCAATGCAGAGCATCGTTTGTGGGATACCCTGGTGGACCCAGCCAGGAAGATTCGGGTAGGCAATAAACTGTTCTTTGGCAACGGAGAGTTGGTGGCAGAGGTGCTAGACAACACTACTTCTCGGGGAAGAACGCTTAAGTTTTTGTTCGATGGCACCACAGAAGAACTCCATGCCATCATTACGCAGCTGGGGAATATGCCTCTGCCTAAAGAGATCAAAAGAAAAGTGACTCCAGCAGATCGTACTCACTATCAGACGGTTTACGCCCAACAACCTGGGGCAGTGGTGGCACCTAGCGCAGGATTACACTTTACGCCCCACTTGCTCAAACGTTTGGAGCTCAAAGGCGTTCATACGGTCCCTATCACACTGCACATTGGCTTAGGAACCCTTAGCCCAGTGGATGTCGAAGACCTCACCAAGTACAAAATAGACTCTGAGCTGCTAGCCATTGATGACGCAACAGCACAAGTAGTCAATCAATCCCTAGAACAAAAACAGCAGGTATGTGCGGTCGGTGTCTCTACTGCCAAAGCTATGGAGGCCTCTGTGGCAGTGGCAGGAAAACTAAAAGCGAACCGTGAGTGGACCAATAAATTCATCTTTCCCCCTCACTCGTTCAAGGTGTGTACCTCATTGATTACTGGTTTTCATCTGCCAGAGTCAGCTCCGCTCATGACAGCGGCAGCTTTTGGAGGGTATGATTTGATAATGGAAGCGTATCAAGTCGCTATGAAAGAGAAATATCGCTTCTTTGTCTATGGAGACGCCATGCTTATCCTGTGAGTGATCTATTTATTCATTGGGTGATTGAGCCTATTGAATGATTTTGTGATTAGATGACTTAAAGAACGTTGTCGACTAGGAAAAATTTGGAACTGTTACACAATGCGACCAACGTTCTGACAACACTTAAAAAAATGCTCTTATAGGTCTAGAAAGAGCTTTGAAACTATACAATCACAAAATCACTCAATAATACGATGGCCTCAAGGTGCTTTGACAGTATGAGCAGCATGCTTCGCGCGTTTTGTAACAGGCTCATTGATTCCAATTTAACCTCATGAAGCGTACGTATTTTTGTATTGGCTTATTGCAACTACTTGCAAGCTTATTGCTCCCCCTTAATGTATGGGCCCAAACGTCAGTCCCTGACAGTACGCCAGAACAAGAGCTAAGAGCAAAGCTTGACCCCAACAAGCTGCCAGAACACGTGGCTATTATCATGGATGGCAATGGCAGATGGGCCACAAGGCAGGGTAAACCCAGGATATTTGGCCACCAAAACGCTATCCAAAGTGTTAGAGACGTCGTAGAGGGATGTGCTGAGCTCGACATTCCTTATTTGACACTCTATGCTTTTTCTACAGAAAACTGGGGACGCCCTCAAGTAGAGGTAGACTATCTCATGCATCTCATCAGCACTACTATTGACAACGAGCTAGAGGAGTTGGTGCAAAAAGATGTGCGTCTCCACTTTATAGGCAACCTGGCAAGACTCCCCAAAAAATGTCAAACATCAATTCAAAAAGCTCAACAAGCTTCTCAGCATAACCAGGGCCTACAGCTGACCATTGCACTGAGTTACAGCGGCAGGTGGGACTTGCTAGAGGCTACCAAAGCCATTGCCCAGGCGGTAAAGAACGGTAACTTAGTGCCGCAAGATATCAACGAGGCACTGCTCGAACAGTATTTGGCTACCCCCAACATGCCTGATCCAGCGCTCTTGATCAGGACAAGTGGCGAGAGGCGGCTTAGCAATGCTTTTTTATGGCAAATGGCGTATACTGAACTGTTTTTTACGCCCGTTCTTTGGCCTGACTTTAGAAAGCCTCACCTTCACGAGGCCCTCTGGGATTACCAGCAACGTGAAAGAAGATTTGGCAAATTAAGTCATGTCGTCAATTCATCTCACCGCCCAAAAAATCTCTCTCTGGATAAGAAGGGTTGGGGTAGTAACTGATCCACTATGTGCTTAGTCTGTTCATCATTGAAGAGATGCATAGGCGTAAGATGTATGATATCAGCTGTCTAAATGACGATATGACCGAGATACATAAGCTACACAGCATGAAGCATTCTTTTTATCCTACCCTTTTATTATCACTCATATGGAGCCTCCTGATGCCCTTGAGGGCTGCTTGGGGGCAAGTGACCCCCAAGTCCCAGTCACTCGACCTTAACTATGCAGTGCCTGCTAGCTATCTGATCGAAGACATTCAGGTGACAGGTATTCAGTCTTTGGACCAAGAAATTATTTTGACCATTGCAGGCATTCAGGCAGGCGATACAGTGCAAATACCTGGACCAGCATTGCAAGATGCTATTCAAAGAATCTGGAAGCAGAAGCTAGTAAAAGAGGTAGCCCTCTACGCCACCAAAGTGGCTGAGCAGCGCATCGTACTTACTATCGACATCACAGAATGTCCTAGGTTATCTGCGTATTCCTTTGAAGGAATCAAAAGAAAAGAACAAGAAAAGCTGCTCGAAAAAACCACCCTGGTCAAAGGAAAAATTGTTACAGACGAACTAATTCAGGAGACGCAGCAGGCCATCCAAGACTACTGGACAGAGGAAGGGTATCTGAATGCAACAGTGACGGTCACCTCTGTGCCTGATCCCGAACATGCTCACCAGGTGCACCTAAAAGTTGGCATCAACAAAGGCGAGCGCCTTATTATTAATGAAGTACATTTTGAGGGAAATCACAGTATCAGTAGTGAAGTTTTAAGGAGCCAGATGCAACACACTCGGGAGAAGGCCCGTTTCACACTGGTCAAAGACGCCCTCAAGCGGATCATGACCTTGAAGCCCATCAGAAAGGGCGGCATATTGTGGCGTTCTCCTGACTTCGAAGAGACGAACAATTATCTTCAGGAGCATGTGATTCTGTTCTCTTCTAAATTCAATCCAGATAAGTTTGAAGAAGATAAGAAAAGCCTCATTAGTTACTACCAAAGCCGAGGCTTCAGGGATGCCACGCTCCTAGAAGATACTGTCTATCAGCCAGATAAGGGGCTACTCAACGTCAAGATCAAGATACAGGAAGGAAAACAATATTGCATAGGAAACATCAGATGGGTAGGTAACCATCGCTATGACGAAGATACTTTAAACAGCACGCTGGGCCTCCAAAAGGGAGATTTATACAACCTAACATTGCTCCAACAGCGCTTATTGAACAATCCAGAAGGGCCTGATGTTGCCTCTTTGTATGCTGATGATGGCCACTTATTCTTTCATGCGGAAGCGGTAGAGGTAGGCCTAGAAGAAGATAGAGTAGACCTAGAAATCCGACTGCAAGAAGGGCCTCAAGCGCGTATCAAGGAGGTCTTGATTGAATGCAATACCATTACCCATGATTATGTGATTCGGCGAGAGCTTAGAACATTGCCTGGAGAAAAATACAGTAGAACCAAAGTACAAAGGTCCTATCGCGAACTAGCGCTCCTCAATATTTTTGCGCCAGCCATCGACATCACTCCTATCCCCAACCCTGAGGATGGCACTGTAGACCTGAAGTATAAAGTAAAAGAGAGTCCTAAGTTTGAAGTCAAAGCTTCACTTGGCTTTGGGGGAGGAAAGCAAGACGCCATTGGTGCGATCACTCTTAATGTCAATAACTTTGCGGCAGGAAGTCTAGGCAAAATTTTTAAAGGACGCCTTCCAATAGGGGCGGGACAGACTTTTGTGCTGAAAGCTGAAAGCAACTGGGGGGCGTACAAAAACTTCTTGCTCCAATTTTCAGAGCCATGGCTGGGTGGAAAAAGGCCTCAAGAACTGTACTTGAGCACTAACCTATCTCATGAGGACAATAGATATTCCGTAGGCGGGCGAGTGGGCCTGGGAACGCGGCTCATTGGCTTAGATGATTATATGACACTTCGGTATGGACTAGCTTACTATGGCCACACCTATACTCACTACGATTTAATAGGAAATGGCAAAAAGTTCCCCAAAGGAACACTGAGAGAGCTCACTGCCAATATCTCTCTAGAACGCAATAGCATAGATAGCCCTATATACCCTAGAGAAGGAAGCAAAGTAGGATTACATGTTACATTGACGCCTCCTTGGTCTTCTCTCTCTAGTCAAGACAGTAGCAAAATGGTTGGAGCGGACCGATACCCCTGGAAAGAGTATCACCAATGGATGTTAGATGGTTCCTACTTCTTCTCAATTGTAGGCGACCTGGTATTGAATGTACGTGGCCATACTGGATTTCTAGGCAGTTTTTCTTCTCAAAAGCCTATAGGCCCTTTCCAACGATTCTACATGGGCGGCAAGGGGCTTGCAGACCGTGCGCTGAGGGGCAAAGAGCAAATTTCTTTGCGGGGCTACGACGATGAATCGATTGTACCCAAGAGCAAAACTACAGGCTACAAGGGAGGCGTAATATTCAATAAATTTGTGCTAGAGTTGCGCTATCCTATCCTCTCTAGCCAGATGGCCTCCATTTATGCTTTGGGCTTTGCAGAGGCAGGCAACACTTGGGCCCACTATGAAGATTGGAACCTGAAAACACTGAAGCATTCAGCAGGCGTGGGACTTAGGGCTTTCTTACCTTTGATAGGGTCGCTAGGGTTTGACTGGGGGTATGGCTTTGACGAAGACCTCAAGTCTGGCCAGAGCAAAGAAATCAAGTTTCATTGGTCTGCGGGCATGGATGTAGGGCGGTAGGCCTTTAAGTAGCTGATGGTAAAGCTTCGAACACAAAAAGGAAGCACAATTCACTGATAAAAACGTAAACCCTATGAAAAAAAGAGTATTACTAACATTCGTCCTGACGCTGGTACTGTGCCAGGTGCATGCAAAAAATGGTGCTGCTGATGCACAGATATTACCCCTGAAGATTGGCTATGCCAATGTGGAGTATATCATCAGCTTTTTGCCAGAAACAAAAAAGATCGAGTCTGAGTACAGAAGCTTTGAAACACATCTTAAGAGTCAGCTAGAGGGCAAAGCAAAAGAGTTTCAACAAAAGCTGCAGGCCTTGGAGCAAGGCTATCAGACAATGACGGAGGCAGTAAGGGGCCAGAAGCAAAAGGAGTTGCAGCAACTGCAAGGTAATTTTGAACAGTTACAGGCAGAGGCTCAGGGAAAACTTGCTAGCAAACATGCCAGTTTGTTAGAGCCTATTTATGAGAGAGTACAGAAGGCCATCCAGCAAGTAGCCCAAGAGCATGCCTACACCCACGTATTCAACAATAGCCTGGGAGGGATGTCGATTCTACTTTATGTGAGTGATGAGCATAATCTCTCTGATAAGGTGCTGAAGCAGCTAGGCATTGATCCTGACAGAAAAGCCCAAAAAGAAAAAAAGAAGTAGCGCTTTAGGGAGAGCCATTGGCGCAGCGGAAGCCCGCCTTCCGTGCCAAAGAGATCGCTAAACAAAGCAAGTAAAGTACGGAAGTAACTTCCGCGCTAGCTGTGCTCCAAATTGGAGTGATAGCGCTCTAAATGACGACACCACCTCGTCAATGAGGTAAGTAGCTAACCAATCACGCAAGTTGTCCATATAGGTTGAACATGTTTCGAAAGGTCCTCTTGTTCGTATTGCTTGCAGCCATCTCCCTCCTACTGGGGTGGATGGGCTGGCAAGAGGTGCTTAAAAGAAAGCACTCAACCATTGACAATCCACCTGTAGCGCGCGTATATCATCAGTATCTGCATAGAAATGACCTGAAACATCTGGCTGCAGAGGCCAATGGCCCTGAGGATAAATCAGAAATGACGGCAAGATATATTCAAAGCTGGATTGCTAAGCAGCTCATGATTGCAGCCGCTGAGGCCCATAGCGATTATGATAGAGCAGACATAGAGCGTAGAGTACTGGACTATCGCTATGCCTTACTCGTCCATAACTTTGTTGAGAAACAAGTCAACGAACAGCTCAACAGAGAAGTATCGCCCGAAGAGATTGCCAGTTACTATCAAGCACATCAGGAGAACTTCCTGTTACGCAACCATATTTTTAAAGGCCAATTTATCGTACTTCCTAAAGAGGCCCCTGACAGCGTACCGATCAAGACACTCTTACTAACTAACCGTGTAGAAAAGCGCGCAGTGCTTCAAACCTACTGCCGCAAGTTTGCCCAAAGTTATTCACTCGAGGCAGACGCATGGCTTCAGTGGGACGAACTGATTAGGGAAACTCCCTTCAATAAAATCAAAGACCAAGCCAAGCTGCTGAGTAGAAGTAGTTTGCTACAGACAAGCAATAAGAAGTACAACTACTACTTCAAAATCCATGAGTACAAGCGTGCCAACGAAGTATCTCCTTTAGAACTAGTCAGTGACCAAATTGCTGATATTATCGTGTATAAAAGAAAGATAGACCTCGCCAACAAAATCAAGGAAGAAATCTTGCAAAAAGCCCAAAAAAACAATGACTGCATTATTTATGAATATTAGATGCCAGTGCTATGCAGTGATATTGAGCCTAGGGCTCGTGCCTACTGTTTTAGCACAGCCCGTTCAAGGCACCTTGGTAGACAAGATTGTTGCCCATGTTGACAATCAGATCATCCTACAATCAGAGCTAGAAGCTGCCTATGAGCAATACTTGCTTCAAGGAGGAGAAAAAGTATCTGATCTGAAATGTAGAATCCTAGAGAGCCTCGTCCTCAACAAGCTACTCCTTGCCAAAGCCCAGCAAGAAAAAGTAATCGTATCCAACGAAGAAATAGATCATGGGCTGAACAGCCGGCTACAATACCTGGTAAGCCAGTTGGGCTCAACAGCAGCAATAGAGAAGTATTGGGGCAAGTCCATTCGAGAGATCAAACAAGAATTTAGAGAAAAGATTAAGGAGCAATTAATGATTGACACAATGCGCTCCCAAGTCATCAGGAAGGTGTCGGTCACCCCACAAGAAGTGAAAGCATTTTTTGAAAGCCTTCCCTCCAACGAACGCCCTTACTATTCGGCCGAAGTAGAAGTGAGGCAGATTGTGCGATATCCTCGAGTGAGCCCACAAGAAGAAGATGCTCTGATGGAGCAACTCAAAGCGCTGAAAGCACGCATACAGCATGGAGAAAGCTTTGAGACACTTGCCCAAACCCATTCTCAAGACCCAGGGTCTGCCCCCCAAGGCGGAGAGCTAGGCTTTTGGCGACTAGGAGAGCTTGCCCCTCCCTATGAAAAAGCTGCGCTGGCCTTGCAGCCTGGCCAAGTGTCTGAGCCTGTGGCTACTCCCTTTGGCTTACACCTTATCCAACTTATTGCTCGCGAAAAAGACCGCTATAATAGCCGCCATATCTTGTTAAGGCCCCCACCAGCCTCGCTGGATATAGAAGGAGCCAAGGCCTATCTAGCGCAGCTGCGGACAGCTATCTTGGCAGGAGAAATAACTTTTATGCAAGCCTTACAGCAAGCTATGGGTGAAGACTACGACACTGCGCTCAACGAAGGGTTACTCACAGGAAGTGGGCTTGGAACACAAATATCGGTTGATGAGCTACCTTCAGATATGTTTTTTGCGATAGAGCAGCTAGCACCTGGAGACCTCTCCGACCCCTTCGTATTCACTACCCCCGATGGGCAACAGGCAGTGAGAATGCTCTATTTGAAAGATCGGGTAGCGCCTCACCAGGCTAATCTTGCGCAGGACTACGCTAAGATCTACCAGATGGTAGCCAATAAAAAGCAAACTACTGCGCTACAGGCATGGCTCAAGAGTATCAAAGCTACTATTGCCATTGAAGTAGCCCCTGAGTATCAAAACTGCGAAATACTCAAGTAGCGTTAGCAGGTGGGCAGTGCCGACCTTATCTCGCAAGTGTTTTGCGCTTGTGTCTACCTGAAATCGTGCAAGGGCCCATCACTTGTGCCGTCAAAGGCGACAAGGCGTAGAATAAGCCCTCTTTTCAAGCCTATGAGCAGATTGAAGGTCACTTCATCAATAAATCACTCGATAATTCAATAATCTCAGCATCAGCAGGCTACACAATAGAGGTATCCGTGTCATTGGCTTTGCTGGACTGCACAATCGTTCCAAAATCATTGTAGTGTGCGTCAGCAAAGTCAGGGAGGTATTGATCAGTAAACTTGGTGTACTTGCCCACAAATTTGAGGCCTACACTGTCTAGCGAGCCATTGCGGTGTTTGGCCACGATCACCTCTGCTATGCCTTGCGTAGGATTCCCAGCTTCATCTTCTGTCATGCCATAGTATTCAGGCCGATATAGAAACATAACCATGTCTGCGTCCTGCTCGATAGAGCCTGACTCTCGCAGGTCAGACAGCTGGGGCCTTTTGTTGCCACCTCTTGTCTCTACCGCCCGGCTCAGCTGAGAGCCTACAATCACAGGCACGTTCAGCTCTTTAGCAATGCTTTTCAACGATCGTGAGATAGAGGCAATCTCTTGCTCACGGTTGCCCGCTCCTTTAACTGACTCGCCAGACATGAGCTGTAGATAGTCGACAGCAATCAGTTGAATGTCGTGCTTGGCTTTGAGCCTGCGGCACTTCGCACGTAGCTCGAAGATCGATAGCGCTGGAGTGTCATCAATGTAAATAGGCGCTTGTGAGAGCTGTGAGGTCTTGTGAATCAGCTGCTCCCACTCATGGTCAGCCAGATTTCCTTTTTTTATTTTTTCACTTTCTAACGCTGCCTCCGCTGATATCAGCCTGTTGACAAGTTGTAAGGAGGCCATTTCCAAAGAAAAAATAGCCACTGGATGGCCATGGTCTACCGCAGCATTGCGCAATGCAGACAGTAAAAAAGCGGTTTTACCCATGCCTGGCCGCGCTGCCACAATGACCAAGTCTGCCTTTTGCCAGCCTGAAGTCACTCTATCCAATTCTGTAAAGCCACTAGGGATACCTGTTAAGCCATCTTTGTGCTGCCGCTTGATCTCTAACTCTTTGAAGGCCTCTCCCAGCAACGAACGCATGTTGTTATAGTTCTTACGGATGTTAGAATCAGTGACCTCAAACAAGGCTTGTTCAGCCTGGTCTAGCAGCACGAAAATATCTTGCGTATCGTCATAAGCATGCTTGTGTACCTCTGTAGCCACCGCAATCAGTGCGCGCTTGATGGCATACTCTGCTACCATACGGGCATGAAACTCGACGTTAGAGGCAGAACTGATACGGCTGGTCAAGGCCGTTACATAGTAAGCCCCACCCACAGCTTCCAATTGTCCATGCTTACGCAGCTGGTTGATCACCGTTCGCAGATCGATCGGCTCTGCTTCATTGAACAGCTGTATGATCGCTCTGTAAATCTCCTGATGCGCCTCCTTGTAAAAACTTTCTGGCTTCAGAATATCGATGACTGTGGTGAGGGCATCTTTTTCTAACATGAGCGCTCCCAGTACACTTTCTTCTAGGTCTAGAGCTTGCGGAGGCAGTTTGGCTTGCTTCCCCACCGCTTGAAGGGCATGCACTTCTTGAGAGGAAGAATTAGGGGGGCTGAGTAGTGGGCTTTCTACTTTCATGCCGACAAAAATAGTTTTTCTCGTGGCACCTCCCTCCACATCTTATAAACAAGATGCCACTTCATTTAAAACATTTCCCCAATCGCTAAAAAGCCTGTAGCTTTGGGCATTTGAGCGGACATTGTTGAGCCAGCCAATCATCTTTGTACATCTGGTGTTTATTCCATAGTAGGCTTACTTAGACAGCAGGTAGACCACTAACTACATGAAGATACATTTTATCAGCACAGGTGAGCGGATTATGCATGACTTGGCCATTGTGCTGCGTCAGCAAGGGCATATAGTGACCGAGAGTGATGGCAGCTCCCTCGCTCCTACTGCAAGAAGCGCAGCCCACGTATCTCCAGCGTCTGAAAAGACAGCCCAGCAGCCCCAAAAGATAACAGCTGGGCTGGACAAAGTAATTGTAGGAAGGTCTATCCAGTCAGACTCTCCGGAGCTACAAACGGCGCAGCAGTTGGGCTTACCTATTTATTCTTATCCTGCATACCTCCACGAATATGCACAGGACAAACAGCGAGTGGTGGTAATAGGAGGAGTCCAAACCTCGATTTGTGTTCTGGTGTTACATGTGCTGGCTTACTACAACAAGGAAGTAGATTATATCGTTGATGCCCCTCAGCTAACAACAAGCGTACAGCTCAGTGAAGCCCCCGTGATCTTGCTTGAAGGAGATATAGCTCCCTCCTCTCCTACTGATGCACGACCGCAGTGTTTGCGCTACCAACATCACGTGGCACTGCTCAGCGGTACAGGTGGAGAACCCAGTAAGGCCTCCCCCACCCTAACGAATTATGGAGAGACCCTCACTACTTTAGCCGATGCATCGCCCAAAGGGGGAACACTTATCTATGACGAAGAAGACCCGCTGATACAGCCCATTGGTAGCCAAGCAAGGACAGACGTCAAGCATGAGCCCTATAGAGCGCATCCCTACCGACAGAAAGACCACTTAACGTATTTGACCACGCCACAGGGAGATGTTTTTTTACATAATGTCGATTACCTACGCGCTGTAGCGGGAGCACAACAGCTCTTGCGGAACATGGCCATCACAGATCAACAGTTTTATGAGGCTTTGGCCACTTTTTCAGGAACTTAATTGGACAATTTGTCTTGCTAACTCAGCCACTTAATCTTTCTTATATATGCCCCTAAAGCTCAAGAATCCCTTGGCCTTTTTCGACTTAGAAGCCACAGGAACGCATATCATCCACGACCGCATTGTTGAGATCGCCATCATTAAGGTCATGCCCGATGGTACACAGCTGACTTATGATAAAAAGATTAATCCAGAAAAGCCTATTCCTCAGGAAGCCAGCTTGGTCCACGGCATCTATGACCAAGATGTGGAGAGTGCCCCCACTTTTAAAATGATTGCTAAAGAGTTAGTCAAGTTCTTACAAGGCTGTGACCTGGCAGGATTCAATGTCTTACGGTTTGATATTCCTATGCTCGTTGAGAGCTTTTTGCGTGCAGAAGTGGACTTTAAGCTAGAGCACCGAAAGATTGTAGATGCGCAAAGAATTTTTCATTTGATGGAAAAACGCAACTTATCCGCTGCCTATCAATTCTATTGCGACAAGCCACTAGAAGATGCTCACAGTGCCATGGCTGATACGGCCGCTACACTAGCCGTTTTAGAAGCACAAGTAGCTCGTTACGAAAATCAAACAGTTACGGACAACATGGGTCAGCCTATAGGCACCATCAAAAATGATGTAGTCCAATTGCATGCACTCACCACTGCCAATACACTGGACTTGGCTGGCCGAATGGCTTATGATGCGGATGGAACAGCCGTGTTTAATTTTGGCAAGCACAAAGGCAAGCCAGTCGCGCAAGTCTTACAAGAAGAACCTACTTATTACGACTGGATGATGAAAGGAGATTTTCCGCTAGATACGAAGCGCAAGCTAACCCAGCTCAAGTTGCAGGCTAACGCAGCGTTGCGCTGAAAAAAGCATAGTGCCTGTCCTGCATGGTGTCAATATCTAGATAAGACGAGTTGCTTATGTGTGCATTACGACACTATCTTTACAGCCTTTCGAAAAAATGAGGAGAGGTGGGTGAGTGGCTTAAACCAGCAGTTTGCTAAACTGCCGTACATTTTTCGTGTACCGGGGGTTCGAATCCCCCCCTCTCCGCATAGTACCCCTGTCTTGTTATAGATAATGTTTCTCCATTTCGGGATGTAGCGTAGTCCGGTCATCGCGCTTGCTTTGGGAGCAAGAGGTCGCAGGTTCGAATCCTGCCATCCCGACTTACTTAAATTGCTGATAATCAACATGTTGCGCTAAGCAAGTAAAGTGGAGAAAACTACTGGTTTACATATAGTTTACAGAAAAAGAAAATTTCGAGGCCATAAAAAAGGCAGAGAGCTAGGTAGTTGCGCGGGCCAAAAGCTGGCAGCCAGCCCCCCTCACAGTGCCTCTTCTACCTACGTTTCCTCCCTCACCACTGTCTAAGGTGGCTATACCTACTTAGTTGACCCTTAAGAACTCTCTACTGCAGATTGGAGAAGGTAAGAGCTTAGTGCAACCAGCGATTTTTTTATCCGTAACTCTTCCTCACCCAACTCAACAACCAAGGAAGCCCTAGTACTAGGTTAATTCCATCAGTAGTAACTTCAAATTCCATCCCATTCCTGACAATAAACCATTCACTACGTCGCCTAGTGCTCCTTTTAGGTAATTTCTTCCCAGACCATGCCCTTGCTTCAGGTGACTGATCACTGCTTCTATCGCTGAACGACGCCGATAACTCTTCTTCCTTTTCCTTCTCTCTCTCGGAGTGTAACGCTTCCCGCGTTCGGGCATGATCACCCGCGTGGGGCCCACTACTTCATGACCTCGATACCCTCGGTCCACTAACGCCTCTTCAAACTCTTGGCCACAATAACGCTTTACCTCTTCCAACGTTTTTGGCAACTGTAATGCACCCCAAAATTAGGACCAGAGGTTAAAGGAGCGTTTGATCTTAAACTTGCACTCAAACAGATCAAACTATGCGTCATAAAATCAGAAAAAGACCGCATTCTGCTGCCTTTAAATTCAAGGTAGCTCTTGAGACTATCAAAGCTCAAAGGACCGCTGCTGAGCTTTGCCACGAGTTTGGTATCGTCTCCAGTCAACTTTATGAGTGGAGAAAAAAACTCATCGATAAGGGAAAAATACTCTTTGAGAACCCTGATCAGCAACAGCTACCTTATGAGCAACACATTGAAAAACTTATGGCCACCATTGGGCGATTAAAAGTCGAAAACGATTTTTTGTCCAAATCGCTAGGCAGCAATCTTTGAAACACAGAAGACAAGCCCTTGCACAGCCTACGCCACAGTTAAGTCTAAGACGGAAAGCTGCCTTGTTGGACGTGCATCGATCAGGGGTGTATTATCGATCTAAGCCAGCGCAAGATGATCAAGTAGAAGTGATGAATCAGCTCAGAGACCTCTATCAACAATACCCTTTTATGGGCTATCGAAGGCTTCATTTACTGCTTCGGCAACGAGGCTATCAAGTGAATGGTAAACGTGTACTCAGCCTGATGCGTTTGATGGGCCTAGCGGCTTTGTATCCTAAGAAGAATCTATCGAAAAGGGACCATAAGGCAAGTGTCTCTTCTTATTTACTCAAAGAACGTCCCGCAGTGAAGGTGAATGATGTTTGGCAGATAGATATCACGTATCTACGAATGGAGCAAGGCTTTCTATATCTGACAGCGCTCATTGACATGGTGAGTCGTCGTATAATGGGATGGGACTTATCCCCCTTCCTGGAAACAGAAAGCTGTTTGTCAGCCTTGCGTGCCTCTTTGTCCAGTGGTTACCAACCGTTGATCATTAACACAGATAGGGGGAGTCAGTTCACCAGTGCGGCCTGGCGCAAGGCCCTTGAAGAGGCGGGGATTGTATTGAGCCACAATGGGGCGGGCCGTTGTTGTGACAACGTATTGATAGAGCGTTTCTGGCGCAGTGTGAAGTACGAAGAGGTATATTTGAAGAGTTATGCAAGTGTGCAGGAAGCGCGAGCGAGTCTGAGTGGGTACATAAGTTGGTATAACAGTACTCGTGCTGACCAAAGCTTGGGTTACAAGAGTCCAGATAGCGTATTCTATCAAGGAGTTTCTATGCTTGCTTGGCAAGAGGGGCTAGGGGTTATCAAGCAAAGGGGAGAGAGGGGAGAGAATAGAAGTGATCAGGAAACAGAATAAAAAAAGTAGTATCAAATGTTCAACCAACCAGTGCTAGCCAACGAACAACTCTCCTCACGATTTACTACTTTTTGGTCCTAACGATGGGGTGCATTACAAAATCATCCAACAAACAAATAATGTTATGGTCTCAGGGCTCCTCCTGGAGATGTCCGTGGTGATACGTTCACCTATATTTAGCTTAATTTTTGTACCCATGATTTGTCAGTAAAGCGTCAATCATACGCTATAACGGTATCAAGCCTTTGCAGAGTGAACAGGGTCTCAACACTTTGCTTTTCTGCTTTGTAGCTGTCTTGTTTTTTGCGTACTTCATTAGAGGAGAACGACAGAACGGTAGTGAACATTACCTGTCGATAATACTTTATCCTATCCGCAAAAGATGCTTCCTAGTATTGGATGTATGACCTGGTAGATAGAGTAGCATAGCACGCTCAATGTAGAACCTAAAAGTAACAGCACAAAAAATAAGAAGGCATGCAAAGCAGTATTCAGCAGAAAAACGCGCAGGAAAGACGTACAAAAGAGAAAAGCAGACCAAAAAAGAATGAACGAAAAGTCTATACACAAGTAGAGTTAGCAGAATTTAAAAAAGCGCTTGATAAGCGCCTGCAGAGAGCACAAAGGAGACAGGATGCCGTAAGAATATCCCTGAGTGGAGATACAGAGAATGGGCTTGCTATGGGCATTGTGACGTTAGAGGACAGTGCTGACGTAGCTGAGAAGGAGAGTCTCGTAAGTATGACCAACCGGCAACAAAAGTTTATCCTGGAGCTAGAGGCCGCTATGGAGAGGATTGACACGGGCGATTATGGAATTTGTATTTCAACAGGCCAGCTCATCAACAAAGCCAGATTAGGCGTAGTGCCGCATACCAGACTGGATGTGTCTGCTAAAATTGCTGATAGAGAAGTAATGCGCTAGTTGAGTAGTCTTGCCTGCCAAAGCCTACTGTAGCCATCAAACCCACTAAAAGTATTGGAACGCACAAGCCCTTCTCAAGATATTCGGCTGAACAAATTCATTAGCAATGCAGGCGTGTGCGCCAGAAGGGCAGCCGATGAGCTCATTCAGGCTGGGCGCATCACCGTCAATGGGCAGAAAGTCACTACACTGGGATACAAAGTCACGCCCCGAGACGTGGTTAAGTATCAAGGCCAAGTGCTCAAAGCAGATAAGCATGTATATATCTTACTCAACAAGCCCAAAAACTACATTACTACGACGCAAGACCCACAAGGGAGAAAGACAGTAGTCCAGCTAGTACGACATGCTTGTCAAGAACGTATCTATCCTGTAGGAAGGCTAGATCGCGACACGACAGGCCTTCTACTTTTGACCAATGACGGAGCATTGGCCAAAAAACTAGCCCATCCATCCAGCCACGTCAAAAAGCTCTACCACGTAGTGCTCAACCAACCCATTAGCCAAGCAGACTTTGAAAAAATAAAGACAGGGGTTACCCTTGAGGATGGAATAGCGTATGTAGACAAGCTAGAGATTGTAGGCCATGACCGCCGAAACCTAGGGCTAGAAATACATATGGGCCGCAACAGAGTCATTCGGCGACTCTTCGAACATCTCAGTTATGAAGTCGTCAAGCTTGACCGAGTCATGTATGCCCAACTCACTAAGAGAGACTTACCACGCGGCAAATGGCGCAGACTAACAGAACAAGAAGTGAGACTATTGCAAAACACCCCCAAACACACCTCCTAATTTTTAAATTAGACTTTCTTGGAGACCAGGAAAGTTTTTGAATCACTCAATCACAAAATCAGCAAATCACCCAGCAAATGTCTCCAAGTAATGAGCCACCTGCTTGGCAAAGCTTCCTCCTAACGCTCCATCAACCACCCGATGGTCATAAGTGTGTGATAGATACATCATGTGCCGAATGGCAATAGTATCTCCTTGAGGAGAGGCGATCACAGCTGGCTTTTTGACAATCATTCCCAAACCCATGATAGCCACTTGCGGCTGCATGATGATAGGCGTTCCCATCAAGTTCTGAAAAGAACCTAAGTTAGACACCGTATAAGTGGCTCCTGCCAGCTCATCAGGCACAAGCTCCTGGTGGCGTGCCTTGTGGGCCAACATCTGCACCTGACAAGCCAGTTCATTCAGGCTGAGCGCAGCCGCGTTTTTGATCACTGGCACAATCAGGTTGCCATCAGGCAATGCTACTGCCAGCCCTATGTTAATAGCCTTTTTCTTGATGATGCGGTCTGATGCCACATAGGCATTCAGCATAGGAAAGTCTTGCAAGGCGCGTACAATAGCCTGGAGGCAAAGAGCTGTGTACGTAAGTGGCGCCCCCGTCTTTTCCATAAAATCAGCTTGGTGCTGGGCCCTCCACTGAACTAAGTCAGTCACATCAGCCTCTACAAACGAGGTGACGTGCGGGGCTATGCGCTTAGATGCAACCATACGCTCAGCAATCAGCTGGCGCATGCGGTCCATCTGCACCACTTCGTCCTCAGGAGCGATGGGCAAAGAAGCTTCAGGAATGGACAAGGAGCCATCCGTCTTGGGTCGATGCCGCAAATACGCTAACAGATCACGTTGGGTCACGCGGTTGTTCTGGCCTGTGCCAGGAATTTGACGAAGTGCTTGGGGCGTAATTCCTTCTTGCTGCGCTATATGACGCACCAAAGGCGAATAAAACCTGCTGTCTGTCGGAAGCTTTTCCAGCGCCTGCACGTCAGGTGGAGACTGTGGCGGCCTGAAGGATGGCGCAACTTGAGTGACTGGTGTTACTTCTGTAGGAAGTTCGATGTGAGAAGGAGCTACTACCTCTTCGTCCTGCGTAGTAATGAGCGCAATAGGAGCCCCTATTTTTACGATAGTCCCTTGCTGCACCAGCAGCTTTGACAATACTCCTGTCTGCGGAGAGGGCACCTCAGAGTCGACCTTATCAGTTGCTACTTCTAAGATAGACTCCTCTGCTTCAATCTTATCTCCTTCTTTTTTTAGCCACTGTAAGACAGTCGCTTCCATCACGCTCTCTCCCATGGTGGGCATCAGGAGGGTCACTTCTGCCATAGTTTGTTAGAATAATGATCAGTGAGGCGGTGTGGTTCTTGCTCTATCGCAGAGTACTTCTTGACAAAAGTAGCCTTAAGCATTGAAATTGAGAAATAAGGCAACAAAATAAAAGAGGGCTGTATGAGTCTAATTATGAACAATTTACTACCTCACCAACCTACTAAATCAGTGGGCTGCGCAGGAGTAGCTACGGGTTTCTTTTGACAAAGAATGTTTTCTTCCCTTACTTCAATTAAAAACCATTAAGCAATGTCACTTTTAAAAGACTTTACCTCTGTTCTATTACTACCTGGCTTACTCGCGCATGCTGGATGTAGATTCGACAATGAAAATAAGGGAGGTCAGGAGAAGCTTCCAACTGATTATATCGAACATCCAAGTGCCAAGCCCGTTACTGTGTAATGCACCCCATCGTTAGGACCAAAAAGTAGTAAATCGTGAGGAGAGTTGTTCGTTGGCTAGCACTGGTTGGTTGAACATTTGATACTACTTTTTTTATTCTGTTTCCTGATCACTTCTATTCTCTCCCCTCTCTCCCCTTTGCTTGATAACCCCTAGCCCCTCTTGCCAAGCAAGCATAGAAACTCCTTGATAGAATACGCTATCTGGACTCTTGTAACCCAAGCTTTGGTCAGCACGAGTACTGTTATACCAACTTATGTACCCACTCAGACTCGCTCGCGCTTCCTGCACACTTGCATAACTCTTCAAATATACCTCTTCGTACTTCACACTGCGCCAGAAACGCTCTATCAATACGTTGTCACAACAACGGCCCGCCCCATTGTGGCTCAATACAATCCCCGCCTCTTCAAGGGCCTTGCGCCAGGCTGCACTGGTGAACTGACTCCCCCTATCTGTGTTAATGATCAGCGGTTGGTAACCACTGGACAAAGAGGCACGCAAGGCTGACAAACAGCTTTCTGTTTCCAGGAAGGGGGATAAGTCCCAGCCCATTATACGACGACTCACCATGTCAATGAGCGCTGTCAGATATAGAAAGCCTTGCTCCATTCGTAGATACGTGATATCTATCTGCCAAACATCATTCACCTTCACCGCAGGACGTTCTTTGAGTAAATAAGAAGAGACACTTGCCTTATGGTCCCTTTTCGATAGATTCTTCTTAGGATACAAAGCCGCTAGGCCCATCAAACGCATCAGGCTGAGTACTCGTTTACCATTCACTTGATAGCCTCGTTGCCGAAGCAGTAAATGAAGCCTTCGATAGCCCATAAAAGGGTATTGTTGATAGAGGTCTCTGAGCTGATTCATCACTTCTACTTGATCATCTTGCGCTGGCTTAGATCGATAATACACCCCTGATCGATGCACGTCCAACAAGGCAGCTTTCCGTCTTAGACTTAACTGTGGCGTAGGCTGTGCAAGGGCTTGTCTTCTGTGTTTCAAAGATTGCTGCCTAGCGATTTGGACAAAAAATCGTTTTCGACTTTTAATCGCCCAATGGTGGCCATAAGTTTTTCAATGTGTTGCTCATAAGGTAGCTGTTGCTGATCAGGGTTCTCAAAGTGTATTTTTCCCTTATCGATGAGTTTTTTTCTCCACTCATAAAGTTGACTGGAGACGATACCAAACTCGTGGCAAAGCTCAGCAGCGGTCCTTTGAGCTTTGATAGTCTCAAGAGCTACCTTGAATTTAAAGGCAGCAGAATGCGGTCTTTTTCTGATTTTATGACGCATAGTTTGATCTGTTTGAGTGCAAGTTTAAGATCAAACTCTCCTTTAACCTCTGGTCCTAATTTTGGGGTGCATTACACTCCTATTCCCATGTCAGAAAGGTGTTATCTGCTCAGCGAATCGCCAAGCGCCTTTCTTGTGCTCAGGAAGCTGGCCTTTATAGGCTCTAACTTCCCTTCTGAGACCTACAAGTATGGGGAGCTGCTGGATGAGCTTGGAAAGGTGGTGGCCTTGTTGGTAACTACGGAAGCGTAAAGAACTGGCGCCAGCGTGGGGGCTTGCGCTAGTTGATGTTTCATGGCATGAGTACAGGAGACTGGTGCCATTAGGGATGGTTGGCACGGAAGACGAACTTCCGCGCCAGTGGGGCTTAAACATTTTTTGACAGTACATCTTGTAACATGACCTTGTCGAGAGATAAATCAGCGACAAGGCGCTTAAGTTTTCTATTCTCTTGCTCAAGGTTCCTTAATCGCTGGGCCTCTGAGGCATTCATGCCTCCGTATTTAGCCTTCCATCGATGAAAGGTAGACTCAGCGATGGCGTGCTTACGACAAATCTCAAGGACTTTGAGACCTCTTTCCTGCTCTTTGATAATGTTGATGATCTGTGCTTGATTAAATCTGTCTTTCATAGTTGATCCTGTTTTGAGGTTGATTTCGATTTACTAAACTCCCACTCGACTTGGACCACATTTTGGGGAGAAGGTCAACCTGTAAGGGCATTTTTTAAAGTGTTGTCAGAGTTATTGGGTACCTTTTGCAAGAGTCTCAACCCATTTTGCCATGTTGAGCAGGGCACAACATCTCTGCAAAGACTCGTTACGCCGAGATGCTTTGATTCCTTACGGTCGTTCGGAATGATAACATTGCTGCATAAAATGAGATATTGAGCAGAACAAGCCAGGCTATCCTGTCAACCCCTAGGGACACATAGCTGGTCCCGTAGAGAATGACGATCAGCGCCTAACATAGCACATAGTTATGGCTCTTGCCTGTGGGCAAGCACCTCTGCCTCGTCAAATAGCTGTATTGCTTTTTGAAACTCCCCATCTTCTTGGTGATAAATGGGATAAAACCCCTGCTCTCCCCATATATGTTGAGCAATGTGGGCCTTAATCAGTAGCTTAATGCGAGACTCAGCAGTGCGAAATGCTTCTTCATCATAAGTAATGCCTGCCTTGGTTGCTTGAGCAACGAGCTTCTTGAGCATCAAATTATCTGCGTCAAATTGTTGGCAATACTTTTCATACCCCATAGCTGTCAAGGGCTCCCGACGCTGATCTACATATTCTAACACATATTGCTGAAAGACATACTTGACTTGTAGCTGCTCAAGATAAGAGGAAGTTTGGTAGATGTTGAGAGGGACAAAATAATCAGGCATAATGCCACCACCACCATACACCGTACGCCCTTTACTAGTCTGGAACTTCAGTGCATCATCAAACTGAATGTTGTCTGCATGAAAATATTCACCTTGATTATATCTGTCGATCAAGTCCCCGTGGTAGTCTGCCACTCCCTCTCCATAAGGCTTTTGGATAAACCGACCACTGGGGGTGTAGTAACGCGCTACGGTTAGTCTCAGCTGAGATCCGTCGTGCAGTTGAATAGGCACTTGTACAAGCCCTTTGCCAAAGGACCTTCTGCCCACAATCAGTGCGCGGTCGTTGTCTTGAAGGGCGCCTGCCACAATCTCAGCGGCAGAAGCAGTGCCTTCGTTGATCAGCACGATGATAGGACATTCTCCAAAGTTATCTTCTCCTTGCGCGTAGTACTTTTCGCTGTACTTACTGGCCTTGCCTTGCGTGTACACAATAAGTTGTCCTTGATGCAGCATTTTATTGACCAGCTTAATAGCCATATCCATGTAGCCTCCTGGATTCCCCCGCAAATCAAGCAAGAGCTTGCTCATACCTTGTTTCTGAAGATTATGAAAGGCTGTTTTAAACTCTGAAAAAGTATTAGCAGTGAAACGACTGACTTTGATATAGCCGACCTGCTCATCTACCATGTAGCTAACATTCACAGAATAAAAAGGCACTTTATCTCTAGTGACAGTAAAGTCAAGTAGTTCTTCCTGACCCTTTCGTCGGACAGAAAGCTTTACTTTGGTGCCCTGGGCTCCTCTCAACCTTTCCATTACTTTAACTGCTTTGATACCTGACCCTGTGAAGTCTTCGTCGTCCACCCTAATGATCCTATCCCCGGCCCTAATGCCTACTCGCTCTGCAGGTCCCCCACTGATCGGTGAGACTACATAGGCAGTATCGTGCAGCATCATGAACTCAATACCAATGCCTTCTAGCTCCCCTTTGAGTTCCACATTGCGGAGCGCCAATTCTTTGGCATTGATATAAGCACTGTGAGGGTCCAACTGCTTGAGCAGCTCGGTGATGGCTGTTTCAGAAAGCGCTTGCAGATCAGTGTCATCTACATAACTATGCTCCACATGCGTCAGAATGTCTTGAAACTTTTGAGAAGCATTTTGCAACGAAGTGTGCTCTGCGTGTGCATCTCCTTTATTTTGCATCAGAGAAATGCCTACCCACATGCCAATGGCTACCGCCAGTGCGCACACTGCAGTAAGGCCAATGATGGGTCTCAAGTTTCTATTTTCACTCACAGTGGAATATTTTTTGTGTCAGAAAAGTAAGGTATGGAGTTCAAATTTACACTTTTAAAACGTATACAAGAAGTGGATTCCTTTTTTGAGGAGCCAAGCTTCCCATTTGTAACAAGGCCTGTGAAGATGTTATTTTTGTAAAGAAGGGTACCAGCATTCTCAGTTCATTGTCAGCTCAAAAGAATCTCTGGGAGCGTCCTAAAAGTGCATTTTCCTTTGCAGCCTTGTAACGGTTTTTCAGCATCACCTAACAGTCAAATGATGGGCAGAATTTTAGCTATCGATTATGGCGTGAAGCGGGTAGGCATTGCTGTGACAGATCCGCTCAAGCTAATTGCAACGCCCCTGACAACAGTTCCGACGGCTGAAACACTCTCTTTTTTGCAGACCTACGTAGAGCAAGAAGAGATAGAAGCCTTGGTAGTGGGTATGCCTAAGCGCTTAGACAATACTGCGTCAGCAATGACAGCCATGGTTAAAAAGTTTACTCAAACGCTACAAAAAAAATTTCCAGACAAGAAAATCATTCAGCAAGATGAGCGGTATACTTCCAAGCTAGCCCTAGCCAGCATGATTGAGGGAGGATTCAAGAAAAAGGATCGACGCAACAAAGCTCATTTAGATAAGTTGAGCGCCACACTGATCCTTCAGTCTTTTCTAAATACTTCATCAAGCATTCAACATTCTGACAAGACTTAAAAAAAGTGCCTTTACAGGCGTAGAAAAAGCTTTCAAATCACGCAATCACAAAATTGCTCAATAATACAATGGCCTCTATCTACCCTATCGTTGCCTATGGCGACCCCATACTCAGAAAGCAAGCCACAGCCATGGAGCCAGGCACAGACGTAAAAGCACTGGCCGAAGACATGATCGCCACGATGGAACTAGCGCAGGGAGTAGGACTTGCTGCTCCCCAGATTGGGCAAGGCATGCGTATATTCGTAGCAGCTTTAGCGCCTCCCCATGAAGAAGCACAACAAGCAAGGAGACACAACAAAGTGTTCATTAATCCTACACTGACCATCGATACTTCTACTCCCTCCACCTCTTATGACGAGGGGTGCTTGAGCATTCCAGGCATCATAGTGCCAGTGCTGCGCAAAGAAAGACTCATCATTAGCTACTTTGATAAAGATTGGCAACCGCATGAAGAAGCTTACACAGGCTTTTCGGCCAGAGTGCTGCAGCATGAATATGACCATCTAGAAGGAAAGCTACACATCGATTATGCGACTCCTTTGAAGAAAAGAATGCTTAAAGGGAAGCTAAACGACATTAAGAGAGGTAACGTAGACGCTCCCTACAAAATGCGGTTTCCTACTTAGGCCTGTTCTGTGTTGCCCTTTAGCTCATCGAACTGGTAGGATGGCCGCACAAGTGCCCTCTCTATGTTCGTAAAAATTCCATTAATTTTAGAGCTCCGTGCACAGAACGAGGATATCATTTCCTGTATCTTGAGAAGTTGCTAAAGTTATCCAGCCACCAAATTGCTCAATAGTAAAATGATCTCAGAGCAGATGGGGAATAAAAATTATTGCTTTCTATGAAGCTTCGCATTGCAGCCACGTCTCTTTTTATCCTGTTCTGTGTTTTTTCAGTGCAAGCACGAGAAGATCTGTGCGATTACAGTCTTGACTCTCCTTATGCGACTGTTATTACTCACCTAGGCTTCTTACAAAAAGGCAATTACCACCCTGAAATTGCGGCCAAGACCTTCTCACAAGCGCATAGAAGCAAAGAGGAAGCCATTGAGTTAGCGATTAGGCTCAAAGAACTACTTGAAAAAGGGGGCATTGATATTGACATAACGCAACTCCCGCAAGATGTCAACCACATAGATCCTAAGGCCAAGTATCACAGATACCAGCTTACAAAATTATTTCCTGATATCTATCTCGTAAAAAAGGGAGGGCAGTGGTTATACAGTGAAGAAACAGCTCGGTTTATCGCTGACCTTGCGCAAGAAAACGACCATTGGGGCGTAGAGAAGCTCCATAGCCTCTTACCAAGCAGTTTTAGTACGACTTTCTTGGGGCTCTATATATGGCAATATGCTATGCTGGCAATGCTTGCTCTATTGCTCACAGTGGTCTATACGGTGATAGTGGTACTGGTAAGAAAGTGGCTCCATCGGCTTTTACAGCGCTGGTCCCCCCAGTACATGCTATCAGCGGAAAAACCGACTAGCATCGCTATAGTATCGCTCTTGCTTATGCTTCTCTTACCTGTTGTGCAGCTTCCTATCATGGCAGAAAAGGTGGTCCTTCTACTGCTGCAAGGGGTCTTAGCAATGTCCATTACGGTAGTATGTTATCGCTCGATCAATTTGATAGTATCACAAATCAGTAAAAGAACAAGTACAGAAGCAGGGGAGTCCAATGCTCAATTAGTACTGCTGATCAAACCTTTTCTGAAAGTGTTTGTGGTGATTACAGGGGCTTTACTCACCTTGCGGAGCCTCAACTTTGATATCTCTGCCCTTTTGGCTGGTGTTTCTATTGGTGGTGTAGGGTTGGCACTGGCCTCTCAAGATACGATCAAAAATCTCTTTGGCTCGCTCATGATTTTTATTGACCAACCTTTTGTGGTGGGCGACCTCATTGCCACAGAGGCGATTGAAGGACAAGTAGAAGAAATTGGCCTGCGCTCTACGCGCATACGCACACCCCAGGACTCCCTAATGTATGTCCCTAATGCCAAGCTGGCCAATATCCACGTAGACAACTATGGATTGAGAACCTACCGACGCTTTGACACACGCATCGCTATTGCCTACCATACGCCGCCTCATTTGATCGAAACATTGGTGGAAGGACTACGGAAAATCGTGAAGGAGCATCCCTACACGAGAAAAGACAAACAATTCGTTTATCTAGAAGATATCCGAGAGTCTACGCTGCAAATTTTACTTAGTGTATACTTCAGAGCCAATGGTAGAGACAAAGAGTTGCAGTACAGGCACGAAGTACTGAGCGATATGATCAAGCTGGTAGAGGCCCTAGATATACGCCTGGCGTTTCCGTCGCAAACGCTGCACATGGCGTCTTTTCCTGAAAGAGACCATCCCTTGCCCGTTGAGCATATCAACCTCCCTCAAGAAGGAGGTCAACAGTGACAGTACTTCCCTGCAAAAACAAGTGCTGGCAAGATTAAAACCCATTGAGACAGTTCGAAACGCATAAGAATACGCTTAGAGACTACTGCAAAATAGCCCAAACGCGTTGCTCAACGTTGCCTGTAGGCTATCTTCTGTGCTAGAAAGCTTCTTTTAATCACTCGCCTTACGCACTCCTCTTGATACACCTCATCTCGTTATGGTGAGCGTAGCGAAACATCCTTGCGAGGCCCATACCACGCAGAGATTCCTCGCCAGGTTCGGAATGACAAGGCCACTGCGTGAGGTGAGTCACTCAATCAAAAAATTACCCAATAAGATCATGAGCTCATTTCTATGCCTTTTCTTCCAAACTAGGAAGGTTATGAGAGCCTCCAACCAGCTGAGTGGGCGCAGTACTTTGGAGGGTAATAATTTCTTGCTAGGTTTGTCACTAATCCCAATAGTAACAACCATGGGGTCGACTGGTATTGACGATAAGCATCGGTCCAGTGTAAGCATGCGGGGTGTTGTAAGTAGTACCTCTGAAACAAACTTACGCAAGCATATAAATGGCAATTCTGCCTTCAACAGCGTAAACAACAATGTTTACGCTCTTGCTGCCTAGTCGGAGACTAAGTAGTGAGGGTCTCGCTGGTCCTCAGTTCTACAGGATTAGCACCAGAGACATCGACTTGTAGAACTAGCTGCAGCAGGTACGTGATGCTGTGGCGAAACTGAAGCGCGTATACGGAGCGCCTGAGGTAAGTGGCTGACCCTGACGCTCCTGACAAGTAACAGCCACTAAGCATGTAGAAACCATTGTGATGGACTTGTTCGGACGAGGGTTCGATTCCCTCCGACTCCACTTCATGCATTGAGCACACGCCATGGACAACACAGGCCAGCGGCAGAAGCAGAAAAAGAAGGCAGTGCCGCGCCAGGGACAGGAGGTTGACACTTACTGGGAAGAATTTTCTTTGCTTTCTATAGAATTTCACTACTTGATTTCTGTCAATACACCCCCGTCGGTCATCTGCTGACCTTGTGCATTTCGCTCCTTCTTAATGACCTGGATGTGCTGATCAAAGTACCATATTAGCTCTTCCTACGTGCAGCCCATCATCCCTGCATGCTGAGAGGGTCCATGCTGATGTCATTCAAGTGATTGGCTCCAGAAAAGAATAAAATCTACGAGAACTCGCAGAGGCCTGTAACAAAGGTAAATTTCAAGAGCGTTTCCAAGTTCTTGAGCGTAGCGAAAAAATCTTGAAGCAGCTTGCGGTTCTCGCCTCCTGCCCCTGGATGATAAAGGTGATCAATGATAGGCTTGTCGCACTCATCCACCAGTACTACAACTTGCTTTTTTCATGATAGCGCTTTGACAAGATTTTTGAGCCCTTTTTGGGCTGAAGGGAGATCAATCTGTAGTCCATTCATTAGTTCAGTTTGAGGAACAAGTACTGCTTGTCAAGGCTATTTCGTAAGCTCGTCTGCTTTTCTTTTCCCTTAGCTAACTATATATCCTGATAGCTCTGCAAAACAGGCGTAAGTATCAGAAACAGGTCCTATGAATGCATCTGACACCTTTGAAGAGAGTCTTTTATGAGTTTTGCAGCACGCTTAGTCTGATAATGGCCTGGGACAAGTTGTAGTTGTTACACTCGAAGAGGACATTGATTCGCTAGAGACTCAAGTGCAAACTGTTGGTCAGAACAAACCGAGCTGCCTACTGAGAGTTGCATAAACTGAGAGAAGTTGTGTGGAGAGAGTAAAGAAAATGGGCAATAAAAAACCCCGCTTTTGCGGGGCTTTGATTCAGGCGTTAAGACAACCTGACGTTCACTGCATTCAATCCTCTAGGAGTTTCTTTGACTTCAAAAGTCACTTCATCTCCTTCTTTGACTTCCTGGCCATCCAGAGCTGTTACATGTACGAAATAATCTTTTGCCTCAGTGGCTTCTGTAATAAATCCAAATCCTTTGGAATCATTAAAAAATTTAACTGTTCCTGTTTTCATTCTTTTGTTTTGATGATTAATAACTTTTTCAAAGCTAACATAAAGTCAAGAGAAAAAGAAACCTAGGGGCTGATAGACTAGTGGGGCTATGCAGAAGCGCCTGTTAGGTCTTTAATGGGAAGCTATTGCCCCTACAGATCAGACACTCTTACGCAAATATTCATCCACCCCTTGCCTCACCTGTGTGGCCAGATGTAGGGCCTCGGCTTCTGTCCTAGCTTCAGCATAAAGGCGGACAACAGGCTCTGTACCAGAAGCCCTCAGATGCACCCAGCCTTGCTTAAACAATATCTTAAGACCATCTGCTGTATTGATAGGATAAGTACTGAACTGCTCTTGCACATGGGCCATAACAGCCGCTAGGTCCAGCGTAGGAGTTAACTGTATTTTTTGTTTGACCATGACGTAGTCAGGATAGCCAGCCCGCAGTGACGAAGCAGTTTGGCCTGTGCGGGCCAAGTGTGACAGTATGAGCGCTATGCCTACCAGCGCATCGCGCCCATAGTGTAACGCAGGATAGATGATGCCTCCATTGCCTTCACCACCCATCACCGCTTGTGTGGCTTTCATTTGCGCCACCACGTGCAGCTCTCCTACAGGAGTGCTGGTATGCTGGCCACCATATTGCGCCGTAATGTCTTGCAGGGCATTCGAAGAAGACAAGTTAGAAACAGTGTTTCCAGGAGTGTGGCGTAAGACATAATCAGCCGCTGCCACCAAAGTGTAGTCCTCACCCCAAGGGACGCCTTTTTCGTCAATGACCACCAGCCGATCTACATCAGGGTCTACCGCAAAGCCCAAATTATGCTCTCCCACCTGCATCGTCTGTATCAAATCAGTGAGATGAGCGGCCAGAGGCTCTGGATCGTGCGGAAAATGGCCGTTAGGCTCACAGTGCAGCGTCGTGAGATGTGCAACGCCCAGCGCGCGCAAAAGCTGTGGCACTGCTATGCCCCCTGTAGAATTGACTGCATCCACAGCAATTTTGAAATGACAACGACGAATAGCAGACACATCCACCAAAGGCAGCGCTAAAATCTGGGCAATATGTTGGGCCAGTGCATCCTCTTGAAGTATGTATTGCCCCTGCTGCGCCAACGGTGCAAAGCTGGGATCGGGCTGGGCGGCCAGCGAAAAGACTTCGTTGGCTGCCTCCTCCTCTATGAACTCTCCCGCCTGATTCAGCAACTTCAAGGCATTCCAGTCAGTAGGATTATGGCTGGCTGTAATAACGATGCCTCCCCCAGCTTGCACGCTGGGCACTGTGACGGCCACAGTGGGTGTAGTAGAAAGGCCCAAATCAACCACAGTAATGCCTAGGCTCTGCAGCGTAGCACTGACCAGCTGGCTAATGACTGGCCCAGAGCGCCGCGCATCGCGCCCAATGACCACCTTCTTGTACGCAGACTGCTGCAGCACCCATCTACCAAAAGCAGTGGTCAGCGTCACTACGTCAATAGGAGTAAGGGCAGCCCCTACTTGGCCCCCTATGGTGCCGCGAATACCTGAAGTAGATTTGATGAGTGGCATATGCGTAGCGTAATGAGACGTTTCCCAAATGTACGCGCTTTTCTCCTCTGACGAAGCAGTGCGTGGGCAGACATAAAGAGGCAGTCAAAAGAAAAGAGTATGTTGACAAAAAATAGATCATTTTTGTTAAAATTGTTTATCTTTAATCCGTCAATAAGCAACTCTCAAAATCCTACCCTCATGAGCACCTCATCCAACGCTATAGATATAGGCCTTTTAGGAGCATTTCTTTTTGCTACCCTTATTCTGGGCATACAGGCAGGCCGCAGGGTAGCTAGCTTTCGCATATTTGCTGTGGGAGATAAAGATTTCTCTACGGCCACGCTGTCAGCTACTATTGTTTCCACGTGGATTAGTGGTGGGTTCTTCCTGTATACACTGTCTCATGTCTACACCAAAGGCTTACATTTTGTCATATCAATAGCAGGAACCATACTATGCCTGTTGATCATTGGACGAATGATAGCAGCACGTATGGGAGAGTTTATGAATAATCTTTCTGTAGCCGAAGCCATGGGAGATATGTATGGCCCACTAGTACGGATCATTACCGCTGTGACTGGCATTCTGGGAAGAGTAGGATACCTAGCTGTTCAGTTCCAGGTTATAGGTAAGATGCTAAATTTTATGTTGGCCCTAGAGGGGCCGACAGCAATTATCATCGCTGCTGGTATTGTTATTTTTTACTCAGCTTTCGGGGGAGTACGTTCAGTGACTATTACAGACATATTGCAGTTTCTTACTTTCAACATTTTCATACCTGTCCTAGTACTTATCATTTGGAGCAAACTAGAAGATTCTAGGTAGTGTCGTCAGAAGTTACTATATTGAACCAAAAAATGCCTACAAAACCTGCCTATCAACGACACGATATCTCTGACCAAGTATGGAACAAGCTCGCTCCCCATTTGCCGGGAAGACCTGGTGCTTGGGGAGGAGTAGCCACAGACAACAGACGATTCATCAACGCCGTGTTTTGGATCCTTCGAACTGGTGCCCCATGGCGGGACTTACCTCCTGAGTACGGAGATTGGAAAAATACACATCGAGGCTTCAGCCGCTGGCGTGATAAAGGAGTATGGGAAAAACTCCTAGAAATGCTATCAGATAATCCTTGTCTCGTCCTAAAATAGGTTGACAGTTTTAAAATTAGTCCTGTTAGAAATTTACAATTTTGATTTAGTCCTGACATAGCTTTACACTGATTGTCTAGTGCTATGGATCGCTTGGATCATGGGCTAGGGGGGATCGCCTGGCCTACCTTGATCCTGATACTTATTCTTCCACAGACGCACACGTTTTGAGCTTGCTGCATGTGAGGCCGACGGAGACATATATCCTAGGCTCATATGCGGACGCTCTTCGTTATAATAGCTCACTGCTTCCTTGAGAACCTTTTGCCCTTCTGATAGGCTTGATACTTTATAGGAACTCAAATACTCCTGTTTCAATATCCCATTCACACGCTCGGCTATACTATTGTCCAAGGGAGACCCTTTTGCCCTCATGCTGATACGAATCCCATGGGCTGTTAACTCCGCTAGGTAATCTTTACTACAATACTGTACCCCACGATCTGAGTGATGGATCAGCGACATAGACACCCCCTTAACACTTAACAAGGCCATTTTCAGGGCCTGCAACGTTTCCTTGGCTGCCAAACTCGTCGACACAGGGTAGCCTACTATCTTTCTTGAGTATGCATCCCTTATTAGACTTATGTATAAGTAACCATGCCCTGTAGGGCAATACGTTATATCACTTACCCACAGCTGATTCGGGCCGCCTACTTCCAAATTCCTTATCAGATTGGGATACTTCACTAGCCAGTGAGCAGATTGCGTTGTACGAACGCTTCGCTTTTTACGCCTAACCAGTAGGTTGTTCGCTGACAATAAGTCAAATAATGCGTCTCTCCCTAGTTTTATTTGATGCGATAAGATAAAGGGTTCTAATAACTCATAGAGCTTTCTGGTGCCCATTCTAGGATGACGCGCTCTGAGCTCCTGCACTCGCTTGAGGAGCAACGCTTGCTCAAAACTAACGCTCTGATTATACCAATAGTGCTGATAGTAAGCCTGCCTGGTTAAACCAAATAATAAGCATAGAGACCCCAGTGATGTCTTCTTATCCCTTTCCTTTAAGGTGGTTATTACTTGGTGTCTGACTTTTTTCTAATCGGTATTTTAAAGGCTTCTTCAGCTGTTTGAATCATCAGTTCATAGCCTTCTATTTTCAGCTGTGCCTTTTTGAGCTGCTCACGTAGTTCTCCGGCTCTGAGCGATTCTAAGGGCTTGTCCCCGTGCTGCTGTAAGGCTAGGCGTAGTTCAAGGCTACTTGGAGGCGTTTTCTTTGCCTTGTGCTCTTTAGCGGGTGCATAGCCAAGCTTTCTCATCCAGTTGAGCATTTGCCCATGCTCTTCATGCTGGCCTGTGTACTTCTTCCATAGGGCTGTTTTGCTCTGATTACCCTGTAGAAATTCTTCAATCAAGGCCTTCCTCTCTGGCCTGCTTAGTGATCCTCCTGTTCTTATGCTTGTTTTCTTGTTTTTGTCTATATCCTAGTTTACAATTTCTGTCAATCTATTTTAGGACGAGACAGACTTGGATGTATGGTTAGCTTATTACAACGGGGAGCGTCCGCATAGTGGGCGTTATTGTTATGGGAAGACGCCGTTGGCTACGTTGCTCTCAAGTAAGCACCTGAGTGGGGAGAAGCATAATGAGTTGATGCACCTGAAGGGCAGCTCAGACAGTTATGAGTTAGCAGACGCTAGAGCTAACTAAAATTAGCTGCTTGTCAGATTAAATACTGACTATTACAGCTCGATCAGGGCTTTTTTCGGCTTCCAGAGCTGAGCCTTGTCCCAGAATCGGAAAGCATAGCAAGCAATCCTTTCGGCATCAATGCGGTCATTTTTACCTCTAGTAATGCCCAAAGACTTCTTAATAGCCAAAGGACTCTCTACCCAAGTGGGATACTGCTCTTGCTCAAGCCAAACAAGGAGCTGATAGGTGTAGATGCCAGTGTGCTCGAGACAGCAAAGCACCTCTTTAGGCTCGATACCGTGTTGAAGGAGTTGTTGGTGCAACTGCTCAAAGCCCTGTTGTTGGTTATCCAACTTACCTACAAGGAGCTTATTGCCCGATTTCAATAAAGAGAAGTCGACCGTATCTTTGGAGATATCAAAACCTAGGGTATAAGTATATTTATCATTCATAACTTGCTTAAGTCAGGTTAGAGATGGGAATAAAAAAGAGCAACAACTCAATACCTTATTAATGGGTCTTTCTCCCTGCAATTCTATATGAGTCTGTCTTGCCTTGCAAAGCAGGCAGAGGACTGATTCCACTGATAGGTCTTGCTCCTGGTACAATGGCTAGTTCGCCTCTGACCTGATTAATTTTAATACTTTTACTACTATTCTATTGACTATTCTTAGAAGGTGTATTCATGAATTCATTTACATAGATTTGCTGACAAACATATGAATAGTAATATGGCTTATGCAAGCGATCTAAATGATCATCAGTGGGAGGCTATAAAAGATCATTTTCAATGTGGCAACTATGGTAACAGAAGTCGGTATAATAAGAGAGCTTTAGTCAATGCTGTACTTTATCTTATTAAGACTGGATGTCAATGGAGAATGCTCCCCAAAGACTTACCCCCATATTCCACTGTCAGTTCGTTTTATCACAGAGCAAAGAAAAGAGGGATATGGGAAAAGATAATGGATGCTTTAGTGCAGAAGAGCCGAGTAAAGTCTCAGAAAGCATCTAATCCCAGTTATGCGATCATCGACTCACAGAGTGTAAAAACGGCAGGAGCTGCGCAAGAGCGAGGTATTGATGGGGGAAAAAAATTAAAGGCCGTAAACGTCACATTGTAGTTGATACGCAGGGCCATTTATAGTCCTCTAAATGGTAAAAACCCCCGTCTTCAGACGGGAAAGACTTCAGTCCTTGCTAGCCCATGATTTAAATTAGCAGGATGAAGACATACACTCATAGCTCGCACTGCCTGTATCATCACCGCTATCATTTGGTTTGGATCACAAAATACAGATACAGGGTGCTTCAAGGAGACCTTCAAATAAGAATACGTGAAATAATAGCCCAGGCGGCCGAAGATATGGGCGTTAAAATATTCAATGGTGTGGTCTCGAGTGACCATGTCCACTTGTACTGTAGTGTACCTCCTAGTGTTGCCGTAAGCGATTTTGTAAAAAGAGCTAAAGGAAGAAGCTCTTACAGGGCTCAGCAAGAATTTCCATGTTTGAGAAAGCGATACTGGGGCCGCCATTTTTGGGGTAGAGGGTATTTCAGTTCGACAAGCGGGAATGTAACGGATGCGATGCTGAATGAATACATTAATAATCATGTAGATGCACATAAGTCAGCAAATGCGGATAACATCTCTTTAGAGTGATTGATGACTTCGAGTCATCCTCAGAATCCACCATCTTTTAGATGGTGGTTGTTAAATACATGTACGAGTACATAGGGCCAATATACACGACACAGTGATTGGAGGTCTTATTTTTGCTGAGGCGGTATCTAAATACCCCTCTTTACAAGGCTTGAGTGCGGATGCGGGGTATCGAAAAAGTACGGAGTATTACGTGCGTGAGGTTATGAAAAAGCGGATAGAGATTAGCCAACGAGTATCCACATGTTGGAGTATACTGCCCCAGAGGTGGGTAGTTGAAAGAACATTCGGATGGTTGAATTCTTACCGAAGGTTATCTAAAGATTACGAGAGAAGCATTGAATCTGCAAGGAATACAATTATGATTGCACACACTATGCTACTTCTTAAGAGACTTTATAACCCATGAATACATGCTCTTAATTGTTGTACAGCATTGCGAGTCTAAAGGTACAATGGCTATCGCTTCTCTAAGGAAGAAGCTTACGTCTACAACCCTTTTTCTACCTTTAAGTTCATGAAGGGGGGAGAGCCCAAAGGCTATTGGTACGCGAGCGGCACGCCTTCGTTTTTGATTGAGCAAGTCAACAAGCATCCTGAGTCTGCGGTCCCTCTGGCTGGCACCAGCGCACGAGAAAGTCAGTTGATGGATATTAGTAGTCTCGAGAACATTGATTTGAAGGCGTTGATGTTTCAGACAGGCTATCTCACGATCGAGGGCTACAACGCATCGAGTAAGCACTATCAATTGGGCTTTCCGAACCAGGAGGTACGAGAAGCTTTTATCGACTCACTGATCAAGCAGTTTGCACAGATTGATACGAGGCTCTCGGTTAATATGGAGGAAGCGTTGGAGCAGCACGAGCTACAGCGCTTTTTTAACCAAGTTCAAGTGACCTTGGCTGGCTTTCCGTATCAGCTTTTTAGCAAGGTGAAAGAGCAGACGTCCCACGGCTTTCTCTTGAGCCTAATGAGTGGCATGGGCCTTGAAGTATCTGCTGAGCGACCAAGCAGCCTGGGCCGTGCAGACCTTTTAGTAGAGCTGGCAAGAGTGACCTATGTGATGGAGCTGAAACTCGACAGCAGCGCTGAGGCAGCGCTAGCACAGATTAGAGAGCAGCAGTATTATGTACCACATCTGAGAAAGAGAAAGGAAGTGGTGATCGTGGGGCTGAACTTCTCTTCTAAGACGCGCAATGTAGATGGCTGGTGCGGAGAGCTTTTGAATGAGCATGGGGAGGTGGTACGTTTGTTGGTGCCTGAGCCTGCGTAAAGGGCTAGCACAAGCCAGGCGGCTTGCGCTAGTTGATATTTTATGGCGTAAATGCAAAATATTTACGCTATTCTGAGGCTAAAATTCCTCACGTGTGTTCGGAATGACAATATTGCTGCGCAAGCTGCGTTAGGTAACTTACTGTTCTGGTCTTGCCAACCCAACCCCAAGTTGATCTATGAATCCGCTGGCAACCCTCCAACAATACTGGGGTCATACCGCTTTTCGGCCCCTACAGCAAGAAATCATCCAGGCAGTGCTGGCAGGCGAAGATGTCCTGGCCTTACTCCCTACAGGTGGAGGCAAATCCATCTGCTTTCAGGTGCCCGCCCTGATGCGCGAGGGGCTGTGCGTGGTCGTATCGCCATTAATTGCCCTTATGAAAGACCAGGTCGACCAATTGAAAAAGCGGGGCATTGCCGCAGCAGTAGTGCACTCAGGGATGCGCCCCCAAGCCATTGATCTAGTATTAGACAATTGTATCTATGGCCCTATTAAGTTTTTGTATGTGTCGCCAGAACGCCTACAAACCGAGCTGCTACAAGAGCGTGTCAAAAAGATGCGGATCAACCTGCTGGCCATCGACGAAGCGCATTGCATCTCGCAGTGGGGCTATGACTTCAGGCCTGCTTACTTGGAGATTGCGGCGTTCAGGGCCCTACTGCCTGCTGTCAATGCTATTGCCCTAACGGCCACGGCCACGCCTGAGGTGCAGCAAGACATCCAAGAGAAGCTACAGTTGCAAGCACCACTGCTTTTTCAAAAGAGCTTTGCACGAGACAACTTGGCTTATGTAGTCCGTAAGACAGAAGACAAAGACAGCCAACTCCTGAAAATATTGCGTAACGTGCCAGGTACTGCCATCGTCTATGTCAATACGCGCCGCAAGACCCAAAAAGTAGCCCAAATGTTGGCAAAGAACGGTATTAACGCTACCTTTTACCATGCTGGCTTAACTGCTCAGGAAAGGGCTTCCAAGCAAGAAGACTGGATACAGGCGCAGATTCGTGTGATCGTTGCTACCAATGCTTTTGGCATGGGCATCGACAAGCCTGACGTACGTGTGGTGATTCACCTAGATTTGCCTACCACGCTAGAGGCTTACTACCAAGAGGCAGGCCGTGCAGGCCGTGACGAAAAAAAAGCTTACACCATCCTCTTGTACGATGACCAAGATGCTGTACAGCTACGAGAAAGCATACAAACGGCCCACCCTTCTGTAGACCAGCTCAAGCAAGTGTACCAGCATTTGGCCAATTACTACCAAGTGGCTGTAGGTAGCCACCAAATGACCACCTATGACTTTGACTTAGAAGACTTTGCTCAGGGCTGTGGCCTCCCGCCCCGTGCCGCTTATCAGGCCTTAAAGACCTTAGAAGGAGAAGGCTTCATACAGCTCAGTGAGGCTTTTTTTCAACCCAGCCAAGTATACATTCCTACGTCCCCCCAAGTGCTTTATGCCTTTCAGGTGGCCCAGGCTACTTTTGATCCCCTCATCAAAGCCTTGTTGCGGCTGTATGGGGGAGAGTTATTCGCTACGTTGGGCAACATCTCAGAGCAAAAAATAGCCCACTTTCTCAAGAGTACCCCTGAGAAAATCCAACAACAGCTCCAGTCTTTGCATCAACAGGCCATTATTCAATACCACCCTCAGCAAGAAAAACCGCAGCTTACCTTTACCACGGCCCGTTATTCAGCTGCTGCGCTTCCTTTGGCAACCAAGCACTTGGAACGGAGAGCTGCCATTGCTATAAAGAAGGCCGAGGCAGTCATCCACTATGCTGCCCACCAGCATCGCTGCCGAACGCAGCTCTTGCTTACCTACTTTGGTGAAATAACTGACCAGCGGTGCGGCCAGTGTGACGTGTGCCTGGCCCGAAAGGAAGAGAATCAGTCTTTGTCAGAAGAGATGTATCAAAAATACCGCCATCAGGTATTGCAGTGCTTGCAGCTGGGCATGTGTGATCTGAAGCAGATGGTAGGCAGCAGTGAGCTGACTACTGAAGAGGCATTACTTGCTACTATCCGGCAGATGCTGGACCAAGGTGAACTAGCCTACGACGATGCAGGTAGGCTAGTGCGTAAGTCAACCTGATGTACTCACTCACTGGTAGGACTTTTTATGTCTGATGTAAACGCTGCTATTGCCTCTTCAGCATGTATTTGCAGAGTGGTTGCTTATTTCCTGAGGTTAGTGCCAGGATCATAGCTGTAAAAAATCATAGCCCCATCAGTAAAGTGCATTATTCTTCTTGATGAGCCCCACTGGCATTGGGCCTGAATCAATAAGCTACTGGCCAGCAGGGTGCATAGAAGTTGGCGTGTGTTTATGAGTGGTTTTGATAAATAGAATGATTGTACAGCGTTGTTACGGACTCCCCATCCACAAAGCAAAATATCTGATGGAAGTAACAGCCAGTAATGAAGTTGCATTCTCAGTGTAACTCGTACCAACGCTTCAAGTACAAAAAAATAGAATCTTCGTTGGTTTGTAAGTGTTTTTCTTCAGCAAGGCTAAAGAGCGCTAATTTGTCTGTCAGGGCAATAGATCGGCTTTTTTCACCGAGCTTTTGTGTTGTCAGCTGTAGTCAAGCTGCAGGAAAAAACTAGCAAGCAACACATTGGCACGTAATAGTGGTTTACAATTAGGTTTTGTTTACATTGAACCCAAATCAGAAGAGCATTGTTAATGTGAAATCACCGAGTAAATAGTTGCTCTTTAACAACTTAAATAGTACTATTATTTATAGCTATGTGGCCTATTTTATAGATAAAATATGGCTATTGTTCTATATTCCGGCACACGGAGTTTACAAGGTCCTTGACTCAAGCTTGTTATTCCTTGCGAAAAATTAGGCCGAAAGAAAATCCGCCTAAACAGTGTCGTCAGGAGACGCCTAGCCATAAAGCTAGACATCTGATTTGAATAGCGGCCAGAAATGAGCTCCTTCTCTTGGCATAGCGCGTACATATCCCGCGCCAACGCTTCAGATGTAGTAGTTGAAATTTAATCTGACATTGGTTAAATTGTACAACAACTAAAACTACTACAATCATGAACTTAAACCAGAAGATTATCAAAGCTCAAAAGACCGCTGCTGAGCTTTGCCTAGAGTTTGGTATCGTCTCCAGTCAACTTTATAAGTGGTGAAAAAATCTCATCGATGAGGGAAAAATTCTCTTTGAGAACCCTGATCAACCACAACTACCTGATGAGCAACACATTGAAAAACTTATGGCCACCATTGGGCGATTAAAAGTCGAAAACGATTTTTTGTCCAAATCGCTAGGCAGCCATCTTTGAAACACAGAAGACAAGCCCTTGCACAGCCTACGCCACAGTTAAGTCTAAGACGGAAAGCTGCCTTGTTGGACGTGCATCGATCAGGGGTGTATTATCGATCTAAGCCAGCGAAAGATGATCAAGTAGAAGTGATGAATCAGCTCAGAGACCTCTATCAACAATACCCTTTTATGTGGGCTATCGAAGGCTTCATTTACTGCTTCGGCAACGAGGCTATCAAGTCAATGGTAAACGTGTACTCAGCCTGATGCGTTTGATGGGCCTAGCAGCTTTGTATCCTAAAAAGAATCTATCGAAAAGGGACCACAAGGCAAGTGTCTCTTCTTATTTACTCAAAGAACGTCCCGCAGTGAAGGTGAATGATGTTTGGCAGATAGATATCACGTATCTACGAATGGAGCAAGGCTTTCTATATCTGAGAGCGCTCATTGACATGGTGAGTCGTCGTATAATGGGCTGGGACTTATCCCCCTTTCTGGAAACAGCAAGCTGTTTGTCAGCCTTGCGTGCCTCTTTGTCAAGTGGTTACCAACCGTTGATCATTAACACAGATAGAGGGAGTCAGTTCACCAGTTCGCCCTGGCGCAAGGCCCTTGAAGAGGCGGGGATTGTATTGAGCCACAATGGGGCGGGACGTTGTTGTGACAACGTATTGATAGAGCGTTACTGGCGCAGTGTGAAGTACGAAGAGGTATATTTGAAGAGTTATGCAAGTGTACAGGAAGCGCGAGTGAGTCTGAGTGGGTACATAAGTTGGTATAACAGTACTCGTGCTGACCAAAGCTTGGGTTACCAGAGTCCAGATAGCGTATTCTATCAAGGAGTTTCTATGCTTGCTTGGCACGAGGGGCTAGGGGTTATCAAGCATAGGGGAGAGCATAGAAGTGATCAGGAAACAGAATAAAAAAAGTAGTATCAAATGTCAAACCAACCCGTGCTAGCCAAGGAACAACTCTCCTCACGATTTACTACTTTGTGGTCCTAACGATGGGGTGCACTTCACTCCGACAGAGAGAAGGAAAAGGAAGAAGAGTTATCGCCCTCGTTCAGCAATAGAAGCAGTGATCAGTCATCTGAAGCAAGGACATGGTCTGGGAAGAAATTACCTAAAAGGAGCACTAGGCGACGTAGTGAATGGTTTATTGTCAGGAATGGGATGGAATTTGAAGTTACTACTGATGGAATTAACCTAGTACTAGGGCTTCCTTGGTTGTTGAGATGAGTGAGGAGGAGTTGCGGATAAAAAAATTGCTGATTGCTCTAACCTCTTACCTTCTCCAAGCTGCAGTAGAGAGTTGGTAAGGGTCAACTAGATAGTTGCTAGCCAATGTCTGTCGTTGTGTCTCCTTGTTCATGGAGAAGAACGAGCCGTCTACTCGTGTAATGAAAACGTAGCAATAGGGCGATGGCGCCTACTAACCTCCCTACATTTAGGCCCCACCAGAGCCCTTGTATGCCCCACGCTAGCTGAAAGCAGAAAAGATAGCCCAATGGAACCCCCAACAGCCAGTAGCCGATCGTAGCGATGATGAAAGGCACTTTCGTATCCTCCATGCCTCTGGACGCAGCTACCCCTACAGCCCCAATGCCATCTGGGAGCTGAAGTAGGCCCACCAGGATGAGTAAAGGCGAAGCAATATTGAGCACAACCACTTCGTGGGTGTAAAAACTGGGCAAGACTTGATGTCCCCATAAAAAGACTACAGAAGCCAATAACATAAAGACACTGCCAATAGTAAAACCTACAAAGCCTGCTGTTCTCAGGGCAGCAAAGTCGCGCACTCCCCACTGATTGCCCACCCGAATCGTCGTGGCCAACGCAATGCCCAAAACCACAATCCAGCTGATAGAGCCTAGGTTCACAGCGATCATGTGTGCCGCTTGTGTCTCCACACCAATCCAGCCCGCCATAACCACACAAGCCGTGTAGGCCATTGACTCTAGTGCTAACTCTACACCAGCTGGTCCGCCTATTTGCAGGAGCTTGACAAAATAGGAGCACATGAAGCCTTGCCAACGAAAGTTGGCCATGTGGTGTCCCAGCTTAGGTAGCCTAAAAATACAGCCGCCCATCATGAGTGCCATCAGGATACGACTAGCTAATGTGGCCCATGCTGCCCCATTCAGCCCCATCGCTGGAAAGCCTAGCTGGCCATAGATCAGGACATAATTGAGTAAGATGTTGACCAGGCTACAGAAAAGGTTGATGTACATGGCTTCTCGTGTAAAAGACAGTCCTTCTGTATACTCTCGGAAGGCTTGGAAAAGCATGAGAGGAATAAACGACCCAGCAACGATCCAGAGATAAGGCTTCGCCAGATCAGCTACAGCTGGGGTTTGGCCCATATGATGGAGCAAAGGGGAGCCTAAACAAATAACCCCACAAAACACACAGCCAAAAGCTAGATTAATCACTAGCGAGTGCTGCAAGGCTTTGGTTGCTTTGCTATACTGCTTTTTGGCATCGGCAGCTGCCACCAGTGGAGTCAAGCCATAAGAGATACCAAGACCTAGCATCAGGAAAGGCCATAAGATACTGTTGGCTAAGGCACTGGCTGCCAAGGGGGTAGCCCCTAGCCAGCCCACCATCACATTGTCTGCCACTGCCATAGCGATGTGACTCAGCTGGCTGATCATGATGGGATAAGCTAATAGTAAATGCTGTTTGAAGTGTTCCTGAATACTCAGAGGTGCTGGCATAAATAAAAGTTAGGGTTGAGTCCACTGTATTATTGGGTGATTTATTGAGGCATTTGTTTGTTATGCTAGTTGTTTATTGGGCCATTGACTTATTTGTTTATTGGGTCATTTGTTTATTGATTTTAAAACTGTTCCCAGGCTTTTGAAAAGGCTTACTTGTAAAGTGTTGATGAGACAGCAGGTGCATTTTGCAGTAGGTCCAGTCTATGTTAAAAACTTAGACGCGTATCAGGGGCTATTTTTCATCCCTCATTTTTTGATTGACAAAATTCATCCCTAAGTCGTGCCCAGTTTTAGCAAGAAGGCCACATTCAACAGCGTTGTTGCATAAATAGATTTGATCCAGTTTAGGGGCTTTAGGGGCACTTTTCTTCTCGGGAGGGCTTGCCAAAAACCCTCTTCAGAGGATAAAACGAATGATGCGATAACGCTACATTCAACCAAAAAATTACCTAATCAGAAAGTCAATAATCAGATAAACAAATAGTCTAATAAATCAATGCACTACTTCAAAGCAGCTTGTTGCCAAGAAAGATAGTTTTTTCGCCCAGCGTCTAGCTTGAGCAAGATGAACAGCATGAGAGAGAAGGACCATAGAGCAGAGCCGCCATAGCTAATAAAAGGCAACGGGATACCAATCACAGGCATGAGGCCGATGGTCATGCCCACGTTGATCATAAAATGGAAGAACAAGACGGAAGCGACTGCGTAGCCATATACCCTGGCAAACCTTACCTTTTGGCGTTCTGCCAGGTAGAGAATTCTGGATAGGAGCCCTATGAAAGCACAAATAACGCCTAGCGCCCCGATCCATCCGTGCTCCTCTCCTATGGTGCAGAAAATAAAATCTGTACTCTGCTCAGGCACGAAGCCATATTTGGTCTGCGTACCCTGCAAGAACCCTTTGCCCCAAAGTCCGCCAGAACCAATGGCGATTTTAGCTTGGGTCACGTTCCAGCCGATGCCCAAAGGGTCTGCATTGGGGTCTACCAGGGCCTTGAGCCTGTTCTGCTGGTGCGGTTTTAGTATTCGCTCTACCCCGAAGTGAAAGCCTTCGATGAATACCAAGGTCCCTATAGTCATGAACACAATGAGGATGACCTTTTTCCAACTTCTTCGCATAACGCCTATCAGAAGGAGAGCTATACTGAGTATCCCGACTACTAGGTAGCTGCGAGGGATCAGCAGGGTTAAGATGGAGACTGTCACGACCAATGCGCCGAGCAAGATCAGCCCAACAGGAAGGCCTTCTCGGTAGAAGACAATGACAAAAGCAACGAATACGAGACTGGAGCCTAGGTCGCCTTGTAGCAGAATGATCGAGGCGGGTAACAGCGTTAGGCTTAGTACCACTGACTGAGATTTCAGTTGCGTTAGTCCTGTAGGGGTCTCATCTAGGTATTTAGCAATAGCTAGGGCACAGGCCAGTTTGGCTAGTTCAGAGGGTTGTCCTCCCCACTGAAGCCAGGCGCGGTGGCCACCCGTCCCTACGCCCCAAACCAAGGTGCTGAGTAGGAGCAGCATGGCCAAGGCATAGAAGACGTAGGCTAGTGATTGGTAAATCTTGGCATCAAGGAAGAAGATAAGGAAAAAGAGGGGTAGGACTGTAACGAGCCAAATGAATTGCTTGCCTGCACTTCGGGACAGGTCGAACAGGCTCTGGTCGAGCTCCTTCTCGTAGCTAACTGCGTGGATATTGAGCCAGCCAAAAAGGACCAAACTGACGTAGCATAGGACGATCAGCCAGTCAATATGAGCGAATAGTTTTCTTTCTGTTTTCAATGGAAAAAGTCTCCTTTGATGACATAATCATGCATCCATGGGCGGCTGATAGAGCCCCGCAGGTGTTTTTCTATCAGCAACCCGGCGATAGACGCAGCCGCCCTAGCGCCCCAGCCAGCATTTTCTACATACACTGAAACAGCTATCTGGGGCTGATCTTTGGGCGCAAAGGCAATGCAAACAGAGTGGTCCTCGCCGTGTGGATTTTCACTGGTACCTGTTTTGGCACAGGCGGCTATGCCTTTGGTGCGGACCCGCCGTGAGGTGCCCCCCTCTACGCTATCATGCATGGCTTCGGCGATGAATTCAAAGTGTTGGGGATCGATAGGAATGACATGTTTGTTTGCTTCCTCTGGCAAGATGGGCTGCTCGCCCATCTGCTTGACCAAATGCGGCGTATAGTAGTAGCCCCGATTGGCAACGGCCGTCACAAAATTGGCCATCTGCAAAGGCGTAATGAGCAGCTCTCCTTGCCCAATATCCAACGATCTGATCGTAGAAGCTTTCCAGCGCCCTGGCCCATAAAGTTGGTCATAAAAGGCTGCATTGGGAATGAGCCCCTCCTTCTCGCCTGGCAGGTCAATGCCTAGTGGAATGCCCAACCCAAAGGATTGGAGATAGCTGCACCATTTTTCTAACCCTAGGCGTGTGTCTTCATAGGTATTTTTAGACGCCATCTGGTTCACAATGCTTCTGAATACGTGATAGAAGTAAGGGTTGCAAGAATGTTTGATGGCTGTGTATAGATTCAAGGGCGAGGGATGGGCATGGCAGTTGACGAGCCTTTTGTCACAAGTATGTACAGTACTCGGGCAGATCACTTTTTCTTGCAGGGCAATAAGGGTCTGTTTGAGTTTAAAGATAGACCCAGGAGGATACATGGCCATGATAGGTCGGTGGAAAAGAGGGGCTTGCTTGTCTTGTTCTAATTGGGCAAAATGACTGCCAAAACTTTTTCCTGTGAGTAGATTGGGATCGTACGAGGGGCTGGAGACAAGCGCTAAGATTTCACCTGTGGTAGGCTCTATGGCAACGATGCTGCCGATCTTATTTTTCATCAATTCCTCTCCGTACGTTTGTAGGGCCGTATCTATCGTAGTAGTAAGGTCTTTGCCAGGCACAGACACTTGGTCCAGTGCTCCTTTCTTAAAGCTTCCTTTGACGACGCCCCGGGCGTCGCTGATTTCATAACGGATGCCCCGCTGCCCCCTGAGCACCTTTTCATAGCTCTTTTCCAAACCACTGATGCCTATCCTGTCTCCCTGCTTGTAATAGTGAAAGGTATCAGCAGCAAGCTGGTGTGGGCTTATTTCGCCCACATACCCTAGGGTGTTGGCCAGGAGGGGCTGTGGATATTTACGTACTGTGCGTGCTTGCACAAAGAAGCCGAGGTAGTCAGTCAGGTGCTCCTGGATTTGGGCCCATGTTTCTAAGGATATGTTTTTGATAAAGACAGAGGGTTTAACATAGGAATACGCTTTGGCTTTTTTCAGTGTATGTTCAAAGGCCGCAGGCGTAATGCCAAAGTCTTGACAAAAAGCGAGAATATCCAGCTGCTCCACTTCTTTGGGAATGACCATGAGGTCATAAATAGGGACGTTGTAGGCTAAAAAGGCCCCATGCCTGTCGTATATAGCTCCTCGGTAGGGATGTTCTACGACTGGCTGGATGATATTCTTTTCAGCTGCGTGCTTGTAGGCGTCGCTTAATACTTGTATAAAAAGTAATCGAACAAGAAAAAGGAGCCCTACGAGGATAAAAGTTAGTTGGATAGTATGGCCTCTGTGCAAGCGCATTACTTATTGCTGGCTAGAAGTGTGGCACTTTGGGTAAGTAGTACAGCGATATAGGTGAGTAGGGTGCTGAAGGCAGTTTTGCGTAGGACCGTCAAGACAAGGGTAGTGTCGTAAGCATCTAAAGCAAATAGCGCCAAATGGTGCATGCTTATGAGCATCAAAGCAAATAGAGAAAAACGCTTCCAGCCTAAATTGCGCAGTGTGGGCTGCGTAGCGACTTCATAGTCACTCACTGGTAACATGAGTTGGAGCAGCAGTGCTCGGCAATAAATCAGAAGTACAGAGGCAAAAGCGTGTAAGCCCCAGCTGTCGTAAAATGCATCTATCAGCAGCCCCACGCAAAAGCCTACGACAAGTAGCTTTGTCAAGCCAGTGGGCCGCCAAGGAAGTAGGAGCAGAAAGGCCACGTAGATAAAACAAAAAGCAGTGTGAAAGAGCATAATAGACCGCGCCAAGACTATTTGTAAGGTGATATAGTACAAAAAGCTAACTAGCTGTCCTAGAATATTTACTCTATTCATAAAAATTTTGCGTCTGCTGCTCTAAGGTCTCTTTTTCTTGCTTCAAGGTATGTTTGACCACGCAAACATGCTGAAGTGTACTAAAGTCAGTACTGAGCTTAAGCTCAATATCGTAAAAAGGGGCTTCTTTTTTAAGCTTCACGTGCTTGATGTGTCCAATCAAGGTGTCTGCGAAGAAAGTGTCATTGTACCCTGACGTGACCACTGCCTGGCCTGACTCAATAGGTACATGTCTGGGTACATACAACATACGGGCACGAAAAGGGTCTTGGCCTGTCCACTGCACAGTACCGAGTACTGCTGAAGGCGAAATCTTAGCTGATATCTGCATAGAGGTGTGCAGCAAAGAGATAACCGTGGCAAAGTGCTCAGAGACCACCTTGACCTTACCCACGATTCCCTGGGGACTTACTACGCCCATCCCTGGGGCAATGCCGTGCAAGGCTCCTTTGTCCAGAGTAAGATAATTCTTGGTCCCTACAAAGGAGTTATTGATGATGCGGGCAGGAATGAGGACATATTGCTCAGGCACAGCCATGGCTAATGGGCTTGCTGCCTGTTTTTCACCTACATGCTTCTCTCGCAAGGCGGCCATTTCATGCAAAAGCGTTTCATTCTCTTTTTTAAGGAGAGGATAGCGCTTGACTTCACTGAGGAACTTATTGATGTTTGCTACTGCATGTAAGACGGAGGCTCTGTGTTGTGCTCGATGGAAGTAGAGGGCCATGCTCGTGAGCTCTAACAGTGCGAAAACCACAAAAGCGCTATGTCTATATAGAAAACCGAGCAACCTTTTCATAAGAACACGAAGATAGCTTCTGTTTCTAAGCTACGTTGCCTATGCACAGTTTTGTTCTCAATGGACGGAGTCGATGGTACACTTCTACAACGCCTTCATGGTGTACCTTCTTGAAGCACTACTTCAGTTCATCAATACCCGTTTATAGGTATCTAGGTTTCTGAGCGCAATGCCTGTGCCACGTACTACTGCTTGCAGTGGGTCTTCGGCGATGTGTATGGGTAGTTTAGTTCTTTGCGCTAGTCGCTTGTCAAGTCCTCTTAAGAGCGCCCCTCCGCCTGTCAAGTAGATACCATTGTCATAGATATCAGCAGACAACTCAGGAGGAGACATTTCTAGGGCTTTAAGAATGGCTTCTTCAATTTTGAGCACAGATTTCTCTAAAGCGATAGTAATTTCTCTATGATTGATCTGAACGACCTTAGGAATGCCTGTTACGAGGTCCCTTCCACGTACCTCGTAGTCATCTGGAATAGGGTCTATATCTTCTAAGGCAGCTCCTACGCCTAGTTTGATTTTTTCGGCTGTCCGCTCTCCAATGAGCAAGTTGTGCTTCCTGCGCATGTGGTCTAGTATATCTTTACTAAAGACATCACCTGCTACTTTGATCGACTGGTCACAGACAATGCCTGCCAGTGCGATGACTGCAATTTCGGTAGTGCCTCCACCAATGTCGACAATCATGGAACCGACAGGCGCTTCTATGTCAATGCCAATGCCAATGGCTGCAGCAAGGGGTTCAGGAATCATGTAGACTTCTTTGGCTCCTGTATGCTCTGCAGAGTCTCTCACGGCTCTTTTTTCAACGTCTGTGATGCCAGAAGGAATGCAAATAACCATCCTATGCGATATCGGTGTCAGGAACCCCAACTTAGTATTATTGATCATCTTGATCATACTCCGAATCATGTATTCGGCAGCATGAAAGTCTGCGATGACGCCGTCTTTTAACGGCCGGATGGTTTTGATGTTGTCATGGGTTTTTTCATGCATTTGCATGGCTTCTCTGCCCACAGCAATTAGTTTGTTGGTATTCCTGTCGACGGCTATGATCGAGGGCTCGTCTACGACAATTTTGCCGTTTTGTATAATCAGGGTGTTGGCTGTGCCCAGATCAACAGCAATGTCGCTATAAAGGAAGTCAAAGAATCTCATGGGGAAAGGTTTGCGAGATTACTAGGTCGTGTCGTCATTTGGACGGTTTGCATCATAAACCTTGCACCTAGATTGGATCTCCTCAGTGGTGAGTAGGCTGAGTGCATGGTAGGCCAATTAACCATTCCTAGCCCTTCCTGTCCAGGTGGGGAGCTTTAGGGGATAGGAGCCAAGAGCCAAGTATATTATTCATCAAGGTGCCCAAAGGAAGTACTCTTTTTCCAAAAGCTTTTCTTCCATTTTTTTAGAGGCTTGTGCTTCTGCTTCAGGTGTTTTGTAGATGTCAGCTAGCGTAAGGTTATCTGGATTCTCCACTTTAGTGATTCTGGAGAGAAATAACCTTTTTTCAAAAGCCGTGGTCATGGTAATGTGACCAGCACTATTATCTACGTTGACCCAGAACACTTTGTGTTCATCGAAATAATGGGCTAAATCTTTGTATTTAAATATCCCTACTACTCTACGCAGCCCTGTCTCAAACTTACTAGCCGGAATGATCAGTTTAAAGTATTGTATGTCGTAGTATTGTTTAGAGCGTACTTTATCAAATATCCAGTCTTCCATGATCTCTATAATAGAGACCTCGTTAGGCAAAAAAGAATCTGAAGCTTCCTCCTTAGTATGGCCCTCTTGTGGATTGTCTCCTCCCCAGTCGTCATCATCGTCAGCAGTAAATGTCTGCGCGTCTCCTTCTGGAAGTTTCAAATTTTCAAGGAATTCCTCTGGTGTCATGGACTCTTGGAATTCCTCGTCTTTATAGGGCGTTAGTTGCCCTGCTTGTACGCCTTCGATGATGGACTTGGTAATTTCTTTTTGATAGGTAAAGAAGGGTTTATTAGGCTTTACAAGAAAGTCTATCTCTCTCCAAATTCTCTTGCGCATCAATATTTCTGACTCTGGAATAGGATTGAGCGAGTTCGGATTAATCTTTGTACTAGGTATTTTGGCTAAACTCACGCTAGGGCTCAAAGCTATGCCCAAAAGAACTAAGTATGTTAGGAAGGTACGTCTCATAAAAAATAAGTTATGTTAATGGAATGGTATGGATGATAGTACCCATTTTCACAGCTTCTATTTCCCCTTTGAAGTTAAGTCGCTCTACTTTTTTCACCTCTATGACTAATCTGTCGCCAGGCCTGGCTGAGGCTGCGAATTCGCTAAGGCTTGCCTCTTGTCCATTCACTTTTTTTGTCTTTACGGCGTTGCTACCACGTGCCAGAGAGACTTCCCATTGGGCTACTCTGTAGCGTGCATCTTTAGGGAGGAAGTTTTTAAAGCTCTCATCAGCTATAGGTCTTACTTCTAGGCTGCGTGGGCCTGGAGCTGGCATACCTTGTTTTTCATTGACTACCTTTCCCTTGCTGGTAATATTTATCTCTGGTCTAGGGATGGTTCTTACTTTGAAGACTTGTGTGCCCAACAAGTTTTTGTTGTTGTACACGTTAAGCCTTACCTCATTGTCTTGTGGCACTATGGTTATGAGGCCCTTGCCTCCGCCAGTTATTACACTCCCACCTTTGGCATCGAAACTAGGATTGTATGCTGCACCTAGTGCTGGTACTTGTACGTTAAGTTCATTACCGCAGTTGAGATACAAGGCCTGCACTGAAGCAGATTGCACCTGAATCACTGGCCTTGCCACGAAATATTCTATGTCTTCGACAAAGGTAGTATCTTTTCCGCCAGGCATATTCATCTTAATGGCTGCCCTGAAGGTCTTTTTGGCTAGTCCATCCTTGTTGTAATTGCCTGGAGAAGTCAGAAAATCTACTTGCCCTACACCATCTTCTACAGGAATAGTTCTTTCATCAATGGTCATCTGAGGCCTTGTGCCAGAAGAAGAAGCGGCTAAAAACAGCTCTGCTTTGTACCTAGCTCCAGCAGCAACAATATTAGACTGTGGTTTCACTACAGGCACTAAGTTATCGAACTTAACATCATCTGCACCTACATTTCTGGACAGTTCTTCCAACGCATTGGTTTCAGCATAGACAACTTCTGAAACAAATTGGGTTAGAGTGGCCAATGCTGCTCCTAATGGTGTATGGTCAAAGTTGAGGCATGTAAAATTTTTACCATGCTGGTTAGGATCATTTTTGTACAAGGCACTGTCTTTCGCATCCAAAGCAATTGCAGCATATTTCTTTTGTGTCACTTCAGACAGTTGACGCATGTAACCATTCAGTAGTTTTTGAAGCTCGTTGCCCTTGCCACCATCGATCATCAACTGGGCTACGACAGCATCATTTTTTATACCTTTAGGAACACCTGTTTTATTGTCTTTACCTCCTGTCAGTTCAACGAGTTTAGCTTTTAAGTTGTCCACATAATCAACAACTTTTTTAGTCTCTTTTCTCACTTCCAAGGCAGCATTGAGCACTTTCACGTCCTTGGACCTATTTCCTGTCTCTCTTACTGTGGCTTTGATCCGCTCTAGGCTCTTAATGTTTTCTTGTACCTTCAGATCAACGCCTTGCTCTAAGCTTTTGTTGATTAGGATGAACTTTTCGAGTACACTGCTACTTACCTGAAGCGCTAGTAGCGCTGTCAGCACCAGGTACATCATCCCAATCATTTTTTGTCTTGGACTTAGTTTCTCTCCAGCCATGAATTTGCGGGCTCTATGTTAGGATCAGATGATATGCGTTTGTTTAGTTCTTTAATGCTGTTAGCATGTTTCCGTATATGCTGTTCAAGGAAGCCATTTTTGCACTCAGCTGGCCCAGCTCGGTCTCAAACTTCTCTGTTTCATGGCTGGCTGCTTGCATCCTTTCCATCGCTTCTGAGATGTGTGTGTAAACTTCCTGGGTGGTCCTTGCGCGCAAGTCAACTCCTTCCAGCTCTCTTCTGTAGGCTGTATTAAGCGCTTGCAACGTTTCTGCCATGCCTTGGCTTTGTTCTTGGTAACCTTGTATGTCTTGCGATACACTTGCCAGCTTGTTGACAGCCCCTAGTGCATCAGTATGTGCTTCATACATATTGTTGAGTGCATCTGAAGCCTTCTCTATACTGGCCGTATACTTCTCTGTAGCAGCTGATACATCAGGCAGAGCAGCCATGTTGGCCACAGAGTCGGATAGGCGACTCATGCCTTCCCCTAACCGTTCTATCAGTGCGCCATCTATTTTTGCCTGAGCAAACAGGTCATCTAATTTTTCGCCAACAGGACCCTGAGAGTGACTGGAACGTACTGCGATATCTCCTCCTGCATGGCCCTCTCGTAGCTCTGGATACACTATAGACCAATCTACTTCTTCCTCATGCGGCTCAAAGGCACTCAGAAAGAAAATGACTGCCTCTGTTGTCAAACCTACTCCTAGCATCAACGCCCCTCCTGACCAGTTGAGTAGCTTGAACATAGCTCCAAAAATGACGATAGAAGCGCCAATACCGTAAATTTTGGGCATAACATCTTTGTAAAACCTCGTTGTGAAGTCTTTCTTGGGGGAGAATCCACTAGCCATATACTGTTGTTTTAATTTATGTTGTACTGTTACTGTTCTCTTAATAGTCAGCTGCTCCTACATAGGGCATCACAGGCTGAAGGCCCACATAAGACCTAGCATCAGTTTCAAGCTCATAATCTGGTTCCCCTGTCTGCAGCAAAGCGCCAATATCTTTCCATGAGCCTCCCATAATGACGCGCCATGGACATTTTGCATCTTTGGGGTCCCAACGTGTCGAAGTCCAACATGCTACATTGCCCGCCATATCATACAAACCATAGTTGTTAGGTAGAAAAGCGCCTACCGGAGAGGTAAATACATAGCCGCATTCTCCGTAGTCTCCTCTGTTAGACTTAAAATTGGCTAACAATTCTCCCTTTGCGTTTCTCAAGTAGGGACCTCCCCAGGGAAACTGAGCCAGCTCTCTCCCTCCCCTAGCAGCATAGGTATACTGCTCTGCTGAGGGCAGACGATAAGCAGGCACTTGGGGCAACCCTCTTTCTCTGTTATATTCCGCTTTCTCCTCTGACAGCAATGCCAAAAATTGTTCACATTGCTTCGCCGTTAGGCCCACCACAGGGTAATTGGCATAGAGATGGCTAGCAATATCATCTAAAGAGCTATTGATAAACTCTTCTTGGGTAGGCAAATAGTTGTCTACCATATGGTCTGCCATTTCATGCTTCAGGTCCTTTTTCCACACTTGGCGATCTGGATAAAGTGCATCAACAAGGCCCTCTCCACTCAGCATGGTAGGCGATCCGTCTCCTTGCCCACCAGAAGAAGAGTCAGATACTACGCTGGGGTCAGCATCTTCTTCCTCTGCTTCCTCATTCTCGTTAGAGACTCTCGCTGCTGAATCCATAAATTCACTGAGTTTGATCAAGTACTCACCATTAGTCGTAAGGGTTTCTTTCATACAAAAAGATTCCACGGTTGCTCGTCTGGATGGGTTGGGTGTAGCAGTAACACTGGGCCCTGCAGGGCCCATGATGAAAGCCCCTCCCGGAATAAGCACCATGCCAGGGGGCACTTGCATACTCCAGCCCCCCTTTCTTCGTTCGTAGCTTACCAAGTCTCCTCGATTATCCCTTCCTCTTCCAATCAAACAGCTTTGCACAGTCAGAAGTAGAGAAAAGACAATGAGTAGCCTGGATAAATGCGCTGATCTTGTGGACCGTTTCATGGGGTTTGAGTCTGAGTGTGGAGTATTCATACAGATGCAAATATATTTTCGTTCAGTGAATTTAGCAATTGTATCGAGCTAACGTTTCAGATTCGCGACACAAGCCGTTATTTAGCGGCGGCTTAAGAAAGTCGAACCATTGCTTGTTACAGTTAGAAGTAATATCTCCTCTTCACTCACTCCTTGCAGTGCTCTAGCTTATCTCAGCTTATATAAACACGTACTTTTTTTACTTAAAACCAAATAGGTAGTCTTCAGCAATGCTCTATTATCTTTTTCGATACATTCATGAAGTTTTTGACTGCCCAGGTACTGGTGTCTTCAAGTACATCTCTTTCAGGGCTGCTGCAGCGGCAGTATGCTCCTTGCTCATTGCCATTCTCTTAGGGAAGAGATTGATTCAGTTCTTTGAGCAGCAACAAATTAGAGAGGGGACACGAGCATTGGGCTTGGCAGAAGAAACCCAAAAAGGCAAAACACCCACCATGGGCGGCATTGTCATCATAGCAGCCATTGTTATACCCACATTGCTCTTTGCCCAGCTAGTCAACACCTATGTGTTCCTATTACTGGTTGCCACCTTGTGGATGGGTTTGATCGGCTTTATTGACGACTACATCAAGGTCTTTAAGAAAGATAAAAAAGGCTTAGCAGGTAGATTTAAAGTGTTTGGCCAAGTGGGATTAGGACTCATTGTGAGCCTCGTCCTTTATTTTCATAAAGAGGTAGTGGTACGCGAACTAGAAGCACCCATTGCCCTCATCGAGCAGGGCGAGGCGGCACCTACAGCTTTCAAAGATGTAAAATCCACCAAAACGACAGTGCCTTTTTTCAAAAACAATGAACTGGACTACAGCCAGCTCGTGCCTGGACTCCCTCCCCAGTACACCTGGATCGTATACGTGCTTGTGGTCATCTTTATCGTGACTGCGGTCTCTAACGCCGCCAACCTTACAGACGGACTAGACGGCCTGGCAGCAGGCACTTCAGCCATTATCGGCATTACACTCGCTGTCTTGGCTTATCTATCAGGCAACGTTATTTTCTCGCAATACCTCAACATCATGTACCTCCCGAACTTAGGCGAACTGGTCATTTTTTGTACTGCCTTTGTCGGCGCTTGTATAGGCTTTCTTTGGTACAACACCTATCCTGCTCAGATTTTTATGGGAGACACAGGCAGCTTGACTTTGGGCGGGCTCATTGCTGTGATGGCCATCATGATCAGAAAAGAACTGCTGATACCACTTCTCTGCGGCATCTTTCTAGTGGAGAACCTATCTGTTATCCTACAAGTAGCCTATTTCAAATACACCAAAAGAAAGCATGGCGAAGGAAGGAGAATCTTTAGGATGTCACCCATCCACCACCATTACCAGAAGCTAGGCTTACACGAAGCCAAAATCGTAGCACGTTTTTGGATTGTGGGCATTTTACTCGCTATTTTCACACTTGTCACCCTCAAGTTACGATAGCCGAAACTTGAGCTTAAGCCACGTAAAATACTATCTAAACTATGGGAAAGCCCACGCAGGTTGTAGTTAGAGCTAGAGCCTTACTCGGCGATGACCATCGGCTGGTCATGTGTTGGAGCAAAGCGCATCGGGTCTTCTTCCTACCAGGTGGCACATTAGAACCTGGTGAAACAGTACAAGCATGCCTAGTTAGAGAGCTGCGAGAAGAGATGGCCCTTGAGACAGTACCAATCCAGGGCTTTCTCGGATGTTTGTAGCATCACTGGCAAGATGCCGTTAACGTCTACCAAGAGCTTAACTTCCTCTTTCGCGTGCAAGTCTCTACGCACTGGCTAGATCATCCCATTACATCACAAGAGGACCATATGGCCTTTGAAGTCCTCCCCATCAAAGACTTGCTTACTAGGCCTAATGTGCGACCTGCCAAGCTTAAGGGATTCATTGACAAGCACTACCATAAAGAGGGAGCTTATCTACACTCCTCCGAACTGGCCTCAGCCTCCCTTACCTCTTTTCAAAAGCTACAAGACGCTCCTCAAAGCCTACCTTAAGGATAGATCGGCTGCCTATCACGCTAGAAAAACTGTACTTCGACTGTGTGGACGACCAAGGCAATGCTTGGATAGGTTATGCGCTGAACTTACGCTGGTTAGGATTTCCTCTTACTTTGCATCAAAGCCTCTTGAGTCAAGAAGGAGGGCTAAAAGTCGACTTGGAGCAGGCAGCAGCCCATTCGAGAGGTACCTTTACCCACAATGCTACGCACTTTTCTTGTCCTCTTTTTACAGTCAAGTCTCATCCTTTCTCAACACCTCCTATACACGAACGCCTTTGGGCACATAAGCATAAAAAAGTAGAGTGGAACTGCTCCCACCCCCATGCTGCGTTGGAGGTACAGCTCAAAGACACCCTCCTGATGGGCAAAGGATATGTTGAGCAAATCACCATGAACTTGCCTCCCTGGAAGCTGCCTATCCAGACGCTTCACTGGGGCCGATTTGTTTCAAAACAGCACGCGATCATATGGATTCGCTGGCAATGGCCATTAGAGGAAAGGAGCTGGATATTTTTGGATGGAAAGCGCACAGAGAGTGGCCATATCTCATTAGACAATATACGCCTGGACCAAGAGGCAGTGTCTTTAGACATCCACAACGTAAGAACACTTGTTGAAGAAAAACCCTTCAAGCACTTGCGCAGCAAGCTGGGCTGGCTTCGCTTTCTTTTGCCCCAACATCTAGATCACTCCACAGAGACCAAATGGCTAGCCAAGGGCAAACTGCACATGCCTCAGCAAAAAGAAGAAGAGGGCTGGGTCATTCACGAAGAAGTCCAATTTACCTAGCCGCTGTATAGGGTATCTAGCTCAATGCCTTAAAACAGAACGCGCCTGTTGCAAGAGGCATCTAATGAGACCATGGCCGTGTTAGGCGATTTTGTGATTGAATGATTTAAAAAGGGCTTCTAACCCCAAAGACAGTCTACTTGAAAAGTCTAGCAGTGTGGTTGGTAGCTATTCTGCAGCAGTCTTCGCAACCTTCATTCTGACAGCGTATGCCATGCATGAGAAGGATCGTTGCGGATATGGAAGTAGATTGTGAACATGGTGCATGCTGCATAGATGTGCTACTCAAGCCCTAAACAGAAAGATGGTCATGCTCTGTAAGGTTGCATAAGGCAAGCAAGTATATTTACTAACTTCTCAATCGCTGAAAAAAACGGTTCAGATGTTGAGCAGCCTCTTCTGAGCATACATCGGTAGTCACTTCTGTACGAGGATGTAAGAGGGGCTTGCCCACGGTGCTGTAGCCTCGCTGAGGGTCACGTGCACCTATCACTAAGCGGCCCAGCTGGGCCCAGTAAGCAGCACTGCCACACATGCAGCAAGGCTCTAAAGTGACATATAGAGTACAAGTAGGCAAGTATTTGCCCCCTACGTAGCTAAAGGCAGCTGTCAAAGCCAACATTTCTGCATGGGCCGTAGCGTCTTTTAGTCGTTCCACTTGGTTATAAGCGCGGGCAATGATATGATGATTGTTCACCACAACAGCGCCCACAGGCACTTCTCCTGTCTCGTAGGCCTTAACCGCTTCCTTGAGCGCCTCCTGCATGAAATAATTGTCTGTAAAAAGAAGAGAGGCCATTGGGTTATTGGTTCATTTATTGTGCTATTTCTTGGGTCGAAGGATTACAAAATTGCTCAGTGATGTAATAACCGCAAGTCATAGAAGAAAAGACCACGAAATAACGAGTCTGGTTGAAATAGCTCTAGTTACGCTTTTATATGACTAAAATAGACCGTCTTGGAGGCTAGAAAGGTATTTTAAATCACCCAATCAGTAAATCACCGATGAGCCTGTGCGTTGCAGGGAGATAAAAAAGAGCGGCAAAAAGTCCTAGCTTTGTAGCCACTCCTCAGCAACACCTCCTGAGCATGCATAAACACTTACCTAACTTTTTGACGCTCCTTAACCTTACAAGTGGCTGCGTAGGCATTGTCTGGGCCCTGCAAGGCGACTTAACGCAGGCAGCTTGGTGCATTTGGTTGGGGGCATTGTTAGACTTTCTGGATGGCTTGGCAGCCCGACTGCTCCAAGCTTACTCGCCCCTGGGCCAGCAGCTAGATTCTTTGGCTGACTTGGTCACTTTCGGCCTGTTGCCTGCCAGCATCATGTATGTCCTCATCAGTCAACAAACCGTTTCAGCTTATCTACCTTGCGTAGCCTTGCTCATGCCCAGTTTCTCAGCCCTGAGGCTAGCACAGTTCAATGTAGACGACAGGCAACAAGCGGTTTTTATTGGGCTGCCCACGCCTGCGCATGGACTTTTTATCAGTACGTTGCCGATGATTATATCGGCCAATCAATATCCTTGGCTGACGGCCTGGTTAGCTGCACCTTATGTGTTGGTTACCCTAGCCCTCTTGACCTCTGGCATGCTCATAGCCAATGTAAAGCTAATGGCTTTTAAGTTGACCACTTATGCCTGCTATCCGAATCGCTTCAAATACGGCTTTTTGTGCATGGCTGTCTTGCTCACGGCACTACTGCGTGTTGAGGGCTTGGCTTTGAGTATTGTTTTGTACGTGTTGGTGTCTAGGCTTTGCTCATGATGCATGGGTTTATTGGGCCATTTGGTCATTTTGTTATTTAAACATTAGTTCAGTTGATTATTGAGAGGGAAATATGAATAACATTCGCAACTTCTGTATCATTGCTCATATTGACCATGGCAAGAGTACGCTGGCTGATCGGCTGCTGGAGGCCACGCAAACTGTGTCTGACAGGGACCTGCAGGCACAACTGCTAGACGACATGGATCTGGAGCGGGAGCGAGGCATTACTATTAAAAGCCATGCGATCCAGATGCACTATCCTTTCCAAGACCAGGTTTATGTGCTCAACCTGATCGATACGCCAGGCCATGTAGACTTTTCTTACGAAGTTTCTCGGGCCATTGCTGCGTGCGAAGGCGCCCTCTTGGTTGTAGATGCCTCCCAGGGCATTGAAGCCCAGACTATCTCTAACCTCTATCTGGCTCTGGAGCACGACCTGACCATCATTCCTGTGCTCAACAAAGTGGATCTACCTGGGGCGATGCCCGAAGAGGTCAAAGACCAAATTGTAGACCTGCTAGGGTGCGAGCGCGAAAGTATCATTGCTGCTAGTGCCAAGGCTGGCATAGGCATCGAAGCCATTTTGCAAGCTATCATCACGCACATCCCTGCGCCTGTGGGCAAGTTAGAAGCTCCTTTGCAAGCCATGATCTTTGATTCGGTGTATAATTCCTTTCGGGGCATCGAAGTCTATTTCAGGGTGCTCAATGGCACCATGCGCCAAGGAGATCAAGTGAAGTTTCTCAGCACGGGAAAAACCTATCAAGCAGATGAGATTGGTATTCTTCAGTTGCGCCAAACGCCACAAGCGGCCCTCAGTGCAGGCAACGTAGGCTACCTCATTTCTGGCATCAAAGAGGCACGTGAGGTCAAAGTAGGTGATACGATCACACATGTGAATAACCCCTGCAGCGAGGCCATTCAGGGCTTTGAAGACGTCAAGCCCATGGTTTTTGCAGGTATTTATCCGGTAGATACCTCGGAGTACGAAGAACTACGTACTTCTATGGAAAAGCTACAGCTCAACGATGCTTCGCTAGTGTGGGAGCCTGAAATGTCTGCTGCGTTGGGTTTTGGCTTTCGGTGTGGCTTCTTAGGCATGTTACACATGGAAATCGTGCAGGAGCGCCTAGAGCGGGAGTTCAACATGACGGTGATTACTACCGTGCCTTCTGTACAGTTTCATGTGGTGGATAAGCAGGGCGACATCCAAAAAGTCAATGCTCCTTCTGAAATGCCAGATCCAGGTCTTATTGGCGAGATACAAGAGCCTTTTATCAGGGCACAGATCATTACGAAGCCTGAGTTTATTGGTGGTATCATGAAGCTGTGTATTGACAAAAGAGGTACGCTCCAAAACCAAGTATACCTCACAGCTGATCGGGTAGAGCTCTCTTTTGCGCTCCCCTTGGCGAAGATTGTGTTTGACTTCTTTGACAAGCTCAAAAGTATTTCTAAAGGCTATGCCTCGCTGGACTACGAGCTGACTGGTTTTCTACCCTCACAACTCGTCAAACTCGACATTTTGTTGGGGGGTGAAAAGGTAGATGCACTATCTGCTATAGTACACCGCTCCAAGGCCTACGAGTGGGGCAAAAAACTTTGCGAAAAGCTTAAAGAGCTCTTGCCCCGGCAGATGTTTGAGATCGCCATCCAGGCGGCCATTGGTAACAAAGTGATTGCCCGAGAAACGGTGAAAGCACTGCGCAAGAACGTTATTGCCAAATGTTATGGCGGCGATATTTCGAGGAAAAGAAAGCTTTTAGAAAAGCAGAAGAAAGGCAAGAAACGCATGCGCCAGGTGGGGTCAGTAGAGATTCCTCAAGAAGCCTTTTTGGCTGTGCTGAAGCTAGACTGAAGCCATCATGTTATTGAGTGATTTTGTGATCGGTTGATTTGTCGATTTTGTGATCGGTTGATTTGCCAATTTTGTGATCGGTTGATTTGCCAATTTTATGATTGGATGATTTGCCGATTTTGTGATCGGTTGATTTGCCAATTTTGTGATCGGGTGATTTGCCGATTTTGTGGCTTTAAGGTGACTCTTGGGCTTGGAAAGACCTATTTTTAGAGGGCTGGTAGGACATTAGGTGTACCTTGAAACAGGCTCGATTGATAAATAGCTCAATGACAAATGCCATAATGAACAAATAATCCAATAATCAAATAGCCCAATAAAAAAATAGTCTAATAAAGCAATAAACAAATAATCTAATAATCAAATAGCTCAATAAACAAATAGTCTAATAAGGCAATAAACAAATAATCAAATAGCCCAATAAACAAATAGTCTAATAAGGCAATAAACAAATAATCAAATAGCCCAATAAAAAAATGACCGTACGTCGTTCTTACCTTACTCTTTCTTTACTGCTACTATTCCACACATTGTCAGCCCATACTGACAAGGCGCTACTGAGGCGTTATAAAGCAGCTAAAAAATACTACACTACTGCCAATTATGAAGCCGCCAAGGCTATCCTAGCTCCTCTCACAGACCTAGCCCAAAAGAATGACATTACTCCCTATGCCCTTTTCTACTATGCTTTGTCTGCTTATCACAACGAGGAGGCTGCACTGGCAGAAAACATTTTGATGACGCTAGCAGCAGAGTTTCCTGGCTGGGAGCAGCAAGATGAAGTGTGGTATTGGCTAGGTCAGCTCAGGTGTGAGGCAAAAGACCATAGCGCTGGGCTGGCCTATCTAGCAAAGATTTCAGATCAGTCGCTTGAAAAGTCTGTAGAACAGATGAAGGGGCATTTTTTACAACAACTAGACGACCTAGAGGCACTGCAGACACTCCATAGGCAATATCCCGAGGACAGCGTGGTGGCCAAGGCGCTGCTGGACCTGATGACTCGTCAGCCCTTCATCAAGCGCGACCTTGCCTTGATGCATACACTGACCCGCGATTTTGACCTGACGGTAATGGATCATGATCCTCTCCAAAACGTGGCTTCTCTGAAGAAAAACAGCTACAACGTGGCTGTCTTTTTTCCTTTTTTTGTAGATGAGGTAGACTACGAAGAGGAGGAGAGCAGCAATGCATTTGTCATAGCGCTTTATCAGGGCATCAAAATGGCTGTGGCAGCACTGGCTGACCAAGGCGTTAACATTAATCTATTTGCCTATGACACTAAGAAGGACCCTGAAACAACCGCTGCCTTACTGGAACAAGAAGAGCTCAAAGGAATGGATCTGATCATCGGCCCTTTATATGCTGCCACGATTCCGCTAGTAGCTGAATTTGCCCAGGCGCACCAAATCAATGTGTTCAATCCGCTTTCCGAAAATGCCGATGTGGTGAGAGAGAATCCTTTTGTCTTCTTGTTTCAATCGAGCTTAGAGACACAAGCTAGAAAAGCAGCTGAGTTTACATTACAGCACGTTGAGGAGGATAGTCGTGTGGGCATTATTTATGGCACTTCCTCTAAGGACTTTATCAGAGCGCATGCTTATAAGCAATACATCGAGCACAGCACTGGCCAGGAGGTGGCCATGATGCTGGCCCTGGCCCCAGAGGATGCTTCAAGCCTCTTGAGCACACTTAATGAAGCAAAAAGGGCTGATCAAAACGAAGAGGAAGAGGCGCCTATGCTTAATTTAGATCATCTGACACACCTTTATCTAGCCTCCGAAGATGAGCTGACAGTTGCCAGTGTGCTCAGTGCTGTAGCCATCACTAGGCTCAAGCCCTACATCATTGGTCATGAAGCATGGCTCCAGCAAAGCTTACTTACTGTTGATCAGCTACAACAACTTCGCCTGTATCTTCTAGCGCCTCACCATGTGGACTACACAAAGGAAAGTATCCATGCGTTCAGAAGTAGCTTTTATGACCAATCTGCACAGTATCCTACTCATTATGCCTGTGTAGGCTATGAAATGATGTTATTTCTGGGGCAAATGCTGGGCCAGCATGGGGTTTATTTTCAAAAACATTGGGAACAACAGTTTGCTCCAGGCACTCTTTTCCAGGGAGTAAGCTATGGAAGGCATCATGACAACCAGTATGTACCCATTATTCAGCTTCGAGGCGACACACTGGAGGTTTGCAATCCGGCCTGTGAATGATGCGTGTGTTCAAAGCCATGGCATTGGTACGCTAGCGCAGTGGCGTGCAGCGCAGTACTTGACAGTGTTTTTCTTCATGAACCTATAAAAAACTACCCTCATGCTTCAATCTATGACTGGCTATGGCCAGGCAGCCCATGAAGACGACCAGCGGCGCATCAGCGTAGAGGTCAAGTCGATCAATGCCAAGCAGGCTGACGTCAGCTTGCGGCTTCCGAGTCTGTTTTCAGCCCAAGAGCCAGCCTGGCGCAACTGGGTCATTGCGCAGCTAGGCCGGGGTAAAATTACGCTAACGGTGAGCTACACGCAGAAGGAAACAACGATTCCTTCTACTCAAATCAACCAGCCGCTTTTTAAGGCTTATTACAAGCGCCTACAGATGTTGGCTGAAGAGGTAGGGGCCTCTACTCAGGGGCTTTTTCAGTTGGCTCTGCATGGTCCCGAAGTCGTTACTAAGGCCGAACAGGACAATGCCCGTGAGGAAGATGAAAAATGGGTAGCACAAGTGATTCAAACGGCCCTTCAGCAGTGTACTCAGAGCAGGAGCACAGAAGGAGCTGCTTTGACCCTGCAGCTCACGGCTTCATTACAACAGATTAGCCAAGGCTTGGCTGCTGTAGAGCGCCTAGCGCCCCAAAGAGTCAAGACCATCAGGGCACGGCTGGAAATAGGCCTTTTGGAGGCAGTAGCTGCCCAGGCGGTGGACCAAAACCGACTGGAACAGGAGCTGATCTATTACATAGAGCGGCTGGACATTGCGGAAGAAACCGTGCGCTTGGCCCAGCACCTCGCCTATTTCAAAGAAGTGATGGCCAGTGACCGAGCAGCCGGTAAAAAGCTAGGCTTCATTGCGCAAGAAATAGGACGAGAGATCAATACCATAGGCGCTAAAGCCAATGATGTAGCTATTCAGAAAGAAGTGATTCTGATGAAAGATGAGCTAGAAAAGATCAAAGAGCAGCTGCATAACATTTTGTAGAGTCGCTCAAAGCTGGTTGGGGGTAGCGTTCATCTTTGAAAACAGTGGGCGAGCCCACTGGTCCTAAATATATTCTTCTGTATCAGTCAACTCGAGGCCATTGCATTATTAAGTGATTTAAAAAACCTTTCTGGTCCCCAAGAACGTCTATTTTAAAAGTCTAAAGTCGTAGCTAAGCCTGTTTTGCAACAGTCTCAGAATTAGTAGGACATTAGCTACATTTCGCAACAGTCTCAGAGGGCTGAAAACGATCAAGTAATCAGCAACTCACCCAGTCGGCAAATCACTCAATCAGCAACTTACCCAATCAGTAAATCAGTAAATCACAAAATCAGCAACTCACCCAGTCAGTAAATCGTCCGATCAACCATTCACTCAATCAGCGAATCAGCAGCTCACTCAATTAGGCTGTGTCGTCATTTAGATAGCTGTTACGCCAATTTAGAGCCTACAGATCTGTTGAATAATTGATAGGCTACTTATATGGATATCTATGCGCCCACTCCTTCATCCCCTCCTCTCCAAAGGGGCTTTTTTCTTGCTCAATGATTAATTGACGACACGACCTAGTTGAATTTGTTATACCAGTCTATCATTTGTTGAGGGTTTTCTGAAAAGTAGGTATATCCTTTAAATCGTTGTGTGGTTCCTTCTATCCAGTAAAGTTTTTTATCACCCACGGGAATAGCATCATAAATTGCTTGTACATCTTTCTCTGCGAAGGTAAAAGAATCTTTTCTGACCTGAGCAACGAATGTTGGAACATTAACGAATTGGGCGTCTTCGATTGGAGATGCATCTTTAATTCTAAAACCGAAGAGTTCACTGTAATATTTCTCAAAAGCTTCATAACCTTTTTTACCTAACCTCATATTCTTACACAATCTTCTCACTAAGGCATCTCCAGAGATAGGTTGAAGTAGCATCATAGATTTTACACCTTCAAAGAAGTCTGGTCTCTTACGCATGGCGACCAGTGTAGAATTGCCCCCTAAACACATACTGTGAAGATGAATGTCCATCTCCTTCGTATCTGGTCTTGATTTGATGTAATTCATAGATCCAATGACATCTTTATATTCGAAGAATTTAGGATTGTAAGCGCCATTTTGCCCTGGTGTGCTCATTCCATGACCTCTGAGATCGTATGTAAACACATTATACCCTGCATCAGTAAGTGCTTTATATTTTGGTAAAAAGTTAACTTCAAAACCTCCTGCTCCTTTCCAAGGCTTAATATGTCCCGCATATCCATATCTATTGCCCGGAGAAAAGTGATTGCAAATCACAACCTTGTTGGAATCTTTTTTAGATGGAATATACCATCCCTCTAATGGAAGTCCATCTTCTGATGCAAAGGATACGTCTTCATAATCCATATTATATTCATCAGGTCTTCTTAATACTGGCGATCTTTTTGATTCTCCTACTGCGGGAACAATTCTTTTCATTAACATTCTAGCTATCATAACCTTGTATTTTGATTTGTTTGATAAAACAAAGTTAGAATCCATCTATATGCTTAGCTTATCAATTTTTCTACATGATCTCTTTAACAACTGAAAATACTATGCACTGAAAGTGCATAGGTTCTTTTAAAAGGATAAGATTGAAAATCTTAATCTAATATAAAGTTCTCAAGGGAGACATTGGACGGTCCACTGTGATGATTTAGATACAATTCTGCCATTTCATCTGTTATGTTACCTGTGCTCCAGACCCCATCACCTATTGACCAGAAATGTTTGCCCCAATAGCTCTTCTTCAATGCGGAAAACTCCTCCTGAAGTCTTCGCGATGTACGACCTTTCAGGCGTTTTACCAACTCACTGATCGATTGAGAAGGAGAATATTCGATATGCAGATGTACATGATCTTTACTTATAACTCCTTTCAAAATCTTTACGTCTTCTGCATCACAGATCTGCTGAATCAGATCACGACATCTAGTTTGAACATCTCCCTTGAGAACATGATAACGGTATTTAGTAACCCAGACTATATGGGCTGTCAACCAGGAGATTGTGTGGCTACTACGTCTTGATTCCTTACTCATCATCCAAATCTAGCATGCAGAGGAAGTGTGTAGCAACTGGAAGTCTTGCACTGAAAGTGCATAGTTTTGTACTAGCGACTGAGACCAATAAAAAGGACTCCAACTAGGAAATGTAAGAAGTTCTGCTATGTGGGCGATACTGGACTCGAACCAGCGACCTCCCCGATGTCAACGGGACGCTCTGAACCAACTGAGCTAATCACCCGAGTGTGGAGTTATTTGTTTATTGAGTTATTAGATTATTTGATCATTTTTTTATTGAATGGTTAGCTCATTTGTTTGTTAAGGCATTTGATTATTGAGTGATTGAATCATTGATAGTTAGTCCCTGGTCATGTTGCCACTCGTGCGTATCGATACCCTCTAGAGCTACCTGCAGCAGCTGAATGGCCGCTTTTACATCTTTTTGGTGGACCATCTCTACGGCTTGGTGGGCATAGCGGATAGGAATCGTAATGGCTCCTGCAATGGCGCCATCTTGGCCCATGCGTTGTATCGGGGCTGTATCTGTACCACCCACTGCTTTGAGGTCTGCCTGCCAAGAAATATTATGCGCTGTTGCCTTGGTTTGTAAGAAATTGACCATGCGGTAATCACAAATCGTACGTGAATCCATGACCTTGATGCCTGCTCCTTGGCCTAAAAAGTTCACTCTTTCGTGAGGCGCTACCGTAGGCATGTCTGAGGAGGTCGTAGTGTCCAGAGCCAGTCCCCACTTGGGATTAATGTGGTGCGCAGCTACGCTGGCACCGCGCAGCCCTACCTCTTCTTGCACGGTGAAGACTGCGTATACGTCGTAGGGAACAGTCTGGAGGGCACGCAGCGCTTCAATGAGTACAAACACACCGGTTCGGTTATCTAGGGACTTGCCATTAAGACAATCCCCCATCTCAATCAGTGCCCTTTCTCTGGTGACAGGATCACCCACCGCTACGTATTGGATGACTTCTTCATGAGGCATGCCCAGATCGATGAAGTAATCGTCGAGCTTAGGTGCTTTTTTTCGCTCCTCTTCGGGCATAAAGTGGACTGCCTTGGTGCCCATGGCCCCTACAAGGTCTTTCTTGCCGTGGACAATCACCCGCTGCGCTGTGAGTGTTTTAGGATCAAAGCCTCCCAAAGTATGGAAGCGTAGATACCCTCCCTCATCAATGTGGCGCACGATCATGCCTAGCTCGTCCATGTGGGCAGCTACCATCACCCGCTTGTCAGGGACCTGCTGGCGCCCGCGCCTGATGGCAATGATATTGCCTATGTTATCTACCTCCAGATGGTCGACCAAGGGCTTCACTTCGTCGATGACGAGTTGCCGAATGCGGTGCTCAAAGCCAGGCGGGCCTGGAGCTTCGCAAATGCTTTTGAATAGAGAGAGATTCACTGGGTGATTGGGTGATTTGCTGATTGAGTGATTGAATTCACTGGGTGATTGGGTGATTGACTTATTGGTTGACCATTTGCTACCAACCTTTGTATGCACCAATGATTAACAATCTAGACTTGTGCGCAAGGGGGGAGTCGAACCCCCACGCTCCGAAGAGCACCACCCCCTCAAGATGGCGTGTCTACCAATTCCACCACATGCGCAGTACAAGACACAAAAATACAAGCAGTCAGGGAAGTTCCAAGGAAGGAGAAGAACGTAAAGGCGATCCAGTGCTAACTGCAGTGTTATTACTAAGTACTTACTTTTGTCCTTCTAAAGCTATTCGGGCTGCTTCCTGCTCTGCTTGTTTCTTGCTTCCCCCCTGTCCTTGGCCAGCTACCTGCCCTTCGATGACCACGTGGGCTGTGAACTCTTTGTAGTGACCTATCCGCTTTTCATCTATAATTTCAAACAGTAGCTGTTGACGGTTTTTGCTGGCCCACGTGACTAGCTGACTTTTGTAGTTCGTATCGTTTTGGATCAGCTCTTCCAGGTCAATGTGTAGTTTGAGCAAACGCTCGATGACAAAGCGATTACAGCGTCGGTAGCCTTGGTCTAGATACACAGCGCCGATCAAGGCCTCTAAAGCATTGCCATAGATGTACTTGAACCCTCCCCTGCGTGTGGCATGCTTATCATAGTTTAGCAACGCATCAATCCCAATCTTTTTAGCCAGAATGCCTAGTGACTCTCTGTTTTCAATCCGTGCTCTGATTTCAGTAAGGAAGCCCTCTTCTTTGAGAGGATATTTTTTGAATAGATACTCTCCAATGATTAGCGACAGGACGGCATCACCCAAAAACTCTAGTCTTTCATTGGAATGGACATCATTCTGCACTGAACTGTGGCGCAAGGCCTGTTGATAGAGCGTAAGGTTGCTGGGCTTGAGTTGCGTAATGGCATAGATAGCGTTTCTGAGCTGTCGGTCTTGAGCACTGTCAAAGGTAAAGAGCTGTCGCAACGAAAAAACCACTATGCTTCCCACTTTTTGAAGACCAGGGAGGTATTGTGTCCTCCAAAACCAAACGTATTGCTCAAGGCAATGTTAACAGGCCTCTGTTGCGCCTGATTGAAGGTAAAATCCAAACGTGGATCCAGCGCCTCGTCCTCTGTAAAGTGATTGATGGTGGGAGGAACAACCTGGTTTTGTAGCGTGAGCACAGTAGCAATAGCTTCTACGGCGCCAGAAGCGCCTAGCAAGTGGCCTGTCATGGATTTGGTCGCACTCATATTGAGTTGATAGGCATGCGCTCCGAACACTTGCTCAACGGCGCGGGCTTCGCTCAGGTCTCCTAAGGGCGTAGAAGTGCCATGCAGGTTGATGTAGTCTACTGCTTCAGGAGTAATGCCTGCATGTTGGAGTGCATTGCGCATGACAGCTGTGACGCCTATGCTGTCGGGATGAGGCGCTGTGATGTGATAAGCATCGGCTGACATGCCTACCCCTATGAGCTCGGCATAGATGGTAGCGCCTCGGGCTTGTGCATGTTCGTACGACTCTAAGATAAGGGCCCCTGCTCCTTCTCCCATCACAAAGCCATCTCTGTCTTTGTCAAAGGGCCGGGAAGCTGTTTGGGGAGCGTCGTTGCGTTCTGATAGGGCTTTAATGACACTGAAGCCACTGATGCCTACATCAGTAATGGCAGCTTCTGAACCACCAGACACCATAACGTCGGCATGGCCTAGCTGAATGAGCTGAGCAGCATCGATAAGGGCGTTGCTAGCAGAAGCGCAAGCAGAAACGGTAGTATGGTTGGGCCCACGCAAGCCATACTTGATAGAGATATGCCCTGCAGGCATGTTGGCAATCATCTTAGGAATGAAAAAAGGGCTTATCTTGCGCGGTTCGTCACTTTGTGCAAAGCTGATAACGTCTGTTTCAAAGCTCTCTAGCCCACCTATGCCTGTTCCCCATACTACGCCTATTCTTTCTGCTTTTTCTTGCTCCAGCGCTAGTGCAGCATCTTTTATGGCTTCTTCACAAGCTACAAGCGCATACTGCGAGCAGGGATCCATCTTTTTGAGCTCTTTGCGCTCTAGATAGTCTTCTGATTGGTACTGCTTGAGTTCACAAGCAAACTGGGTTTTACGCTTTGAAGCATCAAACCGTGTGATGGGCGCAGCACCACTTTTGCCTTGTATAAGCCCTTGCCAATAGGCCTCCACATGGTTGCCGATAGGGGTCAATGCGCCCAAGCCAGTAATCACCACTCTTCTCATAGATATAGAGGATTAGTACGCGCTAGGGGAAGTGTAATTATTGCAGCAATAGACGAAATCGTTTGTATATCTTAGGCCTTGCTTTTTTCAATGTAAGCGATAGCCTCTCCTACGGTCTGTATCTTCTCTGCCTCTTCGTCTGGGATGGAAATATCAAACTCTTTTTCCAGCTCCATGATGAGCTCTACAGTGTCTAGAGAATCTGCGCCTAAGTCATTCATGAAGTGTGATTCAGGCTTTACTTTTTCAGCATCCTCAACACCAAGTTTGTCAACGATGATAGCTGTTACTTTTGATAAGATATCTGACATTATTAGGTTATTTGTTTATTGATTTATTCAATGATTTCAAAACTGTTGCTAGCGTATTGGATACGCTCTTGTCCAGTCTTGATACATCTATTTTCTTCTATTAACGATGCAAATAAGTGGATAACTTGGGATTTTGCAAGGTGTAACCCTTCTGTAAAATGCATCTAACATGCTAGAAAGATTTAAAAAAAGTGCCTTTGAAAGCGTAAGAGCAGTTTTTAAAGTCATGCAATCACAAAATCACCCACTAATGCAGTAGTGTCAACGCTTCAGATGGCTTGCTTGTTGGGTAGAGCTAGGGACTAGCAAGTTCTTCTCACATGGAGACTTTTTACTTACACGGCGTTAGCTAACGCAAATGCCATTGCCGGCCACAAAAGAGACAACTATATGGGCTGCATTCATGATGGGTAATACGTCCCATGTGCAGTGCCACTTAATTGCTTGATCCCACAGAATGCACTTAGAAAGTAATCTGATGGCCTCATGCCCTGCCACTAACTTGCAGCACTTTGATAGTCTCTATTTAAGATATCTGCTACTCTGCGCGAAGAGGGCAAAAATTCTTTCCGGAGCGTTTGCATGATGTAGAAAGGAGGATGTGATACCTCTCCAGTTCTACAGTTCAGCTGTACAGCTCCTTGTGCACTCTCTCTGGCATGCTCATCAATGTCCGACCAGGGCTGGTGGCAAAAGAGCTTGACTTTCTCCACCCCGAAGATGGCCAGGAACATATGATAAAAAGCTATGTGCGAGACACTTCCGCTGGTGAGCGTAAACTGTAAGTCATTGATGGTCTGCGAAGGTTCTATCAGTTCCTCAATGATTTCCTCTAGGTTAAACTTCTTGGGGTAACTTACGTTTAACTGCTCTAAATACCGCGAGTTGAAAAAAGAGCAGTGCGCCATGGTTCCTTCTTGCGTAACTGGATTATAAACAGTGATGGCTGTACAGAAAGAAATATTGCCTGTCAAGAGCATGTACTTTTTCTCATGGGCACTGGCAAAACCGAACCTGCCTTCAGGAACGAGATGAGCTCTGCTGGGCCTACAAATCTCTTGCTCCCTGTATTGAAAGGCGTATTCTGTACCAAACTCGTTGTCTTCTTTGCCCAACTTCTTGAACTGTGCCCATTCTTCAGTAAAGAGAAGAAGCAAACTCAACATGTGGCGGTGCGTCTTTGGTAAGGGTTCGCGTATATCAAATCCAGCAGGGTCAAGCGTACGGTAGGCGATGTCCACTAGCTGTCGGAGCAAAGGGAGATAAGAGTCTGGTTTCCCTGAATGCTCTAGCGATAGTGGTGAGGCGGATGACGAAACTGTATGGCTAGATGGTTGTTTCTCTAAAGGGCTAAAGAAGGCGTGTAACCTCTTGAAAAAAGACTTCATAATTGAGTATAGTTGAACGCTAAAAAAGCCGAAAAATAGTAAATTCCTTATCAAAAAAAGGGAGCATCTTTCAGCCTCCAAAGTTGTGCCTTATTCAGCAGGCCACCACAGCAGCCGTCTCAGTATAGAGCAAATAAGCTTTCACTTGCGCATAGCCCATTGCACTGAGCGCTTGTGCATAGGCTTGCACTTGCTGCCTATGATGGTCCCTGAGGACCCCTGTCTTAAAATCAATCACTACTGCCTGGCCTGATTGCAGCATGACCCTATCGGGACGCATAACTTGGCCGGAAGGAGCTAGGAGCGTGGCTTCCCGCTTTACTTCCCAAGTGCCACTGAACCAGTCTTTAACTTGAGGCTGATCTAAAAGCTTTGTAAGCTGCTCTTGTATTTGGTTTACTACTACCTGGCTGAGAGCCTCTGCTTGCTGAAAGTCCTCGAGGAGCGCAGGCAGTGCGTCGAGGCTAGGTAGCTGTGCTAATAGACGGTGGACGAGTCTGCCGTATTGCGCCTGGGGCGTGCTGGCAGAAGATGGCTCTAAGGACGCCAAAAAGGATTGCAGCGCCATTGCCTGGCTAGCGCCGTAGGCTATAGTGTAAGCGGGCAAAGAGGAGAGCTTGTTAGGAGATGAAGTCTTGGGCGCTGCTTGCCCCATTTCCAGCGTACCTGCGGAGGCATTCCAGCCATCTGCCCAAGCATGATGCACATTAGGGCTATCCATGCTAGAGGAGGCTTGCTCCAACGTTTGATACAACAGGTCAGCTGTTGTTTTGAGCAAGGCTTTAGAAGGGCGTGGAGCAAAGACATACAGCCGTTCTTCTGGCCTGGTCAGGGCCACGTAGAGCAAGTTGAGATGGTCTAGATGGGCCTGCATACGCTCCTCGTAATAGGCCTGGGCATAGACCGTGTCTTTGAGCCGGCTGGCATAGCGCAGGGGCAAGACAGGAAAAGTGTCAAAAGGAGGCTCATCTGTGTGGCACCACAGCGTAGGAGGCTGGCGTAGCTGATGATCTAGGTCCCAAGCACAAAAAGGCACAATGACGACTTTAAACTGCAATCCCTTGGCCTGGTGTATGGTCATAATCGGCATGGCATCTTGGCCTTCCACGCGAGGCAAGGCATATTGATGGCCCCGCTCCTCCCACCAAGCCAAGAAATGGCTGATGCTCGCCAAGTCTTTTTCTGCAAAACCCAGCACTATATCCTGAAAGGCCTGCAAAAAGGGCCCTGCTTCTGCTTTATGCAACTGAAAAATATTGATCAAGGCATCTACTAAGGCGTATAAAGGAAGTTGCTGTAGCTCGAGTCGTTGTGCCACAAACGCTTCAGGCAGCAGCGCAAGAGCTTTTTCATCCCAACGGTCGGTATGGAAGGAGGGGGTAGCCTCTTGCAGTACGTACTGCCAATACAAATGAACCAGCTCAGCTTGGGCCAGTAGATCTTCTGCTGGGGCCAGACACTTGAGCGCATTGATAATGAGACTCACCCAAGGGCTGTGGCTCAGGTATAAAGAAGTTGAAGCAATGGCATCATACCGACAACCAAGCTGAGCTTTAGGCGATTGTTGGTGCGCTAGCAAGGTTTGAAAAATGGCGCGCCCTTCAGCATTGTTCCTGACCAGTAGCGCAATGTCTTTTAACGCAAAACCCTCCTTTTGCAGCTTCTCAATGAGCAAGGGCAAGCGGGCCAGTACCTGCTCTCGCCAGCCTACGGGCGCATCGTCTGCGTCTTTGGCTTCCTCTTCTTCCAGAAAGGTAATCTTCACATAGCCTGGATCATGCTGCGCGCGCTGGGCAGGGAGGTGCTGATGCACATCTTGGTAGGCGGCGCTCAGTTGGCGCACTTGCGCTAACAAATCCTTTTTCAGGACGGTGTCTTCCAGGGTTTGTAAATCCACTTCCAAATGCTGCACGAGCCCAGTAGCAGCTATAGCAAAAAAAGCATTGTTAAAATCGACAATGTGCTGCTTGCTGCGCCAGTTTTGGTTCAAGGCCACAGAAGCAGTGCCCACAATGTCTTGCTGAATTTGTGTGAGCAACAACCGCCAGTCGCTGCCTCGCCAACGATAGATAGACTGCTTGATATCGCCCACGACCAAGCTCATGTGGCCCTCGGTCAGGCTGTTTGCGATCAGTGGCTTGAAGTTATGCCATTGAAAACCAGAGACGTCTTGAAATTCATCAATGAGAAAATGCTTGTAAAAAGCGCCTATCTTTTCATAGATAAAGGGGGTGTCATTCTCAGCAATGATCTTGCGTAAGAAAAGAGAAGCATCTGAAACAAGCATTACGTTGTGCGCCGCTCGGTAGTCATTAAGTCGCTCCAGCAGCTGCGTAACAATGCCAAAAGCATAAATAAAGTGCCGTACGGCCCCAGCCGTATAGTAAGTACGGTGATGGGTCTGATAGAAGTGGACGACTTGTTGCAAAATGGGCTGTAGGGTCTGCTGCGCCAGTTGTGCAATGCGTTGCTGCTCAGGAGACGTCTTGCTGTACCATGCCTCCAAGTGCTGCAGGGCGCGCAAGGCCCTCTGAGTGGGCTCTACGCGCTTAAGGGTGACTAATCCTGTCAAGTAGCCTGCCACGCCTGTTTTGCCATAAGCAAAATCAGTCACTTGCAGGCCTGCCTGATGCATGGCTTCCTCTGCCTGTTTGCCCCAAGCCTGAAGCTGGGTTTCAAAATAAGTGGTGTGCTGATAGAGCTGCTGCACCCATTGCCGAATGGCTTTGGGGTCGCTGGCCGCTGCTGCCAGCTGCGCTTCGTGGGTACGAAAAGCCTCAGTAAAGAGCACTTGGCCTAACTCAGTCAGTTCTTTTTCAAAATTCCAGGCCTTGCCGCTCAGGAGCTTGTCTTCGGCCAACTCGACCAGCCACTGCCTGAGTTGCTGGTCCTGCCCTGCAGCAGCTATCAGGTCATGGACGATGGTTTGCATCACATGTGCCTGGTCCAGCTCAATGCTAAAGCCGTACTGCAGCCCTAGCTCTTGCGCAAATCCACGGACAATTTTTTGAAAAAAACTGTCAATGGTACTCACAGAGAAGCGCGTGTATTGGTGAAGAATATTCGATAAAACTGCCTGGGCGCGGCCTTGCAGCGTTGCCTTGTCCCAGCCCTTTTCCTGCATCAGCTCCTGAGCCAGTGGGCCAGCAGTGTCTTGTACAAGGTCTTGCAGATACGCCAGGATGCGCTCTTTCATCTCTTGGGTCGCTCGGTTGGTAAAGGTAACCGCCAGGATTTGGGCAAAATCTTCAGGATTGTTCAGCGCTAGCTTGAGGTAGGCACTGACCAGCGTATGGGTTTTGCCTGAGCCAGCAGAGGAGCGGTATATCTTGAGTACAGACACAATGAATAGGTGTTGTCGCAAGAGGGACAACTTGATCGACGATAAAGATAACAATTGCTTGGCTGGCCTCTGCTACGTAACTTTTTAAGAAGAAGCAGACAACGCTGCCCCCTTTGAAAAATAGGTCATTTTTACATTTAATCCCTATGCTCACGAAGCTAACTATCGTCCAGCATGTACTTCATAACTCTCTCGTTGTCATGCTGAAGGGAGTAAAGCATCGCTGCACGGCCTGTGCTACACGGGTTCTTCGCCAAGCTTAGGAGCTACGCAGGGACTCTCACATGCGTTCGGGCTGACAAAGAGAAAGGTCCAAAGTGACAGCTAGCTATCAGTTTTACATGGAATGTGCAAATGAGCCTAGTCAAATGTCAACACTACCTATCGCAAGGCAGCGTATTGTTCTACTACTACTTGTAGGCGTTTCTTTGGGGCACACCAGCTGCAAAAACGAGTCATCCCCCCCTCCCCCAGTGTCGCCGAAGCAGGCCCAACCTACGCCCAAGGCCACTGCGCTTCCTAAGCGGTTTTCCAACGAGGAAGTATGGCCTGATGATTTGATCAGTAAAGTTCAGAACGGTGATGCACAGCAGGCCCTTCGCAATGTTAGAGAAGACAAAGGAGCTATCAATGATCCACTGCCTGAAAAGTGGCATCGAGGCAAGACTGTTGCCCACCTAGTGGCAGCAGAAGGCGATGTTTCGGTAGTCAAAGCGCTGAGGCAAGCAGGCGCTGACTTTGACAGGACAGATAGCAAGGACAATACAGCTGTCCATGCAGCAGCTATGGCTGGCCATGCGCAGGTCATTGAGGCACTCGACGAGGCAGGTGCCAACTTGAATCCTCAGAATAAGTATGGGAATACGCCACTGCACAAGGCTGCGTATGCAGGCAATCTACGAGCCGTAGAGGCCCTGATCAAGGCGAAAGCAGAGCTGAACAAGCAAGACAAGCTGGGCTATACAGCACTGCACAAAGCCATATTGCGGAAAGAGGGGGCAGTGGTAGAGGCACTGGTCAGTGCTAGCGCTGACCTGAGCAAGCGAGCCAGCTTTGGGTTTACGCCGCTGCATGATGCTGTTTTTGCAGCAGAGCCACGCATGGTGGAAGTTTTACTCAAAGCAGGAGCAGACCGTAACTTGGTGGACAGCCAAGGGCGCACCCCATTAGCTCTTGCGCAAGCCCGCGACCCCTGTCATGGCCCAGAGTCAACGGCGAGCACTACACAGACACTTTCTCAACAACGAGTGCGCACCAAGCTAGGGCGTAAGCCTCGACCTAAACAGAACAGAAGGCCTAGGCAGTCTCCTGAAATAGCGGAAATCATTCAGTTGTTGAGCGGTGAATAATGTGTGTAATAGCTGTATTAAGGCGAGTGGGTATGGCTATGCTATTAGCTACTACTTGAAAGACATAAAGTTTTTGTCTTATATTGATAGAAAGGCAGTAAAAAAGAAAGATGGCAGGCGGCTGCATGAGTTAGAGTAGCCCGTAGGGGAATCGAACCCCTGTTCCCAGGATGAAAACCTGATGTCCTAACCCCTAGACGAACGGGCCTTATAGAGAGCGGTGCAAATATAAGGCGCTACCACTTTTTTTCAAATATCAGTATGCATTTTACGCGCTTCTAGATTGGGAAAACGACTCTTAATGAAACACTACGAACAAAAAAAGATAGCTCGGCTTTGTCTACTTACGAGTTTTTTATTCAGCTTCAGGGCTTGTTTTAATAGATTAAATACTACGCCTCCCCCTCCTAATTCTTCTGTAATGACGTATAACTCGCTTGAGCCACAACAGAGGGAAATACTCAAGTCTGTTTTTAATGGCCTATCAAACAGGGAGAAAGAAAAGTTAGGAAAGCTGATAGCTCAATTCTCTGAGGACGATCTGAAAGCTCTCAATGAGATGTTTGCGCAACTCCAGACAGCGCAGAATGATAGTACACAATTTTTTAAAAGCACAATCAGGGTTCTTTTGAGAAAGAACTATGATATCACTCGCATAAGAAAGCTCATCAAAAAAATGAGAAAAAGGGATTTGGAAGACCAAGACACGCAAAGATTCTTCTCTGAGGTGTTCAAAAGCATGCCAGAAGAGCCCAATAACTCAACAGATAGCACGTATACCCCAAAGTACAGTACGGCAGAAATTGACCAGCAATGGAAAGCGAAGTTTGATGAGTGTCAATTGAAAAAAGACGAAAAAGAAACGTTGAAAACACTTCTCGACTCATTCAGAGATAAAAAAGAATGCCTTTTAAAGCTCTTGAAGTGGTCCCCCTATCAGCGCAACTTTCTAAGAGTCTTGTGCATGGAGGACAAAGAAGAACAAAAGTCTTTATTAAAAAGTATTCTCTTGCTACACAGTAAAGAACCAATGCTTGCTAAGAAGACCATAGAAAGATATGAAGACCTTAATACGTACGATATAATGAGCATAGGGAGGCATGTTCGAAGTGGCGCCTTTAAACTCAAAGCATTCAGTGATAAGCTCATAAAAGCGTGGTATGAAGAGCATTCGTCAGCAAGGACCAAGTAAGCCGAAGATTGTATCCGATCTGGAATCATGTTAAAAAAATCTAAAATGATGTTCACAAACCCAATACGTATGAAAAAACCCTCTATTTACTTCTATCTACTCATGTCGCTATTACTTGCTAACGGTATAATGAGCTGTGGCAAGCCCATAGACCAAGTTCCTGATCTGACAGTGGAAGACACGTCTAATGGGCCACAAGATGAGAAAGATCAACTACAAACTCTGGATGCGCAATGGCAGGCTCACCTCAAATTATTGCCGGAAGATCAGCGCCGTAAGCTCGGAACAAGCATTGCAAGGCTACGACCAGAGGCCCGGGATAAGCTGCGGACCATGGTAGAGTTCATACCAGACCCTCAAGAGCGTGCAGCATTATTAAAAGATTTGGGTTCTTTTAGTGCAGAAGACCAAGTAAAACTATTTAGTGTACTTATTTTTTTATAGTCCTCTAAATGGTAAAAACCCCCGTCTTCAGACGGGAAAGACTTCAGTCCTTGCTAGCCCATGATTTAAATTAGCAGGATGAAGACATACACTCATAGCTCGCACTGCCTGTATCATCACCGCTATCATTTGGTTTGGATCACAAAATACAGATACAGGGTGCTTCAAGGAGACCTTCAAATAAGAATACGTGAAATAATAGCCCAGGCGGCCGAAGATATGGGCGTTAAAATATTCAATGGTGTGGTCTCGAGTGACCATGTCCACTTGTACTGTAGTGTACCTCCTAGTGTTGCCGTAAGCGATTTTGTAAAAAGAGCTAAAGGAAGAAGCTCTTACAGGGCTCAGCAAGAATTTCCATGTTTGAGAAAGCGATACTGGGGCCGCCATTTTTGGGGTAGAGGGTATTTCAGTTCGACAAGCGGGAATGTAACGGATGCGATGCTGAATGAATACATTAATAATCATGTAGATGCACATAAGTCAGCAAATGCGGATAACATCTCTTTAGAGTGATTGATGACTTCGAGTCATCCTCAGAATCCACCATCTTTTAGATGGTGGTTGTTAAATAAGCAAACACAGAGATACCATCTATGAAGTTTTTAGCAAGGGTGATGGTTCGAGCTATAAGGCACAATATAGTTTCTTTATGATGGGCACTAAGAGTTTATCAGGCAATGACAAACAATTGTTCTATGCACTGATAGATAAGATGAAAAAACGCAAAAGCTGCTATGGTCGTTGCAACAACCCATAATCACTACCATTGAGCCTAAAAATTAAAATACTTCTGGTCTTCAAGGAAAAATTCGTGCCCATTTTTCAAGAGTAGCGTGTAGAGGGGCTAGCTGCCAGCATGGTCCTCTCTCCTACCTGGGATGACTACAAAAAAACCACCTCTGTAAGTCCACATCCTTGGGCATGGCTCTGCAAAAGCGCGAGCACCTTGTCTTTGTTGAGTTGAAACTCTTGCCTCAAAGGAGCTGAACTCAAGCGGACAAACAGCTTGCCTTGTTTGAGGAAAGTGCGCTCTGTTCTTTGGGATACGCTGGGGGGCATGACCGTTTTCCAAGCACAGGCCAGCGTGGCTTCTTCCAGTTTATGTTTATACGGAGAACTGCGCTTCATCTGCTGTATTGCTTCTTGTAGGGGAATTCCGTCTGCACTGCGCATGGTTGTTCTTTTTGAGAAGGCCACAAGATAAGCAAGAGAACTGTTGGCTAGGCAATGAAGATAAAATATTTTGAGGCACTATTGGCTAAAAGTAGTGTATATGGCACTCATTGGAGTTATGCCTAGGTAGTGTCGACAGGGGGGATTGTAGTAGTCTTGGTTGTTGTACGATTTAACCAATGTCAGATTAAATTTCAACTAACACACTAAATTTAGCCAGTAATTGAAGGCACGGCCTAGCATATATTTACGCGAGAATGCCATCACAAACCGATCGGAGATACAAGCGCCCATCCGACGCATCCTGTCAATAGAGCGTAGAACGCTATTAGGAAAGAAACCCGTCAAGGGAGCTAATTAGGTCCCTATGAATCCAATTAAGCGCCGCGCAGCAGAGCACTAAGTATCCAGTTCTGTTTTTCTAATGCCCCAATGTACGTAGTAAACATGTCGCTACTGCCAAAGTCGCCGGCCTCATCTGCAGCAACCACAATAGCATCCATATTGTGGAGTATAGCTTCATTGCCCTGCTTGACTGCCTTTACCATGGCCCACGGATCGGTCAAACGGGGCTGTTCTTGAATCTCGGCTGCGTCAATGTAGGCTTGCAATGACCCATCAGGATTCACTCCCATCGCCAGGAGCCGCTCTGCTACCTCATCAATAGTCTTAGCAGTGAACTCATAGAGTTCTTCGAAGTGCTCGTGCAAAGTGAGAAAGTGCGGCCCACTTACATTCCAGTGAAAATTTCTAATATTCTGGTAGTGTATATGTAGATTAGCAAGTAGCTGCTGGATGTGTGCAACCACTTGGTCGATATTTTTTTCTCTTAGTTGATACATAAGACGGGTCCTCTCTTTTTATTCAGATTCTAAAATAGCAAAGAATGTAAACGCAATCAATGCTGCTTACGACATGTAGGAGAAAGAAGCTACTCCCCCGCTAGGAATGTAGTAGGCGGCGTAACTAACAAGCGGTATTGGGCTGTACGTACAATTTTCCCCATATATTTTTTCCTTGCTGGATGAACCTTATCTTCACACAGAAAAAACGCTTCAGAGAGGTGAAAATCCTTGCATATTCGATATAGACAAGGAGAGCCGGCTAGCTCAGCAAGCTGTATTGAGCTGAAGTTGCCTTCTCAGTCCTGAGGAAAGCCTAGTTATGAAATCACTACGCAATCTAGTAACTGTCTGGACACTATTGCTCACAGTGGCTTGTACAGTCTACCACCATGGTCCCCAAACAGACCATTTTGATGGAATCCAGTTCCACAATCCTCCACCTATGGAGTCGCATGGGTTCATGAAAGTATTGCGTTGGGCTATCAGCAGACGTAGAGTACAATGGCCCCAGTGGGTTGACTTTGCTTACGAGGGGACGCTGCCCACAAACGTGCCGCCAAGACAGGCCGCTGTGACGTTTATCAACCATGCCACTTGTTTGGTCCAACTGCCGCACCTGACGCTCATTACAGATCCTGTTTATGCCCATCGGGCCAGCCCAGTCACATGGGCAGGGCCTGCACGGGTACATCCGCCTGGTATTCCATGGGATCATTTGCCCAAGATTGACGTAGTGCTTATTTCACATGATCATTACGACCACTTTGATGTAGCTACTTTGAAAAAGTTGCAACAGACCTGGGACCCTCTGTTTATTACAGGGCTGGGCAATCAGAAGCGCCTCCAGGCCATAGGCATTTCAAAAGTCGTTGCGCTGGATTGGTGGGAAGAGCATAGCACCCCTGAAGGCCTTCAAGTAACTTTTACACCTGCAAAACATTTCTCTGGGCGTGGGCTGTTCGACCGAGATAAGACCCTGTGGGGCAGCTTTGTGATCGAGGCAGAAGGCCTACGACTGTACTTTGCTGGGGATACGGCCTACAGCCCTCATTTCAGAGCAATTGCAGAGAAATTAGGACCGATAGACTGCGCTATGCTTCCTATTGGTAGCTATCAACCTCGCTGGTTCATGCAACCTGTACATGTTGATCCCGAAGAAGCAGTGCAAGCGCACATTGACTTAGAGGCAAGACAAAGCATTGGCATTCACTTTGGTACCTTTCAGCTGAGTGAAGAAGCATACGACCAGCCGGCCGTAGATTTACGTGCTGCACAACAAAAGCTAGGAGTAGTTGAGTCATGTTTTGCAGTACCTCAGTGGGGGCAAACATTTTGGGTCGAAGAAATGCCTCATTAGACCGTGTTTTTCGGTCCTCAAGATAGTTTTCTTTCATTCAATAAATGAGCCAATAAGCTAATGACCCAATCAACAGATAATCCATGATCACCCTCACAGCAGCTAACAGCAGCTTCAACAAAACTAAAATCATAGCCACAGTAGGGCCAGCCACCGAGAGTAAGCAGATGCTCAGCAACCTCATCGACCTTGGGGTGCGCATTGTACGCCTCAACTTTTCACATGGCACCCATGCACAGCACCAGCAGGTCATTGACGCCATCAGAGAGATCAACACAACGCGAGAGCAGCGTATCTGTCTCCTTCAGGATTTACAAGGGCCCAAGATCAGAATTGGGGAAGTGCAAGAAGGGGCAGTGTCTGTCAGACAAGGCCAAAAGCTAGCTATTACTACCGAGCCCATCGTAGGCACAGCCGAGCGAGTAGGCACTACGTATCCATCTCTCACCACAGAAGTAGCGCTTGGCAATGAAATTTTGGTAGACGATGGCAAAATTGTGCTCAGGGCAGTGGACAAGATAGGCACAGACCTCATCACTGAGGTGATACATGGCGGCTGGCTATGTTCAAAAAAAGGAATCAATTTGCCTGACACAAAGCTTTCTAGCTCTTCTCTGACAGAGAAAGACCAGCAAGACCTACAGTTCGGCCTACAGAACGACATAGAGTGGGTAGCTCTCTCTTTTGTGCGGAATGTGCAGGATATAGTAGAGGTCAAGAATAGGATTACAGCTGCAGGCAAAACCGCCAAAGTGATTGCTAAAATTGAGAAGCCAGAAGCATTAGACAACATTGATGCAATCCTCCAAGAGGCTGATGCATTGATGGTAGCCAGAGGCGACCTGGGGGTAGAAATTGCCATGGAGCGGGTCCCCATGGTGCAAAAGCTACTCACTGCCAAATGCAATCAAGTAGGCAAACCTGTCATCATTGCTACGCAGATGATGGAGAGTATGCTTGCAAACCCTTCACCTACCCGAGCTGAAACCAACGACATTGCCAATGCGGTCATCGATGGAGCAGATGCCTTAATGCTTTCTGGCGAAACAGCGGTAGGCAAGCACCCCAAAAAGGTTATTGAAGCCATGAAAAAGACGATTCTGGCCGTAGAGCAGCAAGGAGCTATCTACAACAAGTACCAGAAGATATCAACTGATTCTACTACCTTTTACAGCGAAAACTTGGTCCAAACAGCGTGCAGACTAAGCCAAGAGGTATCTGCCCAAGCCATCGTTTGCATGACGCAGACAGGTTGGACTGCCTTTGAATTGGCCAAACACCGCCCTCGAGCAGCTATCTTTGTTTTCACAGCCAATCGCCCTTTGCTGAACGCCATGGGCCTCGTATGGGGAGTACGAGGATTTTATTACGATAAAAGTGTTTCTACAGACGACACCTTTGCAGATATAGAGCGCATCTTGACCCAAGCCAATTACCTCAAACGAGGCGACGTATTTATTTCTATGGCCAGTATGCCCATTCAGGCCAGGGAGCCCACCAATATGCTCAAGGTGAATGTAGTGTCTTAGCTGCAGCAAGCTTCTTTATAAACTCAATCTAAGACCATCATAGGCCAAGTGTATATGAGGAGGTAGCTCTTGAGAGACTTCCTGGTGACGCCCCATGCAGTGGCTGATATGCGTTATGTAGGTCTCTTTTGCATTGACCTGCTGCGCAAAAGCAATGGCCTCTGCCAAGCTAAAGTGCTTAGGGTCTGTTTCTTTTTGTAGAGCGTTCACAATCAGAATCCTAGTGCCACGCACTTTGGCTATTTCTTCTTCAGCGATGGCCTTAGCGTCTGTAATGTAGGTCAATGCTCCTAGCCTAAAGCCCCAGATAGGCAGTTTATCATGGATCACTCGAATGGGCACTATAGAGCAGTTGTCTACTCCAAAAGGGCGGTAGTCTATCGTAAAAAGTTCGAAACTAGGGATCGATGGGTGAAGTGACTGGCTAAAAAGATAGGCATATTCTTGTTGCAGCCGCTCGAGCACACGAGCGCCTGCATAGAGCGCGATAGGTTTTTTCTGTTTAAAAACTAAGCTATCTGCTTCACTCAACCCTCCTGTATGGTCTCGGTGTTCGTGGGTGAATAAAATAGAATCTACTTGATCGATCTCTGCACGAAGCAACTGCTGCCTCAGGTCAGGACCAGCATCGATGAGCAGGCTTCTATCCTCATGGATAAGGTGTAAGGAACTTCTCAAACGTTTGTCCTGGCTATCTGGCGAGCAACAGGTAGCGCACGCGCAAGCCATCACAGGAATCCCTCTTGATGACCCTGTGCCTAGGAAAGTAATGGTCAAAACGTGTGCTTCTTTTATGGTGGTTACTCTCTGCTTCTTGCTCGGCTCCTACTGAGTGTCAGGAGCCATAGCTGCCAGCCACGTAGCTAGAGTAACCTTATTTGCTGTGATGTAATGATATGGCTTGACTATCTACTTGCCCGCTGTGGAGTTGAGGTGCCCCGAGATCTGCTTAGAGAGCTTATCAAAGTCAATCGGTTTGGGGTGGAAAGCATCAAAGCCTACGTTGATGAATTCCTCGGGTGTATAGTCTTCTGAATTACCTGTGACGGCTATGACAGGCGTTTTTGCTTTGTCTTTATCCTCCATAGCTCTTATGCTTTTTACACATGCCACCCCATCTAAAACAGGCATAGCTAAGTCCATGAGTATGAGGTCATACTTATTCTCTCGACAAAACTGGAGGGCCTCGTCCCCATTTTGGGTAAAAGTAAGATCATATTGCTGGAAGGCTAATATTGGCCTGATCATATTCTGTATGATAGGGCTGTCTTCAATGACAAGTATACTCCATTTTCTTCCTTCTTCTTGTTTATCGAGCTTATCTAGTGTAGATAGTTTGTCAAGTGTTCCTTTAGAATCTAGGTCGGTAGTATTTTGTGTCATTTTTATAAATTTAGATAACAGTGGTCTATCCTATTAGCACATCGTTGATTACTTGCATCGGTCAAGTGTTATGACAGCATTTTCACATACTCTTCCACAATTTATGAAAATTGAGTCTAGAATAAAAGTATTCCTTTGCAAGATCGTAATTATCTAGCCCCCCACGGAGACCATTGCATTACTGAGTGATTCTGTGGTTAGATGATTTAAAAAAACCTGCCTAATCCTGAAAAAAGGTCATTTTGAATGTCTAGAAGCGCTGTTGAGATTATTTTGCAACAGCCTTCTATTGTTGGCGATGGATTATTCACTACAGCGGATGCAAATGATTAATGAACCTATTCATCTACTCACGCTACAGGCTGATGGAGCATCTTAACGCAAAGCGAGTAGGTGTTTTACGCCAGGTGAACGCTACTCTTGGAGTATGTTCAGATGAGAGACAGTGTGGAAAGCAAAATTCCTTAGGCTAGCTTTTTATTTCCCGTATTTTCTGCTAGTTTTGCAGCATTTTGTAAGAAAAAGATTCCGTAGCTCAGTTGGTAGAGCATCTCCCTTTTAAGGAGAGGGTCCTGGGTTCGAGCCCCAGCGGGATCACTTCCCTAAAACCAACCAATAGAGCGTTTAAAGAGCCATTTTGGACTTACAGAAGGAACTAGCGCACAACTACGGGTTGCATATAGTTTGCAGAGAAAGCTTCTTTTGTGCGCTTTGTTGTCCGTCAGTCGTTTCGTTGTTCTTCCCCCTTGTGCCACACAATTTTTTACGCCAACAGCTCGTGCATAGCTAGTCGATGTCCCTCTCCCACCTGTGCTTCCTTGTTCTCAGCACTTAGAGACGAATCCTTGCAGAGGAGCACCCGAGCCTTCTTACGTGTTTTTGCTGATCGGCTGGGATGGGTCTATCCCCTTTCTACCCACCAGTTCACTCAAGTGCTGCCCCCTCTCTGCATCGGTGTAATGAGTGAACTGCCGAAGCTTTTGACACCTTGGCCAGGAATACCTACTTCAAGACTCTCGGGAGCATTCTAGTGCATAGCGACACGACTCCAATTTGCATTAGCTTTTCCAAGCGCTTCTGCCAGCCTATTTCAGGGGGAAGAACCATCTGTTAATTTACAGTAGGACCAAGGCGAAAACTGTCAACTCACTTTAGGACGAAACATTTAAATTTTTTTTACAAAAAGGTAGGGCGATTGCAAGCAAGTATATATATTTGTTGCAGGTCTAAAGGAAAATGAATCCTGAAGGCAGCTGCCTAAGTGCAGCAAATATGTTTCACTCAATAAAGACCAAAAAAATTATGTTTTACAAAAATCAATTGAGCAACTTGGCCAGATTGTCTGGCATGAAAGTAGCTGTATTATCATTAAGCGCCGCACTGTTCGCTATGGGGTGTGGGGGTGAAGACAAAGAAGGTGGCAAAACAGATGCTGATGTCGAGGCAGCAAAAAAAGCAGGAAGAGCAGCAGGAATTAGAGAAGCATTAGGTAAAACCAGAAAAGAGCAAACAGATCGTATCCTGGGTGACGCCATGACAAATTTAGGATTATGGCGAGGCGTGGTGGACACACCTACTTTTGTAACTACGATAAACGCAATTAATGGAAGTAGTGTCAAGACGATGGACAAGGGTGCATTCAAAGCAATAATGTTCAAGAATGGAGATCATAGTCAAGGGCCAAAAGAGGGGACCAGTATTCCGACAAAAGGGGCACTAGCAGATCTAATTGTTGATGAAACTTCTGCGAAAAAAATAGCAAATGGGGAACAGAAAGAACATTTCATGGTAGCCCTGGGAGGCGCAATTCTTGTACATAAAGTTTACACGCTGTTCCAGGACATAGACAAATACGATGCTACAAAAGTTGATAGCGCAATCGCAGAGTTTGAAGCTCTCAAGAAGAAGGAGCAGAAATTCGCACTCGATGCCACTTCTGGCGTATTTAGTTCAACTGATTCAGATCCTGTAGACCATCTAGGTAGTGGAATGGATACCAAAAAAGAGGTTCACAAAGATGTTTCTGATGCTATGGACACATTCGTCGTGAAAGTTAAAAAAGTCAAAAGCGAATATGAGACTAATAGAGCCCTTATACTAAGTATTTCAGATGACAATACTGGAAAATCTAGCAAATCTACTACATAAAGTAGTGAGGTTGGTATGAGAAAAGGGACTTTTACGGTCCCTTTTTTTATGCCTTTCTAGCACAAACGTCCTGGCTTGTGCTAGAGGTGTAGGCCCAAAATACCTAAGGCTACAAAAGGCAGAGAGGGCACAAGCCTTGGTGCTAGTCAGGAGACCTAGCTTCTGGTTGGTACTCCTCAATACAATTTTTTCATCTTCATGTCCCTATGGATTATTTAATACTTACTGTATTGGCTGGAGGCATGAACCTCTTGCTCTTGGAGCTGCTGGCCATGCCTGAGACAGGGACCGAGAGCTGTCCAGTGCGCTTTTGGGGGGCGCTGGGGCAAGAGGTCTTTCAAGTAGCGGTCTGGGTGTTGGCCATAGGAGCAGGTATCGCCCTAGTGCTGTTGGTGGGCGGGGCACGCCTGAGCCAGTGGCCTTTTTTTCGTCGCTTAGCGCTCACTGCGGTACAAGATGCCCAACAAGGCTACACGGCGCGTACCTATCCCACTAGCCTGGTGGGCCAGCGGGGTACTGCCCAAACACCGCTGCACCCTGCGGGCAAGGCCTTGATCCAGGGCATCCGCTATGATGCCAAAACCACCGGCGGCTATGTGGCCCAAGGTGCGGCTGTGGTGGTCATCAGTGTAGAGGGCACCTCCCTCACAGTCCAGGCCATTGACTAGGGGGAGCCTTCATCATCGTCCAGCAGGTAGTAGTTGCCCCTAGATAGTGTCGTCACGATAAATTAGCCCATAAAGCAATACAGCGTATTTGAATGGCTGCCAGAAAGGAACTCGCCCTCTTGGCGTACCTAGTTGCTATACCACGCCAACGCTTGAAATATAAAAAAGCGGTCTCTACTAAATGACGCTTCTTGTAAGCCTCTTTATCATATGCACGACTTACAATACGGTTTCTTTTAGAAGGTATGACTACATTCATCTTTTGATTTTTAGCTTGTCTTACTACCTGCTTGGTATCATATCCTCTCTCAGCAAGAAGCTGTTGGGCCGTCATACCAGTTAGCAATGGAGAAGCATACTTACAATCTGCCTCGGTACCTGACGTGATAATTGCTCGGAGCGGCATACCAGTCTCATCCACGGCCAAATGTAGTTTGGTATTCAGCCCCCTTTTGTACGGCCCATTGACTCATTGCCGCCCTGTGCTCCCGCTCCATGAGGATGTACCTTGATATGCGAAGCATCTATGATCAACCATTCAAAATTATGATCTCCTCTGAGTGCTTCCAGGACAGCCTCCCAAGTGCCTTTATCTCGCCAACGAGAGAAACGACGATGCGTATTTTTCCAATCACCATAATTAGGGGGCAGATCTCTCCATGGAGACCCTGTTCTGAGCATCCAAAAAACGGCATTGATAAAGCCTCTATTATCTTTTGCTACACCACCACGCATGCCTGTGCGACCCGGAAGTAAGGGTTCAAGTTTATACCAAACTTTATCGGAGATATCATGTCTTTTATAGGCTTCTATTGACTTCATTTTAAGCTCTTTGAAGGGGGTAATAAGTACATCAATATAGCATTTGTATTGTGACGACAATACCTAGCATACTCAGCGCGAATTATACTTTTCAGCCTAAACACAGTCAATTTTATCTAAACTGGGGGTGTTGAAAAACTCAGAAAGGGGCGTCTTGCAAGGCGCTAACTGGAGCCATAGAGCTTATTTTATGAGGAAAACACGTGTTTTGCAACAGTCTCAATCTCTCTGCTGGCTTTTGATATAGTTCCATTAACGGGGTCATGGAAAGTTCACTCAAGACTTTATCTTAGGCATTAATGTGCTCAGCCCGCCATCTACAGCCAGCACCTGACCTGTGATCCATTGATTCCTGGTATCCAGCAGAAATGTAACGGCTGCTGCTATGTCCTCTACCTTGCCTAGGCTACGCAATGCATGCATGGCTTCAGAAGCTTTTCGGCTGAACTCGTTCTGAGTCAACTTAGCTGTCATCTTGGTGGCGGTGAGTCCTGGAGCCACAACGTTGAACCGAAGCTGGGCAGTAGCGTAAGTGGCAGCAGCCGACCGGGCCAAACTAATCAAGCCGCCTTTGGCAGCTGCAATGGCTTCGTGGTTAGCAATGCCTTTGAGGGCTGCTCCAGAGGAGATTAGCACCACAGAGCCGCCAGCGTCAGTCATGTGTTTTCCTGCTGCCCTGACTGCAGCAAACCCTGTCGTTAGGTTGGCTTGCATAGTGCTCAGATACTCCTGCCAGGTAGTTAAGTGGGCAGGTTTCAGCAGCAGTGAGCCAGCACAACAGACCACTCCTTCCAGGCTTCCCAAGGCGTTTTTAGCAGCTGCAAAGGTCTGGTCTACTACTTCAAAGTCCGTAGCGTCTACTACACTGTATTGAGCGCCCAAGCGCGTAGCCAAGGCCTTGACTTTTTCTTCATCCCTACCTGTGAGCCATAAATCATGACCTTCCTCACGCAAGCTGGTAGCCACTTGCGTGCCTAGGTCACTCGTTGCAGCTAAGAGGAGATAATGGGCCATAGGGAGTGAAGTAATGAACTGTTAGATGTGCTCAAGCCGCACATTCATAAATGCAATGGAGCCTAAAATCATGCACGCGCCTGCATAGAACGTTGGATAAGGAACTTCGCCTAGTGCAACATAGGAAAAGATAGTCGCAAATACGGGTTCTAGCATCAGCAGCATGGCAATTTTAAAAGCCGTCAAATAGCGCTGACAGTATACTTGTAGTCCAAAAGCAGCACAAGAGCAAAAAGAAGCACAGAACAGGATTGACTGCCAGGTGATGGGTTCCACTGGTACTTGAATATTACCGTCTAACAAAAAGGCAAAAGGGACTACCAGTAGTGCGACAACAACAAGTTGCATCAGCGTCAACACCAAAATACTTCCTTCCACTACATACTCAGACACTGCATTGATGTAAAAAGCCAAGATCAAAGCACAGGCTAGCGTGTAAAGCACACCGGCCTCCAAAACTAGACCATTACTTTGTGTGACTAAGCCCAAGCCAATGAGACATATTAGAGATACGGCTATGTCTGCAAGCTGAGGCAACTGTCGCTGCACAATGAGCTTGATCATAAGTACGAATACAATAGAAAAGCCAGTCAGAAAGGCAGACAACGAGGCGGTAATAGTCTCTAGGCCCAGTGTTTGAAAAAACATGATGCCCGTCATCAATACGCCTAACTTTGCTCCTCGTACAAAATCAAGATACTTAAAGGGAGTTCTCTCTAACATTAAGCTTGGTAGCATTAATACAGAAGCAAAAAGATATCTATAGAATAAAAAGGTGAGAGGAGAAACGTCCTGTAGTGCCATCTTCGTAAATATGTAGCTGGCCCCCCAGAATATTGTCACAACAATCATGAGTAGTGTGGGCATAGACTGGTTGCGTGTAATGTAAGTATGAGATAGATTTCCATTTTAACTGCGGCCGAAATTATATCCAACAATTTCCACTAACAAGTAAATAGGCCATCATTATGCTACTTTTTGCTCCCAACCCTGCAATATTTTAGTTTTGCTGTCCCTAATTGATCATCAACTATCCACCTAGCCAAAAATAGCTGGCTAGGTAGAAGCAAAAAATAAGGTAGAATATAGACAAATATTGCATGGTAAGCAATGACTAATTTAAGTTAGGTAGAGACAACCATTTTCTCAAATTATTTATTTCTGACGCTAAAAAAATTATTATGGCTCTAATCGGAAAAAGTGCGCCCATGTTCAACGCTCCTGCTATTATTGATGGAAAAACGATTGTACACAATTTCTCGTTGACACAATTCATCGGGCATAAAGCAGTGCTTTTCTTCTTTTATCCCAAAGATTTCACTTTTGTTTGCCCCACTGAGCTCATCGCCTTTCAGGAGAGACTGAACGAGTTTGAACAAAAAGGGGTGGCCGTGGTAGGCTGCTCCACAGACACAGAAGAGACACACCTAGCTTGGTTAAACACGCCCAGAGCTCAAGGAGGGATACAAGGGGTTACCTATCCTGTCGTTGCTGACACTAGTAAGGTCATTGCTGCCAATTATGGCGTACTCGGAGGTACTTGGGCTTACGATGAGCAAGACAATATGGTATTTCAGGGGATTCCTGTGGCCTACAGAGGAGCTTTCTTTATCGATAAGCAAGGCATTGTAAGGCAAGAGACTATCAATGATTTACCCCTAGGGAGAAGTGTGGATGAGATGCTACGCATCATCGACATGTGGCAACACGTAGAACAGTTTGGAGAGGTGTGCCCTGCTAACTGGAAAGAAGGACAAAAAGCGATGGAGCCTACCCGAGAAGGTGTAGCCACTTACTTGAGCCAACATACAAATCAAGCATAATACTAGGGACGTCTTGTGGCCCTGCAAACAAGAAAGCCGACGAGTAGTTCCCAATCCCTGTGCAAAAAGATGGTTACTTTGCATAGCAGCTCTTTAGTGTGTTTTCAGCAGATTTTATATACTGCATTCCTTCTCTTCTATCCAATGCAAAATCTCTATGAAAGTTTGTATATTTAACTAAAAACAGTTATCTAGCACTTCTCCTCGGCGAGCCTGGAGGTTGGCCAGCGATCAAGTATATTTCATTAATCCATAATCAAGTACTCTAGGCTTTTTGACTGGCATCGAGAAGAGGGCCTTCTCGATGCCTCGTTGTTTCTAGCCACAAAACCAACTACTATGAAAGAGAATTCAGAGTTCGGATCCTTACGACGTATCTTATTTCCTATCCATCAGAGTGAATTGAGGAAGTTCCTCCCTCTGACGCTGATTTTTTTTATGATATCTTTCAACTACTCTACACTCAGAAGTTTGAAGGACATGTATCTCCTCAGGTACACAGGGGCAGAGGTAATTTATTATCTCAAGCTCTTTGGCGTAACGCCTGGGATCATTCTACTGACCATTATTTACAGTAGAATCAGTAAGGTCACAGACAGGGATAGCAGATTCAATGCAGTGATTGCTTACTTTCTGGTCTTCTTTGGCCTCTCTTATTTTCTCTTCATTCCTCATCTAGCCACTCTACAGCTCAACAGCATAGCTGACAGCCTCAATACGAGTCTACCTAGCTTAAAAGGTCTCTGGGAAGCCATCAGATATTGGCCTTTGTCTCTGTTTTATATTAATGCTGAAGCATGGGGCACTATGGCGCTAGGAGTGCTTTTCTGGACTTTTGTCAACGAAATTACCAACGTAGAGCAGTCCAGAAGATTTTACAGCTTCCTATCTTTGGGAGCAGCAGCAGGAGGTATCCTAGCAGGCACTATGCTTAAACTCTTCAAAGAAGATATCAACCTTGTCTTGGGGCTTGGATTAGGGCTTATTACTACATTGATGATAGTATACAACGTCTTTGCCTATGACATCAAAAAACATCCAGAACTCTATCAGGTAGAGAAGAAACCTAAAAAGAAGAAAGAAAAGCTATCCTTTGTAGAATCTTTCAAATTCCTAGCTAAGTCTCAGTACCTAGCCCTGATTGCTACACTAGTGATTGCCTATGGCGCAGTAGTCAGCTTGTTTGAGTCAGTATGGAAAGCAAAAATAAAAGCCCTAACAAGCGGAGATGCAAGCATGTTGGCAGACATATATGGCAATCAAGGCATCTGGAGTGGTATCGTTTCCCTCTTTTTCATCATTTTTCTGTCAGCTCCTATCATGAATAGAGGCTGGCGTTTTGCAGCCTCTGTTACACCAGTAGTAACACTCATAGCAACGGTTGTATTCTTTTCTTTCCTATATTTTCAGGAATCTCTAAGTGGTGTAACAGCGTTTTTGAATACGAGTCCATTGTCTCTGGCAGTGACTTTTGGGCTCATCAATGTAGTGTTCATCAAAGCAGTTAAGTATATTCTGTTTGATCCCACCAAAGAGCGTGCCTACATCCCACTCGATGAGGAGTCCAAAGTACGAGGAAAGGCAGCAGTAGACGGAGTAGGCTCACGGTTAGGAAAAAGTCTAGGCTCTTTGATATTAACGACCTTCCTAGTACCTGTGATGGGCTCTATAGACAATGCTCAGTACCTTATTTTCTTCATTATAGTGATACTGTTGATGCTTTGGCTGAGAGCAGTTAACAAACTCAGCGTCCTATTTGAGCAGCGTACGGAAGAAAAAGAAGCCGAAGAAGAACAAGCTGCTGCGTAAAATCAGGAAAGCACAGTAAAAAAGCAGTAGAGAAGCCCAGTACAAAAAATACTGGGCTTTTTTTATTGCCCTTCTTTCAAAACCCTTAAGAGGGGCGCTTAGGGGGAGTTAATAATCGATGCATACCTCACCTATCTGATTTCTTAGTAAGAAAATGCCTCAATAATCAAAGTGGCGCTGTATAGAGGACATGTAGTAAGGTCTCCCCTACTGCCTGCAGTGTTGGCAGGTCAATGAGCTGCAGATTATCCGCATGCGTGTGATGGTATGCTTTAAAAACTTGGTCAGCAGTAGGCCAATGATCGATAATGGCCACCATAGGAATGCGAGCCAACTGGTTCACAAACAAATGGTCATCTAAGATAAGGCCCTGACTATCTTGCGGAATAAAATACCGTCCATGGCCTAGCTTTTGGGCCGCTGCCCAAATTTTTTTGACTAGTCCAGCCGCATAGTACATCGAGTAGCGCTCTCGATAAAAAGTAGCGGTATGTGCTCCCACCATATCAAGCAATATCCCATAAGCAGCCGTATAGCGAGGAACTGGTGGATGTGAGACCCAGTGCTGTGCCCCTAGACACCAATAGATGGCTGCATCGTCAGTAGGGGCCGTCTCGTGTGGCGCGCCATCATCTTCCCCATCGAACAAAACAATGTCTACACCGATGTCTGTAAGTAGATTTTGTCCTAGCACCTGCGCTATCGCTAGCAGCACCCCTACCCCACTGGCCCCATCGTTGGCCCCGTCGATGGGCTGTGTAGGGTGCACTGTATCTTTGTCTGCCAAAGGCCGCGTGTCCCAATGGGCTGCTAGTAGTATTCTTTTCGAGCACGTAGGATTAAAACGCGCCATAATGTTTTGTAGCTGCAGCATTTGTCCATCAAATGCCTGGGCCTGAAAGCGCTGCACATGCACTTGTCCCCCTAGCGCTGCCAGCTCTTGCTGTAAGTAGGTTCCACACAGACGATGCGCTGCTGTGTTGGGCACTCTAGAGCCGAAACTGACTTGCTTTTGGATGTATTGATAGGCAACAGCTGCATCAAAGGGGGGAACACTATTTGGTTGCGCTTGGCCATAGCCAATAGCAGAGCTACCTAAGCCTAGCCAGCCAATAAGGACCACAGAGGTAAATGTTTTCATAAGAATTCAATATTTATGCAATAATGCGCTATGTAAGCCAGGCGCAGGGCTAAGCTTGGTAGGACTTTTGGAAAACCAAGGGGTAGCTGTTTTATTCACAGGCGAAAAAAGCGCTTTTGCTTAGCTTTACCAAGCTAGGAGTGGGTTAGGCTGTGTACACGCTCGCGCCCAAATATCAGAGGTATTTTACAGAGCGCAGACACACCCAAAGTGCCTATCTCTTCCAAAAATTTTCACTTCTTCCTCTACCTGTTATACTAGATCACGACTTTGGCTTTGAACATCTCTTTCAAGAACCTGACGACGGTATTTTGTAATGCCCACCTTGTGTACTGTTATAAGGAAGAGACACGGCAAAGACTTATGCTGAAAGCGCTTAGTTTTAACCAGCAATGGAGGCTGAATGAAAATATCTTAATGAACAAATGAATCAATTAGACAAACAATCAAATGACCCAATAAACAAATAATCTACACATGCATCTTATCATCCCTATGGCAGGCAAGGGCAAGCGCATGCGGCCGCATACCCTTACCACACCCAAGCCGCTGATTCCTATTGCGGGCAAGCCCATTGTGGCGCGTCTGATAGAAGAGATTCATGCCGCCTGTGTCCTCCCCATCCATACCATTGGCTTTGTAGTGAACGAGCTCGCAGCAGACGTCCAGGCACAGCTCACACAGATGGCCCACGACATAGGGGCACAAGCCAGGTTCTATGAGCAACACGAGGCGCAAGGGACAGCCCATGCAGTGCTTTGTGCTGCAGAGCTTCTGCACGGCCCAGTGATTGTGGCCTTTGCCGACACGCTCTTCAAAAGCACCTTTACCCTAGATACTGCTCAGGAAAGTATCATATGGGTCAAGCAGATAGAAAATCCAGCTGCTTTTGGCGTGGTTAAGCTCAATGCACAAGGCCAAGTGACAGGCTTTGTAGAAAAGCCTCAAAGTTTTGTCTCTGATTTGGCCCTCATCGGTATATACTATTTTAAGGAAGGTGCTCAACTGCGCCGAGCCCTTCAGCAACTAGTCGATCAGCGCTTACAAAAGGAGGGTGAATATCAGCTCACAGCTGCGCTAGAGGCCATGGTCCAAGCAGGGGTTCATTTTACTACACAGGCTGTGGAAGAATGGTTAGACTGTGGCAATAAGGAGGCCACCATCCATACGAACCAGCGTTTCTTGACATTTCTACAAGAGGACAAGGATTTGATTGCCCCAACTGCACAACTGCAAGACAGTGTAGTGATCCCACCTGTGTATATAGGCGAGCAAGTGGTGGTCAAAAACACTGTCTTAGGCCCTTATGTCTCTGTAGGGAGCCACACTTGTATTGAAGATGCTCGCATACAAAACAGCATCATTCAAACGCATAGTGTCCTTAAGAACGCGACCTTAAAAAACTCGATGCTAGGCAACCACGTTCATCTTACGGGCAAAAATGCTGCACTAAGCATAGGAGACTATGCTACCATTATGAGTGATCAGTAAAAGAATATGCAGCGAGATTATTGCATTTTTGGGTGGATTTATTCATTGGATGATTGAGTAATTTTGTGATTTAAGACGGCTTTATGAGCTATAAGATAGTCTGAGGCTATTGCAAAATGTACCCAATATTCTGATAGGACTTGAAAAAATGCTTTTACAGGCCCAGAGGAACCTTTAAAATCACTCAATAATGCAATTGGCCTCAGCCTATTTAGAAAGCTTAGCAACGTTTTTAGGACTACTTTATAATCACCTCGCATTGTTCAAGGGGCCAATCACTCAAGGCAACCGAATCGCAAAAGCACTCAATTGAAAAATCATTCAATAAGCAAAATACGTGTGAGGTATCAATGGTGCTTGAGCGCTGGCTGGATGATACTATTATTTAGCCTACTTCATGCTTGCCGCCCTACTCTATTGCCCAGGGGGCCTAGTAGAGAAGGGAGCTTAGTGCAGCCCTTGGCATTTGAGTATCTGAAGCTCAGTGCCACCCTCAGCTATCAAGAAGGCCCACACAAGTGCCAGCGAGGTTCTGTGCGCTTTCGGCTCAAGAAGGATGTTTGCATTTGGTTCTCTGTCACAGCTCCTTGGGGCTTAGAAGTCATCCGAGGGATGATTACCCCTGAAGGCCTCACTGTGCTCAACCATATGCAGCAAGTCTATTATGCCTATGATTATGCGGAACTTCGTACACGCTGGCCTTTTCCTTGGGACTATGCGCTGATACAAGCTTTGCTATTGGGGGAGATGGTGCAGACCCATACTTCTCAAGAGGTACTACAAACATCCCCCCAGCAAGCACGGGTGCGGCAGAAGCCAGCCCATGGAGTTTTTACTTATCTTGTCAACTTAGCTACAGGCCAAATACAACAGGTAGTCATAACAGACACTGCCCAACAACATCGTTGGGTAGGCACTTACCAGCCAGGCAAGTCCTACGCAGGAGGAGTGTTGTTTGAGCAGGTACAACTGGACGGGTACGAGGATGCTTTCTCAGAACAGCCAGCCGTTACACTCATCCTTGAAGGCCTCAAGGCCTCTTGGCCGAAGAAGCCTTTGTCGTTTCCTTTTTCTATTCCGCAGCACTATGAAAAGCAATAAGGCCTACTGGATCGGCATAGTAGGGGCGTTGCTACTCGCCTGGCAGGTCAGTGCTGCTCCATCCAGTAAAAAGCAGTTTGAAGCAGAGCGAGCGGTGCTGCTGCAACGCATCAAAAACATACAGCAGGTCTTAAAGCAGACCAAGACCCGAAAAGAGACGAGTCTAGGTCAGCTCAAGGCCCTTAATAAGCAGATTGAATCTAATGCCCTACTGATTCAGTCCATCAGTCGCGAGGTACAGGCTATTAACCAGGATATTCGACAAAAACAGCGAGCCATTGTCGCCTTGAAGCAAGACTTGGCCCAGCTCAAAAAAGAGTATGCAGCCATGGTGTATGTAGGTGCCAAGGCCCTGAACGATATCCATCAGCTGATGTTTATTTTTTCTGCCTCTTCTTTTTACGAGCTAATACAGCGGCTGCGATATGTCAAGCAGTATACCCAGATTCGGCACAAGCATTTTTTAAAAATTGAAAAGGGCGTGACCAACCTCCAAAAACAACAGACTGCAGCGGCCCAACGCAAGCAAGCCAAAAGTGTGCTACTGCACACTAGGCAAACGGAAAAAGGCAAGCTCATTGGTTTGAGGACGCAACAGACCCAGCAGCTGGGGCAGCTGGAGCAGCAACGCTCACAATTGGAAAAAGAACTACAGGAGCGCAACAAGGCAGTAAAACGGTTAGATAAGTTGATCAGAGACATTGTCCAACAAGCTGCTGCGCCTGCACCTCCCACGCCAACAAGCCCTGCCCCCAAGGCACCGGCCAAACCAGTGAATACGCAAAAGCTTACAGCTCCTTTTCGCAAAAGTCGAGGCAAGCTTCCATGGCCGGTTAAAACAGGCTTTATCAGTGGCAAGTTCGGCATTGGCCCCCATCCAGTGCTCCGCAACATTCAAGTGGAGAACCTAGGCATTGATATCCAAACCCAGGCAGGTGCACAAGCCCACGCTGTTTTTGAGGGCGTAGTGAAGACTATTGCGTTTGTGCCTGGCATGAACCAAGTGGTGATTATCCAGCACGGTACCTACCACAGTGTATATGCCAGACTTAAGGAGGTGACCGTTGAAGTAGGGCAGTATGTGGCAGCACAAACGTCATTGGGCACGATTTATACAGATGCACAAGGCACCACTGAGCTGCAATTACAGCTTTGGGAAGGAACAAAAAAGTTGAATCCTGCGTGGTGGTTGAAGAAGGAGGGGAGTAAATAGGGAAAGATTTATAGGTGGAACAAAACGTCTTAATCTTTTCTATAAGAGCCAAAAAGGCTCATATTCCAAGGTACTATTTACTTGAGGGTTGTACGGCACTTATGATGATGCTCAGTTGTGCAGCTTTATTATCATCTATAGATTCATCTCTATTATCTATTACAGCCTGGAGGGAATTGATTAGTTCTTGGGCAGTAGTTAACTTAGATCCTTTGAAAGCATTTACTAAAGTAAGTGCACGGGTATCGTATGAAGACTCTTCTTCAGCAAGTACATCAGGATCTTCTGGGTAGGGGAGCTGATTCAATTTCTCCAACGCTTGCAGGAGTTTCGTAAGCATGGCTTTGTGAGAAGATGCCAATTGTACAAGATAGTCACAGTCTTTACCTCGAGATTGGGAATTCGCTTCACGAGAGAATGCAGCGAATTTTGGGTCTTTTACGAGCTCTTCTAACGACTGCAGAGCCTGATCTAGAACTGCTCTTACTTGTTCTTGTGGGCTTTGAGATTGGGCTTTCGGTCCCTGACCATCATTACTAGCACCTGGCGCTTGTGGCTTGGGATCAGGTTGCTCTCTCGGCACTCCCTCAGCAGAAGGCTCGATTGTTGCGACTTCAGCAAGCTTTCCAGGAAGCCCTTCATTACCTTGTTGGCAGTTGATTAATAGTGATAGAGCACCTACCATTGACAACATTAATAAGCCTATTTTCTTGTAGTTCATGAAGCTTTACTCTTGAATATGGTGCAAAAGTAGGCCACGCCTATGATTTGGTCAACAAGACCCGTTGTGCAATGCACTTAATACTCCTTAATTACTCTACAAAGATCCCTTATCAAGTCTATCCACAGCTCTAAAATCACACTCACCAAAGAGTTCAGCAATGCAATGTCCTCATAGCTGACAGTACTCTTTAAAAGACCTCATCTTTGCGTACGCTTGCGCTTGCTCTCTGCTTCATTCAACAGCATTGCTTCGTGCAGCAGCGTTTCTATGGCCACGAAGTCGATGTCTTCCAACGCTTTGATCCTGACATGCCGAACCTCTTTCCCCTCTCCTACTAATAAACTGGGGGCATTCTGTAACCGGGCACCTTGGCAAAAACCTAGGTCAACAGCTCCCTGGCGAGGGTTGAGATAGCACAGTCGACCCTGATAGCTGTAAAATGGAAGGTTATATTTTATCGATTCTTCTACCTGCGGTCCAATTTGCCTAATAAGGTTCCTCAAAGCCTTCAGGATGTTTTGAAGTGCTACCGGCTGCTGATCGATGAAAACGGCCACATCTGAAGTTGGCATTTTTAGCACTAAGTTTTTGTGAGTCAGCCATAAAGATAGCTCGAAGCTGGTTATCTTTGAATCTCTCACCCTCACACCATTGATGGAAAGAAATCAGTCTGATGATGGAAGCAGTTTGGATCATTCTAGTGGCATCGCTGGCCGCGATCAATTGTAGCTTGATTGGGACCTACTTGGTGCTCAGGAAGATGGCTATGATGGGCGATGCCATTGCCCATGCAGTCTTGCCAGGCATTGTCGTTGCTTTTTTACTGGTGGGTTCAAAAACCTCTTTCGTAATTCTTCTCGGAGCTGGTAGTGTAGGAGTCATAGCTACTTTGTTGATAGAGTTTTTGCATAGAAGCGTTAGACTACAGTCAGATGCCTCTATCGGCATCAACTTTACTTGGCTCTTTGCTCTGGGAGTTATTCTTATCTCTTTTTTCAGCAAAAAGATTGATTTAGACCCAGACTGTATTCTATATGGAGAGATTGCGTATGTACCGCTCGACTCTTGGATAGGCCCAGGGGGCATGAGTTTGGGTCCTAGGTCTTTTTACATTCTGGCTGTGATGCTGCTGATCAACCTAGGGTTTATCCTTTTTAGCTATAAGGAACTCTTTCTCACCACCTTTGATCCTGCTTTTGCGGCTAGCATAGGGATGAATACTACGTTGTGGCACTACTTGTTGATGGGGGCTACTTCTTTTACTACAGTGGCTGCTTTTGAGGTAGTAGGGGCCATACTCGTTGTGGCCCTCTTGGTAGGCCCTCCAGCGACTGCCTATCTACTTACCCAGCACCTGCGCCAGATGTTGATAATGGCTTCCTGGGTGGGTGTTGCTACTGCTGTAGGGGGCTACTATCTGGCTATATGGGTCAATGGAGCCATTGCTGGGGCCATGGCGACCATGGCAGGCGGTCTGTTTTTGGTGGCTTTTTTAGTACAGCAGTGGCCTTCCAAAAGTGCAAAAGCTTAGGAAAATACATTTTGTAAGAGGGGAATTGTCATTATGCTGAGGGTGGTTTATATTGTGTTCGCGCAGAGGATAGGTGGTGCAGGCTCGAAGCTTCTTCTTTAATTATACACTCAAAATCAATCGAAATGAAAGTAATTGGTAAACTACTTGAAGTAAAAGAAACGCAACAAGTATCAGACACCTTTAAAAAGCGAACGTTTGTGCTTGAATATGCAGAAAATCCACAATATCCAGAGTATATCTCTTTTGAGCTCGTGCAAGATCGATGTAGCTTGTTAGATAACTTACAAACTGGCCAGGAAGTAGAGGTTAGTTTTAATTTAAAAGGAAGAAAATGGATTAACCCTGAGGGAGAAACAAAGTACTTCAATTCTTTACAAGCGTGGCGTATAGAGACAGTGGCAGGCAGCCCAGCAGCTTCTGAAGAACAGAAGGCTACCTCAGCTGCGGCAGTAGAACCTACTCAGGAGGACGATTTACCTTTTTAAGCACTTCCCATCTCTCGCATGTTAGAGCCACGTAGACACAGTCACACTCAGGAGAGGCTGTGTCTTTGCAGGACCACTCGATATCCTTCAATCTATTTCAAAGACTACATAGCATCTCAAAGTCCGCGCTCTCAGCGCTTGTCAACTACTAGTTGTTGCCATGTCGACTAGGATTTAACATCCCCTCCAATCCCCGCCATGAACAGTAGTATCGACTATCTCGACGTTGATCATCTCATCGTATATGCTTTTCTAGCTACCATCCTTTTCGCAGGGCTGTATGTAGGTAGAGACATCAAAGATATGGATGATTATGCACTGACGGGAAAATCATACAACCTTCTTACGCTCGTATTTACCTTTTTGGCAACTGCTCTGGGCAGCAGTCTCACAACGCGTATGTCTGCTAGCATCTTCACTGACGGCATCATCATGGTCGTGGCGAGTTTAGGAAATATATTATCTTCCCTATTCGTTGCTTTTTACATTATTCCAAGGGCAGTCACCCCAAAAGGGAGTATGAGCATCGCTGAGATGATGGGACACTTTTATGGGAGTAAAGTCAGAACCATTACTGGCGTCATAGGGACTGTATATTGTGTAGGGATTATGGCAGCACAAATGCTAGTGCTAGGCTTTATAGCTGAGCTGGTCATGCATGTGGACAAAACTTGGAGCATTGTGATTAGCGGGGCTATTATGATAACCCATACTGTACTGGGGGGAATCCGTTCTATAGTCACTACCAGTATCATTAAGCTCTCAGCAATAATTGCTTTTATTCCCCTCATGTGCAGTATGGCTACCAACAAAGCTGGAGGAGTTATCGAAATACTTAACGCTGTGCCACCTGATAGACTTGTCATCTGGGGACACAAACGTTTCAATGACTACTTCATTCTCTTCTTCTTAGGCATGATTCCTACACTCATCTTCTCGCCGCCTCAGATTCAGAAAATACTTATGGCTGACAGTAGGTATAAAATCCAAACGATGCTTTTGAGTGAGGTCAGCGTTGGGCTACCCCTGAGATTTATTGTTCTATTGGTATCTTTTTCTGCTCTAATACTTTTTCCCTCCATTGATCCTAACGTAGTTCTTCCATATGTCATTTACAAGACTACACCCATTGCTCTGAAAGGTATCTGTATTGCAGGGGTTTTAGCCATTACTATGTCTGCAGCCAACTCTTGTTTACATACAGGCAGTATTCTATTGGTTCATGATATCCTCAAGCCCATAAGTGATAAAAAAAACATCCCCCTCGATGAGCTGCAGTGGGTCAGATATGCTACGCTACTGCTTGGTCTTGTTGCCATTTTCATGGCTATCAAAGGAGCAGATATGAGTATCGTGTTTTTAGGCTCTGCTAGTCTTTTCTCCGTTTTAATTATTATTCCTTTTGTGGCAGGCTGGATAGGCATGAAAGTAAGTGCCAAGGCTTTCTATATAGCACTTTTCTCTACAATTACTTGGTGGGTCGGAAAATCATATGCAGGCAATGGTATAGACCGCCTCACATTATTGCTGACTTTTATCATCAATGGTATCACCTTTTTTATCATCCACGTCAGCGAGAACAAAGGTTTTGCTTTTGTTGAGAAAGAAGAAGCTGGCAAAGAAGAAGAACAAGCAAAGCACCCTGCAAGGGCGCTTAAAAGATGGTCTTGGGTTAGTATTAAGACCTGGTTAGCACAGTATGCACCTACGCCTAAAAACATTATTGCATACTCTACCAACAGGGTGAGTAAGTACGGAGCCAATCATATTGTTTTTGCAACCTTCATTTGCCTTCATTATGTCTTTCCTCACTTTATGTGGGCTGGAGGCAAAGTGCATCACTTTGACCTCCTCACTGTGGTTCGCTTTTTGGGAGCCGTTATGTGCGTTCCACTACTCCTCAAACGCTACTGGCCCACCAGTGTGCTGCCCTATTTCCCTGTTTATTGGCATACAACCGTCATGTATGTCTTGCCGTTCACCAATGCGTTTGCGTTTCTCATCACAGGGGGGACTAAAGAATGGCTTATCAACATAGCACTCGCCATTATGATGCTCATTGCTGTGGTAGACTGGCTCAGCTCTATCATCCTTATTGTCTTAGGGACTGGTCTAGGGATACTTTGTTATTACTTACTCTTTTTCTGTCTGGACGATGTAACGCTCTTCTGTCCAGATTGGGTGACTGTATATCAAACAATTTATACATGCATTTTTTCTGCGGCTATAGGCTTTCTCTTTCTTCGAAAAAGAGAAAAAGAAGCAGATAAACGACTAGAGGCGCTGGAATTATTTGCCAAAGCCGTAGCACACGAAGTGAAGAATGTAGTAGGCATAAGTAAGTCCTATGCCAGTTCTATTAGATTCTTTAGTCAACAGATGCGCATCGATAAAGTATTGCCTACTGAAGACCACCAAGAAGTACTCCTTATTAAAGTAGACAAAAGGGCTTACACATTACTCAACGAGATAATAGAGGGATTGACGCACGATAGCGATCGAGGCATGGAGACTATTAATAGAATGTTGGCTACAATGCGCAATAACGTTAGTGAACATGACTTTGCGATACTCTCTATGCAAACATGTGTGGGCAACGCTTTAGAAGCTTATGGACTGACCAAGTACCAGCAAGACAGAATATTGGTGGATTTAGAGGAAGATTTTATGTTTTATGGCTCAGAGTACTACATACAGCACATCATATTCAACCTCTTGAAGAACGCCTACAAGTATAGCCGAAAGGACTGTACGATAGAGATATGGCTGAAAAATAATGAACTGCACTTCAAAGATGATGGGCCTGGTATTGCAGAAGAGGATTTACCCTACATTTTTGACCACTTCTTCACTACCGACACGGTGGGGACGGGGATTGGGTTGGCATTCTGTAGACTCGTTATGGAAGAGTTTGGAGGTACCATCACCTGTAGATCAAAACAAGGGAATGAGTCCTTTACAGAGCTTATACTTTCTTTCCCTGAAGCTGAGACACAAAATGAGAAAAGAGTGCGAGAGCGTCTACAAAAACCCAGGTAGCCTTTGAGAAGTATTGAGATCATCGCACTCCTGGGTGATTTTGTGATTGGAAATTTGAAAAGCTTTTTTAATCCCCAAGACTGCCTATTTTAAAGGTATAGGAACGGATTTGGAGCTATCTTGCAATAGCTTCATTTTGGAAATAGCAACCAGCAGCTTAGTTTTGCAATGCTTTCAAGCCTCCTTAGCTCAGCTGGTAGAGCAACTGACTTGTAATCAGTAGGTCGCTGGTTCGATCCCGGCAGGGGGCTCCGAAGCCTACAAAGCAACGTTACGATACTCAAGTAACATTGCCCATCCATTTCTTAGTACAAAAGGGCTTCCTCCGCACCAGGAGAGGGAGATAAGGTCGACTAGCGATCCACTAAGCACCCATTTACTTGCAAGTCCAACAACACTCTTACCCACTGTAAACCTTAAATACATGCATAGTATCACCTATCTCTTGCCACTGCTAGGCATCTTAGCACTGATTTACACTGCCCTCCAAGCTGCCTGGCTCACCAAGCAAGACCCAGGCGAAGCCAATATGATTGCCCTGGCGCGCAGCATTGCCCAAGGCGCTGTTGCCTTTCTTAAAGCAGAGTACACCACCATTGGCTACTTCATCGCCATTGCCTCCCTGCTACTCGCCTACCTAGGCATCACTGGCGACCATACCCACCCACTCATCGTAGTGGCTTTTGTCATTGGCGCTGTTTTCTCTGCCCTAGCAGGCTGGATCGGTATGAAAATTGCCACACAGGCCAATGTAAGAACAGCACAGGCAGCCCGCACCAGCTTGGCCAAAGCCTTTAGAATCTCTTTTGCTGGCGGCACCGTCATGGGCATGGGTGTCACAGGACTTGCTACAGTAGGCCTAGGCGGACTTTTTATTGTTTTCTTTCTACTCTTCTTGCCAGAAGGGATCACAGAAACCAACAGGCCTGCTTTAGCCATGGCTTTAGAAACCTTGACAGGCTTTTCACTAGGGGCTGAAAGTATTGCCCTATTTGCACGCGTGGCAGGCGGCATCTATACCAAAGCAGCTGACGTAGGAGCCGACATTGTGGGCAAAGTAGAGGCAGACATTCCTGAAGACGATCCCAGAAATCCCGCTACCATCGCAGACAACGTAGGCGACAATGTGGGCGATGTGGCAGGCATGGGCGCCGACCTATTTGGCTCTTACGTGGCCACCATCTTGGCCGCCATGGTGCTCGGCAGCGAGATAGTCGTTACAGACGCCTTCTATGGCCTCTCTCCCATTTTATTACCTATGCTCATTGGCGCTTTGGGCCTCATGCTTTCATTGGTAGCTACTTTTTTTGTGAACATTAGAGAGAACAGTGACGTGCAGCAGGCCCTCAACAGAGGCAACTGGATTGCTATTGGACTCACTGCGGTGATGGCCTATTTTGTTGTCCCTGGATTGTTGCCTGCTGCCTGTGCTATGCGCGGACAGACTTTTGAGGCCATGAACGTCTTTTACGCCGTTCTAACGGGTTTGACAGTAGGCGCCCTGATCAGCATGATCACAGAATACTTCACAGCCATGGATCAGAAGCCCGTGCGCTTCATTGTGGAGCAGTCTTGCACAGGCCATGCCACCAACATCATCGCAGGCTTGAGTGTAGGCATGCTCTCCACAGCGTTGCCTATGGTACTGTTTGCAGCAGGCATTTATGGCGCCTTCTACCTGGCAGGTTTCTATGGCGTGGCCATGGCCGCTGTGGGCATGATGGCCACAACAGCCATGCAGCTCTCTATTGATGCCTTTGGTCCTATTGCAGACAACGCAGGAGGCATTGCAGAGATGAGTGCCCTACCACAAACAGTGCGACAGCGAACCGACATCTTGGATGCTGTAGGCAACACTACCGCAGCCACTGGCAAAGGCTTTGCCATTGCTTCAGCTGCTTTGACTTCCTTAGCGCTTTTTGCTGCTTATGTGCGCACAGCCCACATTCAGACCATTGACATCTATAAAGCCCCAGTCATGGCCGGCTTATTTGTAGGAGGGATGATTCCCTTCCTATTCTCTGCCCTAACTATCAGCGCAGTGGGGCAGGCAGCAATGGCCATGGTACACGAAGTCAGAAGGCAGTTCAGAGAAATTGAGGGAATTCTCGAAGGCAAAGCACAGCCTGAGTACGAAAAATGCGTAGAAATCTCTACTAAAGCAGCCATCAAGGCCATGGTCCTACCAGGTGCACTAGCCATCGTCACGCCTGCTTTGGTAGGCTTTGCCTTAGGGCCAGAAGTTTTAGGAGGCTTATTAGCAGGCCTGACTGTAAGTGGCGTGCTCATGGCACTGTTTCAAGCCAATGCAGGTGGCGCCTGGGACAATGCCAAGAAATCGTTTGAAAAAGGTGTTGAAATCAACGGAGAGATGTTCTACAAAGGATCAGAAGCACACAAAGCCTCTGTCACAGGCGACACAGTAGGCGATCCTTTCAAAGATACTTCTGGCCCTTCTATGAACATTCTTATCAAACTCTCGTCCATCGTAGCCCTTATCATTGCCCCCCACATTGCCTTGGAAGGGGCAAGCGCACAAAACGCAGCGCCACCTGCCACTGCTGTAGAAGTGCTAGAACAAGTAGACAGCCTGCCACAAGAAGAGTCTAGTGCACCGCAGTCAGCAGAATAACTACACAAGGACTGCCTGAAGCGCATTCTTCCTTTCCTCTTCATTGCATAGCAAACGCAGGGAACCTATTTTGAAAACATTGATAATCCTTTCAACAAACAAATAGGAAGACTATGAACAACTGGAATCCCGTCAGCTGGTTTGAAATTCCCGCCAAGGACCTAGATAGCAGTAAACGTTATTACGAAAGGCTATTCGACATCACGCTCCAAGAGGTAGAAGTTTCTACCAGGACCTATGGCCCAGAAGACAAGAAAGTGAAGATGGCGCTCTTCCCAGGCGGGCCTGGCAGCACCGGTCCTATAGGGGCTCTGGTCGAATTGAAGTCTCACCGAATCACTAACGAAAAAGGCACTATAGTATACTTTCAGTGCGAAGACCTGAAAGACAAGCTCCAGTATGCCGATGGACTAGGCGGCGATATCCTGATGCGCAAAACCCCTATTGGAGAGTACGGCTTCATTGCCCACTTTATTGACGTGGCAGGCAATCGGATAGGCCTCCACTCTATGCAATAGGCAGCCCCAGGTACAACGCTGCACACCTCTGTACGGGCGGTGGGCTACCATCGCCTGACGCTTTCTGCAAACCGAGCGTTGCAAAATAGATGCCGATGACTACCAGCCATAAGCTCTCCGTTCACGCCTTTACTTTCAACGCCTTTCAAGAGAACACCTACGTCATTTACGATGATACACGTGCCTGTGCCATCATAGACCCTGGATGCTACACGCAGCAAGAGCAAGCAGCCCTAAACGAATTCATTGAACAGCACGACCTCCAAGTCACTCACCTGATCAACACGCATGCCCACATCGACCATGTGCTGGGCAATCTATACATAAAAGCAACGTATAGAGTCCAGCTGGCCTTGCACACGCTAGAAGTCCCCATCCTCCAAGCAGCTGTGCAGTATGCTCCCCTCTATGGCTTCCCCGACTACTCCCCTGCAGAGGCTGACTTACTACTTACAGCCGATGATACTATTCAGGTAGGCAACACTGCCTTAACCATCCTGCACGTGCCAGGGCACTCTCCAGGCCACATTGCATTATACAGCCAACGAGATAAGCTTTGTCTGGCTGGCGATGTCTTATTTCAGAACAGCATAGGTAGGACAGACCTGCCAGGAGGCGACCACGAGTTGCTTTTACAAAGTATCCATGAACAGTTGTTCTCCTTGGACGATGAGGTCGTGGTCTATCCTGGGCATGGCCCCACTACGACGATTGGGGAAGAAAAAAGTAACAATCCTTTTTGTCGACACTAGCTTGGCTACTATTTTATAGCAGTATTTCCCTAGCTTTGCAAGTAGAATAACTTCTAAAAAGCTCCAGTATCGAAATATGCCCAAGAAAAGCCTATCTCAATTGTTACCCTTGTTGGCTGTAATCATTTTTACAGCCAACTGCGGAGGAAACAGTACCCCCAGTGGTAGCGACGTTAATCCACCAGAGGGCAAACCTCGTTCCGTCCGTGAAGAAACTGACCCAAGACCCAACGAAGCACTACTAGCCAAGGCAGAGGCATTCCGTAAAGAAATCAAGAGCTCTGGCATTACAGCAGCAAACATTGAAACCTTGTTACGTCAATGGGCTCAAGAAGATAATGAGTCAAAAGACTCTGGGCCTTTGCATGGTTCCTTATCCAAGGAGCTCAGCGAGGCTGTTGCTACACTAGAAACGGCGAAAGATCAAATAGAGGCTTTTGCTACTTCTGACGCACCTCTGGACGCCTGCAATGTAGAAAAGGCAGTAAAAGAAATCACCAACGTGAAAGACTTTGCCCACCTAAAAAGCGCAGGCGAAGAGATGGTAAAGCTTATCAGAGAGGATAAGGATTATTTCTACAACGGCATCAATGGGCAAATTGACCCAAAAGACTTGATCGGCGGTTGTAGCGGACATAAAGCCTGGCAGTTTGACGACAGCAGGGAGCCGAGTCAGTATCGCAATGGATTCAAAAAATATATGCAAGCCTTGGTAGCCTTTGGACAGCCAGATTCTGACACGTAAATCTGTAATGTCCTAATGTACTCACTGCGCAGTCTTCGGAATGGCAAGCACAGCCATGGTGAGGCGGCTGGCACAGACCAGCTGTTGGCTTTCGTTGGTGATGTGAATTTGCCACACATGGGTAGTTCTGCCCACATGCAGCGGCGTTGCCCTTGCGTAAACATAGCCCTCGCTGACCTTACGTACATGGTTGGCATTGATGTCGAGGCCTAAACAATAGTACTGCGTACGATCCACACACAGGCTAGCAGCCACACTTCCCACTATCTCTGCCAGAGCTACCGAAGCCCCACCATTGAGCAGCCCTTGTGGCTGTCGGGTCTGAGACACCACCGGCATTTTGGCCTCCAAATAGTCAGGCCCTATCTCGGTATATTCAATGCCCAGGAAGCCAGCCATATTCCCTTGGCTAGTAGCGTTCAGCATAGCAAGCGTGATATCAGAAGGGAAGATCATGGGTAATGTTTTTTAGATGCTTCTTGCTAAGATAAGCCCCTTCTGCGAAAAAAGCTGCTTGCGTCCTTTTTAATGCCCCCTCTGCTCCTTCTGCACCACTTTGCCTACCTTTGCCAATCATGCACTCTTCTGAATAACGATCAGTCATAAGCGATCAATTGAAGACACGTCTATCAATCACAAAATCAACAAATGACCTAATAAATAGATAAACAAATGATCTAATAACCAGATAAACAAATGACCTAATAAACAAATAACCCCATGCCCTACCCCGAGCCCTCCTCCCTTCACCTGGCCCAAACGGGACAGAACATCCGTGCTTTTTGGCAAAAGCATCACATCTTTCAGCAATCCATCCAGCAGCGCACTGGCCAGCCTACCTTTACGTTTTATGAAGGTCCTCCCTCAGCCAATGGCACTCCAGGCATCCACCATGTGCTGTCGCGCACTGTCAAGGACCTCTTTTGCCGCTACAAAACCCAGCAGGGATTTCAGGTACAGCGCAAAGGTGGCTGGGACACGCACGGTCTGCCTGTGGAGCTCGAGGTAGAAAAGAAGCTGGGCATCACCAAAGAAGACATTGGCACCAAAATCAGCGTAGAAGACTACAACGCACAGTGCCGCCAGACGGTCATGCAATACAAAGACCAGTGGGAGGAGCTGACAGCACAGATGGGCTACTGGCTGGACACGGACCAACCTTACGTTACCTTTGACCGAGACTACATGGAGTCGCTTTGGTACGTGCTCAAGCAGTTGTATGACCGAGGCTTGCTCTACAAAGGCCACACCATCCAGCCCTATTCGCCGGCAGCAGGCACAGGCCTCAGCTCGCACGAGCTGAACCAGCCTGGCTGCTACAAGCCAGTCAAAGACACGTCGATTGTAGCCCAATTTCAGGTCCAAGGCACTGCGCAAGACTACTTCTTGGCCTGGACCACCACGCCTTGGACGCTACCGGCCAACAGCGCCCTGGCCGTCGGCGAAGACATCGACTACGTGAAGGTCCGCACCTTTAATCCCTACACCCATCAGCCCGTGCAAGTCATCCTGGCCCAAGCAGTGGTGCAGCGCTATTTCCCTACACCTGCGGCGACTGATGCAGCTGCTTTTGCGCACTACCAGCCGAGCCAGCAGCCCATTCCTTGGCAAATAGTGGCGCACTACAAAGGCAAGGACTTGGTGGGACAAACCTATGCACAGCTACTTCCATACATCCAGCCGGCGGCACCAGCTTTTCGCGTCATTGCAGGCAACTTTGTCACTACCGACGAGGGCACAGGCATTGTGCACATTGCCCCTACGTTTGGGGCCGACGATATGCGTGCAGCCCAAAGAGCAGGCATTCCACCCATCACAGTGCCGCGCGCTGCAGGCGAAGCAGCCCCGATTGTAGACCGCCAAGGGCGCTTTGTGCCTGAAATCACCGATTTTGCTGGCCAATATGTGAAAGAAGCCTATGAAGCTGAAGCCACGCGTCAGCAGTCTGACTACAAGCCAGTAGATGTGCAGATCGCCATCAAGCTCAAGCAAGAGAACAAAGCCTTTCGGGTAGAGAAGTACGAGCACAGCTATCCGCATTGCTGGCGCACGGACAAGCCTATTTTGTATTATCCGTTAGACGCTTGGTTCATCAAAACGACAGCTTGTCAAGACCGTCTTATCGAGCTGAACAAGACTATTCGCTGGCAGCCTGCTGCTACTGGAACGGGCCGCTTGGGGCGGTGGCTAGAAAATTTGGTGGACTGGAACTTGAGCCGTGATCGCTATTGGGGCACCCCGCTGCCTATTTGGCGCACGAAAGACCAACAAGAAGAGAAGTGCATTGGCTCCTTGGCCAAGCTGCGCCAAGAAGTGGACCGCGCTGTGGCTGCTGGCGTGATGGACCAGCCTTTGCCCGAAGCCATTGACTTGCACCGGCCTTATGTAGACCGCATCGTCCTGGTCAGTGCCCAAGGCCAGCCCATGTACCGCGAGCCTGATTTAGTGGATGTCTGGTTTGATTCTGGCGCCATGCCGTATGCACAGTGGCACTATCCTTTTGAAAATCAAGCCACTTTTGATCAAGCTTTCCCGGCCGATCTCATTGCCGAAGGTGTGGACCAAACCCGAGGCTGGTTCTTCACCTTGCATGTGCTGGCCGTGCTTTTGTTTGATCAAGTGGCGTTTAAAAACGTAGTGGCCAATGGGCTCGTGCTCGACAAGCAAGGCAACAAAATGTCCAAGCGCTTGGGCAATGCAGTAGACCCGTTCCAAGTCATGTCCCAACACGGCCCAGACGCGCTCCGCTGGTACATGATTAGCAATGCCAATCCTTGGGATAACCTTAAGTTTGATCCCAACGGCCCGGTCGAAGTGACGCGCCGCTTCTTGGGCACGCTCCACAATACCTATAGCTTTTTTGCGCTGTATGCCAACCTGGACCAGCTCAGCTTAGACCTCCCAGCCATGCCGCTCGCTGAATGTTCTGAAATCGACCGATGGATTCTTTCTCGGCTCCATAGCCTGGTTCAGACCGTGACCGAAGCTTATGAAGCGTATGAGCCCACCAAGGTGGCCAGGGCTATCCAAGACTTTGTGGTCGATGATTTGAGCAACTGGTATGTGCGTCTGAACCGCAAACGCTTCTGGAAAAGCGAGCAAGGACCGGACAAGCAAGCAGCTTACGAAACGCTGTATACGTGCCTACTCACTGTGGCCAAGCTGGCTGCCCCTATAGCGCCTTTTTATATGGATCAGCTTTATCAAGACCTGAACCAAGGCGCGCAGCAAGAAACAGCACTGTCGGTGCACTTGACAGGCTTTCCGCAAGCAGACCGGGCAGCCATCGACACGGCCCTGGAAAAGAAGATGCAGCAGGCCCAAACCATGGTGTCGCTGGTGCACTCGCTGCGCAAGCAGCACCGCCTCAAGGTGCGACAGCCCTTGGCGCAACTCATGGTGCCTGTGTCCAAAGAGGTGGTCAAAGCCGAGCTCGCCTCGCTCGAGCCGCTGATCCAAGCCGAAGTCAACGTCAAGCAAATTACTTACATCGACGACACCACGACCGTAGTCACCAAGAAGATACAGCCCAATTTTAGGATATTGGGCCAGCGCTATGGGGCGCAGATGAAAGCCCTGAGTCAGGCCATTGCCCAGCTGGACGCAGCAGCCATTCAGCAGCTGGAGCAAAACCAACCACTGGACCTCCTCCTGCTGGATGGAACGGTCACCATTACGCGAGAGGAAGTGATGATCACCTCAGAGGATATTCCTGGCTGGGCCGTGGCAAACGAAGGCAGCATCACTGTTGCCCTAGACCTGAAGCTGAGCGACGCCTTAGTGCAAGAAGGAATAGCGCGAGAATTGGTCAATCGCATCCAAAACTTACGCAAAGACCAAGGCTTAGCTGTGTCTGATAAGGTAAAAATTATGCTGGCAGCCGAAGACGTACGGTTTCAAATGGCTGTGCAGCAGCACAGGGCATATATTTGTGAAGAAACACAGGCTTTGCACCTCACGCTGGATTCAATCGCAGACAGTGATGAGACTTTAGATATCGATGGCTATGCGGTTCAGATCAATATAGAGGTGTGTACTGGCGAGGAGTAAAAGAGTGCTAGTTGTGAAGCCATTGACAGACAGGACTCTTACTTCGTCTTGAAGCCTACCTTAGGTCTGGGTTGCTGTTTTTCTGCCGTAAGCATTTTGATATACTGGTAGAGCTGTTTGATACTCAGGTCTTGGGTAGCGTGCTTTTTTTCTAGCTGTTCTAGCTTGAGCAGAATGTCTTTGTGCGTTAGGACCATGGCGCGCATTTTGACAAACACTTCTATAATGTGTACGCTCGCTTTGATGGCGGTTTCGCTCTTCAAGACATTGGCCAACATCAATACGCCATGCTCTGTGAAGGCATAGGGCAGCGTTCTTGATTTCAAGAAAAAAGTGTTTGCGGTCACATTTTGTGACCGCAAACTTTCTACCTCTTCTGCCGTAAGCTGAAACATGAAACTAGGCGGGAACCGTTCTAAGTTTCTTTTGACCTGCTGGTTCAGCCTTTTGGTTTCGTAGCCATAAAGTGCAGACAAGTCTCTGTCTAACATCACTTTTTGCCCTCTGATTAAGTAGATTTTTTGCATCACGGCCTCGTCGACAATGACAGGCGGGTTTGCTGGTGGATGGGTGTCCATAACCTTAGTCGTCTATTGAGAATGCTCGCCTTAATATACGAGACTGTTGCAAAACGTACTTAATCTTCTAGCAGGACTTGAAAAAGAGCCTTTGCAAGCCCAGAGAACGGCTTAAAAATCGCTCGATCACCAAATCACTCAATAATGCAATGGCCTTATACTATCTCTTCTGCAAAGCCATTGTATTATGAAGTGATGGGGACACTTGAAAAGCCCGCTAGTCTCTAAGCGTAGTTGGTGCGTCTTGCTTCTTGTTGCTCGGCAAGACATAAAAAAAAGGCTACCTGCCTGGGGACAGATAGCCTTGCGCGCGGGGGCGAAAACACCATAGTGCTACTCTTTTACTTCCTCATACTCTACTTCTGTAGCATCATCATTGTTCTCGTTCTGTTGGTCAGTGGCTTCTCCTTGCTGGGCAGCTCCTTCTGGCCCTGCTTGTTGCGTAGCTTGGTACATCTCCTGAGAAGCTTGCTGCCAAGCACTGCTTAATGCTTCTGTGGTCGTGTCAATAGCTGCCAAGTCTTTGGCCTCATAGGCCTTTTTCAGCTCTGCCAAGCCCTCTTCTATCGCCTGCTTGTTGGGCCCTGAGAGCTTGTCACCCAGTTCTTTAAGCTGTTTCTCCGTAGAGAAGATAAGCGAATCGGCCGTATTGAGCTTGTCTATGCGCTCTTTCTCCTGCTTGTCTGCTTCTGCATTGGCTTCAGCTTCTTCTTTCATTTTCTTGATTTCTTCTTCTGTCAGCCCTGAAGAAGCTTCAATACGAATCTTCTGTTCTTTGCCGGTCCCTTTGTCTTTGGCAGAAACATTCAGAATACCGTTGGCGTCAATGTCAAAGGTTACCTCAATCTGAGGGACGCCTCTGGGAGCAGGCGGAATGTCAGCCAGCTGAAACCTACCAATCGTACGGTTGTTCTGTGCCATAGGCCGCTCTCCTTGCAGCACATGAATCTCTACAGAGGGTTGATTGTCTACTGCTGTGGAGAAAGTCTGCGACTTGGCGGTAGGGATCGTGGTGTTGGCTTCGATCAGCTTGGTGTAGATCCCACCTAAGGTCTCAATGCCAAAAGACAGGGGAATAACATCCAAGAGCAATACATCTTTGACCTCACCTGTCAGTACGCCGCCTTGGATGGCCGCTCCTATGGCCACCACTTCGTCTGGATTGACGCCCTTAGAAGCTTTCTTAGCAAAGAATTGCTCTACGGCTTCTTGAATTTTAGGAATACGTGTAGAACCGCCTACTAGAATGACTTCGTCAATATCGTTTGTTTGGAGCTTGGCATCTTTGAGGGCCTTCTTGCAAGGCTCGAGGGTTCTTTGCACTAGGTCATCAACAAGCTGCTCGAACTGCGCTCTGGTCAGTGTTTTGACCAAATGCTTAGGCACACCATCCACAGCCATGATGTAGGGCAGGTTGACTTCTGTGCTGGTGGAGCTGGACAGTTCGACCTTGGCTTTCTCTGCTGCCTCCTTGAGGCGTTGCAGTGCTGTAGGGTCTTTTTTGAGGTCGAGCCCCTCTTCTTTTTGGAACGTATCTGCCAGCCAATCGATGATCTTCTGGTCAAAGTTGTCGCCTCCTAGGTGGACATCTCCATTGGTGGATTTCACCTCAAACACGCCGTCGCCAAGTTCCAGAATAGAGATGTCAAAAGTGCCGCCGCCCAGGTCAAAGACTGCAATCTTCATGTCTTTGTTCTTCTTGTCTAGGCCATAAGCCAGGGCTGCTGCCGTAGGCTCGTTGATAATGCGTTTTACATCGAGGCCTGCTATTTTGCCCGCCTCTTTGGTGGCTTGTCGTTCAGCATCGTTGAAGTAGGCAGGCACTGTGATCACTGCTTCGGTCACTTCAGTGCCTAAGTAATCTTCTGCCGTGGTTTTCATCTTTTGCAAGGTCATGGCAGAAATTTCTTGCGGTGCGTACGCCCGGTCTCCAATCTTGATTTTAACGGTGTCGTTGGGGCCTTTTTCAACCAGGTAGGGGACTTCCTGGGTGGTAGGCCCTACCTCTGCGTATTTTTTGCCCATAAAACGCTTGACAGAGCTGATGGTGTTGTTGGGATTGGTGATGGCCTGCCGCTTGGCAGGGTCGCCTACTTTGCGTTCGCCTTTGCCTTCGTTCAGAAAAGCAACGATCGAAGGCGTGGTGCGTTTGCCCTCGCTGTTGGCAATGACAGCTGGCTCATTGCCTTCCATCACCGCCACGCAAGAGTTGGTTGTTCCTAGGTCAATTCCAATGATTTTTCCCATGTCTTTTTGTGTTGAGTTTGAGTTATGGTTACTTGTTATCTCCTTACTAGGGAGCAAGCTCTATGCCAGGTAGGGGCTTGATGCACTTCAATGTCATTTTGACATTATTGCGTGATTTAGAGATAGAATGATTGAGTCCATTGGGGGATTGAGTGATTTAGTGAGTGGGCGATTGGCAGGGGTTTTTGTGTACATTCATACATGACAAGATGAGGCATATTAACGAGGAGCTGCGGAAGATGAACAATCAGTAACTTACACAATCGCTCAATGTTTTTATCAATCAGAGGGTCATTGCACGAACCAAACACACTGCATAGATTTGCAAGGGTGAAGTATATTGAAAACAAATATCTCATCATGAAGAATATCCGCTGGTTTTGTATTCTCATTCTGCTTCTACAAGCAGGGTGTGAAGGTTGTAAGCAAGCTACAGGCGATCATGTACCTTCTAGCTATGGCGCCACCATTAAGTCTAGAGGGCCCGTAGTTAACACGGGAAGCATTAACAATGTGCCTGTCATGGGTGTTCCTGTCAAGGTCGAAAAGTATATCCCAGGAAAAGCAATGGGCATCTTGGGCGTTGCTTTGGTTCCTCAAGAGAAATCGATAGACGGAGCGTTCGCGCAAATCCAAGCGCAATCGGTGGGAACTCCTGGAGGGGAAGGAGGCAATCCGACCATTCCTTTCCATACAATATACAAACTACCAGAGGAAGCTGGCTACGTCTTCTATGATCGTACTCTTGACAAAGAAGTTCTTGCCACAAATCCAGAGGATTTAACTATCTATGTGTCTTCATTAAAGGAGCCATTGCCTCCTAGTGTTTACCATGTGGTTCCGTTTATCAAAGAGAGTATTAGAGTGAACAGTCCTGTTTTTCACCCTAGAGAAGGAGCAGACCATCAAGTGGCAGAGGCTACAGCTGGCCCGCAAGTGACGCTAGACGAGAATAGCGTCCAAGCCCCAGAACAAGTCCAACAACCAGGGGGGAAAATAGACATAGCTTTGACTATGGAAGGGTGTGCCAGCGGCGTAGAAGGGCCCATGCAAGCAGGATTCTTATTTATCCCTGAAGACGAAGACCCTGCAGCTACTCGAAGTGTCGTTGATATCATTGGGAAAGTTATCTTTCGAGATACGGACAATGGAGAGAAAGATCTTTTGGTAACGCCTGTACAAGAGTTCGCTGAGCTACAGCAAAAAGCCAACAAGGGCATAGTGTTTTACCGCCATGGAGTTCTAAATTCAGATGGGAAGATTGAAATGGCTAAAAAAGAGGATCGTACAGGCGCTCTTCGTAAAGGAACAACTTACATAGTTCATGCTGTATTAGTAAAAGATGGCCACTACACAGTGAGTAAAGAGAAAGCCAAGGTAACCATACCCCAAGTAGAGGTAGAGCTGAAGATGAGTAGTGTAGATAACCTTAAATTGACTGTTATTTACGATCCTGCTCCTGTTGTTGCTGCTACTGCTGCTGGAGGCGGGTTCGATGCCGTTTGGATGGCTGCTAGAGACGCCGTACAGAAGTATCAACCAACCAACCCTAGCTATACAATTCAACGCTTTGAGCTGGATGTATCAGGCACCATAGACCAAAAAAACACCACCAATCCAACCATTGGCTTTGTTTTTGCTCCTGAAGGAACCGCAGTAGCAGATGTGCAAGCGGCGGTTGAGAATCCAATGTCAGCTGCTGTTGGTTGGCAAAAACATACTAACGGCTGTATCGTATGGACAGAAAAAAACACTGACGCGGCCAATGACAAATTTGTAAGTGCCAGTTGCAACTTTGTTCCTACTCCTGTCTCTGGCCCTGGCTCTAACGATACCCCTAAGCTAGGCCAGACCTACAACGTCTACTGCTGGCTCCACAACCGCAACAGCAGCGGAGATTGGCTCAAGCCGGTGATTCTGAGTGATGCCCAACAATTAGCGTTGCCCGCTTGGAAAGGAGTTGTAAAAGTTGATACGAATATTAGTGCGTCGGGGACTCGTACAGAGGGGCGTGATAATTTCTTCAAAGTGAAAAATGCTTTGTGGGCTAGCTCAAACATAACAGAGGGGGACTACGAAAAATATCTCGTGTTTTCGAAGCGCCAGGATGCCCTTACAGAAGACCAAATGGGTGCACCTCTTGATCAAGTACAATCGGGTGGAGGATCTTGGCGGTATAGTTCAGGAAGACTCCTTTTGAGTGATGAGCCTGTACGATTCCACGACAAAAACTCAGCTGAGGAACAAGTAGTTCAAGCAAGGGTCGATCGTCACTTAAAGAAAGAGCAGGACTATTATGTGAACATGCTGGTACGTAAGGACAACATATTTTTCCTGATTCTTAATGATAGACAATATTGCACAATGGGATTAGACAATACATCGAATCTTGAAGTATTTTATGCAAATGGTAAAGGATACAACGTCGTTGAAATGATCGCACCAGATGGTACTTTCAGTCATCTCAAAGTAGTTCTAGCGGATCCTGCTGAGCATAGGCGCAACCCACCACATGGGGATGAAATTACGGAAGTCGCAATCGTGAGTGAGGTTGCGAGAAAATTTTATCATAAGGCGGATCTACAAGACGACGGTGGCGAGGGTAGTAGGATGATTAGAAAATTTGGTCAGTTGAATGGAGACGGGCTTTATGTAGCCCCTCCCCCCCCCTAGTGTGGAAGTAACTTCTATGCTAGATAGACCTGTATAGGCCTTACGGCCCTACATCGTGAGGAGCAGAGCATAGGTAATAGCCGTTCTTATCACTTATTTTTCCTCACCAGAGGCAAGGTTATTCGCCCCCTAGCGTGGAAGTAACTTCCGTGCTAGATAGGTAAGAAGTGGAGCGTAGTCATGCGCTTATTATCACTTATTTCCCTCGTCAGAGGCAAGGTTATGCTCTCGTACAGCCAACCAGCACGCACTATGCAAGAACTCGTGGGCTTCTTGAAGTTTCACTTTCAGCGGGCAGAGAACGGTCTGATGCAGCTCATGCTACTCAATGTCTTGTGCTTCATGGCCTTGCTGGTGCTCAAGGTAGCCTTGGTGGTGGCGGGCTATGAAGCAATCTATCCTGCACTCTACCACGCCTTGGCGCTGCCTGCTGCGTGGGCTACGTTCTGCCAGCAGCCGTGGACACTACTCACGCACATGTGGGTGCACACTTCGCTGTTCGCTACTTTTTGGCGCTTGCTTCTGCTGTACGCTTTTGGACAAGTCATCATGCAGCGCCTGGGGAGTCGGCATTTAGTGGTGCTCTACCTGCTGGGAGGCCTGGCAGGCGGCGGTTTTTTCTTGCTTCTGTACAACGTGGCGCCGCACTTCAAAGGAATACCCGCTACGCTGACAGGGTTTTCGGGCAGCCTGTATGCCGTGATGGTGGCTGCAGCCCTGCTAGCGCCGCAGCGCCCTTTTCAGCTGTTCCTGCTGGGCTTCTTTCAGCTTCAATACATTGTGGGGTTTTTGGTGCTGCTGGCTTTCTTTGACCTGGCAGGAGAAGCCCCTGCCGAGAGTACAGCCCACCTGGGTGGGGCACTGCTGGGGTACGCCTATGTGCAGCAACTCAAAGGCCTCCCCCCGCTGCGCCAGCGCTGGAACCGACTGACGGGCCGTCGCAGCAGCACGCTCAAGGTCACCTATCGCCACACACATTTCGTAGCCTCGCATCCACTAAAGGCCAAAAAGCAGAAGTTAGGGGAGCGTTGACATTGAGTCCCGTTCATATACCCCATTATAAATGCACGTGCGCCATAAAATGACCTACCGAAACCATCGCCTGCTGTCATCCCGAGTCCCTGCAAGGAATCCCTGCGTAAAGGGCCTTGCTGTGCTTCTTCGCTAAACCTCAGAGATGACAGGGCCGGAAAGAGCAATGCACCCCCTTGCTGTCATGTTGAGCTGCAAGCGCATCTTCTCTGCACGGCCCTCGTTCGGGATGATAAAAAAGTAACTTCAGCATATCCGCTTTTCTCTCATATTGAGCATCAATCACTCTCCCTCTCCGACAAGTCGCTGCAGAAGTTTACACAGCTCTTTGAGGCCCATAACTTCTATGTTTTCAGCAATGGGATAGCGCTCTTCGCCTGCATAGACCACAGAGCATGTGAAGGGCTGAGGTGGACCCCATTGTTTGGACAAGATAGCAGCCGCGCTTAAGGCGCGTTACATTTAACTCTTTTTACTGGCTACTAATTCTTCGCTCTTAGGATTCTTGATTCTCTATTGCTTTTGTTGTTGAGCTGTGGGAAAGTCCCTTGGGACTTTCCCACAGCTTGAGGAGCCCCAGCGCCTCCGCACTCTTTGTGCACCGACGAGGGACTTCTCCCTCCTAATGACATATGGGGACGACTTTCGTTGTAGTGCCACAGCCAACTCCCTATCGCTTGACGCGCCTCCTTGCCCCCTGCAAAACTCCACATGTATACACATTCATACTTCAATGAGCGCCATAAGCGTTCTATCAGCACATTATCTAACCATCTGCCTTTGCCATCCACTCAGATCGATATTCCATTCTCCTTTAACTCTTCTCTAAAATGTTAGCACGTATACTGCTTCTCTTGGTCACTGTTAAATAGCGACGGCGATCCGTAAATACGCAATGCCTCTTCCAAGGCCTCCTGACAAAAATCGTGGGCTAACGTGTTGGAAAGACGCCAACTCAGTACTTTGCGGCTGTACCAATCCATTATCGCTACTTAGTAGCGATAGCCCTTCTGCATTGGGATATACGTGATGTCTGAGGCACACACTTGGTTCGCTTTTGTGATTGATAGATTCCTTAACAACTACGGATAACGCGCTGCTTCTCGAGCCCCTTGACTCGTCCCAGGCTTGGGGTAGACCGCTCTTATCCTCATTATACGCAATAAACGCTGCACGCGTTTGCGACCTACTTGGTAGCCTTCTCTAATTAGCTCATATACCAACCGCCGTGAACCATAGCACGGATATGAGGCGTGGATTTGATCTATTCGCTCCATAAGTGCTTGATTGTCTTCCTTTTCATCTTGTTTTTGATAGTAATAACTGCTCTTGCTCAGCCCTAGAAGGGATGACCTTCTCCCCAAAATTTGGTCCAAAAGAAGGGAGACTTTTGTAAATCGAAGTCAAACTCAAAACAGGATCAATTATGAAAGACAGATTTAATCAAGCACAGATCATCAACATTATCAAAGAGCAGGAAAGTGGTCTCAAAGTCCTTGAGATTTGTCGTAAGCACGCCATCGCTGAGTCTACCTTTCATCGATGGAAGGCTAAATACGGAGGCATGAATGCCTCTGAGGCGCAACGATTAAGGAACCTTGAGCAAGAGAACAGAAAACTTAAGCGCCTTGTGGCTGATTGAGCCCTCGACAAGGTCATGCTACAAGATGTACTCTCAAAAAATGTTTAAGCCCATCCTCACAGCGCACCATGAGCCAAGAACTGACAGAGAACTACGAACTCTCCGAGCGGCGAGCTTGCCAGCTCCTCGAGTTGCATCGTAGTACATGCCGCTATCAGGCAGTCAATAGGGAGGAAGACCAAGTTTTGGCTCAACACCTCAAGGAATTAGCTATGAAGCATCCCCGCTTCGGGTATTTACGCCTTCACAAGCTATTGAAACGAGCAGGATGGGCAGTGAATCGAAAGCGAGTATATCGACTCTACAAGGAGCTAAACCTGAAGGTGAAGGTGAAGGTGAAACGAGGAGTAAAGCGTTCGTTAAGTGAGCGAGGTAAGCTAGCAGAAGCGAGTCATCGTCATGAGCAATGGTCCTTAGACTTTGTGCATGATCGATTGTTAGATGGTCGTCAGGTGCGAGTACTGGGCGTACTGGACCATTACAGCCGCGAGTGTTTGCTATTAACAGCCGATACGTCTCTATCAGGGGAACGGGTAGCGCGGGAACTAGAGGGATTGGTAAGCAAGTATGGGAAGCCCTCTCAGATAGTGAGCGACAACGGAAGTGAGTTAACGAGTAAAGCGGTGAGGGCATGGAGTAGTAGTCATGGAATAGGTTGGCACTACATAAGTCCAGGAAAGCCGCAGGAGAATGGGTATATGGAAAGTATGAAGGGAAAATTACGTGATGAATGCTTGAATATGCATGTATTTACGAGTCTAGGGAATATACGAAGCGAGCTAAGCCAATGGCGTCGATACTATAACGAGGAGCGTCCGCATTCAAGTTTAGGCTATGTGTCGCCCTTGGAGTGGCTAACAAGCCAAGGGGAGGGAAAAGATGAAGAGCGTTTAGCTATACAAGTTCAAGAGGCGAGCCCTTGAACTTGTCAGTAAGGTAGGAAATAGTAATTTGCTCTCACTGAAACTGGACCAGTAAATGGGGGAATGCCAATACTCCTAGAGATTTATTAGACAAGATTCCTGACGCTACAGTAAAAGAAGCAACGAGAAAGGCTTTTAATAGTAATAGCATGCCACTACCTGCCAGCTGATAGAAGTGAGGCTGTTGCAAAATAGCCTGAACTACACTGCTAGACTTTGCAAATAGGTTGTCTTGGGGGCTGGAAAAACTTTCTAAGTTACTTAGCTGACCCTTAACAACTCAAATAATACCGCTTTTTATAGCTACACAGCCTACTTTGTAGATAAAATATGGCTATCGTTCTATATTTCTAGGTCCAAAATTTGTGAAGTTTTTGACCCAAGTTTGCCATTCCTTGCAAAAAATTTCTTAGCGAGGAACCCGTCTAGGGCTAAGCAGCGTCAGCTTCTCAAGCGGAGGCTCATAAAATATTCCTCTGTTTGAGATCGCCCAAAGGGCCTATAAGCACGAATGATAGCAGCTCTACCGAAGGCTCCAACTAGAGCGCAAGCAGGCCGCTATTGCTGATTCAAGCGTCCTCGCTTGGACCAGCAATAGCCCCCTTGGTGCGGCACATAGTTACGTAACAATGACGCAATCTAAGGCTGTATAAAAGTATCTATGCAGCCTCAGTTGAGAAAAGGCACGAGCAAGGAGACTTGTGCGCCAGGGGGGAGGAGTGAGCAGCTACGAATGATCTTAGACCATCAATACAGCTACGCTACGGGGTAGATGCAGGCTTAAGGCCCAGCTGCTTGCCCGTAAACTCTACTACTTCTCGTATGACCTCGGGATGCTTGGGCTCAAAAGCGTTAGTCAGTTCTCTTGTACCAGGTATTACCGGCGGAACCAAAATATGTAAAGCACCTTGCACCGTGAACCGTTCAAATTTTTTTGCATCGATGCCTTCTGCCCGCTGGCTTTCTACAGTCAATAGTAGATCATGCGGCTCATAATTATCAGGGGCTGTTGCCATATCGGTCGAGCTTTTACCACTGAAGATACCGCCCAGTATTTGTGGTAAGGTGTAGTCTTGTCCTTGTATATGCACCGACTTTTGGTCTGCTGGTAAATGATTAAGGACCTTTTCCAATGTATCACCCTGGTCACCTGCTATGGCCAGCGTGGGGCAATCATTATTAAGAAGGGCCCGCCTGATCTTGGCAATAAACCCTCCATCAGGATGCATGTCTGCTACACCTGACTTAGAATTTTCAAGTGCTTTGGCTTCTTTTAGGAGCAGAGGGATAATTGCTGCAAACAATGGCTTGTTACTGACGTCTACTCCCTCCAGAGCTTGTACAAGCTCATTATTCTTCATCGCAGTAGCACCCAGCCAGGGAGTTCCTATCGTAACAACGCCCTTGACGTTGAGCTCGCCTTCATACTGTGTGCCCATCTCATAGGCCCGTAAGCCTCCTTGGCTATGGCCCACAAGAAGCATAGGCTGTTCCTTGCCCACTTTTGCCTGTTGGAGCTGCGCATAGGCACGACGTGCTTGGGCTGAGATAGACTGGGTTGGCGTCTCTTTTTCTTCGAGTGGCAAGACCTGTGCTCCAGGAAATGCTTGCTCGAGGGCCTGTTTCATATCAGCAAAGACCACAGGTGAGCTGTTGAGGCCATGCATCAGGACGATGACGGGCTTTTGAGGCGTACTGTCTTTCGAGCTATTAGGGCTGTTATTACAGCCCCAGCCAAAAAATAAGGTAAGAAATAGGAGTAAAAGTGGCGAGTAGAAGGTGCTGTTCCTGTTCATGTTTAGGTAGACGTAGCTATTAGACACAAGTAGTTTGTTACTAAGGAAGGTAACAAAAGTAGCAAACCCATTGAAAAAATACTATCTATGGCAAGCTACTGTTCAAGCATCCAAGGGAATTACACAAGCCGCCTGATCGTAGTGTAGAGCATGACTAAAGTACCTACGACGGTTAGCAAGCACAAAAACCAAGGAAACTCCAGCTGAAAATAGCCGTCTAGTTGCCTCCCTGCCCAAGCTGATACCGCTATAGTGGCCATCATTTGGACACTTAAATGGGTATACTTCAGGTAGCTATGGCGTGGTTGTTCCCCTTTATTGGGAAAAGCTGGCTTTGGGGGCGTCTTGTTCAATAGATTGATTGTTCTTTAAAAGCGATGCTTCTTGAGCTGAGGCCACCTTTTTATCTTTGATGGGCCCACCCATGTTGCATTTTCCGTTGAACTTAGCTCCCTCCTCAAATACTAGCTTGCTCGTAATAATATCACCATTGACCAGGGCCGTAGGCTTTAAAGTCAGTAAACCTGCAATTTTGATGGTCCCCTGCACCTCTCCACCGATCTCTGCATTCTGAGCCATGATATTCCCTTCTACCATTGAAGTATCTCCTAATACTACCTTGGCTTTGGCTTGAATGCTCCCCACTACTCTACCTTCGACGCGTAGATTGCCTGACGTATGCAAGTTGCCTTCTAGGCTTGTTCCTTTGCCGATAATATTGCTAGAGCTACCTACTGCTTCTCCTGTGATTTCTTTCTTTGTGCTACTAAACATAACGAAGACATTGCATTATTGAATGATTTTGTGATTAAGTGATTTTACAACCATTCCTAGGCTTGGCAAGGCCTACTTTCAAAGTGTTGATGAGACATCAGATGCATTTTGCAACAGCCTCATGACAATGAGTTTGCACTTGTAGGGCTAGAAAGTGATGAAGTGTTCAGGGTTGACTGCCTTGCCTTCGTACCAGAGCTCAAAGTGCAAGTGGGGCCCTGTAGACAATTCTCCTGAATTGCCCATAACAGCAATCACATCGCCTGCTTTAACGAAGTTACCAACTTTCTTTAATAATGCAGCATTGTGTTTATAAATGGACACGAGGTCTTTATTGTGTTGCACAACAATCACCCAACCTGTTTCTACCGTCCAAGCAGCCAAAACAACGACGCCATCGGCCACGCTTTTGATAGGTTCATTTTCTCTGGCAACGATATCCACCCCATAGTGTCCTATTTTTTGTTGAAAAGGTGTAGTAACAATGCCTGTAATAGGAGGGAAGAAAAAAAGCGCTTGTAAGTCCTTGACAGGCTTGTAGTGGGCAGCTGGGGTAGCAACGGCACTGTTCTCCCATCCAGGCTGCAACGACATATCTTTCGTCAATAATTCTGGCTCATCAGCCAGGGCCGCTTTGTCTTCAGCTGTTGGCCTCTCCTCCACTTTGGGCAGCTCGTAAGCAGGCGATTCCTTGCCTGCAATGATACTCTGGAGGAGGGCAATAAACTTTTTCTGCTGGGTGGTCTGTTCCTCTAGGGCATCCACAGCAGCAGAGAGCTGTAGAATTTCTTTCTTATTTTCTTGCTCTATGTGGATAGGGTTGAACCATTGAGAGAGAATGGTGCTGGCCAACCATAAACTACAAGCCAATAAGACCGCCATCAACGTCGACAGCAGGACCATGAGCCGGCCATAGCTAAAGCTAAAGGCAGATTTTTCTGCCAGGTCTTCCTTATTGCGAATGACAAGCTGGTAGCGGTGCGTTAACCAATTGGAGAAGGACTTGATCGATTTCAAACCTGAGTGCCTGTTGAAGAGGCAACAAAAGTACGTATTTCCTGGATCAAGTGTAAGTGCATGCTGTTTTGGCCTCAGCCAAATACTGATGCCCCAGCACGAGAAGCCTCCAGGCCGCATCTAGAAGGCGTAGGAGGAGAGGGCAAGACTGTCGGCACAGAAGAAACTTCTATACTGATCAGGGAAGCTTTTTCTAGATCTTCAGCAACAGCCTCCCAAAATTGAGCGAGGTATTGCCATCTATTTGCCAGCGCTTCTCGTCTCTTTTTCTGATTTCCGCTATCCTCAAATTCCTTAAAAATTTGCGCAAGATTACTATATTTTTTTGCCTTATCGTTCTGGCGGTATACAAAGCGTTCTAGCAATGCTATGTAATTTTCTTTCAGCCTTTCATTTAACTCTCTATTTCGTATTCCTTGTGCCAAGCTAGAATCATTCTTGAGTGCCCTGGCAGCGCGGGCAGCTGCTCTTGCATTATCTGGAGTAGGATTCTTGATGGCTTGAGCGGCTGTTTTGAGGCCATCCCAACCGTTCGAAGAAAAGGTATCAAGCCTATGCTGATAGAGAGGATCATCTATGCTAAGCTCTTCTTCACTGAACCAAGTCGACCATCCTTCTTGAGCATATTTAGATACGTTTTTTATTGCTGAAGCTAAAGTATCTGATTGAAACTCACTCCCCTCAAAATTTGAGATTGATGACTGTACAAAATCAGATAGCGGCCGCATTTCAGCATCTTGTTCAGCAAGTTTCTGAAGAGCTTGAACGTTTTCTTGCGTTTCTTGTACGAGCTTTGTCTTTAGTTGTCTTTTTTTCAACTCTTCCCCAATTTTTTCTACAAGTTCTTTCTTTCTCTTTTCTGCTTCGTCAGCTTCCTTCTGGGCTTGCTTGGCTGCGTCTTCAGCAGCAGCTATTTGGTGTGGGTTCCCAGCAGCCATTGCCTTCTTGACTCTTTCTTTCGCCTCTCTCACTTTTTCTTGAAGGGCTTGTACCCGCTGCTCTGCCTGCTCTACTTCTTTCTGGGCTGCTTGAATATCTTCCTGCGTTTTGGGAACTTGTTTTTCAGGGGGACCACCTGAATTCTTCTGGCAGCTGAAGTAGCCTAATGCTACGCTAGCAAGGAGCGGTAGGATGAAGAGAAAATGATTTGCTTTGTGGGTGCTCATGCTATAATTGTTGGCGTTGCTTATCTATACTTAATTTACGTAGCAACATTAAGATTTGCTGTCTACTCATACCCCTGTGGAACCGTACTTTTAACAGCATCTATTACATTATGTAAAGGTACTCAAAATATAATCTAATAGACCTTTTTTATCACCTAATCACCTCCTTACTTTTTAGCATGCCTCTAGAGGTATTTTAGGGGTTCAAAAGAGGCCCAATGCCAGCAACGCTGCCCCTATGTCTCCTACAGCGCTTCTCCAGGGTCACTGACTTGCATTGCCTCATACACAACATCATGTATCCGCGTACGCACATTCGTTGTCGCTAACTTAGGGTTATCCGCGTCAGGATAAGTACGATTAGACAGGAAAACATACACTAGATCGTACTGAGGGTCTACCCAGGCAGTAGTGCCTGTAAATCCACTATGGCCATACGTGTCAGGAGAAGCATACACCGAAGTAGGACCTGTCCCAATGCCCGTAGGTTTGTCCCAGCCCAGTCCTCTACGACTATTTTTGGAGTGCTTGGCAGCAAATTGCGTGACGACTCCTTTTTCGAGATACCTTTTTCCCCCATAGTAACCATCCTGCAGATTCATCTGCAAGATGATGGCCAGGCTATTGGCATTGCTAAACAAGCCTGCATTGCCTGCCACACCGCCATACAGCGCTGCCATAGGGTCGTGTACAGTGCCGTGAATCAGCGTGTTTCTCAAAGCCATATCTTCCTCTGCAGGAGCGATAGCATGGACAGCGAATTTTTGCAAAGGACGATAAGTAGTAGTCACGCCTAAAGGGGCGTAAAAATGCGTCTCCAAGAAGTGATCCATAGGCTGCTGTAGCAGGCGCTCTACCAAGCGGTGCATCATGTAAGTGCCCACACAGCTATACTGGTAGTCATACCTCCCCAGCCAGTCGCTTTTTCGCAGCGCTGAAGCCACGCAAGTGTCCCACACCAGGTCTCGGAGCCAATCTGCTCCATACAGATGCTCCGCCAGCTGATAATGATAAGTGGCAGAAGGGTGCTTGCTGAATAATTGAGGACGCAGCTGCCCGTCTTCGTCTAGAATGACCTCTTTCAGCTCCTGATGAAGGTACGGCAGCAAACCTGCCTGGTGTGCTAAGATTTTCCTGATTTTCATTCTGCCTTTGTTCGTGCCGCGCAATTCTGGCATGTAAAAAGACATCTTTTTTTTGAGGTTCAGCGTTTCTTCACCCACCAAGTACATGAGGGCTTGCAGCGTCCCTACCACCTTAGTGATAGACGCAATGTCATAGAGCGTCCCAGGCGTCACTGGCTGGTGCTTTTCATAAGTATGATACCCATAGCCCTTTTCAAAGACGACCTTGCCTTGTCTGGCCACCAGCACTTGGCAGCCAGGCGTGGCTTCAGCAGCAATGGCCTCTTCTGCAATGGTGTCAATCGCTTGTAGGGCATAACTATCCATGCCTACGGCCTCGGGATGCGTGTAGCCCAGTCGCTGCAAGGCAGCCGTTCTAATGCCCCAGCCCGCCTGCCAAGCCCCTGGAATAGAAACCGGCAAATGCCCCATGGCAGGCAGTGCACCAAAAATGATCTGCGGCACTACCTTTTCAGCCACTGCATCATCTTCATAGGGCATAATAACGTGTTTGAAGTTCTTGAAGCATTCCAGGCTATATGCACTGCCAAAAGGCACCACGATCACGGCAGTCTCTTCCTCTAGGGCTTGGAGAAAGTGCAGCTCCTCTGGCGTAAGGCCAAACTGGCTGCTGCGTTTTCCATGCATGCCATGAATATCCACGATGACCACCTGGTAGTCTTTGAGCGTATGAGCCAGTGTTTCTAGCGTCATAGAGGCGCGTGCCAGCGCGTAAGAGTCTACTGGAGCATACTTCTGAAGCATCCTCGAAAACACAGTGCTTCCAGCGGCTTGCTGCGGCCCTGTATCGCTGATAGCTTCCGAACGCTCCTCCTTGGTTTTGGCTTCACCAGCTTCGTTGACAATGGATAGAGAAGCGATTTTCAGCTGATCCAGATCTCTGAGCGGTATTAGATCCGCTTCATTAGCCACTACAGTGACTGCTTGCTCAAATAGTTGCTGCTTGAGTAGGTGCGCTTGGGGCGTATGCAGCTGCTCCGCTAGGTTTTGAGGCACCATAGGCTGCCATTGGTGCAAGTGCATCTGGTGCTTGACCCTCAAAATCTGTTTCACCTTTTCATCTACCACATGACGGTCTACTTCGCCTTGCTGGAGGGCTTGCTGAATTCGCTCAATAGCTATGGGTACAGCTTCTGGACATACCAGCACATCATTGCCTGCTTGGAGGGCTAGCAGTGCGGCCTCGCCAGATGGATAATGGGTACTAACCGCTTTCATTCTTAAGGCATCTGTAAAAGCCAACCCTCGAAATCCGAGCTGTTGTTTGAGCAAATCGGTCACTACTTCTTGAGAGAGGGTAGTAGCGTGATCAGGGGTAGGATCATACGCTGGAACGTGGAGATGTGCCACCATGATGCCTTGAAGGCCTGCCTCAATGGCCTTTTTAAAAGGAAATAGCTCTAAGGCATCTAGCCGCTCTCGGTCATGTGTGATAATGGGCAATTCATAGTGAGAGTCTTTGCTAGTATCTCCATGTCCAGGAAAATGCTTGGCCACGGCCAGAATGCCATGGTCTTGCAAGCCCTGCATGTAAGCGGTTCCTTTAGCAGCTACTTTTTCTTTGTGCTCCCCAAAAGACCGCCTTCCAATTACTGGATTGTCTGGATTGTTATTCACATCGATGACTGGTGAAAAGTTGATGTGAACACCCATCAGCTTGAGTTGTCGCGCTATTTCAGCCCCCATGTCATAAATCAACCGATCATCTCGCAGCGCCCCCAATGTCATTTGTCGAGGATAGCTGAGAGCGTTCTTGAGCCGCATGCCCAAGCCCCACTCAGCATCCATAGCGATCAAAAGGGGCGTCTTGGCAGCTTGCTGATAGCGATTGGTAAGAGCTACCTGGTTCTCAGGCGTACCTTGAAAGAAAAGTAATCCGCCCACATTGTATTGTTGAATCAGCACTTCTGTGGCCTGATAGTGCGCTTCGTCTTTGTTAGAGTGGGCAGGAATCATAATAAGTTGCGCAATGCGCTCCTCTTCCGAAAGACTTTGTAATATCTGCTCTACCCAAGCCTCTGGATTTGTTACACTGTTATCTTCTTGAGTGTACCCCAAAAAGGAGCTCCCGACCAGCAGGCAGAAGAAGGATATCCAATGGTTGAAGTATTGTTTCCTCATAGGTGTATTGTTTTGTGGTGAAACATCATTAATACTACCAGATAGTTCAATACGAAGCACTCTGCTACTGCTGGGCTGCTTCCCACTCACCTCTCAGCATGGACAAGTAGATGATGTCCCAATGCCTACCGTTACTCCAGGCAACGTGTCTTAACCTTCCTTCATATTGGAACCCTAGCTTCTTTGCCAGTTGTAAACTAGCCTCGTTTTCGGGCACACATCGATATTGCATTCTTTCTAAGTCAAAATTAGAAAAAGCATAGTCTATCATCCTCTTGCTCGCTTCAGTGGCGATCCCTTTTCCCCAGTGTGCTTCACTGATGGCCAGGCCCATCTCCATTCTCTTATGTTCTTTCGCTGCATCAGCGCAGCCAATGGTTCCTATCACCTTGGTAGGCTCACGTTGCATCAGGATCACAAAAGGCCCTACCCAATAGTCTCTCTCAAATATTTCCTGGCTTTCTTGAATAAATTTTTTCGAATCTTCCACGCTTCGATGTGCTCTCCACCTAGTATATCTGCTTACGTTCTCATTAGAGGCATACGCAAAAATAGAGGCAGCATCTTCTTCACAAGGCCTCCTGAGGAGCAGTCGATCCGTCTCCAGGACCACCGATTCATCGCTGGCGCTATGCGCTGAAGAAGAAGATGGCAGCCAAGACTTCTTCGAATGTTCATTACTCGACTTCATATTATTTCAAAAAAATTACGCGTTTCTACCTTAAGACCTGTAGCCTACTACATGATGCCTACTTATGGATACAGATTTAGTAGTCTACTTTATAGTTACTGATCTCGTGATCTTTTATTGCACTGTTGTTGATAGCCCTCTTTCTTGACCTTGAAGCATCCCGAGACCGTTGCGAAACCTGTCGACGCTCTAAAAATAGGCCTTGCCAATCCTAGAACTAGTTTTTTTAATCATTCAATAATGCAATGGTCTCATACCGTTGAGCAACCTTCAAGGTAAGTGAGCAACAAGTTAAAGGATGTTCATTAAAATATTAGCTTGGCCTCTAGTAAAGCGATTAAGCTGTAGCTTAGTCCCATGCAATCCCTCAATCTGCCTTCTTTCGACTACAAGATACAACGCTCAGCAACAGGTTATAGCATTTTTGACGTTGTGCGCAAGAAATACGTATTGCTAACACCTGAAGAATGGGTTCGGCAGCATTTCTTGCACTATTTGATAGGCCCTTTGTCGTACCCTCGCTCGTTGTGTCAGCTAGAGCAAGAAATAAGGTATAACCAGCTCCAGCGTCGGCCTGACATCGTTGTCTACGACCGCTCGGCCAGCCCTTTGGTTGTGGTGGAGTGCAAAGCCCCTCACGTTGATCTCAACCAAGAAGTGTTAGATCAGCTGGCCCGCTACAACGCTTGCCTCCGAGCCAAGGTACTTGTCATTACCAACGGAATCCGCCACTTTTGCTGGCGATGGGATGAGGAGACAACGCAGCACGTGCTACTATCAGACATCCCCTGCTTCGACGCCCTTACGCTTTCGACGAAATGAATCCTTTACGCTGTCTCCAGATACAGTCAAGCGGTGTGTTGCCTGATATATTCGACAATAAAGTACTACTATGCCGAACGTAAAAGCCTACGTAGAAACACATCAAGAACGCTTTCTCACCGAATTGATGGACTTTTTACGTATTCCTTCCGTGGGTACTTCCCAAGAGTATGCGACTGATACCCGCAGAGCAGCCGAGTTTGTCCAGCAGAAACTCCTTGAGGCAGGGGCAGACCAAGCCAGACTAATCGAAACCGGGCGCCACCCCTTGGTGTATGGTGAGAAGATGGTGGATAAAAACCTACCGACTGTACTTGTCTATGGGCACTATGATGTACAGCCTGCCGATCCTGAGGCGCTTTGGAATACACCGCCTTTTGAGCCCATTATCAAGGCAGGGAAAATATATGCTCGAGGCGCTTCTGACGATAAAGGACAGGTATATAGCCATATCAAGGCCCTAGAGACTATGGTGGCTACGGGGCAGCTGCCTTGCAACCTTAAATTCCTGATCGAAGGCGAAGAAGAGAGTGGCTCTGAAAGTTTAGCACAGTTCCTCCAAGACCCACAAAACCAGGCTTTACTCCAAGCAGATACGCTCTTGCTGTCAGACACTGCCTTGATCTCCCTTGAGCAACCCTCTCTTACCGTAGCCCTGAGGGGCATTGTCTACCTAGAGATAGAAGTGACAGGGCCCAATAGAGACCTGCACTCTGGGGTTTATGGCGGAGCTGTGGGCAATCCTATCAATATCCTCTGCCAAATGCTAGCCGCCCTGCAAGACCAAGACCGACGCATTACCATTCCCGGCTTTTACGATCAGGTCGAGGAGCTATCAGCAACAGCACGCACGGCCCTTAATCAGCTTCCTTTTGATCTGTCAGCGTACCAGCAAGACTTAGGCATAAAAGCTGTGGCAGGAGAGGAGAGCTACACCACAATCGAGCGTGCCAGCATTAGGCCTTCTTTGGATATCAATGGCATTTGGGGAGGCTATACAGGAGAAGGAGGCAAAACAGTGCTGCCTGCCAAAGCCTACGCCAAAGTATCTATGCGGCTTGTGCCTCACCAAGAGGCCTCCGAGATAGTCGCCCAATTCACAGACTATTTGACGCACTTAGCACCCCAAGGCGTCCAAGTAAATGTCAAAGTTGTACACGCTGGTAGCAATGCTGTAGTTATTAATAGTGAATCACCCCCCTTACACGCAGCCCAAAAAGCCTTTGAAGAAGTTTGGGGCAAGGCGCCACTACTGACACGATGTGGCGGCAGTATTCCTATTGTGACCCAACTTAAAGAAGCCCTCCACTGCGATGTGGTAATGATGGGCTTTGGTCTTGACTCTGACGCTGTTCACTCGCCCAATGAACATTTTGGTTTAACCAACTTTTTCAAAGGCATTGATACTATAGTTGCTTTTTACAAGCACCTGGCAATGCTACATTCATAGCTCTCTTATCTACTCACCAATGAACTGGGGGAGTGCTGCTTGGGTTTTCTAGCGTGGTGGGCTATATTTGTTGCCACTATGGCAAAAGAGGATGCGAAAGCAGCCATGGATAGTAGGCCAGGTATAAAACTTTGGGGAATTAGCTCAGCTGGCTAGAGCGTCTGCTTTGCACGCAGAAGGTCATCGGTTCGACTCCGATATTCTCCACTTACTTAAATCGCTGATTATCAGGAATTTACACAGATTTTAACCTCTCAAAAAAATTTTTCAAAAACTTTGAATTACACTATCAATTACACTAGAAGCCTCCTTTCATTTACTTCTTACCAGCACATCAGCCAGGTCCAGGCCTTCTTGCTTGGCTAGTGTTGGCACCAGCTGCTCAAGCCAATCTGAGACCTGCACAGGGCTGCCTAGTTCTTTCTGCAGCTTCTTCCCTTTTGTATGCCACAAGGCCCAACCCCCTGTATCGGGAAATAGCACCACGCTTCTCCCTCTTAGCGGCTTGCAGCGCTCGAGACTAAGCTGATGCAAGCTCCCCACGGAGAGCCAAATCAGCTCAGGGCAGTAGCCACTGGCAATAAGGGCCATCTTCTCACTTTCTACCAGTGTAATAGTCAGTATTTAATCTGACAAGTAGATAATTTTAGTTAGCTCTAGCGTCTGCTAACTCATAACTGTCTGAGCTGCCCTTCAGGTGCATCATCTCATTATGCTTCTCCACACTCAGGTGCTTACTTGAGAGCAACGTAGCCAACGGCGTCTTCCCATAACAATAACGCCCACTATGCACACGCTCCCCGTTGTAATAAGCTAACCATACATCCAAGTCCGTCTGTAACTCCTCTACACTCCTATATATCTTCTTGCGCATAGCACAATCAAAGAACTCCTGCTTCATCGTCCTGTTGAATCGCTCGCATATTCCGTTGCTCTGTGGAGAATACGCCCGCCTCATGCTATGACTTATCCCCTCGACTGATAAAATCAACTCATAGGCATGGTTCTCCAGTTTCCCTTTGTACTCTGTTCCTCGATCTGTTAGGATACGTAAGATAGGCACACCCTGCTGCTCATACCAAGGGAGCACGCGATCATTGAGCATAGCAGCGCTCGTTATCGCTGTCTTCTCATTGTAGAGCTTACAATCAGCTACACGCGTGTAGGAGTCAATGTAGACTTGACCATAGACCTTGCCAATACCCTTAAAGTGTCCTACATAGTAGGTGTCCTGACAGCCTAGATAGCCTGGATGCTCCGTATCGATCTCTCCATGGGCTTCCTTATCACGCTGATGCTTCTCCATGGCCTGGAGCTGGGTCTCAGTGAGCACAAGGCCTTCTTGTGCCATCTTAGCTTCTAAAGCCTGAAGTCTCTTTTTGATATTATTCAAGTCATTTCGGAGCCAAATAGAGCGAACGCCCCCAGGGGAAACGATAATACCTTGCTTTTTGAGCTCATTAGCGACGCTAAGTTGGCCATAAGCAGGAAAGTCAGTGCCCATTTGAACGACCGCTTTTTCAACAGCAGGCTCTACTCTATTAGCCAGGATAGGCTTTTTGCGACTGATCTCTAGCAATGCTTCTTGCCCACCTGTCTCAAAGAGCTCTTTAAAACGATAGTAGCTGTCTCGACTGTACCCCATGGTTTTGCAAGCAGCCGAGATGTTGCCCAGGCTCTTAGCGAGTTCAAGCAGTCCAATTTTGGGTTGGCTCATCTTCTGATTTAAGTTCACGGTTGTAGTAGTTTTAGCTGTTGTACCATTTAACCAATGTCAGATTAAATTTCAACTACTACAATTGTAGTGGTTGAAATTTAATCTGACATATAGATGATTTCGGGTAGCTCCACGTCTGGGGCAAAGCTCCTGGCTTGTGCCAGTTGCTTTACACTAACAGGCCCAAAGGGCGCAGCAGATCACGTGCTTGCCCTTACCTCTTCTCAGGAACGAAGCTCTGTAGCACCTTCCCTTCAGCGCTCTGCAACTTGCCTTGCCACTGAGCAATCTCGCGCCTTTCAGAGGAGAAACTAATCCCCATAATGAGTAGCTTCTTCCCTATCTGCTCGTACCTTTTGCTGTACTCCCTCACCTGCGCCTGATTCATCGCTATAGCGGCTGGCTGATCTACCTTCAGCTCAAAAATATAGATCGTCTCCTTGAGCTCGCACATCACATCAATACGCCCCTTACTAGTCACTACCTCGGCTTGCGCCCTCATCCCTGAGAGCTCTAAGTAGGTCAAAAAGATCGCTTGATAGAACCCTTCTTTCGCCTTGGAGGAAGCATGATAAGGAATCTTAGCCAAGTGTACGTTCAACGCATTTACAAAAGCTGCTAGCGCATAGGCAGCTAGATCGGCTCTGAGCTGACTAGCCGCACGGCTTACTGCTAGTGCGTCTACTTCTGTGAGCTCTTCTACAAGAGAGTTAAAAAAAGCCTTTCTTACTTCCCTATTAGGGAAGTCTAAAGTATAGGTCGTTTCTCCTCCTTCCTGGTCGTAAGCATAGTCCTGAATGGTCAAATACCCCGTCTGAAACATAAGTGCTGGCAGCGGAATACGTTCGACCTTGCTGATAGCCGCGAGTCTGCTTTCAGTAGCAGCCATGGCGCTTAGAGACAGCGCTGCCTGAGGTCTTTTTGCTATTTCATGCATTAAAAACGAAGGGGTACCACTATCATACCAGTAGCTTCTGGGCTCTTTTTCATCGAGAAAATTGAGCGTGGAGAAAGGATTGTACACCTGCGTTGCTGCTTTGGAGAAGCGATAACCATTGTACCATTCTTTGATCTCTGCTAAGACCGCTTCTTCGGAGCTCTGCTCTCCTGGCTGACTCCTTGCCTCAGTGATGGCCTCGATGTGCTCGTCAAAGTACTGAATGAGTTCCTCTTCAGTATAGCCCATCATGCCTGCGTACTGAGGGAGCATGGTGATGTCCTTTAAGTGATTAGGCCCAGAAAAGAGCGAGACCTGAGAGAACTTGCTAATGCCTGTCACAAAGGTGAAGCGGATATGGGTTTCCTGGCTTTTGAGCACCTTGTAGAAGTTACGGAGCATTTCTCTATTCTCTTCTGCTAGCTCGGGCTTCTTCAGGTGATCAATCAAGGGGCTGTCGTACTCATCGATGAGTACGACAACGGGATTTTTTTCAGCCAAGGCTGTAATCAATCTTTTGAGTTTTGATTGATAGGAAGCTCCGCTAACAGTAATTCCATGTAGCTTACCGAGGTCCTCTAGCGCTTCATTTAACCCTGTATTCAGGGCATTAGGAGTCTCATTGGCAATCTCTGAAAAGTCAAAGTGAAGGACAGGATGAGACTGCCAATCATAATGACTCTCATAAATGGCACAGCCTTTAAAGAGCGCTTTATGGCCTTTGAAAATCTCTTTGAGCGTATTGAGGAACAAAGACTTCCCAAATCTCCTAGGGCGAGAGAGGAAGTAGTGCGGGGCGTCTCCTTCGATGAGTTGTAGGGCAAAGGGGGTCTTGTCGACATAAATATAGGCGCCTTTAAAGAGAATTTTCTCAATACTCTGAATGCCGATAGGAAGCTTTTTCATGGCTTGGGTCTTTGAAAGCAAATCTAATACGCATACACCAAAGTCAAATAGCGCTACACTTCTATCTCCAATACAGGTGCCAGCAAACCTCTCACTGCGATCATGCAGCAGCAAAAAGTAAATCTTGGCTTGTTTATAGCACTTTTTGGGCTGAAATAGCCTTTATTTCAGAAAAATAGCTCCTTGCTGATCAGCAGCTTCCCAAGCCCCTGCAAGACAAAAGAGTGGCACTATTCTCCAATACAGGGAGCTGGACCCCATGACACCAGCAAGCCAAGGTGCTGGCAAAGACTCTCGGCAGCCCTGTGCAGGTCTCAGATTGAGCCCCCCTGCTCACGGCTACAAGAGCGGTGCCCTCAGAAGCTACCACTGCAAGCGCTCACTAGCTTAGAAAATGCTTGTCAGTAAGGGTCAACAAGCTCCTCTACGGTGCGCCTCACCTGATGAAAGTGAGCGTTGGCATCTACTTCTCTTCTAATCTCGGGCAGCTTTCTAAGGTGCTTGTAGTGAAGAGCCGAGTCATAAGCGCTAAGGGGGACAAACCGTTTTTTAAAAGGGCCTCCATGCGGGATTCTCCCGACAAACTCGCCTACCTCGAGCTCCATCAGGGCCTGGGGCGTAAGTGCGGGCTCATCTTTCTGACTGACCGTGCGGCTCAAGCGGCCCTCAGCATAGGTCTTAGAGACTTGCTCCTTCTCCCTTGTGCCTAGCTGCTCGCTCCAGAGCTTTGAGACACTGTACTGACTTCTGCCAACAAACTGGTTCGAAAAGGTCTCTTGCAACTCTTGGGCGCCAGTATTGCCATACGTCTTTTCTAACTGCGCTAGGTTTTGAAGCGCGACAATCGTAGCAATGCCATACTTTCTAGCCGTAGCAGGCACCTCACTGAGCTGCGGAAGATAAAGCGTAGGGAGCTCATCGATAAGCATAAAGCTCTTGTTTCTACCATTTCCGTACATATTGCTAGCAAGCACGGAGAGGATCATAGCTAGTATGGGGGAGAGCATCTGCTTTTCTGTAGGGGTGTTGCCAAGACACACCAGGAGCGGATGTTGGGGATCATTAATGGTGAGAGGAAAGTCCTGCCCTCCTAAGACCCAGAAAAGATGGGGATCAATCAGCGGATCAAGTGTAACCTTAAAGTTAGCCATCACCCCTGCGAGCTGCTCAGGAGCCCCTTCAGCGGCATCTAAGATGGGGCTGGCATAGAGCGAGGCCTCACTATCAGATTTGATAAGGGCCAAGAGCTTTCTTGTAGGCTGCAATCCCAGCATGATCACGTGGGGAAGATTGCAGTGCATAGGATACTGGTTGGCAAGCAGGACGATAAGCGCTTTTAAAAGGGCATAAGTATTCTTAAGCCAGAAGTCTTCTTTTTGCGCGAGGTCAGGAGTGAGGTTAGTGAGCAGCACTTTGTGCGACGTTGAAGTCGTGTAAATAACTGTTCTACAAAGATAGAACCGGCTGTGCTACCAGCTGTATCCTACCGATATATGCGTCTCTGGTAACGGAGGGGTGTAAAGCTATCGGGACAATGTACTTCGGCCTCTGGCCCTATGATAATCGTGAGAGGACATAGTATCCGCTAGTGCTAGGCGGATAGAAGGCTAGGATTGATGGTATGGTCAACATATGTGAACTACTATTTGAAGCATCGTCAGCTCAAACAAGCCAAAAGCACTGATAGGCTTGAGCCAAAAGGCAATGCAACCGGGTCGTCCCCGTAATGTGTGGGGGCGCGTAGCCCATCAGGTTGCCGGTGTATAGGTAGGACCTAACCCAACAGTGTTACTTACACGGAACACGGTAAGCCCGTCATTCTCCCACTGGGAAAGCGATCCGCAAGGAAAGCCGATGGGATGGCGGGTAAAGGAGGATAGAGAAAGCGAAGGCCGCCCTGTAATGGGGCGGATAGGGCTTGCGCCTCATAAGGCAAGATCAGCCCACGCGAAAGCGGGCAGACTTCTATCTGGTCTCTAATTACAAGATCGCTAGCAGAACCTTAAAAGAGAAAAAAGCAAATGATGACGCAAGTTGGTGCATTCTCTACACAGCCCTCGCATTGGCACCAGATTAACTGGCAACAATGCCACAGGAATGTGGCAAGGCTGCAAGCCCGTATTGTAAAGGCTACACAAAATAAGCAACACGGCAAGGTCAAAGCCCTCCAATGGGTGCTCACGCACTCATTCTCGGCCAAGGCCATCGCCGTAAAGCGAGTAACTGAAAACAGAGGCAGGAAAACCCCAGGAATAGACGGCCAAACTTGGCAGACTCCCCGAGAGAAATACCAAGCAATAGGGCTGCTACAAAGGAGAGGCTACCGTCCAGGGCCAGTAAGGAGAGTATATCTCCCCAAAGCCAATGGAAAACGCCGCCCTTTAGGCATACCCACGGTTGCTTCATAATACACTTCCTTCAATTTGTTGTTGGGATTCTGACATTCTCACTTTTGCTATCCTTTTTGAGTGCTGGACCCAAGTGCGTAAATGAGCTTCTTGTTCTTCTGAAAGCTGTAGCCAATATCTTCTGCCTGCTCGGCGATAAGATATTAACCCTTGATTTAACCAATAACGCACTACATGGTCGCTTACACCTAATCGGGTGCCTACTTCTCGGATCGTTTCCTCCCCTGCTCGCCTAGCAAAGGGGCCAGCAATTCGGTGTTTATAGCGGATCCAACTGATCACCGAAACGCTAAAAGCATTGCCCTTATTGGTTCGTAGACCTTCTTCATTCAATTTTTGGGCAATAGCAGCCTCACTCAGTTCTTTCGATAACTCTCTGACACGAGCTACTAGTTGGCTTGAATGTTTCCAACGCTGATGGCAAGGCCTGGCCAAAGGCACCCTTAACTCCTCATCAGCTCCCCCCTGCCAGCGGATCAACATACGGACTTCTCCTTCACTGGTCTTTTTCTCTACCGTAATATCCTTGAGCAACAGCCGTAAGATACGTTTGCGGTCCTTGGCTTGTGTCGTTGGTGCATGCCATAATTGCGGTAGATCATTGTGTAATAGTCAGTATTTAATCTAACAAGTAGATAATTTTAGTTAGCTCTATGTGTAGTAGTTGAAATTTAATCTGACATTGGTTAAATTGTACAACAACTTAAACTACTACCATCATGAACTTAAACCAGAAGATTATCAAACCCAAAATTGGACTGCTTGAACTCGCTAAGAGTCTGGGCAACATCTCGGCCGCTTGCAAAACCATGGGATACAGTCGAGACAGCTACTATCGCTTTAAAGAGCTCTTTGAGACAGGAGGGCAAGAAGCATTGCTAGAGATCAGTCGCAAAAAGCCTATCCTGGCTAATAGAGTAGAGCCCCCTGTTGAAAAGGCGGTCGTTCAGATGGCCACTGACTTTCCTGCTTATGGGCAACTTAGAGTCGCTAATGAGCTCAAAAAGCAAGGTATTATCGTTTCCCCTGGAGGCGTTCGCTCTATTTGGCTCCGAAATGACTTGAATAATATCAAGAAGAGACTTCAGGCCTTAGAAGCTAAGATGGCACAAGAAGGCCTTGTGCTCACTGAGACCCAGCTCCAGGCCATGGAGAAGCATCAGCGTGATAAGGAAGCCCATGGAGAGATCGATACGGAGCATCCAGGCTATCTAGGCTGTCAGGATACCTACTATGTAGGACACTTCAAGGGCATTGGCAAGGTCTATGGTCAAGTCTACATTGACTCCTACACGCGTGTAGCAGATTGCAAGCTCTACAATGAAAAGACAGCGATAACGAGCGCTGATATGCTCAATGACCGCGTGCTCCCTTGGTATGAGCAGCAAGGGGTACCTATCTTACGCATCCTAACAGATCGAGGAACAGAGTACAAAGGCAAACTGGAGAACCATGCCTATGAGTTGTTTTTATCGGTCGAGGGGATAAGTCATAGCATGACGCGGGCTTACTCCCCGCAGAGCAACGGAATATGCGAGCGATTCAACAGGACGATGAAGCAGGAGTTCTTTGATTGTGCTATGCGCAAGAAGATATATAGGAGTGTAGAGGAGTTACAGACGGACTTGGATGTATGGTTAGCTTATTACAACGGGGAGCGTGTGCATAGTGGACGTTATTGTTATGGGAAGACGCCGTTGGCTACGTTGCTCTCAAGTAAGCACCTGAGTGTGGAGAAGCATAATGAGTTGATGCACCTGAAGGGCAGCTCAGACAGTTATGAGTTAGCAGACAGGAGAGCTAACTAAAATTATCTAATTGTCAGATTAAATACTGACTATTACACTTTTTCAAACGCAGTTTAGAGCATACCCCCATTGCTCAGGCATTTTTCAGCCAGCATCTGCCCGCCCATCTCAAGCCCCTCGTAGCCCTTGACAGGCTACAGCGCGTTGATAGAACCAGTACCGATGCCCAGCTCAAGCAGCGCCACCGAGATATTAGCTACGAAGCGCCCCTCGAGAAGCACAACACCTTACTGCTCTGTGCAGAGCACCAAGGCAAGCCAGAGCTCATGATGCTGGTACGTCTGTTGCGCTACGATGCCGATGGGATAGAGACTTACGTGCAAAAGCATCAAAAGTGGCCTGTAGTAGTGAATATTGTCTTTACGCAGGCACCAGCTTGGCCTTCTCCTTCGACCACGCAAGAGGCCTATGAGCGCCCAGCACTGGGCGTGCAAGAGCTCAGCATCCGCTACCATCTGGTGCAGATACAAAACTATAGCGATCAGGAGGTGCTGAGCCATGGTTGGTGCGCGCCGATGGAGCTATTGATTAAGCACAGTGAAAGCGGTAATTTTGAGCTAGGAGCAAAGGCGTATCGCACGGCGTTTGAGGCCTGCTTAGAAGAAGTAGGGGAAGGGTACCTCGAGACGATGCTAACGTATGCGGTCTCGCTGAGTCGTCCCGAAGCAGGGAAAAAGATGTTTGATTTTATAAGTGAAGTACTCATCGATAAAAAAGATATGATTATGACTTACGGCCAACAATTACGACAAGAAGGTAGACAAGAAGGTCTACACCAAGGCATGCAACAGGGCATCCAGCAAGTGGCCAAAAGCCTCCTCTCCCAGCTGCATTTGGACCTAAAGGCTGTGCAGAAAGCGACAGGCCTGAGCCAAGAAGAGCTCGAGCGCCTCCAAAAAGAGGAGTAGTGCCCCATTTGCCTGCCTGGATGAAGGATGCTGGTGGGAAGGCGTCTTCTTAGCACGCACTCTCTCACCTACTTTCTGTGAAGCTATTAGACACTTCTTTTGCGTAAAAGTGTATATACTTTGTTTTTGTGCCATTAACATATATGTTTGCATTAGTACTATTATGTATTACTAAGAGACATATAAGAAACATGATGGCGAAACATCTTCGATCAAAACGACTTTTGAGGTCCCTTTCCCTTTCCCTTTCCAAGCAGCTCGAAGCTGAGCGAGCCAAGTGGATTCAAGAAGGAAGAAGTATTGAGCGGCACGAGCTAGCCAGGGCCCTGCTCATAGAAGGCTACTCCTTTGCGCTTGTCAGGGGGCTCACGCGGGCCTGAGCCGCGAGCAGATTGCTGCCTTCTGTGAGCAGAAACGCGCCTAGCACGCCTTCTCCGCTACTTGACGCTATGAGCAAGAAAGGCCTCTTTCCCCTCAAGCCCCACTCACAAAGCCTGAGCACTACAAGTGAGCAAGAGAAGCTATTCTGGGTGCGTGCAGGAGAAACCTTTTTCCAGGTCTTTCAACTCCATCTTGATGGCCAGCATTACTACAAAGCCGTCTGCGCCTTGCACCAGGCCACTGCTTGCTACTACACGGCCCTCATCCTGAGCAGCACCTACGAGCAGCAGCACCAAGTAGAGGAGCTCTTGGCGCTTCTAAGAGAGCTATCTGGGCAGCCGAGAGAGGTGATCTGCCCTCATGCGCTGGCAGCTCTTGCCCAGTGCGTTTTCCTTGTCAGAGGCCTCAGCGAGCTTTCTTGTGCGGCTCTTTGCTCGCCCTCCTAATGTGCCCCACCCCTGACCAGCTTTAGGACAACTCTCTAGACACTGAGAGGCAAAAAAGCTTCCCTAGATCGTACAAGTATCTTTTTTAGTATCTTCTGCACTTAGCAAAGGGTAGATAGAACCTTCCTAAGAAAGCTTTCCCTCCAACCCCCCTCTATCGTGCAAAGGCAAATGCTCAGGAGTTACGATGGGTTCGACAGGCCTGGTCTGGTCAACCATCTTTGTTTAGTTTAGTGTTGCTTTGGAGTGATAGGCATTCATATAGTTCACTAAACACAAATAAAGATGAACTACCTCAGCACAGACCATCTGATTGTTTACGTCTTTTTACTGATCACCCTTGCTATTGGCCTCTGGGCGGGGAGAGGCATTAAAGACATTCGAGAGTATGCGGTTGCTAATAAAACTTTTGACACAGGAGCCTTAATACTCACTTACCTTGCTACCACTATCGGAGGGGGAAGCATCTTTGGAGATACGAGAGAGGTCTTCAACAACGGCATCATAATGACCGTTGCCTTATCTGGTATCTCTATCTCCTTCTTGCTAAGAGCTTTCCTGATCGCTCCTAGGATGCACTATTTCCATGACTGCCTCACCACAGGAGACATGATGGAGAAGCTCTATGGAATAAATAGTAAAATTGTTGCAGGACTTCTGAGCACTTTGAGTGCTATCGCTATAACAGGTATACAGTTAATGGCACTAGGGAAGAGCACTGAATTGTTAGGTATTAATCCCTACTGGGGCATTGTTTGGGGAGGGGCAACGCTCACTATTTACGCTACCATAGGCGGGATCAAGGCGGTGACCATCACCGATGTGCTACAGTTCATCGTACTCATTATTACGATTCCTACCGTAGCTATTCTTTTAGTAGGACAGGTAGGAGGAGTCAGTACTCTTCTTAGCAAGGTGCCTGCAGATAAGTTTGACATATTCGGCGTCAAAAACTTTTCTTACTACCTTACTTTCTTCTTGATGTGGTCAATATTATTTACTGAGATGACTCAACCTGCGGCTATGCAGCGGATATTGATGGCTAAAGATAGCCGACAGCTACGTCAGCTCTACTTAGTTACAGCTGCTACAGACTGCTCCTTTCGATTGGTTACTATGCTCATAGGTCTGACAGGCCTGGTACTGTATCCTACTATTGAGGCGAATAGCCTGATCTCTCATATTGTTGGAGAATCTCTTCCTGTAATTCTGAAAGGACTAGCCATAGCGGGCATTTTGTCGATGGTAATGTCCACGGCAGATTCCAATCTACATGCTGCAGGGCTTACTCTGACACACGATGTCGTCAAGCCACTGTGTAAGAAGATACAATTAGATATTGATGAGCTAAGATGGGCGCGTTACAGTACCCTCTTGATAGGGCTAAGTGCCATCTTAATGGGCTTGCAAGCCACTAACCTACTTAGTTTAAGCCTTCTTGCACTCAAGTTTACAGGCCCAATACTTAGCTTTCCTCTTCTAACAGGTATCTTGGGGCTCAAGCCTACAAAAAGAGCTTTCTACATTGCCTCGGCAATCACTTCGATAGTATTTGTTGTATCAAACACCCTCTTAGCAGAAGAACACCGTCATCTAGATGTATTGATCAGTACTGTGACCAATGGGATCGCTTTGTTGGGCGCCCATATGGTTGAGCATAGTGGACTCGTCATAGTTAAGCGTGATTTTGAGGGCACTATCGAAGAAGACCTTGGGCAACCAAAGAGCAAGGAACTACCTACATATCACTAAAAAATAGGCTGTAGGCGGCTCTCTGAGATAGAAAAAGATTTAAGAAGCCGTCCCTTGTGCACTTGCGCACCTAAAGACAATTTTTAGGCAAATTTAGGCCCCTGGAGGTGAAAAGTGACCTTCAAGCCACGCCTATCTTGTTCTCTCTCCTCTTACTGTCCTAAAAAGCAAGGCCAAGCTGAGGCTTACAGCTCTACTGCAGCGAATAGGTTCGATAAGGATAGTCTAGTTACTCATCTTTGTTTAGTTTAGCATTGTTTTGCAGCAATAGGCATTTATATAGTCCAATACATACAAATAAAGATGAACTATCTCAGCACAGACCATCTAATTGTTTATGCCTTTTTACTGATCACCCTTGCTATTGGCCTTTGGGCAGGCAGGGGCATTAAGGATATTCGGGAGTATGCCATTGCTAATAAAACCTTTAGCACAGGAGCACTAGTACTTACTTATCTTGCTACTACTATTGGGGGAGGAAGCATTTTTGGTGATCCCAAAGAAATTTTTACGAACGGTATTATTATGACCGTTGCTTTATCTGGCATCTCCATATCCTTTCTGCTCAGGACTTTCCTAATTGCACCTAGGATGCACTACTTCAACGACTGCCTCACTATTGGAGATGTGATGGGTAAGCTGTATGGAGTTAACAGCAAAATTATTACAGGCTTTTTGAGCGCTTTGTGTTCGATTGCTTATACAGGCATTCAATTAGTAGCATTGGGTAAAGTTTGTCAGTTATTGTGTATCAGCCCTCATTGGGGAATCATTGTGGGAGGATCAGTCTTAGCAATTTATTCTGCTATTGGCGGCATCAAAGCTGTGACCATCACTGATGTATTACAGTTTATCGTACTGATTGTAGTGATTCCTGTAGTAGCTACTTTACTGGTAGAGCAGGTAGGAGGAATTAGTAACTTGCTAAGTAAGGTGCCTCCAGAAAAATTTGACATACTTGGGGCTGAAAATTTTTCTTATTATCTCACATTTTTTTTAATGTGGGCAGTTTTTTTCACAGAAATAACTGATCCAGCTGCTATGCAGCGCATACTGATGGCTAAAGATGGCCAACAGTTACGTCAACTTTACTTTGTTTCAGCCGCTACTGACTTCTCTTTTCGATTAGTCATTATGCTTATAGGACTAGCAGGATTAGTACTCTATCCTAATATTGAGGCGAGTACCTTAATCCCTCATATTATTGGAGAGTTCTTACCTGTGAGTTTAAAAGGGCTGGTTATAGCTAGTATACTAGCTATGGTAATGTCTACTGCGGACTCTTGTCTTCATGCTGCAGGACTTACCTTGACCCATGACGTGGCCAAGCCTATCTGTGATAAAATACAAGTAGACATTAATGAGCTCCGTTGGGCACGATTCAGTACGCTTATAATTGGCACTGGTGCTATCTTGATAGGGCTACATGCTAATAATCTACTTTATTTAACTCTCATAGCTCTTGAGTGTACAGGTCCAATATTGGCTCTTCCTCTTTTATCAGGCATTTTGGGGCTTAAGCCTACCAAGAGTGCTTTTTATGTCGCTTTGGGAGCTACATTGTTAGTTTTTTTTGTTTCACACATGCTCTTGCCAGCAGAAAATAGCCATTTAAATGTGCTTATTAGCACTCTAACTAATGGAATCGTGTTTCTCAGTACTCACGTGATTGCGAATAGTGGATTTCTTGTTGTTAACCGTAGCACTGATGGTATTAGACGAGAAAACCTCTGGCAGCCAAAAAGTGAAACACTGTCTGCTCAGCTCCAACAATGGATTCCTACACCCAGGAAAATAATCAGCTATTCTCAACAGCGTGTAGCTACTTACAGTGCTCCCTATATTTTATTCGGGGTATTCTGCTGCATCAATTTTACACTGCCTTATTTCATGTGGGCACAGTCTTTAACACAAGCCCCTCATTTAATGTTATATCTCAGGCTTATAGGCGCTACCCTGTGCGCTTTACTCATTGTGCAAGAAAAATGGCCTAGCTTTCTCCTCCCTTTCTTCCCCACCTTCTGGCACCTGACCCTTCTCTACTGCATTCCTTTCACCAGCACGGTCATGTTCCTTCTGACGCAGGGCAGCACTGAGTGGCTCATCAATGTGGCTATTACCATCATGTTCCTCATTGTGCTCGTTGACTGGATGAGCTTTGTGATCTTAACTGCCCTGGGCATTGGCCTGGGCTTTCTGTTTTACACCCAGCTGATAGGTTCTATCAACATTCAACTTGACTTCAGCAGTGGCTACCTGCTGGTCTATCAAGGCCTCTTTGCTACCCTCATTGGCCTCTTATTTGCCCGCAGGAAGCAGCAGCGCTTTGATGCGCTCGCTACCCACAACCAAGCCCTTACTCTGGTGGGCGAAGAGAACAAAGAAAAACGCTTAGAAGCTGTCAGGGAAAGAGTGCGCATCATCCAAACGCTCAAGCATGCACGCATTCAGGACTTGCTGCAAGTGGCTAAACTCATCAAGGACCTACGTCTCAAGGCGAAAAAAGTGCCTGATTTGCTAGAAGTAACCACGCAGCTCGAGGGGACGCTCATTCCTATGACCCTGCAGCTACGCGGCATAGAAGACAGAGCGACTAATTTTCTCAGACTCTCGGTAGAGCAACTAACGATTCAAGCGTTACTGGAGGCAGTAAAAGGCCAGTTAGTAGCCCAAGGCAAGGACCAGGGCATTCAGTTTTACACCCAGACGAAGCACCAAGAGCTGAGCTGTGATCCGAAACGGATTCAGGAGTTGCTCGTTAGCAGCATCAAAGCCTTGCAAGGAGCCAGTGATGAAGCCCCCATCTTGGTAGGCATAGAAGATACGATTCTATCCTATCCGCTCCCTTCTGTGCTGCCTGATTTTCTTAAAAATGTGAAAGCACTGCGTATGACCCTCACCACTCGGTCTACCCTTCCTCCTTTGTGGGAAGGGTATCGAGTACAGCTTGAGGGGGGAGAACTCACCACGCCAGAGACAGCGCAAGAGCTGATGCTGCTGGAAAACAAGCGCATAGTCAAGGCGCACTATGGCTATACAGATGCCCAAGCAGACACGCTAAGCTACATCATCCCCCTCGACATTGGCGAGGTCCGTCCGAAAGACCTCGATAAGCCCTACATGGAGCTAGGGGTGAGCCCAGTGAGAGCAGATGATCACTATGAAGGAGCACAAAGGCAAGAAGAGGCATTCTTAGAGGCAGTGCAGGCAAAGAGCGAGGCAGACATAGAGACCGTCAAGAGTGTGATTGAGCTGATCAAATGGTACCATGGGCCAGTGAGCCGCAGGTCAGGCGAGCCGTTCTATTTGCACCCCATGGCAGTAGCGCAGATTGTGTTGGACTACAACACAGATGAAGCCACGATTCTGGGTGCCCTTTTGCACGATACGGTGGAAGACACAGCGCTGCTTTTGCAGGACGTTGAGGCAGTATTTGGGAAAGAGACGGCAGGGATTGTGGACACAGTGACGCACCTAGAGAGCCAAAAGGAGAGCTTCTACAAAGTGAAGCTGTCGGCCGAAGAGAACCTTTTGATGCTTATAGAAGCAAACGACAAAAGAGCCTTATATGTGAAAGTAGCCGACCGCATGCACAACATGCGCACGATCAGTGCGAAGCCATTGAAGAGCCAACTAAAAACAGCGAAAGAGACGCTGGAGTTCTTCGTTCCTTTGTGCAAGGAGCGTTTAGCGTTAGCGGAAGCTGCCGAGGAGCTGAAGGCAAGAAGCTTGTCAGTGATAGCACAGGAACCGACCTTGTAATGGTGTAGTGGTTGTATAGGAAGAGAGCTAATAGGTCCCTCCCCATCTAGGGGAAGCCCTCACGCCTGTGCCAAGGCTTTCTTCAGACGCAGGTGCCAACACCTGCATCCCCTCTATCCATGTTCAAGCCTTTTGAGCTGATTGATCTAAGTGCATACAGCGAGGAAGAATTAGCCTAAGGAGGGGCATCAGACTTGTTGCAGCTACTCTTAAAGCATAGCCGCTATCGGAGCTACTTGGATTGGATCAAGGCGCATCCGAGACTGATCGAAGCGCTGCTCGAGCAGGTGTATGGAATTAGTGGCGTGATATATATATTGGCCACAGAAGAAGAGAACAGTGCAGAGGCCATTATTAAGGCCATCAGTGCAATCATCCCAGAGAAAAAGGAAGCAATCATGACTGCAGCACAACAACTAAGACAAGAAGGCATCCAGCAAGGAATGCAACAAGGCATGCAGACAAAAAGCTTGGAGATAGCAAAAAATATGCTTTTACAGCTCCACTGAGGCATCGACCTTGTGCAGAAAGCGACAGGCCTGAGCCAAGAAGCGCTCGAGCGGCTCCAAAAAGAGTAGCAGTTCCCCTTTGGATGAAGCCTGCTGGGTGGACCAGGCGATTCTTTCCAAAGCGCATCTTGTTTTTGTGAGGGGAGCTTATCTATAGGTTTCCCCTAGCTCTAAAATGAATGATCAAATACACACAAGCAACAGGGAGACAAAATCCTCTCCTATTCCTCAAGGCCTTGCAGCCCAACTCCAAGTAGAAAGAGAGAAAGGAATACAAGAAGGAAGAACGCACGAGCGGCTCGAGCTGGCTAGGGGTATGCTCATAGAAGGCCATTTCTTTGCGCTTGTCAGGGGCTCACGGGCCTGAGCCGCGAGCAGATCGCTGCTTTTTGTCAGCAGCAACCCTCCGAGCTGCCCCCTTCCCCATCTACTGTTTGATACGATGAATAAGCACAATACCTTGCCCTTCAAGCCCCACCTACCCAGCCTGAGCGGAATCAGTGAGCACGAAGCCTTGTTTTGGCTGCGTGAAGGCGACTCCTTTTTCCAGGCCTTTCAACTCCATCTTGATGGCCAGCATTACCACAAAGCCGTCTGCACCTTGCACCAGGCCACTGCTTGCTACTACACAGCCCTCGTGCTAGAGCGCCTTGATGCGTAAAAGCAAGCAGTAGAGCAGCTCTTGGCCCTTTTGAGGAAGCTCACAGCTGAGCCGAGTGAGGAGTGCTGCGCTGAAGCCTTCACAGCACTTACGCAGTGTGTTGCCTTTTTTAGAGACTTCACGCTCAACTCTCTGGCAAGGCTTCCTAGAAGTAGGCGTAAGCCCTGACAAACTCTCCCCGAGCAACAGCCCTTGAGAAAGGAGCAGCTACCATAGAGCGATGGGAGTGCATTCTTTAGCCTCAAGTGTTATCTTTAAATGCCTCACAGAAGCAACTCTTGACAAGCATAAGCAGGGGCAGCAACCCCTCACTCATCGCCCTACAGCACTCATCACTCTTCCCCTATGGCGCAACAAGCTCGCTCTTCTAATCGAAAACACCAGATCGTCTTTCGACTCCACTTACTCGAGAAAAAGGTCATTGCCATCAAGGCAAAAAAAGCAGGCCTCTCTAGGAGTGAATATCTAAGACAAGCTGCCCTGCAACAGAGCAACAACCCTACCCCTCTAACTCTTCTGAGCCAAACAGACCTTTGCCATCTGCTCGTTCACTACAAAGAAGAGCTGACCCTTATGAAGGAGCTCATCGAGCAGCGCAAGGACTTTGCTATCGAGCTTCATGGACTCATTGAGCAGCTCCAGCTCATCCTCAATCACTTGTCAACATGAAAAAGCAGTCCCTAACGCAAGCAGCCCTTACTGAGATTCTCATTGAGCAGCTCACGGTGCTGCAAGAAAACCTAGAAGACACCAAGAAAATCTTCCTCAGAAAGAATGAGCTCCTCGAAAGGATCGACCAGCATTGTCAACAGCCAATTAGAGTTGATACAGCGCCTATCGAGCATGAGCATGAGAAGCTAAAAGCTACTCTGCAAGAAGGGCTGTGTCTGCCTCGCTGGCTTGTTTACAGCGGCTTGTCTCTATGTCTTGTGCTATCTCTGAGCCTTGTGGCTAACCTACAGCTCTTCCACACGAACAGAAAGCTGCGGGCCTATGTGGAGGAAGCCAATGCCCATATCGTAGCGCTCAGTGAGGAGTTGAAGTCTAACAAGAAAAAAAAGAGGCAATAAGTGGCCAACCCTTGGGCATGCTGTAGGCGGCGCACTCTTAAAACATGATGCCCCTAGTGCGCTTGCTGATGGAGCGCCTGGCTTAGCCATCGGCCTCACCCTTGGAGGGCACCAAGTAAGAGGCCAACTTCTTCTACTCCCTTGCTTCTTCCTCTTTGCCTCACTTTGAAAAACCAACAAGAGGGTAGGCAGTCCACTCGTCAAACTGTAGCAGGCTCATCTGCCCTCCGTGCTGATTCATTTCAAGGGGAGAGGGGGCGTGCTCCAAGACTTCGTCGAGCTGTTTATTTCGCTCATATAGCTAGAACCTACCCTTTTGTATAGCTTTCTGTAACTACAATTGTATGGACAGTTTTCCCACTCTTGTTTTGTATATACATTCGTATAGACAAAACCCCGCTTTTGCACCCTCTCATTCCTTTCTTTTTTCCTTACCGATCACCTATCCAAGCCCCATAATACCCCTCTATCTGCTTGTAAGGGCTTATTGAGGGGTGACATAAGACGACAGACGTTGGCCTTGTGATGCCGATTCACGCATTGACTCGCTGGTGGGGGTAAAACCCCCATTTTGTATAGCTTTTCGTAACTACAATTGTATAGACAATTTACTTTTTTTACGCTCAGCTTCTTTTCTCCCTTCCTTACGGGTTACTTGTCCAAGCGCTCTAAAACGCCTCTATCTGCTCCTAAAGGGCTATTAGCGAGCTGCCAAGGACGGCCGACAACTACTTGATCTAACAGTGCATTTCTCTTCTTCTCTTCTTGATGGGTAGAAATTGGCAACAATACTCCATTTTCATTTTGTAGATACATTTGTAGATACGCTTGTATATACAAAAACCTGTTTTTTCATCATCTAGTTCGCTGCTTCTCTTCTAGGTTTACTTGTGTGCTTCTCATATAGGGCCTCAGAGCCCGTAGAGGCCTATTGAGGGAGGTAGAGGGCTGCTGGAAGCGCCTCTTTTTTTGCACTTTTAAAGGGATTTCCCACTCCAGAACTCACTGCTTTACGTCAGTAAAGCGTAGTGAGCTACACATTGCTTCCCAATCGCCCCCTAGAAGCAGTGGCCGAGTAGCACTATTCTAAGAGGGTGGAAAAAGAAGATGACATCAAGAAAAAAGAGGCTATCCCCTTTTGGCCACGCAGCTAGATCAGAAAGAAGCTCCCCTCACTTTTTACTCTCTGTTACTCCTCGATGCACCCTCGTTGCAGCTCTCCTCTCAAGTGATCAGGACAATAAAGCAGGTACTTCTGCCTGTTGCCCTCTAGAGAGTGCGTTAAACAGTGCGCTGTGGGGCCAAACTACTGACCATTTTTAGCACAATCCGATGAACACTTAGGGATGAAAAAGCCTCCTTGTAGCATACAAAACCCCTTTTTTAATGTCTTCCGCACTTAGCTTATCACTAGTAGAACCTTTCTAAGAAAGCTTTCCTTCCCACCCCTTCTACAGTGCAAAAAATAAGCGCCATTGAGTTATTATAAGTTAGCAACAGCTTGCTAAAGTGATATTCCGTGCCTTGCCTGTTTTGTGAAGAGAGGGTAATATTGCTATGCGTCTGCTAGTGAGCTTCAAGCGCGGAAGAGCAAACAAGTCAATCACAAAATCAGCTAATCACTCAATCACCCAATAGTCTCATGTACACACAGTATCAAAAAGGCCTGTCTATCGTCCTTCTCACTTCCCTTTTGCTGCAGAGCTGCGGCGGCAATCTGCTCTCGGGCCAGTATCGCCACTCAATGAGGGAGCAGAAAAGTGAAACCACCAATCATGACCTCTCCATAGGAGCTGCCCCTACCTCGCAGCCCAAAGAAGATTTTACTCCTGAACACAGAAGGAGACACAGGGGTGATCTACACACCGCCCATCAGCCAGAGGCCCTTTCGGGTAGGCAGCTTCAAACTAGCCGACACACCCCTCCCTCACAACGCCTGCAACACACGCCATCTGATACCAGGCAGCCACACCGCATGGCTCCACCCCCTTACACTGCGCCAGCAGCCTGGCGAGCGCAACAGCAAAGACAGGGCCTCCATTGCCCTGCTGAACGCCGTGGCAGGCTTTTGGGCGGTGCAGGGAGCGACGATGAAGGCGCTGGCGAGGAAAAGCAAGAGACTCCGTCTCCTGCTGATCAGGACCCAGAAGCACTTGCTGATGGTGAGGTATCTAGCCCTCCCTCAAGCCAGCCTTCTCCTACAAGAACGCCACACCCCTCCCCTGGTAGTGGACAGAAGGGACTCTCTAGTGCCTCTGGGCCAAGGATAGAACAATCAGCTCCCCCAAGTCCAGGGGAACAAAGTCCTCCTTCTCCCCTGAGCCGACGCCCCTCTTACATGGCCTTGAGAGAGCAGATAAGCAATTCTGGCCTTGCAGACCTTGGAGCACTGGTTGCTCAGTTGAATACAGCGCAACCTCCTCCTGAGCAGCAGCGCCTACAGCAACGAGTCCAAGATTACATGCTATGGTTTAACAGCAAGGATGGAGGTAGTTTGACCATGCAAGGCGGTGGCGCTATCGAAGAATACACCGAGTTAGCGCTGATCGATCCCAATAGCTTGCCAGGCAATCAGCAGCTTCTCAAAGATTACTTTAACAGCCTACATGGGCAGTACAAAAGAGCACAACTAGAATCACGAGACGTAACTACTTTTGTACAAGCCTTGTGGTATACGCTGCTCTACATTGACCCACAAGTCTTTGATGGAGACCCTAGTCCCTTAATTCGCTTGAGCAATGATCTACTCGAGGCCCTTGATCCGCACAGAGCCCTCTTCTCCAAAGCTGCCTATCCTACCCATCGCGCTACGCTCTATGCCCTGCACCAAACTTTTGTCCTCATCCGCGCCGTTTCACCGAGCCAGTGGCAAACGACTCGCCCTGGAGGCCTGTACCGTCATTTCAAGGCCAAGCTAGAAGCCGTCCACGAGCACGCGCAATACTATCCTATCCAGCATCAAGTAGCGCTCATATTGCAAAGTCTGGAGCGCCTCTCAGGCCATGAATCGCGCACTGCTCTCAGACTCAGGCGCCTGGGCCATGGCTTTAAGGGCGTCATGTATTTGCTACAAGGCATCAGCGCCATGGCCACCCTGGGCTTTGATGTAGACAGCTTTGTAGCTGGCTATGAGAGCTTACAGCGGGCTTTTGCTCAGAAGCGCGTCCAGTCAGCTGCTTGGTATGACTGGCTGCAAGCCTTGACCCATGCTTCGATCGCCATGTTAGAAGATGAAAACCAAGCTGCTACTTTTGAAGAAGACCTGCGCGCCATCAAGGCACAAGAAGCTACCCTAGGCGCTGATGAGGGCAAGACCCTGCGCTTTGGCGTGGTGACACAATTGCGTTCGCTGGCCTTAGAAGGCTCAGAAGCCGTGCGAGCGCATGCAACAGCAGAGCTCTCTGAGCTCACCCACACCTGGCGCGATGATCCAGAGGTTCAAGAAACCCTGGTAGAGAGCCTCACAACGATCGCAGCAGCGAGCGGTCAAGCCCCTTCCGAAGAAGTCAGGGCTGCGTTGGATGTACTCACTACGCACAAGGCACCGATGGTAGCACCAAGCCTCTGCTCCTGGCTCTGTAGGCCCCGCTGCTACAGCGCTCCACCAGACACTGCCTGGGCACAAGGAAGGGCTTTGTTGCACTATGGTAGCTATTTGGCCACCACGCACCGCATTCCTTTTCCACTAGTTCAAACCCTACTGGGCACCAACGACGAGCCCAGCCTCAGGGCAGTGGTAGCTTCCTTGCAAGACCGAGGCCTAGCCACAGAGCTGCGTGCGGATGAGGATGCAGCAGCAGGCCTTCAACTAGCCCCTGGTGTGCAGGCTGCCTGCCGCTTGTATGGAAGCCAAGAAGAAGGACTAGAAAAGAAAGCCTTGCTCACGAGGCTTGTCGAAGAACTGGCTAGAACGCATTGGTGGGCTGAGGGGGCAGCCAGCTATGCCCCCCACGTAGCAGCGTTGCTTTCTGTAGCCCATAAGGAGCTAGAAGCGCAGGTCTCTTTGGGCAGATTATCAGCACAGATGGGTCAGTATAGCGCAGAAGTAGGGCAGAACGAGGAAGCCCTGACATACCACAGCCAAGCGTTAGCGACCAGGCAGACCTTGTACGGCGACCGGGTAGACATGGAGCTGGCTGACTCGCTCTACAACGTAGGGGCAGCGCAGGAGCGCCTAGAGCGTGATGAAGGGGCGCTCGACCATCATGAGCGAGCCCTGGCCATGCGGCAAAGACACTATGAAGCTACTGACCATCATGAGGTCGTGGAGTCACTTCAAAGTGTGGTTCGCCTTTGCGAGCGCTTAGCAGCAAAGGAGCAAGCCTCAGGCCGTGGGGAAGAGGCGTTCGTGCATTACACACGAGCCCTTGAGGTGAAACAAATGCTTTATGGCGATCAACCGCACCAGGAGCTGGCCCAGTCTTTCCATAGCCTGGGGGTGGCCCAAGAAAGCCTAGAACGATACGAAGAAGCCTTAAAACATCACGAGCTAGCCCTGGCCATGCGGCAGACACTATATGGCCAGCAAACACATGCTGAGGTAGCACAATCGCTTTATAGTCTAGGAGTAGCCTATGAAGGGCTAGCCAATGATGAGGAAGCCCTCAAGCACCACAAGCAAGCACTTTCTATGCGGCAGGAGCTCTACCAAGCTGCCAATCATCCTGAAGTAGTACAGTCGCTTCGCCGTGTAGGTAACCTCTATCAGCGCCTGGGCAAAATCCAAGAGCAATCAGGCGACCCTACCCAAGCGCTGGCACACTATGAACAAGCCCTAGAGGCCAGAAGAACATTGCATGGCGATCAGCTGCACGCTGAGCTAGCGCAGTCTTTCCATAGCTTAGGGATAGTTCAAGAAAGGCTAGGCAATGATGCAGAGGCCTTGGGGCATCATGAGCAAGCCCTGGCCACGCAGCGAGCACTTCACCCAGAAGTGAGCCACGTTGAGCTAGCGCAGGCGCTCCACAACGTAGGGGCAATACACGAAAAGTTAGAAGACTATCCCAAAGCGCTGGCACACTATGAGCAAGCCCTGGCCATGCAGCAGGCGCTCCACGGTGAGCAAGCGCACGAAGAAGTAGCCCAATCATTTTTCCATACAGGAGTGATCTGCTATAAGTTAGAGCGCTATGCAGAGGCCTTGGGGCATCATGAGCAAGCGCTGACCATGCGGCAGAGGCTGTATGCAGAGAACCACCTATCACTAGCCCAGTCACTTTACAGTGTAGGACTAGTGCAAGATCGACTAGGCGATAGCGACAAGGCGCTGGAGCACTATAGGCCAGCCATGCCCCTACTGGCTACAGCCTTACGCTCAGACCAGACCGCAGTACGCGACCAAGCAGTAGCTTTCTTCCTAGCGCACAAGTACGAGCCTCAGCACGAGGCAACGACGCTATTGCTAGCTGAAGAGATGGTAAGACGGCAAGGCAAAGCTGGCCTAGAGCAGCTACTTGGTGTGCTCCACTCAGGCCCTCAGGCAGTAGTAGGCTTGCAAGACTTACTGTTGCAGCTACGCTGCGTGGAGGCATGGCTCCAGACACAAGAAGACGCAAAAGAAGGCCTAGCAGCGCTAGAAGAGCCGTATCACTTGGAGCAGTTGCTAGTGGGGTGGTGGGAACAAGGGTTCAATTGCTTGAGCAAAGATAGGTTAGACGACAAGCTTCTGAAGGTACTTACAGACGCGCTACCAAGTATCAGCGCAGTAGTGGGAGCTAGTGCTTCTGTCTTGCAACCCCTTCTCCGTGCCCTGGAGGATTCTGAGGAAGATGTTCGTTATGCCGCCGTCGAGGCCCTTGGAGCACTCGTGAAAGCCACTCCCTACCATGCAGAGCACGCCCGAGAGGCGCTTATTCTCGCTATCGGGGATTCAGATGTTGATGTTCGTCGTGCCGCCGTCGAAGCCCTTGGAGCGCTCGTGGAGGCCACCCCTGAGCATGCAGAGCACGCCCTCAAGGCACTCACTTCTGCTATCAGGAATTCAGAGTCGCATGTTCGTAGTGGCGCCGTCGAGGCCCTTGGAGCGCTCGTGGAGGCGGCCCCCCAGCACGCGGAGGCGGTCCTCGAGGCACTCACTTCTGCTATGGAGGATTCAGAGTGGCATGTTCGTCGTGCCGCCGTCGAGGCCCTTGGAGCACTCGTGAAAGCCGCTCCCTACCATGCAGAGGCCGTCTTGGAGGCCCTGATTCGCGTCCTGAGGGATTCAGATTCTGATATTCGTCGTGCCGTCGCCGAGGCCCTAGGGGAGCTCGTGAAGGCCGCCCCTGAGCAAGCAGAGCACGCCCTCAAGGCACTCACTTCTGCTATGGAGGATTCAGATTGGCTTGTTCGTCGTGCCGCCGCCCGGGCCCTTGGGGCGCTCGTGGAGGCCGCGCCTTTGCAAGCAGAGGCCGTCCGAGCAGCCCTGACTTCTGCCATGGAGGATTCAGATTCAGATGTTCGTAGTGCAGCCGCCCGGGCCCTTGGAGCGCTCGTGGAGGCCGCGCCTGCGCAAGCAGAGCACGCCCGAGAGGCGCTTATTCTCGCTATCAGGGATTCAAATGGGAGTGTTCGTCGTGACGCCGCCTATGCCCTTGGAGCGCTCGCAGAGCACGCCCCTTTGCAAGCAGAGCACGCCCTCAAGGCACTCACTTCTGCCCTGGAGGATTCAGAGTCGCTTGTTCGTCGTGACGCTACCAAGGCCCTAGGAGCGCTCGCGAAAGCCGCGCCTGCGCATGCAGAGCACGCTCGAGAGGCACTCACTTCTGCCCTGAGGGATTCAGAGTCGCATGTTCGCATTGCCGCCGCCCAGGCCCTTGTAGCGCTCGCGAAAGCCGCGCCTGCGCATGCAGAGCACGCCCTCAAGGCACTCACTTCTACCCTGAGGGATTCAGATTGGTATGTTCGCATTGCCGCCGCCAAGGCCCTTGGAGCGCTCGCGGAGCACGCCCCTTTGCACGCAGAGCCCGCCCTCAAGGTACTTATTGCTGCTAGGGAGGATTCAAGTGGGTATGTTCGTCATGCCGCTAGCGAGGCTTTGGAGACTTTTTCTTCTGCACAGCTCACAGCGTACTACTTAGCTACAAAGGACCAGTGCACTATTCCTTGGATTGTAGCTAGACTCTACCGCACGCCGCTCGTAGTGCAAGCTAGTCACCAGCCAGGGCATCAGCGCTTGGTCCTGTATCCTAGCACAAGCGCGCCTCCTGTGTGGGAACGTCCTCAGGAGGAGGTACAACGTTTTGTAGAGGCCATTAGGGCAGGCATTCCAAGTACTTTAGTACTACCCGCACAAGCCGAAGAGGTCAAGCAAGAGGGGCGATAGGTAGAGAGTGATGTGACGATGGTGACCTTTGCCCCCCCAATTTGGTCCAAGCTGAGTAAGACTTTTGTCGTCTGAAAGCCTAGCAAAAGAAGGCTCACCTTGTGCAAAAAAACTAGTATCCTAGCACTTACCTCCTAGCCTACACGCTAGATGCTTGCCCCTGCTCAGGAACGAAGGTTCGGAGCACCTGCCCTTCAGCATTCTGCAGCTCGCCTTGCCAGTCGGCAATGGCCCGCGTCTGAGAAGAGAAACTAATGCCCATCACGAGTATTTGCTTCCCTACCTGCGTGTACCGCTTGCTGTACTCCCTCACCTGCGCCTGATCCATTGCTATCGAGGCTGGCTGATCCACCTTCAGCTCAAAGATGTAAATCGCCTTCTCGAGCTCGCACATCACATCAATACGCCCCTTATTGGTGACTACCTCGGCTTGTGTCCTCATCCCTGAGAGCTCTAAATAGGTAAAGAACACTGCTTGATAGAACCCTTCTTTAGCCTTGGAGGAAGCATGGTAAGGAATCTTAGCAAAGTGCACATTCATAGTACTTACAAAAGCTGACAGCTCGTAGGCAGCCAGCGCCGCTTTGAGCTGCTTGGCACCGCGGCTTACTGCTAGCGGATTCACCTTAGCAAATTCCTTTAACAGGGAGCTGAAAAAGGCCTGTCTTACTTCCCTGTTAGGAAAGTCTAGCGTATAACTCCCTTCTTCCACTTCATCACCTGGATGGTAGGCTTGAATCGTCAGATAACCTGCCTGAAACATCAAGGCAGTTAAGTCAATCTCTTCGAGACTACTAATTTCCATTAACGCGCTCTCCTCAGCGTGGCTTCCAGCCAGGGGCACGGCAGACTCAGGATGCTTTTTGACTTGCTCAATCAAAAACGAAGGCGTGCCGGTGGCGTACCAGTAACCTTGAGGCTCTCTCGTTTCCATGTACTTGAGCGTCGAGAAAGGGTTATAGAGGTAAGTTTCCCCCTTTGAGAAACGATAGCCGTTGTACCACGCTTTGATCTCTGTTAGTACCTCTTCTTTGCTCGTCTGCTGCCCTTGCGCGTTTCTCTGCTCTGTAACGGCCTCAATGTGCTTGTCAAAGTATTGAATAAGTTCCTCTTCTGTATAGCCCAGCATGGTGGCATACTGAGGATACATGGTGATGTCATCGAGGTGGTTGGCCTCAGAGAAGAGCGAGACCTTAGAAAACTTGCTAATCCCTGTGATAAAGGTAAAACGAATATGCGCTTCTAAGCTTTTGAGCGTGCCAAAGAAGTCTTGCAGCAGTGCTCTATTTCGTTTGGCTACCTCGAGGTTTTTAAGGTTTTTAATAATCGGACTATCATATTCATCAATAAGGATTACAACGGGATGGTGGGTAGATAAGCCAGTCACTAGCGCTTCCAGCCCTTCTTGCAAAGTGGACGTGTCAATAGAGAGCTGATGCTCTCTTGCTAAAGCCTGAAACTTTCTTTTCAACACCTCTTCAAAGAGTGTGGAATCATGGCTAGCAATACGATAAAGATCAAAATGCAGCACAGGATGAGGCTGCCAATCATAGTCACTCTCGTAAATAGCACAGCCTTTGAAAAGCTCCTTGTTGCCTTTGAAAATCTCCTTGAGCGTGCTCACAAAGAGGGACTTGCCAAAGCGTCTGGGGCGGGAGAAGAAGTAATGAGGCGCACCTCCTTCGATCATTTGCAGGGCAAACTCGGTCTTGTCCACATAGACATACTCCCCCTTACCAAGGATTTTCTCAATGCTCTGTATACCGATAGGAAGTTTTTTCATGGCCATGACCTTTGAAAGCAAATCTAATGTGTGCGCGCCAAAGTATAATAGCTCTATGCTTCCATTTGTGCTAGTTACCTTAGGTTTTGGGGCTATCTTTAGACAGGCTTTTTATTCAACTACAACACACCCCCTATCATGAAAAAACAAGCCAATAGAAATTACCGTTCACCATATTCATAGCGGAAAGATAGAACTGGCCCCCTCCCAGCAGAACAACCCCACGACAGGAGAGCGATCTCTCTCTACTCCACTTACTAATACCCAGCTTGCGCTAGCTTTTCAATCTTTCCTACAACATAGCCAGAGTGAGGCTGAAAAGAATGGTGATTCAGCCACCTTGGCGCGTTTCATTCACTTTGTGACAGGAAGACGCTACTCCAAGCTCCATAATTCTGATCTCTATAAAAAGCTCCTCGAGCTCACAGATCACTCACTGTCTCCTAGGTACTTGCAGGAACTGGGCGAACTGATCACCCAACTACGCCGTTTTGATTTAGAGAAGCTTGCTCAAAGCGTTGAAGAGGCGCTCAAGGAGTGAGGTGCAGCGTTAGGTGAAGAGTAACTGACCAAGGCTGTTTTTAAGCTCATTTGGAGAGGTAATGGCCCTAAAAACTCCAGCATGCGTTAGGTGAAGAGTAACTGACCAAGGCTATTTTGAGCGCATAGAGAGGGGGACTGGCCCTAAAAACGACAGCATGCGTTAGGTGAAGAGTAACTGACCAAGGCTATTTTGAGCGCATAGAGAGGGGGACTGACCCTAAAAACGACAGCATGCGTTAGGTGAAGAGTAACTGACCAAGGCTATTTTGAGCGCATAGAGAGGGGGACTGACCCTAAAAACCCCAGCATGTGTTAGGTGAAGAGTAACTGACCAAGGCTGTTTTGAGCGTATAGAGAGGGGTACTGACCCTAAAAACCCCAGCATGTGTTAGGTGAAGAGTAACTGACCAAGGCTGTTTTTAAGCTCATTTGGAGAGGTAATGGCCCTAAAAACTCCAGCATGCGTTAGGTGTAGGCGTTAGGTGAAGGGGTAGCTCACCAACGCTGTTTTGAGCGCATTTGGAGGGGTAATAGCCCTAAAAACCCCAGCATGCGTTAGGTGAGCTTGGGCTCACCTAATATTTCTTGCTCAAGATGTGATCACTTTACCTTCCAAGCTTAACAATCGAACAGAAAAAAACAAGGTTGAATGCTCACAGGGCTTGTTTTGGTGTCCTGTTAGGTGAGTGCGTGCGTGACCTGCATAGGACTAATTCCGATAATCGTGCTCATCAATCACACTTAAAAACATACAGTTATGGAAAAAATCACCTTGACCCACTTATCCGACCAAGAGCTCCAGGAGTTGATCCAAGAGGCGATGAAAGTAACCTGGGCCCAGCTGCCCCCTACGCCTCCTGCAGCCTCTGAGCATGCGCTGCTCACTACCGAGGGAGCCAGTAAGCTGCTCGCCCTAGCTCCTTCTACTATCTATGGACTGGTCCATCAACAAGAAATCCCCCACATGAAACGAGGCAATCGCCTCTACTTCTCTAGGCAAGAGCTGCTCGAGTGGGTAGGCAAGCAAAGAAGAGCCACACGCAGCGAGTGGACTGCACAAGCAGTCGCTTACTTCGAAGAGCGAAGCCGCTCGCAGGCCAAGGCCCCTGAGAAGTCGTCAACAGAGTGACAAGCACCACCATCGCCCAATCATCCAATGAATTCAATCACCCAATCAGTAAATCATCCAATAACGTTAATAAGCCATGAAAGACAACAACCACGAGAACGATCAGCACGATCCCAATAACAATGAAGAGCCCAAAAAGCCTTCTAGAGAAGAAGGGAATCTAGACTCGTTTCTAGAACATATTCACTCGCTGCAGGGCAAGTTTGCTTCGCTCCCTATGCTCAAAGTACAGCCAGTCAGCACGTGGCTAGAAGAAGCCAAACAGCGTCCTATCCCCAAGAAACTCTTCAGTGAGTTTTGGCTTGAAGGGGAGCTCTGCATGCTCTTTGCCGATACCAATGTAGGTAAGTCGATTCTAGCTGTGCAGCTGGCCCAGAGCATCAGTAGTGGAGAAGCCATTGCTGGCTTTGAGCTAGAAGCTACTCCTCAGCGGGTGCTCTACGTCGACTTTGAGCTCAGTGACAAACAGCTCGAGGCGCGCTACTCGGCCGAATTCAGCGATCACTATGAGTTTTCAAGCGACTTTCTGCGCGCCGAGCTAGAGGCAGCGGTAGAGCTAGGAGAGGAAGAAGGAAGGTTTGAGCAGTTGCTGTATCGATCTTTAGAAGAGGCCCTAGAGCGGCACCAGGTGCAGGTGCTCATTATCGACAACATCACCTACCTGCGCAGCGAGACAGAAAGAGCACGCCACGCTTTGCCACTGATGAAGCAGCTCAAGAGCTAGCAACGCAAGTATGGGTTATCGATCCTCACGCTAGCCCATACACCGAAGCGAGACTTGTCGAGCCCCCTAACGCGGAATGATCTGCAAGGAAGCAAGATGCTGATCAACTTCTGCGACAGCGCCTTTACAATAGGAGAGAGCCAGCAAGAGAGCCGTGTGCGTTACCTCAAGCAGATTAAAGCCAGAAGCACGGAGGTAAAATACCATAGCGAGAATGTGTGCGTGTGTGCAGTGAAAAAGGCATGGAACTATCTGTGTTTCGAATGGCTGCGCCAAGGAGCAGAGGCCGAGCACCTGCGGCGCGAGCAAGAGGCAAGCGCCTCGAGTAGAATAGAAGTGATCGCCTCGATGAAAGAGGGAGGCATGTCCAATGTGGCGATCGCCGAGGCGTTAGGAGTGACAGAAACAGCCGTACGGAAGTGGCTGAAGAAGCAAGATCAGTCGTGGAACCTAGGTTCGAGAGACTGAGAGAATTGCTGTGAGTAAAGATTCTCAAAGTGTTCTGAGAGGCTGAAAATGGGGGTATATGTGGATAACCTCGAACCTTGAGAGAGTAAGTACGAGTGGTACGAATCGAACCTCCTCGAACCAGGTTCGAAAAGTACGACTGTCAGAGAAAAAATGTCCTGGGAGGGTGTATACATCGATTTGTGGTGTGGATAATCTCGAACCTAGGTTCGAGAGACTGAGAGATTTGTTGTGAGTAAAGATTCTCAAAGTGTTCTGAGAGGCTGGAAATGGGGGTGCATGTGGATAACCTCGAACCTTGAGAGAGTAAGTACGAGTGGTACGAATCGAACCTCCTCGAACCAGGTTCGAAAAGTACGACTGTCAGAGAAAAAATGTCCTGCGAGGGTGTATACATCGATTTATGGTGTGGATAATCTCGAACCTAGGTTCGATTAAAAATATAAAAAGGTTCGAATGAAGAGATCACTGAAATCCTACCGCTATACGCTAGCGCGTTACCAAGGGCCTCGCAGTAGGTATACTTGTCCCAGATGTCAGAAGCCTCGGCAGTTCACGCGCTATATCGACATAGAGAGCGGTCAGCCCTTGAGTGAGCTGGTAGGTAGATGCAATCGAGAGGTCCAGTGTGGCTATCACTACACGCCCCAGGAGTACCGCGCTGATTACCAGCTTGCCTTGCCCTTGCCCTTGAAGCAGCCTCTGCCTCTAGCCCTACCATCGCCGCCAGCTCCCGCAGCGCCTCATTACATTGACTTCCAACTTCTTCAGCAGAGCCTCAGGAGCTACGAGAAGAACCACCTGGTCACGTATCTTTCAAAGCTTTTCGGCCCTGAGCAAGTGAAGGCCCTTCTCAGTCAGTTCTATGTAGGCACTTCGAAGCGCTGGCCAGGGGCGACTATCTTCTGGCAAGTGGACCTGGAGGGCCGCGTGCGCACCGGCAAGATCATGCGCTATGACCCCCGCAGTGGGCACAGAGTCAAGCAGCCCTATAATCACATAGACTGGGTGCATAAGCAGCTCCAAGGGCCGCATTTTCAGCTCTCGCAGTGCCTTTTTGGCTTGCATCAGCTCCGTGATGGGTCGAAGGAAAAGCTGATCGGGGTGGTAGAAAGTGAGAAGACGGCCCTCATTGCCAGTGGCTACTGCCCTGAGCTGATTTGGCTCTCTGTGGGGAGCTTGTATCAGCTTAGTCTTGAGCGCTGCAAGCCCCTGCGAGGCAGGAGAGTAGTACTATTTCCCGATACAGGAGGTTGGGCCTTGTGGCATGCAAAAGGGAAGAAGCTGCAGCAAGAGTTAGGCAGCCCAGTGCAGGTCTCAGACTGGCTCGAGCAGCTGGTGCCAACACTAGCCAAGCAAGAGGGGCTGGACCTAGCCGATGTGCTAGTGAGCAGTAGTCACTAAAGCAAAAACGTGTTGGCCTCGTCAATCACCTCATCTTCAAAGCTCTTGAGATAAGTCTGCGTAATAACAGGCGTAGCATGGCCCATCGCCTCGCTGATCACAGGAATAGCCACGCCACTTCTTTTCAAAACCGTTGCATAGGTATGCCTCGCTACGTACATCGTTAAGTGAGTAGAGATGCCTGCCAGCTGAGCGATCTCTTTAAGGCCCTTGTTAGTCCTTTTGAGCACCTTGTCAAGACGGTAGTCCAGCTGCTTGGGCGTAATGTGGAGCCCTTGATCTAGAATAGGAAAGACATAATTATCAACGTGACTTCCTGTCAGGGGACGCAACGCCTCAATAATGGCCTCAGCAGGAGAGAGGAGCTTGAACTGGAGCTGCTTCTTCGTTTTGGCTCTGCGGTAAAACACCCGCCCATCAACGATGTCCTTCCAGCAAAGAAAAGCCATATCTCTGAAGTTGATGCCCTGTCCGTAGTAGCTGAAAAGAAAGTACTGGCGCGCTTCATAGAGCACTCCTGTAGGATCGAGGGGCAGGCTTGCGATCTGCCTGATGTCCTCTTTAGAAATAGCGCGTTTTCTAGTCGTGGTGTTGAACTTAGAGAGATTGAAGACCTTGAAAGGATAGTACACCTCTTCAAGGATTCCCTCTTGAATAGCTTTGTTAAAGACGGCTCTAATGGTTTTGAAGTAGGTAAACAAAGTATTGTCAGCGAGCTTCTTACTGCGCAAGAAGCTCTCGAATTGACTCAAGAATCTTGGATCCATATCGGAAAAGAGTAAGGGAGCATTCCCGATAAAGTGTCTGAGAGCCCTTTTAGTATCTTTGTAGATGTTAGCATTGCCCACCCTAGCTGAGTTGTCGAATCTATCAATGAGTTCGTCAAGGAAAGAAGAAAAGGCAGGTCTTTTCTTAGGATTTTCAACAGCGTGGATAAGGGCTTGAGGCGAGAGGGCAAGCTGAGGCGCTTCGAGTAGCTGATTTTGATAGGCTAAAATTTTCTGTTCAATAAGAGCCTTGATAAAGTCTTTATTGGGATGCGTTCTTTTGGGCAGGTTCTTCTTGTCATCCCACCACTTTTGGGGGCAAGAGATGCCGATGGCCACGTATTTTCGTTTGCTCTGGCAGGTGACCCTGAGCATGAGGGGATGCTCCCCGTTGCTGAGGGTTTTGGACTTGTAAAGAATGACGGCGAGCTTGGGTTTCATGAGAAGGAAGAGTGGTTTACGAAGAGTTTACAAAAAGGGAAGGAAACGTTGGCAAACAGAGTGTTACTACTACTAACAAAAATGGGCTTTACGGGCTTTAAAAGCAAGAAAAAGAAAGTAGAAGTAAGTGGTGCTAACATAAAAACACCCCCTTACAAGGAGGGGGTCGTAGGTTCGAATCCTACAGAGCCCACTACTGAAAGTAGTTGACTGTCAGGGAGTTAGGGTGATTGTGATGATTCAAAAAAAGGCACTAAAAACTTCGCATTACCCTATCAATTACACTAGAAGCCTCCTTTCATTTACTTCTCACCAGCACATCAGCCAGGTCCAGCCCGTCTTCCTTAACTGCTGCTGGCACCAGCTTCTCAAGCCAATCAGTAGCCAGTAGAGGACTGTCTAGCGCCTTTTGTAGCCTCTAGACTTAAGCTGTGCCCGAGACGACCACAGCCTGCATGAGGAAATAGTACAATCTGAGCGCAGGACAAAATGCAGCAAACGCAAAAAGAAACTTCACTTCCAAGGTGCAGCGCGCTATCTTCTTGCAGATATCTACTACCTTTAGGGGGCTAAGGCACCGCAAAGATTAAAGTGATGAAGAAGCTTCCGATTGGCATACAGAGTATTGGGGATATCCTCACAGAGGGATACGTGTATGTCGATAAGACTCAGTTTGCCTTGCAGATGATAAAAAGTGGCAAGCACTACTTCCTTTCTCGCCCTAGACGCTTTGGCAAGTCACTCTTTGTGAGCACACTCAAGGAGATTTTTTTGGGCAATAAGGAGCTTTTCAAAGGCTGTGCTATTTATGAGAGTGATTATGATTGGCAGCCACATCCTGTGCTACACCTTGACTTTTCAGAGATAGCTAATGAAACCCCCGAAGCGCTGCGTACGGGCTTACATGAAGGCTTGGAAGACTTAGGCGAGCTACACGAAGTCACAGTCCGAGGAGCTTCCTACCAGTCCAAGCTCAAAAGATTAATCACGGCCCTGGCTAAGCAGGGGCAGGTGGCTGTCTTGATAGACGAGTACGATGCCCCGCTGATTGATCATCTCGACAAGCCTGAGATAGCAGCAGCCAATCGGGAGCTCTTGCGCAGCTTTTATAGAGTGTTCAAAAGCCAAGAAGAACACATTCGCTTCACCTTTGTCACGGGCATCAGCAAGTTCTCGCAGGTCTCACTTTTTTCTGCGCCTAATCACCTCAATGATATCACGATGTATCATGAGTATGCCACCATGATGGGCTATACGGAAGAAGAGGTGGTGCAGTACTTTGACGAGCATATACAAGCCATCACAAAGGCAAGGAAGCAACAAGGAGAGCAGAGCACTGATAAGGAGGTGTTAGCAGAGATCAAAGAATGGTATAATGGCTACCGCTTTTCAGAAGCAGAAAGCTACGTTTACAATCCTTTCTCCACCCTGAAATTTCTGGAGACCAAGCAACCTAAAAGCTACTGGTATGTTACTGGCACGCCTTCGTTCTTGATTGAGCAACTCAAAAAGCATCCCGAATCTATGGTGCCTCTGGCTGGCACAAGCGCCGAGGAAAGTGAACTGATGGATATTAGTAGCCTTGAAGAGCTCGACTTGAAGGCGTTGATGTTTCAGACGGGGTATCTGACGATCGAGGGCTACAATGCAGCGAGCAAGCACTACCAATTGGGCTTTCCGAACCAAGAAGTACGGGAAGCTTTTACAAAATCGCTGATCAAGCATTTTGTAAAGCTTGATACAAAGCTCTCAGCCAAGATGGAAGAAGCGTTGGAGCAACATGAGCTAGCGCCCTTTTTTAACCAAGTACAGATGAGCTTGGCTAGCTTTCCCTATCAGCTTTTTAGTAAGGTGCAGGAGCAAACGTATCATGGCTTTCTCTTGAGCCTGATGAGTGGAATGGGCTTGGAGGTGTCTGCCGAGCGCCCAAGCAGCCTAGGCCGCGTGGACCTTTTAGTAGAGCTGGCTAGGACGACCTATGTGATAGAGCTGAAGCTGGACAGTAGCGCAGAGGCAGCGCTAGCGCAGATTCGAGAGAAGCAATACCATGTGCCTCATCTGAGAAAAGGCAAGGAGGTGGCGATCGTAGGGGTGAACTTTTCTTCTAAGACGCGCAATGTGAATAGCTGGCGCGGGGAGCTGCTCGATGAGCAGGGGGAGGTAGTGCGTGTGTTGGCCCCTGCGTCTGCGTAAAGCAACGGGCACAAGGCAGGCGTCTTGCGTCAGACGGGGCTTATTCGGTCACAGAAGCAACTGCCGCGCCAGTAAGGCAAAACACTTGCGCCATTAAGGGGAAAATTAAAGGATCGAGCTACTGATTTGTCAGCAAAGACTAAAGCCATGAAAAAGCTCCCTATCGGTATACAGAGCATTGGGAAGATCCTTGGCAAGGGCGAGTATGTATACGTCGACAAGACCCCGCTTGCCCTCGAGCTTATCGAAGGAGGCGCCCCGCACTACTTCTTCTCTCGCCCTAGACGTTTTGGCAAGTCGCTCTTTGTCAGCACGCTCAAAGAGATCTTCTTAGGCAATAAAGCGCTCTTCAAAGGCTGCGCGATTTACCAGAGTGATTATGATTGGCAGCCTCATCCTGTCCTGCATTTTGATTTTGCAGAGATCGCCAACTCAACTACAGAGAAGCTAGAAGCCCATTTGCGTGCTATGCTTACTAGAATAGGCGCTTTGCAAGAAATTGATACGCAAGGACCGTCCTTGGAGTTTCAATTATCAGTATTGATAGAGGAACTCGCTAAGCAAGGCCAGGTGGTCATCCTTATCGACGAGTACGATGCTCCCCTCATTGACAACCTCAAGAAGCCTGAGGTAGCAGAGGAAAATCGAGATTTGCTACAAAGCTTTTATAAGGTGCTCAAAAGTAAGGAAAATTATATCCGCTTCACCTTTATCACAGGGATCACCAAGTTCTCGCAAGTCTCACTTTTTTCTGCCCCCAATCACCTCAATGATATCACGATGTATCATGAGTATGCCACCATGATGGGCTATACGGAAGAAGAGCTCATAGATTACTTTGACGAGCATATACAAGCCATCACAAAGGCAAGGAAGCAACAAGGAGAGCAAAGCACTGATAAGGAGGTGTTAGCAGAGATCAAAGAATGGTATAATGGCTACCGCTTTTCAGAAGCAGAAAGCTACGTTTACAATCCTTTCTCCACCCTGAAATTTCTGGAGACCAAGCAACCTAAAAGCTACTGGTATGTTACTGGAACGCCTTCGTTTTTGATTGAGCAAGTCAGGAAGCATCCTGAGTCAGCGGTTCCTCTGGGTGGCATTAGTGCACGAGAAAGTCAACTGATGGGCCTTAGTAGCCTCGAGGACATTGACTTGAAAGCCTTGATGTTTCAGGCCGGTTATCTCACTATCACAGGCTACAATGCCGCGAGCAAGCACTACCAGCTAGGTCTTCCGAATCAAGAGGTGCGCGAAGCTTTTGTAGACTCGCTGGTGAATCAGTTTGCGCAGGTGGATACAAAGCGCTCGGCTAAGATCGAAGAAGCGCTCGAGCAACATGACTTGGAGCCCTTGTTGGAGCAGGTGCAAGTGACTCTGGCTCGTTTTCCGTACCAGCTTTTTAGCAAGGTGCAGGAGCAGACCTACCATGGCTTCCTATTGAGTATGCTGAGCGGAATGGGCTTAGAAGTATCTGCCGAACGCCCGAGCAGCCTGGGCCGCGTGGACCTTCTAGTAGAACTACCCGCAACGATCTATGTGCTGGAGCTGAAGCTAGACAAGAGCCCTGAGGCCGCACTCGAACAGATCCAAGAGAAGGGATATCACATGCCGCACCTGCACAAAGGCAAGAGGGTAGCCATTGTCGGGCTCAACTTTTCTTCTAAAACGCGCAATCTAGCCGCTTGGTGCGGGCAGCTCCTCAATGAGCACGGAGAGCCGATGCACGCGCTAGCGCCTATGGAAGCACCTAACAGGTAGTGCATGAGCAACCATCCAGATGGCTGCGTTAGTCTCTGCACAGGCCAGTCTCTTGCTCGCCGAGCTTTCAGTCCTATTTTGTTGGAGTACGCGCCAAACGCGCATGCATGTTTTGGGCACGCACTGCTGCCCTCTCAATCGCTCCCAAAACCCCTTGGCTCTGCGCAGCACGCACCTGCCGTAAAAAGCGAGTCACTTCTTCTTGAGGGTAATCTCCCACTACCTCAGGCTACCCCGTGTCAGGATACAAGACGAGCTCTTGATAGCCCCGCTGACGGCTTTCTTGCACGACCAATGGCGTAGCATACAGCTTGCGTACGATGAAGGGCATCAGCTTTTGGCTTTTTGTAGCTATTCCCGCTCGAATGAGCTGTGACGCAGCAATGGAGCTCAAGGCCGCACGGGAGGCACTACGAACATCATCATCTATGTTTCCCGCAACGACGAGCAATGCCGAGATCACCTCCTCGCGGGCCAAATCGGGAGCGGCCTGGACCAGGTGACTTAAAGCCGTACGAGCAACACGACGAACATTATTACCTGAGTTTCTCGTGGCACGGAGCAGTGTGTTCACAACTTCTTGGGAAGGAGCAGCCTTCACCAGATGGACCAAAGCCGCGTGAGCAGCACTACGAACCTGAGCATCTGTATCCACCGTAGCGACGAGCAATGCCGAGATCATCTCCTCGCTGGCCAAATCGGGAGCTGCCTGGACCAGGTGACCTAAAGCCGTACGAGCAACACGACGAACATTATTACCTGAGTTTCTCGTGGCACGGAGCAGTGTGTTCACAACTTCCTGAGAGGGAGCAGCCTGCACCAGCTGGCCTATAGCCGCGTGAGCAGCACTACGAACAGGGTCACTCCTATCCCCCGCAGCAACGAGCAGGGCCACCGCCATTTCCTCACTGACCCAATGAGCGTTGGCCTGGGCCAGTTGGTCCAAAGCCACGATGGCGGTACTACGAACCTGAGCATCTGTATCCACCGTAGCGCGGAGCAGGGCCGCCGCTATTTCCCGACTGGCCAAACAGGGAACGGCCTGCACCAGCTGGCCCAAGGCCTTGCTGGCAGCACTACGAACACAATAAGTACGGTCCCTCACGGCAGGAAGCAGGATATCCAAAACCTTCTGGCTGGCCACAGAGGGAGTAGCTTGGATCAGCTCGTCCAAAGCCGAAACAGCGACAGCACGAACATAGTAATTATTATCCCCCGCGGCGGAAAGCAGGGTATCTACAACTTCCTGGCTGGCCAAACGAGGAACGGCCTTCACCAGCTGGCCCAAAGCCACGATGGCGGCACTACGAACTACATAAGCCGCATCAGGAACTTCATAATCTAAACCCATCGCGGTGCGAAGCAGCTTCGTCCTCACTTCCTCTTCATGCTGGGGAGCGGCCTGGACCAGCTTGACTAGCGCCATGCCAACGACACTATCACATTCAGCAAAATTACCTATATCCTTCTCCACAGCGCGCAGCAGGGTTGTCAAAACTTCCCGACTGGTCAAATCAGGAGCAGCCTTCACCAGCCGGCCCAAAGCTGAGATGGCAGCATCACGAACATCTTCATCTGAACACTCCGCAGCGCGGAGCAGGGCCGCCGCCACTTCCTCACTGGCCAAATGGGGAGCGGTCTGGACCAGCTGGTCCAAAGCTGCGATGACAGTAGGATAAACTTCCTCTGTATTTGCTGCGGCACGGAGCAGGGTATCCAAAACTACCTGAGAAGGAGCAGCCTTTACCAGCCGGCCCAAAGCCGAGATGGCAGCATCACGAACATCTTCATCTGAGTCTCCTGCGGCGCGGAGCAGGACCAACGCCACTTCCTCACTGGCCAACTGGGGCATGACCTGGACTAGATGGCCCAAAGCCACGGTGGCAGCACTACGGATCTCATCATCTGAATCCCCCACAGCCACGAGCAGGATACCCAACACTTCTGGACTGGCCAACTGGGGCGTGGCCTGGACTAGCTGGCCCAAGGCTGCAATGGCGGCACTACGAACCGCATCATCTGAATCTCCCAGGGCGAGGATCAGGGTATCTAAGACCCCCCGGCTGGGCTGACCTTCACCCCAAAATTTGGTCCAAAAGAAGTGAGAGTTTTGTAAATCGAAGTCAACCTCAAAACAGGATCAATTATGAAAGACAGATTTAATGAAGCACAAATCATCAACATTATCAAAGAGCAGGAAAGAGGTCTCAAAGTCCTTGAGATTTGTCGTAAGCACGCCATCGCTGAGTCTACCTTTGATCGATGGAAGGCTACGGAGGCATGAATGCCTCTGAGGCGCAACGATTAAGGAACCTTGAGCAAGAGAACAGAAAACTTAAGCGCCTTGTGGCTGATTGAGCCCTCGACAAGGTCATGCTACAAGATGTACTGTCAAAAAATGTTTAAGCCCATCCTCACAGCGCACCATGAGCCAAGAACTAACAAAGAACTACGAACTCTCCGAGCGGCGAGCTTGCCAGCTCCTCGAGTTGCATCGTAGTACATGCCGCTATCAGGCAGTCAATAGGGAGGAAGACCAAGTTTTGGCTCAACGCCTCAAGGAATTAGCTATGATGTCTCGTCCTAAAATAGGTTGACAGTTTTAAAATTAGTCCTGTTAGAAATTTACAATTTTGATTTAGTCCTGACATAGCTTTACACTGATTGTCTAGTGCTATGGATCGCTTGGATCATGGGCTAGGGGGGATCGCCTGGCCTACCTTGATCCTGATACTTATTCTTCCACAGACGCACACGTTTTGAGCTTGCTGCATGTGAGGCCGACGGAGACATATATCCTAGGCTCATATGCGGACGCTCTTCGTTATAATAGCTCACTGCTTCCTTGAAAACCTTTTGCCCTTCTGATAGGCTTGATACTTTATAGGCCCTCAAATACTCCTGTTTCAATATCCCATTCACACGCTCGGCTATACTATTGTCCAAGGGAGACCCTTTTGCCCTCATGCTGATACGAATCCCATGGGCTGTTAACTCCGCTAGGTAATCTTTACTACAATACTGTACCCCACGATCTGAGTGATGGATCAGCGACATAGACACCCCCTTAACACTTAACAAGGCCATTTTCAGGGCCTGCAACGTTTCCTTGGCTGCCAAACTCGTCGACACAGGGTAGCCTACTATCTTTCTTGAGTATGCATCCGTTATTAGACTTATGTATAAGTAACCATGCCCTGTAGGGCAATACGTTATATCACTTACCCACAGCTGATTCGGGCCGCCTACTTCCAAATTCCTTATCAGATTGGGATACTTCACTAGCCAGTGAGCAGATTGCGTTGTACGAACGCTTCGCTTTTTACGCCTAACCAGTAGGTTGTTCGCTGACAATAAGTCAAATAATGCGTCTCTCCCCAGTTTTATTGGTCTCAGTCGCTAGTACAAAACTATGCACTTTCAGTGCAAGACTTCCAGTTGCTACACACTTCCTCTGCATGCTAGATTTGGATGATGAGTAAGGAATCAAGACGTAGTAGCCACACAATCTCCTGGTTGACAGCCCATATAGTCTGGGTTACTAAATACCGTTATCATGTTCTCAAGGGAGATGTTCAAACTAGATGTCGTGATCTGATTCAGCAGATCTGTGATGCAGAAGACGTAAAGATTTTGAAAGGAGTTATAAGTAAAGATCATGTACATCTGCATATCGAATATTCTCCTTCTCAATCGATCAGTGAGTTGGTAAAACGCCTGAAAGGTCGTACATGGCGAAGAGTTCAGGAGGAGTTTTCCGCATTGAAGAAGAGCTATTGGGGCAAACATTTCTGGTCAATAGGTGATGGGGGCTGGAGCACAGGTAACATAACAGATGAAATGGTAGAATTGTATCTAAATCATCACAGTGGACCGTCCAATGTCTCCCTTGAGAACTTTATATTAGATTAAGATTTTCAATCTTATCCTTTTAAAAGAACCTATGCACTTTCAGTGCATAGTATTTTCAGTTGATGCGATAAGATAAAGGGTTCTAATAACTCATAGAGCTTTCTGGTGCCCATTCTAGGATGACGCGCTCTGAGCTCCTGCACTCGCTTGAGGAGCAACGCTTGCTCAAAACTAACGCTCTGATTATACCAATAGTGCTGATAGTAAGCCTGCCTGGTTAAACCAAATAATAAGCATAGAGACCCCAGTGATGTCTTCTTATCCCTTTCCTTTAAGGTGGTTATTACTTGGTGTCTGACTTTTTTCTAATCGGTATTTTAAAGGCTTCTTCAGCTGTTTGAATCATCAGTTCATAGCCTTCTATTTTCAGCTGTGCCTTTTTGAGCTGCTCACGTAGTTCTCCGGCTCTGAGCGATTCTAAGGGCTTGTCCCCGTGCTGCTGTAAGGCTAGGCGTAGTTCAAGGCTACTTGGAGGCGTTTTCTTTGCCTTGTGCTCTTTAGCGGGTGCATAGCCAAGCTTTCTCATCCAGTTGAGCATTTGCCCATGCTCTTCATGCTGGCCTGTGTACTTCTTCCATAGGGCTGTTTTGCTCTGATTACCCTGTAGAAATTCTTCAATCAAGGCCTTCCTCTCTGGCCTGCTTAGTGATCCTCCTGTTCTTATGCTTGTTTTCTTGTTTTTGTCTATATCCTAGTTTACAATTTCTGTCAATCTATTTTAGGACGAGACACTCCCGGGAAGTTCTAGCGCACATAGTGCAGGAAGGCAAAGGAGGACTAGGCAAAACCTCAAACTAGTTATAGACACGTATCAACGATAAAGCACAGCTTTGAGTGCACTAATGGTCTTTTCAGTACTTGGCAGCACTTCTTGAATAAGGGTAGGTGCATAGGGCAAGGGCACATCCTCGCTGTTGACCTTCTGGATAGGGGCATCGAGAAAGTCAAAAGCATGCTTTTGCACCTGGTACGCAATTTCAGAGGCAATAGAGCCGAGGGGCCAGGCCTCTTCTACAATTACCAAACGGTGTGTCTTTTGCACAGATTGGATGACACAAGCCATGTCTAGTGGCCGTACGGTCCGCATGTCGATTACTTCTACAGCCACTCCCTCCTCCTGTAGCTTCTGTGCAGCCTCTCGCGCTATTTTCATCATCTTGCCAAACGACACTAAGGTGGCGTCTGTGCCTGCTTGCACCACAGCGGCTTTCCCGATAGGTAGTACATACTCTTCTTCAGGCACCGCTCCTTTGTCGGCATACATCAGCTCAGACTCCATAAACACCACAGGGTCCTCATCACGAATGGCTGCTTTGAGCAGCCCTTTGGCATCGTAGGGCGTTGCAGGCACCACGACCTTGAGGCCAGGGCAGTTGGCATACCAACTCTCAAAGTTCTGAGAGTGCTGTGAGCTCAACATGCCTGCATTGCCTGTAGGCCCCCGAAATACAATGGGCACAGGAAACTGACCACCTGACATGGACAACATCTTGGCAGCAGAGTTGACTACTTGGTCAATAGCAACCAGCGAGAAGTTGAAGGTCATGAATTCGATGATGGGACGGAGACCGTTCATGGCAGCGCCAACGCCCAGCCCAGCAAAGCCGAGCTCAGAGATAGGCGTGTCTACTACTCTTGTAGGTCCAAACTCGGCTAACATACCTTGGCTCACCTTGTAAGCACCGTCGTATTCAGCCACTTCTTCACCCATCAAGAAGACGTGGCTGTCGCGGTGCATTTCTTCGCTCATGGCTTCTGCCAGTGCTTGTCTGAACGGTATTTCTCTCATAATCAAGCTATTCTCGTAGTGCAAAGATAGCCATGAATGCGCACTCTTACGTTGCCTTGCTGAGGTTGCTCACTGTCTTCGCACACTTTATGTTTTGTGTTTCCCTTGCAAATAGTTGTTAATGGCTGCTCTTGTTTCTTGGATAGATAGATTACTGTCTAGCTTTCCTTGTCTTGCTACGGAAATTTGGCCAGTTTCTTCTGATACTACCACAACCAACGTGTCTGTCACTTCCGTCATGCCCACAGCGGCTCGATGTCTCAACCCAAACTGTGGAGGTAAGTCCCGTCGTTCTGTTACGGGCAAGATACACCGAGCTGCTAGGATTCTACCTTGGTAGATGATCACTCCACCGTCGTGTAGTGGACTTTGCTTGTTGAGAATGGCTAGGAGCAGCCGCTTAGAGACTACTGCATTGATGGCGTCGCCAGATTCTTCATAAAACTTGAGGTCATTTGCCTTAGAAAAGATGATAAGCGCCCCTGTATTGCTACCAGCCAAGGCTTTGGCAGCTTCCACAATAGGCGTGATGTCCATTTCTGCCTTAGAGGTCCTTTTGGTCCCCCAGAGGCGACTGAGCAGTTCTCCCCCGCTCAATGTTGTCGTTCCTCCAATCCAAAAGAGTAATTTCTTGAGCTCTTGCTGAAAAAGAATAATGCCCGCCAGTACACCTACTTCCATAAATTCTCCCAGAATGGCTGTTAAGAGTTCCATGCCTGAGGCCCTTACTACAAGATAAACAAAGGCCAACAGCAAGAAGCCTACAAAGACTTTGACTGCCATACTGCCTTCTATCAGCCCGTAGGCCTGATAGAGAAGTAAGCTTACTAGGAGTATGTCGATGATGTCAACTAATCTGACATCGAGAAAACCTATGCTGAATAAAAATGTCAACGTAAAGTGGATTTGCCAGAGACAGCTACAGCTGCTCTTGTGTTAGCGTAGATTTTGTAAAACAAAAAGGAGATAGATTCGTTGCCCATCTTTACAAACTACCTAGAGCTACTGTCTGCCACTAGGCAATTCCTGTAATGTATGACTCATGGAGGATGAGAGAGAACGTTTCTCGTTTTGGCCGAGAATATAACTTATATTATTCAATTTTTCATTGTTTTTTGAATACTATTCCTAAGGTGCTAAGTCTTTTTTATCCACAAGCTTTCATCTATTAACTTGCTCGGCGAACGGATTGAAAGACATTTGCTTGCTTCCACAAGGCCGGCGCGATGAGCTTCGAAGTCCTTGTATTATTATGCGACTGGCTAATTAGGTGATAACCCATTGAGTAATCGAAGCAATGATCGACTAAGTAATTTTAGCGTCCTTACAGAGTGGGCAGAGCCTTTGTCTCGAGATATAGAAGAAAACTTGGGGCATTTAATAACAATTTTGTTCCTCATCATAAAAAGACAGCTTCCCCAATAACGATTGGCCCAGCCCAATAATCTTTCAAGACTCAACAACCGTGCATCAGGAAACAGTAGTGCAGTACAACACAGTGATTAAGACTTGCCAAGCAGTCTTTGAAAAGAAAACCCAGGATTATGGTACTGCCTGGCGCATCTTGCGCTTGCCCTCGCTGACGGACCAGATCATGATCAAAGCACAGCGCATCAGGGCGCTGCAAGAGCAAACTGTCCAACGCATAGAAGAGGGCGTCTCTACAGAGTTGATCGGCATTATTAATTATTGTGTGATGGCGTCAATGCAAATAGCCCTCCAAGCCGATCAACGCATGGAGCTAGCCTACAGTGAGTTGGCCCCCCTGTATGATGAGATCATTGTTACAACTAGGAACTTGCTCAACAATAAAAACCATGACTATCAGGAGGCCTGGCGCGGTATGCGTGTGAGTTCCATCACAGACATCATCTTGATGAAGCTCTTGCGCATCAAACGTATAGAAGACAATCAAGGGGCTACCTTCGTTTCTGAAGGAGTGGAGGCGAATTATCAAGATATTATCAATTATGCAGTTTTTGCACTAATCAAATTAGATGCCGTACATCATTAGCCATATCAATATGAGTGCCAGGCTGATTGTAGGACTTGTCTTTGTCTTCTCAGGCCTGACCAAACTGAACGATCCTGTAGGCTTCTCGTACAAGATTAGAGAATATCTGCGGGTACTCGCCCTTCCATTGAGCCCTGGGTTGCGCATCCTGCTTCCGTACACCCTAGGATTGGCCTTGATGGTTACTACCTTAGAGTGTGTACTAGGGCTATCGCTGCTCATAGGTTTTCAAATACCCTGGACCTTGTACGCCTTGTTATTACTCACGCTCTTTTTTACGTGCCTTACCCTATACACAGCTACCTCTCGCCGCCTAACTAGCTGTGGCTGCTTTGGCGATGCGGTGGCTCTAACGCCTTGGCAATCTTTTGTTAAAAGCATTGCTTTGTTGGTCTTATTGGGCTGGCTTTGTGGGCAAAAGCAAAGTATTACGCCCTTATTGAGCGGTCAGTTAGGCTATTACGGAGTAGGTGCTATGTGTCTGGGCGCTTTAGCACTGGGGTATTACACCATCCATTACCTCCCCCTCATCGATCTTTCACCGTACAAAGTAGGAGGTGACTTGGCAGTGTTGCTTCCAGCCACTAGCATCATGATGGAGCCCAAAGAACGTACAACTGAATTGTTCAAAGGCACTCAACTCCTGATTTTGGTGCAAGAGGTGAAAAAACTAAAAGCCCGCGAGTTACGAAAGCTTCAAATACTTATCGGACAGCTTCGGGATACTGTACAGCCCTTGCTGATTACAGCCTCTCGAGACACCTCCCAAGTGCTCGCCTACTTGGAGGTCCCTACAGGCGAGGCCAGTGCCACTTTGCTGCAAGATATGCTCAGGATTAATACAGGGTGTTTGTTGCTCGAAAGAGGGGTGATCATCGGCAAATGGTCCTTACATGCCCTGCACCATATGCACGCCAAACTAGATCGACTTCAACTGCTGCGAAAAAAGGAATCAGAGAAAGTAGATACGCTATAGAGACGATCTACTTTCAACACTGTCTAAGAGGCTACAGGCAGCGTGGGAGAGGCAGATTGATGAAAAATGTATCATTTCTGCAAAAAAGTATTTACATTTAACCCGTTAAATGAAAGCCCATTAAAATTCTCGAACTATGTCTCCGCAACCTATAGACATCATTTTTTTACCATTTTTCTTACTGCCAATCTCATCTTGGGTATACAAGCAGGCTTCAGAGTAAACAGCTTTCGCGAATACGCTGTGGGTAGCAAGGATTTTTCTACAGGCGTACTCACGGCTACCATTCTTGCCACTTGGATTAATGGAGGCACCCTCTTTTACTCATTATCCAACATCTACACCAGCGGCCTACGGTTTATCATAGTATTCACAGGACCTGTAATTTGTCTTCTCTTGATAGGTCAGGTTTTGGCCATACGCATGTATAACCTCTTAGATAACCTTTCTGTAGCAGAAACGATGGGGAATCTATACGGTACTACAGCACGAGTCATTACTGGTATCAGTGGTATCTTGGGTAGAATAGGGCATCTGGCCGTCCAGTTTCAAATCATGGCTCAAATGTTAGCTCTTATATCAGGCCTCCAAGGGGCCAAAGTGACAGTTATTGCCGCCACTGTTGTCATTATTTACTCAGCCTTTGGGGGTGTCCGTGCAGTGACTATGACAGACATGCTTCAGTTTTTTACTTTTAGCATGTTCATACCCCTTCTAGCCCTCATCGCTTGGGATAATCTCAGAGATCCTAAACAGGTCAGTAATTTACTCGCCACTGAGCCTATGTTCAGCTTTCGAGAAACAGTAAGCTGGAACTCAAAATTTATATCTTCTTTATATGTACTATTTGTATTTGCATTCCCTTCTTTAAATCCTACCATATTTCAGCGAATTGTTATGGCGCGAGACTTTAGGCAAGTTAGACGAGCTTTTACTCAGGCCGCAGGCATCAATCTCTTGATAAATATGACGATAGCCTGGATGGCTATCTTATTAGTGGCGAGCAGTACTGAGTTAGACCCTAACAATTTAATACCCCATATCATCAATCGCTATGCCTACGTAGGATTAAAGGGCTTGGTCGCCGTAGGAATCACTGCGATGGCCATGTCCACTGCTGACTCTGATTTGAACTCTTTCTCTGTTTTAGCTGTACATGATATTCTGAAACCCATTTTCCCTTCCTTCAAAGAGTCGATTAAAGCAGCTAGGGTATGCTCAGTTCTAATAGGCATCCTAGGCTTATTGTTAGCCATGCGTGAAGGCGATATACTAAAACTTTTACTGCTCACTGCCAGTTTCTACATGCCTATTGTCAGTGTGCCACTTCTGATGGCCATATTTGGCTTCCGCAGCACCCCCAGGGCTGCCCTAACGGGCATGACTGCTGGAACTATTACTGTCTTGATTTGGCATCAATACTTGACTCACCTGGATCTCCCAGCAGTCATTCCTGGTATCCTGGCTAATCTAGTAAGTCTTTTGGGCAGCCACTACCTGCTAGGAGAAGAAGACGGAGAGACCGCGCAAGAAAAAAGTGACAAGAAAGAAGAAGCTCATGGGGAGAGATACCTAGGGAGATAAAACATCTATTGCCTTTGTGAATATTTCTTATTTTCGACCTACCAATTGAAAACCCTCAGAATCCTCTACCCATGAACGATGTATACAACTTTATAAATGTAGAAATCTTAGTTGCCTTTCTTATCATTAACCTTGTTATAGGCATACGAGCAGGCCGTCAAGTAGGAAGCTTTCGCGCCTACGCCGTAGGTATAAAAGCCCCCCCAGTAGCTGTTCTTGCAGCCACTATCTTGGCTACATGGGTGAGTGGCGGCACGCTCTTCTATGTACTGTCCAGCACCTATACTGGAGGCTTAAAATCTATTATAATATTCACAGGAGAGGCAATAAGTCTACTATTCATTGGGCAGGTCTTAGCAATACGCATGAGGAGGTTTAGTGACGCCCTTTCTGTAGGAGAAGCCATGGGCGATATATATGGCCCTGTGGTGCGCGTCATTACTGGCATCAGCGGCATACTCGGTAGACTAGGGCCAATAGCCATACAGTTTCAAATCACGGGTCAGATGATAACCTTGATACTAGCTATTCAGGGCCCCAGGGCAACGATCGCTGCTGCCACCATTGTCATTCTCTACTCAGCCTTTGGGGGTATCCGCTCAGTAACCATCACAGATGTGCTTCAGGCTATGACCTTTGGCACCTTCATACAAATCTTGGCGATCACTGCCTGGTCGAGTCTTTCGGATCCCCACCAACAGGTGGCTGCTGTACTAGCTGATGAGATGTTTGATCCGCGCAAATTGTTGAGTTGGGACTATAAGTCCCTCTCTTTTATCGGTCTGATGCTCTATTTTTCGATTCCTTCTCTGAGCCCTGCTGCATTTCAGCGGATTGTCATGGCGCAGAATGTTCTGGAAGCTAGGCGGGCATTTACCAGTGCTGCAGGTATAGAGTTTCTTATTATTCTGGTGATAGCTTGGACCGCTATAGTGCTGCTAGCTAGCGATGCTACCCTAGACCCCCAACATCTTGTGGATTACGCGATCAACAACTATACCCAAGTAGACATGAAGGGCCTGACAGTCATAGGGATTAGTGCCTTGGCCATGTCTTCTGCAGATTCAGACCTGAATGCATGTTCCGTTTTGGCGGTCAATGACGTTCTACAACCTATTTTTCCTTCCTTCAAAAAATCAATCACAACCGCTAGAATATGCGCTGTGCTCATAGGCACCTTAGGTTTGACACTAGCTATGTATGAGGGTGATCTACTCAAGCTTATGTTACTGGGTTCCAGCTTCTACATGCCGGTCGTGACAGTGCCGCTGCTAATGGCTATCTTTCGCTTTTATAGCACCCCTAAAGCTGCGCTGATAGGCATGGTGGCTGGCATTGCTACGGTCTTGCTCTGGCGACAATACATGTCCGATTCAGATATTCCAGCCGTTCTTCCTGGCATGCTAGCCAATCTGATAGGCCTTATGGGGACACACTACATGCTGGGAGAAGAAGGGGGTTGGACAGCGCCCGTTGAGGCAGAAGAAGCTGATGAGACGACAGAGCCTGTTTGGGGCAAGCTGATAGCCGAGAGGATGCGTCTAAAAAGAGAGAGGGCAAAGAAGGCGCTGGAAAACACACAAAAGCTCTTCTTCAGAAAGCCTACATGAAGTCGTAAGGGCTATTTCTTAATGGCCCTCCCCTGTTTTGCAAAGCTCTCAAAACACAGGAAGCCCCTTTAGGCTCCTGCTGCACTTGTCCTTCACTTTAGCTAAATTAGCAGCATTGTGTTGCAACAGCACAGCTGAAAGATGGGCCCAAATACGCTTCCATACTTTTAAAACAAACTGTTGGGGGCTAAACGTTTTTTATCTCTTAATCACGAAATTACCTAATAATGCAATGGTCTCCACCCCTTTCTCCTCACCCACTCCCCCACGATTCGCTGACCGTTGCGGGCAACGCGCTGGCCACGGCTAGTGATGCCTTTCAGCCCGCTGTTCTGCCCAAACTTGACCCAGCGCACACCGTAACGCTGTATCCTGGAGATTGTATAGAACTGTTACGTACCCTGCCAGATCATTGCGTCCAGCTGATTGTTACTTCACCGCCTTACAATTTGGGCAAAGCTTATGAAAAAAGGACGAGTATAGATGCTTACTATGCATGGCAGCAACAAGTGATCACCGAGTGCTTTCGGGTACTCCAGCCTACGGGCAGTCTCTGCTGGCAGGTAGGCAATTACGTGGCTGATGGCGAAATAGTGCCACTCGACCTCCTGCTCTATCCTATCTTCAAGGCATTGAAGATGAAAATGAGAAACAGAATCATATGGCATTTTGGGCATGGATTGCATGCCAGCAAACGGTTTTCTGGACGGCATGAAACAATCATGTGGTGGACAAAAAGTGATGCCTATTACTTCGATGTAGACCCTGTCAGAGTCCCCCAAAAATATCCTCACAAAAAACACTTCAAAGGCCCTAAAAAAGGAGCATTATCGTGCAACCCTGACGGCAAGAATCCCTCAGACGTTTGGGAAATTCCTAATGTTAAGAACAACCATGTAGAGAAAACTATTCACCCCTGTCAGTTCCCCGTCGAGCTAGTAGAGCGGCTCGTTTTGTCTATGACGCAAGAAGAAGACCTCGTTTTTGATCCATTTTCCGGCGTAGGTAGCACATTGGTGGCAGCACTTATGCATAAAAGAAAGTGTATCGGTGCTGAGATTGAAGAAAAGTATGTGGGCATTGCCAAAGATAGAATACAAGCCACCTTACAGGGCACCATTCAAACAAGAGCGATGCATAAACCCATTTACACTCCGCAGTTTGTCAGTCATCATGAAGATCGTATATGAGTATTCGCACCTGGGTGGCAAGCAAATCTTACAGATAGATCATGCTCCCATCTATCAAGAGATACATCAAGTCATCGGGTCCATCACGCAAATAGAGAAAACAAAATTGAGCCAGGAAAAAGCCAAGTCAGGACAGATGCTTTATTCCCCTAGGGAACTCAATCAGGCTTTTACCCAAGCTTTTAACGCCAAAGGGTATCAAGAGCTCAAGGATCGGTATGACATCAGACTACCGCAATACGAAAAGACGATCAAAGGCTCCTACAAGCAAATAGACTTTGTGAAAGATCAGGTACTTATCGAGGTCCAGTTTGGCAAATATGCGTTCATGTTTTACGACATGGCAAAATTTCAATACTTTTTTAATGAGAACAAAGCCAATGTGGGAGTAGAGATACTCCCTTGTCACACACTACAACAGCAGATGTCATCGGGCGTTGCTTACGGAGAACAGCTTGTTCATGACATCGAAAGACTGAAAAGGCATTTCCCTGCAGTACCTGTTTATATTGTCCTAATAGACATTTAGCCTATACGTCGATTATTTTTCTCTATGTAAACCCTAAACCCTGTGCCCTCAACCCTACCTAAAAGAGCAGACAATTACGCAGCATGGTACAACGAACTGGTCAAAAAAGCAGGTCTTGCAGAAAATGCGGCTGTGCGGGGCTGTATGGTCGTCAAACCCTACGGCTTTGCCCTCTGGGAAAAGATGAAAGTAGTTCTAGACCAAGCCTTCAAAAACACGGGCCATGAAAATGCTTACTTCCCTCTTTTCATTCCTAAGTCGTATCTAAACCGAGAAGCAGACCATATAGAAGGCTTTGCCAAAGAATGTGCGGTGGTGACCCATTACCGCCTCAAAAACAGCAGTGATGGCTCAGGAGTAGTGGTAGACCCTGAGGCTAAGCTCGAAGAGGAGCTCATTGTACGGCCTACTTCAGAAACCATTATTTGGCACACCTATAAAAACTGGATTCAGTCTTACAGAGACTTACCCTTGCTAGTGAACCAGTGGAGCAACGTAGTGCGGTGGGAAATGCGTACCCGTCTTTTTTTAAGAACAGCCGAGATTCTGTGGCAAGAAGGCCACACAGCCCATGCCACGCGGACAGAAGCAGAACAAGAAGCCCTCCAAATGCTCCATGTCTATGATGACTTTGCCAAAAACTACATGGCTGTCCCCTTCTTAAAGGGCATCAAGACCGAACACGAGCGATTTGCTGGGGCTGAAGAGACCTACACAATCGAGGCACTGATGCAAGATGGCAAGGCCTTGCAGGCAGGTACCTCTCATTTTTTGGGCCAAAAATTTGCCCAAGCGTTTGACGTCACTTTTGCCAATCGGGCGGGCAAACTGGAATATGTGTGGGGCACTTCTTGGGGTGTCACCACCCGCTTGATTGGAGCGCTGATCATGACCCATTCGGACGATGAGGGCTTGGTCTTACCGCCTCAACTGGCTCCCATTCAAGTAGTGATCATTCCTATCTACAAAGGCGAAGCCGAGCGCCAAGCGTTGGCACAGCAGGCTCTTCAGCTCAAAGAGGCCCTACAAGCCCAGGGAATAGCGGTCAAGCTAGATGATCGAGACACACACAAGCCTGGCTGGAAGTTTGCAGAATATGAGCTCAAAGGCGTGCCACTGCGTATGGCCGTAGGTCCGAAAGACCTCGCGCACCACACAGTGGAGCTAGCTAGAAGAGATACCAAAGAAAAGATTACCGTGAGCATGGACCAGGTCGTAGCTACGGTCAAGAAGCTATTGACGACTATCCAAGCGCACTTGTACCAACGAGCGCTTGCCTTTAGAGAAGCCCACACCACTCAGGTAGATACTTATCAAGATTTTAAAGAAGTACTAGCACGTTCAGGCGGCTTTGTACTGGCCCATTGGGATGGCACGACTGAGACAGAAAAGAAAATTCAAGCAGCCACCAAAGCGACCATTCGCTGCATTCCGCTAGATGCACCGCAAGAGCCAGGAAAATGTATTTATACGGGCAGGCTTTCCCAACAGCGAGCCGTGTTTGCGCAGGCATATTGAGGCCATGGGAGTGATTAAGCGATTTTTTGATTGGCTGATTGAACCTCTTTTGAAAACCTGAAAATACTGCCAGAGACATTCTGACAATAAGAACGTCATCAGATTATCAAAGAGCTTCATGGAGTGGTTCTTTGTGATTGCGTGATTTTAAAGCCATCCCTAGGCTCACATAAGGGTGCTTTTTTAAGTTTTATCAGCAATTGAAGGCATTTTACAACCGTCTTGGATGGCCAAATTCTTGCCGTTATAAAAATGGAGGCCGTTGCAAAACTGATTAAAATGTTTGCTTAAAAGCGGCCTAAAAGGTATTTTCAAAACAGCGAACACTTTCTGTAGCCTTTAAGAAGGTGTATTCATGAATTCATTTACATAGATTTGCTGACAAACATATGAATAGTAATATGGCTTATGCAAGCGATCTAAATGATCATCAGTGGGAGGCCATAAAAGATCATTTTCAATGTGGCAACTATGGTAACAGAAGTCGGTATAATAAGAGAGCTTTAGTCAATGCTGTACTTTATCTTATTAAGACTGGATGTCAATGGAGAATGCTCCCCAAAGACTTACCCCCATATTCCACTGTCAGTTCGTTTTATCACAGAGCAAAGAAAAGAGGGATATGGGAAAAGATAATGGATGCTTTAGTGCAGAAGAGCCGAGTAAAGTCTCAGAAAGCATCTAATCCCAGTTATGCGATCATCGACTCACAGAGTGTAAAAACGGCAGGAGCTGCGCAAGAGCGAGGTATTGATGGGGGAAAAAAATTAAAGGCCGTAAACGTCACATTGTAGTTGATACGCAGGGCCATTTATTACATGTACGAGTACATAGGGCCAATATACACGACACAGTGATTGGAGGTCTTATTTTTGCTGAGGCGGTATCTAAATACCCCTCTTTACAAGGCTTGAGTGCGGATGCGGGGTATCGAAAAAGTACGGAGTATTACGTGCGTGAGGTTATGAAAAAGCGGATAGAGATTAGCCAACGAGTATCCACATGTTGGAGTATACTGCCCCAGAGGTGGGTAGTTGAAAGAACATTCGGATGGTTGAATTCTTACCGAAGGTTATCTAAAGATTACGAGAGAAGCATTGAATCTGCAAGGAATACAATTATGATTGCACACACTATGCTACTTCTTAAGAGACTTTATAACCCATGAATACATGCTCTAAAACTTGCTCAATATGCCAATGCTCCACAACAAACAACTCTCTTTTGCTGACCTTGCCATGCAGCCCAACAATAGAACCCATCATCAACTACAACAAATCAACCAGATTATCGATTGGAAGCCTATTGAAAACCTCCTCGCTCAATACTACACTAAGGGGCAGGCGCAAGAAGGAAGAAGCGCCTATCCTCCTCTCTTGCTCTTTAAAATGTCCCTCTTACAGACCTGGTACGGATTAAGCGACTATCAAATCGAAGATCAACTCGACGACAGGAGCTCCTTCAAGAAGTTCTGTGGGCTCAGTGCTGACCATCCTACCCCTGATCACAGTGTGATCTCTCGCTTTAGAAAGGTCTTGACCCAAGCAGAGGCCTACCAGCTTCTTCTACTAGAAGTCAATAGGCAATTAGAAATCCTTGGCTTACTGATTCAAAAAGGAACCATAGTAGACCCTTCTATTAGGCCAACAGCGCGCCGCCCGAAAGGAAAAAAGATATATGCTTTGCCAACAGGGGAGTATACGCCTCCTTTGGAAGAAGTGAAGCAAAAAGGAGTAGATCAAGAGGCGAGTTGGGTGAAACGAGGTAATCAGGTCCATTATGGCTATAAACGTCATTATCTAGTAGAAGCAGAGACTGGATTAGTGTTATCAGTTCATACGAGTAAGGCAAGTGAGCACGAAAGCCAACATCTGTCGCGGTTATTAGAGCAGGTGGAGTTACCCAAGGGGGGTGAAGTATTGGGCGATAAGGGCTACAGTAGTGCGTCGAATGAATCGTTATTGCGAAGTAAGGGACTCAAGAGCCGTCTTCAACGCAAACGAGCAAGAGGCAAGGCAAGAAGCAGTTGGTTATGTCTGTACAATCGTCTAATAGGAGAGCGTCGCTACAAAGTGGAGTGCGTGTTTGGAAGTATAAAGAGTTGGTTCAAGGCAGGGAGCGCGCGTTATGTAGGGAAGGCAAAAATGCATAGTCAGCATGTATTAGAAGCGCTATGTTACAATCTATACCGTGCCCCAGGGCTAGCGTTAAGAGTCTCTGTGGGGTAGCTATGCCCTTTTCAGTTGGTTATCACACACGATTAAGTCAAAGAAGCACAAATAAGTGCTTAACAAGGTAGTTGCCTCTTGGCTAATGAGAGCCCCCATTAAAAAAACAACCTCTTGAGAGGTAGATCAGAAATAACAACAGTTTTGCATCGGCCTCAAACCTTCTAATTCCCGTGCTACTCGTTCCCCTGATAGTGACGTGTCAGCCCTTAATACCAGACACTCGCGGCTGTAATGGTCCATCACGCCCAGCACTTGTACCTGAAGACCATCTAACAAACGATCATGCACAAAGTCTAAGGACCATTGCTCATGACGATGACTCGCTTCTGCTAGCTTACCTCGCTCACTTAATGAACGCTTTACTCCTCGCTTCACCTTCAGGCTTAACTCCTTGTAAAGTCGATATACTCGCTTTCGATTCACCGCCCATACTTCACGTTTCAATAGCTCGTGAAGCCGTAAATACCCCAAGCGGGGGTGCTTCATAGCTAATTCCTTGAGGCGTTGAGCCAAAACTTGGTTTTCTTCCCTATTGACTACCTGATAACGGCATGTACTACGATGCAACTCGAGGAGCTGGCAAGCTCGCCGCTCGGAGAGTTCGTAGTTCTTTGTCAGTTCTTGGCTCATGGTGCGCTGTGAGGATGGGCTTAAACATTTTTTGAGAGTACATCTTGTAGCATGACCTTGTCGAGGGCTCAATCAGCCACAAGGCGCTTAAGTTTTCTGTTCTCTTGCTCAAGGTTCCTTAATCGTTGCGCCTCAGAGGCATTCATGCCTCCGTATTTAGCCTTCCATCGATGAAAGGTAGACTCAGCGATGGCGTGCTTACGACAAATCTCAAGGACTTTGAGACCTCTTTCCTGCTCTTTGATAATGTTGATGATCTGTGCTTCATTAAATCTGTCTTTCATAATTGATCCTGTTTTGAGGTTGACTTCGATTTACAAAACTCTCACTTCTTTTGGACCAAATTTTGGGGAGAAGGTCAGTCTTGAGAGGTCTGCTGCTTAGAGATTCCTTACGTGCGTTCGGGATGACAGGAAGGTAAGGACTCAGGATGATAGTAAGGCATGAAAAAGGGACAAGTCAGGGGCCTTGCGCTATCTGGGTTAAACACTTGCGTTGTTAAGAAAATGATTGGCACGGAAGACGAACTTCCGCGCCAGTGGGATAGGATCACTAGGCTCATTAGTGAAAGAGGCAGCGTGATGAAGGGCATGGAGGCTTGGGTGAAGGAGAATCAGTAGGTGGATGGGGGCAACTATCGAGCGCTTCACCGCGTGCTCAATACTTGACCATATTTAGGACAATCTGCTAGGCACCCAGAGGTAGAAAAGCCTCCTTATGGCATGCAAACTTATTTTTATGTGTATTTTGCACTTAGCCAAGCGCTCATAGTACCCTCCCAAGAACTTTTTCCTTTTTGGCTGGTTTAAAGTGCAAAAACAAGCGTTATTGAGTTATTATGGGTTAGTTGCAGCTTGCTAAAGTGGCATTCTATTCCTTGCCTGTTTTGTGAAGAGTGAGTAATATCGTGCGAGGCCGAGCACAGAATACACTTTTTCTCTAGCTAAAACCCAGAGTGATCGTGCTGTTGCGTAAGCTGAGATAAGTTATGTATAACCCAATAAACCAACAACTATCGCTATGTACACACAATACCAAAGAGGACTCTCGGTGGTTTTACTTATAAGCCTATTCCTTCAAAGCTGTGGCAACTTGGCTCTTGATGGACACCATCAAATGAAAGGGGATACTCAGGAAGCCGTTTCTCATACATCTTCGAAACGTCAGCCGCTAGTAGCAGCGGAAGCCCCTCCAGCAGCGCCTGAGCCACGACAAAAAGAGGAGATAAAACCAAGAGAACGCGTAGTACATACCAGAGGTGCTATCTCCCCACCTGGTGGGTCAACGGTAACTTCTACCTCGCCAGCCCAGCGGAAGCGCCCTAGCGTTACTCCAAGGCAGGCACCCCGCATGGCATCGCCTGTCAGGCCAGAAGTCAGGGCTCAAGAAGGCAATGGCACCAACCTTGGCGACTGGCATGCTCAGGTGCGGGAGAAAATTGAAGCGCTTGGCAAAGCTAAGCCTGGAGAGGCCTCTCGATTGTCCCAAGCAATGCTTGGCGGCTATCAGGGTACTCCCGCACAACAAGAAGCTTTGAAAACCTTAGACATGGCACCACCTGACTCTTCACTGAGGCCAGGATTGCGTGGAGGGATGATGAGAGGCGATGATCCTAGGGCAGGAGGTGATGTGCCAGCGCCTCCGCAAGCAGAACCTACAGCAGTAGCAGTGGCAGAAGCCGAACTGGCAGAAACAAGACAAAATGGCAGACCCCCTGCAATACAGGTTCCCCCTCGCCCTATCTTTGACCCCACAGTTCGCCCTGAAGTGGCTTGTCCGCTTATTGCCCGAAAGCTCAACAGCCCTGAACAAGAGCTTGATCCAGACGAAAGTATTGAATTGCTTACTACCTGTGTTGCTTACGGAACTGAACGCGCGAAAAAGATGGAAGGAAAACAGGGAATCATGGTCTTAGGCAATACGGGAGCGGGGAAAAGCACCTTCATTAATTTCCTGGCCGGATGCACTATGGAACTCACGTCTCCCAGAGCATTAGGGATGAGAGGAAGTGGAAGGGTTGCCGTAGTGCGTGCACCAGATCAAGGCGGAGCTCGCAGCGAAATGACTCCCATTGGTCACAGCAGGCAATCTCAAACTTTTATGCCCGAAATTGCACCTGCTCCTGACAGTGATTTTGTATACTGCGACTGCCCAGGATTTTTAGATAACCGTGGTGCTGAAATCAACATTGCCAACGCCATCAATGTTAAAAACACCCTGGCAGCAGCACGTGACGTCAGAGTCGTTCTCTTACTCAATTATCACGCCTTACACGCTGACAAAGCACGGGGCTTAGATGAAATGTTAAACATTTGCACCCATCTTTTTGGCAGTGTCGAGAATCTTGAACGATGCGCCCCCTCAATCTTACTTGGAATTACTCAAGTACCCCGAGACACAGAACTTGAAGAATTAAAAGAAGATGTTGTCGACGAGCGTCACCCTGTGACTAGAGTATTGGCTGAGCGCGTATTCACCTTCGACGTCGCAGGCGGCGATAATACTCCGTCTGAAGGATGGTGGAACCGCAATGAATGCCTAGCGCGGCTCGCAGCCCTTCCTCCTCTTGAAGCTCCAAGTACTATCTTCAGAACTGTCTTGACAGATAGCGATGAAAAAAGGCTAGGCGTTATTAGTCAAGGAATTGGAGAAAGGGTCAAAGCAGCCCTTGACGAGAACGACTTTCCTCGTGCAGCTGAACATCTAGATCACCTGGATAGTCTCGGTATTATTGAACATAACGAGATGGGGCCCATCACAGAACGAGCCACCCGCGATCTTAGAGAGCATTTTCAAGGGAAAATATATGCCTTCAAAGGATATTGCCTTCGCGAGCGATTCCCTGCGGCTGAAGGACTCCTCCGTGAGTTTAGACGAGGATGCGCAACGCTTGGCAATAGACTTGTCGATATCGTAGACCTATCTCAGCTCGAGCACGACTTTCAAGACTCCAAAGAACGTGCAGAGCGCGAGGAGGAAACGAAGAGAACCATTCAAGTTCTACAAGAGAAGGAGAGAGAAAGGGGAAAACAGCTACGTGAGCAGCAGGCTAAGCTGGATGCTATGCACAAGACTACGGCGCAGTTAGATACAAGCAACAAACAATTGCAAGCGCAACACAAAATAGACTTGGAGGCGCAGCAAGGTATAGTAAGACAACTACAGCAAGCACAAAGTCAGGCTGCAGCAGAACAAAAAAGACTTAGAGACCAAATGCAACGGGAGAACCAACGAAATCGAGAGCTGCTTGAAGCGGAACAAGAAAGGTTGAGAGATATAAATGATTCAGAAGTGAGAAGACTGGATGCAGAAGCTCAGGGACATTTTGAGGCAGCTTCGAAAGCTCACCAGGAAGACCCAGATATAGTGAGTGACATGGAATTCCAATGCCGAGTGATTGATCGTTACGATATGGCCATTGACATCTGGAGAAATTTACCCCGCAATGAAAACAGAAGTAGAAGAATAGAGATTGCACAAGCACGCAGAGCACAAGTGCTGTATTGGAACAGGCAGCAAGCGGAAATGGAAAGAGGAAGAAGATAAGGAGGCATTTTTACTAGAAGAAATTGGTTGTAACCCCAGCCTGGCGCAAGCCCTACCCTTGCGCCAGTGCTTTATGCTAGCATAGGCTTTAGAAGACGCCCCGAAACCATTGTATGATTTTGGAAACTCTCCCAGTCCCTCGGAGCTGTTTTACAGCAGCCTCGTTCTACCCTCTGCCAAGTGTCCCACTCTTGACCATTTTTAGGACAATCTGCTAGGCACCCAGAGGCAAAAAAAGATTTCTACAGCGCGCAAATGCCTTTCTCGCGTGTCTTCTGCACTTAGCCAAGCGCTCATAGTATCCTGCCAAGAATATTTTCATTTTCGGCTACTTTAAAGTGCAAATGAGAGCACTCTTGCGCTATCATGGACTAGCCATGGCTTTCCAAAGTGGTATTCTATCCCTTGTGTGTTTTGTGAGGAGTGAGTAACGTTGTACAGGTCCAAGCAGAGAGTATACTTTTTCTCTAGCCAAAACCCAGAATGATCGTGCTGTTGCGTAAGCTGAGTCAAGTTATGTATAACCCAATCAACCAACCAACAACTATCGTTATGTACACGCAATACCAAAGAGGCCTCTCGATGGTCTTACTTACAAGCCTATTTCTTCAAAGCTGTGGCAACCTGGCTCTTGATGGACACCATCAAATGAAAGGGGATACTCAGGAAGCCACTTCTCATACATCTTCGAAACGTCAGCCGCTAGTAGCAGCGGAAGCCCTTCCAGCAGCACCTGCACCACAGCAGGAAGAAGAAAAGCAACCAGGGAAACGTACAGTCCCTCATGGAGGCGTCACTTCTGTATCTGGCAGGCACACTACGCCGTCTACCTCGCCAGCCCAACGGAAGCGCCCTAGCGTTACTCCCAAGCAGGCGCCCAGCATGGCATCGCCTGTCAGGCCAAAAGTCAGGGCTCAAGAAGGCAATGGCACCAACCTTGGCGCCTGGCATGCTCAAGTGCGAGAGAAGATTGAAACGCTTGGCAAAACTAAGCCTGGAGAGGCCTCTCGATTGTCCCAAGCAATGCTTGGAGGCTATCAGGGTATTCCCGCACAACGAGAAGCTTTGAAATCCTTAGACATGGCACCACCTGATTCTTCACTGAGGCCAGGGCTGCGTGGAGGGATGATGAGAGAAAATGATGATCAGGGTCATGATTCTATCCCACAAGCTCATGCAATAGGGAGAGAAGCACTCTCTGCCGTGGGAGCAGCAATGCTAGGAGGATCAGAAGAAGTACCTCTGGCTACATCAATGCACTCACTATCGAGTTCAACTCTTGAGGATGGGTTTGCTTTTGCAGACAGACCCTTAGCTACATCAGTGCACTTAATCCCTAATGAAGTTCCTGATGGAGGCCTCCCTACTGAGGAGACACTCGCTTCTGGAGAGGCACCAGCTTCAGAAAACGCATCAACTCCTGGGGAGGTACACACCCGTGAAGAAGCGCTAGCTTCAGAGGAGGAAGGTGCTGCAGAGGGCGAAAAGAAAGAGAAGGAAGAAGAGGCAATTGCGAGGGATGGAGTTGACAAGAGTATTAGTGATATAAGTGAATCTATACGAAAAGGAGCTGAACAGGCACGAAGGGCTGCAGGTGAAGACGTGATTGCTGTTTGGGGTAACAGTGGTGCTGGGAAAAGTACATTCATCAACTATCTCGCTGGATGTAGAATGCGACAAGAAACCCCAGAAGAATACGCACAAAGGACTGGTGAGCAAGAGCCAGCTGATAATGTAATTACTGCTGAAGATGAGTTAACGCCCATAGGAGGACACTTTGGGAACTCCACAACGTCTATACCACAAGTTGTCCCTGTAGGCGGTCTAGTTTTTTGCGACTGCCCTGGCCTTGAGGATAATCGTGATGAAAACGGTCGTGAAATCAATATTGCTAATACTGTCAATATCAAGCAAACACTAACAATGGCCGATAGTGTTAGGATCGTCATTATGGTAGACTACTTTGACGTGTATGCTGGACAAGGTGATGCTCTTAGAGATTTAGTAAGAAAGTGTAGTAATCTTTTGGGAGGTGAAGCAAGGCTTAGAGAGCATGTTTTGTTGGGGATAAGTAAGGTGCCTTCAGAAATATCACTTGATCAGATTACGAGGAGAGTGAACATGAGACGTAACATGCCTGGAATCGTACGCACCCTCACCGCCAACAATCGACTCTTCCTCTACGATCCGCTAGACGAAACGCTCAGTCGATCCCTGCCAGGCAGATGGACCCGAAGTCAATGTATGGATAATCTACATGCCCTCCCTCCCCTTAGGCACTCTGCCCATCTCGAAGAAAGTATCTTCCAGACAACGCTAAACGGTGACGATAGAACACACCTCCAAACAATAAGCGATAGAGTTGGGCGTAGGATTCAAGGTGCTCTCGGAAGAGGAGACTTTGCCTTTGCTCAAGAAAGCTTGGGGCACTTGGCAAGCTTAAACAGCATTGGCCATCCTGTAGTCAGAAAGCTGTTGGACCAAAATGTCAAATTACTTAGAACACAACTCAGAGAAGCTAGCCGACAAGCAAAATTCGGCAGAGCTGACGGACTGCTCCGAGCACTTCAAGAAACTGTAAACCTCTTCAGGATAAGACTAGTAGAAAGAGCTTATATAGGAAGGTTAGAACAGTTCTTAAACTTAGCTAAGGAAGAAAAAGAGAAAAGAGAAGAAAAAATTAAAGCAGATGGCGAAGTGCTGGATAAGATAGTAGAATTCAATAGGAGCCAATCTCGTAAGGAGATGGCAGTAGAAGCAGGAATAGGAGTGGTATTAGGAGGAGTAGTAGGGGCAGCAGTAGGAGGAGTAGTAGGAGTAGCAGCAGCAAAACTAGGAGCAGCAAAAGCAGGAGCAGGAGTAAAAGCAGGAGCAGGAGCAAAAGCAGGAGCAGATGCAGGAGCAGGAGCAGATGCAGGAACAGTAGTAACAGCAGCAAGAGATGGAGCAACAGTGGCGAGAGTAGGAGGAGCAGGAGTAGGAGGAGTAGCAGGAGCAAGAAGAGCAAGAGCAAGAAGAGCAAGCGCGGAAGAAAGACTACTGAAAAAGCAAGAGCCAGGGCTTGTAGACTGGCTGATGAAAACAGACAGAGATGAGCTTGAGCGGCTACAAAGAATAGCAGTAACAGCAACGCAAGAACTGGAAGAAGCTGAAAAAAGACTGAAGGAAGTTGAGGAAGAACTAGAGAGAATGGTGGAAGAAGGAAGAGAAGAACAGCCTGTAGCAAGCGCTGAAGAGTACAAAGAGAATGGTCCAGCTGAAGAAAGGCAAGCACTAGGCGCTGAGCGGGGAGAGGGGTAGAAGCAGAAACGCGTTCATTCACCGCTTCAAGAGGAGAGAGAGGGTACAGTTCTTCCGTTATGTGTAGTAGTTGAAATTTAATCTGACATTGGTTAAGTTGTACAACAACTAAAACTACTACTATCATGAACTTAAACCAGAAGATGAGCTAACCCAAAATTGGACTGCTTGAACTCGCTAAGAGCCTGGGCAACATCTAGGCCGCTTGCAAAACCTTGGGATACAGTCCAGACAGCTACTATCGTTTTAAAGAGCTCTTTGAGACAGGTGGACAAGAAGCATTGCTAGAGATCAGTCGCAAAAAGCCTATCCTGGCTAATAGAGTAGAACCCCCTGTTGAAAAGACGGTCGTTCAGATGGCCACTGACTTTCCTGCTTACGGGCAACTTAGCGTCGCTAATGAGCTCAAAAAGCAAGGTATTATTGTTTCCCCTGGTGGCGTTCGCTCTATTTGGCTCCGAAATGACTTGAATAATATCAAGAAGAGACTTCAGGCCTTAGAAGCCAAGAGGGGCTCAAGAAGGCCTTGTGCTCACTGAGAGCCAGCTCCAGCCCGTGGAGAAGCATCAGCGTGATAAGGAAGCTCATGGAGAGATCGATACGGACCATCCAGCCTAGATAGGCTGTCAGGATACCTACACGCGCGTAGCAGATTGTAAGCCCTACAATGAAAAGACAGCGATAACGAGCGCTGATATGCTCAATGATCGCGTGCTCCCTTGGTATGAGCAGCAAGGGGTGCCTATCTTAGGTATACTAACAGAGTGAGGGCCAGAGTACAAAGGCGAACTGGAGCACCATGCCTATGAGTTGTTTTTATCAGTCGAGGGGATAAGTCATAGCATGAGGCGGGCGTATTCTCCACAGAGCAACGGAATATGCGAGCGATTCAACAGGACGATGAAGCAGGAGTTCTTTGATTGTGCCATGGGCAAGAAGATATGTAGAAGTATAGAGGAGTTACAGATGGACTTGGATGTATGGTTAGCTTATTACAACGGGGAGCGTGTGCATAGTGGACGTTATTGTTATGGGAAGAGGCCGTTGGCTACGTTGCTCTCAAGTAAGCACCTGAATGTGGAGAAGCATAATGAGATGATGCACCTGAAGGGCAGCTCAGACAGTTATGAGTTAGCAGACGCTAGAGCTAACTAGAATTATCTGCTTGTCAGATTAAGTACTGACTATTACACAAAACTCTCACTTCTTTTGGACCAAATTTTGGGGAGAAGGTCACTTCAGGCTTAACTCCTTATAGAGTCGATATACTCGCTTTCGATTCACTGCCCATCCTTCTCGCTTCAATAGCTCGTGAAGCCGTAAATACCCGAAGCGGGGGTGCTTCATAGCTAATTCCTTGAGGCGTTGAGCCAAAACTTGGTTTTCTTCCCTATTGACTACCTGATAACGGCATGTACTACGATGCAACTCGAGGAGCTGACAAGCTCGCCGCTCGGAGAGTTCGTAGTTCTTTGTCAGTTCTTGGCTCATGGTGCGCTGTGAGGATGGGCTTAAACATTTTTTGAGAGCACATCTTGTAACATGACCTTGTCGAGAGATAAATCAGCGACAAGGCGCTTAAGTTTTCTGTTCTCTTGCTCAAGGTTCCTTAATCTTTGCACCTCAGAGGCATTCATGCCTCCGTATTTAGCCTTCCATCGATGAAAGGTAGACTCAGCGATGGCGTGCTTACGACAAATCTCAAGGACTTTGATACCTCTTTCCTGCTCTTTGATAATGTTGATGATCTGTGCTTCATTAAATCTGTCTTTCATAATTGATCCTGTTTTGAGTTTGACTTCGATTTACAAAAGTCTCACTTCTTTTGGACCAAATTTTGGGGAGAAGGTCAGAACTTGTCAGTAAGGTAGGAAATAGTAATTTGCTCTCACTGAAAGTGGACCAGTAAATGGGGGAATGCCAATATTTTTATGATGTAACAGGAGATAATTATTTAGAGACACTCTTAGGCTCTATGCAGTTCTTGCCTGACGGGGGAACTGCTGACCCAGCGATTTGGGAGGAGTGGATGGAAGCTGTTGAAAAAGTAAAGTCTGGCAAGTTCACCAAAGCTGATGTGTTTCTTAGGTTTAGTTCGGAAAATGAAACTGATAGTAAGTAGGCTAGAGTTTACTACTCCACCTAGCGCAAGCAAGCTTGTAAGGCTGGTTCAAGCGTCATGTCTTGGACTGCCAATAGCCCCCCGTCTGACGCAAGACGCCTGCCTTGTGCCCGTTGCTTTACGCAGACGCAGGCCCCAGTACACGCACCACCTCCCCCTGCTCATCGAGCAGCTCCCCGCGCCAGCTATTCACATTGCGCGTCTTAGAAGAGAAGTTCACGCCTACAATGGCCACTTCTTTCCCCTTTCTCAAGTGAGGCACGTGATACTGCTTCTCACGAATCTGCTCGAGGGCTACCTCTGCGCTACTGTCGAGCTTCAGCTCCATCACATAGGTCGTCCTAGCCAGCTCTACTAAAAGGTCCACGCGCCCCAGGCTGCTTGGGCGTTCGGCAGACACTTCTAAGCCCATTCCACTCATCAGGCTCAGCACCATCCCATGATACGTCCGTTCCCCCGCTTCAGTGAAAAGTTGATATGGAAAGCTGGCTAGCGCCACCTTGAGCTGCGCGAAAAATAGGGACAGGTCGCCCTCTTTCAAAGCCTCCTTACTCTTGGTAGAAAAGGCCGTATCAAGCTTTGCAAAATGCTTGATCAGCGATTTTGTAAAAGCTTCGCGTACCTCCTGATTAGGAAAGCCCAGTTGATAGTGCTTGCTTGCCGCATTGTAGCCCTCGATGGTCAGATACCCTGTCTGAAACATCAACGCCTTCAAGTCGAGCTCTTCAAGGCTACTAATATCCATCAGTTCACTTTCCTCGGCGCTTGTGCCAGCCAGAGGCACCATAGATTCGGGATGCTTTTTGAGTTGCTCAATCAGAAACGAAGGCGTGCCACTAGCATACCAATAGCCCCGAGCTTTCTTCTTGCTCAGAAATTGTAGCGTAGAAAAAGGATTATAGACATACCTTTCTGCCTCTGAGAAGCGGTAACCGTTGTACCAGGCTTTGATCTCTGTGAGTACCTCTTCTTCGCTCGTCTGCTCCCCTTGCTCATTGCGCTTCGCTGTAATGAGCTCGATGTGCTCGTCAAAGTACTGCACCACCTCTTCTTCCGTATAACCCATTATGGTAGCGTGCTGAGAGTCCATAGTGATGTCATCGAGGTGGTTAGGGCCAGAAAAGAGCGAGACCTGCGAGAACTTGCTAATGCCCGTCACAAAGGTGAAGCGAATGTGCTCTTCCTGGCTTTTGAGCACTTTGTAGAAACTGCGAAGCACCTCTCTATTCTCTTCGGCTACCTCAGGCTTGTCGAGATGATCAATCAGGGGAGCGTCGTACTCGTCTATCAAAATGACAACACGCTGTTCTTTTGATTTTGATAGCGCTTTGATGAGGTATTTTAGCCCTTCTTGGGCTGAGGGAACTTCAACCCTTGTCTCATGGTCAGTAGCTATTGCTGCCAGCGTTCTTTTAAGACTATCTTTCAAGTCTTGGGTACTTTCATTAAGAATTTCTGAAAAGTCAAGATGAAGGACAGGATAGGGCTGCCAATCGTAATGGCTGTTGTAGATGTGATAGCCTTTGAAAAGCTCCTTATTGCCTCTAAAAATCTCCTTGAGTGTGCTCACAAAGAGTGACTTACCAAAGCGTCTAGGGCGAGAAAGGAAGTAGTGCTTGCCACTTTCTATCATCTGCAAGGCAAACTGAGTCTTATCGACATACACGTATCCCTCTGTGAGGATATCCCCAATACTCTGAATACCGATAGGAAGTTTTTTCATCACTTTAATCTTTGCGGTGCTTTAGCTCCTTAAAGGTAGTAGATATCTGCAAGAAGATAGTGCGCTGCACCTGGGAAAAGGTATTCCCTGGACTAAACTTTTTGAGAGAAGTTTCTTTTTGCGCTTACTGCATTTTGTCCTGCGCTCAGATTGTACTATTTCCTCATGCAGGCTGTGGTCGTCTCGGGCACAGCTTAAATCTAGAGGCTACAAAAGGCGCTAGACAGTCCTCTACTGGCTACTGACTGGCTTGAGCAGCTGGTGCCAACACGAGCCAAGCAAGAAGGCCTGGACCTGGCTGATGTGCTGGTGAGAAGTAAATGAAAGGAGGCTTCTAGTGTAATTGATAGTGTAATTCAAAGTTTTTGAAAAAATTTTTTGAATGACCAAAATCACCTTAAATCCTTGATTATCAACGCTTTACGAAAGCGGTCCGGACGGGACTCGAACCCGCGACCTCCTGCGTGACAGGCAGTATTTTCGTGTTATTGCCAGCTGTCACTACTTTCTTTTTCTTGCTTTTAAAGCCCGTAAAGCCCATTTTTGTTAGTAATAGTAACAGTCTGTTTACCAACGTTTCCTTCCTTTTTTGTAAACTCTTCGTAAACCGCTCTTCCCTCTCATGAAACCCAAGCTCGCTGTTATTCTTTACAAATCCAAAACCCTCAGCAACGGGGAGCATCCCCTCATGCTCAGAGTCACTTGCCAGAGCAAACGAAAATACGTGGCCATCGGCATCTCTTGCCCCCAAAAGTGGTGGGATGACAAGAAGAACCTGCCCAAAAGAACGCATCCTAATAAAGACTTTATCAAGGCCCTTATTGAACAGAAAATTTTAGCCTATCAAAATCAGCTACTCGAAGCTCCCCAACTAGCCCTCTCGCCTCAAGCCCTTATCAACGCTGTTGAAAGCCCTAAGCAGAGTCAAGATTGTCTCGTCCTAAAATAGGTTGACAGTTTTAAAATTAGTCCTGTTAGAAATTTACAATTTTGATTTAGTCCTGACATAGCTTCACACTGATTGTCTAGTGCTATGGATCGCTTGGATCATGGGCTAGGGCGGATCGCCTGGCCTACCTTGATCCTGATACTTATTCTTCCACAGACGCACACGTTTTGAGCTTGCTGCATGTGAGGCCGACGGAGACATATATCCTAGATAGTGTCGTCACGATAAATTAGCCCATAAAGCAATACAGCGTATTTGAATGGCTGCCAGAAAGGAACTCGCCCTCTTGGCGTACCTAGTTGCTATACCACGCCAACGCTTGAAATATAAAAAAGCGGTCTCTACTAAATGACGCTTCTTGTAAGCCTCTTTATCATATGCACGACTTACAATACGGTTTCTTTTAGAAGGTATGACTACATTCATCTTTTGATTTTTAGCTTGTCTTACTACCTGCTTGGTATCATATCCTCTCTCAGCAAGAAGCTGTTGGGCCGTCATACCAGTTAGCAATGGAGAAGCATACTTACAATCTGCCTCAGTACCTGACGTGATAATTGCTCGGAGCGGCATACCAGTCTCATCCACGGCCAAATGTAGTTTGGTATTCAGCCCCCTTTTGTACGGCCCATTGACTCATTGCCGCCCTGTGCTCCCGCTCCATGAGGATGTACCTTGATATGCGAAGCATCTATGATCAACCATTCAAAATTATGATCTCCTCTGAGTGCTTCCAGGACAGCCTCCCAAGTGCCTTTATCTCGCCAACGAGAGAAACGACGATGCGTATTTTTCCAATCACCATAATTAGGGGGCAGATCTCTCCATGGAGACCCTGTTCTGAGCATCCAAAAAACGGCATTGATAAAGCGGCTATTATCTTTTGCTACACCACCACGCATGCCTGTGCGACCCGGAAGTAAGGGTTCAAGTTTATACCAAACTTTATCGGAGATATCATGTCTTTTATAGGCTTCTATTGACTTCATTTTAAGCTCTTTGAAGGGGGTAATAAGTACATCAATATAGCATTTGTATTGTGACGACAATACCTAGGCTCATATGCGGACGCTCTTCGTTATAATAGCTCACTGCTTCCTTGAGAACCTTTTGCCCTTCTGATAGGCTTGATACTTTATAGGAACTCAAATACTCCTGTTTCAATATCCCATTCACACGCTCGGCTATACTATTGTCCAAGGGAGACCCTTTTGCCCTCATGCTGATACGAATCCCATGGGCTGTTAACTCCGCTAGGTAATCTTTACTACAATACTGTACCCCACGATCTGAGTGATGGATCAGCGACATAGACACCCCCTTAACACTTAACAAGGCCATTTTCAGGGCCTGCAACGTTTCCTTGGCTGCCAAACTCGTCGACACAGGGTAGCCTACTATCTTTCTTGAGTATGCATCCCTTATTAGACTTATGTATAAGTAACCATGCCCTGTAGGGCAATACGTTATATCACTTACCCACAGCTGATTCGGGCCGCCTACTTCCAAATTCCTTATCAGATTGGGATACTTCACTAGCCAGTGAGCAGATTGCGTTGTACGAACGCTTCGCTTTTTACGCCTAACCAGTAGGTTGTTCGCTGACAATAAGTCAAATAATGCGTCTCTCCCTAGTTTTATTTGATGCGATAAGATAAAGGGTTCTAATAACTCATAGAGCTTTCTGGTGCCCATTCTAGGATGACGCGCTCTGAGCTCCTGCACTCGCTTGAGGAGCAACGCTTGCTCAAAACTAACGCTCTGATTATACCAATAGTGCTGATAGTAAGCCTGCCTGGTTAAACCAAATAATAAGCATAGAGACCCCAGTGATGTCTTCTTATCCCTTTCCTTTAAGGTGGTTATTACTTGGTGTCTGACTTTTTTCTAATCGGTATTTTAAAGGCTTCTTCAGCTGTTTGAATCATCAGTTCATAGCCTTCTATTTTCAGCTGTGCCTTTTTGAGCTGCTCACGTAGTTCTCCGGCTCTGAGCGATTCTAAGGGCTTGTCCCCGTGCTGCTGTAAGGCTAGGCGTAGTTCAAGGCTACTTGGAGGCGTTTTCTTTGCCTTGTGCTCTTTAGCGGGTGCATAGCCAAGCTTTCTCATCCAGTTGAGCATTTGCCCATGCTCTTCATGCTGGCCTGTGTACTTCTTCCATAGGGCTGTTTTGCTCTGATTACCCTGTAGAAATTCTTCAATCAAGGCCTTCCTCTCTGGCCTGCTTAGTGATCCTCCTGTTCTTATGCTTGTTTTCTTGTTTTTGTCTATATCCTAGTTTACAATTTCTGTCAATCTATTTTAGGACGAGACATTGTGATGATTCAAAAAAAGGCACTAAAAACTTCGCATTACCCTATCAATTACACTAGAAGCATCCTTTCATTTACTTCTCACCAGCACATCAGCCAGGTCCAGCCCGTCTTCCTTAACTGCTGCTGGCACCAGCTGCTCAAGCCAATCAGTAGCCAGTAGAGAACTGTCTAGCGCCTTTTGTAGCCTCTAGACTTAAGCTGTGCCCGAGACGACCACAGCCTGCATGAGGAAATAGTACAATCTGAGCGCAGGACAAAATGCAGTAAGCGCAAAAAGAAACTTCTCTCAAAAAGTTTAGTCCAGGGAATCCAGGTGCAGCGCACTATCTTCTTGCAGATATCTACTACCTTTAAGGCGCTGGCACCCCAAAGATTAAAGTGATGAAAAAACTTCCTATCGGTATTCAGAGTATTGGAGATATCCTCACAGAGGGATACGTGTATGTCGATAAGACTCAGTTTGCCTTGCAGATGATAGAAAGTGGCAAGCACTACTTCCTTTCTCGCCCTAGACGCTTTGGCAAGTCCCTGTTTCTAAGCACACTCAAGGAGATTTTTAGAGGCAATAAGGAGCTTTTCAAAGGCTATCACATCTACAACAGCCATTACGATTGGCAGCCCTATCCTGTCCTTCATCTTGACTTTTCAGAAATTCTTAATGAAAGTACCCAAGACTTGAAAGATAGTCTTAAAAGAACGCTGGCAGCAATAGCTACTGACCATGAGACAAGGGTTGAAGTTCCCTCAGCCCAAGAAGGGCTAAAATACCTCATCAAAGCGCTATCAAAAGAACAGCGTGTTGTCATTTTGATAGACGAGTACGACGCTCCCCTGATTGATCACCTTAAGAGGCCCGAGGTGGCCGAAGCCAATCGGGAGCTCTTGCGCAGCTTCTATAGAGTGCTTAAAAGCCAAGAAGAGCATATTCGCTTTACCTTTGTAACAGGGATCACCAAGTTCTCGCAAGTCTCACTTTTTTCTGCGCCTAATCACCTCAATGATATCACGATGTATCATGAGTATGCCACCATGATGGGCTATACGGAAGAAGAGGTGGTGCAGTACTTTGACGAGCACATCGAGCTCATTACAGCAAAGCGCAATGAGCAAGGGGAGCAGACGAGCGAAGAAGAGGTACTCACAGAGATCAAAGCCTGGTACAACGGTTACCGCTTCTCAGAGGCAGAAAGCTACGTTTACAATCCTTTCTCCACCCTGAAATTTCTGGAGACCAAGCAACCTAAAAGCTACTGGTATGTTACTGGCACGCCTTCGTTTTTGATTGAGCAAGTCAGGAGGCATCCAGAGGCAGTGGTGCCTCTGGCTGGCACAAGCGTTCGAGAAAGCCAGTTGATGGACATTAGTAGTCTCGAAGAGATTGATTTGAAGGCGTTGATGTTTCAGGCAGGGTATCTGACGATTCAAGCTTACCAGCCAGGCGATGAAGACGAAGAAGGGAGCTACACGCTGGACTTTCCTAACAGGGAAGTAAGGCGTGCCTTTTTTAGCTCTCTTTCAAAAGAGTTTGCCAGGGTCGATCCGCGCTCGGTGAGCCGCGCCGCCAAGCAGCTCAGAGCCGATCTGGTTGCCTACCGGCTTGAGGCTTTTGTAAGTGCTATCAACGTGCACTTTGCTAAGGTGCCTTATCATGCTGCTAGGCAGACTAAAGAAGGGTTCTATCAAGCGATCTTTTTGACCTATCTAGAGCTCTCAGGGATAAGGACACAAGCAGAGATAGTCACTAACAAAGGGCGGATTGATCTGATGTGCGAGCTCGAGGGGGCAATCTATATCTTTGAGCTGAAGGTAGATCAGTCAGCCGCGATAGCCATGGAGCAGGTGCAGGTGCAGGAGTACAGCAAGCGGTACAGGCAGGTAGGGAAGCAAATAGTAGTCATGGGGATTAGCTTCTCTTCTAAGACGCGGGACATTGTTGACTGTCTTGGGGAGCTACAGGACACTGAGGGGCAGGTGCTCCGAACCTTCGTTCCTGAGCAGGGGCAAGGGCAGACACCTGGCGTGTAGCCTAGGAGGTAAGCGCTAGGATGCTAGTTTTTTTGCACAAGGCGAGCCTTCTTTTGCTAGGCTTTCAGGCTTGTTTTGATTGATAAAAGTCTTACTCAACTTGGACCAAATTGAGGGCAAAGGTCTCTTTTTGATATTATTCAACTCGTTTCGAAGCCAAATAGAGCGAACGCCTCCAGGGGAAACAATAATACCTTGCTTTTTGAGCTCATTAGCGACTCTAAGTTGCCCGTAAGCAGGAAAGTCAGTGGCCATCTGAACGACCGCCTTTTCAACAGCAGGTTCTACTCTATTAGCCAGGATAGGCTTTTTGCGACTGATCTCTAACAATGCCTCTGGTCCACCTGTCTCAAAGAGCTCTTTAAAGCAATAGTAGCTGTCCCAACTGTATCCCATGGTTTTGCAAGCAGCCGAGATGTTGCCCAGGCGCTTAGCGAGTTCAAGAATTCCAATTTTGGGTTAGATAGTGTCGTCATGAGACGCCTAGCCATAAAGCTAGACATCTAATTTGAATAGCAGCCAGAAATGAGCTCCTTCTCTTGGCATAGCGCCTACATATCCCGCGCCTACGCTTCAGATACAAAAACGTGTTCTCTATCATATGACGTAGTTGATACACTTCTCGGTTGTAACTACGCTCTACTTTTCTATGCTTTCTACTCGGTATCACACATTGTCTATTCTTTGATTTCACCTCTTTGACTACTTGCTCTGTGTCATAGCCCCTATCTGCTATCACCCCCTCGGCAGGTAAGTCTTTGAGTAGCTCAACACCTTGCTTACAATCTGCCTCGGTACCTTCTGTAATAATGGCGCTGAGCGGCATACCAGACGCATCCACGGCCAAATGTAGTTGCGTATTGAGCCCCCTTTTGTGCGATTCATCGCCTCATTGCCTCCTTCTGCTCCAGTGCCATGGGGGTGCACCTTGATATGGCTAGCATCAATCATGAGCCATGTATAGTTAGGATTATCTGATAGCATTTCTAGGAGTTTTTCCCATACTCCTTTATCACGCCAGCGGCTGAAGCCTCGATGTGTATTTTTCCAATCTCCGTACTCAGGAGGTAAGTCCCGCCATGGGGCACCAGTTCGAAGGATCCAAAACACGGCGTTGATGAATCGTCTGTTGTCTGTGGCTACTCCTCCCCAAGCACCAGGTCTTCCCGGCAAATGGGGAGCGAGCTTGTTCCATACTTGGTCAGAGATATCGTGTCGTTGATAGGCAGGTTTTATAGGCATTTTTTGGTTCAATATAGTAACTTCTGACGACACTACCTAGCTGTCAATGACATTGCAAAGCCCATTTTTCCTTTCTTCAATGTGTCAGTAACAGCTGCCAGAATATGCTCTGCTGGTATCGGGACCCTGGCCTTGCTTTTGGCTTTATATGAAGGGGATATGTTGAAGCTTATGCTACTTACTTCTAGTTTTTACAGACCTATCGCCAGTGTCCCCCTCCTTTTAGCAATTTTTGGATTCAGAAGCACTACCAGGGCTGTCTTGATTGGTATGGCAGCAGGAGCTGTTACTGTGATAGTTTGGGATCAACTCCTGGCGCACACAGGCATTGATAGCTTCATTCCAGGCATGCTAGCCAATCTCGTGGGCCTGATGGGCACCCACTATCTGCTGGGCGAAGAAGGGGGATGGAAGGCGTCTGACAAGGGCCGCCCTCTGGCTGAGTAGCGCCAGCAGAAGCACTGGGCAACTGTACGTAACAGTGCCCCCGTTCAGTACTCATAGAAAATGTACCAGAGCTGTCGAAAAGCAGTCTACAACACGCTTGTCAACTCTTAAAACAGACTGTCTTGGGTAATGTAAAGGCTTTTTAAATCACCCAACCAGCAATTCACTCAATGATGCAATTGACCAGTGACATCAATAAGTGGGCAGACATAAAGGAGGTGGTCGAGAAAAAACATGTTGATAAAAAACAGATCATTTTTGTTAAAATTTTTTATCTTCAACCCGATTGATAAAAAACTCTCAAAATCCTACCCTCATGAGCACCCCATCCAGCGCTATAGATATAGGCCTTTTAGGGGCTTTTCTTGCTATTAACCTTATAATAGGCATACGAGCAGGCCGCAAAGCAACGGACTTCCGCGAGTATGCAATAGGTAACAAAGACTTCTCCACAGCTACACTTACTGCTACTATCATAGCCACCCGAATTGGCGGAGGCTTCTTGTTCTACTCTTTAGCTCATGTCTACACCGGCGGCCTACAATTCATTATAGTAGTAATAGCAGGAGGAGCACTATGTTTAGTATTTATTGGACAGGTGGTAGTGACTCGTATGGGGGAGTTTCTAGAAAAACTTTCTGTAGGAGAAGTCATGGGGGAGCTATATAGTCAAACGGTACAGGTGGCCACTGGTATCAGTGGTACGCTTGGTAGAGTAGGTAAGCTAGCTATCGAGCTTAAAGTTATTGGTGAAATGTTAGCCCTGATATGGGGCCTTCAGAGAGCAGAAGCTATAGCAGCAGCGGCAGCTATTGTTATTATTTACTCAACCTTCGGAGGAGTTCGAGCAGTGACCGTTACAGACATGTTCCAATTTGTCACCTTTCTTATTTTTATCCCTGTTTTGGCGTTTATTATTTGGCACAATCTTGATGACTCGGAACCAGTCATCAATGTATTAGTCTCTAGCTCTCTATTCAATTTACAGGAAACGATAGGCTGGAACTATCAGTCTCTCTCTTCCATAGGGCTAATGCTCTACTTTCTAATTCCCAATATGAGCCCATCTACCTTCCAACGCATTGCTATGGCACGTGACACCAAGCAAGCCAGACAATCTTTTGTCTACGCAGGGGGAATTAGATTTATGATAGGGGTATTAGTAGCTTGGGTTGCCATTTTACTATTAGCCGATAACAGCGACTTAGACTCCAAAAATCTCGTCAACTATCTGATTAATCGCTATTCTTATACAGGTCTGAAAGCTTTTGTAGCTATAGGTATCATATCCATGGCTATGTCCACAGCTGACTCTGACCTGAACGCTTCTTCTGTATTAATTGTTAATGACATTATAAAGCCTTTATCCCCTTCCTTCGGCAGGTCTATCATGGCAGTCAGATGGATTTCTTTAGGCTTGGGTGTCTTAGCTCTATCATTGGCATTACGTGAAGGTGATATACTGAGCCTCATGTTACTTGCGGCTAGCTTTTACATGCCTATTGTCACTGTACCTCTCCTATTAGCCATATTTGGGTTTCGTAGTAGCCCTAAAAGCTGCATAATGGGTATGCTAGCAGGGCTCATTACTGTTATGGCTTGGAGGCAATTTTTAGCACATACAGGTATCAATAGTGTTCCCCCCGGCATGCTAGCCAATCTCGTGGGCCTGATGGGCACCCACTACCTACTCGGCGAAGAAGGGGGATGGAAGGCATCTGACAAGGGCCGGGCTCTGGCTGACTAGCGCCAGCAGCAGCACTGGGCAACTGTACGTAATCGTGCCCCCTATCAGTGAATCGACTCTATTACACCAACGCAACGATTGCCTTCAACCTATCAGTACTAAAGAAGCACAACCCCAAGGACTGAGTACAGCCAGCAAGGACTATGGCAATAAAAAATGTACCACTTCTATTGAGTTTTATCTATCTTCGATCCGTCAACAAGTAACCCCAAAACCTACACCGCCATGAGTACTCCATCCAACCCTGTAGACATAGTTATTTTGGCTGGCTTTCTTATTGCCACTCTCATCTTGGGCATACAGGCAGGCCGCAGGGTAACTAGCTTTCGCATATTTGCTGTGGGAGATAAAGATTTCTCTACGGCCGCACTTACGGCTACCATTATTGCTACGTGGATCAGCGGGGGTGGAATCTTTTATGCATTATCTAACATATATGCTACTGGTCTAAGATTCATCATTGTAACATTGGGAGGAACACTTTGCTTGCTATTTACTGGGCAAGTATTAGTCGTACGCATGGGAGAATTCCTTAGTAACCTTTCTGTCGCAGAGGCCATGGGAGATTTGTATGGACCTGTCGTGCGAGTCATCACTGGAATTAGTGGCATTCTTGGTAGAATAGGAAAATTAGCTATTCAGCTCCAGGTTATAGGTAAGATGCTGGCCTTCTTATTTAAACTTCAAGGACCAGAAGCTTTAGCTATTTCTGCTAGTATTGTAATTCTTTACTCGTCTTTTGGAGGAGTGCGCTCTGTAACCATGACTGATATACTACAACTCTTTACATTCAGTATCTTCATGCCTATACTAACACTCATTATTTGGCGTAATCTAGAAGACCCTAATGCAGTTGTTAATGTATTGACCACTCGATCTATATTCAGCATACAAGAAACAGTAAAGTGGGACAATGAGTTTATGAACTCTCTGGGCTTAACTCTCTTTTTTATCATTCCTACCATGAGTCCTTCTAAGTTTCAGCGAATTGTCATGGCGCGCGATGTTGAGCAAGCTAAACAGGCCTTTACCTACGCTGCTGGGATAAACTTTTTGGTAAAAATGTTGATAGCATGGATGGCCATCTTGTTGCTGGCTGATAATCCTGATTTAAATCCCAAAAAGCTCATGGATTACATTATTGATCACTACGCCTACGTAGGTCTCAAAGGTTTGATGGCCGTAGGAATCATAGCTATGGCAATGTCTACAGCTGATTCTGACTTAAACGCTTCTGCTGTGTTAGCCGTGAATGATATTCTTAAACCCTTGAAATTATCTCAGACAGTATCGATTACAACTGCTAGAGTATTCTCTTTTTTAATAGGTACGATGGCTTTATCCTTGGCACTGAGTTCTAAAGATTTGTTAGAACTCGTTTTACTCTCTGCTAATTTCTACGTGCCTATCGTGACTGGCCCATTACTACTAGCCATTTTTGGGTTCCGTAGTACCACTAGGGCAGTTTTAATAGGTATGACTGCAGGAGCTATAACTACAATAATTTGGAGTGAGTTCCTGGCGTATGCTGGAATACAGAGCATTATTACGACAAGTCATGCTGGTATGTTCATCAACATAGCCGTCTTCCTGGCTACCCACTATCTACTCGGCGAAGAAGGCGGATGGAAGACCGCTGACAAGAAGCCAGAGACTCCCCCGCTGAATGAGCAGCAAGAAGTGCAGAAAAATTCCTGGGACGATTTTGTGCAAGGTTTTAAAAATCCTTTGGCCTATTTAGCCAACTATCTCCCTGCCAATGAAGGGACTTATGCCCTATTTGGCGTGTATGTGATATGTGCCACCTACTTTGTTTTCCTTACAGTACCTGCTGAGGTGGTAGAAGCCTATCCCCTCCTCTACAAGCACTTGACTGATTCAGTCATCGTCACTGCTGCCTTGTTTATTTCCTATCCTATTTGGCCCTCTACTTTTAAGATAGAAGAGATTATGGCTTGTGCCTGGCCCATAGGTATAAGCTATCTTCTCTTTGCAACAAGCGCCACATTGATTGTCCTCAGTGGCTTCCACCAAATGCAAGTCACGCTTTTTGTGATCCACCTTATACTGGTCGCACTGCTCATCTCCTGGCCCCTTCTGCTCTTGGTGGCTGCCAGCGGTGTCTTGATAGCTGTAGGTCTCTTTTACCTTTATGTAGGCGCTATCCCCTGGCACCATACGACGCCTGAGCTGCACTTCAGACTGGTCTATGCCCTGCCCATGACCATTGGTCTGGTGATAGCGATCTACAGATATAAACAAACCCACGAACTTCTCGTAGAAAGAGAAGGTTTCCTAGAAAAAGACCACCTACGTTTGGAAGGCCTCCACTATGAGGACAGAGAAGTGATAGCCGCTTCTTTTGTAGAAAGCATGGCCATCAAGCATGTCCTGAGAGAAGCCAAAGCAGACGAGCTAGGAGAGATAGTCCATGCAGGAAGAGCCATCTACAGAAAGATAGAGGCTGCTGTAGAAGAAGCAGAGTATGTCGAGATAGAAGAGATACAACCTGTGCTAGAAGAGTTCAAAGCCTTTGACAAGCGCCTTACCCACACGGCCACTCACTTGGTAGACCTAGCAGACCGAGCAGAGTACGTAGCCCTGGAGTTAGAGGAGATCTCAGTAGAAGAATTCCTGCAAAAGATAGAAAAAGGCATCCAGTTCAGTAGAAAAGAAAAGTACACAACCGTACACAACCGAAGCCAGGCTACACAAGTGCAATGTGACGTAAAAAAAATAGGCAGAATGCTGATGGACTCGGTAAAGTTCATCCGCACGTATGCTCCAGAAAAGGCCCCGATACAGTTGGTTCTAGAAGACACCAAATTGCACTATCCTCTTAACTCCGTACACAACCAAACGTATGTGAAAGAGATCGATGCCCTTCGTTGGACCATTACAGTAAAAGAAGAACTACCAGCCTTACCCCCTTCCTACACCGCCAAGCTGGCCCAGAAAGAGACTCTCAGCACAGTGTTTCCTGAGCAAGAAGAAGTGATCGTGAACAGTAAACGACTGGTCAATGCCCACTATGGCTACTGGGAGATAGCCCCTGAAACACTGATGTATGTGATCCCCGTAGAACTATCTCGCGTACGTCCTAAAGACATGGACTTGTTGGACCCCAAGTTGTATACCAAAAAACAGCGTGCTGACGACACCTATCCAGGGGCTAAGGAGCAAGAAGAAGCACTGCTCAAGGCAGTAGCCGAGCGGAGCAACGCAGACCTAGAGCTGGTGTGCGATGCCATCGAGCTGATCAAAGACTACCATGGCCCGGTCAAGCGCAGGTCGGGTGAGCCTTTTTACCTGCATCCCATCGCCGTAGCACAAATTGTGCTGGACTATAACCAAGATGAAGCCACCCTCCTAGGCGCATTGCTGCACGACACCGTAGAAGACACAGAGCTGTCCCTGGAGCAAGTAGAGACGCGCTATAACAAGGAAGTGCGGCAAATTGTCGATGGCGTCACGCACTTAGACAGTGCAGAAGGAGGCTTTCACCGCATTAAGCTCGAAGACAACGAAAACATCCTGCAGCTGTTGGGAGGCAAGGATAGACGAATCTTGTATGTAAAAATAGCGGATCGTATGCATAACATGCGTACCATCCAGTTCAAGAAATACCCCAGCCAGCTGAACAAAGCCAACGAGACCGTACGGTTCTTTGTGCCTTTGTGCAGAGAGCTAGGGCTTGAGGCAGCTGCCCAGGAGCTAGAAAATCTATGTGCAGAAGTATTCAACAGAGGCCATGCTCCTGTAGCTTCTTAGATTTTGAGGAACGAAGACATACTTACAACGTCTCTCTCCTTCAGTGCCAACCAGCAGAGCACCCTATTAAACCGAGTATTTGTCGATGGTCCTGTGCTTGCCACCCAAAATGTGTCCTATTGCGCTGAATTTCCGTAAGTGATTCAGACACCTAGTCGCAAAATCAGTCAATTATTCGATCAGCACAGGGCCTCATAATACGATAAAGCAAGAGGTGCTTCGCTGGCAGCTCAGCGCATGACAGATAGGAACAAATCAGCCCCATGGGAGACGATTGTTGGTGTTACGATCGTAGAAAATAAATGTCAACACTGCCACAACAACCCAATAAACAATACAATAAAAAAATGCAAAAACGCGCAGCAATTGCCGGGGTCCACGGCTATATACCTGACTACATACTGACCAATACTGAACTAGAGCAAATGGTAGACACGGCTGACGAGTGGATCACAACGCGCACTGGGATCAAAGAAAGACGTATTTTAAAAGGAGAAGCCCAAGGCAGTTCTGTCATGGGTATTGAAGCAGTCAAAGGCCTATTAGAGAAAACCCATACTGACCCTAAAGACGTAGACCTACTCATCTGCGCTACCATCACGCCTGATCTCATCACCCCAGCTACAGGCAATATCATTGCCCACGCTGTGGGCGCAGTCAACGCCTGGAGCTATGACCTCCAAGCAGCTTGCTCTGGCTTTTTGTATGCCATGGTCACTGGTGCCCAGTTTATCGAAACGGGCAAGTACCGCAAGGTAGTGATTGTGGGAGTTGACAAAATGTCTTCTATTACTGACTACCAAGACAGAACTACTTGCATTCTTTTTGGCGACGGAGCAGGGGCCATTTTGCTAACGCCGAGCGAGTCAGGCCGAGGCCTCATAGACAGCGTGCTACAGAGCGATGGGGCAGGGGAGGAGTATTTACACCAAAAGGCGGGAGGAAGCAGAAACCCTCCTTCCCATGCTACCATTGATGCCAGAGAGCACTACATCTACCAAAACGGATCGGCCGTGTTCAAGGTGGCTGTGAACAAGATGTCAGAAACAATACAAGCCATCCTACAAAAAAACCACTTGCATCCCGAAGATGTTGCATTCGTCATACCGCACCAAGCCAACCAAAGAATCCTGAGTGCAGTGGCCCGCCAAGTAGGACTACCCATGGAAAAAGTCCTGATCAACATTGATCAAGTGGGCAATACTACAGCAGCCACCCTGCCCCTTTGTTTGTGGCAATACGAACACCGCCTCCAGGCAGGTGATCCATTAATTTTTGTCACCTTTGGCAGCGGCTTCACCTGGGGAGCTGCTTATGTAGTTTGGTAGTCAAAATCTACCTTATAGTCGCCTTTTATGCGCCATCGTAAGACCCACCTGCCCCAAAAAGTATGTGTAGTGTGTCAACGACCTTTTAGCTGGCGCAAGAAATGGGCCCGCGCTTGGGAGCAAGTACAGCATTGCTCAGAGCGCTGTAAACGCTACAAAACTCCTAGCCAATGACAGTGGTTGTATGGTTTAAACGCGATTTGAGAATTTCTGATCATGCACCCTTATATGCTGCTGCGCAGCAAGGTGTGCCCGTATTGCCCTTGTACATAGTAGAGCCTGATTACTGGCAGCAACCTGACGCCTCTCGTCGCCACTGGCATTTTATTCATGACAGTTTGTGTGCTTTGCGCAGGGCTTTAGTGTCACTAGGACAACCTTTAGTAGTGCGTGTGGGCACTATAGAGACTGTGTTCACTGCTCTTAAATCTCAGCACGACATTAGAGCAATTTATAGCCACGAAGAAACAGGCAATGCTTGGACACGCGCCCGTAACGCTCGCGTAGCCGGCTGGTGCCAAGAGCAGCAAGTCGTGTGGCATGAGTTCCCCAGTAATGGAGTAGTGCGTCAGCTGCGTAGTAGAGACGAATGGTCAACCATTCACCACCAGCGGATGCGTGCTCCTATTATTTTCCCTCCTACTCGCCTCGTTGCTGTGCCCGATATATTACTAGAAGATATTCCTAACAAGACAAACGCGTTGTTCGGTGCGGCTAACATTGGGCAAGTACAACCTGGAGGCCGCGCTGCTGGGCAGCAGATGCTGTATAGTTTTTTTGCGCACCGGGCCGCCCAATACACCGCCTCCCTGTCCAAGCCAGGACCTGCTGCTCAATATTGTACACGGCTTTCTCCCCACATTGCTTATGGCACACTCTCGGTCCGAGAGATTTTTCAGGCTAGTTGGCACCAGCTGGCTACCTTGTCTGGTGAGCCTACCCCACATGCTACCCAACTGCGCCAGGGAATTCGTAACTTTTTGTCCAGACTGCACTGGCGGTGTCACTTTATCCAAAAGCTAGAAGATCAGCCCGAGATAGAACATCAGTGCATGCATGCTGCTTTTGAGGGCATGCGAGAGACTGCCCATCGCGATGACTATCTTCAAGCTTGGTACGAGGGAAGAACAGGCTACCCGTTGGTAGACGCATGTATGCGCCGCTTGCATGCATGGGGTTGGCTTAACTTCCGCATGCGGGCTATGGTAGTCAGCTTTGCCAGTTATGACCTTTGGCTCGACTGGCGCCGACTTAGCCCTTTGCTAGCTCAATTGTTCACAGACTATGAGCCAGGAATCCATTACAGTCAACTGCAAATGCAAAGTGGCGTGACAGGCATTAATGCGGTGCGAATGTACGATCCTACGAAGCAATTGCGCGACCATGACCCAGAAGGCCACTTTGTACGGCGCTACGTCCCCGAACTCCGAGAAGCGCCTCAGGCATGGCTGCAAGATTTGGGGCAAGAGCCAGACTTGTTCAATCAGTGGCAACCCACAGGCTATCCTGTGCCTATTGTTAACCACAAAGAAGCAATTGCCTATGCACGAGCACGCATTACCCAGGTGCGGCGCTCAGACCAGTTCAGGGTGCTATCAGCACAAGTGTATCAAAAGCTAGGTAGTAGAAAAAGACCGTCAAAGGCTAAGCGGAGGCGTTAAACGACGGCAATATCTCAAAAAATGTGTAGATAAGGGCCTTCACCAAGGCTACGTCATTCACTATCCTACAGCATTCCTAGTTTGTACTGGCGTTGTTGCATAGTTCGTTTTTAGCCTTTCAAGAGGTGTAAATGGTCTGTTTTTTCATATCGGTCCAGGATTATGGGGGTAGACATACGATTTTCGTTTTCAACCTACGTTACTGCGCCAGAGAATACAAAGCTTCAGCCCCAATAGTGCGAGTATGTTGCACTTAGAACATAGCTTCCCGCAGGTACTTTACATCCTTGGGCTTATTCTCTACTTTTGAACACATTATTGTTGAACCCAACCCTTTCTACTTGCACCCCAAAGAACTTCTTGCCCTATACGAACAAGCAGCGTCAACCCACCTGTTGGCGGAGCAGGTCCGTGCAGCAGCAGGCCAGCGACTCCACCTCAAGGGGCTGGTGGGCAGCTTAGACACTGTGTTGGCAGCAGCCCTGTACCAGCGCACGGCTGCTACGCAGCTGTTCATTCTGCAGGACAAAGAAGAGGCAGCCTACTTTTATACTGACTTGCGCAACCTGCTGGGTGAAGCTGCTGTGCTGTTGTATCCTGCCTCGCAGAATGCACCCTACGCAACCACGCAGACCGACCACGCTGACCAACTGATGCGGGCAGAAGTGCTCCATCGTTTGGCCCAGGCCAACAGTCCAGACACACTTATAGTGACTTATCCCACTGCCCTGCCTGAGAAAGTGCCGCAAAAGGCGGCCTTGACCCAGCGCACCTGGACCCTGCAGGTAGGGGCAGAGCTCATGATCGCTGACTGCACCGCACGGCTCACCGCCCAAGGCTTTGAAAGAACAGATTTTGTCTATGAAGCAGGCCAGTTTGCCACTCGAGGAGGCATTGTCGATATTTTCTCTTATGCCTACCAGCTGCCTTTTCGGCTAGAGCTCTACGGCCGTGAGATAGAAAGCATCCGCACTTTTGATCCTACCACGCAGCGCTCGCTAGAGGACGTGCAGCAAGCAGCTATCTTGTCTAACCTCAAGGAAAAAGCCATACCAGTGGCCCAACAGTCGCTGCTGGACTTCTTGCCCGCAGCCACGCCCGTGTGGATCAAAGACTACGAAATGGTCCTGGCTGCCCTAGAAAAAACCTATGCACAGGCAGAAGAAGCCTTGCAGGCACATAGCAAGACGGCTACAGCCCCTTTGCTCTCTCCAGCAGCTTTGTACGAAACACCTACTAGCTGGGCCCAGGGCTTGCAAAGGCTGACCACGATTGCCTTCGGTACTCGATTTGAGGGCACGCCTGACCAGGTGTTTGCGTACAAGGCCTCGGCGCAGCCTTCTTTCAACCAAAACTTTGCGCTGCTGGCCGAAAATTTGCACGAAAACCAGGCCCAAGGCCTAGAGAACCTCCTGGCAGCCACCTCTCCCAGCCAGGTGGATCGGCTTAGGACTATCCTGGCAGAGCTAGACAAGGCCGTTCAGTTCCAGCCTTTGTCTCTGGGCCTGCGCCAAGGGTTTGTAGACCACCAGCTAGGCATTGCTTGCTACACGGACCACCAGCTGTTTGACCGCTACTACCGCTACCAGTCGCCCAAGCGCTACTCCAAGACCCAGGCACTCACACTCCGAGCGCTACAAACCTTGCAACCAGGCGACTATGTGGTGCATATTGACCATGGCATTGGGCGTTTTGCAGGGCTGAGCACGGTAGAAGTCAATGGCCAACAGCAAGAAGTGCTGCGTTTGGTGTACAAAGACGACGACCTGATCTACACCAACTTACAGTCGCTCCACAAAATTTCGAAATACGCAGGCAAAGAAGGCGTAGTGCCTGCCATGAGCAAGCTGGGATCAGCGGCGTGGGACCAGAAAAAGAAAAGAGTCAAGGCCAAAGTCAAAGACATTGCCAAAGAGCTCATCCAGCTGTATGGCAAGCGCAGAGCGGCCCCAGGCTTTGCTTTTAGTCCAGACAGCTTTTTGCAAGCAGAGCTCGAATCTTCCTTCCTCTATGAAGATACGCCTGATCAGGCAGCGGCCACGGCAGCGGTGAAAAAAGACATGGAAGCCCCCCATCCCATGGATCGCCTGATTTGTGGCGACGTGGGCTTTGGCAAAACCGAAGTAGCCATTCGGGCAGCGCTCAAGGCCGTCAACGATCGCAAGCAAGTGGCTGTGCTGGTACCTACTACCATCCTGGCTTTGCAACACTACAAATCCTTTTGCGCACGGTTAGCTAGTTTTAAGCTCAATATCGTTTACATCAATCGCTTTAAGACGGCGAAAGAAATCCAGCAAACGCTGGCCGCCACGGCGGCTGGTGAGGTCAATATTTTGATCGGTACGCACCGCATCTTGAATAAAAACATTCATTTCCATGACTTGGGCCTGCTGATCATTGACGAAGAGCAAAAGTTTGGGGTCAAGGCCAAAGAGCGACTGAAAGAGCTGCTCATCAATGTAGATGTGCTCACGCTCACAGCTACGCCTATCCCTAGAACGCTCCATTTTTCGCTGATGGGCGCTAGAGACTTGAGTGTCATTGCCACGCCGCCTGCTAACAGACAGCCTATTGCTACGTCGATCCATACTTTTGACCAAGAGATCATTAAAAACGCCATTGAGTATGAACTGCAGCGTGGTGGACAGGTGTTTTTTGTGCACAATAGGGTAGGAGACATTGAGGAAGTAGCGAATATTATTCATCGTCTGGTGCCTGACTGTCGCATCGGTGTAGCCCATGGCCAGTTAGAGGGGGCACAACTAGAGCGGCGCATGCTTCAGTTCATGCAAGGAGCCTACGACGTGCTCGTAGCCACCAGCATCATCGAGTCAGGGCTAGATATTCCTAATGCCAATACCATTCTCGTTAATGGCAGTCATCTATTTGGCCTTTCTGACCTGCACCAGATGCGAGGCAGGGTAGGGCGTTCCAACAAAAAAGCGTTTTGCTATTTGTTGGCGCCTCCTACGTCCACGCTGACGCAAGAAGCCCGCCGCAGGCTCAGCGCGCTGGAGGAATTCTCCGACCTAGGCGATGGCTTCAAAGTAGCCATGCGCGATCTGGACATCCGTGGCGCAGGCGACCTGATGGGAGCTGCGCAAAGTGGGTTCATTGCAGATGTAGGCTTTGATACCTACTGCCAAATCCTGGACGATGCAGTGAAAGAGCTGAAAGAAGAAGAGTTCAAAGAGCTGTTTGCTGAAGAGCTGGCAGCCTGTGCCCAAAAACCCCAGAAGCTAGACTGCACGCTAGAGACCGATCTAGAGGCGCTGATTCCAGAGGATTACGTAAGCAACGTATCCGAGCGGATTCGGCTCTATGCCCAGCTAGACAATTTGCAAGACGAAGCTGCTTTGCAAGCTTTCCAGGGGGAGCTCAAAGACCGCTTTGGCCCGTTGCCTGCGTCTGTAGCAGTGCTTATTCAGTTGGTGCAGCTGCGCTGGCTGGCCCAGCAGCTAGGCCTCTCCAAGCTGAAGCTGAAAGACGATACTTTGCGCTGCTATTTTACGCCCCATGCCCACCCACAGCAGGAAGCAGCGCTAGCGCGCGTGTTCAGCTATGTGCAACAGCATCCTCAAAAGTGCCGCATGAAAGAAGTCAAACAGCAATTACTACTCATCATCGATGAAGTAGCCGGGATTGTGCCTGCTAAAGAGACGCTGCAAGCTTTGCTTTGACTTATTTGTTTGTTAGATCATCTGTTCATTTGTTTGTTGAGTTAGTAAACAAGGAATTGAATAAATATACGATCAAAGAGGCTACTAAACAAATGGACTAATAACCCAATAGCCAAATAATCTAATCACCTCCCATGGTTCAAATCGGAGACATATTGCTAGGAGACTTTCCGCTGCTATTGGCGCCTATGGAGGACGTGAGCGACCCTCCGTTCAGGGCTGTATGCAAAGAAAAGGGAGCGGATTTGATGTATACAGAGTTCATCTCAGCCGAAGGGCTCATCCGCGATGCCACGAAGAGTGTCAAGAAGTTAGACATCTATGACTATGAGCGACCCATAGGGATTCAAATCTTTGGCGAGAAGATCGAGTCTATGCGCGAGGCAGCAGCCATTGCCGAAGCGGCACAACCCGCCCTGGTGGACATTAACTACGGCTGTCCGGTCCATAATGTGGCTTGCCGTGGGGCAGGGGCAGGCATTCTACTCGATTTGCCCAAAATGCAAGCCATGACCGCTGAGATCGTGAAACGCGTCTCTTTGCCTGTTACAGTCAAAACTCGTTTAGGCTGGGACGAAAATACGATCAAGATCATAGAGGTGGCCCAGCGGCTCCAAGATGCTGGCATTCAGGCCCTGACTATTCATGGTAGAACGCGGAAGCAGATGTACAAGGGCGAAGCCAACTGGGAGTTGATTGCTGCGGTCAAGCAGTGTCCTGACATCCATATTCCCATTTTTGGCAATGGAGACATTGATACGCCGCAGAAGGCGCTGGAGTACAAGAATAAGTACGGCGTGGACGGCATCATGATTGGGCGGGCCAGCATTGGCTATCCTTGGATTTTTCAAGAGATCAAGGACTTTTTGCAAACGGGGACTGTGCTGCCTCCTCCTGACTTAGCGGAGCGCATTGCGGTGGTCAGGCAACATCTGCAGCACGCCGTGCAGTGGAAAGGCGAGAGGACAGGCGTGCTAGAGATGCGGCGGCATTATACCAACTACTTCAGAGGCCTGCCAGGATGCAAGCCACTGCGGCAGCGCTTGGTAGAAGCTCCTGCGCACAAGGCCGTGAACGATATTTTGGAGGAGATTTCTTGTGTAGCAGTCAGCGTCTAGTCTGATCAAAGCTTCATCTCACGGGTTTTGTGCCGATATCTAGGTTTATTTCCTATCTTGCCCCTCTGGACGCTATTTTTTGGAGCGACGCTTACAGCCCGAGCTTATTGCAAAAACCCTCCAATATTCTAGCAAACCTTGAAAAAGGACCTTTGCAAGCCTAGAAAACGACCGAAGAACCACGCAGTCACAAAATCGCCTAATGGCCTTAACCCCACAGGTTTTTCGAAAAAAGACGGCTACCTATTTACATAACATCCATTCTCAAAATACTTTGATCTTGACTTCTTTTAATGACCTGGGCATTGCCTCGAACATAGCTAAAGCGCTTACCGAAAATAACATTCTTCAACCCACCGAAATTCAAAAGAAAGCCATTCCTATCCTCTTACAGGGCCAGCAAGACTTTATTGGCTTGGCCCAAACAGGTACAGGAAAAACAGCGGCTTTTGGACTGCCATTGCTGCAGCACATTGACGTACAACAGCAGCACGTACAGGCTTTGGTGTTGGCGCCTACCCGCGAGCTGTGTCAGCAAATTGCCCAGCAATTGAAGCTATTCTCGCGACACATGCCTCGGCTAACTCTCCAAGCGGTGTATGGAGGGGTGCCCATTGGACCACAGATCAGGGCTTTAAGAAAGCCGCCCCACCTGGTAGTAGCAACGCCTGGCCGGCTGATTGACTTGGTGCAAAACCGCGCTATTCATCTGGCGCGTGTCTCCAATTTGGTATTGGATGAAGCAGATGAGATGTTCAGTATGGGCTTTCAGCAAGCTATTGACCAGATTCTCTCATTCGTTCCTCGCGACAAGGCTTTCTGGCTGTTCTCAGCCACCATGCCTCAGGAAATCAAGCGTTTGGTCAATCGTTACATGGCCCAGGACCATGCGCAGGTGCAGGTGAATCCTGAGAATGTAGTCAACCGAAACATTGAGCACCAATATATGGTGTGCCCAGCTACTGCCAAGCAAGATGCCTTGCAGCTTTTCTTGAACACAGACAGAAGCAAACGAGGTGTTATTTTTTGCCGCACCAAGGCAGCTACGGAAAAGCTGGCCAAAAAGTTAATGAGTACTGGACTGCAGGTAGATGCGCTGCATGGTGACCTTTCGCAAAGCAGACGAAACAGGGTAATGCAGGCGTTCAAGAATCATCAACTGCAAGCGTTGGTAGCTACGGACGTAGCAGCCCGTGGCATCGATGTTAAAGATCTCCACTACGTGGTGCATTACAATCTGCCTGACCAGTTAGAATATTACACGCACCGAAGTGGCCGCACTGCCCGGGCAGGCAAGAAGGGCTTGTCTCTTTGCATAGTGACGCCACAAGAGGTGAGAGACGTGAAGCGCCTGGCCCGGACGTTAGGGCTACAGTTTCAGCAGCAGGATATTCCCGACCGAACCGCCTTGGATCGTCGCCGCTTGGCAGTGTGGGTGGAGCAAGTGATGGCTGCATCTCCTTTGCCACAGATTAGCTCCGAGTTGCTCCATATGGCTGAAGAAGCCTTTGCTGGACTTTCTAAGGAAGAGCTCATTGCCCAACTTGTAGCGCATTGGGTGGGGAGCAAATCTTAGATGCTCTACTCCTTAGCTACAGGTAACTCACCTTGCGCGTGTCCTCTGAATGTGACTCACTTTGTCAGGTTGAGCGCAGCGAAACATCGCTGCGGAGCCCACACTATGCAGCGATTCCTCTCCAGGTTTTGGAATGACAAGGTCACTGCGTAAGGTGAGCAGGTAAGTAACAGCGGATCACTGACGGTAAGATGTGTGCAGTCACCTGACCATCATATTGTGTATCATTTGTAAGGCGTCATGGAAGCCATACAGGGCTATCTTGACAGCGCTCCACAGCATACCTGCATATATAAAATCGAACCAGAAAAAGCTGAGTAGGTTAGCAATGTAGATAAGCAGCACAAAGGGATAGCCTATAATGGCCCAGAAGTTGTCTTTTAGGTGACGATTGGTCTCTTCCCACAGGCTTTGTGCATCTCCTGAACTAGTAGGAAAAGCATTGGCAGCAATAGACACTCCGAGCCAAGCAAAGAAATAGCCTACCCAAGGGTGTACAAAAGCCCCTAGTTCAGCCATCAAGAAAACGAATAAAGAGATGAAGGTCCCTGTGAGTAACGGCCCTGTAGAGATGAGCAGCGACTGGCTGAATTTTTTAGGTGGCCCGTGCGTTACATAACCAGCAGGATTGCCCAACCTGAAGTAACAGACTTCATAGACAGGCACTCCTGTCCATTTGCAGAACCATTCATGACCCAGCTCGTGAAAAATAATCCCTGGGAAGGTAGCAATCGTAATCAGTTCGCCTGGTATCAACATCGTGCAATGGTTAAAGTTGCTTGAAAAGTCGTTCACTAAAAATAAGCATAAAAAAAGAAACCCTGCTTTGGTTCTCTATGAACGTCTGCACTAGCTAAGAAGCCTGTAGGGATACACAGCAAAATTTTTGGGTCATGCTTTAGCATAAGCAAGCAGCGTGCGTCAAATGAACGCAAATAAAAGAGTAAGATAATACGCGAAAGTTACTTCCAAACCAGTTACGTTGTTGGTTATTGCAGCTTACTATCACGACCCAACCGAACCACCTCCTCCACGATCGCAGTGGTGGCCTGCGGCTTAGCCCAATCACCAATATTTTTGGCCAAAAGCTTTTGTCGGGCTTCAAGCTGCAAAAGGCTGAGAACCTCTCGAGGGAGTGCCTGCATGGCCTCCTCATCTTTGACCATCAGTGCTGCATTTTTCTCTACCAAAGGCAACACATTCTGTGTCTGATGGTCTGCAGTGACATTGGGAGAAGGAACAAAGATCACAGGCTTCTGCGCTGCGCAAAGCTCAGCTACTGCCAAAGCACCGCCCCTAGCCACCACCAGGTCTGCAGCTGCATAGGCCAAATCCATAGCATCTATAAAAGGATAGAGATGAACAGCAGCGCGCTGCTGCGGTGTGAGGCGGGCTTGGAGGGCCTTATAGTAGTAGTCCCCAGTAGGCCAAAGGAGCTGAAGGCCAGCCCCTATCAGGGAGTCTAGGGCATGTAAGATACTTTCATTGATGGTTTGCGCTCCTAGGCTGCCGCCCAGGACGAGCAAACATTTTTTGTCGGGCGATAGCCCAAAGTGGGCATAAGCCTGCTGTCGTTTGTCAGCCAAGTGCACCAAGTCTTCTCGTATAGGATTGCCGGTAAGCACTGTTTTCCCAACAGAAAAATACTGTTCCATGTGCTCATAAGCTACACACACCGTGTTGACATACTTCCCTAAAATTCGATTGGTGAGACCTACAGTTGCGTTTTGCTCTTGGATGAGCGTAGGAATCTTACACCTGGCAGCCGTGAAGAGAATCGGGGCACTGGCATAGCCTCCTGTGCCAATGACCACTTGTGGCTGAAAATCTTTGAGAATCTTCCGCGCTTTCCATAGGCTAGCAACTAGTCTAAAAGGCAGTGAGGCATTTCGGAAGGGCTGTCGGCGTTGAAACCCTCTGATGTTAAGCCCAACGATAGGATAACCTGCTGCTGGAATCTTCTGCATTTCCATTTTTCCGTGGGCCCCTACAAATAGGATATCTGTATCTGGATACTGCTTTTTCAGGCCTTCTGCAATGGCAATGGCAGGATAAATATGACCCCCAGTACCTCCGCCGCTGATGATGACTTTCATATGGTTGTTCGCTTCTCTGTCTGTACAAGCTATATCCCTGACAGAAGTCACTAGGTAGTGCTGATAATTGTCTCCCACAATTATAACACCAAGCAATCCGTCCAGTATGTAGCTGATTAGCCCCTATCTGTCATGCTGAGCTGCAAGCGAAGCCTCTCTGCGAGATCTGCTACATAGCAATCCCTCACATACGCTCGGGGTGACAGTTAGGACAAGCTCATCCAGAACATTTGTCTGCTATATATGCGTTGATAGTGTATCGAACAGACTCGACTCAATGTCAACACCACCTAGTCAACGCCCAAACAAGCTTTTACCTCTTCGGCAGCTTGCTTATGGTCAGCCATCACCATCAGCTTGTCGCCTGCTTCGATGACAGTGCTCCCACGGGGCGTTAAATAGTTTTCATTTCTACTGATCAGCACAATGAGTGATTCTTTGGGCAGACCCAATTCCACAATAGGTTTGCCAGCTGCCATGGAACTTTTAGGCACTACTATCTCTAGCAATTCGCTTTTCACGTCTTCCGATAAGCTAATGGCCTTTTCTCTTTTCTTGGGCACCTCGGCCTCGAGCTGCAGCCATTGGGCCAATGGCTGCAGCGTGGTGCCTTGGAATAGAATAGACGTAAGGACAATGAAAAAGACAATGTGGAAAATCGTATCTGATTTGTCAATGCCTGCCAGCAAAGGATAGGTGGCAAAGACAATGGGAACAGCCCCTCTGAGGCCTCCCCACGAGATAAACAGTTTTTGATAGCGGTCTACCTTTTTGAAGAAAGCCAGAGAAAGGAAAACACCCAAGGGTCGAGCTACAAACATCAGCACCAAAGAGATCAGAACACCTACCCCAGACACAGGTATCAGGCGTTTGGGAAACACCAGTAACCCCAAGACGATGAACATGGCCACCTGCATGAGCCAAGTAATACCATCATAAAACCTAACTAGGCTCTTTTTGTATAAAAAATCTTGACTTCCTAGCATGAGTGCTGCAATGTAGACAGCCAAAAAGCCACTGCCGTGAATGAAGTTAGTGGCCGAATACGTAAATAAAATCATAGAGAGCGTTAGGCCTGGATAGAGCGCTTCATTGACCCACAGGGGTCTGTTGACGACGAGTACCATGGCCTTGCCTGCTAGAAAGCCTGCAATGCCGCCGATGACCATCTCCTGAAAGAACATAGGAAGGGCGGAAGCCACGGTGATCTCTCCATCACTACTGAGCAGCCCTGTAAAGAAGACCATCAGGAAGTACGCCATCACGTCGTTGCTGCCTGACTCTAGCTCTAACGTCGGCGCCAAGTTGTGCTTGAGATAGATATTTCTGGAGCGGAGAATAGAGAACACAGCAGCAGCATCTGTGGAAGAAATGATAGACCCTACTAACAGCCCTTCTACCAAATTGAAATCCGTAACCCAATAAATAAAATAGCCAATGCTAAAGGCCGTCACTAGTACGCCTACGGTAGAAAGAAGTACACCATTCCACAGAATCGGCCGAATGTGGTCATATTCTGTGTCCAGCCCGCCTGAGAAGAGAATAAGTGTAAGCGTCACAGCGCCAAGCGCTTTGGCCAAATGAGGATTATGGAAGCTAATGCCTCCTAGGCCATCAGAGCCCGCTATCATGCCCACTGCCAAGAAAGCCAGGAGCGTGGGTATCCCTAGCTTGGTAGAGATTTTGCTGGCAAAAATGCTGATAAAAAGTAAAAATGACCCAATAATGAGTGCGCCCTCGACCGTAAAATCCATTTAAAGGTTGTTTTTAATGTTCAACGAAGATAACAAGTACATGCTACAAAGAGAAGCCAGAAGGTGTTTAGAACATATTCTGTACCAAGTTATTTTTGTCATCTCAACCTCTGTCCTGTTCATGCTTGATAGAACACGCCGCTGCTTTCTACAAATAGCCTACCAAGGCACGCACTATCATGGCTGGCAGGTCCAACCCAACGCCACCACCGTCCAAGGAGTGATTCAGGCACGCCTAGCACAACTGTTGCGACAAGATATTTCTATTGTAGGCAGCAGTAGGACGGATACGGGTGTGCATGCGCACCAGCAATTTGCGCATGTGGATTTAGCGCCCACTGTGGCCATCAATCGCCTGCACTATCAGCTCAATGCAGTCTTGCCGCCAGACATCGCTATCGTGGCCATGCACCCGGTCCGATCCCAGGCCCATGCACGATTCGACGCCTTGGCTAGAACGTATGAGTACACAATAGTACAATCCAAAGCCCCTTTTCGGCAAGCCACCAGTTACTGCTGGCATGGGACACTGGATGTGGCGCAAATGAACGAAGCAGCGGCGCTCTTGTGCCGTAAGCAAGACTTTCAACAACTTTGTAAGGTGCGTTCAGGAGATCAACACTTTTTGTGTGACATTACAGCAGCGGGCTGGCTCGTGCAGCAAGATCGGCTGATCTTTCGCATTCAGGCCAACCGCTTTTTGCGGAGCATGGTTAGAATCATAGTGAGCCTGATGCTCAAGATAGGGCAAGGGCAACTGAACTTATCTACTTTTGAAGCCTTGATCGATCAAAAAGAAACATCCCTCCAAGTAGGGCTAGCACCTCCTCAAGGGCTGTCTTTGACGGCTGTGAGCTACCCAGAGGACTTATTTACTGACCTTACGTAGTAGCCTTGTCATTCCGAGCCTAGCGAGGAATCTCTGCGTGGTGTGGGCCTCGCAGGGATGTTGCGCGGCGCTCAACATGACAAAGAGGCGCATTCAGAGGAAACGCGTAAGGTGAGTTATTCATCACCGAACAACGCACATCATCTCTCCCTTGCTGATCTTTTTCTATCTTCACTGTCCATGACTGCCTCCTCGCAAACAAACACACCTATTGTTGATTTTCAGGCACTTAAAAAGCTGTCCACCTTTGTAAAGCCCTATCAGGGCGCTTTTTATGGTCTTCTCTTGCTCACTTTTTTGCTGGGTGTGCTGGCCCCTTTGCAGCCTTATTTGGTCCAGCGTGCGATGGATGACTTCCTCGCTTTGGGCGATCAAAAAGGCCTCCTCCAGATGGTCACGGTGCTTGTTGCTGTATTGATCTTGCAAAGTACTTTGCACTACTTCCAGACCTATCTAGCAGACTGGCTCGGCCAGCATGTAATTAGCGACATTCGGACGCAGCTCTATGCTTACATTCTGCGGCTGCGGACTAGCTTTTTCAACACAACACCTATCGGGTGGCTAGTGACCCGAAATATCTCTGATACAGAAACTCTGGCCAATGTTTTGAGCGAAGGGATTGCAGCGCTGCTAGGCGATATCTTACAGATGGTGCTCATCATTGCCTTTATGTTCTACATTAACTGGTGGCTAGCACTCCTCAGCCTGACCACCTTGCCTTTGGTGTTGTTGTTTACCTACTTTTTCAAGGAAAAACTCAAGCGAGTTTTTCAAATAGTCAGAGAATCTGTGGCCCAACTCAACGCCTTTACGCAAGAGCGTATCATGGGCATGACCTTGGTGCAACTCTTTGGCAGGGAGCAGCATGAGCTGGAACAATTCAAAGTATTGAATGAAAAACACCAGAACGCTGGCATCCAATCAGTAGTATACTATTCACTTTACTTTCCACTGATCAGTATCATCAACGCTTTGGGGGTCAGTTTGCTCATTGGGTGGGGAGCGCGTGATGTCATGCACGGCACGGTTACTTTAGGCCAGTTAGTTGCTTTTTTGATGTATGCAAACTTGTTTTATCGTCCTTTACATCTCATTGCCGATCGCTTCAATACGCTACAGATGGGCCTTGTCAGCATGGACCGCATTGCCCAGCTACTTTCTAACGGTGAACAGGTGGAGGATCAGGGCACTCATGCGCCTGAGCGTATTCAAGGGGCCATTACTTTTCAGCAAGTATGGTTTGCTTACAAAGATGAGCACTACGTACTTAAAGACCTTTCTTTTCAGGTCCAAGCCCAGCAGTCCTTGGCTATTGTGGGTGCTACAGGCGCTGGCAAGTCCACCATCATCAACTTGATCGAGCGGTTCTACGAAGTACCTCAAGGCATGGTTAGCATTGACGGCGTCAACCTTCGGGACTACACCTTGCCCGCCTTGCGCAGGCATGTGGGCTTGGTGCCGCAAGATGTTTTTCTCTTTTCAGGTAGCATCTACGACAATATTACGTTAGAGAATCCTGACATTGCGTCAGAGCGGGTCATGGAGGCTACGCAGCGCATGGGCATGCATGAGTTCATCTTGCAGTTGCCTGGTGGCTATGACTACAATGTGATGGAAAGAGGCATGGCCCTCTCAATGGGGCAGCGGCAATTGCTGGCTTTTGCGCGGGTGCTGGTCTATGATCCCAGCATCTTGATCTTAGACGAGGCCACCGCATCTATGGACACTGCTAGTGAGCAGCTCATTCAAAAAGCAACGGCCACGCTGATGCACAATAGAACCTGTTTGCTCATTGCCCACCGGCTGGCGACCATTCAGCATGCCGATAAGATTATAGTGCTCAAGGAGGGAGTGCTGCAAGAAGAAGGCACGCACGAGGGGCTACTGGCCCAGGGAGGCTATTATGCAGCGCTGTATCAGGCAAGCTAGCGTTTTTATTGGCTTATTGGTCTATTTGTTTATCTATTTGAAGGGATGTATTGCTTATACTAGGCAAGCCCGTTGCAAAATGCGTCCTGTCTCGTCCTAAAAAAGTTGACACAGCCTCCAATTCCCTGTATATATGACTCACCTTATGCAGTGGCCTTGTCTTTCCGAGCCTGACGAGGAATCTCTGCATGGTGTGGGTCTCGCAGCGATGTTTTGCTTTGCTCAACATGACAAAATGAGGAGCATTGAGAGGGCCTGCATCAGGTGAGTCATCAAATGAACAATTAAATTAATGAATAAAATAGATTGATAAACAAATGAATAAACAATCTGAATAACTCGATAAAAAATGTCCATCAGCCAACAAACTCTGCAAGAAGTACAGCGCAGTGTCCACATTGAGGAGGTCGTGGCGGACTTTGTCCCGCTCAAAAAGAAGGGACAAAACTTATGGGCATGTTGTCCTTTTCATAATGAAAAGACACCTTCTTTTTCTGTATCGCCTGACAAAGGCTTTTATAAATGCTTTGGCTGTGATGCTGCTGGCGATGCGATCAACTTTGTGCAAGCGATTGAGGGCGTCAGCTTTGTGGAAGCCGTTAAGTACCTGGCCCATAAGTATGGCATTGACATTGAGGAGGCTGCCTCTGATGAAGGGCAAGTACTGCAGCAGCAGGAAAAGGACAGCCTATACATTCTTCTGAGCTTTGCTAAGGAGTACTATGTGCGCACTTTGTGGGAGCATCCAGAAGGGCAGACCATTGGTTTGAGTTATTGTAAGGAAAGAGGCCTGACGCCTCCTTTTATCAAGCAGTTTGAGCTGGGCTACAGCCTGGATGCTTGGGAGGGCTTCTATCAGTTTGCGCAGCAAAAAGGATACGAGCCAGGGCTTTTAGCAAAGGCAGGCCTGATTATCCAAAAGGAGCATAAAACGTATGATCGTTTTAGGGGACGGCTCATTTTTCCTATTCACAATGTATCGGGCAAGGTGATTGCTTTTGGGGCGAGGGTACTTCAATCAGACCCCAACCAGCCTAAGTACATCAATTCGCCAGAAACGGCTATTTATCACAAGAGCGCCTCGCTCTATGGGCTCTTTCAAGCCAAGCAAGCCATTAGACAAGAGGACCACTGCTACTTGGTGGAAGGCTACACAGACGTGATGGCCCTCCACATGGCAGGGGTGGCCAATGTGGTGGCCTCTTCAGGCACGTCGCTCACTGAAGCACAGATTCAGCTGATCAGCCGATTTACGCACAATATCACTATCGTGTTTGACGGGGATTCCGCTGGCATCAAAGCGTCGCTGCGTGGTATTGACATGGTGCTGGAAAAAGGCCTTAATGTAAAAATTGTGCTGTTGCCCGCAGGTGAAGATCCAGACAGCTATGCCAGTAAAGTAGGTGCCACGGCCCTCCAGGCCTATCTCCAAGCCCAAGCCCAGGATTTTATTCAATTCAAAACGACGCTGCTCCTACAGGCAGCTGAAAACGATCCGATCAAAAAAGCAGGGGCCATCAAAGAAGTGGTGCAAAGCATCGCGGTCATTCCAGATGCGGTCAAAAGAGCGGTATTGACCCAGCAGTGTAGCCAACTCTTAGAGATAGACGAGGCAGTGCTGACTGCAGAACAAAACAAGCTCCTCCTCCAGCAGGAGCAGGCACAGCAGCAAAAGCGTAAGCGCTCACACACTGCTCCTATGACGTTGGCCACGCCAGGGGTCCCTGTCTACAAGCCAGAAGACACCATCGCGGCGTATGAGCGAGAGAGTATACGTATGTTGTTAAACTACGGCCTCTCCTCCATCGATGGTGATCAGCCGCTGTACGTCTATCTACTTCAGGAGCTAGAAGAGGTGCATTTTCGTACTCCTGAGTACAAGGCGATCTTGGAGCTCTTTCAAGATCAGTTGGCACAAGGGAACGTGGTAGGTGCTACTTTTTTTACCCAAAACGAGGATGAGAGCATTAAGAAAACAGCTATTGATCTGACGGCACAGCCTTATACCATCAGTGATCATTGGGAAGAGCAGCATCAGATATATACTGCCAAAGAAGAGGATGATCTGCACAAAACAGCGTTTAAGAATGTACTTAGGCTCAAATTGAGGCTCGTTCAGCAATTGATTGAAGAAAACCGAGCGGGATTACAGCAGTCGCTTACCCCCGAGGAGGAAGATCAACTGCTACAAGTACATACAGCGCTGAAGCAAGCCGAAGCGGCCATTGCACAGCAGTTAGGCATTGTGGTTTGGTGATAGGGCTGCTTAGCGCCGAGTAGCGTACGCCATCAGGGGGGCTCAGTGAACCTGGAGGGATTCGAACCCCCAACCTTTGCATCCGTAGTGCAATGCTCTATCCAGTTAAGCTACAGGTCCATCAGATCAGCGTAGTGCAAAGCTAGGCAATAAAGCGGCATTCCTCAACTGGGTGCTTTAAGGCCATTGTATTATTGAGTGATTTATTATACCATTTGTTCATTTGTTCATTTGTTCATTTGTTCATTTGTTCATTTGTTCATTTGTTCATTGAGCTTATTTGTTTCGTGATTTAAGAAACCATTCCTAGGCTTGTAAGGGCACTTTTCTAAAGTGTGACCAGCTTATTAGGAGCACTTTGCAACAGGCTCGCCCTCTGTCAAAGCTTGATGCAGAAGCAAGCAAGTGTGCTACAGAAGTCCCTCTGTGTTTGGATCATTGAACGCAAGTTTTCTTAGTGGAGCAGGTAGCCCCGTTGTCGGATAGGGGACACACCATCGTCGACGAAACTGGTAAAAATCGCCATTGGCAGGAGCAATTCCCGCCAGAGTCACATGTGGCACAAAGGTCTCTTTGAGCGGCGCTAAGCCCATTTCTTGGCGTAAGGTACTGATCTTGTGGGCAGTCTCTGCATCCACTTTGACTACCAGATAGTACGCTGCACCGACAGCAACATCATTTTCGGGCTTGCCCAACAACAACATGGGAGTACTGGTGTCAAACCCCACTTTAAATAAGCGGCCATGAAAGGCAGTCAGTTCATCAGTAATCATATCGTTGGCGCCTGCATGGTTGAGGTTGCTTTGCAGTGCAATGGTGACGTGCATGCCTTTGTCAGGCCAGTGCTCGGTGGTCCCTGGCTTATAGGGAGGTCTAGGAATAACCAGCTTGTGATACCTCTCATCAAAACCCAGCTGCGCTCCACAGTTTTGAATTACCTCTTGGGCTATATCAAAACAAAACGCACGCGAGCGGTGAGCGTCTTCTCCCAAAGAGGCGGCAATGATATTGCCTGGGATCACTTCAATCATACCGTTGTAGCTGAACTGTGTCGGGTTGGTAGTTGAGGCAGGGCCTGTGTGGTGTATTACATAACATGAAGTCGGCAAGACCCCAGTACAGCATAGAATTATGGACAACTTTAGGTACGAAGTTAATGTCATCCACTGCATAGTCAATCTTTAGAAGATGAGCTCCAAAGAGTAAGCGGTCCTTAACATACTCTTTTTATTCTTAATAAAGCCATCTGGTCAATGAGTGTCCTCCTGAAACCTGGCATTAAAGTGTGTCGTGTCTGTATGCCCTAAAATGGCGTCTAATTTCCGTGTAATTGCGCTTTGACTGCGCTATGAAAAGCCTTAGCTTTGTATCCACCGCCGTGACATAACAAATCTGAGAAAATGAAAAAGCTGCTTTTCATCGTTTTATTATCATCTACATTACTATCTACTACATCCATCCCTGCATGGGCACAAGAGGCCTCAACACAAGTGCCTAAAGAGCAGGAACAAAGGACTAGCTCGCCAAGAACCGGCAAGCCCTCTTTAGCCCTCCTCACTTATGGAAGTATAGTCATTGATTGGGGATTTAATTTTTTTAGCAAGTCTTCCCCAAAGATAGATTTGAGTTTCTGGGGCTCTAGATTTGTCAACGTATACTATTACCATAGTGTCCGTCTTGGTCAATCTCATTTTACTATTAGCCCAGGCATAGGGCTCGGGTTTGACACGTATCGATTCAAGGAAGAAGACGGGAAATATTACACGCTAGTACGAGGTAAAAGTAGCCGAAAAACAATATTGGAAGATGCCAAGGAGCGATTTCCTGATAGCAAAGAGGTTCTTCAGTCTGATCTTGACCTGCGCTATCTAGACTTGCTGATAGAGGCAAGGTTTAATGCCAATCATAAATATCCCAAAGAAAGTTTTTTTGTGGCTGTAGGGGGCAAATTCGGTATGCTTTGGAACGCCTTTACTACTGTCAAGTACGAAGAAGATGATGAAAAGAAGACTTGTACGTCTGAAGATTATTTTAACCTAGATAAGACACGTTATGGCTTGCATGGTAGGATAGGGTGGGGAAGGTTTGGCCTGCTCTATGCCTATACCTTCTCAAGGTTCTTTAAAGAAGACAAAGGGCCTGAAAAAGCTAGAATGAATCCTCAACATATAAGTCTCTCTATCGATCTTTTTTAAGAGAGGAGCTAGCAAAAAATGCCTTTTCTATAGCTCCTTGCGCAACCTAGCCACTGGCAGTCCCAACTGCTCTCTGTATTTAGCCACTGTTCTGCGTGCTATAGGATATCCTTGCTCTTTAAGCAACACAGTAATCTTCTCGTCTGCATAGGGCCGTTGCTTGTTCTCATCTTTGATGAGGTCTGCAATGGCTTTTTTTACTGCCCGATTGCTCACGTCTTCTCCTGAAGTAGTGCTAATGGCCTCCGTAAAGAAAAACTTGAGCGGATAGACGCCAAAGTCCGTCTGTACAGATTTATTGTTGACTATTCTCGACACAGTAGAAACATCCATGCCAATCTCTTCTGCTACATACTTCAGTACCATGGGCCTGAGTTGGCGTTCTTCCTCTTCCATAAAGAAGTCATGCTGCAGCTTCACAATGGCTTTCATGGTGTTCAGGAGTGTATACTGCCGTTGCTTCATAGCATCGATAAACCATTGGGCTGCTTCTAACTTTCTTTTCACAAAAGCAGTAGCTTCTTTGATCCGCTCATTCTTTGAAGGATGTTGATGCGCCTGCTCCAGCATAGCTGCATAGTTTTTCCTGACTCTTAGTGTCGGTAGATGATAGTTGGTCAGGGCAACATGGAGTTGATTATTTCGTTTCGTGACTATAAAATCGGGATAGAGTGCTTCACTGTGAAAAGAGGAATTGACTTTGCTGCCTGGTCTAGGATCAAGCTTGGCAATCAAGGCAAGTGACTCTTTAAGGAGCTGTGTATCTTCCACTCCTAGCTTCTTATGAATCTTGTCATAATGCTTCTTCGTAAAGGCTTCGAAACACCGGGTGAGCACTTGAATGGCCAGCGTTTTTGTGGCATCATTTTTTTCACTTTTCTCTAGCTGAACTAGCAAGCACTCTTGAAGGCTTCTAGCCCCCACGCCTACTGGATCGAAACGCTGTATTTTCCTCAGTAGGGCTGCTACTTCCTGCACACTGGTCTCCACATATTGGGTAAAAGCCAAGTCATTGACGATGGCCTCTAAGTCGCGCCGAATGTAGCCATCACTTTCAATGCTGCCGATAAGCTGGACACCGATTTTATGTTGGCGTTCGTCTAGGCTCAAAAAATCTAGTTGTCGTAACAGCTGCTCGCTAAGTGAATGCGTATGCGCAATATTAGCAGCCCTGTTCTCCAGCCAGTGCTGCGCGTCCCGATCTTGGCTAGTGCTGTATTGCCGATAGCCATCGTCACTGAGATACTCTGTGGCCAGCCCTTCTTCCTCTTGCTCTTGTGGAACTTCTTCCTGCCCTTCTCGGTCTGCTTCAGGGCCTTCCTCCAACGCTGGATTACTGGCCAACTCTTGCTCAATACGGTCCTTCATCGCTATAGAAGGCACTTGGAGCAACTTAATGAGCTGTATCTTCTGCGGAGATAGTCTTTGTACTAAAGCATGGTTGAGGCGTAGTTTTTGCATAGAGCGCTCGTTGGCTGTGTATTGATAGCAATCGACCCAAAGTTATGTCAGAGTATCTATAGTGCATCCCCTGTTTAAGTGCATGATGTTTTCCATAAGTCTGGGTCGAGGGGTTAATAGTAGAAAAATCTATGATTGAGTAGCCCTGTAAGGACGGTTAGAGCATGCTGCTATTCAACCACCCCTGCCTCCTATCCAGGAAGAGGTTTTTGTGAGGGAAAAATTTATTGGTCTCAGTCGCTAGTACAAAACTATGCACTTTCAGTGCAAGACTTCCAGTTGCTACACACTTCCTCTGCATGCTAGATTTGGATGATGAGTAAGGAATCAAGACGTAGTAGCCACACAATCTCCTGGTTGACAGCCCATATAGTCTGGGTTACTAAATACCGTTATCATGTTCTCAAGGGAGATGTTCAAACTAGATGTCGTGATCTGATTCAGCAGATCTGTGATGCAGAAGACGTAAAGATTTTGAAAGGAGTTATAAGTAAAGATCATGTACATCTGCATATCGAATATTCTCCTTCTCAATCGATCAGTGAGTTGGTAAAACGCCTGAAAGGTCGTACATGGCGAAGAGTTCAGGAGGAGTTTTCCGCATTGAAGAAGAGCTATTGGGGCAAACATTTCTGGTCAATAGGTGATGGGGGCTGGAGCACAGGTAACATAACAGATGAAATGGTAGAATTGTATCTAAATCATCACAGTGGACCGTCCAATGTCTCCCTTGAGAACTTTATATTAGATTAAGATTTTCAATCTTATCCTTTTAAAAGAACCTATGCACTTTCTGTGCATAGTATTTTCAGTTATTTGTTAGTAGATTGAGTTTATGAATCATCTTGACAATCAAAAGGCTATTTACATAGGTGGTTAGTCACCCGTCCCTAAGCGACTCTCATCCAGGAGAAGTGCTTTTCGTGCTAAAAAAAGAGTAACTGTCAACACCATTTAAGTATGTATCTAGCTCAACAGTGATTGTCATGAAACTTTCTCGTGACTAATTAAAAAGACAAACGGCTCCAACGCAAGCAGCGGGGTATATAAAATCACACAGGCAGAAAAAGATAGAAATAAGGCGCTCGCCGCAAGCAGCAGGGAATGCAGCACAAATAGATGAAATACTAAGAGGTCATTGAAGCATCAATAGCCGTTCAAAGTAGTGGCTGGATGTATAATAGTAGTTTACTCTCACTGAAACTGGACCAGTAAATAGGGGAATGCCAACGTTTCTCTTTTTTAGACTAGGCTGTATTTTGGACTAGGAGGAGTTTTTAATCACTTAATCGCCAAATCTCTTAATAATACAATGGTCTCATCATGAATAAGAGGGTAGGGAGGTCACTGCTCAGGCATAGTATCAAGTAAACCGATAAGTGAGTCTAAATTTTCAAAGGAGAGATGCGTAGTTTTTCTATCTGGACTGACACACCTGCTGAGCGTCAGGAGCCATTCACGCATTGGTTGTCCTGCAGCCGTAGCCAACACAGCCTTATTAGCGTATACAAAGAGCCCTTGGCAAGCCTCTTCATAGGCTGCTCGATCTCGCATGTATGGGTCCCTACTATTTGTAGCCCCTAGGGAGAGATAGACTTTTATGCTAGATAGACCATTCCTGATCTCGACAAGTCTATTGCGACAGCGTGATACATAGGCAGGAAGGTTCGCTCTGTAGGCCCTGAAGCCTCCTCCTTTGCGTTTGGCTTGCTCGCAAGAGGCATGAATAATGTGGCACTGGATGGCCAAAAGTTCCTGGATGACGTAATGGCCTTTCCTGGCAACTGCATAGGCTTTTTTTGTCTTTGCCAGTGCTTCACGGTTTTTTCTGAGAGACTCATCAAGAGTAGGCACAGCCGTAAAAAGTTTCAGTGTCGTTAAAGCTTTGTGTATTGCTACGTAGCCTTCCAGCATTTTTCTGGCCGCTTCTTCTATTTCTCTCACAGCTTCACAGAGCTTGGACACCTTTTCCTGGTGTTGTGCTATTTTTTCAGCTGCTCGTTCCGAGAGTGTTACACGGTATATGCTGGCGCCTCTGGGCTGATAGTTCGGAGTGACTTCCTCGAGCTCGCTGCGTGTTGCCCTATTATTGACAATAATACTTTTCCCATTTGCAATGGCTGTCTCTCCCTGGACGAGAATACCAGCCACAGTCTGCGTACATCTTTTCAGCGCTTCGCCTGTTGTATGCCTATGGGGGCTACTACTAAATTCAGGAATGCCATTATCAAAAGGTATAACAACTAACTGAGTATCAAGTGCGCTTATAAGCAGAGGCGGCTGTACCTCTGTTATGGGTGCTGGTAGGACCAAGCTAGGCGTTACTTCTGTTGGGTCTTCTTTACAGCCACTGCACCCTGTCAATAAGACTACGAGCAATAGTATACTGATAAAATACGCTATGCTTATTGTCGATCGCATACTCCGTGGTCTTCGCACTTTCCTAATAAAATAGTGAACAGGATTAGATGATAAAAGACCTCCTTAGAATGCAAGAATAGGCCCAGTATTAGTGACAGTTTATGCAAGTGTGGGCAGGAGGTCGAACTACGGAAGAAAGGAAAATGCTGTTGTGGCTAGACCGTGTAGGCCAAGGCATCTTTGCACGATTGACCGCGCTATTCCTCAGTCAAAAAATAGCCAGTTGATGCCTATATCCAATGCTCTGTATTGGCCTGGGTAGAGGGGGGTTACAAAATAACTACGTGCGAATAAGTACTCGTTCACGTGACTGACCCTGATAAACGCGTTAAAGCTCTTGATTCTGAAATTGAAGAATAGATCGAAGACAGGATAACTGAACACATCAAATTCGTCCTGCAGGTAAAACTGCTGTGTCACTGGATCATATGCGTCAGCTTTGTAAGAAGCCTTCCAGTGCACGTCTATGCCGGTCTCCAGGGCGGCATTGTCTTCCTCAGTAGTGCGGGCATAGTAGAGCTTGGAGTTAGCCAAGAAAATAGGCATTCTGAATATTTTGGCGCTCGGCCCCATGGCTTTGGTCAAGGTGAGTTCATTGTCCCAGTGGAAATTAAATCCTAAGCTAAAATTTAAATCAGTCCCTAACGCCACCACATAAAAATACTTAGGGTCTTGCTTAGGTTCAGCAATTGTGTATCGTCGTTGCCATGACTTGTGCTCATATCCCTTCTTGTCCTTGTAAAAATGCTGAAAATAAATGTGATTCTGGACCCACGTAAGGCTTGCATGGGGCCTCAATGCCGCAACAGGTGCTTCTAGCCGCAGGCCTCCGCTAAGTTGTGTGGCTGTAGGTGGTATGAACTCATTGTCCCAACGGCGATGGTAATAGTGATAGTGCTGGGCCAAAAAAGGAGGCTTGAACTTGACACGTTCGCAGGCCAAGTCAAAAAGAGGGTGTTCATAAGCCAATCGGGCTTTATACAACCCTTCAAACATATACTCTCCACTCAGGTGGACGAAGTCAGTGCCACCCAGCACATTATACCGTGTGCGCAGCCCCAGATAGTGCTCGTGCAGGTCTTGGTTGTCCTTTTCTTCCCTCTGTTTAAGTGTTATGTTTTTGTGCCGATAGTAGCCACTGTAAAACAAATCTTGCCAGTCTCCTTTGCACCCAAGCTCATTATGAGCGTGCCACACATCAGTGGTGTGCTCTAGCGCATCGCCTTGTGCTGCTTCTTGGCTAGCAGTCTTGCTTTCCTCTTCTGGCCGTAGCCAGTCGTTTCCGAGCCTTCTAGGAAACTTAGAAAGATGTTGTACTTGCTGCAGCTGTAGCTCATGGTATGCCCCCAGCGGCTCACTCCACATCCACTGGTGGTACAAATGAAAACGCTTTCTGGTATCATTGGTCTCTGCTTCTCCATAAAGCCTACTTTCGATACCGTTACTCTTGATCAGTTTCTTTTCAGGTAAGTAGACGATTCCTGGTTTGTGGATTCCGCCTGTCTCTCGCACGCGATGGTCCATGAGCAGGGCATGGGCCAAGAACTGGTAGCTTTCATCATCGGTCCTATAATGCGTAAATAAGTCTAGTCCATTGGAGATGACATTCCTGTCTCCTGGCACACGCCTAGGTATCCACTCTATGTCTGTCATCATGTGGCGAAAACTAGCCCCTATGTTCCAGTTAGGCGTCACATTGCGACTGTGGCATATATCCCCCAAAAAGCTCCCAAAGCGGGCTAGCACTACATACATGTGAGAGTAAGGCGACTTGGTGTCGTAGTACCGAAACTGCTCAGGGCTTCTGAAATAAATATCATACACATAGAAGCCTGGGGTGGCCCCTATTCGTGACGGCAAGACATAAAAGATGGGTTTAGCAGCCGTCCCATTGTTCCCCAAGTTCTGCCATTGGTTACCATATCTTTGTAGAAACGTAAAGCGGTGCAGCCCATTAATCGTCGTGTCCTCAGCAATAGTCTTGTAGCCTTCTAGGTGGTGCTGGAGGTTGGCTTGGGTAGTAAACAGCGTTGTGTGGGGATTGTATACATCTTGCGGCTGATCATCTATATACTTCTTTTCTCGCTCGTCTACGTATTTCTCTTCCTGTGCTTGGACGGCATAGCTACCTGCCAGAAAAACGATCAAGCTTATGTATTTACGGAATGTCACAGCCAAAATTAGTGACAAAAATAAGGATAAGCCTCATGTTGACCTAAAGGGTGCCTTGAAGAGGACATTGCCGTGATTTAAAGCAAAAGAACTGTCTGGAGCAACGTCCTCTTTCTTCAACTTACCACTGCTCTGAGTTCTCATAGGTTAGCTATATTGCCTCCTGTAACTACCAGGAACGTCTTACAGAAAGTAGGTAGTAGCACTAACCACACTTATCTAACAGCAGGCCATGGTCACCAAAACATTAGGCAGTGCCGTTTATGGCGTCAACGCCTCGCTGATCTCTATCGAAGTCAACATCGTCAAGGGAACCCACCTCTTCATCGTAGGGCTGCCTGATAGTGCAGTGAAAGAGAGCCAACACAGAATAGAGTCTGTCTTCAAACACATTGGCTGCGAAATGCCTCGCCAGCGCGTCATTGTCAACCTAGCCCCAGCTGACATTCGCAAAGAAGGAGCTTCCTACGATCTTCCTATTGCTTTGTGCATCTTACAGGCCTCTCAGCAGTACCAGCTAGACCACCTAGAGGATTACGTAGTCTTGGGCGAGCTGGCTTTGAACGGTACGCTGCGGCCTGTCAAAGGCGTACTGCCCATTGCCATAGAAGCCCGCAAGAGAAAGTGCAAAGGCTTTGTACTTCCTGAAGAGAATGCCTCTGAAGCCGCTATTGTCAATGACCTGGACATCATCCCCGTGCGGCACATTGACGAAGCCATTGGGTTTTTTGCCGGCACACAAACAATAGCTCCAGCAGTAGTAGACACCCGCGCGCTGTTTGCAGATAGTGTCAATCATTACACCCTTGACTTTTCGGACGTCCAAGGGCAAGAGAGCATCAAAAGGGCCTTGGAGATTGCTGCTGCAGGCAGCCACAACGTGATCATGATTGGCCCCCCAGGTGCAGGCAAGACCATGCTGGCCAAGCGCATTCCGCCCATCCTACCTCCTTTCACCTTAGAAGAAGCTTTAGAAACCACCAAAATCTACTCCGTCATTGGCAAGTTGGGCAAGCAAGAAGGCTTGATGTCTACCCGTCCTTTTCGGGCACCGCATCACACCATCAGCGATGTAGCGCTAGTAGGTGGTGGCAGCATCCCGCAGCCAGGCGAAATTTCATTGGCTCACAATGGAGTCCTATTCTTGGATGAGCTCCCTGAGTTCAGGCGTACAGTGCTAGAAGTCATGCGGCAACCTCTAGAAGAACGCAGAGTCACCATCTCGCGCGCTAAAATTGCCGTAGACTTTCCAGCCAGCTTCATGCTCATTGCCAGCATGAATCCTTGCCCATGTGGCTATTACAACCACCCGACCAAAGAGTGCATGTGTGACACAGCTACCGTGCGGCGCTATCTCAACAAAGTCAGTGGGCCGCTACTCGACAGAATCGATCTACATGTAGAGGTAACACCTGTGTCGTTCGACCAGATGACTGCTCGCAGGCCTACAGAAAAGAGCGCCACAATCAGGGAGCGAGTGGTCCAGGCCAGAGGCATACAGCAACGCCGCTTTCAAGCCTCCCAAAGTATTCATGCCAATGCCTTGATGCCCTCAGCCATGGTCAAAGAAGTTTGTGTGATTTCCAAAGCAGGCCAAAGCCTACTCAAAGCAGCGACTGAAAAGCTAGGCCTTTCTGCCAGGGCCTATGACCGCATCTTGAAAGTGTCGCGCACCATTGCCGATCTAGCCGGCCAAGAGGCCATCAAAGAAGAGCACCTGGCCGAAGCCATTCATTACAGAAGTTTGGACAGAGAGAGCTGGGGAAGCTAGTACGGACGTGTTGTTTATTGGGTGATTTGCTGATTGTGTGACTGGGCTATTAAACAGTGTTGACAATCACTCGAGCTCCTGCGATGCACTATCGCATACAATGACAAATGAATAGCCTGTTTGAACCTGTATCAGCTGCTATTCCGAACTATATCCTCTGTCATCCTGAGCGTTAGCAAAGGATCACTGCGTAACAGACCCCGCAAGGATGCTTCGCTTGCAGCGCTGCACTACAGTAACTCAAAAAGGTACTTACAAACCTAGAAAACGGCATCGAAATCTCCCCGTCACAAAACCCACTAATCAACCCACTCACCCATACGCAAGGGTTGTGCGTATAAGCGTCACCAAGGCTTCTTTATAAGGCGAATCCGGAACACTCGTCAGGTGCTGTAAGGCTTGGGTTTGGTAGTGCAGTGTGCGCTGCTGGGTATATTCCATACCTGGCGACTGCCTGACGAATTGCTTCACCCGCTCCTGTGCAGCAGGGTCGTGTCCGTGATGCTCCAAGGTATGCCGGAGGCTCTGCTGCTCTTGGACCGAGGCGTGCTGCAACGCATGGATGAGGGGCAAAGTCCATTTGCCCTCTTGCAGGTCCTTGCCCAAGGGCTTGCCCACGTCTGTCGTGCCATAGTCCAGCCAGTCATCCCTGAGCTGAAAAGCCAGACCCAACTGTTCTCCTGCCTGCTGCATGTGGGTCAATTGTGCCTCAGGCGCGCCTGCTACCATGGCCCCCATGGCCAAGCAAGTCCCGAACAAGTGCGCTGTTTTTTTGTGAATGATCGCCAAGTATGCCTCTTCTGTAGACTCGAGCTGCTGCGCTTGCTCCAGCTGGAGCAGCTCCCCTTCGCTCATGGCCTGGGCGGCTGCAGCCATGAAGGAGAGCAAGGCATAGTCCTGATGCTGCGTGGTGAGTTGTAGGGCCTTGGCCAACAGATAGTCGCCTAGTAGGACGGCTACTGGATTGCTCCAGGCAGCATTGAGCGTAGGCCGCCCACGCCGCTGCGAGGCCTGGTCCACTACATCATCGTGCAGTAGTGAGGCCTGGTGCAGCAGGCTGACCAGTGCTGCACCGCGGTGGGCCTGGTCAGTAATACCTCCCCACATGCCTGCGGATAAAAACACCAACTGGGGCCGCACTTGCTTGCCCGGTGCCTGGAGGCAATGCTGCGTGAGCTGCCGTAGCCACTGGCTCTCCCCTTGCATCAGTGCTCGCAAATGGCCTTCTAGGGCAGTCATTTCAGCAGCGATCAGAGAGAGAGGTATTAGGTGAATGATGAGGGGCGATTATTTGTTGATTGGATGATTGCGTGACTGGGTGATTAGATATTCTGTAGCACCCTAAGATCGTTGATGGCTAGTGCCAACGTTCTCTCTCTCAGCTCGACGAAAAGTGCTTTTTGTAGTAATGAAAGAGAAAGCCTCAGAATAGTTTAAGAGGTTGCTACCCAGGCAGCCTGTACTTCATAAAACTTGCTACGAAACTCATGTTTTTCGTCATCTTCCATGTTTCCTAATTTGAAATACCTTCCACTCTGCTCTATATGAAATAAATCTTCTGATAGTTTGTTGAAGGCGTCTTGACTCATTCTGGGACTGGGGGCATTGGCCTTCATCGTGTCCATTATGAGTTTCCAAGCTTTCTTGCGGTAGGTGTCATTCTTAATTTGGATAGCAAGAGGCAAAGGATGACTTCCATCATTGTTCTTCAGTGTAAAGTCAGTCTTGGGAGTAATCAATGGCTTAATTGATTTAGACATATCGCCATATGTATTTATCTCAAGTAGCTTAATAAGCGCTGTATTCCCATCTTCATCTTGTGCATTGGGGTCAGCACCCCTATCTAGCAACAGCTTCCGGGCTTTTTCGCCGGCTCTGAGATTTCTCTCTTCACAAAGCATAATCAGTGGAGTTTTTTTTTCTTCATTACGTTCATCAACGTTGGCCTCATTGTCTAGTAGAAATTTAAGTGCCTTCACCAGTTCATCTGAATCGAAGAGTTGCTCCTCACATACTAGGTGTATGGGTGCTTTGCCCGCGTCGTCTTTAGTGTTCACATTGTCTTTTTTTCCTTTTTTCAGCTCTCCGAGCACCTTCTTCAGGTGTTCATTTCGAACGAGTCTAAAATCTTTATCGCCACCTAAGTAGTCTGCATCCCCGCGAGGGCGAGGAGAAGGGAAACACTGCGTGCACAGCAGCAAGCACAGAAGAGGGATCAGTGGGGTAGTTGGTCGGTATTGCATATTTAGAATAGCTTGTGTCAGAAAATTAACAAATCTACTAATAAAAACAACCGGGCGCAATAAGTCCGCCCTCCGCTCTATTATCTACTGAGCAGCGACCCATCTTCTGGCCGCCTCTTCCCAATTCACTACGTGCCAAAAGGCAGCAATGTACTCTGGGCGTCTGTTCTGGTAGTTCAAATAATAGGCATGCTCCCAAACGTCAAGGCCTAAGATGGGCGTGCCGCGGTGCTCGGTAGGCACTACATCCATCAAAGGGTTATCTTGATTGGGCGTAGAGCAAATATCAAGTACCCCTTGGTCGTTGACATACAGCCAGGCCCAGCCTGAGCCAAACCGCGTGGCTGCTGCAGTAGAGAACACTTCCTTAAACTTTTCAAAGCTGCCAAACCGCTGGGCAAGCGCCGTCGCCAGAGGACCCGAAGGAGCGCCTCCGCCCTGGGGAGATAGGATCGTCCAGAATAGGGTATGGTTGTAGTGCCCGCCCCCATTGTTGCGTACTGCCCCACTGTGCTGACTTACCTGTTTCATGAGCTCTTCAAGAGGTGCTTGCGCCAGCGCAGTTCCTTCTGTCGCTTTGTTGAGGTTGTTGACATACGTTTGGTGGTGTTTGCTATGGTGCACCTCCATGGTCATCGCGTCTACGTAAGGCGCTAGTGCATCATAGGCATAGGGAAGTGGAGAGAGGGCAAAGGGCATGGTTATTTGACTATTTGTTTGTTAGCTGATTTGTTTATCAGAACATTAAATTATCTGCTTATTTGGCTGTCTGCTTACTGGCTCACCCTACGCAGTCCTTTTCAGACATTCCTGCGCAGCCTCCATTATGCATTGATCCTTCACATCCGTTCAGGATGGCAGGAGGAAAGGACAATGAGGCCACCTCATACCCATGAAAGCACTGATACGAGGCGGACCACTACGGCCTACAGTGAAGCAGCTTTAGCGTTACTTAAAAGAGACGACCAGCGGGGAGTGATCAGAGGGGTTCTTGTCCGCATCGAGACGCTCTTCTATCCTCTGATACTCAGCTACTTCTAGGCCCTTAGAAAGGAGCCAATCAGACCGCCCTTCTGCTTTTTCTCCTCCCTTTGCAAGCTGTGTTTGGCTGAATTTGCTGCGAGTCTTGCTGGTGGTGATAGGCGTCGCTGGGTCGTTACCGAACGCTGCTGCAAGGCCCAGTCCAGTAGCTTTGTCCAAGAATGCCTTGCCCTCTGCTTTGTCAACCTTGCCACCCTCTTTATTTGTATTGGCATCCATGCCGAGAATGAGAGGCGTGCCGTCCTGCATCAATTTGCCTACTGCATCAAGGATGGATGGTGCCCATTTGCCTTTAGAGTCAGCGTGGACAGAGACAAGCACATACTCTTTGTTGTCGCCTTTGTTTTTGGCCTTGACTGCAACAATTCTTTTCTGGATTGTTTCCTTTGTTTTGCCTCCGTCTTCGCTGGGGGTTTCTAGTTCAAGAGTAAGGGCTGTAGGCGCTTCCCATTTTTCTTTTTTCAAGCAGATCAAGGATTCACCTTCTTCCTCTGAGGCTACTACATGAAAGTCTTTTTGCTCGCATTCGGCTTTCAGTCCTTTCACTGCTTCTTGAAATAAGAGCACATCGGCTTTTTGTTCCTGAATAGCGATAGCAGCTATCCGTGCTGCTTTTTTAGCGGTGTCGCCGAGCGCAGTGTTGTAAAAATCATTGCGAACTTTTTTGACTTCATCGACCCCAAACGCCTTGAAGCCTTCATAGTTAAGGCAGTCGAAGAGGAAAAGGGCAAAGATGGCATGGTTGTCGCCCTTGCTTGCTTTAACGGCTTTTTGAAATGCTGCCTCTTTTTCTGGATCGCTAAACTTGCCTAGCCATGCTGCTTTATAGGCATCCAGATCAGTCTCACCTATATCTTGACTCCCGATAGGAGTATATCTTTTGGGCGACTTAAGTTTTCTGTCTAAAGCACTGAATTTTTCCTTTGCTTTCTCTTTCAAGACTTCTGCCACTCTTTTATCCTCGTCAGCATTGTAAAGCATAGTAACATCAGGACCATTTGCATTCGCAATAGCCAGTAAATCTGTAAGATTGGCTTCAATTACAAGTTCTGAGACTTTCTTATTCTCTGCTACCTTAGCCACTGCCTCGACCAAGGCTTGGTTTTGTGGCGTTACGAACTCCACAAAGGAAGCATTGATGCCCCCTGTGTTATGAGAGAAAACCGTAATGGGCGAAGTCTTGCCCTCTCCGCTTCCTTGAGAGTCGCAGGAGGTGCTTAGTGTTAGTGTGCTCAATAGGTAAGCACTAGTCAGGAAAAGATTCTTTCTATGCATAATTCTATATGGTTTAAATGTTATCAATGCAATATATGCATCAAATAGTCAAGATGCAAGTTGGGGCGGCCATTGTCTTCATCCAGTGCTCAGCTACAGCACAATAGGTTTCACTACGGTTCAAGAGGTGCTTGCATCGGCCATCAATGGCTTTGGCCAACGTATGTCATCCTTTTCGCAACTGGGCCAGTGCTGTCTGCATACGTTGCAGGGCTGTTCGTAGGTCTTCTTCAGCAGCGCCGTAAGAGATGCGAAGGCAGTTGGACGCGCCAAAAGCAACGCCTGGCACCAAGGCCACGTGCGCAGTTTGCAAAAGATATTGACACAGGTCTTGCGCGTTTTGTATGCTGGTTTTTCCGTCTGTACAGCCAAAATAAGCACTTACGTCAGGGAATAGATAAAAGGCGCCTGCCGGTTGGCTGCAGCGCAGGCCAGGGATATTCTTGAAGAAGGCCAAACAAAAATCGCGCCGCGCTTGATAAGCCTGGGTCATCTCGTGCACAGCACTTCTGTCTCCCTGTATAGCGGCTAGGGCTGCGCGTTGGGCAATGGCACACACAGCAAAGGTAAGCTGCCCTTGCGCCTTTTCGCAGGCTTGAGCCAGCCACTCAGGAGCTGCCAAGTAGCCTACGCGCCAGCCCGTCATGGCAAATCCTTTAGAAAAGCCGTTGACAGTGATGACGCGATCTTGTAGGCTGGGAAAGGAGCCTATGCTTACATGTTCACCTACAAAGTTGATGTACTCGTAAATTTCATCAGCAATGACAAAAACCTGAGGGTGTTTTTCCAGTACAGCTGCCATGGCTTCGAGTGCTGATCGAGAAAAGACCTGGCCAGTGGGGTTGCAAGGACTAGAAAACACGACAGCTTTGGTGCGTGGCGTAAGGGCTTGTTCCAGCTGGGCAGGCGGCACTGCAAAATTTTGTGCTGGGTCTCCTGAGAGCAGCACAGGCTTGCCACCCATTAGTTGGATTACAGCAAGGTAGCTTCCCCAGCAAGGGGTGTACACGATCACTTCATCGCCAGGATTAATGAGCGATAAAAAGACATTGGCCAGGGCTTGCTTGGCTCCATTGGTCACGACAACCTGGCTGGGCGTGCAAGGGATGTTGTTTTCGCTACGCAGCTTCTCAGCCAAGGCGGCACGCAAGTCTGGATAGCCTGCTCCAGGCGGGTAGGAAAAATAAGCCCCCTCATCGATGGCCTGCTTGGCAGCCTGCTGGATGAATAGCGGCGTGGGAAAGTTGGGCTCACCTATACTCAGGTTGATAATGGTATGGCCCGCTGCGCGCAAAGCAGCAGCCTGCTGATTGATCGCAATGGTGGCTGAGGCAGGGAGTGCTCGGAGGCGGTCAGAGAGGAGGTGGTGCATGATTAGAGGGGACTACACTGCGTGAACAGGCCACGAATATACACTGCGCTGCTCTAGACTGACAAATCAGTGCTTCTTACTGGCACAGGGAGCTGCTCTGATAGATTTTCTCTTGTGTCCAAGCAATAGCAACCATTCCCCTCTTCAAAATATTTTGTGTCAGTTAGGCAGTTCTTGAGGACTCATTCATCAGCAATCGGCTCATACGCCACTGGAATCTTAGCAGGCCTGATAAAGCGGAGCCACAACACCCTGCCTGGCGTAAGACCTACTTCCGTTCGAAGCCGATTCTTACACAGTAACTCCTGCTTTTTGATGCCATATTTTTGGGCCACGCTCCACCAGGTCTCTTGAGGACGAGCAATGTGAAAATGTACCCCCGCTTTGCTCCATTTGGATTGGTAATAGTACACTTGCCCAGGTACTACCACATGTTCTTTTTTAAGGTCATTCAACGCCAAGAACTGTGCTAAATCAATGTTGCCTTTTTGAGCCAGAGAAGAGAGAGAATCTCCTTTTTGGGCCACTACCCCGGCGAGGTCATTGATTTTCGTTGCTTTCGTACCCTGCTTTTTGTCTTCAGTGACGATGATCACAGGAAACTCTACTGCTCGTTTCCAATATTGCGCATAATCAATATGATACTGTTTCTCTACACTACGCTTGGCCTTTTTTCTTTGTGCCCACTGCTGATGGGTCATAGGAATGATGGCCACACAGTTTGTGTCTGTAGGCACTCTGTGCCGTTTGAGCCATTTATTGTACGTTTTGACTTGCTGCTGGTCTATCTTAAACTCTTGTGCAATTTCATGGAGAGTCTTGCCGTGTACTTCTTTGTATTCATGCAGATAAAGCTCAGGATGCTGTTCTTTACCAACCTTTTTTTCGAAGACTAGTTTGTGGGCCAAAAAATGAATGATGTACCAGTGGGTTTGGCCATCAATTTTCATCTGCGTGGCCCCTCGGTACTTTTTGCAGTTGATATTTTCTTCTACGTACCCCCTTCCTCTATTGTAAGCCAACAACGTATGAAGCCAATTGTCTAAGTACTGATTGTTCGATTTTAGATACTTCGCCGCTCCTCTGGTAGACGCAGCAATGTGCATGCGCTCGTCTACCCAATGATCCATTTTTAGGCCCACCTCAGAGGCGGTATAGTCTTTGAACTGCCAGAACCCTACCGTACAGGAAGCATGCACTGCATCGGAGACCATTCCACTTTCTTGAATGACTTGATACTTAAAATCTTCAGGTACGCCCTCTTCTCGAAGTATTCTTTCTACAATAGGCAAGAAGAGATTCACGCGGTCCAAAAGCTCTTGGAAGCACTTTTCGTTTCTGGTAAGGCTATCTACTTTTTCCTGGATAAGCGCTTGGGCCCCTCGCGTAATTTGCAATCGCATCCCTGCAAAACGCATGCTGGAGGGTACCTGAGGGGCTTCTGCATAAGTACGCAAACCCACAGTAAAGCAGCATATAAAAATAAGTACGTAGTGTTTCATCATATTTTTCTCAGCACCATGAGTCCATCTCGTATGGGCAAGAGTACGTTGGCCACCCGAGGGTCGGCATGTACATAGGCATTGAAGTCAATAATCGCTTGCGTTCTTGCATCCACTGGCTGATCAGCCGTAGCCGCTACTTTTCCGCTCCAAAGCACATTGTCAGCAACAACGAACCCTCCGGGACTCACCCGGTCAATGATGAGGTTGTAGTAAAGCAAGTAATTTTTCTTGTCGGCATCGATAAAGACCAAATCAAAAGTAGCTTCTAGCTGGGGGATGATCGTGGCGGCCTGCCCAAGGTGGTACTGGATTTGATCCGCTTTTCCTGCTTGTTCAAAATAGCGCCTGACCGTTGCTTCCAAGTCTGCGTTTTTATCAATGGTATGCAGCACACCGTCTGCCTGCAGCCCTTCTGCCAGACAAAGGGTGCTGTAGCCTGTATACGTACCCACTTCGAGAATACACGTGGGCCGAATCATATGCGAAAACGTAGCCAACACACGGCCCTGCAGATGTCCAGAAAGCATTTGCGGCATGGGGATATGGGCATAAGTCTCCTCCCGAATTTGGGCCAACAAGGGCGATTCTGCTTCGGTATGGCCTTGGAGGTAGGCTTGGATAGGGCTATCTATGCGTTCCATGATTAGGCGTCAATGCACGCAAAGATGGCACTTTGGGGCCTATTGGAACAAGGCTAGCTGACGATGAGGATGGATAAGCCTATCCGTCAATTGAATCAGGCCTTGGGCTCCCTCTAATTGTGTGCGTTTGATGTTACCGTAGTCTTTACCTAAGTCTAAAGGCATGGTGACTACCTTACCTAACACAGCGCGTCCTTGCTCACCCGTGGCACTGTCCGTACGTAGGCCCCAGATAGAATTATACACATATACTTCGCTTTCTTGCGTACCTATGTACAGTAAAATGTGCCTACGCTTCCAAATCATGGATAAAAAGGGAGTGGCCTGGGCTGTGATCAGCTTGGCTTTTTCGTCGCGCTTGATACCCTCTAAGGAGATAAACGTGCTTGCCTTGTGTTGATCCTTCGTATTTCTGGGCAACCAGATGCCAAAAGGCATGAATAAGTCCTGCATTAAAGCCGAACAGTCTCGGTAGCCCAGCATGCCGCCCCAGCCGTAAGGTTTGCCCATGAGTCGATTCGCCAAAGTAGCTATGTGGTGGGGCGTAGCCAACCAAGGCATCTTGACAGCATCTGCTTGGCTTACTTTTCCTAGCTTGATCTCCGCATTGCCTGCCGAGTCTGTCGCTACAGTCAGCACTTGATGCTTATCTTTATCAAGCTGCTCTTGCGCTAGCGGCATAAGCTGACCTATGCGTGCTAAAGGCGCTTCCACATGATCAACTACAGGCACGCCATCGCGCAACGGTGTTACGTACTGTCCTGTCCTCCACTGAGTAATGAATGCAGGCGTTACATACGCTATGTCTTCCCGCTTGGCCCAGCCATACGTATACTCTCCTGTCACTACAAAATACCAAGCACCGTCTTGGCTGCATTGTAGGATGCACACGGGCATATTGGGCGACAGAAATGATTCTTGCCAGTTGTCGAAAGGATAGCTCTGGCCTGCATCGCTCAAGTTGATAAAAGAGGGATCAGCGGTGGGCATGATCCGCAGGTCAGTGCCACGGACTGCTATGGCTGGCTGCTGGCAGTTGGGGAAGCTATCCCAGTCCATATTGCTGCTGAGATGAGCTATAAAGTCTGTTGAAATCGGGTATTGATTAAAGCTCCAACCAGGATTTTTTAAGTAAGATTGAACCTTCTCACCTTCTCGCTCACGTAGCTCCTCCAAACGAAACGCTAGGAAGGGATTGTCCCAAGGCAAAAAATAATAGTCCAAAAAACGCTCCATCACCTGATCAGGAGTATACTCGACGATCGGTTGGTCCGCGTGTTGTGCACCTTGAATAAAGTGTGTGCAATCTTGCGGTGTAGTGGCCAAAAGCTGCTTATTAAGCTTTTCGCTCGTAGCCACTGCATCATTGGAAGGAGAGGCACTGGTAAGCATGAGAAAACCTATGATTAGAAGCATTAATGATTGATTTTTCGTATTTGAATTGACCAAAAATAAAAGGTTCACCCATGTTGCACAAGATGTCCTTGTGCCCAGCAAGGCTTTATGCAAGCTACTCTTCAGGATATCTATTACATTTGAAACGTTAAGCCCACCCAAAGACAAACCCCCATGAAATACCTACCCATTGGCCTCCAGAGCATTCGCGAAATCCTAGAAGGTGGCTATGTGTACGTAGACAAGACAGGGTTTGCCAAAGAGTTGATTGAAAATAAACAGCGGAGGCACTGTTTCTTCTCCCGCCCCAGGCGTTTCGGCAAGTCGCTCTTCCTCAACACGTTAGAGGAAATATTCAAAGGGAACAAAGCACTCTTTCAAGGCTATCAGATTGATGGGGGTGACTATGACTGGCCAGTACATCCTGTCTTGTCCTTTAACTTTGCCCAAATTGCTAATGAGACTCGGGAAGCATTTGAGAGTGACCTGAAGGAGTCGCTGGAAGAGCTTGCCGAACTCTCTGGAGTGACGAGTGGAGGGACTTCTTGTCAAGCCAAACTCAGGCGGTTAGTCACATTGCTCTCCAAGAAAGGGCCCGTTGTTGTGCTTGTGGACGAGTACGACAAACTCATCATTGATAACCTTCACAATCCAGAGACAGCCGAAGCTAACTGCCAACTGCTGCAAAGCTTTTTTGGGGTACTCAAAAATTTGGGCCAACATGTACGCTTCACCTTTGTGACAGGGATCACCAAGTTCTCGCAAGTTTCGCTCTTTTCTGGACCTAATCACCTCAATGACATTACCATGTTTCCTCAGTATGCAGGGATGATGGGTTATACTGAAGGAGAGCTCGTGCAGTATTTTGATAAGCACATCCAGGCCATCGCAGAGGAAAGAACCCAGCAAGGCCAGCAGGTTACTGAAGAAGCAGTGCTATCAGAGATCAAGCAGTGGAATTCTATGGTAAAAACGAGTTTTTCATCTTTTTTTTGTACAATTTTTACCACGCTCTTCCTGTGGACTTGTGCAAAACACACTCCCCACTGCCTTAGCTGTGTTTCACTCAAGCCCACAGCCCAACAATCAACAACAATCGTCCTTACTCTCTTTCTCTCTCTCTACGCTACCATCTTTCAATAGCTAGCTTCGTAATATCTCTCCTCCCGTAGACAGGCATAAATCCGCAATAGTAGCTTGTTTCTTACCGCATTCAGCACCGGCATCTTCGATTTATCTGCTTGCAACTTCCCATGGTAATACGACGACAGCTCGCTACAGCATTTTATAGCCACCAGTGCACACATATGCAGTAGCCTCTTGAGCTCCTTGTTAGCCAAAGGTGAGACTTTACTCCTGCCTCTCACACTCGTCCCTGAGCTACAAACAAAGGGCGCTACCCCTGCATAACACGCACAAGCCTTCGCCGTTGTAATACGCTCAAAGCCATGGGTAACGATTAGTAGCTGACTCGCTGTCACTGCCCCTACCCCAGGCACGGAGCTGATGATAGCTTCCTGATGAGATACTTCCTCATCTTGATCAATCAGCTCCTTGATTTGCTTTTCTGCCTGCTCGATAGCGCTTTTTAGCTCCTTAAGCACTGGGTTACAAAGGGCCTCTGTGGCCTGTTGCTCTCTTGGATCGATCAAAGCCTTACTCTCTTTGAGGGGGACATTGAGTTGCCTATTGCCCTTCAAGAGTCTGTTACGCAAAGCCACTAGCCTTTGTAAGTGCTCGATCAGGGCTTTTTTCGGCTTCCAGAGCTGAGCCTTGTCCCAAAATCGGAAAGCATAGCAAGCAATCCTTTCGGCATCAATGCGGTCATTTTTACCTCTAGTAATGCCCAAAGACTTCTTAATAGCCAAAGGATTCTCTACCCAAGTGGGATACTGCTCTTGCTCAAGCCAAAGAAGGAGCTGATAGGTGTAGATACCAGTGTGCTCGAGACAGCAAAGCACCTCTTTAGGCTTGATACCGTGTTCAAGGAGTTGTTGCTGCAACTGCTCAAAGCCCTGTTGTTGGTTATCCAACTTACCTACAAGGAGCTTATTGCCCGATTTCAATAAAGAGAAGTCGACCGTATCTTTGGAGATATCAAAACCTAGGGTATAAGTATATTTATCATTCATAACTTGCTTAAGTCAGGTTAGAGATGGGCATAAAAAAGAGCAACAACTCAATACCTTATTAATGGGTCTTTCTCCCTGCAATTCTATATGAGTCTGTGTTGCCTTGCAAAGCAGGCAGAGGACTGATTCCACTGATAGGTCTTGCTCCTGGTACAATGGCTAGTTCGCCTCTGCCCTGCTTAATTTTAATACTTTTACTACTATTCTATTGACTATTCTTAATTGTTGTACAACATTCCAAGTCTAAAGGTATAATGGCGTGGATGACTTGAGGGCGTTGCAAAACGGTTGTCATTTCTGATTTACCTCTCAAGAGGTTAGTTTTTTTAATAGGGCTCCTCGTTAGCCAATCGCCTACCTCCTTGTTAAGCACTTATTTGTGATTCTTTGACCTAATAGTGGGTGATAACCAACCAAAAAGGGCGTAACTATCCCACAGAGACTCTTAACGCCAGGCCTGGAGCGCGGTATAGATTGTAACATAGCGCCTCTAGTACATGCTGACTATGCATTTTTGCCTTCCCTACATAACGCGCGCTGCCCGCCTTGAACCAACTCTTTATACTGCCAAACACACGCTCTACTTTGTAGCGACGCTCCCCTATTAGCCGATTGTACAGACTTGACCAACTGTTTCTTGCCTTCCCTCTTGCTCGTTTGCGTTGAAGACGGCTCTTGAGTCCCTTACTTCCCAATAACGATTCGTTCGATGCACTACTGTAGCCCTTATCGCCCAATACTTCACTCCCCTTGGGTAGCTCCACCTGCTCTAATAACCGCGACAGATGTTGGCTTTCGTGCTCACTTGCCTTACTCGTATGAACTGATAACACCAACCCGTTCTCTGCTTCTACTAGATAGTGACGCTTATAGCCATAATACAGCTCATTACCCCGCTTCACCCAACTCGCCTCTTGATCTACTCCTTTTTGCTTGACTTCTTCCAAGGGAGGCCTATACTCCCCTGTTGGCAAAGCATATATCTTTTTTCCTTTCGGGCGGCGCGCTGTTGGCCTAATAGAAGCGTCTACTATGGTTCCTTTTTGGATCAGTAAGCCAAGGATTTCCAATTGCCTATTGACTTCTAGTAGAAGAAGCTGGTAGGCCTCTGCTTGGGTCAAGACCTTCCTAAAGCGAGAGATCACACTGTGATCAGGGGTAGGATGGTCAGCATTGAGCCCACAGAACTTCTTGAAGGAGCTCCTGTCGTCGAGTTGATCTTCGATTTGATAGTCGCTTAATCCGTACCAGGTCTGTAAGAGGGACATTTTAAAGAGCAAGAGAGGAGGATAGGCGCTTCTTCCTTCTTGCGCCTGCCCCTTAGTGTAGTATTGAGTGAGGAGGTTTTCAATAGGCTTCCAATCGATAATCTGGTTGATTTGTTGTAGTTGATGATGGGTTCTATTGTTGGGCTGCATAGCAAGGTCAGCAAAAGAAAGTTGGTGGTTGTGGAGCATTGGCATATTGAGCAAGGTTTCAAGGCTACAGAAAGTGTTCGCTGTTCTGAAAATACCTTTTATGCCGCTTTTAAGCAAACATTTTAAGCCGTTTTGCAACGGCCTCGACTGGTACAACCGCGGTGGATACAGTTCTCAAAAGCACAATGACCGATCTTACAAGCGCATGGACTTCCAGCATTTTCAATTGAGCCGTGCTTTGACAGAACTATTAGTGGTCATGGATTACAAAACGGCCTCATCTTGTTTTCAAATAGCTACGCAATATTTCAATACGCACCACGTACATTTAGAAAAGGGGTTAGAAAAACGCCTACAAGCTGAGCTAGGAAATGATCTGTCGCTCGCTGAGTGCTATCAGCAACATAGTGCAGTCTTTGACCAAGCATTTAGGCAGCTGACACAAGCGTCTTTGTAGTCCCACACTTTGTAAAGCGTAAGGCTATTGTATCATTGGGTGACTTTCTTTTAAAAGAATCCAGAGGATGGAGGTCCCATTTTCATATTCTTATCGTAAGTGAATTTTCATAGGGTTTATGATTGCGTAATTGTCAAGTTGTTTATAGGCTTGTGAGAGCACTTTTTAACGCATGTCCAGCATATTTAGCGCATTTTGCAACAGGCTCAGCGTGTAAAAGGGATTTAAAACCGTAATTTTGTCAGGAACTACACTGCATAAACGTCCTTAGGTCAGATATCTCCCACAATAACACTGTAAAAAACAACGGTGAGTGACTTTTGGCACAGAATATGGTATACAGTGAAGTGAACCTTTTAGTTCAAACAAGTAATCATCAACTCCAATTAAAGTAAGATTAACTATGAGTAATGTAAACATTAAGCCCTTGGCAGATCGGGTGGTGGTACTACCCAATGCTGCTGAAGAGAAAACCGCAAGTGGAATCATCATTCCTGATACGGCTAAAGAAAAGCCACAACGTGGTCAGGTAGTAGCTGCAGGACCTGGCAAGAAGGACGAGCCGATGACCGTGAAAGTCGGTGACCAAGTCTTGTATGGCAAATACGGCGGTACGGAGCTTACCATTGAGGGTACTGACTATCTAATCATGCGAGAGTCAGACATCTACGCAATTGTTTAGTTAGTCTTTTGTGAACCATTCATTTTTAACCTTAAATCATATACAATATGGCAAAAACTATACTATTCGACTCAGAAGCACGCGAAAAGCTCAAAAAAGGGGTTGATACGATGGCCAATGCTGTCAAAGTTACGTTAGGTCCTAAAGGACGTAATGTGATCCTAGACAAGAAGTTTGGGGCTCCTAGCGTTACTAAAGATGGGGTGTCTGTGGCCAAAGAAATTGACCTTAAAGACCCTGTAGAGAACATGGGGGCACAGCTGGTCAAGGAAGTGGCTTCCAAAACCGCTGACAGTGCTGGCGATGGTACTACCACTGCTACCCTACTGGCCCAGTCTATCTTTATGAACGGGATTAAAAACGTAGCTGCCGGAGCCAATCCCATGGACGTGAAGCGGGGCATTGATAAGGCGATCACTGTGGCTGTAGAGGAGCTTAAAAAGAACTCTAAGCCGATCAGTGGCTCTACAGAAATAGAGCAAGTAGCTACCATCTCAGCCAACAACGACAGCATGATTGGGAAGATGATTGCTGATGCTATGGACAAGGTCGGCAAGGACGGTGTCATCACAGTAGAAGAAGCCAAAGGCACAGAAACAGAAGTCAAAGTGGTCGAGGGTATGGAATTCGATCGAGGCTATCTTTCTCCTTACTTTGTGACTAACACAGAGAAGATGGAAACAGAGCTGGATAGCCCCTACATCTTGATCTACGACAAGAAAATTTCTGCAATGAAAGAGCTACTTCCTGTACTAGAAGGTGTGTCACAGACGGGTAGGCCTTTATTGATCATTGCAGAAGATGTGGATGGAGAGGCTTTGGCTACGCTTGTAGTGAACAAAATCAGAGGTGCACTGAAAGTGGCGGCTGTCAAGGCGCCTGGTTTTGGTGACAGAAGGAAAGCGATGCTTGAAGACATGGCCATCCTGACAGGCGGTACCATGATCTCTGAAGAAAGAGGCTATAAGCTTGAAAATGCTACGCTGGACTACTTGGGTACAGCCGAAAAGGTCAAAATTGACAAAGAAAATACAGTCATTGTCAATGGTAGTGGCCAGAACGAAGATATCCAAGCTAGAGTGAACCAACTCAAAGCTCAAATAGAGAGCACCACATCAGATTATGACAAGGAAAAGCTGCAAGAGCGCTTGGCTAAGCTATCAGGTGGCGTAGCGATTCTCTACATTGGTGCAGCCACCGAAGTAGAGATGAAAGAGAAGAAAGACCGTGTGGACGATGCTTTGCACGCTACTAGAGCAGCGGTGCAAGAAGGTATCGTGCCTGGTGGAGGGGTTGCGTTGTTACGTACCATTGATGCGCTTGAAAGCGTTCAAGTAGACCATGAAGACCAAATCACAGGTGTGGCTATTGTCAAGGCATCATTAGAAGCCCCTCTGAGAACCATTGTGGCCAACGCTGGTGGAGAAGGCTCTATCGTAGTACAGAAGGTGAGGGAAGGCAGCGATGACTACGGCTACAATGCCAGAACAGACCAGTATGAAAATATGTACCAAGCTGGGGTCATTGATCCTACTAAGGTGACTAGACTGGCCCTGGAAAATGCAGCCTCTATTGCTTCTTTGCTCCTCACCACTGAATGTGTGGTGGCAGAAGAGCCGGAAGATGAGAAAGCAGCACCAGCTATGCCTCCAATGGGGGGCGGTGGCATGGGCGGCATGATGTAAGTCCAGCACAGCTGTGCACACCTAAAACCCGAGCCTTACAGGCTCGGGTTTTTTCTTACAACGACAGGAAGGTCTTTAATTTGCGGTCGAAGCTTTGCACCAAGATGTTATGACTTTTAGTAGGCTATCAAAAAATTATGCAACCATAAGATCACACAATAATACGGTGATCTCACAGTGCATTCAGTCAGGTTTATGCCTTCTGGTAGTACTTTTCTGCTATGCATGCAATGAGCGTAGTCCTCAGGTGGCAACCAGTGAGGTGGGCCAACGAATTCTAGGACTCAAGCACGCCCGGAAATTTGAGTCATATAAGGTTGAGTTATATACAATAGATCAATTCCTGGCCGACAAAGAGTGCGACCAGCTCGTCGCTATCATTGAAAAACACTTAGTTCCCTCAGCACTTGCTGGGAAAGACACCAACCCCCATAATACACAAGGCCAAAAAATTAGAACAAGCCGTACGACCCACCTATCATCAGTCACTGATGCAGCAGAAAAGGCCTATATGCACTCGATAGCGCAAAAAATAAGTCGGAAAATAGGTATTTCTCTAGACTACGCAGAAGACATACAAGGACAATGCTATCTGCCAGGCCAAGAGTTTAAGGAACACCTCGGTGCCTTTGAGCCAGGGACAACCATTTGGGAGGAGAGTGGTGGCTTGGCACAAGGCAACAGAACATGGACTTTCATGATCTACTTGACTGACGTTGAAGAAGGTGGCACTACTTACTTCTCCAAGTTAGGCCATCATTTTTTTCCGAAAAAAGGGCAAGCAGTCGTCTGGAATAACCTGTAAGAAGACAATAGTCGAAATCTAGCTACTTACCATAGCGGCCAGCCTGTTAGGAAAGGGAAAAAAGTAATCATTACGCAGTGGTTCAGGCAATACAGCAAAGCTGGGAAGGGATAGGATGTACAAGATTTAAAAGCTATCTTTTTATAAAACAAGGTGTCCAAAAAACGCTTGTAAACTTTAAAAACAGCTTATCTTCTGGACTAGTAAGGTTTTTAAATTACAAATCAGTTGATCACTCAAGCACAATGCCCCCCATCAGCACTCCTCAACCTCTTTAATTACAAAAGCCTATGGCAGAAGCAGCAAGGTCTACCGATATCCATAGTTGTCCCTTAGAGACTCCAGGAACGCCACCTATTCCTCATGAAGTAGGGGGCGTGATCACCGTAGGCTGTCCCACAGTACTTATCGGGGGACTTCCTGCAGCCAGAGTAGGCGACCAACTTACTTGTGTTGGTCCACCGCCTCATCCAGATACGGTTTTGATGGGGTCTACCACTGTATATATAGGAAAAATGCCTGCTGCCAGAAAAGGAGACCCTACTGCCATGGGCGGTTCAATACAGTTTGGCGCGCTGAACGTAACCATAGGAGGATAAGACCATGGATAAGGAAACCACTTTTTTAGGAAGGGGTTGGGCCTTTCCGCCTTCTTTTAACTACCACAGCGGGACAGTAGAAATGGTCAAAGATGAGCAAGACATCAAAGAAAGTCTGCACATTCTGCTTTCTACCACACCAGGAGAACGGCCTATGGAGCCTAAATATGGCTGTAATCTTAGCCCGCTAGCGTTTCAGCGCCTAGATTTAAACCTAGAAACTTTTATGGTTAACAACATCAAGCAGTCTATCCTAACCCACGAACCTAGAATCCGCGTTGATGCTGTTGAAATTGACACAGAAGATAGACTAGAAGGAATGATCGGAATTAGGGTAGCCTACACCATTAGAGCCACTAATTCGCCACAGAATATGGTCTATCCTTATTATTTTGAGCAAGTGGCTGTGACTTAATGACCTTTGTAGCTCTTTTTGTAGAGCAAATATTTTGGGCTTATGCCATAGATTTATTCCCATCTGGCGCGAAACTTGTGCCATGACAATGACCTAGCAGCCCCTACTAGTGCCAGTGTTTTTTACTTGGGCTAGAAGCAGGCGTTTTTCTTCTGTAGGCCAGGCAATGGGAACGCATGAAGAACTTCCGCGCTAGAGGGGAGCAAATAACCCAATAGATCAATAGTCTAATAACCATCAAAAAGCCGCATGACCCGGCGTACGTGGAAAAGGAATCACATCCCGAATGTTGTCCATGCCAGTAACGAACTGTACCAAACGCTCCAGGCCCAGTCCAAAACCACTGTGCGGTGCTGTACCAAAGCGACGGGTGTCCAAGTACCACGCCAGAGACTCATCATCCATGCCTTTTTGTTGTAGGACAGCGGTGAGCTTCTCCAAGCGCTCCTCGCGCCGCGAACCACCAAGAATCTCGCCTATGCCCGGAAACAAGATATCCATAGCAGCTACTGTCTTTTTATCATCATTTTGACGCATGTAAAAGGCTTTTATAGCGCTAGGATAATCAGTCACGATCACTGGCTTTTGAAAATGCTGCTCTACCAGATAGCGCTCGTGCTCTGATTGTAAATCCGTGCCCCAGTCTTGAATGGGATAGGCAAACTTTCCTTTTCTGTTGGGCTTAGACGCTTTGAGTATTTCGATTGCTTCTGTGTAAGTAAGGCGTTCAAAAGGATGGGACAAAATATGCTCCAGTTGCTCGATGAGCGGTGCAGGCAGCTCCGTCTGCTTTTTCTGTTGCGCTGCCTCCAAGGCTCTCTGGTGCAAGAAAGCCATGTCATCTGGGCAATGCGCCAGCACAAAACGAATCAAATATTTCAAAAAGGCCTCTGCCAAGACCATGGTGTCTGTGAGGTCATAAAAAGCCATTTCTGGCTCCACCATCCAGAACTCTGCCAGATGTCGGGTCGTGTTGGAGTTTTCTGCCCTAAAGGTAGGGCCAAAAGTGTAGATCTCTGCCAGGCCTAGGGCTGCCGCCTCTGCTTCTAGCTGCCCCGAAACTGTTAGGTGCGTCTTTTTCCCAAAGAAATCTTGGCTGTAGTCCACGCCCCTCTGGGGCAGACGAGGTGCCTGATCTACCTCTAAGGTAGTTACGTTAAACATTTCTCCAGCGCCTTCTGCATCTACGCCTGTAATGATAGGCGTGTGTAGGTACACAAAGTCTCGTTCATGAAAGAATTGGTGAATAGCGTAACTGACGGCATGCCGCACCCTGAAAACAGCGCCGAAAGTGTTGGTACGAAAGCGCAGGTGCGCTATGTTGCGCAAAAACTCGAAAGAGTGCTTTTTAGGCTGGAGGGGATAGTCTACGGCGGTGCCTAGCACGGTAATCTTATTAGCTTGCAGCTCGATGCGCTGTGCTTGGCCTTGTGAAGCCACCACTGTTCCTTCTACGCACAAGCTGGTCCCAGCAGTGATATCTTGTAGCGTGGCTGTTGAGAGCTGCTCTGCTGTGGCCACTACTTGTAGGTTATGGAGCGTGGAGCCATCGTTCAAGGCAATGAACACAACGTTTTTACTCACGCGTTTGGTACGTACCCAGCCCTGGGCGCAAACCTGCGTATTCACTTGTGCAGTGGTTAGCAGTTCTTTTATCTTTGTTCTTCTCAAAATTTTCTTCAAAAATGGCCTTAAAATTACTTTAGAATCCCTTAATATGAAAGCAGAGAACTGCTGACAGACGTTTAAGCCATGATGTTCTTCATAACTTTTGTAAGTGCTTCAAATCCACACCTCAGCATTGTATTAGACGATAAAGCGTCGTATTTATTCTTAATATAATGTTGGATAAAACTGAAAATACTATGCACAGAAAGTGCATAGGTTCTTTTAAAAGGATAAGATTGAAAATCTTAATCTAATATAAAGTTCTCAAGGGAGACATTGGACGGTCCACTGTGATGATTTAGATACAATTCTACCATTTCATCTGTTATGTTACCTGTGCTCCAGCCCCCATCACCTATTGACCAGAAATGTTTGCCCCAATAGCTCTTCTTCAATGCGGAAAACTCCTCCTGAACTCTTCGCCATGTACGACCTTTCAGGCGTTTTACCAACTCACTGATCGATTGAGAAGGAGAATATTCGATATGCAGATGTACATGATCTTTACTTATAACTCCTTTCAAAATCTTTACGTCTTCTGCATCACAGATCTGCTGAATCAGATCACGACATCTAGTTTGAACATCTCCCTTGAGAACATGATAACGGTATTTAGTAACCCAGACTATATGGGCTGTCAACCAGGAGATTGTGTGGCTACTACGTCTTGATTCCTTACTCATCATCCAAATCTAGCATGCAGAGGAAGTGTGTAGCAACTGGAAGTCTTGCACTGAAAGTGCATAGTTTTGTACTAGCGACTGAGACCAATAAAGAAATGGTTAGAACTATCTACTTAGTATACGCGCTACTCTTAGTGGCAACTTTGCAAGCAAACGCAGAAACTCTTCAAGGAAGAATGGACGTCAGAATATTTGAGTACCCAAATCTTAAAGCGCAGATCGATGATGTGAAGCAGCATTTGCACGATTATGGTTTTATTGCCCTACGCGGTGTGCCAGGATACGTAGAGAAAAAGGCAAAGTATCTTGAACTGGCTCAAGCATTTGTTGCTCTTGACGATCAACGCAAGGCAGAGTGTGTACCACGGGGTTCATCTTTTACAGGTTGGACTTGTGGTACTGAAGCCTTTAACGGCAAGCGTGATTCTTTCAAGTGTTCCTATTACGCGACCTTAGGAGATCAGCCTGAAAAACTAATGTCCAATGTGTGGCCATCAAGTAGCTGGGCTCTTGCTGACGAATTCAAAAGCGCATATCTTGATCTTGCTCATTTAATCTTTGAGACAGGCAGGGGGATATTGCCTATGCTGGAGCTCAATTTCGGAAATCTTTCAGCAGTGGGGCGCATGCTGTATTACGGCCCAGTTCCTAAAGGTAAAGACGATGGCAATCCATATTGGTGTGGCGTTCACAGAGATCATGGATTGTTCACTGGGCTAATTCCCTCGTTTTACAAGAAAGATGGCTCATTTGTCCCTGAGCCTGACGGCGTGGGACTACACATACGCGATCGAGAAGTCAAGGTACCTAACGATGTCATTATGTTCCAGGTGGGTGAAGCAGCAGATTTACTCACCAATCGAGGCATCATTGCGACAGACCATGGCGTCAAAAAGGCTTATGGTGGCTATGAGCGCTACAGTTTTGCCTTATTTTTTGCTATTGATGACGATACGAGGATTTATACAGACAGAGTTGATTCGCAATACCAAAGCCGCTTCAAAAATGGAATGACCTATGGAGAGTGGTGTAAAGCATCCTTGGAGCGCTACGCATATAATAATACGAACTCTTGATGATGCACGTGTTTCCAGAAAATTGGTGCAAGGCTCCCTGGCTTGTACCTCCATCAGCCTATAGTCTAGGGCAAGCGGATCCGCTTGCCCTAAAGGCGGGGCATACCTGTCCACAGATCTTACCAATGCCTCTAGAACTCCCCACATAATAAGTGTCATAGCCCCGTGGCTCACCTTTTAGGCTCGACAATTTTCTGGTTTAAGTTCATTATTGTAGTAGTTTTAATTGTTAGGCAATTTCACCAGTATCAGATTAAATATCACCTGCTACAGCTTGTATGAATCCCCACACGACCAAGCAACTCCTTCAAAACCTTCTTTTCGTAGATATAGAAACTGTCTCTTGTGCCCCTAACTATCAGGCGCTGGAGGAGCCTCTCAAGCCGTTGTGGGACAAAAAGGCAGCGACGATCAGGAAGAGCGACCAAGAAGCAGCGAGTGATTTGTTTTTCGAGAAAGCAGCCATCTACGCTGAGTTCGGCAAGGTTATAGTCATCGGACTGGGCTTTGTTTCTTTTGATGAAAACGACGTCCCTACCTTGCGTGTCAAGACTTTACAGGGACATAAGGAGAAAGCTTTGCTGCAGGCTTTTCAATCATTGCTCGATACGCGCTTCGCGCAAGACACGCTCAGGCTCTGTGCCCACAATGGCAAAGAGTTTGACTTTCCCTATCTGTGCCGAAGGCTGCTTGTCAATGGCCTTCCCCTGCCTCAAGTGCTCAACACAGCTGGAAAAAAGCCTTGGGAAGTAGCCCATATAGACACGATGGAGTTGTGGAGATTTGGCGACCGAAAGAGCTTTACCTCCTTGCACCTGCTGGCTACATTGTTCGGGATCACTTCTAGCAAAGAGCTTATGGAAGGCAGCGAGGTCAATCATTATTATTACCGAGCCAACGACCTAGATAAGATTGCTGCCTACTGCTCGCAGGACGTCGTCGTTACGGTCCAGGTTTTTCTGAAGCTACACAGCTGTCCACTTATTCCGCTGGAGAATATTGTGGCTACTTGAATTCATTGGCTATTTGAGCGTTTGAATCTATTGGGTGATTTGTGATAACTAATCATTGATAACTATACTGTAGGCTCTATGTGTGCTGCGCTATAAAGGTTGTGAGCCGCGTGATGCTCTCTTCCTGGCCTATGATGGCCAGGCTCTGCATCAAGTCGGGCCCAGCAGCAGTGCCTGTTAGTGCTACGCGCACCAAGGGCATGACCTGGCCGAGCTTCAGGGCTTTGGCTTCTAGCAGCATTACTAGGGTAGTTTTGATGGCGTCTGCTTCAAAAGTAGGCAAGCCCTTGAGCGCCTCTGTAAACTCCTTGAGGGCTGTGCAGGTCTCTGCATTCCATTTGTTTTGCACTACTTTTTCGTCATACATGGTGGGCCTTACAAAGAAATACTGCCCTTGCTGCCAAAAGTCTTGGGGGAAGACAACACGTTCTTTCACGAGGCGACTAACTTGTAAGGCCTTTTCCTGCGTGTAAGGTAGTTGCTTTGCCTCTAATTGCTCCGTCAAATACTTGACCAATACTTCTTCAGGCTGTGCATGCAGGTACTGCTGGTTGAACCATTGGGCTTTGTGGATATCGAACTTGACACCTGACTTGCCGATTCTTTCCAAAGAAAAAGCTTGTACTAAGTCTTCCAACGCAAAGACTTCTTGCTGTGTGCCTGGGTTCCAGCCTAGCAATGCCAAGAAGTTGAGCAGCGCTGCGGGCAAATAGCCCTGCTCACGAAAGCTGTTGAGATGCTCACTTGTGTGTGCGTCTTGCCAGGCAAGTGGGAAAATAGGAAAGCCCTGCTGCTCAGCATCGCGTTTGCTCAGCTTGCCTGTGCCTTCAGGCTTAAGCAAGAGCGGCAGGTGTACGAACTGTGGCATAGAGGCCTCCCAGCCCAGGTATCGGTAGAGCAACACATGGATAGGTGTAGAAGGAATCCACTCTTCCCCTCGAATAACATGGGTGATCTGCATCAAATGGTCGTCCACCACGTTGGCAAAATGATAGGTAGGTATGCCATCTGACTTCATCAGCACCTTGTCGTCCAGCGCTGTAGAATGCGTTTTGACCCAGCCCCTGACGGCATCGTGAAAGCGAATGTCTTCTTGGTGAGGTACTTTGATGCGGATGACGTGCGGGGCGCCTGCTTCTAGCAAGGCAGTTACCTCCTCGCGCGGCAGGGTCAGAGAGTTTCGCATCCATGCGCGGCTGACGGCATTGTATTGGGGGGTAGCTACCCTAGCCGCTTTCAGGCGGGCCCGCATGGCCTCGAGCTCTTCGGCCGTGTCAAAGGCATAATAGGCTCGGCCTGCTTCTACCAGCTGGGCAGCATATTGAGGATATAACGCTTGGCGCTCAGATTGTCTGTAAGGCCCATAAGCACCGCCTTGCACAGGTCCTTCATCGGGTTCAAGGCCTAGCCATTGCAGTGTATTCAGGATGTACTCTTCGGCACCAGACACAAACCGGGTCTGGTCAGTGTCTTCTATTCTGAGGATGAATTGCCCTTGGTGCTTTTTAGCAAACAGATAGTTGTACAGAGCTGTCCTAACGCCCCCAATATGCAAAGCGCCTGTAGGGCTAGGGGCAAATCTTACGCGGGGTGTTTTTTCCATGGCAATCAAAGCTTGGCACAAAAGTAACGCCTGCTCTCCAAATAAAGGATAGAGACCTGTCACAACCGTCCCAGACGCCCGCTCTTCCAGGCAGATAATGGGCTGGCTTGTTCCCTACTTCATGGATATATCGTGTCGTTTATAGGCAAGTTGTTTTGGCATTTTTTGCTACAAGAGAACCTCTTCTGTTGACACTACCTAGCGGCACTTACTGCAGCGTAGCCAAGTAGTGAGCAAAGGCTAGGAGCTGACCCTCAGCAAAAGCAGGGGCTATGATCTGTAGTCCAATGGGCAGGCCGTTCTTATCAACGCCATTAGGAATGGAAATGGCGGGGACCCCTGCAATGGACGCAGGAACGGTGTATAAATCTGCCAAGTACATAGCCAGTGGATCTTGCATGTGCTCTCCTATCTTAAAGGCCGTAGTGGGCGTGGTAGGGAGCACGATAAAATCATAGGCTGCAAAGATGGCTGCGAACCTATCTCGGATCAGGCGCCTCACTTGCTGGGCTTTGATATACCAAGCATCATAATAGCCAGTACTAAGCACAAACGTTCCAGTCAGAATTCTGCGCTGTACCTCTGAACCAAACCCCTCTGTGCGAGTTTTTTTGTACATATCTGACAGATTGGTGCCATTGGGACTACGGTGGCCATACCGTACGCCATCGAACCGGGCCAGATTGGAGCTAGCTTCTGCGTTGGTTAGTATGTAGTAGGTAGGCAAAGCATACGCCAGTAATGAAAAATCCAAGGCCTCTACTTGGTGGCCTTCTCGATGCAGTAGGTCGAGCGTAGCCTGGGTGTGCGTACGAATCTCTGGTTGCAGGCCTGGGGGCTCTAGGGCCTCGGGAAAGTAAGCTACTTTGGCGCGTTTGTTAAAGGCTAGCTGTGCGGTGTAGTTAGGCACTGGCTGGTGCGACACGGTGCTGTCAGAAGTATCTGGCCCTGCAATGACCTCAAGTACAGCTGCACAGTCGCGAACGTTTTGGGCTAAGATGCCAATAGTATCAAAAGAAGAGGCATAGGCGATCATACCATGCCGAGAGATTCGCCCATAGGTGGGTTTGAGCCCCACAATGCCACAAAAGGCTGCTGGCTGCCGCACGGAGCCGCCAGTGTCGGTGCCGAGTGATGCATGACACATATGGGCTTGCACCGCCACAGCGGAGCCTCCTGAAGACCCTCCTGACACTCTGGTCGTGTCTAGCGCATTGCGTACAGGTCCATAGGCAGAGTTTTCATTGGACGATCCCATACCGAACTGATCGCAATTTTGATGGCCGATGAGGATAGCATCGACCTCCAGGAGACGCTGCGTGACTGTAGCACTGAACTGCGCTATAAATCCTGCTAGCATTTTACTGCATGCCTCTACGGGATGATCTTGATAGCACAGCAAGTCCTTGAGCCCTATTACCATGCCTGCGAGCGAGCGGGCTTGTCTGGATAGATACTTTTGCTCTATACCAGCCGCTTGTTGTTGTGCTTCCTCTGCATAGGTGCGCACAAAGGCATTGAGGTGTGCGCCCTGCGCTATGTTGGCTAGGCAGTGGGCTACTGTAGCCTGGCAGGTAGTAGTGCCTTGCTGTAGGGCTGTTTGTAGCTCATTTAGAGTGCTAAGAGGTTTCAAGCTAGAGGTCATTGCATTATTGAGTGATTTTGCGATTGTTGGATTTTATAAACGTTGAGCCCCTTGCATTATTGGGCGATTTTGCGATTGGGTGATTTAAAAAACTTTTCTAGTCCCAAAGACAGCCTATTTTCAAAGTCTAGCATCGTAGTTGGCATTATTTTGCAATAGCTACACGCTATAGAAAGAAAAAAAGCCTGCTTTTGTAAAGGTATGAGCGGATTATTTTACGCTTTGCAACAGTCTGAGGGCGTTGCAAAACGGTTGTCATTTCTGATTTACCTCTCAAGAGGTTAGTTTTTTTAATAGGGCTCCTCGTTAGCCAATCGCCTACCTCCTTGTTAAGCACTTATTTGTGATTCTTTGACCTAATAGTGGGTGATAACCAACCAAAAAGGGCGTAACTATCCCACAGAGACTCTTAACGCCAGCCCTGGAGCGCGGTATAGATTGTAACATAGCGCCTCTAGTACATGCTGACTATGCATTTTTGCCTTCCCTACATAACGCGCGCTGCCCGCCTTGAACCAACTCTTTATACTGCCAAACACACGCTCTACTTTGTAGCGACGCTCCCCTATTAGCCGATTGTACAGACTTGACCAACTGTTTCTTGCCTTCCCTCTTGCTCGTTTGCGTTGAAGACGGCTCTTGAGTCCCTTACTTCCCAATAACGATTCGTTCGATGCACTACTGTAGCCCTTATCGCCCAATACTTCACTCCCCTTGGGTAGCTCCACCTGCTCTAATAACCCCGACAGATGTTGGCTTTCGTGCTCACTTGCCTTACTCGTATGAACTGATAACACCAACCCGTTCTCTGCTTCTACTAGATAGTGACGCTTATAGCCATAATACAGCTCATTACCCCGCTTCACCCAACTCGCCTCTTGATCTACTCCTTTTTGCTTGACTTCTTCCAAGGGAGGCCTATACTCCCCTGTTGGCAAAGCATATATCTTTTTTCCTTTCGGGCGGCGCGCTGTTGGCGTAATAGAAGCGTCTACTATGGTTCCTTTTTGGATCAGTAAGCCAAGGATTTCCAATTGCCTATTGACTTCTAGTAGAAGAAGCTGGTAGGCCTCTGCTTGGGTCAAGACCTTCCTAAAGCGAGAGATCACACTGTGATCAGGGGTAGGATGGTCAGCATTGAGCCCACAGAACTTCTTGAAGGAGCTCCTGTCGTCGAGTTGATCTTCGATTTGATAGTCGCTTAATCCGTACCAGGTCTGTAAGAGGGACATTTTAAAGAGCAAGAGAGGAGGATAGGCGCTTCTTCCTTCTTGCGCCTGCCCCTTAGTGTAGTATTGAGTGAGGAGGTTTTCAATAGGCTTCCAATCGATAATCTGGTTGATTTGTTGTAGTTGATGATGGGTTCTATTGTTGGGCTGCATAGCAAGGTCAGCAAAAGAAAGTTGGTGGTTGTGGAGCATTGGCATATTGAGCAAGGTTTCAAGGCTACAGAAAGTGTTCGCTGTTCTGAAAATACCTTTTATGCCGCTTTTAAGCAAACATTTTAAGCCGTTTTGCAACGGCCTCAGTCTGATTTAGGCGAAAATAAAGACTATCGTTCCAAAAGGGTATGCAAAAATATACACATCTCCTCCATAGATCCTTTGATACACTGATGAAATATCCAGGGGAATTGCTAGGGGTTAGTGAACTACTTTTATGTAGGCCAAAATAAACGGTACAGACAGCAGAAAGCTATCAAACCTATCTAAGAAACCGCCATGCCCAGGAATCGTTTGGTCTGAATCTTTTACCTGCAGGCTCCTTTTCAGCATTGATTCCACCAGGTCTCCATAAGTGCCTGCTAAGATAACGATGCCAGCTATGCCCAACCATGTCCCCCAGTCCATGCTGTGGCTATAATGCCCCATCATGTAGCTCGTAATCAGTGTTAGCACAGCGCCTCCTATGCTCCCTTCCCAGGATTTGCTAGGTGATATGCGTTGAAAGAGCTTGCGTCTGCCTATGGCAGCCCCCACCAGATAGGCGCCTGTATCATTGGCCCAAAGTAGCAAAAAAAGCCCTAATACAGGCTCATGGCTATAAGTACCTTGTATGAAGGCAATGCTGTGCAGTAGAGCAAAGGGCATCCCTACATACACAATACCCAGTAAGGTGTAGGCAATGTTGGCAAAAGGTGCTGCCTCTTTTCTGTAAAGCTCAATAAGGAAAATCAGGGCTATGATCGGCCCGGCCCCATAAAGGGGGCGATTAGCGAAGTAGCCGCTACTATGCATAAATGCAAGTACATAGATCAGTAGCCCACCCAACGTCCCCCACAACCTTTGTGGCCTTGCCCCTACCAGCCCTACCAGCTTGTAGAACTCCAGTAGGGAGAACATGGCTATGACAAAAAAAAGCAGGAAGTAGCTCCATACACTCCAAAACAAGGCTAAGATGACGACGGGAATAGCTACGAGGGCAGAAAGAACACGCTGCTTAAACTGATGGTGTGGCAAGAGCATGAGCGATATGCGTGTGAGTGGAGTTTTTACTGCTGATGAGTGGTGATTGTAGTGAATCGACTAGCAGTGGGAATGGTTTTGAGTGGACCTATGTTGGTGGCTACGCTTGTTTCAATATATCTGTCAGATGGGATAAGAACGTATCGAGGGCACAATATTGTGGAGCGGTTTTATGGTTGTATGCTTTTCAAACTTTTCCTGGCCTCTTAAAAGTGTTTTTCCCAAATTAACGAATTCTGTTTTGGTAGGTTTTACAACAGTTCCTCTTTATAGTATTGTGACTCACGGCCATGCTCCAAGATTTTGTCCACCTATTTTTTCCTCACTACTGCCTCACTTGTCCCCAAGTATTGGTTCAGGGGGAAACATTGCTATGCGCTAGCTGCTTTTATGAGCTGCCTTTGACCAATAGTCACGTAACACTCGACAATCTAGTAGCTCAGAAGCTTCATGGCCGAATTCCTATCAGTCATGCCATGGCACTCTACAAGTTCCGAAAAATGAGTAAAGTTCAGCAGTTACTGCACCAACTCAAGTACAAGCGCCAGCCAATAATTGGAAGGTTACTAGGTAAGAAATATGGCACTATGCTGAAAGAAGCAGGCTTGAGCACTACTTTTGATCTCATTGTGCCTGTGCCTCTGCATGCTAGCAAACTTCGACAAAGGGGCTATAATCAAAGTGATTTTTTTGCCCAAGGACTGGCTGAGGCGATGGCTGTTCCTTGGGCTAGTCATGGCGTTAGGCGCGTCAAACACACGCCTACGCAAACACATAAAAGCAAGCTAGAGCGACTCGAGAATGTAGCAGATGCTTTTCAAGTGACTCATAGTCAAGTGGTATGTGACCAGCGCTTGCTTTTAGTAGACGACATTATTACTACAGGGGCAACGATAGAAGCTTGCGGCCTAGCGTTATTGGCTGCAGGAGCTAAGGCCATCAATGTGGCTACCATTGCAGTGACGGAATAGCTTTGCGAAGCTATTCACTACTTGTGCTAATGGTAACGCACCTGAAACCAGTCATGGCATCGACTTCTTCTTTGCCTCTGTACCTTCGTTCGCCAATTTTTAGCCAGTGACCACAGTCCCCCCAAGCAGCTCCTTTGACAGTGATAGTGTCGTCACTGACCAACGGATAGGTTACTTTGTAATCTTCTTGAGCATCTAAGATGAGGTCCGGCATGACAGGGTTCATATCTCCCCCATCTTGAGAAGAGTTCGGTCTATGAGTACCTACAACCATTTCGCGGACATTGCCGTTGGCAATGAATAAGCCCCAATCGTTGGGGGCGCCACTAAACACGTAAAAAGTAGGACAAATACTATCGCTCTCTCCAGGCAGTCCTTTGTAGTCCCCAAGCCCTCGCTTAACGTTGGCCAAGAGCTTGCCCTCGTTAGGTCCACTTTGCTCTCGCAAGGAGAGGCCGTTCCATCCATATACTCTTTGGGTCTCTTGCACAAGGTCTGTGTCTAGAGTGCCGATCTCACCTCGGGCCATGTACTCCCATTGTGCCTCAGTAGGGAGCGTGAGAGGAGAAATCACCAATCCGCTTTCTGGAGACGGGACGTCACCTGTCTCAGGATCATACTCTTCTCCAGCTTTTTCCGCTCGCTCCTTATTGATCCTGTCTGTCCTCCACCTGCAATATTCTTCAGCCTGCACGTAACTTACCAAAGCCGGATAAAAATTAAAGCCAGGTGCATCTGGGTAGTTTTTCAAAGCATCGTTGTGGGCTACAGCATTGAAGATAGCAGGGTCTTGTTGGGCAGCCTTATGAGCTTCTTCCGAAATTTCTTCTTGTGCTTTAACAAACTCACGCCAGTCTATATTAGTGACTACTGTCTGATCAGCATAGAAAGCGGTAAGAGTAACACGATGAGCAGGGTTGTTCCCTTCTCGCGCGTTCTCATCCAAGTCTCCTAATATGGTAGTTCCTCCTGGTATGTAAACCATGCCTGACGGTGGGATCTCTCCTCTGAAGGGAGGGACCTCAAGTCCTCCTTCTACATTGTAGAGTGCTCCTGTAGTCCTACTTCTCTTGCCAGGATTGGTGGCAGTAGGGTAGCCATTGTCCACACAGCTGGTTGTTACTACTATGAGTAGGCCGAAAATGAATATTTGAAAATTGTAGGTGGCTATTTTTTCTATTAGTGATCGCTTCATGTTGTGTGCTGCCATTGATAATGTTGCGTGCTAAAATGTAATTTGAGTTATCTAAACCCAAATATACTATTTGTGTCTATAAAAGCCATCAAGCTACCGAAAAGTAAGCTGCATTTTCATTCTTGATGCTAGGGCATTCCCTTGTCAGTTGTTGGCTGTGAGTTTTCTATGTCTTCTTGCGTTTCCATCGACTTTGGAGCTTGCTTGCTAAAAATACCCGCCTTGTTGGCTAAAGAGAGAGGGCGAATAATTGCCTGAGGCAAGCCTCTTTTGATAGCCACATAGGCAGTGTAGGCCTCTATTGGGTCCAAAAACTTGCCTGCACGCACAATGTAGTTGGGTGCATCGTACTGTATTTCTGGTGTAATGGTAGGACAGCAAGCATATAGTTTGTTTCTAGCCTTGAACGCCAGGTCTCTGCTTCCTCCATTGTACACTTGCACAGTGTAGCCTCGAACATATTTAATTTGCTTACTAGCCACTCTCCTACGCATAAGCAAGTCGTCGAGCTGTGCAGTGACATCATGTCTAGGAACAATGTTGTCGAGTTTTTTGTGAGTATGTGGGGAGATAGACGGCTTGATAGACTGTCTTTCTGCAACAAACTGTTGTCGATGCACAGATAGCTGCTCATGGTAGGCGTTTTTAGAGGCTTGGTTGGTATACCAGGCACTTACTACTACTGTCAGGAGGAGTAGTTCTATGAATAATGAGAGACTTCTCTTCATTGAATTAAACTAGGAAACCAATGGGTGAATTACTGGTTTTGTGATTAGTTCATTTTATGATTGGGTGACTTTGTGAGCGGCTGATTTTTTGATTGATGTAATTTAGTTTCCTACTTGATTACTGTTTGAGAATAGATAAGTATGGCGAAGCTGCTAAAAGACAGCCCCTAACACGCTGCTAGACTTTGAGAATAGGCCTTCTTTAGGATCAAATAGGTTTTTTGAATTGTCCAATCTGTAAATCGCTCAACTTACGCGCCCTTCTTAATACGCCTCATTTTGTCATGTTGAGTGCAAAGAAACATCCCTGCAAGGCCCACACCACCCCGAGATTCCTTGCCAGGCTTGGAATGACAAAGCCACTGCGTAAGGTGAGTAAATCATCAAATCGCTCAATCACTAAATCAAATAATCAACGTACCCGATGTATTAACTATTCTCCACAAGCACACATTGCTTATTGGCTAGGTCTTCTTCCACTGTTTTGAACTTAACGTTCTCTTTGACTACTCCATTGGTATAGCGCACAGTCACTCTCTCATTGCGCTTGGCTACCTTCTGTGACTTGAGTGGCTGTGTGTTGCTACCCTCTTCAGGTGCTTCTTCGTTGGTATGGAGTAAAGAGCCTGTGTCTTGCTTCTTTGCCTCAAGATAGGCATAGTTATTTCCTAGCTGCACTTGCCCACTGCCTGGCACTGGAAGCTTCATCTCTGCATTAGTGACAAAGCCAATAGCAGCGCGATCGATCTTGCGGATAAACTGCCGAAACAACTTGAAACTTTCAAAGTTGTAGACCATCAAGGGATCTTGGCGCTCATAAACAGCATTTTGCACCGATTGCTTGAGGTCATCCATTTCTTTTAGATGCTCCTTCCAATAGATATCTATAAAATGTAAGATCGCTGTTTTTTCTAAGCAACAGATCAACTCGATTCCTTCAGTGGCCACGCAAGCTTCAAGGTCTACGGTGACATGAAGCGTAGTTTCTTGGTGAGAGAAAGGCACAGAGAAGCTGGTCAAGCTTTCTCCATAGGCCTCTCTGATGGCCTCAACAAACCGTAATCCCTTCATCCTCAGGTATCTTTTTCTATCATGATACTGCTTAAGGGCTTCAAAATAGACTTCATTGATGCGCTCTCTAAAGTCTTTTGTACGCGCCATGTATGCTTCGGAAGCGGAAACAAGTTCTCTACCAAAGACTTTCTCTAGCTTCGACTGCATGATTCCATCATGGGTGCCGATGTGGCGCATCACGGTGTAATCTACAATGCCATGGATCATCCTCATCGTATCGAAGCGCATTCTTTTGCCCCACAGCGCATGTCGCCTTCTGTTATAAATGGCTTCTCGCTGTTTGTTCATGATATTGTCATACTCTAAAAGTCGCTTCCGTACTGCAAAGTTGCTTTGCTCCACTTTTTTCTGCGCTCGCTCAATGGACCGAGTGATCATGCGGTGCTGAATGACCTCGCCCTCTTCTAGGCCCATTTTATCCATGATCCGCGCCATTCTTTCAGACCCAAAGAGCCGCATCAAGCTGTCTTCCAATGAAAGAAAGAACTGTGAAGAGCCCACGTCGCCTTGCCTACCTGCCCGTCCACGCAGCTGCCGGTCTACCCTTCTGGACTCGTGCCGCTCGGTGCCAATGATGGCTAAGCCGCCAGCCTCTTTGGCCTCAGGCGTCAGCTTGATGTCCGTACCCCTGCCTGCCATGTTGGTAGCAATAGTGACAGTGCCTGCCTTGCCTGCTTCGGCAATGATTTCAGCCTCTTTCTGGTGGTGCTTTGCATTCAGCACTTGGTGCTTAATCTTTTGTTCAGAGAGCAGGTGGCTCACTAGCTCAGAGATTTCTACAGAGGTGGTGCCGACCAGCACAGGCCTGCCCTGCTCGTGCAAAGTCCTGATTTCTTCAATAATGGCATTGAACTTCTCCCGGGCTGTTTTGTACACCTTGTCATCTTTGTCTTCTCTGATGACTGGTTGGTGAGTAGGCGCAGCGACGACATCCAGCTTGTAGATTTCGTAAAACTCTCCCGCCTCTGTAGTAGCGGTGCCTGTCATGCCTGCCAGCTTGTGGTACATGCGGAAGTAATTCTGCAGCGTAATAGTGGCATACGTCTGTGAGGCCTTTTCTATGTTGACATTTTCCTTGGCCTCGATGGCCTGGTGCAGGCCATCTGAATACCTTCTTCCTTCCAGCACCCTGCCTGTCTGTTCGTCTACAATCTTAACTTTTTGGTCGACGACGATGTACTCTACATCTCGTTCAAACAAAGTGTAGGCCTTGAGAAGTTGGTTCACCACATGAATGCGCTGCGACTTGACGGTGTACTCCTTAAGCAACACATCTTTTCGTGCCAGTTTGGTGACGCCATCTAGCCTTGGATTTTCTTCTATGCGTGCTGTTTCCAGGCCAAGGTCTGGAAGCACGAAAAAATCGGGGTCGTCTTCCTGTTGCGTAATGTATTCGATGCCTTTCTCGGTAAGCTCGATGCTGTTGTTCTTCTCATCGATGGTGAACAATAGGGGTGCATCTGCTTCAGGCATCAGGCTAGAATTATCTTGCAGATAGTAGTTCTCTACTTTGCGCAGCAGTTGTTTGATTCCTACTTCGCTTAGGTACTTGATCAGGGGTTTGTGCTTGGGAAGTCCTCTATAGGCCCTGAACAAAGCTAGCCCTCCTTCCTCTTTGTCTTCTGCACTAATTTTTTCTTTGGCTGTTTTGAGTAACTGGGTGACCAGTGTTTTTTGGGCCTCATAAAGTTGATGAATTCTGGGCTTGAAAGCAGCATATAAATGTTCGTCACTATTTTCAACAGGACCAGAGATAATGAGAGGCGTTCTGGCATCATCGATCAGCACAGAGTCTACCTCATCGACGATGGCAAAGTGTAGGTCACGTTGTACGAGCTCTTCCGTGTTAGTGGCCATGTTGTCGCGGAGGTAATCAAATCCAAACTCATTGTTGGTACCATAGACAATATCAGCCTTATAAGCCTGCTGACGCTCTTTGGAGTGAGCAGGATATTTATTGATACAGTCTACCTTTAAGCCATGAAACTGGTAAATGGGTCCCATCCATTCTGCGTCTCTCTTGGCTAGGTAGTCATTGACTGTAACGATATGAACGCCTCTGCCCATCAGGGCATTTAAGAAAGCAGGGAGCGTGGCTACCAAGGTTTTTCCTTCACCGGTGGCCATTTCAGCTATTCTGCCTTGGTGTAAGATGACTCCTCCTACTAGTTGTACGTCGTAGGGGACCATATTCCATACCATGGGATTGCCTGCTACCTCCCATTGGTTGCGCCAGATGGCCTTGTCTCCCTGGGTGGTCACATAATCTACTTGAGAGGCCAACACATAGTCATTAGGCGTAGCCGTCACTATGAGTTCCTCATTCGTTGCGAATCGTCGCGCTGTTTCTTTAACAATGGCAAAGGCTTGCGGAAGAAGCTCCATCATCACCTTTTCTATGCGCTCTTGTTCGTACTTTCTGAGTTTGACCACTCCTTCGTAACGGCTCTCTCGGAAGCGGATGTCAATAGACTCGTCTTGGTCTACGTCTTTTTCTATGTCATCAATTTCGTCTACAACTGGACGAAGCTCTCCTCTAGCGTACAATTGCATTTGCATTGATTCATTGCGCAAAGCATCATTGCTCAGGTCTTTGAGCTGATCGTAAGCATGGTTGATTTGCTCTACATGGGGCCAGAGCCACTTGAGGTCTCTTTCTGATTTAGTGCCGAATATTTTAGTGAATAGTTTGAATAGCATATTTTTCTATTATTGTCTCAACATAAGCCTTTCAATGCGCTGGGACTAGCTACAGCGGCACTATAAGTCCATGTCTATAGTTCCTTGATAAACCTGCTGCGCCGGACCTATCAACTCAATTTGCTGAAAATGGGAAGGACCTTGTTGGATAAAACTTACTTGAAGTGCTCCTCCCAAAGTTTGAATATTTATAGGACTTTGCAACCCTTGGGTGGCAGCCACTAGTGCTGCTGCCGTCGCGCCTGTACCGCAAGACAGTGTCTCTGCTTCTACACCACGTTCATAGGTTCTGACGAAAAGGCTATCGTCCTTTCCACGGCCGATAAAGTTAACATTAATCCCGTCTTGTTGAAATGCTGGACTGTTTCTGATGGCACTGCCTGCCTGTGCAACGTCTAAGCTGCCCAATCCACTGTCGATCCACTGCACATAATGGGGTGAACCTGTATTTACCAGGAAGCCTTTTTGCGAAGTTAGTATCTCAGTAATATCCTTCATGGCTACGTGGATCAAGCCTTCTTGGAAGCGAGCCCGATGCGCTCCGTCAGTAGTCAACAAGTGTGCCTCTTGACCAATCACGCCCAAGTAGTGAGCCAAATGGATTGCACAACGCATGCCATTGCCGCACAAGCTTTGGCTGCCATCCGCGTTGTGGTAAATCATCTCAAAGTCATACCCATCGCAGTTTTGAAGTACAATGAACCCATCAGCCCCCACTCCCCAACGGCGGCTACATAGTTGCTGAACGAACCGAGGGGAATAGGCGTGCAGCTCACCTGGTCTGTTATCTACAATGACAAAATCATTGCCTGTGCCCTGATATTTGTAGAAGGATATACGCATAAGCACTCACCTGACCAAGGTAAAGATACAAAAAGAGATAGCCCAGGAAGGGCTATCTCAAAAGTATTGTGAGTACCTGTCACTCTCAGCACTATACACGCTTTTCTTTAAGCCTGGCTGCTTTGCCTTGCTTGCCGCGTAGGTAGTACAGTCGTGCTCTTCTCACCACACTTCTACGGGTTACCTCTATCTTGTCTATGCTAGGCGCTAGCAAAGGAAAGATGCGCTCCACGCCTACGCCGCCTGATATTTTCCTGACGGTAAAAGTTTCACCGTTAGTGTTGACATTCTTGCGCTGGATAACAGTGCCCTGAAACTGCTGGATTCTTTCCTTGCTCCCTTCTTTGATCTTGACGTGCACGTTGACAGTGTCGCCAGCCTTGAAATCAGGGAACGCTTGTCTGTGTTCATTGCCCTGGGCTTCTACTAATTGAATAAGCTTGTCCATACCAATAATTTAGCTGTAAGAGCAACAAAGATATAACTTTTTTCAAGTTTTGTCCGATTCGCAGTAGAGCATCGCAAAGAAAAAATAGGCGCCTTTGCTAGAACTGGTAGACAAGCGAACGCTGCTGCAAAATAGCCCCAAACGTGCTTCTAGATTTTTTGCCTCACCTTACGCAGCCATATTGTCATTCCGAACGAAGGCGAGGAATCTCGGCGTAACGGGGCTTTACAGGGATGTTTCGCTTTGCTCAACATGACAAGAGGGGATGTTTGAAAAGGACTTGCGTAAGATTAGTTTTCAAGTAAGCTGTCTTTTAGGACTAGATTTTTTTGTCGTCCAATCACTCCATCATCCAATGCCCTTAAAGTATCTCATTGACATCTAGTTCCACATTGACAGGCCTTTCGTCCGTCTCTTCTTCTTGCAGCTCTTCAGGGGTTACTTGTGGAGCTGACTGGCTAGCTGGTATCTCCACTCCTTTCGGAGGAGGATAATTGAGCAAAGCCCCCTTGGTGTAAGGCAGCTCAGGGTCTTCGTAAACGCTCAGCATAAACTTTTCCCAGATAGGCCGTGCGGTTCTGGCACCACTCCCTGGCGCAAAATCCCTGAAATGGATGCACCGATTTTCTCCCCCTACCCAAACACCAGCACACAAATCCCTGGCCATGCCTATAAACCACCCGTCAGAATGATTAGAGGTAGTCCCTGTTTTGCCACAGAGTTCATTGCCCTCTTTCAGTGCACTACTAATCCCCCTAGAATTACCGCCGGGCTCTTCGATAGTACCTTTGAGCATATGAATCATGAGATAGGCAGTCTTTTCGCTAATGGCTTCTCTTTTTTGGGGAACAAACTCCTCGAGTATCCGGCCATTTTTGTCCTCGATGCGCGTAATGTAAAGAGGCGCTGTCCACACCCCTTTGTTCATAAAAGTGCTCCAGGCGCCTACAAGCTCATACAACGACACATCACTAGCGCCTAAGCAGAGCGCTGGAACAGCCTCTAAAGGACTGGTAATGCCTAACCGTTGGGCATACTCTACAACTAGGGAGGGGCCCAGTTGTTTCGTCAAATAGGCAGTGATAGAGTTGACAGATCGAGCTAATGCCTGGCGCAGCGTCATCTTCTTTCCTGTGTACTTCCTGTGCCAGTTTCTGGGCGTCCAAGTAGGCGGATTTCCAGGCACCTCAAAAGTGACGGGTGCATCTACAATTTCTTGCCAAGGGAGATAACCATTATCTATCGCTGCTGTGTAAACAATAGGTTTAAAAGAAGACCCGGGCTGTCGTTTACCCTGCAACACATGATCATACTGGAAATGTTTGTAATCGATACCTCCCACCCAAGCCTTGATGTGACCCGTGCCAGGGTCCATAGCCATAAAGCCCGCATGAAGCAATCGTTTGTTGTATTTCAGGGCCTCAATAGGACTTAAGACTGCATCGATCTCCCCTTCCCATGAAAATAGCTTGGTAGGCACAGGGGCATTCATGATCGTAGCAATGGTCTCGCTGTCTTCCCCATGCTCTTCTACTAGTCGTTTGTAAAGCGGTGTTCTCTTTACTTCCCTCTCAATAAAATTTTTAATTTCTTTTCCGTTTTCATCTATCCATGGATTTCGCCCTTCCCAATGCTGCTCAAATCGTTGCTGTAGGACAGGCATGTGAGCGGCCACAGCTGCTTCAGCATGCTTTTGCAAGCGGCTATCCAGTGTGGTGTAAATCTTTAACCCATCTTCAAACAAATCATAGCCACGCTTGTGCGTCCATTGTAACAGAAAGTCTCGTATAGCAGACCGGAAATAAGTAGCTAGGCCTACATTGTGATCTTCTACAGCATATTCCAACACGATGGGCAGCTGCGAGAGTCGTTCATAGTCAGTTTGAGTCAAAAGTTGGTATTTGTGCATCTGGGCCAACACTACGTTTCTTCTTTGGCGCGCGCGTTCTGGATGTGTAACAGGGCTGTAGCGAGAAGGAGCTTTTAAGAGCCCCACCAAGAGAGCTGCTTGCTCTACACTGAGCGCGTCTGGCGTTGTATTAAAAAACGTCTTGGCAGCTACTTTGAGACCAAAAGTATTACTCCCAAAACTGACCGTGTTGAGGTACATAGTAATGATCTCTTTTTTAGTGTAAGACCGCTCCAGCTGCACAGCGACGATCCACTCTTTGGTTTTAACGATCACCGTTTTAAGAAGAGGCACACTGCTGAGTCGCCCTTTATACCGCTCACTTCTTGTTTTAAAGAGGTTTTTGGCCAACTGTTGAGAAAGCGTACTGGCTCCTCCTCTGTGTCTCTGCAGAAGTATCGAGAAGAAAAATGTCCTATACAGCCCTTTGAGGTCAATACCAGAGTGTGCCTCAAAGCGGTAGTCTTCAGTGGCTAGCAGGGCGTTGACGACGTTAGGAGATATCTCTTCATACACAACAGGACTTCGATTGCTCCTGAAGTATTTACCTAATAGAGCCCCGTCTGCTGCGTAGAGCTCTGAGGACACATCGCTGACAGGATTTTCAAGCACAGCAAGCGCAGGTAGTTCTCCGTAGAGATTCCACAGGTTAATCTTAACAGTAAATAGATAGAGCGGAACAGCACCGAGGCAGAGTAGAAAACAGGCCCACATTGCTCTAACGAGCTTTTTATAAGGTTGAAATGATTTTTTGTCAGCCATGTTGATAAGCAAGCCCAAAGCTAGCAATTTCCCTCCAATGCCGTCATAGAAGTGAGCAGCTCTGTACAGCCCTGAAGCTATGGAGTACTGCATAGTCTTTTATATAAGGTCTTATAGGAGGTGCGTAAATACTCTTTTTATTGTGCATTTATGTGTCATAATACTGTCACATATCGTAGATATATCTTGCCACCAATTCTTCGTTTTTAACCGAAAAATGTGTATATTTCAAAGAGAAATGCACATAATGCTTATGTGGACAAAATTGATTTTTGCTCTATTATTTAACTCATTTGTTAACCCATGTGACATAAGCATCCTGAGATCGCTAAATTTTGATCTTCTTGTTTGGACATTATTGATTATTTTTAAACATGGCTGTAGTTAATTGATGTTAATTTATCCATATATGAACAAAATAAGCCATATCAGCTGTACTCGTTGTCCTCACCTTTGCCCACATGACAAAACACAGAGGAGAAATAGTCGAGGATGCCATCAGAAGAAGTGGCTACTCCATCAAAAAGCTCTCAGAGCGGTTGGGTATTAGCAGAAATACGCTTTACAACCGATTCAAAGAGGCTGATCTGAGCTATGAATTCATTGCGTCAGTAAGCAATATTATTCACTACAACTTTGCAGTTGACTTCCCTGAGATGGAAGCGGAGGATGAGGATACTGGTGAGAAGCTGACCAGGTACATAGACAGGGAAACAGCCGAGCTCTTGAAGCTAGAGAAGAAGTACACTGACTTGTTAGAGCGTTATAACAAGCTGCTCGGTATTCTGATTAAGCTAGCCAACGACAACGAACTATAGGCCCTCAAGAAAGAGCTCCTACGCTTTTTGGAAAAAGAGTGGGAACAAGAAAGGGTTTAGCGTAAGCTATCTACAACTTGCTGCGGGTCCCAGAAGTACTTTTCAAACTCCTGCACCCGATTATGGCAGACTTTTATCCCTTCTGAAGCCAGAAGCTCCTCCATCGTGCGTTCTCCCACAAAGTGATGCTTGCCTGTGAGCAAGCCATTACGGTTCACAACCCGATGAGCAGGCACCTCACTGTGCTGCACCGCCTGGTGCAAAGCCCAACCCACCATCCGAGCACTCCCTTTAGTGCCTAAAGCATGGGCCAGCGCCCCATAAGTAGTAACCCGCCCTGGCGGAACCAGCTTAACCAGCTCATACACAGTTTCAAAAAAAGTAGTAGTAGTATGCATAACTGTACTCAATGCAGGGTAATGGCAACCATCGAATCAACATAATGGACAATAGACAGCCAGTCGTCAGGATGAAACCAACGTATCTCCTGGTCACGTCCTAGCCAAGTGAGTTGTCTTTTGGCATATCGCCTGGTGTTTCTTTTAAGCAGCCTAATGGCCTCTGCTTGGTCATAATGGCCAGCCAGATAGCCAAACACTTCCCGATAGCCCACTGTTTGTAAAGCATTAAATCGTCTGTAAGGATACAAAGCAGTAGCCTCTTCAAGCAAGCCCTGCGCCAACATATGGTCGACCCGCTGGTCAATACGTTGGTAAAGCACCTGCCGTTCTCTTGTGAGACCTATTTTGATCACCTTAAAAGGACGTGCTGTAGCCTTTTTTTTTCGAAATGCAGTGTACGGTTGTCCAGTAGTCAAGCATACCTCCAGCGCCCTGATAACCCGCTGCGGATTGGCATGATCTACCACTTGGGCATAAACAGGGTCCAGGGGAGCTAGCATTGCTACCAATGCAGGCAAGCCCTCCTCCCGTAGTCTTTTATTCAGTGTTGCTCTAAGAGCAAGAGACACGGGCGGCATAGCGTCTAGTCCCTCACAAACGGCCTGAATGTACAGCCCAGAGCCCCCTGTCATTAAGACACAGGCATGCTGGTGAAATAGCTGGGACAGGATTTGTAATGCATCTTGTTCAAACGTGCCCGCGCTGTAGGACGCTTGTATCGGCAAAAAGTTGACCAGATGGTGTGGTACGTCCTGCATCTCTGCCAGGGTAGGTTGTGCTGTCCCAATGGCCATGCCCTGATAGCATTGTCGAGCATCAGCTGAGATGATCTCTGTACGCAAATGCTGGGCTAACCGAATACAAAGTGCTGTTTTGCCCACAGCAGTAGGACCTACCACCACCACCAGATGCTTAGCGTCTGAAGACATAAAAACAGATAGTTTTGACGCAAAAATACGACTACAGGAGCAGTACAAACATAGGCCTAGTACTAAGAACTACTTGCCTGTTTATGCGCTTAGCTTGTAAATTTGGCCGTAAGTGCGTAGTATTACGTTTTGAATCGAGGATAATTGTTAACGCTAGGGCCCATAGCTCAGTCGGTTAGAGCCCCTGACTCATAATCAGGTGGTCCCAGGTTCGAGCCCTGGTGGGCCCACGATGCAGCGTGGTCAGTGTGGTCATGCATCCCTCTCCTTGTCATTCTGAAAAGAGATAAGCCTTCCAGGTGAGGCTTCATCGAGATTAGTTGTTACTCTCGACATGACAAAAGGATATCCTGGTCAGTAATGAGTCAGTAATGGACCCAATAGACCAGCAAACAGATCAGCCAATAAATCTCTCTATCAGTATCACCTCATGCCTAACATAGCCCTATTTGGCCCCCCAGGAGCTGGTAAAGGAACCCAAAGCCAGAAGCTTGTCCAAGCGTATCAACTCACCCCCATTGCCCTAGGCGATCTCTTACGTGAGCAAATCAGCCAACAAACTGCACTGGGTCAGCAAGTAAACAGTTACATCAGCGCAGGGAAGCTGGTGCCTGACACGCTTGCGATCAAGCTAGTAGAAGCACAGCTTAACACCCAAAAGCACAGCGCTGGTCTCTTGTTTGACGGCTTTCCTAGAACAGTAACACAAGCAAAAGCGCTTGACGACACGCTATCAACCCACCAAATGCAAATTGATGGCGTTATCTTTTTAGATGCGCCAGAAGCAGCGCTTATCCAAAGAATCCAAGCACGAGCAAAGGTGAGCGGTCGTACTGATGACCAAGACGAGGCCAAAATAGCTACAAGAATGCGTGTTTACTTAGATGAGACGCTGCCCGTAGCCCAGCACTACGCCCAACAAGACAAACTCTTTCGCCTTGACGGTATGGGAGCTGTGGAAATGGTCTCTGAACGTATTGTGGCTGTAATGAATAAGCTCCTGGGCTGATCTGTAATCCCTTACAAATCTTGTCTACTCCTAATTTCATTGATTATGTAAAGCTACATGCGCGAGCAGGTAGAGGAGGAGCAGGTGCCATCCATTTTAGAAGAGAGAAGTCCGTGCCCAAAGGAGGGCCTGATGGAGGAGATGGGGGCCGAGGAGGGCATATCATCTTACAGGGCAATGCACAGCTCTCGACGCTATTACATCTTCGGTACAGAAAGCATGTCATAGCAACGCAAGGGCAAGCTGGCGAAGGAGGCTGCCGAACAGGTGTCACTGGCACTGACGTTATCCTAGAAGTGCCTTTAGGCACTGTGGCTAAAGACGCAGCTACAGGGCAAATGCTACTGGAGATCACTCAAGAAAATACCCAAGAGATATTGATGCAAGGAGGCCAGGGAGGGTTGGGCAATGTTCATTTTAAATCGGCCACCCAACGAACGCCTCGATTTGCCCAACCCGGCAGGCCAGGCGCAGAGGGCTGGGTGGTGTTAGAGCTAAAACTACTAGCTGATGTAGGGCTCATTGGCCTACCCAATGCAGGCAAGTCCACTTTGTTATCAGCAGTCTCTGCAGCCAAGCCCAAGATCGCTGCTTACCCTTTCACTACCCTAGTGCCCCAGCTTGGCATGGTAGCGTACAGAGACAATAAATCCTTTGTTATGGCAGATATTCCAGGCCTTATTGAAGGTGCTGCAGCAGGCAAAGGACTAGGTATCCGCTTCTTAAGGCACATAGAACGCAACGCAGTGCTGCTATTTGTTGTGGCAGCAGACACGCCTGATGTGCTGCAAACGTACAAGAACCTGCTCCAAGAGCTGCAAACGTACAGCCCTGAGCTGCTAGATAAGCCTAGACTGGTAGCTATCTCCAAAGTAGACCTACTAGATGAGGACATGAAAAAAGCATTGGTAGCTACACTACCCAAAGAGTTAGCTCCCACCTTGATTTCTGCAATGACTGGCCAGGGCATGGACGTGCTCAAAGACAAAATATGGCGCTTGCTGCAAGGATAAAAACTTTCTCTTTACTCTCTCAAAGCATTTCCAAGGGCCCTCTACGAGTAGTCAGGACGTAACTCGGTAGGTATTAAGGCTTTACTGCATAAACTCACAAAGCCCGTAAGTAGGTTTGAGATCACAAAATCCTTAATAAGGCAGTGCTCTCGTAATGGATAGAGGGAATGGGTATTAACCACACTGTCGGTAGCAAGCCATCTAGGCAAGCGCCTGATCTACTAGCTGGCCCCAAGCATCCACTTGGTCTGTGAGCGCCTGTGTTTGCTGCTTGGCTTCTTCCTTGGTCTTTAAAGTAGCTGTCAGACAGTCGAAAGCTACCATGGCCAGCAGGTCCTGTTGGTCGTGAATGCCAAATTGTTGGCTGTAAGCCTTCATCTGCTCGTTGATAAGCTTACCCACCGTCCTCACACGCGTTTCATCTGCTGCCTGCACCTTCATAGGATAGACCCTATCCCCTATTTTGATCTTAACCGCCAGTTCTTCCATTACTCGAGTTGTTCAAGATAAGCAATGCTCTTATCAATCTCTTGGATACAGGTGTCTAACTTGTCCTCCCAATCCTCCACCTGCTGAAGCTCGTGAATAATAGTACGCACCGCTACATTATTTGAAACACTGGGAACCTCAGTGGCTGTGCTAGATGTTCTTTTTCGCAGCTGCTCATTCTCTGCTTGTAGCTGCTGTAACACTCCTTGCTGCTCCTTATAGCACGTGAGCAACTGCTTGAGCCTATGCTCTAAATACTGGATCCGTTCGTGCAACGGCTGGCTGTTCATTTTATGTTCTTATGATCGCTCCTAGTTGCTCCTCAAAAGTCCGCATCAGGCGACCCATTACGCGGTCGATAGTCTTATCATCCAGCGTCTTTTGGTGCCCCTGCAGCACAAAACTCAGTGCATACGCTTTTTTCCCTAGGCCTATCTTCTCGCCCGTGTATACATCAAAGACGGCCACCTCCTGAATGAGTGGCTCATGGTGCTGAGCAATGACTTTTTTCACCCCCTCAAAGCTGACGGACGCATCGAGTACCAGAGAGACATCTCTCTTGACAGGAGGAAATTTAGCAATGGCCTGGTATTGACCAGTAGGCCTTCCTGCCTTCACCAATAAGTCCCAGTCTACATCCGCCCCCAACACAGGCTGCTCGATGCCTAACTGCTTGCTTACGGACGGATGTACCACGCCTGCTGTAAGCAATTGCTCAGGGCCTAGCATGACTTGAATGCCTGTCTGGTACACAGCACTTTCAAAAGGAACCGTAGAAAAATTTGACAAGCCCATCTGATGCAATATTTTATATAGTACTGCATTGAGGTCATGGAAAGTCACTGGCTTCGGCTTTCTGATCCAGTTAGTAGCTTCTACATGGCCAGTGAGCCAAAGGGCCAGCCTGTTGTTTTCCACATACCGATCCCCTTCCTGGCAATAGACTTTGCCAAATTCGAAAAGCTTGAGATCAGGCTGCTTTCGATTGATATTATGCACAATCGCCTCTAGCCCTCCCCAAAGCAATGTTGTCCTTAGCGTATCCAAAGCTTCGCTCAGCGGATTCAAGATAGCCACTGGTTGGGCTGTCGATGCGTCATTAAGTCCTGTATACGCCGATTTCGTCAGCGAGTTCGTATAGATTTCATGGTAGCCATGAGCCGCCAAAAGCGCTGCTACGCCATGGCGCAGTTGGTGTTGAGCAGGTTGCGTTGTCCTGGCCAGGTAAGCACTGCCTAGCTTGCCTGTCGTCTCGATGCGTTCGTAGCCATAGATTCGGGCCAGCTCTTCAATGAGGTCCACTTCTCGTCGAACATCCCCTCTGTAAGGAGGTACTGAAGCAACAAAACTGTCTGCCTCCTCATCGCTCATCATTATCTCTAGTCTATCAAGGATACGCTTGATATCGGCTTGGGGGATAGATACCCCCAAGAGCCGCACTATATTTTTGTAGTATACCTTTACCTCAAAAGGAGCTATTTTTTTAGGATACAAGTCGATGAGCGGAGAAGCCTGCTTTCCTTGTGCTACTTCTTGAATCAATGCATAGGCCCTTTGCAAGGCATAGACAGTCAGGTTAGGATCAGCGCCCCGTTCATAGCGGAAAGAAGCATCTGTTTTAAGTGCATGCTGCTTAGCTGCCTTTCGGATGACGCCTGGGGCAAAATAGGCACTCTCCAGAAAGACATTTTGCGTGTTGGGCTGAATGCCCGTGCGTTGGCCGCCCAAGATGCCAGCCATGCACATGCCTCCTGTTGCATCACAAATCATCAGCTCTGCTCCACTTAGCTTGCGGGGGATACCATCTAGCGTAACAAAAAGAGCTTCCGACTCCAGTTGTTTGACGGTTACCTTTTGGTCAACGATCTGGTCATAGTCAAAAACATGGAGCGGCTGCCCCAGTTCGTGCATGACAAAATTAGTTACGTCAACGATGTTATTGATCGGACTTAGCCCAATGGCTCTCAGTCTGTCCCTCAACCAAGGAGGCGACGGCTGCACCTGTATCCCACTAATCACTAGACCTGAATACCTGGGACACGCCTGATAGTCCAGCACGTCCACTTGTATCGGGAGGGAAGGAGGCGCTTCGCTGAAGGCTGCCACAGCAGGATACTGCACCGACCTGTCTAGCAGCGCTCCAAGCTCTCTGGCCACCCCTATGTGAGAGCAAGCATCGCCTCGATTGGGGGTCAGGTCTATCTCCAGCACCTCGTCTGATTGGATAGCAAAGTGTTGGGCAGCAGGCGTGCCAGGAGGCAGAGAAGTGTCTAGGACCATAATGCCTTCGTGTGCTTGTCCTAGCCCTATCTCATCTTCCGCACAGAGCATACCTTCTGAAACTTCCCCTCTAATCTTGGCTTTCTTAATCTTGAACGTCGTTCCATCGTGGCTATATAGCTGTACTCCCACAGGTGCCACCACCACCTTTTGGTCTGCTTGTACATTAGGAGCACCGCAAACAATATAGAGAGGGACAGCTTGGCCCACATCAACTTGCGTTACCTTCAGCTGATCAGCATTGGGATGCTGCGTACAACTCATCACTTGACCGATTACTAGGCCTCTGAGCCCTCCTGGAACAGGCTCAAAAGTAGTTCTCCCTGCTACTTCTAGACCGCTTTGGGTGAGTAGTTGAGCAATCTCTTCAGGGCTTTCTGAAAGTTGAATGTAATCTTTCAGCCAATTGAGTGATACTTTCATAGTGCTAAGCAGAAGCAGTACGCAGCGTAGCCTTATCGGCTAGGCCGCCTACAGGACCGAATGGATCATAACTTCTATCGCTTCAGTGGGCTTTGTTCAACAACGCTGCATCCTATGCTCATACGGCCATGGCAGAGAGGGGCCTAAATAGGAGTCTTTCATCTACAAAGCTAAAATAAGTGTTTCCTGCAACGATAAGATGGTCTAGAACAGGTAGGTCCAAGTGCTTGCCTCCCTCGATCAGCCTTTTTGTCAACGCGATGTCCTTCGCACTAGGCTCTGGATTTCCTGAGGGATGATTGTGTACTAAAATGATGCTTGCTGCTTGGTTTTCTAGGGCAGCCCCAAAAATCACCTTAGGGTCTGCAGAGGTAGAAGCTAGTCCGCCGCGACTGATAAATTGTTTCTTAATCAAATGATTGGCCCTATTTAGGAGAATTACCCAAAATTCTTCCACAGGCTTGTCTGTCAGATCAGGCTTGATGCACTGATAGATACCACTAGAGTCAGAGAGCTTAAGTCTACGAGGTGAATCTTGGTCATTTCTTCTTCTACCCAGCTCCATGGCACTCACAATAGAGATGGCTTTGGCTTCTCCCATACCTTTAAACTGTTGCAGTTCCTTGACAGAGCACCGAGCCAGCCTATTCAAATCATTATCATAATGTTTAAGAACGAGCTGTGCCAAAGTTACCGCACTGACCTCTTTAGTGCCTGACCCGATTAAAGTGCCAATAAGTTCTGCGTCGGTCAGTGAGGCCCTACCTTTCTGCATTAGCTTTTCTCTGGGCCGGTCTAATTTTGCCCAGTCTTGTATTCGCAAATAAGGGGCAGCAACTTTTCCTTTCATAGCTCTCAAAATTAGTTCAATCCCTAAATATATCCCGTTCCCTCAGATAAAAAAAGCCCGATAGATTTTTTCCATCAGGCTTTTCTCATAGTCTTAATCTATGACTTCTTTATCGTAGACTATTCACCCATCTAGCTAGCGAAGATTTACTGTTGGCCGCTTTGTTCTTGTGAACAATATTCTTTTTAGCCAGCTTGTCAAGCATAGACGCCACTTCTTTAAACAGCTTGTCTACTTCTTGCTGCTCAGTAGTCCCTCTAAGTTTTTTAATAAAGGTCCTACATGTTTTTAATTGATATCGGTTGCGCAAGCGCTTTGCTTCATTAGATCTTGTTCTCTTAAGAGCAGATTGGTGATTGGCCATCTTTTAATAATTAGAATACCTATTTTTCGTCGAATTATTGCAAATGTAAGGTCTGTTTTGCGTAAAAAAAATTCCCACAAAGAACTGCTGATCATCTCTGCGTTGCTAAAATGAATAGCCAACTCTGACGTCTATAAACTCTATTTCTGCAGATCGTTCATGAAGCTTGGCATTTATTTTCATACTTGTTCCTATAAAAAGAGCATCGGTAATTCTATAATCTAGCCCCAAGCGTGCATAAAAAAGCTGTAGGACGGGGGGGATGCCTTTTAAGTAATGATTGTTCATAACGTAACATCCCAACTGCTGTCCAAATATTATTTTGCCCCACCAAAACTCGTGCCCCACAAGAAAGCTAGCTTTCCAAGGGTCAGTCTTATAAGTGTTTTTGATCGCCTCTTTAGAGGCGCCGTCCCAAACCCATTCAGTAGCAACAGTTAGGGCATGATTGTTACTTACACGCAGACTCCAATGGCCATAGATACCTCCAACATAAAAATATTTGCCTTCATTGTCGTCGTCATCATTTGTACTGGCTTGTTGTTTGGATCCTTTCTGATTATTCCCAGAGATCTGTGGTAATGCCTCAAATTTTTTAAACGCAGATATGTGACCTATGTCTATCCTACTTTTCTTGCGGTCCCCCAAATCAGGATAATACAGCTGACTTGGGTTGGGCGTAAAGCTAAAGCCTATGCTAGCAGTAACAATTTTCAAGTCTTTGTTCCCCGAACTAACCTGCTTATTCTCTTCCTCATCTTCTTGGTCCAAGCTAGGGAGATAGCTAAAGCCCAAGCTAGGGCTGAGTTGCCATTGAGGGTGCAACATAATTTTCCAAACGAGAGCAAGAGATAAATCTAGATGAATCCCCTGGTGATAAAAATATTCTTCGTCACTCTTTTCCTCTATTTGCTTCTCTTCTTCAGAAGGCTCTTCCGAGAAATTAGTACCCGGTATGCTAGCATAAAGAATACCTATACCTAACCTAGGAAAGAATTCACACTTAGCCATGTAATCGTATTGTGGCTCAAGGTAAATTAGCCCCCCTACAAGATTGCCTTTGTTTTCTAACCTACCATAGTTAAAGGCAAGCCCTAGCTTGGGATAGCAATAAAAGTGCTTCCAGAGGAACCTTCTGATTTGGAGCACGCCTACATCAGCACTCACTCCCCCAAAAAGTAAATACTGCTCTTTCAATGTCTGTGAATCACGCTCCAACTGTTGAAAGATCGGTCTTGTCATCCCTCCGTAAGGACCAATTTGGATAGTAAAAGGGAAATCGATCCATTCACTTGGCTCCCTTTTTGTTTGCAGCTGCGCTCTTTTATTTTGTCCCGACGCATCGCGGACTTGGCTATTTATCGCCCTACTTTGCGCTTGTCCTGGGTAGGTGAATAACAAGCATAGTGTCAACGTTAATTGAAAAACATTTTTTTTTCTGTCAGACATTAGAAAGAGTTTGGAGAGATTCGTAGCCACTACATGTAGCTCTTGGAAAAATTATTATTTTTTCCCACAGTGAGGGCAAGTTAAGTGTTTTTCCATGAAATTAGACCTGTCCTCATGGACTTTTTAGCTTCTAGAAACAACAGCACACTGTATGAAACACCTCAAGATCGTCTTACTCCTACTGTTTCACTTACAAGCCTCTGAAGCACTTGGATGGGGATTTTGTGCCCATAAGCAAATCAACAAGCAAGCTGTGTTCACGCTGCCTCCTGCCCTATTCACTTTTTACAAACAACATTTACATTTCATTACTGAAAACGCGGTCAATCCAGACAATAGGCGTTATGTAGTAGAGGGAGAAGCACCTCGGCACTACATCGATCTAGAATGTTACAAAGATAACACTTCGCAAGAAGTACCTCAGCACTGGGAGCAGGCACTAGTGGCATACCCCAAAGAGGTACTCATGCAGCATGGTATTTTACCTTGGCACATTGACCGCGTGAGACAGCAACTTACAGCAGCTTTTCGAAACCAAGATGTGCCACGCATTCTTCGGCTTTCTGCTGACATAGGGCATTACATCGCTGATGCGCATGTGCCTCTGCACACATCAGAGAACTACAATGGCCAACTGACAGGCCAAGAAGGTATTCATGGACTATGGGAAACGCGCCTGCCGGAGCTCTTTATAGACAGTTATGATTTTTTCGTAGGCCAGGCAGCCTACATTAGCCATCCACAAGCAAAAGTTTGGGAGGCCATCACCACAGCGCACCAAGCAGTAGATAGCGCCCTGCGTTTAGAGAAAAAACTAGCGACAGAGTTTTCTACCATTCAAAAATATAGCTTCGAGCAACGAGGAAGTACATTACAAAAAGTGTACTCTTTTGCTTATGCAAAGGCCTATCACACCATGCTGGTAGGACAAGTGGAACGGCAAATGCGAGCTGCCATCAAGATGGTAGGAGATTTTTGGCTTACCTGTTGGATGGACGCGGGGCAACCCAATCTGGATACACTACTTGAGATACCTTTATCTGAGGAACAGCTCCAAGAGAAGCTCTCAACTCAGAAAAAATTAAAGGTGCGCTGCTGTGGAGAGTAAGGGACACACGATGAGTCTATAATCAATCTGAGGCCGTTGCAGAACACATTCAATTTTTGATTAGAAGAGGTCAAAAATATACTTTGAAGGCGGGTTTCGGGTAAGCCAGTGCGGTAATACTTCGTTTATCTGGCTTAGTCGTGGCTTTTTCCTTGACTAAAGCCTCCAAACAGACTGATGTGGAAGACTATGTCATGGCTATGGGTTATCAGCCAGGTCTGGGCACATCGTTTTGAATAATTGGCAAGGCCCTCTATATTTGCCAACCACGCTGGAAACATCTAGAAACATGGCAAAAATCTGTGAAATTACCGGGAAAAGGCCTCGGGTAGGCAACAAAGTCTCACATGCTAATAACAAGACCAAACGGAGATTTTACCCTAACCTGCAAACAAAAAAGTTTTACCTCCCTGAAGAAGACCTATGGGTAACTTTGAAGGTATCTACTTCTGCTCTTAGGACGATCAATAAAAAGGGGATCAGCGTGGTGCTCAGAGACGCAAAAAAGCGAGGCACTCTAAATAAAGAGCTTGGGTGGCTGGTCGCCTAGCAATCAGTAGGGAGTACGTAAGCTAATTCACATCATGGCAAGTAAAAAAGGGAATAGAATACAAGTAATCCTAGAGTGTACAGAACACAGAAAAAGTGGTCTCGCTGGCACCTCTAGATATTCGACAGAAAAAAATAGACAAAACACAACAGGTAGATTAGAGCTAAAGAAATATAATCCCATTCTAAAGCGATACACCGTTCACAAAGAAATTAAGTAACTGTCATGGCCAAAAAAGTAGTTGCTACCCTTCAAAAAGCAGGCAGTAAGAACCTCGCCAAAGTAATCAGGGCCATGCGGTCTCCCAAAACAGGTGCCTATACCTTTAAGGAAGAAATGATGCCCAACGAAGCTGTTAAAGAAGCCTTAGCACAGAAAAAGTAGCGCATTGATTCATTGGGCTATTTGTTTATTAAGTTATTAGCTCGTTGGCCCAAAGATTCACTGAAACTAGCAGCTCCTCTGCCCACGCTGATTGTAGCCAAGTTCTCCTACTAATTATTGGCTCATTGAGCTAATAAATTGCCGACCCACAGACTGATCTAATTATTTGTTAGTGGGAGACTTTATTGGTCATCGATCCGTACGTCTCAACTAGTGTGTAAGTTATTCTTAGGAAAAATCCTACCCTAATAATGCATCAAGTAAGCGGTCAACAATAGTTGATCCCTCACAACTGATAACTTTAGCAGTATCTCTCTCGGTCTACAGTCATGCGCAGATTTTTCTCAAAAACACCCCAACAAGCCTTGGACCAAGGACTGGCCAAGACTAAACAATCTTTTTGGACCCAGCTGAGCAGAGCTGTAGCAGGTAGATCAAGGATAGACGAGACTGTTTTGGACAAGCTGGAGGAAGTGCTGATTGCAGCCGACGTAGGGCTAGAGACTACTGTAAAAATCATCGAACGCCTTGAGCAGCGGGCAGCCAGAGACAAATACCTCAATGCTACAGAGCTAGGCCAGATGTTAAACGAAGAGATCGCAGCCTTGTTGAAACCCGTTGGTGCTGAGCAGCCTCCTATCACTACTACTACTCCCTGGGTCATCTTAGTCGTAGGAGTCAACGGAGTGGGCAAAACTACGACCATTGGCAAGCTGGCAGCACGGCACAGGCAAGCGGGCAAGCAAGTCATTCTAGGCGCAGCAGATACTTTTAGAGCAGCGGCAGTAGACCAATTACAGCAGTGGGGCCAACGCGTAGGAGCTACCGTATTGGCTCGTGGTATGCATACTGACCCTTCGGCTGTAGCGCACGAGACCATTCAAGAAGGCTTGCGCGCGCAAGCGGATGTGATTCTCATTGACACAGCAGGCAGGCTGCACACCAAAGTGCACTTGATGAACGAGCTAGCCAAGATCAGACGTACTCTGCAGAAACTGATCCCTGAGGCACCGCATGAAGTACTTTTAGTGCTAGATGGTAGCACTGGCCAAAATGCTTTTGTGCAAGCAGAAGCCTTTACCGAAGCCACTGCTGTCACTTCCTTAGTCATTACCAAGTTAGACGGGACGGCCAAAGGGGGTGTAGTCATCGGCATTGCCGACCAGTTTCAAGTACCTGTAAAGTACATAGGCGTTGGCGAACGCATAGAAGACTTACAGGTTTTTGACCCACATGCCTTTGTGGAGACAATATTTAGCCTCTAAGAACGCAGCGGCTCACTCTTGAACACTACTGATCACTCTTCTCTTTCTTGCAAAAGAATCGCTCAACATTCTCTTTTTCTGTAAACTATATGTAAACCGACTTTTTGGGTCTCAGTTTACAGAAGTTAAAAACCCTTCTAAAATCACTGTAAATGGGGTTTTTTAGTAGTGGGCTCTGTAGGATTCGAACCTACGACCCCCTCCTTGTAAGGGAACCCTTTTGTCTTATCTCTACTTACCTTTAACTTTGTTTTGTCGCCTCTACAACGGTTATAGCTCGTTTCACGCGCTATTTAGAATCACTCTTTTACCAACGTTTTTCAATTCTAGTGTAATTCATAGTGTAATTCCTTTCCTAAACACATTTTAGTCCATGAAGATCGCTGTCATCCTTTACAAAACCAATACCCTGGCTAGCGGTGAGCACCCGCTCATGCTCCGCGTTTCGCAAAACAAAGTCAGAAAGTACGTCGCTCTTGGCATCTCTTGCTCTCCTCTCCTTTGGGACTTTAACAAGAATGCGCCCAGAAAGCACCATCCCAATAAAGGCTACCTCGAGGCTATCATCGCTCACAAATTGGCTGCTTATCACGCTAAACTCCTTGAGATGAAGGCTGACAATGTCCCCCTTTCCCCTCAAGGGCTCATTAAGGCCATGGAAAAAACCAAACACGTGCAAGAGGTCTTTGCTTTTTTAGAGGAGCTCATCGAGCGGTTCGAACAATCGGGTAGAATTGGCAATGCCAACCTCTATAAAGATACTAGAAGGGCACTGAAGCTCTTTAGTCCCAATACCCCCCTCCTATTCACTGACATTGATCCCAAGTTTTTGAGTCAATACGAGGTCTTCTTGCGCAGTAGAAACCTGGCCGAGAACTCTGTCTTTACTTACTTCAAGACCTTGAGAGCGCTCTTTAACAAGGCCATTCATGAAGGCTTGGTCAAAGAGGAGCTCTATCCTTTCAAACGCTTTAATGTCTCTAAATTCAACACCACGACCCAAAAGCGAGCCATCACTAAGGCCGAGATCAAACAGATCGCCTCGCTTCCTATTGATCCTACTAGCACGCTTTATGAAGCCCGGCACTATTTTCTTTTCAGCTACTACGGACAGGGGATTAACTTTAGAGACATCGCTTTTCTTTGCTGGAAGGACCTTATTGAGGACCGTATATTTTATCAGAGAGCCAAGACTAAAAAGCAACTGCAGTTCAAGCTCCTCCCTCCTGCCGAGGCCATTATTGAGGAATTTCGTCCCTTAACAGGGGATGCTCCTGACAATTATATGTTTCCTATCCTCAATAGGGCTGTCCATCTTACTCCTACCCAGATCAATGATCGCTTGGAGAAAGTGTTGAAGAGAATGAACAAAGGCCTCAAAGAAATCGCCCAGCTAGCTGGCATCTCTACCCATTTAACCATGTACGTGGCGAGGCATACCTATGCCACGGTCTTGAAAAGGAGCGGCGTGGCTATCCCTGTGATCAGCGAGGCCATGGGCCATGCTACGCCCGTCATTACGCAGACTTATCTCAAGAGCTTTGAAGATGAAGTGATTGACGAGGCCAACACGTTTTTGCTTTAGTAGTTGGAATGAGGGCGCTGTGAAAATAGCCTTATTCTTTCCCTGTCTGGTGAAGAGTGGTTTTTTTAGTCTAGCCTCTTGCTGGGCATCACCGTTTCTTGCCTTTTTACTCTTTTGTGTACTCTTAGTGTTCAATAAGCTAGAGAAAAACGCGTAGCTATCCCACAGAGACTCTTAACGCTAGCCCGGGCGCGCGGTATAGATTGTAACATAGCGCTTCTAATACATGCTGACTATGCTCTTTTGCCTTCCCTACATAACGCGCACTGCCCGCCTTGAACCAACTCTTTATACTGCCAAACACGCGCTCCTCTTTGTAGCGACGCGCTCCTATTAGACCATTGTACAGACTTAACCAACTGTTTCTTGTCTTCCCTCTTGCTCGTTTGCGTTGAAGACGGCTCTTGAGTCCCTTTCTTCACAATAACGAGTCGTTCGACGCACTACTGTAGCCCTTATCGCCCAATACTTCATTCCCCTTGGGTAGCTCCACCTGCTCCAATAACCCCGACAGATGTTGGCTTTCGTGCTCACTTGCCTTACTCGTGTGAACTGATAATACCAACCCATTCTCTGCTTCTAATAGATAATGACGCTTATACCCATAATGCACCTGATTGCCTCGCTTCATCCAACTCGCCTCTTGATCTACTCCTTTTTGCTTCACTGCTTCCAGCGGAGGCGCATACTCCCCTGCTGGCAAAGCATACACCTTTTTTCCTTTGGGGTGGCGCGCTGTGGGCCTAATAGAAGCGTCTACTATGGTTCCTTTACAAACCAGCAGCTCGTGTTGCTCAAGCTGCTTATTGATCGCTTCAAGAAGGCGGTCATAAGCTTGGGGCTGGGTAAGCTCTTTTCTAAATCGGCATAAGAGAGTACTGTTGGGGACAGGATCAAAGGCCTTGACACCACAAAAGGCCATAAAAGAGAGCCTATCTCGGGTTTGTTCTTCTACGAGGGTATCACTAAGGCCATACCAAGTTTGTAGTAAGCTCATTTTAAAGAGGATCAGGGGGTTGTAGGCCTTTCTCCCCTTATCCTCGAGCCCTTTAGAATAAGCCTGATCAAGGAGTTGTTGAATGGGTTGCCAGTCAATGATTTGGTCAATGCGTGCAATAGTGGAGAGGGGATTGATTTTCTGCTCAAGGCATTGATCGGCAAAAGAGAGTTGAGAGTTATCGATTCTAGGCATGGGTGCAAAGTTTAAGGTGAAAGAAAGTTTGGCGGAGCTTCTCTAAAATACTGTAAGCAGCTCTTTTAACCTAAACTTTTACAGACTTTTGCAGCGCCCTCAGCCTATCTGTCACAAGTGAAAAACACTTGCGCCATATAGGTAGCTTCTCTTCTTCCCTGTTTCCCTCCCAGAGGCTATTTCTAGCTTTTTGGAAGTAACGCGCCTTGAGCGTCTTGTCCTAAATTTGGGGTCCATTCCTCTGCTTGGAGCACAACGCAAAGGCCTCTTTCCCACCTTGCTAGCTGCCTTTCCAAGGCAATGATTTTTTACTCTTGCCTCTTGCATCATTGCAAAAGACTTAGTAAAATTGATATGGTTTGGGCACCCTTGCTTCATGTGGTAGTGCCGCAATGACGTTAGTCATCAATCACTCACAATCAAATAATTAGAAAAATGTATACCCAATATCAAAAAGGACTCTCTGTGGTCCTACTCACTTCAATCCTCCTGCAAAGCTGCGCAGGAGACAATACTAATATAGGGAACTATCAATACCAAACAGAGGAGAGGGAAAGTAAGGAAGACCGCACTACGGCTCCTAGGCCAGCTCCTCCACCTGAAATGCCTATTTCACCTCCTAGAACGAACACAAGCATACAAGATAGAATTAATAGATCCAATCAAAAACAAAACAACAGAAAAAATGTTGACGACAAGAAAACGCAAAACCACAGTACGACGCATAATCACAGCATGCAAGACAAGAAACCAGAATATGACCCGGTAGACAGGGATGCATGGCAAGCTCATTTTCAAAAGAAAATTACAGAGCTGGGTAAAAAGCAACCCAGAAAAGCTACATTAATATCACAAAGATTAATCAGGGGATATCAAGGAGAAGCAACACAAAAACAAGCTTTAGCAGAACTGGGTGTTCCACCTCCTCCCCTACCCAGGATCCTGGGAGGAATGATAAAAGACGATAGCGAAGATGAGATACATCTACCAAGAGTCCCTATCGATCTTCTTGCCACTGGCTCTAAAAAAGAGATGGAAAGGCGAAGAGATGACAGGCTTGTCCCTGCTCAGATACAGCTCATGAACGGTGAACTCATCCAAGGACATCACGAAGGGGCAAGAATATTGAGCGAACCTCAACGAAGAGGGGTCTTGAGAGCGAAACAATATCACCTGTTAGCCCATGGACCAGGAACCTTCTTTGCCGAACGAATTAGCTATCGCGGTGCTTTCCTCAACAGCATGTTTCATGACCTTACAGGACAAGCTGAGTACATCATAGACCAACAAGTGCGCTACAGAGGGAATTTTAGCCAGGGAAAGCGCGAAGGCACGGGGACTCTTGAACTTTTTGACCCTCAGAGAAGAGATTACTTTATTCATTACCAGGGCACCTGGCGAGACGATCATCCAGATACAGGAACATTTTTCTCACCCGAAGGCCATCCCAATAGCAGCATCGAAAATGGACAACCAAACGATATTGCTGTGGCTGTAGCCCACGTAGACATAGCCCCCCTGCCCTCTGAAAGAGGAGCAGGAGCAGCCAGCCCTGAGTTGCCCCCAACACCTGCGAGAGAGACCAGTAAACTTCCTTCGGCTCCGTCTTCTCCTTACCAAGACGTTGCTCTCAGTCTTAGCCATGGGGCGGCAAGCACACAGACAGCACACTACAGTCCTGCTGACAATGCTATGACTTCTCCGTACACAGACGATGCTCTTAGTCGCAGCCAGGGCACTGCAAGTCCACAGACGGCACTCTATAGTCCTGCTGACAATGCTATGACTTCTCCGTACACAGACGCTGCTCTCAGTCGCAGCCAGGGCACTGCAAGTCCACAGACGGCACTCTATAGTCCTGCTTACACTACTATGACTTCTCCGTACAAAGACACTGCTATCAGTCATACACAGAAACATAAGAGGCTACAGCCAGAGAGGCACAGCAGACAGCTCTCTACGCCCACAGAGGCCCTTGATTCCTCCCTTGATCCACAGATAGCCCCTGAGATGGCTTGTCCTCTCATTGCTCAAAAGCTCAGTAACCCCCAATTAGAGCTCTCTTTAGATCAGAGCATCGAACTGCTCACCACTTGTGTTGGCTATGGGCAAATGCGTGCTCAGAAAATGACTGATCAAGAAGCGGTGATCGTCTTGGGAAACACTGGCGCTGGCAAAAGTACCCTTGTTAACTACCTCACGGGATGCACCATGACTCTTAAATCGCCCAGAGAGCTGGGACTTAAGGGACTTGACAAGATCGTCGTTGTTCAGCCCAGGCATGAAGGAGGAGACATCGAGGAGCTTACTCCCATTGGACACAAAAAAGAGTCCAAAACGTTCATCCCACAAATCGAGACTGCCCCTGATGGAACTACCTACTGCGACTGTCCTGGATTTCTTGATAACCGCGGTCCTGAGATCAACATTGCCAATGCAGTCAATGTAAGGGCGGCCCTCGCTCAAGCTCGTAGCGTTAAAGTCATTGTCTTGATCAACTACCATAGCCTTCGCGCTGACCGAGGACGGGGATTGGCTGATCTGATCAAGATGGTCACAGATATGTTTGGTGACGTTGAAAAGGTCAGGCAGCATGCTCCTTCTTTGCTTTTTGGCATTAGCCAAGTGCCTCTTGATATGGAGGTGGAGGTGTTACGAGACTGGCTTTTAGAAGAGGCCCCTCCTGTCATGCACACCCTAGTGGAACGCCTTTTTCTGTTCGATCCACTAGATAGACCCCTAGAGGGCGCCTGGAATAGAGCCGAGTGCTTGCGTCAGCTGGCCTCTTTACCCCCTATCACTCACCCGGACAGTATCTTTAGAACGATGCTGAGCGATAGTGACCAGCAGAAGCTGATCGAGCTCAGCGAAGGATTAGGAAGGCGCATAACAGCTGCTTTAGAGGAGAATAAATGGGTGTTAGTCGAACAAGAAATCTCACATCTCGAGCGCCTCAGACTCATAGAGCACCCAAGCGTGGAGAGGCTCATAGCTCAGGCGCAGGGAAGTGTTGAGCGTCACTTCCAGCGCAAAGCAGACCTATTCAGGGATCATTGCCTGTTCGAACGGTTTGAGGAAGCTGAGAGCTTGCTAGCAGAGCTGCAGTCAGGAAAAGATGCCTTAGGCAGACGAATCGACGGTGCATTTGAACTAAGCGCATTGAATAGTCTAAAAGTAGACGCACTCGATCGCCACCAGGCCCGTTTAGACAAAGAAGAGAAGGCGAAAGAGGGCCTCCAAGAGGCTCATGGGCAAATCAAGACCTTGCGCGAGCAGATAGAAGCAAGAGAGCAGCATCTGCGTACTGAACTCACGGCACAACTGGCGCAGAAGGAGCAAGAGCTGCGTACGGCACACGCGATCGATTATGAGAAGGCCCAAGCCCGCCTAGAGCAGGAGAAAGCGGCCCTGAGGCAAGATTATGCAAGTAAGCTTCAACAAGCCCTAGAAGAGAAAGAGTGCCTATTGCGTGAGCAACAAGCAGCGCAAGCCAGACGTGAGCAGGAGCTAAGGGTGCAGCAAGCAGCCCTGACAGAACGATTCCACACGAGTGGAAGTCCCAGGATGCCTAGCCTAGATCCAGCCCTGACGCTAGATGCACCTCTGCCGATGGAGACGGGACAAAACCAACTGGAGCGCTATCTGCGTGGGATGGAGAGTAATAATGCAGAGGTGCGCAACAAAGCTTCTCAGCTTCTTTCAGAGCTAGCACTCAGTGCTCCCAGTGAGGCCATGCGTGATCGTTTACTAAAGGCCACCACAGACATTGACCCTAACGTTTGTGTAGGATCGCTCAAAGCTTTGGAGGTGTTGGTAAAGGGAGCTCCTCATCTGGCCCATGAGTCTGTGTATTCCTCCCTGGTTCAAGCCATGGGCCACACAGAGGTCAGTTTAGTGCTTGCAGCGCTCGAGGCGATGATAGAGCTGATCAAAGCCATGCCCAGGCTAGTGGATGTGTCCCTACGTAACATGCTGCTTCGTACGGTAAGTAGTAGAGAGGGGAATGTGCGTAGCCAAGCGCGTGCTACTTTGGTGAGTCTGGTCAGGGTGGCGCCACAGCTCTCCACAAAAGCTGTTTATGTGGCGCTTGTTCAGGCTACAGAGGATAGCCAGGCAAGTGTCTGTAAGGCTGCCAAAGCCGCCCTCATGGAGCATGCTAATGCTAATCCAAGTGAATCTATGCGAGAGGGGCTGCTCAGATCTGCAGGCAGGAGCCAGGCGCGAGCCACCTTAGCTGAGCTAGTCAATGTGGCCCCTCATCTAGCTACGCAAGCCGTCTATGAGGTCCTTATTCAGGCTACAGGTGACAGTCAAGAAGGTGTCCGTAAGGTCGCTAGCGCCACGCTCTTGGAACAAGCTAAGACTAATCCAAGTGAGATGCTGCGTGAAGAGCTGCTTGGGTCTGGAGGCAATAGCCAGGCGCGAGCCACCTTAGCTGAGCTAGTCAATGTGGCCCCTCATCTAGCTACGCAAGCCGTCTATGAGGTCCTTATTCAGGCCACAGGTGACAGCCAAGCAAATGTCCGTAAGGCCGCTAGTGATACGCTGATAGAACAGGCCAGGGCCAATCCGAGTGAAGGCCTGGCCAAGATTCTCCTTCGCGTGATAGAAGAGAACAATAAGCCTGTGCCGAGGAGGGACTATTATGATAGGCGTAACGAACAGGAAGTCGCTTTGGAGGAGGCTTCAAGAACGCAAATATGTAGTAGTGCGCGCGCTACCGTGGCTGAGCTCATCAATGTTGCGCCGCAGTTAGCCAATCAAGCGGTCTACGAGGCGCTTGTTCAGGCTGCAGGTGATCGTCAAGAAAGTGTCCGTAAGGCTGCTAGGGAAACCCTTTTAGCGCAAGCTACCTTCAATCCAGGGGAGGCCCTCGTGTTACCCCTTATTACAGCCTTGGGTAACCTATTAGAGCCAGATAAAACTGCCTCCAATCACACTGTACACGCACCGCACCGCGGGTCGTCAGTACAACCAACGTCGCCATCGACCATGAGTCCAGACACTGCTAGTGCACAGGAAACCGTAGAAATGGCGCTCAAGGAGCTAGTCAGGGCCAATGCAAACGAGGAACTGCGCGAGACGCTACTTCGTGCTACGAAGGATGACAATGAGCGTAATCGTAGCGCTGCGCATGCTACTTTGGTTGAGCTAATCAGTGTTGCCCCACAGTTAGCCAATCAAGCCGTCTACGAAGTGCTCATGCAGGCTGCAGGTGATCGCCAAGCAAGTGTCCGTAAGGCCGCCAGTGATACCCTCTTAGCACAAGCCACGGGCAATCCAGGGGATCACCTCTTATTATCCCTTATTGCAGCTTTGGGCAACCGCAACACAGATATTCACCTTACTGCCAGGGCTACCCTCTTAGAATTAGTTAGGGCTGCCCCTCAGGAGGCTGTAATGATGACCTTGATACAGGCTTCAGGTAGGGCAAATGCCAGTGCACGTAGCGCTATAGTTACGGGGCTAGGAGAACTGGTAAGAAACAATCCGAACGAGGATATGCGGCAAGCCCTGATTCTAGCTGGAAGTGATAGCAACAAATATGTTGGTAGTAACGCACGTTTTGCTTTAGCCAGCTTGATCTGGGCTAGGCCCCAGTTAGCGAACCCACCTACGATGGAAGTACTCTTTCAAGCCATGGGCGATGATGAGGAAGGTGTCCGTAGTGCAACATGTGTCGCCTTAGGACAGATGCTACAGGCTGCCGATGCAGAACTACCCCTCCAAGCTGTGTTAGAGGTAATCGTTCAGACGGCAGGTGACAGTCAAGAAAGTGTTCGTAATACCGCTAGGGAGGTCCTCATAGAACAAGCTAAGACCATGCCGAGTGAGGCTATGTGCCAAGCTCTCTTGCTTGCCATGCGCGACAGCAATGAGCATAGACGCAGTACTGCGTCTACAGCCTTAGGCCAGCTCGTGCAGGCTGCTCCTGGACTAGCCACTCCAGCTGTGTTAGAGGCCCTCGTCCAGACGGCAGGCGACAGTCAAGAAAGTGTTCGTAAGGCTGCTCACCTTACTTTGGTGGAATTCGTCAAAGCTGCTCCATCTGAGACGGTGTGTGAGGTCCTGATGCGCATGGTGCGTGACAGAAGTGAATATATACGAGTTGCTGTGATAGAAGCCTTGGGCGAGCTGGTCAATACTACTCCTACGTTGGTCAACAGGGCTGTGCCCACGGCCTTGCTGCGCGCACTACGCGATAGAGATGAGCATGTCCGTAGCGCTGCTTGTACAGCGTTGGGTAATCTGGCCAGCTCGGCTCCCAGTATAGTTGATAAATCCATGCTCACAGCGCTGATGTCTACTTCGAAGGATGCGCAAGAAGCGGTGACTCGAGCTGGGGGGCGGGCTTTAGGTGAGGTAATCAAGGTGACCCCTCAGCATAGCAGGAGTGTGCTGAAAGGGCTACTTAAAGGTGTACAAGACAATAACGGTCGTGTCCGTAGTAGCTCTCGCTTGGCTTTAGGGGAGCTGGTAAGGGCGGCACCAGAACACGCAGAGTCCGTCTGGGAGTCACTAGTTCATGCCACGAGAGATAGAAATAAAGATGTTCGTAGTGCCGCCAGCGAGGCGCTGGTTGAGCTGGCCAAGGCCGCCCCCCATTTAGTGAATGAGGCGGTCCGCTCGGCCCTGGTCGCTGCCGCGCGGTATAGAAATGAGTATGTTCGTAGTGCCGCCATCGCGGCGCTGGTTGAGCTTGCCAAGGCCGCCCCCCATTTAGTGAATGGGGCGGTCCGCTCGGCCCTGGTCGCTGCCGCGCGGGATAGAAATGAGTATGTTCGTAGTGCCGCCATCGCGGCGCTGGGTGAGCTGGCAAAGGCCGCCCCCCATTTAGTGAATGAAGCGGTCCTCTCGGCCCTGGTCGCTGCCGCGGGGGATTCAGATCCTAATGTTCGTCGTGCCGCCAGCGAGGCGCTCTCGGAGCTGGCAAAGGCCGTCCCTTCGGAGGAGGTCCTGGGGGCGCTACTCAGCGCCGCGGGGGATTCATCTTGGTTTGTTCGTAGTGCCGCCAGCGCGTTACTCTCGGAGCTGGTGCAGGCCGCCCCCCATTTGGCCAGCGAGGAAGTTTTTGCGCCCCTGATCCAAGCTGCAGGGGGAGGGACTTGGCCCTCTGCACTCACTAAGCTAGGGCAGCTAGTGCAGAGGGTCCCCCAGCATGCAGAGGCGGTCCTGTCGGCCCTGGTCGCTGCCGCGCGGGATTCTGAGTGGTCTGTTCGTAGTGCCGCCATCGCGGCGCTGGTTGAGCTGGCAAAGGCCGCGCCGCATTTAGTGAATGAGGCGGTCCTGCCGGCCCTGGTCGCTGCCGCGTGGGATAGCATTGAGTTTGTTAGTAGTGCCGCCATCGCGGCGCTGGTTGAGCTGGCAGAGGTCGCCCCCCAGCACGCGGAGGCGGTCCGCTCGGCCATGGTCGCTGCCGCGCGGGATAGAAATGGGTATGTTCGTCATGGCGCCAGCAAGGCGCTGGTTGAGCTGGCAAAGGCCGCGCCGCATTTAGTGAATGAGGCGTTCCTGCCAGCCTTGGTCACTGCCGCGCGGGATTCAGAGAGGTCTGTTCGTAGTGCTGCCATCGCGGCGCTAGTTGAGCTGGCAAAGGCCGCGCCGCACTTAGTGAATGAGGCGGTCCTGCGGGCACTGGTCGGTGCCGCGCGGGATTCTAATTGGTCTGTTCGTAGTGACGCCATCGCGGCGCTGGTTGAGCTGGCAGAGGTCGCACCCCAGCACGCGGAGGCGGTCCGCTCGGCCATGGTCGCTGCCACGCGGAATCCAAACTGGTATGTTCGTCATAGCGCCAGCGCGGCGCTGGTTATGCTGGCAAAGGCCGCGCCGCATTTAGTGAATGAGGCGGTCCTGCCAGCCTTGGTCGCTGCCGCGGGGGATGAGGATGCCTGGGTTCGTAGTGCCGCCAACGAGGCGATGAGGGAGCTAGTGAGGGTACGGCCTGACCTCAACAATGAACAGGTGCGGGCGTCGCTAAGATAACCAGAGCCTCGTGACGGGAGACTATCATGTAGGGATCTGAAAGAGGCTTGGAGAAAATTCATCGGCCCTGACATTTCCCCATTTACTAGTCCAGTTTCAGTGAGAGCGGCCTTACTCAGGACGGAAGCTTTGTAGTACCTTCCCCGCTGCATTCTGCAGCTCGCCTTGCCACTCAGCAATGTCGCGCGTTTCAGAAGAGAAGCTAATGCCCATCAGGAGTATTTCTTTTCCTATCTGCTTGTACCTTTTGCTGTACTCCTTCACCTGCGCCTGGTCCATCGCTATCGAGGCAGGCTGATTCACCTTCAGCTCAAAGATATAGATCACCTCCTCTAGCTCGCACATCACGTCAATACGCCCTTTGTTAGTGACTACCTCTGCTTGTGCCCTAAGCCCTGAGAGCTCTAAGTAGGTAAAGAAGATCGCTTGGTAGAAGCCCTCTTTCGCTTGCGTAGAAGTATGGTAAGGAATCTTGGCAAAATGTACGTTGATGGCACTCACAAAAGCCGCTAGCTGGTAGGCAGCTAAATCAGCTCTGAGTTGCTTGGCAGCACGGCTCACTTCCAAGGGGTCCACTTCTGCCAATTCCTCTAAGAGAGAATAAAAAAAGGCCTCTCTTACCTCCTGGTTAGGAAAGTCGAGCTGATAGGCTCTGTGCTCAGCATCGTAAGCTTGGATTGTTAGATACCCTGTCTGAAACATGAGCGTGGATAGCGGGATATGCTCCACTTTACTAATGGCTGAAAGCCTGCTTTCAGTAGCAGAGGTAGGGCTTAAAGACAGAGCAGCTTGGGGTCTTTTCTCTATTTCATGCATCAAAAAAGAAGGCGTTCCGCTATCATACCAATAGCTTTTGGCTTCTTCTTCATCAAGAAAGTTCAGCGTAGAGAAAGGATTGTACACATACGTGTCCGATTGGGAGAAACGATACCCGTTGTACCACGCTTTGATTTCTGATAGGATATCGTCTTCGATAGTGGACTGGCCTTGCGTATTTCTCTCCTTCGTGATGGCTTGGATGTGCTCATCAAAATACTGAATCAATTCCTCTTCCGTATAGCCCATCATCCCAGCGTACTGAGGAATCATAGTCAGGTCCTTTAAATGGTTGGCCCCAGAGAAAAGAGAGACTTTGGAGAACTTGGCAATGCCTGTCACAAAAGTGAAACGTATATGTTGGCCCAAGTTTTTCAATATGCCAAAGAAGCTCTGAAGTAGTTTTCGATTAGCTTCTGCTACCCCTGGATTGTGAAGGTTGTCAATGATGGGTTTGTCGTATTCGTCCACAAGCACAGCAACAGGCCCTTTTTGGGAGAGTAGTGTGACTAACCGTCTGAGTTTGGCTTGACAAGAAGCCCCTCCACTCGTCACCCCATAGAGTTCAGCAATCTCCTCGAGCGACTCTTTTAGGTCACTCTCAAATGCTTCTCGAGTCTCATTAGCAATCTTGGCAAAATTGAGGGACAAGACAGGATGTACTGGCCAATCATAGTCACGTTCATAAATCTGACAACCTTGAAAGAGTTCTTTGTTGCCTTTGAATATTTCCTCTAAAGTGTTGAGAAACAAAGACTTGCCAAAGCGTCTGGGGCGAGAGAGGAAACAGTGCTTCCGCTGCTTATTTTCAATCAACTCTTGGGCAAAGCCTGTCTTATCTACATACACGTAGCCCCCTTCTAGGATTTCGCGAATACTCTGGATACCAATGGGTAGATACTTCATGGGGGTTAATCCTTAGAATGCCTTAGAAGAGTTCAGGTCATTAAAAGTAAAATATTGAGGGTGTTGCAAAACACATAAAAATGTCCCTTCTGGGGCTGCAAACGCAGATTAATTTTAGTTTTGCAACGGTCTCATATTGTATGCTGAGAATTATCTAACAGGTAGGCCCTGCAGACAAATATCTACACAAAGTTAAGGTCTCGCACTCAAAACCTCTTCATAAAGTCCACATATGCTGTTTCTAGCCCTTAGACAGTAGCTGAACTCCCTCCTTCAGTTCCCCTCTTGCTTTCCCATTGGCAGCTCTAGAGAAAGAGTGGCTTCTTGCTGCAATATCTCCCTTTTTATCCCTCGTTTGCGCAGCCAGTTGTGCAGGTTCGCCTGCGTTGTTCCATAGCGCTGCGCTATAAAACGCAGCGTTGAGCCATGGGCCAAGAGCGCCTCTATTTCTGGCCTGTAACGATCCAGCTTACTCTTGCCTGAGCCTTGGGGCCTACCTAGCTTAATTCCTTGGGCTTTCTTCGTACGTAAAGCTTCCTTGGTTCTTTCACTTAGCAGCGCGCGTTCTATCTCACTGGCCATCGAGAAGGCCACCGCCACAATCTTGCTTTGAATACTCTGATCCAGCTGCCAGTTCCCTTTGATAGCAAACACGCGTAACTCCTTCTCCATGGCAATCGAGAGAATCTCCATGCATTCGAGCATACTGCGCCTTAGGCGGGATAGTTCACTGACAATGAGCACATCCCCAGCCCTTAGCTCGCTCACTATCTGCCCTACTTTCCGTTTCTTCCAGTGCACCCTACCAGAGATGACTTCCTCTACGAAGTCGAGTCGGCCCAGCTGTTGCTCGTTGCAAAGATGCAGCATGGCGGCTTTGTTCTTCTCGATGTCTTGCTCCAAGGTAGAGACCTGTAAATACCCAATTACTCTCTTATGCTGACACAGCACAGGCTTCTACCTTGCCAACCGCGACAACCCCGTCGACACCCGTGCCATACAAGCCTACATGGGGCACGCCAACATCAGCAACACCGTTATCTATACCCACCTCAGCGCCCACCGCTTCAAAGACTTCTGGCAAGGATAGCAACCCACCACCAACCAACCGAAACTGAAATAGAGCAGACCTTGGCTAGATGAGCAACTGAAGCCTAACTCTTAGCGTGCAATATTTTCCTTTCCATGTCGTGACCCCTAAATGGGGGAATGTCAACTTCGATTTACAAAAGTCTCACTTCACTTGGATCCAATTTGGGGGGGGAGGTCACACCCCATAGCCTTGGAGATAGCTTCGGGGGATATTTTTTCTTCTTTTAACAAGGTCACCACGGCCTCCTCTACCCCTTTTTGTAAACCCCTCTGCAGGAGTTCTGGAAAGGGGGTACCGGGGGTATTCTCCAAGAAATTAGCCTTAAACTCTTCATTATTTGCTTTAAGTGCCGCTTCAGCTGCATACTCAGTAGCGTAGCTAGCTAGGTAGCCAATGATGAAGCCTTGCTGTTCTAGTTCTTGTCCGCAAGTCATAGTAGTCTCCTTACAATTTCTAGCCTAAAGCCACCTTTAAACGCCCCTGAGTGTTGTAGTGTGTAGGCCTCTTTTTTACAATGATTTCAACATCATGATCTAGCTTATTTAAAAAGCTAATGAGCTTTTCAGTAGAGAAACCCGCTAAATGACCACAACTTAAAGCTGATACCCTAAGCTGATTAATAGCGAGTAGCTCTGCTGCTTCTGCTTGCTTCAAACCGCGTTGTTCAATAATGCGGTTAATTTGGTGCGCTAGTTCTACTTTTGCTAAATGCCTTTCAGCATTCGCGATCCCTATATCGGCAAATACATTGCCGCTTGATTGAACAGCTGTTAGTTTCTCATCATTCTTATTAGCCATCATCTTTACTATTTGGCTACTGTTGATCTCAAAAAGATCAAGCGTTGCTTAATCAGTTCAACTTCTTCCTTAGGTGTTTTAATGCCCTGTTTTGACTTCTTCTGAAAACAATGTACCACATATACTGTATCGTTAAGGCTTAGAATGTAGATGAGACGATAGGCATTCTTATCATACTCAGTGGCTATTTCATAAACTCCAGCTCCATAACCTTTAAACGGCTTGGCTTTCCTGTATCGTTCTCCTAGCTGCGCCTGATAGAGTGCATAGCCTAGTTCTTGCTTGACCTCTTGAGGAAACTTAATCAAGTCTTTTCTACTACTCCCTATCCATACTAGCTCCTTCACTAATCACCCTTTTATTTTTTGGTATCAATTGTTGATCAAAACGTCTCTATTGCCTTCGTGTACTGTAGACGAGTATAACTGTGAAACGACTACTTTACCTTCTCATCAAACTTTCTCATCGCTCAGCTCTTCAGCCAGTACCCTATACACTGTTGAGTGACCTACACTCTAGTATACGCTGCCGCTCTACTAGGGGCAAGGTCATTAAAAGTAAAATATTGTACGTTAAGAATCTTCTGACAGGTAGGGCCTGCAGACAAATTTCTACACAAAGTTAAGGTTTTACACTCAAAATCTCTTTATATGCTGTTTCTAACCCCTGGACATCAGCTACACTCACCCCTTTAGCTTCCTTTTCCATTGGCAGCTCTAGAGAAAGAGTGGCTTCTTGCTGCAATACCTCCCTTTTTATCCCTCGTTTGCTCAGCCAGTTGTGCAGGTTCGCCTGCGTTGTCCCATAGCGCTGCGCTATAAAACGCAGCGTTGAGCCATGGGCCAAGAGCGCCTCTATTTCTGGCCTGTAACGATCCAGCTTACTCTTGCCTGGGCCTTGGGGCCTGCCTAGCTTAATTCCTTGGGCTTTCTTCGTACGTAAAGCTTTCTTGGTTCTTTCACTTAGCAGCGCGCGTTCTATCTCACTGGCCATCGAGAAGGCCACCGCCACAATCTTGCTTTGAATACTCTGATCCAGCTGCCAGTTCCCTTTGATAGCAAACACGCGTAACTCCTTCTCCATGGCAATCGAGAGAATCTCCATGCATTCGAGCATACTGCGCCCCAGGCGGGATAGTTCACTGACAATGAGCACATCCCCAGCCCTTAGCTCGCTCACTATCTGCCCTACTTTCCGTTTCTTCCAGTGCACTCTACCAGAGATGACTTCCTCTACGAAGTCGAGTCGGCCTAGCTGTTGCTCATTGCAAAGATGCAGCATGGCGGCTTTGTTCTTCTCGATGTCTTGCTCCAAGGTAGAGACCCGTAAATACCCAATTACTCTCTTATGCTGAGCACTCATGGCCCTTGTTTAGATGAAAACTATATTTTGGGTCTAAAAATAGAAATAAATAGCTACTCATTTCAAGGGTTTTCGTGAGAGCAAGCATTCGTTTTAAAACGATCGTTTAAATAGTTGGCCCTTAAGAACTACCAAAAAGTCTTCATAAAAGCCTTGAGGCAAGGTTTTAGGAACATTTACACCCTTTTTGCCTTCTTTTTTTTGCAAGTTATACCTATTTTTAACAACATTCCTTGCATATTTTTCTACCCTATGATCGGTCAAACAGACAACCCATTCCAGACTGACTTGTTCAAACTCAATCTCATTGAGATCCTCGATCCTAAAAAGCCTCTCTACATTTTAGCCCAAAAAATCCCCTGGAACGCTTTCGAAGACAGGTTCAAACAGCTCTATTCCAATACTGGACAGCCCGCTCATCCTATCAGGCTCATGACCGGACTCCTTCTCTTGCAACGCATCTTCAACCTCGCCGATGAGTGACTCGTCGAGCTTTGGCAAGAAAATCCCTACTTCCAGTTCTTTTGCGGGAAAAATGCCTTCCAATGGACTCAGCCTTGTGCTTCCTCTGACTTGGTGCACTTTAGAAAAAGAATAGGACAACAAGGCATTGACTTCCTTTTTGCACTCTCTGTTGAGTTGCATCAACACAAGCTCAACAAGGCACACCAAGTCATTGTCGACTCCACGGTCCAGGAGAAGAACATCACCTTTCCCACTGATGCCAAACTTTACCGCAAAGTCATCGACACGTGTAACGGGCTGGCCAAACGGCTAGGTATTGGGCTACGACAGAGCTACACCTTTGTTGTCAAGAAGCTCAACTATGCTCTACGACCCGTTCGGGGCGCCCAAAAAGCCCTCAAAAAGCTGCGCACCATTGCTGGGAGACAGCTGCGTGATCTGCAAAGAAAGCTTACGCAAAGCGGGCAGCTAGCTCCCCACGCGCCGTTATTGGAGGTGATGACTCGCATTGTGGAGCAAGAAAGGAAAGACAAAAACAAAGTGTACAGTCTTCATGCACCTGAGGTAAGTTGCATTGCCAAGGGGAAAGCGCATCAACCCTACGAGTTTGGCTCTAAGATGTCAGTCGCCAGTTTGCCAGGGAGCAACGTAGTAGTGGGGATGTTGAACTTTAGGGGCAACCCCCATGACAGTAAGACGTTGAAGTGCACCCATTCGTCTAGACCAAATTTATGAGATTTTGCGAGATTTTTTAATGGTCTATTTTTGAGCTTTTACATGTTACTCCTGTCGCATTATTGCCAACTTCACACTCATAAACTTCCTTAGGAAATCTATAATTCAGGCCTTGATGCAGACGCGATTCATTGTACCAAACTACCCAGTCGGGAAGGGCGCCACGCATCGTGACCATATCTTCCCAGCCGTGCAAACGACTTCCTTCGCTCTTCAGAGTCCGCCATAAGCGCTCTATGTAGGCATTATCCCGACAACGACCGCTTCCGGTCATGCTCAACTTGATCCCGGAGCTTGATACGTAATCGCAACAGATCACACTTGTAAACTGACTCCCTTGATCGCTATTGATAATCTCTGGGCAACCATAATCCAGTAAGGCCAATTCCAAGGTCCTCAGGCAAGAATGACTGCACAACGTATTGCTCAGCCTAGCTCCTACTATAAATCGACTATAGACATCTATCAGCGCTATCAGGTACACAAAACCTACTCGGGTGGGTAAGTAAGTGATCTCTACTTGCCATACTTGATTGGGGCTACTAATGCGCAGACCGGACAGCAGATAAGGATAACTCTTCCCTAAAAACGACTTTCTAGACGTGGACACGGAAGGGTATACCGCCTGCAAATTCATCTGGCGCATCAAGCGTAATATCCCCTTGCCATTGACTTGATACCCCCGCCTCAATAATATCGCTCTGATTCGTCGGTACCCATAAACAGGATACTGGGCGTATAAATCGGCTATCTCGTTGCATAGCTCAGTCTCTTGCTTGGTAGCAGCTTGATAATAGTAGCTAGCACGACTCAGGGACAGTAGCTTGCACTGATCACGGATACTTAATGGACTACGAATGCTTATCATCTTCTTCTTTACTACTGCCTCAATCTGGCTGAGGCTTTGTGTAAAAAATCGTTTTCCACTTTTAGCTTACCAATAGTGGCATGAAGTCGCTCAATTTGGTTTTCTGTATTAATGGAGGCCTGCTCAGATTTAGTGCAAAAAATGGCAGCTCCTCTGTCTAGTAGCTCATTTTTCCATCTTGAAGCCACCGAACAAGGCACTTGATATTTGCCGGCAATCTGAGCTGTGCTGAGCTCGCCTCGGAGCATCTCGACAGCGACCTTGAATTTAAAGTCCTTTGTGTATGTTTTTCCCTTAGGCATGATTGGTACTTTTTAAAGGTTAAAGATACCTCTCTTTCTCTCATACACTGGTCTAAATTTTGGGGTGCATTACACCTCCTGTTCTTATGCTTGTTTTCTTGTTTTTGTCCATATGCTAGTTTACAATTTCTGTCAATCTATTTTAGGACGAGACACTCTGAGCTGCTGTGTGCCTCTGGCCATCAAAAGGCGCTGCATCATAGGGGGGAAGAGCATCTCATTGAAAAAGAGGCCCCATAAAAGAAAGAAGGTGAGGTAGTAAGTGAAGCGCTCATGCGAGAAGATGTGCCACTTCTCTGCGGGGACGCTAGCGAGCATCTGTGCTGTGCCGCCTGCCTCATGAAGGAGGAGCAGGGCGATGATAGGAAGGACGACGATAAGGACGAGGAACTGGATTACGTCGGTAGCGGTGACGGCCTTGATGCCTCCCCAAGCCGTGTAAGCCGCTAGGAGGAGGCCGCCGCCAAGGATAGCAAGAGCGGGATTGAGGCCAAGGCAGTGCTGTGCAATGAGGCCAAGAGCGCTGAGCTGTAGGCCAGCGGCAGTCACAGCAGAGCAGAGGCCCAAAAGGCCAGCGAGGGTCTGGGCGTGCCCTCCGTAGAGCTTTCCCATCATCTCGCCCAGGGTAAGGCATCCCTCGAAGCGGTGCATATTGGGAGCGATGAGCCAGGCGCGGAGCAGGAAAGAGAGAGGCAAGCCAAGGAGGGCAGCAGTCATGATGACGCCACTTTGAAAGACCTCTTTCGAGTCACCCAGGATTGTAATAGTCAGTATTTAATCTGACAAGCAGCTAATTTTAGTGAGCTCTAGTGTCTGCTAACTCATAACTGTCTGAGCTGCCCTTCAGGTGCATCAACTCATTATGCTTCTCCACACTCAGGTGCTTACTTGAGAGCAACGTAGCCAACGGCGTCTTCCCATAACAATAACGTCCACTATGCGGACGCTCCCCGTTGTAATAAGCTAACCATACATCCAAGTCCGTCTGTAACTCCTCTACACTCCTATATATCTTCTTGCGCATAGCACAATCAAAGAACTCCTGCTTCATCGTCCTGTTGAATCGCTCGCATATTCCGTTACTCTGTGGAGAATACGCCCGCGTCATACTATGACTTATCCCCTCGACCGATAAAAACAACTCATAGGCATGGTTTTCCAGTTTGCCTTTGTACTCTGTTCCTCGATCTGTTAGGATACGTAAGATAGGCACCCCTTGCTGTTCATACCAAGGGAGCACGCGGTCATTGAGCATATCAGCGCTCGTTATCGCTGTCTTTGCATTGTAGAGCTTGCAATCTGCTACACGCGTGTAGGAGTCAATGTAGACTTGACCATAGACCTTGCCAATACCTTTGAAGTGTCCTACATAGTAGGTATCCTGGCAGCCTAAATAGCCTGGATGCTCCGTATCGATCTCTCCATGAGCTTCCTTATCACGCTGATGCTTCTCCATGGCCTGGAGCTGACTCTCAGTGAGCACAAGGCCTTCTTGTGCCATCTTGGCTTCTAAAGCCTGAAGTCTCTTTTTGATATTATTCAAGTCATTTCGGAGCCAAATAGAGCGAACGCCACCAGGGGAAACGATAATACCTTGCTTTTTGAGCTCATTAGCGACTCTAAGTTGTCCGTAAGCAGGAAAGTCAGTGGCCATTTGAACGACCGCTTTTTCAACAGCAGGCTCTACTCTATTAGCCAGGATAGGCTTTTTTCGACTGATCTCTAGCAATGCTTCTTGTCCACCTGTCTCAAAGAGCTCTTTAAAACGATAGTAGCTGTCTCGACTGTACCCCAAGGTTTTGCAAGCAGCCGAGATGTTGCCCAGGCTCTTAGCGAGTTCAAGCAGTCCAATTTTGGGTTTGATAATCTTCTGGTTTAAGTTCATGATGGTAGTAGTTTTAGTTGTTGTACAATTTAACTAATGTCAGATTAAATTTCAACTACTACATGCACGTTACGACAAAACTTACACAATCACCCCCCAGGAGCTCGATTATCTCTCTGAGCGCGTGCTGCTTTTAAGAAAACTTACTGAAAAGCTCTGTGAGGAAGAAATGCAGCGGCTTACAGGGGCTATTAATGGACAGTAGGCATTACATTCGCCCTATGAGAAAAAAAGACCAGCCTCATGATCGGTTTTACAGTGCGACACGATGTTCCATTTGAAGAGAGCTCATACGCATGAGATGGGGTCGCGTCTACACCCTATTGCCAACTAGGCGGTGCGGAGATGGTAACGCCTCCGTGCTAAGCGCCCAGTAAAGTCTAACCAAAGTAGTGAGATGGCACCAAATGGAGGCAAGGCAAAGTTGGACCAGGTTGAACAGCAGTGAATCTTCAATCTAAAGTACCGTGACGGTCAAGGTGCGAAACCAGATGATACGCATCCAGAAGCTAGGGTTCGATCCCGAATGCCGAGAAAAATGTAATATTTCTCGGGAAAGACGCCATTGCTTCGGTACATAGAAGGCAACCTGCCCAACGCAACTCTTGGATGGGGAACGTGGTAAGCCCGATATATCGACGATATAGCGGGTAGAGGAGCTCGCAAAAAGCGAACGTTGCCAGCTCGAAAGGGCACCCGAAAACATAAGGGGGTAAATAGCGGTTCAAACTTTGCCGCACTGTGAAAGCAGGCAGACTTGCGAGTGGTGGCCGCACGAAGAGGACGTTGACAAAGAAGATGAATAATGGCAGAAAAGTTAGAGGCCTCTAAGGCCAACGTAATGCTATTAGACAGCTCCATGAAGGACTGGCATGCTATTAACTGGCAACAAGTCCTGAGCAGAGTCAATCAACTACGCCAACGCATCTATCGTGCTTCAGTTGAGGGAGACAAGAAGAAGGTGGGCAATCTGCAGCGCCTTCAAAGCCTTGGCGGCTGCTTGAGCCGTATGCTGGGTAACTAGCACGTACGGTTCTTAGGAGGGAAGGGGCCTCAGGAAAACTCCTGCGGGAAATATCCGTAGGCCCCGACCTATCCGACAGGACTGCATGCATCATCTTGAGGTCGTTAGAAAGTTTTTAGAAGTCTATTTAGACAAAGACATTCAAGAAGCCCTTGATTGGAGTACACTCGCTCCTTACGATACGTCGCTAATAGGAGAGCAAGGCAAGCAGCTTTATGCCGACGTCCTATATCGAGCCCTCACTAAGCAAGGAGCAGAGGTGTTCTTGATCTTTAATCATGAACGTAAACCTGACGAGCTGCTGCTGATAAGAATGTCAGAATACGGCTCAGGGACGCTTAAAAGGAGTGTGAAGCAAAAGCAAGGCAAGCCAGCATTTATAGTTTCTTTTACGCTGTACAATGGCTCGCAGCACCCTTACCCCTATCCTAAGAACCTTCTGGACTACTATGAGGATAAAGAGCTCGCTAGGAAGCTCCTACTATCAGGTCACCGCATTATCGACTTATCCGAATACAGCGATGAGGAGTTAGCGAGCCATGGTCCGCTCAGTGCCATGGAGTTGTTCATGAAGCACATAGATAATCCTGATCTGTTTGATTGGATAAGAAAGCATGGCTCAATTATCAAGGAATTAGAGACCAGTAGCTATCTAGATCGCTCTATCGATTACTTGATAGAAGCCGGTAATTATGAAGTAGAAGAATTATTAACTTTGTTCGAGGAAGTATCACCAAAACTTAAAGAAGAAATGTTAAGCACAAGACAACAGATAGAAAGGGATGTGCTCAAGAGGGCCTCGTCCAAGTTCAAGGAAGAACTAAAGGCCACAAAGCAACAGATAGAAAGGCAAGCCATTAGGCAAGGTATGCAGACAAAAAGCCTGGAGATAGCAAAAAATATGCTTTTGCAGCTCCATTTAGGCATTGACCTTGTCAAGCAGGCCACAGGGTTGAGCCGAGAAGCGCTCGAGCGGCTCCAAAAAGAATAGCAGCGCTTCTTCTGGCTTCATGTGCGACGCGAAAGTCGTTTGCATCATTGTTTTACCCTAGCATAGCGCCCAACAGGCGCCTGCTACTCTCCCACTGACACAGGCGTTTATGGTAACGAGAAGGGGTGAGGGAGCTGTCGAGATCTACCGCAGGCACTGTACGACCAATAATGCGACAAATAATAAGTCCTAAACCTTGATGGCTTTGAGGCAAAGGGTCCTGCAAATTGCACGATCCCAGCTGAATATGGGCCTTACCATTAGTCGGAGAGATAAGCAACGCCAAGGTGAGTAAACTTTCGGTAAAAACCAAAAAGAGAAAAAATGCCTATCTTGTGTAGGATATGGAGGAGGAAAGAAACATTTTTACAAGTACGCTGGCGCACCTGCCCGAAGAGAAGCGCTATGAGCTAGCACTGATTGTTAAAGTGATTCAGAAGAAAGTCAACCCCAAGCTCCTCGAGAAGATCATTCTCTTTGGGAGTTATGCGACAGGGAAGTGGGTGGAGGACACGTACATAGAGAACGGTACGCGCTACACCTACAAGAGCGACTACGACATATTAGTTGTGACGCGGGGCAAAGAGGAGATGGGGAATTGGGTGATTCCTCAGATTAGGAGCCTGCTGCGCAAAGAGGAAGGGATTGGCGGGGTGAGTGTGATCCATCACACGTTGAATTTCTTGAATGAACGGATCAAGAATCAGTATTACTTTTTTATCGATATTTTTCGGCAAGGAATCCTACTCTACGATGCAGGGCGCCAGGCTTTGGAGACGCCGCGCGGCATTACCCCTAAAATACGGCTAGACAAAGCAAGAGAGGAGTTTGACTACTGGTTTGTGAAGGCAGACCAATTTTATGAATACTTTCAGATGGCTTTTGGAAAAAACCATCACAACAACGCAGCATTTCTACTACACCAATCCACCGAGAGCTACTACGCTGCGCTGATGCTTGTTTTTACGGACTACAAAGCCAAAACGCACGATCTAGAAGAGATCAACAGCATTGCTAGCAAGCTTGATGAGGCCCTCAAAGAGGTCTTTCCTTGCCGCACAGAGGAAGAAGAGCATCACTTCGAGCTACTCAGAAAGGCGTATAAAGATGCCAGGTACCGCAAAGACTACACCATTACCCCCGAGGAGCTTCAGTATCTCTCTGCGCGGGTGCTGCTTTTAAGAGAGCTTACAGAAAAGCTCTGCCAGGAAGAAATACAAAGGCTCATTGAAGCCACACAAAGTGCCAACTCCTAAAGGTTAACCCCTGTCTCTGCCCTTCGGGGCGTTAGCGAAAGGGGGCAGACATAAGACGAGCATTCATTTTAATACGCCTTCAGGGCGCTTTTTCATGTGTTTGGCCTTTCAACATCCTTGCAGATTTCTGCGTTTAAATTTTCCCACTGGCGCGGAAGTGCGTCTTCCGTGCCAATCATTTTCTTAACAGCGCAAGCGTTGCCCCAGGAGGAATCTATAAGTAGCAGACCTCTCAAGACCTAGCCTTGAGCTCCTTCTCTCCTTCCTCACTAAGGCCCGTCACCTCGCTGATCAGGGCTATGGGCAAGCCGTTAGACAGCATCTGACGAGCGATCTCCTGCTCTCTTGTCTGCCTGCCCTTCTCTAGGCCCGCTTTCAGCCCTTCCTCCTTGCCCAGCCTGCGCTGACCACGGCTCCTGCTTGGTCTCGCTGGTGCTTGAGCCCACTCTCATACTTGCAATGAGCTTCCTTGCTCCAGCTATAGCGCTATAGCTCCTCATACACACGCGCTAGGATCGGGGCCCCCGAAACGAGCTTCTTATACGTCTCACCCATCGTCTCGGGCGCAGGCTTTAGGTAATTGTACCACTTCTCCGTGTTGCTCGCCAGCTCATCGATCCCTTTCGTAAACTTTGGCTGCTCAATGAATGTAAAGTACAGCGAGTGCAAGTCGGGCCCGTGCGTCTGCTTATCCATCAATATATGAGCTGACTTGATCGCCTCTTGCTCTGGAAACAACACTAAGTCCGTGTTCCTCAGAAAGATCACCTCCTTGAGCCCCTCATACTCCTCGCTCCTTAGTAGCTGTTTCGAGAACGCCCGTGAAGCATAGTACTGCGCTCGTTTAATGAAGGCTTTTGTAGGCGCTACTTGCATCTCGATGATGTACTGCTCTCCGTTTTGGTCCCTACAAAATAGGTTCACTAGGCTCTCTTTGTCAAAAGCTACCTCGGGGTTGAGCACTGGCGGCAAGAGCTCTACCTCCACAATCGCACCGATGCGCTCATGGTCCAGCACATCGGTGAGAAATGTCATCAGGATGTCCTTGGTCGCTTCGCTGCCAAAGACTTTCTTAAATGCAAAGGCGTTCTTGGGGTCAAAGTATTTTTGGTGCTCTGGGTACATCGTCGCCTAGCTTTTAAGTAATCAGTAGCGAGCCTGGGGCATTGAGTAGCCAGTGCTAAATAGTGATATCTAATGGATGCTGACAAATATAACGCGTCCTGCTTAGCCCCAGCAAGCACCGCTTTGCTACCCTTGTACCCTTATTGGGCCATCATAGAGGACCGTTTTGCTCATGCATCTACTATCAAATCATATCGCTCTGTTTTTCAGTAGTATACGCCATATTCTTTCTTATATCTCATGAAGCAGTTGTGTTAAAATGTGACTGTGTAACGCTACTTTCAATCTTGCTTAGATGATCTTCTTTCCTCTTTTGTCCTTGGCGGGAATTATGCAAAGTTCTCTATCCTTTTCTCTATAAGTCCTCTGAACAAATTGAGCGGTTTGAAGGGCCTTTCCCTTGCTTCTGCTTTTTTAAAACGTAGCACGCTATTGCTTTCTCTTTTTCTACAAGCAACAGGGCCCATTTTGTGCGCACATTTGGGTCCAAATGTGCGCACAAAATAAGCTTCCCACGCCTAAAAGCCTCGCTCAAATCTTCCTTTTGCTACCTGTTTTTTTCTTGAAAATAGGCCCTGAAAGCTCAGAAAGCCCGATGAGAGAGCCATCTAGTCCCTTACTCAACCTTGGCCTGCTTGCTTTTCTCATCCCTTCTTTTTTCCTCGTTTAGCATAGAAAATAGCCCCATTTTGTGCGCACAATGTACGCCCATATGTACGCACAAAACGCCTTTAGGGGCCCCTTCGAGTGCTCTACATCCCAAGTGATGTTCCCTATATTCCTCTATTAAAACACTTATTGTACCTACATGCGCAAAGTAGTTCTGTCTAGAGACAAGACAGCTCTTTATTGGACCCTTTCATGCTCTGTCTTCTCTCTTGATTGACTCCTCTTTTCTTAATTTCCTTACAGGCCATTTTGTGCGCACATTTGGGTCCAAATGTGCGCACAAAATAAGCTTCCCACGCCTAAAAGCCTCGCTCAAATCTTCCTTTTGCTACCTGTTTTTTTCTTGAAAATAGGCCCTGAAAGCTCAGAAAGGGCGATGAGAGAGTCATCTAGTCCCTTACTCAACCTTGGCCTGCTTGCTTTTCTCATCCCTTCTTTTTTCCTCGTTTAGCATAGAAAATAGCCCCATTTTGTGCGCACAATGTACGCCCATATGTACGCACAAAACGCCTTTAGCGGCCCCTTCGAGCGCTCTACATCCCAAGTGATGTTCCCTATATTCATCTATTAAAACACTTATTGTACCTACATGCGCAAAGTAGTTCTGTCTAGAGACAAGACAGCTCTTTATTCGACCCTTTCATGCTCTGTCTTCTCTCTTGATTGACTCCTCTTTTCTTAATTTCCTTACAGGCCATTTTGTGCGCACATTTGGGTCCAAATGTGCGCACAAAATAAGCTTCCCACGCCTAAAAGCCTCGCTCAAATCTTCCTTTTGCTACCTGTTTTTTTCTTGAAAATAGGCCTTATAAGCTCAGAAAGGGCGATGAGAGAGTCATCTAGTCCCTTACTCAACCTTGGCCTGCTTGCTTTTCTCATCCCTTCTTTTTTCCTCGTTTAGCATAGAAAATAGCCCCATTTTGTGCGCACAATGTACGCCCATATGTACGCACAAAACGCCTTTAGCGGCCTCTCGGCTCGCCCAACTGCTCCTGATTTCGTCCCTACATTTCCCCCAACACCCCAATAGGCCCTGAGAGCTCGTATACCCCTATTTTGAGAGACGACGAGCTTCTACTTCTGCCTCTTCTTTTGCACTTTCCAAATATTTTGCCCTCAATTTGCTCTACTCAGTATTACACCGTAATGCGTAGTGAGCTACGCACTACTTCCCAATCGCCCCCTTGAGGCAGTGGCCTAGTATCACTATTCTAAGAGAGTGGAAAAAGAGTATGAAATCAAGAAAAAGGAGGCTGCCCCCTCTTGGCTACGCCGCTAGATCAGAAGGGAAGCTCCCCTCACGTTTTGCTCTCTGTTACTCCTCGATGCACCCTCGTTGCAGCTCTCCTCTCAAGCGACCAGTACAATAAAGCAGGTACTTTGCCTGTTGCCCTCTAGCAAGTGCGTTAAACAGGCCGCCGCAGGTCCATCTCTGACCATTTTTAGGACAACTTTCTATACACTCAGAGCCAAAAAGCCTCTCTACAGCGCACAATCGTTCTTCTATGTGTCTTCTGCACTTAGCAAAGGGTAGATAGTACCTGCTTAAGAAAATTTCTCTTCAAAGCCCTCTACCGTACAAGGAGAAGGGCTAAGGAGTTATCATGGGTTACTTTTAGCTTTGTTAGATTCTATTTCCGCTCTTGCTTGTTTGATGAGGAGTGCGTAGCTTTAGCTAAAGCTAATGATGATAGTGCTCCCAAAGCGGAGCAAAGAGCTATCAGGTCAATCAAGAAACCCCTTAATAGTTATCCCATGTACAGTCAATACCAAAAAGGACTTTCCATCGTCCTGCTCACTTCCATGCTGCTTCAGAGCTGCGGCGGAGGGAATGCCTTCCTAGGAGAGCGTCGACATATCACTGATGAGCCACAGACATCGACGAGCAAGCACTGGAAAAAGCAAGCTGAAGCCAGGTCTGAGACAGACCAAGCGCCGCTCTCTTCAATGTCTGCAGTGGGAGAAGTAGTCTTAGATCCAGTGCCTGTAACCGAGCCTGAGAGAACGATGGCTTCTGAGTCTGTAAGAACCTTGAGCTGTAGACCGTGCCGATCAGCAGCAGTGTCACAGCGGCGTATGCGCTCTGAACTCAGCAAGCTACGTCATGCTCCTTCTTTTCGTATTGCAGCTATGGCAGCAAAGCATAGCCGATTGCAAAAGCAGACAGCATCTTCTGAGCCAGTGGCACAGCCAACTACCCCTCTTTCCACGCATGCAGTTACTGAGCAACCTCTTCGAATATACCCTCGCCTTGCTGATTTATTAGCATCTAGAGGTAGCCAACTAAATGTTCCCTTGGGCTTACCTTCATCCAGACCTACCGCTGGCATCAATCTTTTTGGAAGGAGCTCCTCATACTCAGTAACCACTACAAGAAGAAGCCCAACGATCTCCTACAGCACTAGGATCATCTTAAGCTTAATGCTGCTAGGCACTATGAGCGTGATGGGCAGTGCCGCTGCTCCCCTAGAGATGCCTCAGGAGGATACGACATATCCCCTGGTAAGCACTGGTAGGGCAGGTAGCTCTCATCTTGTCCATAGCTCCATAAACAGCTTACACATGACGATGCTCGCTTGTCTGCTCCTTAACATGGCAAACACTGCTTATGCGGCTGTTTCTTCTCTTCCTACATCCAATGAGCAAATCGATCTTGAAGTCTCTCCCGATGGAGACACACAGCCTAGTACTGCCTCTGATCAACCCTCCTCCTCTTCTCCACCTAGATCGTTCGCAATGTTGAGGGCCCTCAACGAGGGGAATCATCCCGATATTGCTCGCTCCCTTATGAACGTGGGGGATGCCTACCAGGCCCAAGGTCAAGCGAGGCAAGCGCTCGAGCACTACGAGCAAGCGCTTGCAATGTATAGGGCCCTCAACGAGGGGAATCATCCCGATATTGCTCTTTCCCTTAGTAGGGTGGGCCTAGCCTACGAGGCCCTAGGTCAAGGGCAGCAAGCGCTCAAGCACTTCGAGCAAGCGCTCGAGATGCATAGGGCCCTCAACGAGGGGAATCATCCCGATATTGCCATGTCCCTTATGGGCGTGGGTAATGCCTACGGAAAGCTAGGTCAATGGCAGCAAGCGCTCGAGCACCTCGAGCAATCGCTCGCAATGAGGCGGGCCCTCTACCAGGGGAATCATCCCGATATTGCTCGCTCCCTTATGAACGTGGGGACTGCCTACGAGGCCCTAGGTCAAGCGCCAAAAGCGCTCGAGTACGAGAGACAATCGCTCGAGACGTTGAAGGCCTTCTACAAGGGGGATCATCCCGATATTGCTCGCTCCCTTATGAACGTGGGGGATGCCTACAGGGCCCTGGGGCAAGCGAGGCAAGCGCTCGAGCACCACGAGCAATCGCTCAAGATGTTTAGGGCCCTCTACCAGGGGAATCATCCCGATATTGCCATGTCCCTTGATAACGTGGGCCTAACCTACCAGGCCCTAGGTCAAGCGCAGGAAGGGCTTAAGTACGGGAGGCAATCGCTCAAGATGTTTAGGGCCCTCTACCAGGGGAATCATCCCCATATTGCTAGCTCCCTTTATAACGTGGGCGTTGCCTATCAGGCCCTAGGTCAAGGGCAGCAATCGCTCGAGCACTTCGAGCAATCGCTCGCAATGAGGCGGGCCCTCTACCAGGGGAATCATCCCCATATTGCAGCCTCCCTTGTGGGCGTGGGGAAGGTCTATCAGGCCCTAGGTCAAGGGCAGCAAGCGCTCGAGCACCACGAGCAATCGCTCAAGATGTTTAGGGCCCTCTACCAGGGGAATCATCCCGATATTGCCATGTCCCTTGATAACGTGGGCGTTGCCTATCAGGCCCTAGGTCAAGGGCAGCAAGTGCTCGAGCACTACGAGCAATCGCTCGCAATGAGGCGGGCCCTCTACCAGGGGAATCATCCCGATATTGCTCGCTCCCTTATGAACGTGGGGGCTGCCTACGAGGCCCTAGGTCAAGCGAGGGAAGCGCTCGAGCACCACGAGCAATCGCTCGAGATGTATAGGGCCCTCTACAAGGGGAATCATCTCCATATTGCTCGTTCCCTTAATAACGTGGGCATTGCCTACGAGGAGTTAGGTCAAGCGAGGGAAGCGCTTAAGTACAAGAAGCAATCGCTCGAGATGTATAGGGCCCTCTACCAGGGGAATCATCCCCATATTGCAGCCTCCCTTAATAACGTGGGCCTAACCTACCAGGCCCTAGGTCAAGCGCAGGAAGGGCTTAAGTACGGGAGGCAATCGCTCGAGATGTATAGGGCCCTCTACCAGGGGAATCATCCCCATATTGCTAGCTCCCTTTATAACGTGGGCGTTGCCTATCAGGCCCTAGGTCAAGGGCAGCAATCGCTCGAGCACTTCGAGCAATCGCTCGCAATGAGGCGGGCCCTCTACCAGGGGAATCATCCCCATATTGCAGCCTCCCTTGTGGGCGTGGGGGCTGCCTACGAGGCCCTAGGTCAAGGGCAGCAATCGCTCGAGCACTTCGAGCAATCGCTCGAGATGGATAGGGCCCTCTACCAGGGGAATCATCCGGGTATTGCAGCCTCCCTTATGAACGTGGGGGATGCCTACGCGGCCCTAGGTCAAGCGAGGGAAGCGCTCGAGCACCACGAGCAAGCGCTCAAGATGTATAGGGCCCTCTACAAGGGGAATCATCCCGATATTGCTCGCTCCCTTTATAACGTGGGGAGTGCCTACGAAAAGCTAGGCAAGACAGAAAGAGCACATGCGCTTTATAGAGAAGCACTTACAATGTTTGAGGCCGTACTCCCTTCTACTCATCCTCACATTCAAATGGCTCGGCGCAATGTAGAGCGCCTAGCAGCGCAGATGGCGCGCAGTCCATATAGTATCCTAAACTATGTGAGAGCGCTTTTCAGGGGTATTTTCTAAGGGGCAGGGTGTGATTGCTTGTAAGCATGGCATCGCTGAGTCTACCTTCCAACGCTGGAAGGCTCAATCTCTTAGCAGCGTGGCTAGTTAGAAGCAACTATCCATTTACTTAAAGAGGATCAAGAAACTCCCCATCGGTATTATATAGCTAATATAGGTCCAACTAAACGATCCTTTTTAAACTCACACTTTCTCGCAAGATATCCCTTGAAATAAGTGACTAACTATCTCTACTTTTAACCCATCAATAGAGGTTTCATCTAAGCAAGAGCCTTAGGCACGCAGCATACCACCCCTGATAGCGCAATTGTTCTACACTTAGGCTATAAACATCAACTAGTGTAAGCTCCCTTTGTTGGTCTTTGCTCTACGCTGGCTCAGGGGCCAACACACGCACCAGCTCCCCATTCTCATCGAGTAGCTCCCCGCGGCCAGCCATCCACATTGCGCGTCTTAGAAGAGAAGTTGAGCCCTACAATGGCCACTTCTTTCCCTTTTCTCAAATGAGCCACGTGATACTGCTTCTCTCGAATCTGCCCGAAGGCTGCCTCTGGGCTGCTGTCGAGCTTCAGCTCCATCACATAGGTCGTTCTAGGGAGCGCTACTAAAAGGTCCACGCGCCCCAGGCTGCTCGCGCGCTCGGCAGATACCTCCAAGCCCATTCCGCTCATCAGGCTCAGCATCATCCCATGATACGTCCGTTCCCCCGCTTCAGTGAAAAGTTGATAGGGAAAGCTGGCTAGCGCCACCTCGAGCTGAGCGAAAAATACGGACAGGTCGCCCTCTTTCAATGCTCCCTTACTCTTGGCAGAAAAGGTCGTATCAAGCTTTGCAAAATGCTTGACCAGCGATTTTGTAAAAGCTTCCCGCACCTCCTGGTTCGGAAAGCCCAGTTGATAGTGTTTGCTCGATGCATTGTAGCCCTCGATCGTCAGATACCCCGTCTGAAACATCAACGCCTTCAAATCAATCTCTTCAAGGCTACTAATGTCCATCAGTTCACTTTCCTCGGCGCTTGTGCCAGCCAGAGGCACCATAGATTCGGGATGCTTTTTGACTTGCTCAATCAAAAACGAAGGCGTTCCACTGGCGTACCAGTAGCTTTGGGGCGTTCTTTCATGAGGTGGCATTCCCCCATTTACTGGTCCAGTTTCAGTGAGAGCGATCTTACTCAGGACTAAAGCTTTGTAGTACCTTCCCTTCAGCACTCTGCAGCTCCCCTTCCCAATGAGCAATGTCACGTGTCTTGGAAGAGAAGCTAATGCCCATCACGAGTATTTCCTTCCCTGCCTGCGTGTATCGCTTGCTGTACTCCTTCGCCTGCGCCTGGTCCATCGCTATGGCAGCAGGCTGATCCACCTTAAGCTCAAAAATATAGATCGCCTCCTCAAGCTCGCACATCACATCAATGCGCCCCTTATTCGTTACTACCTCGGCTTGTGTCCTCATCCCTGAGAGCTCTAAATAGGTAAAGAAGATCGCTTGATAGAACCCCTCTTTAGCTTGCCTAGCAGCATGATAAGGCACCTTGGCAAAGTGCACGTTGATAGTACTTACAAAAGCCGCTAGCTCGTAAGCAGCCAGATCAGCCCTCAGCTGCTTGGCCGCACGGCTCACCGAGCGCGAGTCGACTTTAGCAAATTCTTTTAAAAGAGAGCTAAAAAAGGCGCGCCTTACTTCCCTGTTAGGAAAGTCTAGCGTATAGCTCCCTTCTTCGTCTTCATCGCCAGGCTGGTAAGCTTGAATCGTCAGATACCCCGCCTGAAACATCAACGCCTTCAAGTCAATCTCTTCGAGACTACTAATTTCCATTAACGCGCTCTCCTCAGCGTGAGTTCCAGCCAGAGGCACCATAGATTCGGGATGTTTTTTGAGTTGCTCAATCAAGAACGAAGGCGTGCCAGTAACATACCAGTAGCTTTTAGGTTGCTTGGTCTCCAGAAATTTTAGGGTGGAGAAAGGATTGTAAACGTAGCTTTCTGCTTCTGAAAAGCGGTAGCCATTATACCATTCTTTGATCTCTGCTAACACCTCTTTATCAGTGCTCTGCTCTCCTTGTTGCTTCCTTGCCTTTGTGATGGCCTCGATGTGCTCCTCGAAGTACTGAATGAGCTCTTGTTCTGTGTAGCCCATCATGGCAGCATACTGAGGATACATGGTGATATCATTGAGGTGATTGGGGGCAGAAAAGAGCGAGACTTGCGAGAACTTGCTGATCCCTGTGATAAAGGTGAAGCGGATATAATTTTCCTTACTTTTGAGCACCTTATAAAAGCTTTGTAGCAAATCTCGATTTTCCTCTGCTACCTCAGGCTTCTTGAGGTTATCAATGAGGGGAGCATCGTACTCGTCGATAAGGATGACCACCTGGCCTTGCTTAGCGAGTTCCTCTATCAATACTGATAATTGAAACTCCAAGGACGGTCCTTGCGTATCAATTTCTTGCAAAGCGCCTATTCTAGTAAGAATAGCACGCAAATGGGCTTCTAGCTTCTCTGTAGTTGAGTTGGCGATCTCTGCAAAATCAAAATGCAGGACAGGATGAGGCTGCCAATCATAATCACTCTGGTAAATCGCGCAGCCTTTGAAGAGCGCTTTATTGCCCAAGAAGATCTCTTTGAGCGTGCTGACAAAGAGCGACTTACCAAAACGTCTGGGGCGAGAGAAGAAGTAGTGCGGGGCGCCTCCTTCGATCAGCTCGAGGGCAAACGGGGTCTTGTCGACGTATACATACTCGCCCTTACCAAGGATTTTCTCAATGCTCTGTATGCCAATCGGAAGCTTCTTCATCACTTTAATCTTTACGGTGCTTTAGCCCCTTAAAGGTAGTAGATATCTGCAAGAAGACAGCGCGCTGCACCTGGGAAAAGGTATTCCCTGGACTAAACTTTTTGAGAGAAGTTTCTTTTTGCGCTTACTGCGTTTTGTCCTGCGCTCAGATTGTACTATTTCCTCATGCAGGCTGCGGTCGTCTCGGGCACAGCTTAAGTCTAGAGGCTACAAAAGGCACTAGACAGTCCTCTACTAGCTACTGACTGGCTTGAGAAGCTGGTGCCAGCAGCAGTTAAGGAAGACGGGCTGGACCTGGCTGATGTGCTGGTGAGAAGTAAATGAAAGGATGCTTCTAGTGTAATTGATAGGGTAATGTGAAGTTTTTCGTGTCTTTTTTTGAATCATTACAATCACCCTAACTCCCTGACAGTCAACTACTTTCAGTGGTGGGCTCTGTAGGATTCGAACCTACGACCCCCTCCTTGTAAGGGAGGTGCTCTAAACCAACTGAGCTAAGAGCCCGCTCATTGAAGGAAACAAAGGTAAGAAATTTACCTCAATAGGGGTAAGCTGACAGGCTATTTCATCACCTTCTCCTACTTTTGTATAGCGAAAGCGCCTTAGCCTGTTGGTAGCAAATGACAAAAATTTGGCAAGTCATCCGAAAGCTCTTGGCTGCTCTGTGCCTCTTGTTGGGAGGCTTGGTAGTGGCTACAGGAGTATACTGCTATTCCTACCGGGATCAAATCATTCAAAGATTCCTGACAGAAGCCAACCAACAGCTGAGTCATCCTGTACAGATAGGTACTATTCAGCTCACTGCCCTCAGGTCTTTCCCCAATGTTACGCTGATCCTTCACGAGGTGGCAGTCCAGGACGGGCCCCGAGGAGCGACAGACTTGCTTACGGCCCGTGAGATGTATTGCACGTTGGATGTGTTACAGCTCTTACAAGGAAATTATGTGCTGAGCCATCTCTCCTTGGCCCATGGCAGGCTTTGCTTAGGAACGGGTCTAGCGGACCAGTTGACTTGGAAGCAAGGACAGCCGGCCACCCCACAGCGTCAGGAGGCGCTGACACTGAGGCTGCAGAAGGTAACGTTGAGGGACATGGAGATAGTGTATAGCGGGCAGGAGCAACACTGTGCAATCAGGGCAGTGCAAATGCAAGCCAGCTTGCGGTGGACCCATGCGCAACTAGAAGCTGATCTACGTGGCCAAGGTAGGCTTCAGCGCCTGCAATGGCAGGACTGGGCATGGGTCCAGGACTTGCCTGTGTCGCTGCGGGCCTCCTTGCGCTATGACCAGCAGAAAGCGACTTGGACGCTATGTGCTGCACAGGTTCAGCAAGGGAGCTCCCGCCTGACTGCAGCAGGCAGTGGAGGAACGACACCAGCAGCCCCTATGGCGCTGACCCTTCAGGGCCAAAAAGTGAATCCGAAACTGCTGTTAAGTTGTCTACCCAAGCGCTATCAGCAGGCGCTTGCTCCCTATGACCTGCGTGGTTCTTTTGCCTGGAAGATGGCTATCCGTCGTGCACAGGGCAAGTCTCTGTCGCTAGAGGGGGAATTTGCATTACACGAGGGCACCTTGGCAGTTGGTCAGCTGACACGGCCTATTGCCTTGCCAAAGCTTTTAGGGCACTTGCGTGTTCCTAACGTGCAGCACCTAAAAACAGCCCAGCTGGGCATTGACGAACTAACAGGGACGTTGGCGGGCAGTGAGCTGGTAGGCAGCTTGGTCGTACGCAATTTTGACAATCCTTACCTACAATGCACTGCCCGAGCTACGGCAGACTTGGCTACGTTGGCTCCACTGCTCACTATGCCTACGATCAAAGAGGCTTCAGGGCAGCTGAACTGGGAGGGCCAACTAGAAGCCAACCTCCAGCAGCTTGTTCGTGGGGCCTATAATAAAGAGGAGGTACACCTTTCAGGCACTCTGCAGGCACAAGCGATTCAGTTGAAATGGGGAGAAGCGCAGCTTCCGTGCAAGGAGCTCACGGGCCGTCTAGTGCTGCGCAATAATGTGCTGCTCATGAAAGATTGCTCAGGGAGCTTGGGCTCGGGCAGGTTTGTGCTGAACGGCACGGTGAACCACCTACTACCGTACTTATGGGGAGGTAGCTCCAGGCTCGGCGTAGAGGCCAAGCTCTATGCAGACCACCTGGACTTGGACACGTTGTTGCCTAATACGTCCCCGAAGACCCCTGGGGCTGATGCTTCTTTTGACCTTCCTGCTCAATGGACGCTGAAGCTTGACTGTGACATTAAAAAATTGAGCTTTAGGCGTTTTCAAGGCAAAAATGTGCGGGGCTGCGTCAAGCTCAAAGAGCAAAAATTGGTAGCTAACAACGTCCAGCTGGGCTTTGCAGGAGGTAAAGTGGCTCTTGATGGAACTTTAGATGCCAGACAGGAGCGCCTTGGTCTTTACACGCAAGGCCAACTACAGGGAGTTCAGATAGCGCGGCTGTTTGATGCCTTAGAAAACTTTCACCAAGACTTTCTGGTTGATAGGCATTTGCAAGGGGATATGCTGGCTGACTTTGCTTTTACGCTGCAGGCTGATCGACTATGGAACTTTCACTGGGAGACGCTGCAGGCTGACATCAATGCGCGATTGAAAAATGGAGCGCTCCTGGACTTTGAGCCTATGCAGCAGCTGACCCAGTATGTGACAGAAGAGACGCTGGCCAACCTGCGCTTTTCAGAGCTCAAAAATCATATCCACATCCAAGACAAAACCATCTATCTGCCGCCCATGGAGATTCACTCCAATGTAACCCATATTCAGCTGTCTGGCACGCATACTTTTGATGGGAAAATAGACTATGACCTTGTTGTTCCTTTCAGCAGCTTCCAACAGAGCAAACAGGCAGGCGCTGTTGAAGAAGTGGGTGTGGATGCGCTGGCAGGCATCAACTTGTTTTTGAAACTGCAAGGTGATGTTAACCGTTATGCCATCACTTATGACACTAAAGCCCTCAAGCGCAGCCTCAAAGAAAAATGGCAAGCACAAGGCAAGGCCCTTAAAGAGATATTACAAGGCAAGTACCAGCGTAAAAAACAACACCAAGAGCTGGCTTCAGATGATTATTTTGAGTTTGATGAATAGGCAGCAGACTTATTCACTTATTTTACAAGCTAGTATTGTTATTTCTAGCTTAGTGCGGAATCGCAGCCGTAGTGTGGGCCGTGCAGCGATGTTTCGCGTGCGCTCAACATGACAAAGTAGGCGCATTGATAGGGGCTGCGTGAGGTGATTTTAAAACTATGGGGGAATGAAGAGAGCCCAGGTTGACAGTATTAGAAGGTGTATTCATGAATTCATTTACATAGATTTGCTGACAAACATATGAATAGTAATATGGCTTATGCAAGCGATCTAAATGATCATCAGTGGGAGGCTATAAAAGATCATTTTCAATGTGGCAACTATGGTAACAGAAGTCGGTATAATAAGAGAGCTTTAGTCAATGCTGTACTTTATCTTATTAAGACTGGATGTCAATGGAGAATGCTCCCCAAAGACTTACCCCCATATTCCACTGTCAGTTCGTTTTATCACAGAGCAAAGAAAAGAGGGATATGGGAAAAGATAATGGATGCTTTAGTGCAGAAGAGCCGAGTAAAGTCTCAGAAAGCATCTAATCCCAGTTATGCGATCATCGACTCACAGAGTGTAAAAACGGCAGGAGCTGCGCAAGAGCGAGGTATTGATGGGGGAAAAAAATTAAAGGCCGTAAACGTCACATTGTAGTTGATACGCAGGGCCATTTATTACATGTACGAGTACATAGGGCCAATATACACGACACAGTGATTGGAGGTCTTATTTTTGCTGAGGCGGTATCTAAATACCCCTCTTTACAAGGCTTGAGTGCGGATGCGGGGTATCGAAAAAGTACGGAGTATTACGTGCGTGAGGTTATGAAAAAGCGGATAGAGATTAGCCAACGAGTATCCACATGTTGGAGTATACTGCCCCAGAGGTGGGTAGTTGAAAGAACATTCGGATGGTTGAATTCTTACCGAAGGTTATCTAAAGATTACGAGAGAAGCATTGAATCTGCAAGGAATACAATTATGATTGCACACACTATGCTACTTCTTAGAAGGTGTATTCATGAATTCATTTACATAGATTTGCTGACAAACATATGAATAGTAATATGGCTTATGCAAGCGATCTAAATGATCATCAGTGGGAGGCCATAAAAGATCATTTTCAATGTGGCAACTATGGTAACAGAAGTCGGTATAATAAGAGAGCTTTAGTCAATGCTGTACTTTATCTTATTAAGACTGGATGTCAATGGAGAATGCTCCCCAAAGACTTACCCCCATATTCCACTGTCAGTTCGTTTTATCACAGAGCAAAGAAAAGAGGGATATGGGAAAAGATAATGGATGCTTTAGTGCAGAAGAGCCGAGTAAAGTCTCAGAAAGCATCTAATCCCAGTTATGCGATCATCGACTCACAGAGTGTAAAAACGGCAGGAGCTGCGCAAGAGCGAGGTATTGATGGGGGAAAAAAATTAAAGGCCGTAAACGTCACATTGTAGTTGATACGCAGGGCCATTTATTACATGTACGAGTACATAGGGCCAATATACACGACACAGTGATTGGAGGTCTTATTTTTGCTGAGGCGGTATCTAAATACCCCTCTTTACAAGGCTTGAGTGCGGATGCGGGGTATCGAAAAAGTACGGAGTATTACGTGCGTGAGGTTATGAAAAAGCGGATAGAGATTAGCCAACGAGTATCCACATGTTGGAGTATACTGCCCCAGAGGTGGGTAGTTGAAAGAACATTCGGATGGTTGAATTCTTACCGAAGGTTATCTAAAGATTACGAGAGAAGCATTGAATCTGCAAGGAATACAATTATGATTGCACACACTATGCTACTTCTTAAGAGACTTTATAACCCATGAATACATGCTCTTAAGAGACTTTATAACCCATGAATACATGCTCTTAAGAGACTTTATAACCCATGAATACATGCTCTTAAAATCACTCAATTGCATAATCAGGCACTCACTCAATGACATAATCACTCAATCGCAAAGTCACTCAATAATACAATGGTCTCAGTCTATGTCTCTTAAAACATCTCTGAGCAAGCCTCTAGCAGCTTGGGTCGTTTATCAGCAGCGGCAGTGGAGCCGACAGCCTGGAGCTACCCAGCAGCGTGTGTTGAAGCAGTTGGTCCGCAGCGCGCAGCACACTCGGTTTGGGCAGGACCATCATTTCAGCGCTATTAAGACATACGCTGACTTCAAAGCCCAGGTGCCAGTGAGGGACTACGAGGGCTTGGTGCCTTATATTGAACAGATGAAAGCAGGCGCTAGGGATGTGCTTTGGCCAGGCAGGCCTGTATATTGGGCCAAGACTTCGGGCACTACTTCGGGCAGCAAATATATTCCCATTACCCAGGCGTCCCTCCCCCATCATCTACGTGCTGCGCGCAATGCGCTGCTCTGCTACGTCCACGAGACAGGCCGCGCTGAGTTCTTGGCAGGCCACATGATTTTTTTGTCGGGTAGCCCTGCGCTGGAAGACGTGGGGGGCATTCCCACAGGGAGGCTCTCTGGCATTGTGAACCATCATGTGCCAGCTTATTTGCGGCGCAACCAGCTTCCGAGCTATGCCACCAATTGCATCGCTGACTGGGAAGCCAAGATAGACGCCATCGTAGAAGAGACGCTGACAGCGCCTATGACACTGATCTCGGGCATTCCGCCTTGGGTACAGATGTACTTAGACAAGCTGCAGCAGCGTGCAGGCCGCCCTATTCAAGAAATCTTTCCAGACTTCTCTTTGCTGGTGCATGGTGGGGTTAATTTTGCGCCATATCAGGCTAAGCTTTTTGACACCATAGGTAAGCCTGTTGATACGATAGAGACTTATCCTGCTTCGGAGGGCTTCATTGCTTTTCAGGATTCGCAGCAGGAAGAAGGGTTATTGCTGCAGCTCGATAGTGGCCTCTTTTTTGAGTTCATTCCTACTGATCAGTATTTTTCTGCCCAGCCGCCGCGGCTCTGTGTGGAAGAAGTGGAGCTGGGCGTAGACTATACCCTTGTCTTGAGCACCAATGCGGGCCTCTGGGCCTATGCGCTGGGCGACACGGTGAAGTTTGTCTCCAAGGCGCCGTACAGGATCGTTGTGACAGGCCGTATCAAGCACTTTATCTCTGCCTTTGGCGAGCATGTGATTGCTGAAGAGGTGGACAAGGCCATGCAAACGGCCCTGGGCAAGCACCCTGAAACTAGGCTCACAGAATTTACTGTAGCGCCCTATGTGAGCAAGCAGCAAGGAGAACCATCTTACCACGAATGGTTGATTGAGTTTGCCCAGCCGCCGCAGCGTTTAGCGGCCTTTGCCCAAGATTTGGACCTGGCCCTGCGCCAGCTGAATACTTACTACGACGATTTGGTGGCAGGCAAAGTGCTGCAGCCCCTCCAGGTGACCTCACTTACTCCAGGCACCTTTCAGCAGCATGGGCAAGCCACTGGCCAGCTAGGCGGACAGAACAAGGTAGTACGCCTGGCCAACAACCGCGCACTAGCCCAGGCGCTTGGAGGCGATCAAGTGTAGCGCCTGAGGGCTTGATGGTGGGGTTTGGAAGAATGGCTTCAAGATGAGGAAGAAAGTTGCGGATCATCTTTGGTGGCGTCAACTAGAATTTGTAGTTGTGTGAGATGCTCTAGCAATTTTTCTCTTTCTGTGTTCCTGATTTTGCCTCTTGTTAACGACTGCGTATCAATGCTATTTCGCCTTGTTGCATTTACTTTAGTACTTTCTACCCAATCACTGTCCTCTTCAAGTTTAAGATTAAATTCTTTTATGGCTTCCTCTAAATTTTGTTGACTCTTTATGTACTCAATCTTGTCTTGAACTTCCTGTCGCCTTGCCAGCCCCTCTAATACTTCTATTACCAATTCCTCATTAGAGAAAAAGGAAGCTTTCTTTGCGTCCGATAATGCAGCATAGTTTGGGTTCTCCCCCCAACCTTTTTTTGCTTCTTTTAGTCTCCGAATCTGTACGTTTGAAAGATTATTCAAAGCCTGACTGACCGCTTCACTCACTTCTGTAGGATTAGGCTGAGGAATATCTCCTGCTGTTCCTGCTTCTCCTGCTGCTGCTTTTTGCCGCTTTGCTTCTTCTTCTGCTTGGCGCTTTGCTTCTGCTTCTTCTTTTTGCCGCTTTGCTTCTGCTTCTTCTGCTTGGCGCTTTGCTTCTGCTTCTTCTTTTTGCCGCTTTGCTTCTACTTCTTCTGCTTCTCCTCCTGCTCCTACTACTGCTGCTGCTGGTCCTGCTGCTCTTCCACCAGGAGGTCTTGATGGATAGTGCCCTACGTTAGCAGGGGGTCCGCCACAGGGTGTTCCATCAGATCCTAGAGTAGGTTCTTCTCCTAGGCCGGCCGCAGCAATGAGCGGTGGGGTTGTAGGTCCTGATGGCGATGGTAGAGCGGGATTTTCCCATCCGCATCCTCGTACAACAGAAGCGCTGATCCAGCCTATGATGATACTATTGCGTACGTATAGATGCATCTTTCTTTTGTTTTAACCTTAATATATGATAGACGGGGACAAAAGTAGCGTGCCTCCCTTCCTGCCTCAAGCCTATACTTACTTATTAGCGCATCCTTTGGACATTCGGCAGCGGTAACTGCACGACGTATATGGCGCCTACGAGGGCGATGAGCAAGCTGAGCGCTGCCCACTCAAAGACAAAAGCATACGGGCCTAAAAGCTGCAGGCCCCAACTGGTGACGGCATTTTCTGTTCCGAGAGATAGCGCCCGCTCCTGCGGAAGGATTTGCACTGCATAGTAGCTCAAAGGCCATAGCCCTCCACTCAGTAGCCCTGCTGCCCATAGGCTGCGGAAGTTTTTAGCACGTTTAGGAGAAGGGGCAGGAGCCAAGGGGAGCAGCATAAGGCTGAACAGCAGCAGCACGAGCAGGCCACCGCCATACACCATCACCTGCACCACCGCCACAAAGGCAGCTCCCTGCAGGAAGTAGAAGGCGGCCATGCCTAGCACCACCAGGAGCAGTCCTAGGGTTGCATAAAGTGTGTGCAGCGTTAAGAGGACGATGAAAGCTGCTGCCGCGATCCAGCCGAGCAATAGGAGGGACATGTCAGTTATCAGTTATTGATTATCAGTGATCAATGAAGGCTGCTCTTGAAGAAGTTAGCAGTGATCAATGGGTAGCTCGCTTGACGAAGGGCATTCATGGATGGCCCTTCATTACCTCGTTCTGTCATGTTGAGCGTACGAGAAACATCCCTGCAAGGTCCACTACGCTGCGTTCCTTCACATGCGTGCAGGATGACAGAAGGCATGGTTCGGTGGGGTAACGCTACTGCGCAAAGCAGGTTAGTCATGAGGCCCAAATAACCCAACAAACAAATGAACTAATAAATCAATAAAGAAATGGTTTCTCCTAGCTGACCAGTGCCTCTGCACCTGCCACAATCTCAGCAATCTCTCGGGTAATAGCTCCTTGCCGAGTTCTGTTATAGGTAAGTCGCAACGATTTGAGCAGCTCCTCGGCATTGTCTGTGGCCTTGCTCATGGTGGTCATGCGGGCGCCATGCTCAGAAGCATTGGATTCGAGTAAGGCTTGGTAAAACTGAATTTGTAGAGACTGGGGTACAAGCGCTTCCATCAAGGCCGCTGTAGAAGGTTCGTAGATGTAAGCAATGTGGGCTTCTTGTTGCGCAGCATCCACTGTTGCTTGGGGAATAGGCAAAAAAAGCAGCACACAGGGCACTTGGGTGGCAGCACTCTGAAATTGGTTGTAGACCAAGACTACTTGGTCATACGTAGCTTGCAGAAAAGCGTTGGTGAGCCCAACAGCTACCTGGCTAGCATGGTCAAAATCCAAGTGCTGGGAGAGCGCTACATAGTCATGGATCAGATTGAACTCCCTTGGCGCAAAAAAATCGCTGGCTTTTTTGCCGATGGGCAGCACGTCTATTTGTGCTGGCACTAGGTCGGAAGACCATGTTTGAAGGTAGTGCAGCGCTTTTTTGAGTACGTTGGCATTGAAGGCGCCGCAAAGTCCTCTGTCTGAGGTCATCACTACGAGCAATAGTTTTTTGACAGGTCGCTTGGCGGCGTAGCGCTGGGTGGGAGCATGTTGGGTGCTAGCCATGACGTTGTTCAGGAGGGCGGTAAGCTTCTCTGCATAAGGCCGCATTTGTAGGACTTGCTGCTGCACTTTGCCTAGCTTGGCGGCGGCCACCATCTTCATGGCTTTGGTAATCTGCTGGGTAGATTGGACAGAGTTGATCCGGTTGACGACTTCTTTGATATTAGGCACGAGCGGGTAGGATACGGGTTAGAAAAAAACAGGGAGTTACAACAAGACTAAGTGGGTGTTACATATCGCTCAATGAGGATGTTAGCTTCTTGGGCAAGTACCTGCGTAATGGCCTTGTTCCACGTTCCTGCTGCCACTTGCGCCAAGGTGTCTTGGTGTTGTGCGGCCAGCAGGTGCAAATACGTTGCTTCAAACTCCTTGACCTTGTCTAGAGGCACTTTGTCTAAATAGCCCTGCACAGAGATGTAAAGAATAGCAATTTGCTGGGCAACATCCACAGGGGCATATGGGGCCTGCTTGAGGAGCTCTTGGTTCTTGCGCCCGCGGTCAATGACGCGCTGGGTGGCTGGATCAAGGTCAGAGCCGAATTTGGCAAAGGCCTCTAGCTCGCGGAACTGCGCTTGGTCGAGCTTTAAGGTGCCAGCCACTTTTTTCATGGCCTTGATTTGTGCTGCCCCTCCTACACGCGAGACAGAGATACCGACATTAATGGCCGGACGAATGCCTGCGTTGAATAGATTAGTCTCTAAGAAAATCTGGCCATCTGTGATAGAAATCACGTTGGTAGGGATGTAGGCAGCTACATCACTGGCTTGGGTTTCGATGATGGGCAAAGCTGTTAGCGAACCGCCTCCTTTGACCTTTCCCTGCAGAGAAGGCGGCAGATCGTTCATTTGCTGGGCAATGGCGTCATTGTCATTGATCTTGGCCGCACGCTCCAAAAGTCTAGAGTGTAGGTAGAAGACATCGCCTGGATAGGCTTCTCGGCCTGGAGGCCTTCTTAAGAGCAAAGACACTTCTCTGTAAGCAACGGCTTGCTTGGATAGATCATCATAAATGACCAGAGCAGGGCGGCCTGTGTCTCTGAAATACTCGCCAATGGCAGCACCTGCAAAAGGAGCGTAAAACTGAAGCGGCGCAGGGGTGGCGGCTGGTGCAGCCACAATCACTGTATAGGCCATGGCACCGTGCTCTTCTAGTATAGTCACGACACTGGCTATGTCAGAGGCTTTTTGACCTATGGCCACGTAAATACAATACACAGGCTCCCCTTGCTCATAAAACGAACGTTGGTTGATGATGGTATCTAGGGCAATGGTCGTCTTGCCTGTTTGGCGGTCTCCAATGATCAGTTCTCGCTGTCCTCGGCCAATGGGAATCATGGCATCGATGGCTTTGATCCCTGTCTGCAAAGGCGTGCTTACGGGTTGGCGGTAGATCACGCCTGGGGCTTTTCTTTCCAAGGGCATCTCGAACAACTCTCCTTCTATAGGTCCTTTGCCATCCACAGGCTCACCCAAAGTAGTGACTACACGCCCCAGCATGCCTTCTCCCACGTTGATGGCACCGATGCGCTGGGTTCTCTTGACCGTGTCACCTTCTTTGATGCCTTGGGAACTACCGAGAATAACTACTCCTACGTTGTCCTCTTCTAGATTGAGGGCCAGTGCCTTGCGGCCATCTTCAAATTCGACCAATTCGCCTGCTTGCACTTGGGTCAGCCCATGGATGCGGGCCACGCCGTCTCCTACTTGCAGTACGGTGCCTATTTCTTCGAGTTCGCTGTCTGTATTTAGGTTAGTGAGCTGCTCTTTGAGCACAGCAGCTACTTCGTCAGGACGGATGTTCATGAGGTTATTCAGAGGTTATTTAGACTATTTATATGAATGACTGATCTACCAAGGGTTTGAAAAGATGGGACTGCTACTTCTGAGATAGCTTTTACTATTATGCATAGAGCTGAAGCCATATTTTTATCTATCAAGTATCACTCCCAGTCATTGATTCCTGATAACCAAACTTTAGTATCCTTCTGTTATGTAACCCTTTTTCAAGGCAAGCAGCCTTTTTCGCAAGCTTTTGTCGAGCCGTTTGTCTTCTACCTGGAGCACATACCCTCCTATCAAGGCTGGGTCAATGTGTTGTTCTAGCACTATTTGTTGACAAGGGGCGGTCTGCTGTATAATCTGCTCCAGTTGAAGGGCAATCGCTTCAGATAGTGGGGTTACAGTAGTGACACTAGCTCTTTTGATGCCTTGGGACTGATCATACTGGGCCAGAAAGGCTTGGGCCATGCTTGGCAATAAGACTTCTCGATTTTTTTGGACAACCAGGGTGAGAAAACTGAGTGTAAGGTCATGTACCTTTCCCTGAAAAATAGCTTGCAGCACTGCCTGCTTCTTGCGCTGTTTGAGTCCAGGGTGCTTGAGCATGTCTAGCAGCGCTGGGTTGTCCTTACATACTTGTTCAAAGCTCTGCATATCTGCATGAACGCTCGCCAAGACATTTTTTTCCGAAGCTAGTTGCAAAAGAGATTTAGCGTACCGAGAGGCTATACCGTTCATGGAGCTATTACGTTACTAAGGTATCGGGAAAATTTGAGAAGAAGGGACGCGACACAGCGTGAACCGTTTACTTATTTTTAAGTTGTTCGAGCGCTGCGCTGCTTAGTCCTGTCACCTTTTTCACTGTCTCCATGTCCCAATGGAGCTGTGAGAGCATATTGCTAGCAATCTCCAGGCTTTTAGCTTGCATGCCTTCTTGTCTACCCGCTCTTCTACCTTCTTGTTTTAGTTGCTGTCCGTAAGTCATAATGATATCTCGTTTATCGATTAACACATCACTTATAAAGTCAAACATGTGTTTGCCTACTTCTTTACGCCGCAGTGAGACTGCATAGGCAAGCATCGTCTCAATATAATCATCGCCTACTTCCTGCACACAGGCCTGAAACACTGGACGATAAGCAGAAGTCTCTAGTTCAAAGTTACCGCTTTCGCTATGCTTAATCAACAGCTCCATAGGAGCGCATATCCCATGATTGAGCACTTCTGCATCACTTATTTTTTGAATTTCCACTAGATGATAGCGACCAGAAAGCTCTTGGCTGCCTAGTGCTGGAAGTTCATAATAACCTTCAGCAGTAGAAGGGCAGGGCCAGGTATCAGCTTGTGAGAAAACAATATTCACGATCAAGGGCCATTTTTGATACTGCTGCACATAGGCCTCTACGGCATCCATATCGTAGCGAAGCACGCGCACAAGCATCATGAAATCTGGCTTTCCTTGGTGCTCTGCACAAGCCAATAATGTGTAACACTGATCGATAGTTAACTGATAAATAATATCGCGGTGCCGCTGCTTAAGCTTGGCATCAGTGTTAGTTCTATCAACACGTGCTAAAGAATCAAAGTCTACCAGCTGTTGTATAGAATCAGGTAGATGCTGCTTAAAAAAGGACTTAGCAATGGCCAGCCGTTCCAGACTTCGCTTGAAAAATGAGTCATTCTTAGTTCTTGGCATAGGTGCATGATTTGATGCACTACTGGCGAAACAAGCGCTCTCTAGGATATTATTTGCAGAGCAAACACATCCGAAACACAGCTGTGGTGAATTGTTCGAGTGCTGCGTTGCTTACCTCTATGCCCCAATAAACAGATGAATCAATGTCCTAATAGACCAATCCTCGAATAAACAGATCAACGAATGCCTTCATGAACCAAGTTCTCCCCTATCACTCCTAAAGCGCTATCAATTCTACTGCGCTTCCTTGATGAGCCTTTTGATCAATTTTTCTTGCGTAGTTGAATGCTGCAGTTCGTTTTGCAATAGCTTCTCAGCAATGTTGATCGACAGGGCGGCCACTTCGTTCTGCACAGCTGCCAAAGCCGCTTTCTTTTCTTTCTCTATGTGTGTTTGGGTCTGCTCAATCGCCTTTTTACTCGCCTTTTCTGCTTCCACTTTTGCCTCTTCGATAAGGGTACTCTTGGCTATAGTGGCCTCTTCGATGATTTTTTCTCGCTCTGCATGGGCTGTTCTAAGAAGAGCATCTTTGTCAGCCTTTACTTGTGCTGCCATCTCTTTAGCATCTTCGGCTGCCTGCAGTGCTGCCTCTATATTCTCCTCACGCTCTTGTATAGCACTGAGGATAGGCTTCCATGCGAACTTGCCCAGGACCCACAACACAACGATAAGGGTCACTGTCTGCCAAAAGATGAGTCCAAAATCAGGGGTAATTAAGTCCATACGAGGGCTTGTGTGTGCAACTATGCCTATCTAAGCTAGCGCAGCTTTTATCAGAAAAGTTTATTTAGTAGCGATGAGTAGACAAACGAGCACCCCGAACAGAGCAACTCCTTCAATCAGGGCAGCAGCAATAATCATGGCTGTCTGTACTTTGTTACCTGCCTCTGGCTGTCTGGCCATAGCCTCCATGGCAGCGCTGCCTATCTTACCAATGCCGAAAGCAGCTCCCAGCGCCACCACTCCTGCTCCAATTCCTGCTCCTATGAGCGATAAGCCTGCGTCTAGAACTAACATTGCGGTTAACATACGTGTTTTTATTTAAGGGTTATACAAATTACTAAAGTATCGATTTACTAGCTATTGATTTACTAATCAATGGCTTTCTACGGCTGCTCTCAAGTAAATCGCGGAAAGCAGCGTAAAGATATAGGCTTGCAGAAATGCAACCAGCAGCTTGAGCAAGAACATAAAGGCTCCAAATGGTACACTAACAGCTCCTATCCAGGCATTTTTCAAGATAAATATTAGGCCAACAATGCTTAGTAGGATGATATGGCCTGCTGTGATATTGGCAAATAGCCGAACCATGAGAGAAAAAGGCTTGGTCAAGAGGCCAATCAATTCTATAGGAATCATGATGGGAGTGAGCCACCAAGGCACGCCTGGTGGGTTAAAAACGTGCCCCCAGTAGTCTTTATTGCCGTTAATGTTGGTAATGACAAAAGTAAATAAAGCCAGCACAAGGGCAATAGAGACGTTGCCTGTGACATTGGCTGCGCCAGGGAGCATCCCCAAGAGGTTATTCAGCCAAATGAAAAAGAACACGCTGAGAAGATAAGGCATAAACTGAACGTATTTTTTCTTACCAATGTTGGGAATAGCTATGTCGTCTCTTACAAAACAAATGAGGAGCTCGAGCAATGCCCAGAAGCCCTGTGGCACTGCTTGTGGATGTCGCTCATAGCGGCGTGAAGCAGCCAAGGCAACGCCACTCAAAATCACTACGCTGATAAGCATAGCAGCTACGTTTTTGGTAATGGATAGATCGTAGACAACACGATTGGGATCTAACGGAACAATCTTTTCGTCATGATCTAGTTGATAGCCTTTGTAAGGCACACGGTGGTGATGGGCATCGGCTAGGTGGGCAGAGGAAAAAGCTTCTAGCCCTCGGTCTTGGGAATAAATGATGATAGGTAAGGGAAGCGTAATGTGCGTATGTCCCACAGTAGCAAAATGCCACTCGTGGGCATCCTTGATGTGGTGTATGATAAAGTCGCTGTCTTTTGCAGTGTCCTTGGCTTGTGCTTGGCTACTGAACAGCAGCGCAAACAGCAACGTGTAGGTGCGGATAGGATTCCGCCCTCTTCCACAAAGAAGCTTACAGAAAATCATTGAGGTAAGGTCAGGTTTTTCTCTAGCAACATGGCATAAGACCTTCTGATGAACGCTTGCTATTGCCACGGTTATTGCTATGCTGGGCAAATTAGTAAATGCGTCGAAGGATTGCAAAAGCATTTTGTGCATTATTGCCCCTCTAGAACTACATCTGCCCTTTTTACAACTGACAATGAGACTATACAAAATGCCCCAACATCCTGTAAAAACTTCAAAAAACACCCTTACAAACTCAAAGACAGCTTCAAAGTCACGCAATAACACAACGGCCTCATAACTTGGTGTAGGCGATGTCTCAGCGCTACAATACTGCTGGTATTATGAAGCAGGAATAGGAGAGACTCCTAGCTGTGCACTAGCAAATTTTACTACGGCTTCTATGATTTCTGGATGTCCCAACTGTGCATTTTCGAGAGGGATGATACCAGGAACGGGAACGTGAGCGGCATCCATCACAGTAAGCGTGTCAAATTTTTCCTTCTTACCGATGCCAGCAGCGAGCTGAACGCCTACAGGAAGGGCAAAATCATGAGGAGTCCCGCCAACAATATCTATGACCACCTCCTCTAGATGATGTTCTATGCCCTGAATAGCCAAGCGAACGAGGGCTTCACTGAAGCTACATGTACCTCCTCTATGTAAATTTTTCGTTCCAGAGTTCGCTACGCTGTTAAGCGCACTCGAGAAAAGATTCCCTTGATCACCTGCTATGGCCAGAATAGGTATTTTGTTCTCTTTGAGTCCCTGTCTCACCTTTTCCACAAAAGCACTTCCAGGCTTCATGTCGTCTATGCTGGGGCCTTTTAGCTGAATTCTATCATAAAAGGCCTGTACAGATCGCTTGAGTTGCTTCGGAAAGCCAGGCAGTCGTTCGAGGCGCTTCAAAAGCTTCTCCACTTTGGGCTTATTGGCTATCATGGGCGCCCCCTCCCAAGGAGTGCCTATGGCTACGACTCCTTTCACATTGAGTCGCCTACCACCAAACGCTTGACTTAGTTGATAGGCTGTTAGCCCTGCCAGGCTGTGGGCTACTAAGATGACACGGTCTTTGCACCTCACTCGGTGTTTTGTTACCAGTTGTCGATAGGCGTGTTCTGCTTGTTGGGCAATCGATAAGTCGTAAGTACGTGTCTCTTTGGGCAAAAGTACACGCACCTCAGGAAGTCTTCTTTGTAGCTCTCTCTTCATAGAAGCAAAAGTTTCGGGAACTCCACCGAGGCCGTGCATCAGGATAATAAAATTTCTTGCATCATACTCTTCTTCTGCTCTCCATTCAGGAGAAGAAGGACTACAACTAAAAAGGAAAAAAAGAGTGAGCAATGCAGTGAGAACGCTCAAGGGTGCAGTGTGCTTTATTGCCATCTTGGTTAGTGTAAAAACCGGCGAGAGTTCGTTGAAAAGGTGTCAGATTAGCATTACAGTGATCAGCAAGTAAGATAGTATAGCGCCCACTCCTTGTATCATGGTATCGAGGTATCAGTTAAAGCTCCAAATATCATCCCAACTTGCGCTGCTTGGGCTGTTGCGAGGCGGCTTATTTATAATCTTTTTGCTCTATTTTATCACTATAGTAATCTAGCAAATGAGAGGTAAGATTGCAAAAGTAGTTCGTGCCTTCACTGTGATTTCCCCCTCACAGTCGGGCTACTCTCTGTAAATAGTGTTCTCATTTTTACAGGTAGCGGTAGCTTCTCTCGCCAACTCAGCAGCGGTGATACTTTAAGAAGGGGGCAATTAAGTCAGCTGAATCGTAAAGGCAGTCCCACAATGTTCGTGAGTTGCTGTATAGGTTGGTGAATTGCATATTGAAAAGGTTCTGTCCATCTTTGCCAAAGGAGAAGTAAAAAAACCGATAAAACTTAAACATTTTTGACACTATAATGACCATTCACAAAGAAGGGTACGGGACACTACGCATTGTTTTTATTGCTTTGTTGATTACACACTTCGTTGCTATTAAGTATTTAGCTATAGGCTACCAAGGTTATACCCTACTCGCTCTCATCAGCATCCTCCTCTATGCATTCCTTCTATACTTCTTTCGTAACCCTGACAGAGCCATCCACCCACAGCCAGGAGGAGTGCTTTCTCCTGCAGATGGGACAATAGTAGCCATTCAGGAAGTACAAGAGGAAGAGTATTTCAAAGAAAAAAGAATGCAGGTGAGCATATACATGTCTCCCCTGAATGTGCATATCAACAGGCACCCCATTGCAGGAATAGTTAAGTTTTTTAAGTACCACCCAGGCAAATACCTAGTTGCTTTTCATCCTAAAGCCAGCACTAAAAATGAGCGGACCACCGTTGTGGTAGAAAATGAACAGGGAGTTCAAGTTCTTTTTCGCCAGATAGCAGGCTTTGTGGCCAGAAGAATTGTGTCCTATGTAAGAGAAGGGGACCAAGTACAACAAGGGCATGAGTGTGGATTCATCAAGTTTGGCTCGAGAGCAGATGTCTTTCTTCCACTTGGCGCAAAACTTAAAGTGGGCCTACAAGAGAAAGTCAAAGGCGGGGTTTCTATCATAGCAGAATTATAGCCTCTTTTGCAAAACGAGTTAAGCTCGGCCAACAAATAAATGAAGCAATAAACAAAGGATGTAATCGCCTATGTCTCAAGTAAAATCTACCACTGTTCTGGCCATTATGCATAACAACGAAGTGGCTATAGGTGCAGATGGACAAGCTACCTTAGGCAATACCGTAGCCAAAAGCAACGTTAGAAAGCTTCGAAAGCTGCAAGAAGGCAAAATTATAGCAGGTTTTGCGGGATCTACGGCAGATTCGTTCACGTTGTTAGAACGTTTTGACGAAAAACTCCAGAGCTATGCAGGCAATATGAAGCGGTCTGCCATTGAGTTGGCCAAGGACTGGCGCATGGACCGTTATCTGAGAAGATTAGAGGCTATGCTGGTGGTAGCTAGCAAGGACGAACTGCTTATCCTCTCTGGGACAGGCGATGTACTCGAGCCTGATCACAACATTGCTGCAATTGGCTCTGGCAGTATGTACGCGCAGTCAGCTGCCATTGCACTCCAAAAACACGCTCCACACTTGAGCGCCGCAGACATGGTCAGAGAAAGTCTGACAGTAGCCGCTGATGTCTGTATCTATACCAACCACAATCTCATCATCGAAAAGCCTTTGTAAACGCTCTCCAGGGCTCATGGGCGAACCTTTATGAGGCGCAATGGGAAAGGCCATCTAAAGTGAGTCCTCATCCGTCCAACAACCTACCATCATAGATGACCACTGCTTTGTCTAGCCCACCCAACATGCTGCTGCTCTGGCTCAGCAACTTGGTATTCTGTGCAGGGATTGTGGTAGTACTGACTCGAAAAAATGCTATTTTCATGCTCATTGGGATTGAGCTTATGTTGGCCGCAGCGAACTTCAACCTGATGCTATTCAGCCAGTACGACCCTGAGCAGCAGGGGCAAGTGCTGGTGCTTTTTATCATGGCCATGGTAGTTTGTGAAACAGCTGTGGCACTGGCCATTATCTTTAAGGTCTATCAGCATTACCAGACCCTGATCCATGATCAACTCAAGCACTTAAAAGAAGATACGACTTAATGATAACTAGCGATATATTGTAAAAACCAAGCACGATGAAAAAACAGACCATCATACCGCAACGTAGTGCGCGCCAGTTCTTGCCTGCCACCTTTGCCGTCACGAACTGGGAAGAGGTACAGCCTTTTTATGACCAGCTTTTAGCCAGAGAATTATCTTCGCTAGAAGCGCTGAGACAATGGTTCCTAGACCGAAGCGAGCTAGAAGGGGCCCTATCGGAAGATGCTGGCTGGCGCCATATCAATATGACGTGTGACACAACGAATGAGGCATACAAGGCTCGGTACGAAGCGTATGTCAAGGAGATACTCCCCCAAACCATTCCTCTGACACACCAGCTCAATGAAAAAGCCCTGCAGTGTCCACACGCCCAAACACTGAGGCAGGAACCAGGCTTCGACATCTTGCTGCGCTGTATGGACAACAGCTTTCAAATTTATCGGACAGAGAATGTACCGTTGCTCACCCAGGTCAAGCTCAAAGCCCGAGAATATGGCCAATTAGTAGGTGAAATGACAGTAGAACTGTCAGGCCAAGAGCTGACTTTGCAACAAGCATCTGTACATTTAGAAGACCAGGACAGGGCTTTGCGGCAAGAGGTGTACGAAAAAGTGACCCAAAGGCGGCTACAGGACAAAGATCAACTCGATACGCTCTACACAGCACTGATCAAAGACCGACACCAGATAGCGGTTAATGCTGGCTTTGAGAACTTCAGAGACTATTCCTTTGTGGCCCTGAATCGTTTTGACTACACGCCTCAAGACTGCTTTGCCTTTCACGAAGCCGTAGAAAAAGAAATTGTTCCTCTCTTAGACGTACTGGCCCAAGAACGCAAAGAACTACTGGGCGTATCTGTCCTCAAACCTTGGGACAAACAAGTGGACCCTACTGGGAAGCCGCCGCTGCGTCCTTTTCGCGATGCCCAGGACTTGCTCCAGAAGAGCATCGCTACTTTTGACCGCCTAGATCCGTTTTTAGGCAATTGTTTGCGCACCATGGAGGCCATGGGGCATTTTGACCTGGCTTCTAGAAAAGGCAAGGCACCAGGCGGCTACAACTATCCACTCGATGAAACAGGCGTGCCCTTCATCTTCATGAATGCCACAGCTACCCGCCGAGATATGGAAACAATGCTCCACGAAGGAGGCCATGCTGTGCATTCTTTCTTGACTAATGATTGGGAGATCAACGATTTCAAGCATGTCCCTTCTGAGCTAGCAGAGCTAGCCTCCATGTCTATGGAACTACTCACGATGGACCACTGGGATTTGTTTTTTGACAACGAAGAGGATCTAAAAAGAGCGCGCAAGCAGCAGCTAGTACAGATACTCGATATATTGGCTTGGATAGCAACGATCGATCAGTTTCAGCATTGGGTCTATGAGCATCCAGGGCACACCCTGGCGCAACGGCAAGCTGCTTGGAATGAGATTTTTGATCGTTTTGCTGATAGTGTCACAGACTGGTCGGGCCAAGAGGCTTCCAAAGACTTTTTGTGGCAAAAGCAGCTGCATCTTTTTGAGGTACCGTTCTATTACATTGAGTATGGTATTGCGCAGCTGGGCGCTGTAGCTGTTTGGAAACGCTACCAAGAAACTCCTACTCAGGGCCTTCAAGGCTATTTAGAAGCCTTAAAACTCGGCTACACCCGTTCTATACCCCAAGTGTATGAGACAGCAGGCATTGCCTTTGACTTTGGGAGGAGTTATATCAAAGAGCTCATACAGTTTGTTCAGAAGCATGTAGAGGAGTAGCGAGTAGCTCTCAAGTGAATAACAGTTCAATCAACAAATAACTCAATGACCCAGTAGCCTGATAAACAAATGGATAAATAACGCAATAGCCTAATGACCAAATAAATCAATAAACAATGGAGCAACTAGCCCTGTTTGAAATCTTCACCTTTGTGGCTGGAGCCATGCTTGTTGTGGGCCTAGGCTCCTTCACAAGTTCGCTACTGCGTTCTCAGCGCCCTAATAAAGAAAAGCTGAGTACTTACGAGTCAGGGGAGGAAGCAGTGGGCACTGCCTGGGGCAAGTTCAATACCCGCTTCTATGTCATGGCGATCGTACTAGTGCTTTTTGAAGTAGAAACTGTGCTGCTCTTTCCTTGGGCCACGGTGTGGACCCATTCAGAACTCAATGAAGCTACGAGCGGCTTGTGGACCAGCTACACAGCCCTGTCAGGGATGCTTTTTATCACTGTGCTTGCTCTAGGGCTGGCTTATGTATGGAGCAAGGTAGACCTCACTGGTACCCCCTCTTCCCTACCCTCTTCCTCCTTTGTTGCTACGGTACCTAAGCGCTATTACGAACAAGTGAACCATCGTTATGCTACGCGCCAACAACGCTTGGATAACACAACACAAAGCCCATGAAAGCACCCAAAACAGGAGAAAGCGAAATTATTCTGGCCCGGCTCGATGATCTTCTTAACTGGGCCCGCCAATCATCTTTGTGGCCTATGACGTTTGGTTTGGCTTGTTGTGCCATTGAAATGATGGGAGCTTATGCCTCAGACTATGATCTGGACCGCTTGGGGGTCATTCCCAGGGCGTCTCCACGACAGGCAGACGTTATGATCGTTTCAGGGACAGTTACTTTCAAGATGGCAGATCGGGTCAAGCGGCTTTACGAGCAGATGGCAGAGCCGCGCTATGTCATCTCTATGGGCTCATGCGCCAACTGTGGGGGGCCCTATTGGCAGCATGGCTACCATGTAGTCAAAGGTGTGGACAAGATTATCCCCGTAGATGTCTACGTGCCAGGCTGTCCGCCCAGGCCCGAAGCGCTGATTGGGGGCTTCTTAAAGCTACAAGAAAAGATTCGTCAAAAGAAAGGTCCCCTGACTCAAGCGATTGATACGCCCACAGAGGCAACTATACAAGCTTAAGAACTTACTTTAACATACGAGGAGGTAGTAATGAAGCGTACACGCTTCCGCGCGTTGTACGTGTTTAATAGCTATTTTTCCTCTGGCAAGCTCTTTTTTTACTCACTCGGCTCCGTAATGGGTTTTGAATAGGCCTTTACCTTCTTACGCAGTTTTAGGCTTGGCATAGCTGATGACTCTTGTTTCCCTGATCACTGTGACCTTGACCTGGCCTGGATACTGCAGTTGTTGTTCAATTTTGTGCGCAACCTCAAAGGCCAAGTCACTGGCCGTCTCTTCAGTCATGGTTTCTGCATCTACCATAACGCGGAGTTCCCTACCGGCTTGTATGGCATAGCACTTTTTCACACCCATGAAGGACAGAGCAATGTCCTCCATGTCCTGGAGTCGCTTGATGTAAGATGCTATTGCTTCTCTTCGTACCCCAGGCCTGGAGCCCGAGATGGCATCACAAGCTTGTACAATAGGAGAAATCAGCGAGGTCATCTCAATTTCGTCGTGATGCGCCCCAATAGCATTGCATACTTCTGGATGCTCTCTATACTTTTGAGCCAGTTCCATACCTAAGAGTGCATGCGGTAGTTCCCGTTTTTCCACAGATACCTTGCCAATATCGTGCAGTAAAGCAGCGCGTTTAGCCAGCTTGATGTTCAAGCCTAGCTCTGAAGCCATCGTAGCTGCCAGGTGGGCTACTTCTCGAGAATGATGCAGCAAGTTTTGGCCGTAGGAAGATCTGTACCGCATTCTGCCCACCATCTTGATTAATTCTGTACGCATACCATAGATACCCAGGTCGATGACCGTGCGCTCGCCTGTGTCCATGATCTCTTTATCTATGTTCTCGTTGACCTTGGCGACGACTTCTTCTATGCGAGCGGGATGTACCCTACCATCTTGAATTAACTGCTCCAGCGCTAAACGCGCCACTTCTCTTTTGACAGGATCAAAACTAGAAATAAGCACAGTCTTGGGCGTATCGTCTACAACAATGTCCACTCCAGTGGCCTCTTCCAAGGCGCGAATGTTTCTCCCTTCCTTTCCTATGATTTTGCCCTTGAGGGCGTCTTGCTCAAGTTTGACGGCAGTAGCACAGTTCTCAATGGTCTGTTCGGTTACCGTGCGCTGGATGGTGGTCAGAATAACTTTTTTAGCTTCTTTAGCAGCCTGCGCCTGAGCTTCATCCACAATGGTCCTAATACGTGCAGATGCACGAGACCGGGCCTCCTCTTCTAACGCCTCCATCAGTTGCTGCTTGGCAGTTTCTGCGCTCAGCTCAGCTATACTTTCTAACTGCTTAGCGCGTTGGGCCCTGACCTGTTCCAGCTCCTCTCTCACTCTTTCCAAGGCGATTTCCTTGCGGTGTAGCTGCTCTAGTTGTTGAGCAACCTCTTGCTCTTTACTTCGTAAGTAGTTTTCTTCATTAAGTAGCTTTTCTCTTCGCCTACCCACATTGCTCTCAAACTCTGATTTTAGCCGAACAAAACGTTCTTTGGCCTCTAAAATTCTTTCTCGCTTGATTTTGGCCGCCTCTGTTTTCGCTTCCTTAATGATCAGCTTGGCTTTCTTTTCAGCTTGTACTTCCTCATGTTTATAAAACAGCTTAGACGCGATCCTACCCAGGGCTATCCCTAGAGACATCATGAGGACGATTAAGATAAATATTTGACTGATGCCCATATTGTTTGCTTTATACCCCTTATCCCAGACCGCAAGGTAGCATCTATGTTGAATAAAATAAGGAGGGAGTGGGCACTATACCGTACAGCCCCAAAATGTATGTGTGGTTTGTCTTGCAAGTTGCTCCATCTTGACTCAATCTACGCCTGTTGCAAAATGCATTTAATAGGCTGGCAAGACTTAAAAAAGCACCTTTAGATGCTTATAAAAAGGCTTTAAAGGCATGCAGTAAGGCAATGGCCTCAATCCTCCAAAAGCCATTTTAGGCTAGATCAATAAATTACATATCTCCATACCTCTATGTCAGCGCATGGACTTTAGAATGGATAGCCAATACCAATATTGAATGCAGCCTGCCCTGGCAAGCCCAAGTTTTTGTTCAAGGCTATCTTATGCCCAATAAATCGCTCCCCCACTGGATATGCCGGATCATAAAGCTTGAGTCCTAGGTCTAGGCGCAAGACAAGCAGCTGAAAGTTGAGACGCAGGCCTACGCCTGTTCCTATAGCAATTTCTTCATAAAAGTGTTGCCAACTAAACTTTCCGCCTGGGCGCGCGCCATCACGCAAGGTCCAGATATTGCCTGCATCCACAAAAAGGGCGCCCTCCAAGAAACCAATGAGCTGCTGTCTTAGCTCTATACTTCCTTGTAGCACTAATTCTCCTGGTTGTTCTGGCTTCTCTTGCTGAGAAGAGCAATAAGCGCCTGGCCCTAGGCTACGAGGTGCCCAGGCTCGCATGTCATTGGGGCCTCCCAGAAAATAATACCGATCATAAGGAAGAATCTGACCTTCCCCATAAGGATAGGCAATGCCTGTATTAACATGATAGGCAAAAACTGTGCCCGTCCGAATAGGTAGGTGCCGACTATGGCCCATGCTGACTTTGATATACTGATAATGCTCGAGCTGGGGCATCCACTTGCGTAGGTCAATGAAGTTTTGCAGTGCTCCTCCACTCTCCCAGTACAACGATAGCAACGGATACGTTGGGTCGAGGTCAGAGGCAGGGGTTTCGTAGAATGTACCTTCAAAAGACAGCGAACTCACCCAAGAAGGGTTAAAAGTTCTATGTAGGTTACTGCCTTTTTGCTTGAGCTCCTCCAGTCTTTCTTGGAACTTATCACTCATATTGCTGACGTTGATCAAGTCGAGACGTAGCGGTGTCAGCTTATAAGTACCATGACTTTCTCCTTGCCAGGTATAGCCAATCGAACTATTAAAAGCATTTTTTGTGTAATCAGGGAGCTGGGTGAATTCATATCCTAACGACAGTTTTGTGGCTGGGTTCAACCGCTCGAGGTTAATCTGTGTTTTATGCTTCAGCGGCAACCAGAGTTGTGGCCAAGTAAGCGATAAATCAACGCCCAATGCGTGACTACTACGAAAACCTGTGGCATCTGTAGTCGCTGAGATGCCCTCAAGTCCTAAGTGAGTCGCTAGGGTCAGCGTCTCCAGTTTGTGAAACAGATTTCTGCCTGTGAAAGAGAGTTTGTAAAGGGGCTTGGGAAACCCATGGCTTACTTGAACTCCTAGCTCATTGGAGAGCTGATACCGATCTACTAGTTGGGTGCGGATATGCGGCACCAATTTTCCCTCTCCCACCGTATCGTAACCTATGTTGATATACTTGAACATGCCTAGCCTCGATAGATTGCGTTGCGCTGCGACTAGACGCTGTTTGCTGTAAAGTTCAGGGGGATGTAATAACACTTTATTAGCAAGCGTCCGAGGATTAAACTGAGGGTCTAAGTGCTTGAACGTAATGTCGCTATATGAGATGGACTCTCTTTGTATTTCCTCTTCTGGCTGGTCTGCATTGACCTCCCATTCTATGTGGTCTATGTGGTAGACTGGGTGGGCTTGGCGCCCACTGGGCAGGCCAATGTAGGTCTCTATAACTACTAACTTGTCTGTAGCATCTACATCAAACCGAATGTACTGTCTGTCAAAGTCGAAATAACCATGATTGCTGATGAGCTCATAGATGCGTTCTCTTTCTTGGCGCAATACTTCTTGGTCATAAGGGGCTCCTTGCTTAAGTAGGCTTTGTGGCTGATGTACTTGTAGGAGTTCTTCTAGGGCCTTATCAGCTGTGTTCAGTCGCAACTCCCCAATAAAGTAGGGCTCATTCTCCTCCACCTGGTAAATGACCGTAGCTTTTTGAGGGGACAGCTTTACTTCACTATGCACTTGGGCATCAAAGTAACCTTTGGACTGGAGGTAGCGCACAAAATTTTGTTCTGTAGCTGCGCTGTGCGAAGGGCTATAAATGACAGGAGGCGTGCCCCAGCGCATCAAGAGGGTCCCTTCTTGAAGTAGTTTTTTTAGCGCTCTGATTTTTCTGTCTCGTCTTTGCTGCAAGCGCTCTACTTTGCGCTTTTTGCCTGCTGCTGCAACTATCTTCGCCTCAAAACCAGCTTCTACTTCTTTGATGCGCTGCTGGATCGCTGCTTCATCAAAACTTCGCTCACCTATCTGATAAATCCACGACCAGAAAGTGCTGCTAGGCTGCTGCTGATAGTACCTTGCAAGCTCGTGTTTCCTTACTTTTTGGGTACCTTTGATTTGCTGTTTGGCTAACAAGTGTTCATCCTCCTTCAAAAATCTGGTAGTTACACAACCAGACAAGAGTGGAGCAATGCTGATCAGTAGATAGAAAGTGTATGTGTGCTTCACCCTTTAGTTCTATTACAAAACTCTCTAATAAGCAATCAAAGTTCATAAAAAGGCTGCGCTTAAAGAAATACCGCCAGCAAGAAAGCGCTTTTGTAGTAGAAGGGGATAAAAGTGTCCGCCTCCTACTCGCTTCTGACTACACTGTGCAGCTAGTGGTTGGGACCCCCGCTTTTCTAGCAGCACATAGTGCACTTTGGCGAGAACGTGACCTTGCTGTTTTTCAGGCAGATGAAGACACACTAGCAAGCCTAGGCACCTTACAGACCACTAAGACAGCTTTGGCCGTGGCTAGCCAGCCTGCCCCTTCGCCCATGGCCAGCGATGCATGGGGGCTAGCGCTAGACGACATTCGCGATCCAGGCAATCTGGGCACTATCGTACGCATTGCTGATTGGTACAACATTCCTACCCTCGTCTGTTCTCCCAACACTGTAGACCTATACAACCCTAAAGTGCTGCAGGCCAGTATGGGCTCCTTTACACGCGTGCAGGTGCATTACACCCCCCTCCCCACTTATCTCAGCCAGACTGCTTGGCCTGTTTGGGGCACTTTTACCACAGGTGTCAATGTGCACCATACCCCTATGCCTCTACCAGGTTGGATCGTCATTGGCAATGAAGCCAATGGGATTAGCGCAGACGTGCTGCCTTACATTCAGGAACGCATCAGTATTCCTAGGTATGGCCAAGCAGAATCGCTCAATGCGGCCATGGCTACAGCCATTGTGTGTGACAACTGGCAGCGTATGTCAAAGAGTAGATAATTGCACTCAAGCAAAAGATAGTTTTTTGCAGCCTTAGTTGTTAGTGCACTATCTATGCGGATGTGTACAGTATGCTATATTCTAGTGGGTAAGATTGGCTTAGTTAAGATTCGGAGGGGGCTACTTTTGACGTCGTCTCCTCATTCTGGACATGGTAAAGACCTATTTTTCATCCTAATAGTGGCATGATCGTCCGGATGTGGGTGATGAATCCAGTGTAGCGTGGCCTGCAAGGAGGCTGGGCTCAGCGCAGCAGCATAGCTCGAAAAGAGAAAGCGCTGGGGGTTCAAGTTGTGCCAAAGAGGGCAATCATAGACGACCAATAGCTATGCTTGTGGGCCTGCGCGGACTTGAACCGCGGACCTCTACATTATCAGTGTAGCGCTCTAACCAGCTGAGCTACAGGCCCCTTTCTTGACTTGGAAAAATGGTCGTGTTTGAAAAAAGAAAAACTTCCGTACAGCTCACTACTCAAGAGCTCAGGTAACGCGTCTCCAGACTAACGCGAATCTACTACCTTCTGTGGGCAATAACAAGCTTGCACAGCATTGGGAGCACTCGCTACCATCATTTTTACGTATGTTTGCCCTGGCTAATCCGGCAGTTATTGTCCAACTACTGCCCGTCACAAAACATACCTCACCCATGCGTTACTCCTCCAAATTGATTGAAGAAGCTGTGCATGAAATGGCCACCTTGCCAGGCATAGGAAAGAAAACAGCGCTACGGCTGGTATTATTTCTTTTGAAAGCCCCAAAAGAGCAGACAGAAAAACTTGCCCGCGCCTTGTGCAAGCTCCGTTCAACCATACAATATTGCCAGCATTGTCACAATGTAGCTGATGAAACCGTCTGTAGTATCTGTGCTGACCTACAACGAGATTCGTCGGTGATTTGCGTAGTAGAGAGCATTCAAGACGTGATTGCCATCGAAAATACAAGCCAGTATAAAGGACGTTACCATGTATTGGGGGGAGTGATTGCGCCTGTAGAAGGCATTGGTCCTGAACAGCTACACATTGACTCTTTACTCCAGCGTATTCAAGCAACTCCCCCTCAAGAGCTCATCTTTGCGCTCAGTGCTACCATCGAAGGAGATACCACTGCTTTTTACATTACTAAAAAGCTCAAAGGAACTGCGGTCAAGACCAGCACGATTGCTCGGGGCGTGGCCGTGGGAGGAGAGCTAGAATATACCGACGAGCTTACGCTGGGCAGAAGCATCCTAGAGCGCGTAGCCTATCATTGATCTTTGCTAGACGTCCCTTTCTCCCACGCTAGCGTATGGAGCAGATGCAGAATATCTTCTTTAATAAACGCAATGATCGGCGCTAAGTAATCGTTTTGCGTAGCAGTATTAAAGTACAAAGCTCCGCGCAAGAAATGCTGTTTCATGTCAGTAGTGTAGAACTGCACCTGGCTAGGTACCTGGCCGCTTAGCTGGGCCATCACCACCATATGTCCCTGAGGGGTCTTGAAAGTTTTCTCCTGAATAGCAGAGGCCCTCACCTGGTGCTTGGCCGTGAGTTTATACGCATCGTTGCAATACTCGCGCAGGAGTTGAGGGCTGTTTCGAACAGGTTTGTAGGTCAGCTGAATAGTGGCCTCAAAAGCTGGATAGTAGATATCGATCCAGTACTTCTCGGCATGGGCAGAAGTAACTGGCTTGACAACGGCATGGGTAGAGACCTCAAAGGTATAGGGGAAATGGCCTGGAAGAGTCACGTAGGTATGGGCAGGCAGTACAATTCGAGGATGCCCTGGAGGCTTAGGCACATAAATCTCTTCGCGCAATAGGCACCAAAGCAAGCTCCCTACAACAACTACAACAACAGACAGGGCTACAAAATGCTTCTTTTTTCTTACTGAACTCATAGATAATCGCATTCAATAACAAGGGCTGCAAAGCCGCACATGCTCAGAGGATTGAGATTGTTGGCTTTATAGATCATTTGTTTATTCAAATCATTTTAAAACTTTTGCCACCGTATAGGATACGTTTTGCAAGGGTCTCAGTTTGTAGTGATATCTAACTCAGCAAGCTCTGTTCCACATAGAGAACATACCTTTTTTCCTGGTGGAAGAATGCTTAGATTTGCGCACCATTAGCTCTGAAAAAATAGAAATAGTCGTCAAGCACAAGCTTGATGCAAAGAAACAAAATCACGAACTCAATCTCATGAATGCAACAGCAGAAACTTTAAACTGGGAAGCGAGCAGTCCTTCGTCCAAATTTGGTACAGAATACACCGCACAAGAAAAAGAAGAGCTAGCTAAGCTCTATGAAGCCACCCTTACTTCTATCAACGAATGTGAAGTGGTCAAAGGAAAAGTAGTAGGTATCAGCAACCGCGATGTGATCATCAACATTGGTTTCAAGTCAGATGGATTGGTCCCCATCAATGAGTTTCGTGATCTACCCGACCTCAAGCCTGGCGACGAAGTAGAGGTTTATATTGAAGAACAAGAGGATGCCAAAGGTCAGCTTATACTCTCTCGTAAGAAAGCCAAACTAGTCAAAGGCTGGGAAAACATCCAATCTGCTGCAGACAACAATGAGGTGATAGAAGGACTGGTCAAACGCAGAACCAAAGGGGGATTGATCGTAGATGTTTATGGCATCGAGGCCTTCTTGCCTGGCTCACAGGTTGATGTCAGGCCAATACGTGATTTTGATGCTTACATAGGCAAAATTATTGACGTGGCAGTAGTAAAAATCAACCACGCCAATGACAACGTAGTGGTCTCGCACAAAGCACTGATCGAGAAGAGCTTAGAGAGTCAGAAGAGTGCTATCATTGGTAACCTAGAAAAAGGACAAATTCTAGAAGGAGTGATCAAAAACATGACCAGCTTTGGTGTGTTTATTGACTTGGGAGGGCTAGACGGTCTATTGCACATCACAGACATCTCTTGGAGCAGAATTGCCCACCCAGAAGAAGTACTAGAGCTGGGACAAAAGGTGAAAGTAGTGGTGACTGACTTCAACGAAGATAAAAAGCGCATCTCCTTGGGTATGAAACAATTGCTGCCCCATCCTTGGGAGTCATTGCCAGCCACTGTCGAAGTGGGCGCCAAAGTCAAAGGGAAGGTGGCCAACGTAGCAGACTACGGTGCCTTCTTAGAAATTACCCCTGGCGTAGAAGGTCTTATTCATGTCTCTGAGATGTCTTGGTCACAGTATCCACACAATGTCCGAGAATCCATGAAGGTAGGCGATGAAGTAGAAGCCGTTGTACTTACACTAGATCGTGAAGAAAAGAAAATGTCACTAGGCATCAAGCAGCTTACGGGGGACCCCTGGGCTAGCACAGATTTGTTAGAAAAGTATGCGGTGGGCACGATCCACAAGGGCACCGTGAAAAACATGACTCACTTTGGCGCATTCATAGAGCTAGAAGAAGGCATTGACGGGCTCCTACATGTCTCAGACTTGTCTTGGACCCGGAAGGTCAGCCATCCTTCTGAAGTACTGAAGGCTGACGATACGATAGAGACCACTGTCCTCGAAATCGATCAGGAGAATAAAAAACTATCTCTAGGACGTAAGCAGCTAGAAGAAGATCCTTGGAATATGTATGAGGAAGTATTTCAAATTGATTCCATCCACCAAGGCACAGTTACTAAGAAGGTAGATAAAGGCGCCATAGTAGCGCTCCCTCATGAGATGGAAGGCTTTGCGCCTAAACGTCATTTATCTAAGGAAGATGGACAAGAGTCAGCTCCAGGCGAAACACTTGCCTGGAAAGTCATCGATTTTTCTAGAGCTGACAAGAAAATCTTGCTCTCGCACACAGCCACCTTCTCAGAGCTAGAAGAGCGCCCAGGTACTTCTAAGCAAAAAGCAGCTAAGCACGCCCAAGTTGCTCGCAACTTGACGACGTCAGAAAAGTCTACACTGGGCGACATTGAAGCATTAGCTAACCTGAAAGAACAGATAGGCGAGGACACAGAAGAAACTTCATAACTGGGGAAGAGGGAGCAGACTTAGCAATGTGTTCATCTATAACTGCGCTAGGGTCGCGTGGCCGAGTGGCTAGGCAGAGGTCTGCAAAACCTCCTACGGTGGTTCGAATCCACTCGCGACCTCGCTTGATCACGCATACAAGTATTTGCTCACTAACATAAGGCTTGCCTGGGTGGCGGAATTGGTAGACGCGTTGGTCTCAAACACCAATGGTAGTAATACCGTGCCGGTTCGACCCCGGCCCCAGGTACATAGCATGAGGCCATTGCATTATTGAGTGATTTTGTGATTCAGTGATTAAAAAAACTGCTTCTAGAATTAGCAAGGCATATTTTTAGAGAGGCAATAGAATACTGAGTACATTTTGCAACAGGCTCAGCTGATAGCAAAACAGCAAAATTTTCTTGCTAAATTGCTTTTGGGGAAGTGTTCTCAAGCTTCGATCTATGCTTAGAACCAAAAATGATTCCTTTTTTAAGCGCAGCTTAGAGCATCCCGTCATTGCACAGGCTTTTTTTGGCCAGTACCTGCCCGAGTATCTCAAGCCGTTTGTGGCTCTAGAGGCCCTTAAACGTGCGGATAGAACGAGTACTAATGCCCAGCTCAAGCAGAGGCACCGAGATATTATCTATGAATCACCTGCAGAAACGTACCACACGTTCTTGGCTTGTGCTGAGCGTCAGGGACAACCGGACCGTATGATCCTGGTGCGAGTACTTCGCTATGATGCCGATGTCATCGAGTCTTATGTGCAAAAGCATCAAAAGTGGCCTCTGGTAGTGAATATTGTTTTTACACAGGCTGCTGCTTGGCCTTGTCCTTCCATGGCGCAAGAGGGGCATGAATTTCCTACACTGGACGTGCAAGAGCTTTGTATTCGCTCTATCATCTAGAAGAGATACAAAATTTTTTTACAGCTCCACTTAGGCATCGACCTTGTGCAGCAGGCCACAGAACTGAGCAAAGAAGAGCTCGAGCGACTCCAACAAGGGTAAGGCAGTAGTGACGACCTAATGGGTTCTCAAGGCAGAATTCCTAAAAAGAGGATATCGCATGCGCACTCTGGGACATGAAGCTCCACTCCCCTACCACCTCACCTGTAGATGATTATCCTAGTACTTGCAATACAGCTTGCTTAAAGCGATTTCCCCGCTCCTCAAAGTTTTGGAACAAATCATAGCTAGCACAAGCTGGAGAAAGGAGCACCACATCGCCAGGCTGGGCCAACTTGCAAGCTAGCGCCACTACTTCTTCCACCTGCTTCGTTTCATACACAGAGGCTACTAGAGGCTGAAAGGCATGACGAAGTTTTTCATTGTCTTGGCCTAAGCAAAGGAGGGTTTTGACTTTAGCCTGCACAAGAGGTTGTAGCGCTGTGTAGTCATTGCCCTTGTCTTGCCCACCTGCTATCCAAATAATGGGCTGCGCAAAACTCTGTAAGGCTGCCTGTGTGGCAGCCACATTGGTAGCCTTAGAGTCGTTGTAGAAATGGACACCCTCTATCTCAGCCACCCATTCTGTACGGTGAGGAACGCCTTGGAACGTGGCCAGTGCTGTCTGAATAGTGTCTGGGTCAATGCCCAAAAGGTTAGCTATAGTGATGGCCATCATAGCATTGCGCTGATGATGGCTGCCTGGCAGCTTCAGTGTCGCCATTGGGATAGAGAAAGGAGCACTGTGGGCCATAGCAAAGTGCATGGCTTCTGCTTGGGCATAGGCACCAGGCAAAACAGGGGCTGTGAGAGAGACAGGATACTGCGTAGGCAAGATGGCATGGCTTTGTAAGTAGGCGCTCGTTTGAGGGTCTTCTTGGCTATAAATAAAGTACTCTTGAGACCCCATGTTTTGGAGAATTCTAAACTTGGCTTGGACATAAGCTTCCATTTGGTAGGCATACCGATTCAGGTGGTCTGCCGTAATATTGAGTAGACAAGCCACATCTGCCTTGAACTGATACATGCCTTCTAGTTGAAAACTACTGAGCTCTAGCACATAGTAGTCGTGCGGCCCTTCCCAAACCTTTCTGGCAAAGCTAGTGCCCACATTGCCCGCCATTTCTACGTTGAGTCCAGCTGCTTGCAGCAAATGGTGCGTCAAATGGGTAGTAGTGGTTTTACCATTGGTGCCTGTAATCCCTATCAGAAAAGCCTGGGTGTAGCGACTGGCTAGCTCGATCTCGTCAATAACAGGAATGCCTGCTGCTAGAATAGTCTGCACAATCGGTACGCTGAGAGGAATGCCTGGACTCTTCACTACTTCGTCAGCATCGAGGATGGCTGCGGGAGAATGCTTCTGTTCTTCAAAAGCAATCCCATAGGTGATAAGCTCCTCTTTGTAAATAGGCGCAATGAGGCTTGCATCAGAGACAAACACGTCTAGGCCCTGAGCCTGGGCCAGCAGGGCGGCCCCTGTGCCACTTTCGCCTGCACCAAGAATCACTGTTTTTTTCATAATTATTCTGCCTATATCAACTTCGTCAAGCGGTTATCATCTGTACATAGAGTTTCGAGGCCAGTGCCAAGTAGCCCCAACCACGCCGCTAGACTTTTAAAATAGGCTTGGGGGGGGATTAGAACGGTGTTTTAAATCACGCAATTACTAAATCGTTCAATCATACAATGGCCTCATGGAGTTGTATAGCACCCTATCGTCATACCTCTTGCGTTGGCTGCGCGGCTTGTCCTTGTCGCCGCAGTAGAAAAGCAAAAACAACAGCCAAGAGGACAAAAAAGGTCCAGACAGGCCAGGGGGGAGCGGACGCTTGCGTGGGGTCTTGCTCAATACTGCCTCGCTGATGCAGAAAGAGTAGGAGCAGCGTGAAAGTATTGTTGAACAAATGAGCCAGTACAGGAAAGACCAAGTCTTTGGTCCACCAGTAGATATAGCCAAACAATGCTCCTAACAAAAACCGAGGGCAAAAACCATAAAACTGAAGATGGATAGCACTGAAGACCAAAGCACTCAGCCCAATCGCCCCATGAATGTTGTGCGTGAGCTTGTGAAAAAGATTCTGTAGAACGCCTCTAAAAAGTAACTCCTCCCCTACAGCAGGGATCACACCGATGACACCTATACCTATCCCTAGCTCTGTCAGTGAATCAAAAGTAGTTAGTAGTACCATGAGCGCTTCTATCATGGCTTCTTTGTGCTGTGCCCACGCCTCAAAAGCACTAAGCCAGCTAGGAAACTGGATCGCTTTGTTCCATTCAACTATCCAGGTGTCAACTACCATGAACGAGAAGACCAGGCCTAGCGTAAGGACTAGAGGATAGCCATAGCTTTGTGGCCACTGAAAGAGCCTGCGAAGGCTTTGGGGCTCGAAAACGTACAGATAACCCAAAGGGGCCAAGATAAATGCACTACTGGCTGTAGTAGCCTGCAGGGTCAATAGCCATGCTTTAGAAGGGAGTGCTGCTTCTAGGGCCTCTACGCCCCGAAGCAGGAATACAGCAGCTATTAACTGCCCTACCCAGGCACCTAGGAACACTCCGAAGCATACCAGCAACAGGCTAATCCAAGGAGATCGGCTTTCAGGGAGGGGAAGGAGGAAGCGTAGCTGCGACATACGTTTGTCAAACTTACGCAAAATTCGGCATTGCAGCTTCTGGTCTTACTATCCTCAATAGCAGAATTTAGCTCTGCAGTCACCCTCATTGGGACCGGGCTAGCACAATCTATGGCACTTGCGCGAGGTGAGATAGATTATTTTGCATTTCAGTGTCTTCATAGTGTGCTTTGAGCGCCTCAGCGAGAAGTATTGCTACACAAACAGCGCTGTGGACAAGCTTCTGTTGCCCTTCTGGGGTAGTAGGATCAACTTGCCATTCATGGCCTCCGCCAGCTTTCTCTCGACTTATTTCAGCGTTCCAAACCTTAGCAGCTTCTTCTACAATCGCCATGGAAGATGCTCCATACTGTTGTTCTTTGATTTCTTTTTCTGAAGTGCCTACTACATGAAAATTTTTGCCTAGCATGGCCTCCATAGAATATTCCATAATCTGGTGTAACCATCGACATGCGCACTGGAATCTATCTTTTATTTTATTTTCTATTTGTTGCTGTAATAGAGTGCTTGAGCGGGTCTTAGCTTTTTCAGCCTCAAGACATTTAGAAGCCTGATCCAGCTCCAGTAGATAGTCCTTCAGAATGTCAAAAAAGGACTCTAAGGAACCCAGCGCCGTGCCTGCGCTGTAACTTACTGAAGCCTGACGGCATTGTATGGCGCATTGGGCTACTTGCTCAATAACTTTTAATATACTTTGGGGGACTGGACTGCTTTTCATGGCGTTGTAAGCACAAATAGTAGCTGCCCTGGCAGCTTTGAGGTACTTGTCGTCTTGGCGACTGCGACCGTATATCTGAAAAGCATCGCTGAGCCAGGCCTCTGCTTTCCCTGAGTCTTTTAGTAACTCCTCAGCGTGTTGCTTGGCAGTAGCCAGGACTTCTTCTTTAGGACGCTCCGTGACCTTGGGCTGAGTTGTATCGCCACCACCGCCCTTGGGCCTGTTGGGCTTACCGCAGCCCCATATCCCACTGAGGACGATAAGCGATAAGGAACTGAGGAGAAGAATGGGTTTGTTTTTCATAAAATGAAATATTGTAAGGATTAGCATACAAAATACCGGCTATAAACTTACCACTATTTCACTGAACTAACTCACTGCCTAGGCGCAAGGCCTTTTGCTTTGCCCATTCTCAGTAAATAATTGTACGCCTCTGCATACTCATTCTTGATCTCTCCTTCTAGAATCGCCTCTCTGACAGCCTCTTTGAGCTCGCCCACTAGCCGACAAGGCTTGAGGCCAAAGGTCTGCATGATGATACTTCCTGTAATGACGGGCTGAAAATTTCTTAATGCATCTTTTTCTTCCACTAGCTGCACTTTCTCTTCTACACGCGCAAAGTTCTGTAAATAACGTTGGACTTTCGCACTGTTTTTAGAGGTGATGTCTGCGCGACAGAGCAGCATCAGGTCTTCTAGCGCATCGCCTGCTTCGTAAATCAATCGCCGAATGGCAGCGTCGGTAACGCCTTCTTGGGCTAAGGCAATGGGGCGTAGGTGCAGTCGCACTAGCTTTTGTACGTACGCCATGTTCTCTTGCAAGGGCAGTTTCATCTTTCTGAAGATGCGTGGCACCATCCTGGCACCTAAGTCCTCGTGCCCATGAAAAGTGAAGCCTACAGCAGGATCAAAACGCTTGGTCTGGGGCTTGGCAATGTCATGCAAAAGTGCTGCCCAACGCAGCCAGAAGTTGTCAGAGGCTTGGGCCACGTTGTCCAAGACCTGGAGCGTATGGTCAAAGTTATCTTTGTGCGACTGGCCTTGGATAGTTTCTGTGCCTTGCAGGGCCACTAGTTCAGGAAAAATTAGCGATAGCAAGCCCACTTGGTGTAGCAGCTTGAAGCCCTGCGAGGGCACTGCAGCTGCCATTATTTTGTTGATTTCAGCCGTAATCCGCTCTTGCGAAATGATGCTGATCCTCTCCGCTTGCTGCTGCATGGCCGCCAGGGTGTCTGGCGCAATGGTCATGCCCAGCTGTACAGAAAAGCGAACTGCCCGCAGCATGCGTAGCGGATCGTCTGAAAAAGTAATGGCTGGGTCCAGCGGCGTTTGAAGCACGCGGCGCTGCAGGTCTTCTACCCCTCCGAATGGGTCTATCAGCGTGCCCCAATGCGCCTTGTTTAGGCCTATGGCCAAGGCATTGATCGTAAAGTCACGCCTATTTTGGTCATCTGTCAAGGTCCCTTCTTCCACTATAGGCTTGCGGGAATGGCGCTGATAGGACTCTTTGCGAGCGCCTACAAACTCTATTTCCCAGCCTTCCCACTGGATCATGGCAGTACCAAAATTCTTGAATACAGCTACTCGGTGGGGTTGGCCTAGCGCGCTGGCCACGGCCTTGGCCAGCGCAATGCCACTGCCCACACACACGACGTCAATGTCTTTAGAGGGTCTTCCTAGCAGCAAATCGCGTACAAAACCGCCAACCACATAAGTTGCTAGCTGGCACTCATCAGCCACTGCCCCAATGCGCTGCAAGACAGGGTAAGAAGCAAGTAAAAAGCCGTAATTCATGGATGGTTTTTGTGTCTGGGCACAATTTTTGGGTGAATGCAAATCTCTTTACTACCACCGTAAGGAGCAAGCTGGGTCCAAGATGCAGGCTGAACTATCTGCTTACTCACAGAGAACTCCGAAAATTCGCCTACTTTTGTAGAAGGCCATCAATGGTCGGTCTCTCAAAATCATCCCTCTTCACAACGCCTATGGCTGCTGTCAAATACATTTTCATTACAGGAGGGGTGACCTCTTCTTTGGGCAAAGGCATCATTGCTGCCTCGCTGGGGAAGCTCCTCCAAGCCAGAGGCTATCGGGTAACAATTCAAAAGCTAGACCCTTACATCAACTTGGACCCAGGCACGATGAACCCGTATGAGCATGGGGAATGTTACGTGACAGAGGACGGGGCAGAAACAGACTTGGACTTAGGGCACTATGAGCGTTTTCTAGAGGTGGCCACCTCGCAGGCCAATAATGTGACTACGGGCAAGATTTACTATAACGTCATTGCCAGAGAGCGCCAAGGTGATTATCTAGGCAAGACGGTACAAGTAGTCCCTCATATCACTGACGAAATCAAGCGCCATATTTTTGGATTGGGCCAGACAGGGGCGTATGACGTTGTGATTACAGAGATTGGCGGCAGTGTGGGTGACATTGAGTCATTGCCTTTTATCGAAGCCATACGGCAAGTGCGGTGGGACTTGGCACCAGCGGATTTCTTGTCGATCCACTTGACACTCATTCCTTATCTGCGCGCTGCCAAGGAGCTCAAGACCAAGCCTACGCAACATTCTGTCAAACAGCTGCAAGCAGCAGGTATACAGCCCAACATCCTGGTCTGCCGTACGGAAAATCCCCTTCCAGCTGACCTGCGCAAAAAGCTAGCTTTGTTTTGTAATGTTAGCTACGACGCCGTGGTCGAAGCTATAGATGCAGACTCTATCTATGAGGTCCCCTTGCTGATGCGTCAAGAAAAACTGGATGAGCAAGTCCTTACACAGCTTCACCTGTCTCCTGCTCCACTGCCTGACTTATCCACCTGGACCGCTTTCCTGGACAGGCTCAAGCAGCCTCAAAAAACCCTGCGCATTGGCTTGGTGGGGAAGTACACGGCCGTACCCGATGCCTATAAGTCTATCGAAGAGGCCTTGATTCATGCAGGAGCCCACCACGCTTGTAGGATCGATCTACAGCTGGTGGATGCAGAAGCACTACACGAAGACAACGTAGCACGGCAACTCACCTCTTTGCACGGACTTTTGATTGCGCCTGGCTTTGGCGCTAGGGGCATTGAAGGCAAGATCAGGGCCATCCAGTATGCCAGAGAAAATCAGGTGCCACTCCTGGGTATTTGTTTGGGCATGCAATGCATGGTAGTGGAATTTGCCAGAAATGTGTTGGGATGGAAAGAGGCAGCCTCTACAGAGCATGCCCCGTCTACCATCTATCCAGTCATCAGCTTGACCGAGGATCAAGTAGACGTAACGCAAAAAGGAGGGACGATGCGGCTAGGCGCCCAGCCTTGTCAGCTGGTGCCTGCAACGCGGGCGGCAGAGAGCTACGGCACTTTGCGTGTCTCAGAGCGGCACCGCCATCGGTATGAATTCAACAATAAGTACCTCAAAGACTTTGCCAACGCAGGCCTGATCGCCACAGGGGTGCATCCCACTACTGGCCTGGTAGAGATCGTGGAGCTAGTAGGGCCTTCTTGGTGGGTAGGCACGCAGTTTCATCCCGAGCTCAAAAGCACTCCCTTGCATCCCCATCCGTTGTTTGTGGGCTTTGTAAAAGCGGCTGGCGTGTGAATCATTGGGTGATTCACTGATTTATCTATTGAGTGATTGAATCATTTGTTCATTAGATTATTTGTTTATTTCATGAAGACTGTTACAAAATGTACCCGATATTCTGACAGGACTTGAAAAAGTGCTTTTGCAGATTCAAAGGAGTCTTTGAGATCACGTAACCACAAAAGCACTCAATAATGCAATGGCCTCAGCTAGCATTAAGTGAAAGGGCATGAAAAAAGGTGCTACTATGAGCACCTTTCTAGACTTTTCTTTCAACTATTGCTGTTATTTTTTAGCCTTCTCTAATGCAGCTACTACTGCATCGAGAGCATCTTTTACTTTACCTGCTGCTGCTTTGCCTGCTGCTGCTTTGGCGACTTTAAAGTTGGCATCTGCTTTAGCCTTATCACTTCCTTCGCTGAGCATATTTTTGAGTTTAGTTTTTAACTCACTGGCATTGCTGATACTTAGGTCACCAGTAACTTTACTAACATCATCAGCATCACCAACAGCTTCAATCTTAGCTTCAGCCTCTTTCTTTAAGACATCAAATGACTTGTCTGTGTCCCCGCTTTTACCGCATCCAACGCCTAGCACTAAGGCTAACAGCATGGTAATAAATAGATTAAATTGTTTGTGCATGATTTACTATGTTTTTAAGGTTATATATATTGTACTTGCTATGAGCTTTCTACTCACAACAGGCGCAAGGTAATAAAAAAAAATTTGTAACTATAATTTGTTAAAAAATAATTACCCCCTCACGGAGAAAAGTGCGCTCGGAAGGACTCGAACCCTCAACCTTCGGAGCCGAAATCCGACGTTCTATCCAGTTGAACTACGAGCGCAGGCTTGTTCTTTTTAGCCCCCGCAAGAGAGCCCTGTGGGCACCCTCTTGGACTTCTTATGAGCCAATAACGCCTTCATTGGGTCTAGCATCTATGAGACAACAGCGAGCAATTCCCCAAAAATAAGCATCATCAGGCAATAAAAGGGTAAATTGGCAGACTCATGGCGTAGGTCTTTGCTTGTAGCCACTCACCCCAAACACATGGCCTTGGTGATAGCCATTTCTTTTCATCAACGACAGCAGGAGCCTGTTCCAAGATGTGCCCAATAGACTGGCAACGGCTTTAAGGTCACCCAATTACAAAATTACTTAATAGTATAAGAGGCTTAATATGCTAGTAGCAAAAGGAATCACTAAAAACTATGGCGAGCTTCAAGTGCTGAAAGGCATTGATCTGACTGTGAGCGAGGGAGAGGTAGTGGCCATCATGGGTGCCTCTGGAGCAGGCAAGAGTACGTTGCTGCATGTGCTGGCTACGTTAGACAGCCCTAGTGGTGGCACTTTACACATCGATGGCACGACAGTGTTGTCCTTACAAGGGAACGAGCTAGCTGCTTTCAGAAACCGTGCAATTGGTTTTGTATTTCAAACTTATAATCTACTGCCCGAATTCACCACCTTGGAGAATGTATGCATGCCAGGATACATCAAAGGAGAAGCAAAGACAGAAGTAGAGACGCGAGGGAAAAGCTTGTTGGGCCTTCTTGGTCTGAAAGATCGGCTACAGCACAAGCCGGCATCCCTTTCAGGCGGGGAACAGCAGCGAGTAGCTGTTGCGCGGGCCCTCATCAATCATCCCAAAATAGTTTTTGCAGACGAGCCTAGCGGTAGCTTAGATGCGCACAATGCTATAGCGCTGCACGCTCTATTCTTCGAATTGAGAGAAAAGCTAGGACAAACTTTTGTACTCGCCACACACAACCCCCTGCTGGCTGACATGGCTGACAGGAAAGTGCTTATACAGGACGGGAGGTTGATGGTGTAGTTGGCCGCTTTATGCACAAGTGTGGGCTAGCAGCTACAAAGGGATTGTCCCTCTAAAGTCGTAATTTAGATCAATGTATTAATTGAAGACCCAGTGTAAACCAAGCTACAGCGACCAGAATAACCTAGCAGCATCAATACATCGTAACAAAACTAGTAATACCTTCTAACTTTGCAGGCCTTGCAGCGTGTCGATATCAGCGCATGCTCTCTCATTTTTTAGCAAAATCTTTATTTTTATGCATATGTCTAAGGGTAGCAAATTCATGATGTTCAGTGTTTTTCTCGGTGCGCTGGTCAGCTTGGCGGTCAAACGGTTGAAGCATGTGCCTGCGATAGAGATCGTCTTGCTTATATCTTTGCTATCTTTAGTCACTAACCATGCACTATTAAGGTATCGTAGGATATCTGTGTGGGGGCACAATCATTTCTTCTTGATGGCCAGAGGCATCACAAGTACCTTAGGAATTATTTTGTATTTTCTCACAATACAAAATATTCCACTACCCAGTGCTATCATTCTTCGCTACACAGCACCCATTTTTACGGCATTGATCGGCATTTTTATGTTAAAAGAACCAGTAAGCACGCAGCAGTGGTTCTTTTTTGGCCTATCTTTCTTGGGCGTCATTCTGATTAATGGTTTCATAGTGGACGAAGCCTCCTGGTATATCTTGAGCGGCCTAGGCAGTGCTTTTTTCAAGGGCTTGTCTAATAGCATAGTCAGAAAGATGGAGCATCAAGAGCACCCACAGGTAGTCACATTTTATGGCTACCTAGTCGCTCTACCTCTAACAGGTGTTTACTTCACGTCCAACTACACTGTGCTGCAAGGGCAAGATTGGCTGCTTCTGGGATGCATTGGTGTATTGGGCTATCTGGCACACTACAACACGGTACGAGCTTTTCAATTTGGCCCAATCGCTCCAGTGTCAGCCATTGCCTATCTCTCTGTCATTTATGCAATGCTGTTCAACTATTTTTTCTTGCATGAAACCCTCTCTTGGGTCAAATTTTTAGGCATAGGCCTGGTTCTGCTAGGGGTGTTACTTAATGTTTCTTACAAGTATACAAAAGCTGCTGAGTGAAAAAGAACGGAAAACATGGCAGGACATAGCAAATGGGCCAACATCAAGCACCGAAAAAGCGCCAACGACGCTAAAAAAGGCAAGTTGTTTGGCAAGCTAGTCAAAGAAATAGCCATAGCTGCTAAACAAGGAGGCGCTACCCCTGAAAGTAATCCTCGGCTAAGGCTTGCTATTCAAAATGCGCGCAGTGCCAACGTACCCAAGGACAACATCGAGCGTGCCATCAAAAAGGGGAGTGGAGCAGATGCGACTGATTATACAGAGGCAACCTATGAAGGATATGCGGCTCATGGCGTAGCTGTGATCGTAGAGTGCATGACCGATAACCTGAACCGCACAGTAGCTGCGGTGCGTGCTGCCTTTGCCAAGCACGGAGGAAGTTTAGGCAAAAGTGGTTCTCTGGCATTCCTATTCGAAAGGCAGGGTATATTCTCAGTCAAGCAAGAAGCCGTTGCTGATGAGGAAACACTGACTTTGGCTATGATCGAAGCAGGAGCTGCTGCCATCGAGCCTGAAGAAGACTACTTTTACATCAACTGTCCGCTAGAAGCTTTTGGGGGTATTCAGAAGGAACTAGAAGGCCTGTCAATAGCCATCGATGATGCTGCCTTGCAGTATATACCCAACACATCTGTTGCAGTGACTAACGAAGAGGCAGCCCAAGTAGTGCGATTAATCGAGGCACTGGAAGACAATGATGATGTACAAAGAGTGTTTCATAACATGGCTATGGAGAGTTAGAATGCTGTCAATGAGTGGGCTTGGCCTGAGATTATTGCATTATTGGGCGGTGGAATCATTTGTTTATTAGATCATTCCATTGCTGATTCATTTGGCTATTTTTAAACGCCTTTATAGCCCCAAAGACAGCCTATTTTGAATTCCAGAAGTGTGGCTCGTGCTCTTCTGCAACAGCCTCATAGCGCAATCCTGCGCCCACTCTTAGCTTTCGCTTACCTTTAAGCCTTAGTCAAGCGCCTGTATACCAGGCAACACCTCTCCCCCTAGATAAGCTAGCAGCGCGCTTCCTCCTGTAGAGATGTGCGATACCTGGTCGGCATAGCCCAGGCTTTGGATGGCTGCAGCAGAGTCGCCCCCTCCAATGAGGGAAAAGGCCTCACTGGCAGTAGCTTGTGCTACTGCTGCGGCCACAGCATGCGTGCCTGCCCGAAAGTGTGGGATCTCAAACACCCCCATAGGCCCACACCAGAGTACTGTTTGAGAAGCCTGAATAATAGCTGCAAATGCCTGCTGTGTCTGAGGGCCTATGTCTAAAGCCATCCAATCTGCTGGCACAGCGCCTCCGTCTACCAGCATGGTGTCTGCGCCCTCTCTTGCTTGACGAGCTGCTACTACATCTGTGGGGAACACTAGTCTTACCCCTTTTTGCTGAGCTTTTTTCACCAGCTGCTGCGCCACAGCCACTTGGTCAGGTTCCACCAAGGAAGCTCCTACCTGTCCCCCTAAGGCCTGTTGAAAAGTATGCGCTACAGCTCCTCCTATCAGCAAGTAGTCGACCCGATCTAACAAGTGCGCAATGGGGTTGATCTTATCAGCCACTTTACCTCCTCCTATGAGGGCGGTCAAGGGCTTTTGTTTCGGTGTCAGCACTTTGTCAGCGCTTTTCAGCTCTTGCTGCACTAAGTGGCCGGCTAGCTTATCGGTAAAGTACTGGGCTATAACAGCTGTGGAGGCATGCGCCCGATGGAGTGTGCCAAATGCATCATTTACAAATACATCGCCCCAAGCAGCCAGTGCTTGGGCCAGCTCAGGAGCACCTATGGTTTCTCCTGCCTGAAACCGAACATTCTCTAACAAGAGTACTTCTCCAGGGGAGAGCTGTTGGACTTGTGTTTGTGCCTCAGGCCCTATACAACTGGAGGCAAAGGCGACCTCCCTGCCCAGGGCTTCGCTCAGCGAGGGAAGTAGGTGCTGCAGAGAAAAGCTCCTTTGATATCCTCTTTGGGGCCTTCCTAGGTGAGACATAAGCACAGCAGCCCCTCCGTCATGCAGTACTTGCTGAATGGTGGGTATAGCGCCTCTGATGCGTGTATCATCCACCACCCGCAAGTGTTCATCCAGCGGCACATTGAAGTCTACTCGAATTAGGGCTTTTTTGTCTTGGAAGTTATAATCCTGTACATAGCGCATGGGTATGGATAAAAGGGAGGTGGTTATATTATTGGTTTATTTTGTTATCTGTTTATCTATTCATTGGCTTATTAGGTCATTTGTTTGTTTCCTATTGAGTTGTTGGTTCAGTAAGACAAATGTATCAGTCCATCACCCAACGACTGGCAGCTCTTTGTAGACGATCATTGATAGCTTGGCCAAGGCCTTGGTTAGGCACTGGAGTCCCCAGGATACAATCTACAGGCAGGGCATCTAGCGTTCGAAGGGCAGCAAAAAGATTTTGAGCTGCTTCCTCCAAGCTGCTGGTAGTAGAAAGCAGCACCTGATGATGCGGTGCCACCTCTGGATAGTGCTGATCAAACGCAAGCAGGCCTACCTGTTGCTGCGTATAGCGTGCCAGTAAGTCAGGCATAGCACCAAGAAAAAATGGCTTGCTGGGGGCATAATGACTTTTTAAAGCGCCAGGGGCCGAAGGAGGGCTACCTACCGTACTAGCCACGCGTACAGGCCCTATCACTTGCTCAATGACCTCTACACTTGTTCCTCCTAGTCGATAGATTACCGCTTGCCCTGCTTCAAAACCAACAATGGTAGACTCAAGGCCGACCGTGCAAGGTCCCCCTGCCAAGATATAAGGAATTTGATGGCCTAGCTGCGCCTGTACATGCTGAGGCGTAGTAGGGCTGATGTAGCCAAAGGGATTGGCACTAGGCGCAGCCAGAGGAAAAGGGAGCTGCCGAAGTAGTTGAAGGGTCATGCCATGCTGGGGGATTCTTACTGCTACGCGAGGCAAGCCTGAAGTGACCAGGTCAGGAATGAGGGCTTTCTTCTCCAGAAGCAGTGTCAAAGGCCCAGGCCAAAAATGACGGGCTAGGGCCCAGGCTGGCGCAGGAGGGGCGTGTACAAAGTCTTGTATTTGTTCAAAACTACCAGCGTGCACAATCAGAGGGTCAAAGCTAGGGCGCTGCTTGATGTGAAAGAGTTTGGAGACAGCCGCCTTATCGTAAGCATTGGCAGCCAATCCATAAACAGTTTCAGTAGGCACCGCCACCACCTCACCCGCCTCCAAGAGCTGCCGGGCATACAAAATATCTGAGCCTAGGGTGGTCAATGCACTGAGTTGAGTTAGTGTAAGAAAATTTGTACTTCTTTTGCCGAAGTACTTAATTTGCATATAGACGGCAGCAAAAATAAAACTTAAGCTTGTGAGTCAAAAAACAAAACTAATGCTGCGGTTTACCGCCGTAATGACCGTGCTATTAACATTAGGGATGCACCTACAGTTCGTAATTATTCCTGTATTAAGTATTTACAAACTCTGGCTTGTTATTGGGGCTTTTGTCTTGCTACTTATCTCTGGCCAATAGCAGCGCGAGCAGCAGCCTACAAACCGCTTTTAGATTTATAGTAAATGCTCCCCGGCGTACGAGTATGTCCTTAGTAGGACAATATCTACTACAACGCTAAGGGGCGTAGCTATTTTACTTTCGCGTAACATTTAGCACCGCTCATCTATCAAAAGAACGAAGCATCTAATCCACACAGCCATGGAAAAGATATCCTATTACACAGCAGAAGGCTTGCAGCGGCTCAGAGACGAGCTACATACATTGAAAACTGAAGGGAGAGCCAAAGTGGCAGATCAACTGCAAGAGGCTAGGGAAAAAGGCGATTTGAGTGAAAATGCCGAGTACGATGCAGCCAAAGAGGCCCAAGGGGTGCTAGAAGAGCGCATCAGGACCTTAGAAGGAGTAGTGGTCAATGCCCGCGTGATTTCTCAAGAGGATATTGATACCTCCCAGGTCTCCATCTTGTCCAAAGTCAAAATTAAAAACAGTGCACAAGCAAAAACACTCACCTACACGCTTGTAGCCGAGGAAGAAGCTGACCTCAAGGCTGGGAAAATATCTATCGAATCTCCCATAGGGAAGGGATTACTAGGCAAAAAAGTAGGAGAGACAGCAACAATTGATGCACCGTCTGGTAAGCTAGTATTTGAATTGCTAGACATCAGCGTTTAGACCTAGCTTACGGATCAATTGGACCGATGGTCTTGCAACTTGCTTGTTAACCTTATGCAGGTCATTCGAAGGGGAGGCACTGCCTCGTTCTATCATGCTGAGCTGTAGCGAAACATCTTCGCGCAGTCCACTACGCCAAGGCCCCTCGCCAAGCTCGGAATGATCCTACGACTGCGTAAAGTGGTGAGTTCCTCATCTAGAGATCAACACAAATGCCTAGCCTATTTACCAAAATCATCAACAGAGATTTGCCCAGCCACATTGTAGCTGAAGAAGCTCATTATATGGCTTTTTTAGATATTCACCCTTTGGCACTGGGGCACACGCTGGTAGTACCCAAACAAGAGGTAGATAATCTGTTTGACCTAGAGGACTCTATACTCAGTGGGCTCATGCTTTTTGCCAAGCGGGTGGCCATAGGCATTCAGCAAGTAGTGCCGTGCTTGCGTGTGGGCATGGCAGTGGTAGGCTTGGAAGTCCCTCACGCACACATCCACTTACTCCCGCTCAATGGCCCCTACGACATTGATTTTAAGAAACCTCAGTTACAGCTGAGCCAAGCAAAGCTGCGCAACATAGCCGCTCAGCTGTACGCAGCCATATCTCAAGGACGCCATATCTAGTGATCAGCGCACTGGGAAGTCGTAAGCCTCAGAGAAGGGTTCGTCTCGGAGTGTGAAGTGCCACCATTCCTTGCCATAAGGCATAAATCCATGCTTTACCATCAGTTTTCTTAGGCGTCTTCTGTTCTCTTGTGCTTGCCTACTTATTAGATCACTCTCATAATGCGATATCGTATCAAATAGATCAAAAGGGGACCCCATATCTATCTCCTGTCCTTCATTATCTACGATCGTCAAGTCAACTGTACTTCCACGGGAGTGGCTATATTGTTTGTCAATGTAGCCCTGCTGAAAGAGTTCGCGCTTGTCTGCTATATTAGGATAGAATATGTCTCTCATTTTTTGGTCAGCCAAGTCTTGGCTCCACTGCCAAAAATCATCCACTGACCGCTGTGGGCGATAGCCATCATAGACACGAAGGGTGTATTTTCCTTTGGAGCGCGTTCTTAAAGTGGCCTGTGCAGTAGCCAACGCTCTGGCCGCTGCTTCAGTGAGAATGATGACAGGCCTTTCGTATCCCTCAATCGGCCTACCTACAAAGTTGTTTTCACCCGCATATCGCACCTCTTGCTGAATGGTAGGATCTATATCAGCAAGATATACAAAACCTTCAGGTAGTTGACCAGGCGCTTCTTTCACTTGAATAGCGAAAAGGGCAAGTTGAGAGGATTGTGTGCTGTTTTGATAGGCCCATAAACTAAGTGTACTCACAGTTCCCATCCCAATGGTCAAGGCCAGTTTGGTTATATTTGCCTGCGGCATATTGACTAACTTAGATTGAACAAATATTTACTGTTCAAAAATAGATTTAATTATATGGAAAAGTATACTTGGCTGCAACACTATGCTCCATTTGTACCTCCTACCATTGATCCTGACTGCTACGACTCTCTAGTTAGCTTACTCGAGGAGGCTTTAACCCACTACCGTAATTTACCCATGGTGGAGAACATGGGGAAAGTGCTGACTTACCACGAAGTGGATGAACTGTCCAAAGCTTTCGCAGCTTATTTACAAAACCACACAGCACTCCAGCCTGGCGACCGCGTCGCTATTCAGCTCCCTAATCTGCTACAATATCCTGTGGCACTACTGGGCACCCTCAGAGCAGGCATGGTGGTGGTCAATGTCAATCCTTTGTATACACCGTACGAAATGGAGCACCAGCTTCGGGATGCTGGTGCCAAGGGTATTGTCATTCTGGCTAACTTTGCACACCACCTGGAGCAGATAATGCCTTCCACCTCGCTGCAAACAGTGATAGTCACAGCGTTAGGAGACATGCTGGGAGGCCTGAAAGGCCCATTGACCAATCTTGTTGTCAAGCATATCAAGCGGCTCGTCCCTCGCTACCATCTACCCAATGCTGTGGCTTGGAAGCAGGTGCTTCAGCTAGGAAGCCAAACAAGTTTCAGCCCAGTCAAGTTGCACCAAGACCAGGCAGCTTTCTTGCAATACACAGGGGGCACTACAGGGACCTCTAAAGGGGCTGTGCTGACCCATCGGAACATGGTGGCCAACCTAATGCAGATGGTCGCTTTTATGCGCGTCAAGCTGAAAGAAGGCCAAGAAGTAGCCATCACGCCACTGCCTCTTTATCACATCTTTTCTCTAACGGTCAACTTATTGGCCATGATCAAGTTGGGCGCTAAGAATGTGCTCATCACTAACCCCAGAGACCTACCTGGCTTCATCCAAGAGCTGCGCAAACATCGCTTTACGTTTATTACAGGGGTTAATACATTGTTCAGTGGCTTGCTGGCTCAGCCAGCCTTTGCAGCCCTGGATTTTTCTAGCCTCAAGGTGGCTGTGGCAGGAGGTGTAGCACTGCAGCGGACGGTAGCCGAGCAATGGGAAGCCATTACAGACATTCCTTTAGTAGAAGGTTATGGCCTGACAGAGGCTTCGCCAGTAGTGACCTGCAGTATGCTCGATGGCACCCATCGTATAGGGACCATCGGAGTGCCACTGCCTAGTACTGAAGTGAAGATAGCCGATGATCAGGGCCGAGCAGTACCTACTGGCACGCCAGGGGACTTACTGGTCAAAGGCCCTCAAGTAATGCAAGCATACTGGCAACAACCAGAAGAAACAGCGCAAGTATTGGTAGAAGGCTGGCTCCAAACAGGAGATATCGCCATCATGGATGCTGATGGCTTCGTCACTATTCTTGACCGTAAGAAAGAGATGATCAATGTGTCAGGCTTCAATGTGTATCCTAACGAAATCGAAAGTGTAGTCAGCGAACATCCGCAAGTACTCGAAGTGGGGGCTATTGGTGTGCCAGATGAAGATGCTAAAGAGGGCGTTAAGGTGTGTGTAGTCAGAAAAGACGCTACGCTTACTGAAAAAGAACTAATCGCGCATTGTAGAGAGCGATTGACTAGATACAAAGTGCCCAAGTACATTGAGTTTAGGGATAGTATCCCTAAATCTAATGTAGGGAAGGTGCTGCGTAGGGTCCTTCAAGAGGAAGCGATACAACAGGGAAGCCACTAAGAGTCCATTGGGTGATTTACTGATCCTATGATTGGGTGATTGTGTTCATTATCACTTGATAATAAAATGGGTTCTACTCGTTTATTGCAGCGCTTTGCAGTAACTTCGACGCAGCTTAAACCAATCACTGACACAACAGTAGGGTTGTTCCGAGCATATGTGATGCATCTCATCACAACAGGCCTTACGAAAACGCTACCGCACAGAGTGGGCTAAATATTTTGAAGAATCTTGACGAAGACACAACGCATCGCACATAGCTTTCTAGTTACATGGACAACGGTATGGCTCCTGACCGCTGTCAGCTGCCGCGATTTTGAGGACGAACGTACACACTACAAGTCTAGCGTTAGGGTCGAGTTTAAGCCTGATGGAAAAGACAAAGAAAAAATAAAAATCAGCTCTATTACTGTAGAGGGTGTCGCAACACCGCTCGATATTTCGACTGTAGGACTTAGCTACGACCTTCCTCTAGACCCTGATGCTGACTCTAGAGTATTTGTCATCCACAGTGATGCTCCCAATTCGCCCCATACATTGACGATAAAGTATGAACGGGTCGTATCACTCATCTCTCACCAGCGAGGTGCGCAGCAAGAATATGTGCTCAAAAAGGTGTCTTCTTCTTTTAGTAAACAACCCAAAATGATCCATAATCACTTGAGTTACAACAATAGCGAATCTGATGTCCAGGTCTTCTTTTAGTGCGGTATTGATGCTTGGGCTATGGCTAACTAGCTCAGCCAGCTGGGCCCACACACGTTACTGGCCTACGGGTGTGCAGGTAAGCACAGATGTGGTTCGGCCTTTCTACTACAAACTGTATCAGAAGACAGGGTTTCAATATGAGCTCAATGCGTCGGTCGACTTTGCCAGGGTCATGCTAGAGGGAGACTATGGCTGGGGCAGTATTCATTGGCAAGGGAAGGACAAAACCACTCAAATTCCTTCTAGCTATCAGAGTGTAGGCCAGTACTTTCGTGTAGGGCTGAACTATAACTGCCTTCGCGACACGCCCGATAGAAATGCTGCTTTTTTGGGCGTACGTTACGCCATGGGTTTCTTTAAAGATCAACTCAAGAGCCAAGTCACTTATGAAGGGCAATACCAGGACCCCAAGACAGTCGCTGTTGAGAATGGTCGCTTGATAGACGCACAACAAGATGACGTACGTGCGCGTTGGTTCGAAGCAGTGGCAGGCGTCAAGGTGAGAGTCTGGGAAGTGCTGTATATAGGCTGCACCTTGCGCTACAAGTTTTTGCTTAGCATCGATCGTGCTACTTCCTACCTCCCCTATGACATTCTAGGGTGGGGCTTCCATGACGATGAAGCCTTTGGTATTAACTACTACGTTTCTTTGCGCATCCCCTTTGTGCGTGACACACTTCCCAACAGCTCGGAGCAAGGGGGTGTCTCTGATCGATAAACCGCTCTTGCTAGTTTCTCACATCCAGCCCCCAGTGGAGCTTCTGGCGCAATACAGTAAAAATATTTTGCTGATCGAACTGAACAAGCTGGGCTTGGAAAGGGGCTTTTTTTACAGTGAGTACTATTTCGGTGTGGGTGACACTAGACCGCCCGTCAAGCGTAACCAAAAACTTCTGGTTCCTGCTCTCTACCTTCAAAGATAATACTGCACTATCGGGCACTACCAAGGGCCGCACCGACAGGTTGTGCGGGGCTACCGGTGTGATGATGAGGTTATTGGCATCAGGCAATACTATAGGACCACCACAGCTCAAAGAGTAGCCTGTAGACCCTGTAGGCGTAGCCACGATCAGCCCATCGGCCCAGTAGGTAGTGCTGGGACCATTGTTAACACCCACGTGGATAGCAATCATTGAAGAGCTGTCTTGCTTGAGCAAGGCAACTTCATTCAAAGCAAAATGGGGGGATATTGCAGGGCCTTGTTGGGTTACCACCTGTAGTAGGGTACGTGAGTCCAAAGTGTAGTTGCCTTGCAAGTAGCGCTCCAGGACGGCCAAGGCCTCTTCTTGCGCTACCGTAGCCAAGAAGCCCATCCGCCCTATGTTGATGCCCAGTACAGGGATTTCAGCAGTGCCCACCTGGTGCACAGTCTCTAGTAGGGTGCCGTCGCCCCCTAGGCTCACCATCAAGTCCATGTGCGCCAGGTCTTCTGCCTGCGCCCAAGGCCGCAAAGTAGGTAACTGCAAGGAGGTAGCCTGCAAAAGTGTGTGTAAAGCTGGGGATACCCACAAGGTGGCTGAACGCTGCGCCAGTACCTGCAGCAGGTCTGTCACAAAAGGGAGTGCGTCTGGCGCCAGGCGTTTGCTGTGGAGGGCTATTTGCATGAATAAAGGATAGACGTTGGTGTTGTCTTGGTCATAATGGATCAAAGTCCAATATAGCGCAAGTGTTTTGCATTTGGGCCTATACAACTTGAGTCTTGCGCCGCTCAAAATACGCTACTACTTCATCACATGATAAGGCATTGAAAGTCTGTGCAGCCGTCAGTCCACCTTTTCTACCCACACAAACGCCATAATACATATTACTAACACCTGCTTGGTCGTGCGCATCTGGGTTCACACTGATCCAAACGTTTTTGCTGAGGGCATAGTCTACCCAACGCCAGTCTAGCTCTAAACGCCACGGATTACCATTGATTTCGATGATTACGCCATGCGCTGCACAAGCATCAATGACCGCCCGATGGTCCACAGGAAATCCTTCGCGCTTGAGCAAGAGCCGATTGGTCAAATGGGCCAGGATGGTGGTGTAAGGATTACAGATGGCTTTAAGGACGCGGTCAGTCGCTTTTTGCACATTCATTTTCATGCCGGTGTGCACGGAGGCAATGACAAAATCAAAACGCGCTAGCACTTCGTCAGTATAGTCCAGCTGCCCATCACCTAGTACATCTGCCTCAATGCCTTTCAGTATTTTAAAAGGAGCTAGTGCTTCGTTCAAACGATCAATCTCTTCGTGCTGCCGTTGGATATTCTCTACAGTAAGCCCTCCTGCATACACAGCCACTTGGCTGTGGTCGGAAATACCTAGATACTCATACCCCAATGCCTGGCAATGCCGTGCCATCTCCTCCAGGCTGTGCTTGCCATCGCTGTAGGTAGTGTGGCTGTGCAAAACCCCGCGCAAGTCTTTCATCGCTAGCAAAGAAGGGGCGCCTTGCTCACGGGCCCAAGCTAGCTCTACTCGACCTTCGCGCAGCTCAGGCAGAATTGGGGGTAGATTCACTTGCTGATAGAAAGCCTCCTCACTGGGCACCTCTTCAAGCGTTGCGAGCACCTCGCCCAAAGATAGCCCTTCTTGCACAGGTAGTTGCAGGTGGGCGGCCGAACCCGTTTGCAAAATTAGCTGCTTAGAGAAGTCCTGTGGTGCACAAAATAGTACGGCCACTTTCAAGGGCAGCTCCACAAACGTACCCCGCCAAGCCAAGGGCCCAGACATTTTCTCTTCTTTTTGAATACCTGGCCATTGGTCAAGCCACTGCAGAACAGGTTGCTTGAGGTCAGTACCCACCAAGACTGTGACTTGTTCCACTACCTCCAGCTTTCGCCGCAAGTCACCTGCTATCGAGCACAGGAGATGTGGGAAAGCTTGCCGAAGCTGCTCCTCTAGCTGCGTAGCGTAAGGGAGAGCGCTAGCATAGTGAAACTTGCCTACTTGCCTGGCCTTGAAGGCCAGGCTTTCAAGAATAGTGTCTTGTATTTTGGGGCCAAAGCCAGGCAATTGGGCGACTTGGCCTTGCTCACACGCTTTTTGCAGAGCAGCCAACCGTTTGATCCCTAAGTCTTTCCATATAGCCTGAGCGCGGTGGGGCCCTAAGCCACGAAGGTGCATCATCTCGATCACGTCGTGGGGTGTGCTGGCCTGAAGCTCTTCCCAGCGCTGTAGCGTGCCAGTGGTGTTAATTTCGTGCACCAGCTTAACAGTACTTGGCTTGAGGCCTTCCAAGCTGTTCAACGCTTCGAGCGACAGTCCAGCCACTGCTGGAGGCCCCTGCTCAAGGTTCAGGGCCGCATTGTTGTAATGCCTCACTTGAAAAGGATTAGCCCCATGCAGCTCCAGCAGCTTGGCCGTGTCTTTGAGTAGTCCGATGATCGCTTTGTTGTCTAAGGGCATAATGTTTACCAGAGGTTGAGCGCAAAGTACCGTTAACACGTTGAGAGGACTACGGTGGTGCATTCAAGTAGACAGCACAAGAGCACAAGAAGAGGATAGTCCTATGTCTCACCCTCACTTTCTACTACGGCTATCAACGGCCTCAATCTTCGGATGTAAAAAGTTCGTTATAGGGATTGCCATCAGTCCATTCATCCATCAAGCCAGACTCTTTAAAACTAAAATAGTGCTCTCCACCAATAACAAGGTATTCTAATAAGGGTGTTTTCATGATCAGACAAGCCTGCATCAGCCAAAATAAAAAAGGACCTTCTGGCATTGACAAGGAGATGTCATCTCCTGGCGTCTCATGGACCAATACGACGTTGGCAGCCTCTTTGGCCAAAGGAACCCGCAAGATGTCTGGGGGTCTGATAGTGTCTACATTAATAGGCCCTGTATGTACCAGCTCAATATTCAAAGGTTCATGGTCTTGGTTGAGTGCAATGCACAATAGCCGGTCTTTTTTCTCACGAAGTTCATAGGGATGCTTAGAGATCGTAAACATGGTTTCACAGATCATACTAATGTCTTCTGCTGTCAGTACCATGTCTTGGGGAGATGATTTTTTCATATAGATGTCGTCTTTGAATTGCGGCATTAATAATAAACAAATATAGGCATATATGCTGCCCTATTGGCCATTATTTTTTAAACGTCATCAACGTGCGGTTATACCTGATAGCAAAAGACCATTGCATGATTTTGTGATTTAAGAAGCCTTTTTAGCCCTAAAGACAGTCTACTTGAAAAATTCATAGGTGTGACTGGGGCTGTTTCGCAACAGTCTCTCAGAGTACACAAAGTGGTAAAAAAGCACACAAGCCTGCCTTCCAATAAGGGGCTAGACTAAAAAAATCCACTCTTCACCAGACAGGGAATGAAGAAAGCTATTTTTACAACGCCCTCAACATACATTGGCCCTGTTGTGAACAAGCATTTGGCACTATACTCGAGTGTTGTTGGTCTGCCGCAAAATGCAACAGCAGGTAACCTTTATTCAGACGAATGATGCATAGAGTTCAAGTTACTGATGGCATAAGCTACCACTGAATAGCCTCCAGACCATGGGCCTGCAAGTAGGCATTGGCTTGGCTAAAGTGTTGATTACCAAAAAAGCCCCGATCTGCAGAATAAGGTGAAGGATGCGGTGACTTAAGGACCAAGTGCTTGGAGCTGTCGATGAGGCTAGCTTTCTTCTGGGCATAAGCGCCCCACAGGATAAAGACCATGTGCTCTTTTTGTTGCGCCACGGTCTGAATCACAGCATCAGTAAACGTCTCCCAGCCTTTGTTTTGGTGCGAACCTGGCTTGCGGGCCCGAACAGTGAGGGTAGCATTAAGAAGCAATACGCCTTGTTGGGCCCATCGCGTCAAGTTGCCGTTCGGAGGCAGTGGCACGCCTAGGTCGTTTTTGATCTCTGTAAAGATATTCTCTAAAGAAGGTGGAATGGGCACGTCCTCCCGCACAGAAAAGCACAGCCCATGGGCTTGTCCAGGACCATGATAAGGGTCTTGCCCCAAGATGACTACCCTGGTGGCTTCGAAGCTGCAGAGCGAAAAGGCCTGGAATATTTCTTTGGCAGGGGGATAGACTTGGTGCTGGCGGTATTCTTCTTTGACAAAAGCCGCTAAGCTTTCGAAATAAGGTTGTTGAAACTCTTTTGCCAAAGGCGCCTGCCAGGATGCAGCAATACTAACTTTCACGTGTAGGATTTTTAGTAGGGGGTAATAAAAATATTGACTTCAGCGCAAATTTTCCTAGTTTTGCGATGCCATTTTTGCAAACGCTATGAGCATGGAACTGAAGAATTACGAGACCATATTGATTTTGACTCCTGTTCTCTCTGAAGAACAGCTTGAAGAAGCTACTCACAAGTTTAGAAGCTTTTTACAGGAAAAAAAAGTGACTATCGTTCACGAAGATAAAATAGGGCTAAAAAAGCTAGCTTATCCCATCCAGCATAAATCAACAGGCTTTTACCATCTGTTCGAGTTCAAGGCTGCCCCCGACGTCATCAGTGCACTAGAGACTGAATATAGACGCGACGAGCGGATCATCCGTTTTTCTACCTTTGCCCTAGACAAACACGGGGTTGAGTACAACGAAAAAAAAAGGAACGGTGTGCCCACCGAAGAAAAGAAACTTAAGAAAGAAGAAAAAGAAGCAGCAGCATGACCTTAATCAACGAATCTGTACAGAGAAAAAATACTGGAAAAAAGTACTGTCGCTTTAAGAAGTATGGTATTAAATACGTAGACTACAAGAATACAGACTTTTTATTCCGATTCTTGAATGAACAAGGCAAGATGCTTCCCCGTCGCATTACAGGCAATGGTCTCAAATACCAGAAAAAAGTCGCTCAGGCTGTGAAACGCGCCAGGCAACTTGCGCTTTTGCCTTACGTAGCAGACAATTTGAAGTAGCCCCCTAATCATGGAAGTAATACTGAAACAAGACTTTAGTGGCCTAGGCCACAAGAACGACCTAGTAAAAGTAAAGCCAGGCTATGGCCGCAATTACCTGATTCCCCAGGGGTTGGCTATGCCCGCCAATGCAATTAATAGAAAAATAGCCCAAGAGAACGCACGGCAAGCAGCTCATAAAGTGGCCCAGCGCAAACAAGAAGCAGAAGCTTTAGCCGCTAAGCTAGATCAGCTCACTATTGAGGTTGCTGTTAAAGCAGGCGATAGTGGAAAAATTTTCGGTTCGGTTACTCCCTTGCAAGTAGCTGAGGCCCTTAAAGCACAGGGCATTACAATAAATCGTAAAGACATCCGTTTTTCTACTCCTGTTAAGGTACTAGGTGCTCATGAAGTCTCTGTTACCCTGCACAAAGATGTAGTGCATACCCTCAAGTTCAAGGTAGTAGCTGCGCAGTAAGGATAAGTGCTTCTTTCCTCACCTAACAATCTTTTTCTCTCTGGTTGGAGGCACTACAAGGTGAAATCACTCTCGTCCATTATGCACTAGTCGATCAGCTATCTTGTCAGTTCGTTGCACACCGCTGCCACTACTTCTTCTTGCTGCTGCAAATAATCTTCTGCGGCTTTCAATAGGCCGGCTAAGTTTTCTGGAGAGCTATCGTCCATGTGACTTAGCGCAGGCGTTATGGGCACCTGGAGGCGATAGTTGTGTGGATACAGCTGCTCGATCACTGTCTCAGCCCATTCACTATCTGCACTCATCATGATGTCTATCAAGTTGGCCTGCACTACCCAGCCCATCATGCCTGCATTCTTCACATGTAGCGCTGGCTTGCTTAGCTGTACTTTGCCTGTGCCAAGCGATACCATCAATATGTCTTTGCTAGCAATGGGCTTATCCAGGGCTTTCAGCTCTGTAAGGGCCGCCAACTCTGGATTATTGGCCCAGAGTCCCCCATCTACTTCGTGTAATGTTTTCCGCCTTCCGTTAAGATTTGTTTAGGTGGGAAATAAGTAGGGGCTGCACTCGTGGCTCCAGCCACATCGTACAAATAGTAGTCGTCATGTACGCCTTTTTGGGCTTTACGCGTTGTCCACACATGAGGTAGGGACTGATCGAGCGAGAAAGAAGTGATCAGGGCAGGAATCAGTGTTTGGCTGAGTTTAGCTTCGCCTAATACTTTTTTGAGAATCTTGTCTAGGCTTTTCCTGCTGTACTTGGGTGCCCACAGTCCCCAGCCGGTCTGGAGCTTTCGCCCTAAAGAAGCACTAAATATTTTCTCACAATTTTTCTGATAAAAGCTCACCATGTCATGGGCAGTATACTGAGCAGCTCCTTGCGTGTCAGGTGTCACCAACCCCAGCGCCAGGATGCCCCCTGTAGAGTTCCCCATGATCAAGTCGAACAACTCAGAGATGCGTTTTCCTGTGCGTGTTTCAATGTCCTGCAGTATCCTAGCAGGGATAATGCCTCGAACCCCACCCCCATCGATGGAGAGTATTCGGAAAGTCTTTTTGTTTTTGTTAGTCATAGCTAATTGGTCAATGTGTACATATAAAGTAGTATGGTACCTCTTCTTTTGTTGAAAGACTAGAGGATCAATCATAAACTACATAACCACCGATAGAAAAGCAACTACAACAACGCTGAATACAGCTAGAAGCTCATGGAGCCGCTATGAATCGTGTTAAAAAGCAGCTTGGAAGCGTAATCCTTATTGCTAGAAAAACTACTGTGGTAATCTTGACCTCCTAGCAGGCAGCGTGGGCCCACCTACCCTATTTTTTGAAAAAGAAGCTCAGTTCACGTAATTTCGTATCATAAACATACTCAACAAATCCTAACGGTAATTCTCAATTCCATTCATCATGCACTCATCTATCTACTATTGCTCAAGAGGCTATGTAGTACAGTTACCATTTCTTCCTTTGCTTTTACAAAGTGTCCAACTAGCACCTAGCGAGTAAGGGGCTTCATAACTCATAATTCATTCCCTGTGTCCTCAACTCCTGCTTCCCTCCAAGACATCGTAGCCCATGCCAAAGAGTATGGCTTTTTGTATCCCTCCAGCGAAATCTATGACGGCCTACAGGCTGTGTATGACTATGGTCCTTATGGAGCAGCGCTGAAGCGCAACTTACAAGACCTGTGGTGGCAGAGCATGACACGGCTGCATGCCAACATTGTAGGCATTGATGCAGCTATTTTTATGCACCCCCACACCTGGCAAGCCTCTGGCCATGTGGATAGCTTTAGCGATCCCATGATCGACAACAAAGACTCGCAGAAGCGGTACCGCGCAGACGCACTGATCGAACTGCATGCAGCTGCTTTGTTTGACCAAGGCGACCCCAAGGCTGCCGAAGCCTTGCTCCAGGCCATGAACAAGTTGCTTCAAGCCCAAGACTTAGAAGGACTCTATCAACTGATTGTGTCTGCAGGCATTCAGTGTCCTGTCTCGAAAACCTGCCACTGGACAGCCGTGCGGCAGTTCAACCTCATGTTTGCAACGCAAGCAGGGGCGCTCGAAGACGAGGCCAATACTATCTATCTGCGGCCCGAAACAGCGCAAGGCATTTTTGTGAATTTCTTAAACGTGCAAAAAACAGCCCGCATGAAAGTGCCCTTTGGCATTGCACAAATCGGGAAGGCCTTTCGCAATGAGATCGTGGCGCGACAATTCATCTTTCGCATGCGTGAGTTTGAGCAGATGGAGATGCAATTTTTTGTGCGGCCCGGTACAGAAGCGCACTGGTTTGATTACTGGAAAACGCAGCGATTACAGTGGCATCAAGCACTAGGCCTCCCTCCTACTCAGCTCAGGGTGCACGCACATGAGCAACTGGCCCACTATGCCCAAGCAGCTGTGGACATTGAGTATGCTTTCCCTTTTGGCTACAAAGAAGTGGAGGGCATTCACTCCAGGACTGATTTTGACCTCAGAAATCACCAAGCCTATTCCAAAAAGAAGCTCCAGTATTTTGACCCAGAGGTCAATCAAAACTATACACCTTATGTGATTGAAACCTCTCTGGGCTGCGACCGCTTAATACTGATGCTGCTGTGTCAAGGCTTAGTCACAGAGACGAGCATAGATGGAGAGCAAACAAAGACCAGGAAGTATTTGAAGTTGCCTCCAGCTTTGGCACCCATTAAAGCAGCTATCCTGCCGCTCGTAAAAAAGGATGGCCTACCTGAAAAGGCACAACAAATTTTCAATGCGCTGCGTTTAGACTTTCCATTGGCTTATGAAGAAGGCCCGTCTATTGGAAAGCGCTATGCCCGCCAAGACTTGATCGGCACGCCTTATTGCATCACCGTGGATCATCAAACCCTAGAGGATGATACCATCACGCTGCGGGAACGGGATAGTATGGAACAGCAACGCATTTCAGCCCATGCGCTTAGGAATTATCTCGCTGACCAAGTAGCGCTGCAAACGGTACTGAAAAAGCTTTCAAGCTAGTAGTTGGTTATCAGCGTGTTATTGCATAAATAAATCTGGAGTAGTGTCTACAGGCCCATAAGGCAGCTTGTTCCTTGAGAAAGTTCGTTAAAGATTCTTTTTAGGGGCCCAAAACGGTTTATGCAATAACGCTAATTGAGACCATGAAAACACTGCGCCTCATCCTAGGAGATCAACTCAACAGCCAGCATTCTTGGTTCCAGCAGTGCTGCCCCAACGTAGTGTACGTGATGATGGAGCTACGGCAAGAGACCGACTACGTCAAACACCATATCCAAAAGCTGATTGGTGGGTTCGCTGCTATGCGCAGCTTTGCTGCTCAACTACAAACAGCAGGCCATCGAGTAGTTTACCTCAAGCTGGACGATCCGCGCAACCAGCAACACCTGGACCTAAACCTCACTTGGCTTCTCAAAGAACAGCAGGCAGAACGATTGGAATACTTGCTGCCAGATGAGTACCGACTGGATGTCCAACTGCAAGCCTTCTGCGAACAACTGCCTTTACCTACACAGGCAGTAGACACCGGTCATTTTTACACGACACGCCATGAGTTACAGCAGTTTTTTGCAGGCAAACAACAGCTAGTCATGGAAACTTTTTACCGACACATGCGCCAGCAACACCAAGTACTCTTGGAGAATGGAAAGCCGCTAGGGGGAAAATGGAACTACGATCAACAAAACAGAAAGAGATGGCGCGGTGAAGTACCTATGCCTCCAATCACTGGATTTCAAAATGACTGTACAGCCTTGCTGCACACCATTGACCAGACTGGTGTGACTTATTTCGGAAAAGTAGATGCTTCTAATTTTCAGTGGCCTATCAACAGGGAGCAGGCATTAGCAGCGTTGGAAGATTTTTTACAGAATTCACTCGTGCATTTTGGGACTTACCAGGATGCTATGACTACGCACTCTTGGCACTTGTTTCATGCACGCATTTCTTTTGCACTCAACATCAAACTCATTGCTCCGCAAGAAGTAGTCAACAAAGCAATCAATCATTGGCAGCAACATCACCATGTCATTTCCATAGCGCAGGTAGAGGGATTTGTCCGGCAAATCGTAGGCTGGCGAGAGTTTATGCGTGGTGTTTATTGGGCCTACATGCCTGATTATGCCACTTACAACTTCTTCCAACATACTCGGCCTTTACCGGCCTATTACTGGACAGGCCACACTAAAATGCGTTGCATGCAGTATGCTATTACGCAGTCGCTTACCCACGCTTATGCCCACCATATCCAACGCTTGATGGTCACTGGCAACTTTGCCTTGCTCGCTGGTATTCACCCTGATGCGGTGGATGCCTGGTATTTGGGCATTTACATCGATGCTATCCAATGGGTAGAAATCACCAATACACGCGGCATGAGCCAGTTTGCAGATGGAGGTATTGTAGCTACCAAACCCTATGTGAGCAGTGCCAACTACATTGATAAGATGAGTGACTACTGCGGCAGCTGCTACTATGACCCTAAAAAGCGCTATGGAGCGCGTGCTTGTCCCTTCAATAGCCTTTATTGGCATTTTTTCGCTACCCACCGCAAACAACTTCAAAAGAACGGCCGCATTGGCTTAGTTTATAAACTACTAGATAAGATGGCACTTGAAGAGCGGAATGCCATCATAGACCAGGCTCAACATTATTTAGAAAACGTAGATGCGCTCTAATTTGCCGTAACATTCAGAACTATATGCATGGAACGGGATGTATGTACTCTGTAGGCCTCATAGGCCTGTAGTAGCTCTGTACAAGACAGAAGAACGCCTGTGATAAAAGCACATGCACTCTCTACTACTCGGTGTCCTGTTCAGTAGCAAACTTCTTCTTGATCCAGCGCGGTAGGTAAATCGCCCCCAGCAGGAGATAGATATAATAAGTGAACACGCGCCAAAGCACATCTGTAATGAGCGTATAGTCTCCCAGAAGGTCTCCATACAGCTTTTTGTAAAAGAACTCTGCCGTACCGCTGCTGCCTGGGGTAGGAGAGATCAGCATGATGGTCCACATAACGATTTGTTTGCCGAAAACCACTAGGTGCTCGACGAAACTTAAAGGCGTGTAAGCAGCGATGATGAAGTTGAGTACTGTATATCGGGCACTCCACGTAGCCATCGTAGCAAAACCTACCCCAAGCCAGTAAGACCAGGACTCACCCTGCAGGGCCTGTGATGCTAGAATGAGCTCTTCGCCATGTCTCTGTGCAGCTTGCCGCCACCTTTTTAAAAAACTAATGCTCGTCACTTTCACTAAAACCCACCTAAAGAACGTGGGGAATAAAAACAGGGCTGAGGCCACTGTGACCGTATAGAGCAATACAAAGGTATAGCTTGACCAAAATACAAGCTTTAAGCTACTCCCTAAGTTAGGGTCTAGCGCTGATAGGTGAGTAAAAATAGATTCGTAAGCTCCCCCAAAGCCTGCAGAAGCTGTTAGTATAAAAAATAGGCTATCAAATATAGTGGTAACCATCACATAGGCCAGCGATTTACCCAGACTGATACCTTCCTTGAGTAGCAAAAAAATGGCTACAAAGCCACCTCCCACTACCGAGGGAGTTACTGCAGAGGAAAACTCCCAGAGGATGATGATGTAAAAGCTACTTAGCCAGCTTAGGTCTTTGTGCGTAAGTACCCTAAGGCGCTGGATGTAGAACCAATCGCGAACAATCACCGCGAGCACCACCAAGAGCATACACCGCCCATCAGCTTCTCCCGTCAGCCTGAGACTTGTCCAGTTAAAGTCATCATCTTGAGCAATAAGGTAGAAAACGGCGCCAATACCTATTATTACAGGAATCCATATTTTGTTTAGATTGAGCGTGCCAAGTGCTTTTTTTGCATTGGGGTCCATACTATGATTTTTAGGCGATCAGACTATTCCTTGACTTTGGGCACTCTAAAATAGTCTGTGTCCTTGCTAGGGGCATTGGTTAGGCTTTTTTCCTGCACCAGCGGTGCTTGGGGCACATCTTCATTGGTGATATTCTGCTCAGGGGACATCGTGGCCAGCGGCAGCACGCCTTGGGTATCCACTTCGCCTAACTTCTCCATCCAGTGAACAATATTGTTCAAATCCTTGAGCAAGGCGGATTCGTCTTGTGCATTCAACTCAAGTTGAGCCAGGTGCGCTATTTTTTGAAGTAAAGGTCGATCGATGTCCACTATACTTGAGGATGAGTGATTGGGTTGTTAGACTGTTTGTTTATTATTTATTGAATGCTTTTTAGACGGTTGCTGAGCTTGAAATGGGCTCAATAAAAGTCGTTTTCCAGAGCGTTAATAGCCTATCGGATGCATGCTATAATAGTTCCTAAAGAATGACTGTAAGATAAAATAACACACCTCAAGCGGCCCCTCTCAATGCACCTCACCTTGTTATGTTAACGCAATGAAACATCCCTGCGAGGTCCACAAAACGCAGTGATTCCTCGCCAGGCTCGGAATGACAAGGTTAATGCATAAGACGAGAAACCAAATTATTCTCTAGCCTACGACAGGCACAAGCGCACACAATCACACAATAAATAGAGGTACTAGTAAACAAATGAGCTCATCAGGCGAGTAAAGATACGATAAAGAAACGGAAGACTATCACGCCTCCTAAGCGATCGCTAGTCTGCTACCCGCGTGCCTTGATGAATCCTGATCAGCGTTTGGTCAGCCTTGATACGCTCCATGATGGCTACACTACTTTGACCTTTGGCGTCTGTAATGAACACCTGACCAAAATTCTGCTGGGCCATGAGTGTCACCAATCGATCTATACGCTGCTCATCCAGCTTGTCAAAAATATCGTCGAGCAGCAACAGCGGCTTCACCTGTAGTGCCTGTTCTATGCACGCAAACTGCGCTAGCCTCAGGGCAATAATAAATGATTTTTGTTGGCCTTGAGAACCTAGTTTTTTCAAAGAGTGGCCATTCAGTGTAAAATGAAAATCGTCTCGGTGTACTCCCATAGTAGTACGCTGCAGTAGGACATCCTGCGGAAGGCTACTGAGAAATCGTTCCTCAAAATCTGCGCTCCCTACTTCTGATACATAGGTCAATTGTACTGTTTCCTCTGCTGCTACAAAATAGTGGTAATGCTTTTGAAAGAGAGGATAAAACTGCTGGATAAAAGCTTGCCGAGCTACAAACAAGTACTTGCTCAGTGGAAGTAGCTGCTCATTGTAAGCAGTCAGTAGATCACGATCTAAGCCCTGGCCTTCTTTGTGCAGTCTCAGCAAGCTGTTGCGTTGTTTCAGGAGGTGCTGGTACTTAGCAAGTTGGTCTAGATATTCCCTATCCAGCTGACAAAGGAGGCTGTCAAAGAATTTTCTCCTAACCTCACTGCCTCCGCGGATCAGATCTATGTCGTAAGGGGTGGTCAGTACAATAGGAAACAGCCCAATATGGTCCCGTAGCTTTTCATAAGGCTTATGATTCCTTTTCAGTGTTTTACCATTTTGTTGATGAAAAACACACTGCAAATCGTAGGGATGGTCTGCCTTGATGAACTGGCCTGCCACAGCAAAGGCTGTTTCTCCATGGTGGATGTTCTGCGCATCGATTGAATTAAAAGCGCTTTTGGTCAAAGAGAGATAGTGAATCGCATCTAGTAAACTGGTTTTGCCCGCTCCATTAGCCCCTACAATAAAGTTGAGCTGCGCTGCAAATGCCAGCTCAATAGCTTTATAGTTCTTGAAATGGGCACATCGGAGCTTTGTGAGGTGCATCAGTTCCTTTTTAGATGTTTTTAGTTAGCTTCGCGTCAGGGTTGTTTGCTATTGAACCACTCACATCCTATCGCTACAGGCGCCTCCCTCCTACCAGAAAGGGGGCTTGAGACTGCAAGGAAGATAGTCAATGCGCCCTAGCCTATACCTCCTAACAAAACCACATGGAAAGCACAGTAGACCTTGTTGATACAAAGCAGGTGGAGCGACCAAAAGTAAAGGCACCCCTCAAATTTTCAAAAGCCACCTACTTGTTTTGGTATGAGCGGATGCTGCTCATGCGCAAGTTTGAAGAAAAGGCAGGGCAGCTCTATGGACAACAAAAGATCAAAGGCTTTTGTCATTTGTACAATGGCCAAGAAGCCTGTGTGGTAGGCGCTGTCACAGCGCTGAACAAAGAGGACAAGTACATCACTGCCTATCGCGACCATGCCCACCCCATTGCCTTAGGAACTGATCCTAAATACGTCATGGCAGAGCTGTTGGCCAAAGCTTCAGGCGTCTCTAGAGGTAAGGGCGGCTCTATGCACATGTTTGATAAGGAAAAGAACTTATTTGGTGGCCATGGGATTGTGGGAGGACAAGTTCCTTTGGGTGTAGGCATTGCTTTTGCGGAAAAATACAAGCAAACCCAACATTTATGCATCACCTTCATGGGCGATGGAGCAGTACGGCAAGGAGCTTTTCACGAGGCTTTGAACCTGGCCATGCTCTACCAGTTGCCCATCATCTTTGTCATCGAAAACAATGGCTATGCCATGGGCACCTCGGTAGAGCGAAGTTCTAATGTCACTGAACTTTATAGGCTAGGAGCTGCCTATGACATGCCTTCACTCGCCGTAGATGGCATGGACGTAGAGGCTGTGCATTGGGCCATAGCCGATGCAGCTGAAAAAGCCAGACAAGGACTTCCTAGTCTGTTGGAATTAAAGACCTACCGCTACAGAGGGCACTCTATTTCTGACCCTGCCAAGTACCGCACCAAAGAAGAGCTAGCGGCCTACAAGCAGCAAGACCCTATAGAGCGCGTGCGCACGACGATTCTGGCCCAGCAGCTAGCAAAAGAAACAGCCCTGGACAGCATTGACCAGCGTGTTAAGAAGCAAATTGCCGAAGCAGTTGCCTTTGCCGAAGCTGCTGATCTTCCTGCGCCCTCAGAAGCTTATGAGCATGTGTATGCCCAAAAAGATTATCCATTCCTAAAAAGTTAATTACCAACTCATTATCTGTCTTTTTCATGCGCACTACGCTATCCAAAAGATTAAAAAGGGAAACACCCCCTCAGCCTTCTCCAGATCGTTTACAGCAGCTAGCAGATCGCCTGCTGCAGCATCAGCAGCGACTGTATGTAATAGGCATACTGGCCATTATGCTTAGTATAGGGTCCTTTTACTGGCAAAATAGACAGCAGCAGCAGAATGCCATAGCACAAAGTGAGCTCTTTCAGGCTATTTACTATTTTGAGGCAGGAGTGTTTGACAAAGCCCTACAAGGCGATGGCGTCTGTGCAGGCCTGCTCGACATTATTAAAGAATATGGCTGGACCCAAGCCGCTAATCTCGCCCATTTTTACGCAGGCGTTAGCTACCTGCACCAACAGGAGGAAGCACAAGCCATTGCGCACCTCAGCCAATTCAAGGCGCAAGATGACTTGCTCCAAGCCCGGGCTTGGTCGCTCCTGGGCGATGCTTACACCGCGCAGCAAGCTTATGCTCAAGCGACTCAATACTATATGAAAGCTGCCAACTACAAGCCCAACAAGGTGTTTACGCCTATTTACTTGATCCAAGCAGCCCTGGTTTATGAAACCAATCAGGAGTATCAAAAAGCTTTGTCATGCTATCAGCGCATTGTGGAGAAATTCCCCAGTGCAGAACAGTGCGGCGAAGCCCGCAAACACCTTGCTCGGCTCCAAGCCATGAAGGCTGCGTTGTGAGCCTAATTTAAAAATAGACTACTTAAGGTGAAGGCGCTGCAAAGGCCTTATGTGGAGCTATCGGGCCTATTTCTTAAAGTCAGCACACAGTTCGGCATTGTCCTTGGTCTACCCATTACTGGGCATCAAAACCGATCAAAAGCGAGAAGCATTAGGGGAGGTGTGCCATCCAGCTGAAAGTGTGTAAGGCTACAGCTAGAAGGAAAAAGGGAGGAGCATGGCACATTACTTGCGATGACCTATGGCAGCGATGAGGACGTAATATGCTCAGTTAAGTATGATAACATTATCTATCTCAAATTCTTTTGTTCCTATGGTAACAGTAGCCAACAGTGCTGGAAGAAGCGTTCTCTGTTCTTCTCTAAGCGCGGCTTTGTTGGCTTCTCTATGCTGACTTACCAGTTTGAGCAACGCTGTATCTGTGAAATTAACCTTGAAAGGATCTAAGGCCAATTTTTCGTCCTGTACAAGGAAAATATCCTCGCCACGAGTGCAAATATCAAGCGTCTTATGCTCCCAAGACCCTGCACTACTAGTAAGCTTAACAGATACAGATAAGTCCTTCAGACTGATTGCTTTCGTTCCCGTATTGTGAATCACGGCATCTCTGATTTGCACTTCGCATTTATCGCGATACCACATGATCGTAGCTCTCTTTTCTCTTATTTCTCTCAAATTTTCGCTTTGTGCTTTCAAGCTTTTGAGCTCAATGTTAGACAATGCATTCTGAGCCTGTGCTACCTCACCAACGTTCCAATCAACGGTCTGTTCGTATGCCTGATCGCCTGTAGGGCCTATAATACAGTACTTCACTTGAGCTTGCCGTATCCAGAAAGGCCGAGGTCTTAGATATAAAGTTGCTGTTGCTTCACTTTGAAGCTCTGGAGCGCGTCGAAGTGGAGTAGCCCGAGGTTCGGTCAAGTCTACCCTAACTTCATTAATGCCATACTTAATTTTTCCCCACAGGAACGGATCAATGCTATTATTATCAGAGAGGTTAGCGCCTGTGACTTGGGCTTTAATCTTACATTCACTCAAGTCTATGTTTCCGCCCTCGGCCTCCAGCGTTGCTTGAATAAGTTGTCCAGCCTCGTAGGGTACATGAGATACTCTTAGGGTTCCCGTACTTCGTGGAGTGTGCTTCCCTGTTGAGCACTGAGGAGCACCTAGTAGTAAGACTAGACTTATCAAACCAATGAGCTGTTTTAGGGATTCCATGGCATTGATTTTCATGATTGTCAGCTTTTATAGAGTCTTCAATTCACCACTTTGCTTAGTCTTTCTACTCTTAATATAGAGCCGCGGTTTTACATTACCAAGCGTTGTGCTTACGCGTGCTCGTGTATCCAGCTGTCTTGACTTAAGCTATTAAAGTGTAAGTCGACAAGCAGCTCCACCTGGCGCAAGTCTCTTGGCTTGTGCCTTTTTCCAACTGGGGCTGCATAGAGCCTTTCGATACAACCCAGAGCTATGTCATTGCTGCGGCACTAAGTATGCCGCCCTAGCTGAGAGAGCCCAAGCGAGGACGCTTGAACCAGGCTTGTGAAGATGCTTGCGTTAGACGCGTTCTAAACTACTCAATAAACAAATGAATAAGTAGTTCAATTAAACAGATAATCTAATCAACAAATAACTCTATCACCCAACAACACAATGGTCGCGGATATTTGTTTGGGCAGCTAGCTGCGCAGGCCGATAAGCAGCCAACCATGTCATCCCCACCACACTGACAGCCGTGTAGACAAAGTCACTCACCTGTCTCTTGACAGGATAGGCTTCTATCAGGCTGGTTGCTGCGCCCAAGGATACGAGCCCATATTGCTGCTGCAGCCAGCTCAGCACCCAAGCAGCCACCATCCCTAGGGCGGTACCACGCAACGCAATCCATAGGCCTTTGAGCAAGAAGATACGCCGAATGTCTTGTGGCGTCGCTCCCAAAGTGTACAAAACAGCAATATCATGCCGTTTATCCAAGACCAGCATAGAGAGCAAAAAGAAAATATTGAGCGAAGCCACAAGCAGAATAAAGGAAAAGGTAACAAACACAAAGAGCCGCTCTATGTAAATGGCCTGTACCAAGGCAGCTTGCTGTTCGTTGCTATTGCGCACCTGAAAGCAATCAGGGACTAGCTGCTTGAGGGCACGCTGCACCTGATGCACTGCAAAGCCTGGCGCCACCTGGATTTCTAGCGCCGTCTGCCTGTGCTCCATATCCATGAGGGCAGCTGCAAAGTCAATGGGCACAATGACATAGCGTTCATCAAATTGCTTCTCAACGGCAAAGGTGGCGCCTGGCACAATACTTTTACATCTATAAAAATTCTGGGGCAAAAAGGTGCTGCCTTGCATTTTTTTAGGGTAAAAGACTTGCAGGGCGTGAAACTGACTAGGGAGTGTAACAGACAGGGCATACTGTACGCCACTGCCCAGCATCGCCATGCTCACGGCTCCCTGTTTAAGTTGAAAGGCTCCTTGGGTGATAAACGGCTCGAGCCGACTCTCGTGTAGAAACTCCTCTGAAACGCCTTTGAGTTTGGCTACCACCTGTCGGTCTTGGTAGCGAAGCAGGGCATTGTCTTCCAATACATCCACCACCTTGGCTACCCCTGGCACGGCGACCATCTGCTGTCTCAGTGTCGAATCTAGCACAAAAGACTTCCCTTTTTTCAGCTCTATCTTGATGTCTGGGTCAAAAGAGCGAAACAAAGATCTGATGAGCTCTTCTAGGCCATTGAACACAGAGAGTACTAGCAGTAGGGCCATAGTGCTCACTGCCACACTGACAAAGGAAACGAGGCCTATCCGATGGATTAAGTTCCTCTTAGTGCTAGATCGGGTGTAGCGGCTTGCAATGAAGAAAGGGAAGTTCACGAGCAATCAGTTGTAAAACGGTTAAAGGGCAGCCCAAAATACGCTTCTAAACTTTCAAAATAGACATTCTCGGGGCTAGAAAGGGTTTTTAAATCAGCCAATCGCAAAATCAGCCAATGCAACCATCATCTTTCTCTCTCTTAAGCTGGATAAAAAAATGAGCGATGGCATTTGCAAAACCGTAGAAATATTAAATTAGCAGCCAGTTAAAAATGGTGAAATAATTTTCGTAGAGCTTATATTCACAACCTGTAATAAAAAAATTATGTACTGGACTCTACAACTAGCTTCTCATTTGGAAGATGCACCTTGGCCAGCCACCAAAGAGGAACTCATTGACTATGCGAAACGTACAGGAGCTCCTACAGCACTCATAGAAAACTTGCAAGAGCTGGAGGACGATACCAACCCGTACAACAATATTGAGGAAATATGGCCAGACTGTCCGACGACCGAAGAAGACTTCCTCTTTAACGAAGATGAGTACTAAGCTTACAGCCATTGTGTAGGCTTTTCGCAAGCTCTTAGAAGGATAGGCTACGCTTGGGGTCATACTGGAACGCTACTCGAGACATCTCTTGGCTGTGCTGCGTCAGCAGAATAGGATATCCCTGAAGCAGCGATGGCAGCGTAGCGCCAGCAGGATGCATGATGGTCAATAGCCCTACCCCCGTGCGATAGTGCACCTTAAACCGTTGCTGCAGGGCTGTCAGAAGGCCTTCGACTTTGCAAGGATCATCGTCCCAACAAATCGATAGGGTACGCGCCTCCATGACCAACATGTGGGCACGCATACCTTGCTGCGTCAGCTGGCTCAAGACTGTTTGCAGTCGCTCCTCATCAAAATAAGCCCAGTCCTCTAGGCTAAGCTGTACTAGGCCTTGGTCTTCCCGTAGGATGTAGAGGGGCCGATCTATTTGAACAGGCTCATGAACGACTGTTGTCCCTGCTTCTTCAGGATGATGAAAAGGTTTGACATAGAGCGGTATGGAGTGCTCAGCTAGCGGCTGGATCGTCTTAGGATGCACCACCTTGGCGCCATCAAGGGCCATGGCTACCATGGTCTGGTAAGAGATACGGTCTAACTTCGTTGCGTTTTTGAACCGCTTAGGGTCAGCACTCATCACTCCTGGCACGTCCTTCCAGGCTGTGAGCGACTGTGCCCCCAGAGCAGTGGCCAGTAGCGCCCCTGTAAAGTCAGACCCCTCTTTGCCCAACGTCGTTGTTTCTCCTACTGCATTGCTCGCAATGAATCCTTGCGTAAGCACCACCTGGCCTTGCGCTAAGAGCGGCCCAAAGTCCTGTTTGACTTTGTTTTGTGTGGCTACCTCATCGACCTGTGCACTACAGAATCCCAGATTAGTCTTGATGTAGTTTCTTGCATCCAACTGCACACAAGGCACGTGTTGCTCTTGCAGATAGTAATGAATGAGCTGCGAGGCTAGCAGTTCTCCTTGGGCTACCACCTGACTATAGAGCTTGTCTGATGATGTCTCTGCAGCTGGCACTGACAAGGTGCTGATCAGTCGTTCCTTCCACATCGCCAACGCTTGGGAGACGTCTTGTTGCCGAACTTTGAAAAGGCGGTCAATAATGTCTTGATGAAATTTACCCAGCTGCTGGATAGCGCTATAGTAGGATTGGGCAGCTACTTTTTGCTGAAGAATGTGTTCTAACGCGCGGGTGGTTTTTCCCATGGCTGATACTACCATCACTAGGGGAACATCCTTTGCTGCGTGGACGATTTGCGCCAGCTGCCTTACTGACTCAGGATTTTGGATAGAAGCGCCTCCAAACTTGAATACCTTCATGTGCTATGCTTAAAAAATAATTGTAAAAACAGCACAAAATTAAACGTTGGCCATTAAAATTGGGTACTTTGCAACTCCATTTCAAAGCAACCCTCCATGCCCCAAGCGTCCGGTCCGTTTACAGCTGACTTAGGCCTTTCTTTAGATCAGTTTCTGGTGCAAGCGCAGCAGCAATGCCCTGACCTGCCCCAAGCCCTGCTCCCCATCTTCCGCGCTATGGCCTCAGCAGGCAAAGCCATCCACCACGTAGTGAGAAGGCTGGACCTGGCCGACATTGTAGGTACACAAGGGGCTTTTAATCCCTCTGGCGATGAGCAGCAAAAGCTCGATGTGATGGCACATGATAGGTGCGTACAAGCGCTGGCCGCCACTGGAGAAGTGTGCGCAGTGATATCAGAAGAACAAGAAGACCTCATTGCACTCCCTCATAGTGGGGAGGGGAGGTATGTGCTTGCCCTAGACCCACTGGATGGCTCTCCTAATATCGATGTGAATGCCCCTATTGGCACTATTTTTTCTGTGTACCGGCGCCTTTCGCCTTCCTCAGCAGCGGTGCAACCTGCAGATGTTTTGCAGGCAGGCCAGCAACAGGTGGCCGCTGGCTATATCCTGTACGGCACTTCTACCATGCTGGTCTACACAGCAGGCCAGGGCGTACATGGCTTTACTTATGAGCCTACCAAAGATGATTTCTTTTTGGCACATCCCTCCTTACAGATACCTGAGGAGGGCATCAGTTATGCTGTTAATGATAGCCACGCTGCGTCTTTTCCTACCTACGTGCAGGACTATCTCCAACAGTGCAGGCGCAAGGGCTATGCAGCACGTTACATGGGCGCTCTAGTAGCTGACTTTCATCGTCATTTGATACAAGGCGGCATCTATTTGTATCCTCCTATCCCCCAAAAACCGCAAGGGAAGCTTCGGCTAGTGCTCGAGTGCAATGCTTTGGCCTTTATTGCTGAACAAGCAGGAGGCATGGCTACTACAGGCCAACAGGCCATCCTCTCTATCCAGCCCACAGCCATCCACCAGCGAACCCCTTTGTACATGGGTTCTAAACACATGGTGCAACGCCTGCTGTTAGCGGCTAAGTCGGGTTGAATGGTAAAGTTGATGTGAGCAGCACCCAGCCTTTACTGTGCGAACTACTTTGGTAGAAGGGGTGTTCAACTAAGCCCATTTTAGATGGAATAATTTGCTGATTTAAGCTTATGATATCGTAGGTTTAGGCGTTCGACAGTGTAGCTAGCGCCAGACTATCTATCAATCAACACATTTTTACATGATCGCTTACATTCAAGGAAAGCTTGTTCACAAAGAACCTACCTACGCCATTGTAGAGGCAGGGGGACTAGGTTACGAAGTCAGGACGTCGCTCTATACCTTTACGCAAATCAAGCCACTAGTCACGGTCCAGCTCTTTACCCACCTCTATGTCAAGGACGATGTGCGTACGTTGTATGGCTTTGCGAGTAGCGAAGAGAAACACTGGTTTCTGCACTTGCTCCAGGTGAATGGGATAGGTCCGCGCACTGCTATGACCGTTTTGTCTTCGCTCAATCCTGGTGAACTGCAACAAGCTATTGTAGATCAGAATGTGACTGTACTGGCAGCCATCAAAGGCATTGGCCCCAAAGCAGCGCAACGGATCGTCTTGGAGCTACAAGACAAGCTAGGGAAGTCTTTGCCGATGAGCCAGGGCAGTGCGCTCCTGCCTGGTAGGGACCAGGTGAGCCAAGAAGCTTTGGAGGCCCTTATCACACTAGGCATCAGCAAGGGCGTGGCAGAGAAAGCCATTGCCAAGGTACGTAAGGTGCATGCTACAGCGCTTTCTTTGGAGGCACTGATCAAGCAGGCACTACAGGCTTCGTAATAGTGAGTAGTGTTGAATTTTAAATGCCCAACGAGGTAGCAAATGAGAGGCACAGTTCTAAAGAAACTTGCGCCAGTGGGTAGCAGAAATAGACCTTAAGCAGACGTCCCCTCTACCTTATCAAAATAGGTCTGTATCACATCATCCTTGCGAGGGCCTTTTACCCAATAAGTGAGCTGAAACTGCTGGGGAGATAGAAACGCATAGTAGGCCTCGTAACGATCAGGAGCACAATGGTGAAGGGCGGTGGCTGCTATGTGCTGACTAAAAGTTTCGGTAGGGCTGAACTGTAGGGTGTGCAGCAAAGCGCCAGGACGCTCGCGCTGTTGGTCCCAGAAGTGTACAGCCACCTCTCCTTGGCTATACACGTAGGCATAAGCGCGGTGAGCGTTTACCCGCTTTGTATTGTCAAAAACTGCGCTGCCCTGCTCTTGGTAGTGCAGTATGTCTTGGGCCCATGGCTGGAAGCGTGCTGTGCCCTGCATATGTCCTTGCATTCCCCAACGTCTTTCGAGCTGCCAGGTGCCTTGCAGGTGGTTAAATAGTTGTAGCCGATCTGTTTTGGAAGGGGCGGGCATCGACGCTATCTTTAATGGCGTAACTTCGTGTTAAAAAATATGCAGAAGCGCAGCTTCAGCCTCCATAGGCTGATCAACTGCGTTGGCAAAACTGGTGCAAAGAATTAATTAAAAAAGTGTATACTATTTATCCTTTCTTTCTTTATATTAAATGAGAGAGTAAAATGTTCAACCTTAAAAAAACAATCAATTATGAGAGGAGATATTAGATCTTTCATGGCTGGCATCGTAGTAGGTGCTGTAGTTCGTACCGTACTTGGCGATGAAAATATAAAAAAGATTCGGACCATGATTTCTGAACGTGCACACAAGTTTTTTGAAGAGTACAAGAATAGGAACCTTTTTAAAGAAGGGGCTGATAAGGTAAAGAGTCTTGTACAAGGCCAGATGGGCTAGTAGCTACGTGCTCAGCCAGTAGGGCGCATGCACTCTACCTTCTACTCTACTACCGACGTATATTAAGATATCCCGCTCTAAAGAGCGGGATATTCTGTTGAAAGGGGGCTTAACAAATAGGGTAATGTTCTTCCTGACTTGTCCTTGGTCTAGTGGCAGGGCCCTGACTTTCTAGGTATTCACAAGCACGCAGGATATCTGTACAAAGAATATCTACCATGTCGCGGCTGAAGTGTTCTCGGACGACTACACGAATGATGGCCATATCTTCTGCATTAGGAGGCAGTGTATAGGCAGGAACAATCCATCCGCGTTCTCTCAGCTTTCTAGATAGGTCAAAAACAGTGTAGTTTTTGATGGTGTCTTTGAGCTTGAAGGCAACAATAGGAAGCATCTGGCCTGCATTGATCACCTCAAAGGTTGGGGCAGCAGCCAGTTTTTTACTTAGATAGCGCGCATTGCTGACACAGTTGTTCATGATCTGTGTGTATCCTTCACGGCCTAGCCTGATAAAATTGTAATACTGCGCAATGATATTGGCACTAGAGCAAGAAAAGTTGAGGGTATAGGTGGGCATCCACCCTCCTAGATAGTTGACTTTGAAGGAAAGCTCTTCTGGAAAATCTGACTCATCGCGCCATAAAATCCACCCGATACCTGGATAAACCAGGCCATACTTGTGTCCAGAAACATTGATCGACTTGACCTGCTCTAGCCGAAAGTCCCAAACAAAATCAGGCTTCACAAAAGGCACCACAAATCCTCCACTGGCTGCATCTACGTGCAATGGGATGTCCCAGCCTTTTTCTCGTTTGATACGGACCAAAAGTGCATTCATCTCCTGAATGGGGTCTGCATGTCCTGAATAGGTAGTGCCTAAAATCGCCCCTACTGCTATCGTATTTTCATCCACGCGCTTTTCTACCTCTTCGCAAGTAACTGTGTATCGATTGCTCTCCATAGGAATGATCCGCATCTCCACATCAAAGTATCGGGCAAATTTTTCCCAACATACATGCACATCTGCTCCAAAAACGATGTTGGGCTTATCATAGGGCTTGCCTGCTTGCTTGCGTTGTTTTTTCCAAGTCCATTTGTGGGCCAAGAGCCCCAGCATGATGGCTTCAGAGGAGCCAATGGTAGCCGCTCCGATAGGCGTACATGCTTGAGGCGAGTTGAATAGTCGTGTCAGCATATTGACACACCGGTGATGAATCACTTCAGTTTGGGGATACTCGTCATGGTCAATAAAATTTTTGTGTAGGTTTTCATTGATCAGCTTGACTGCCTCGGGCTCCATCCAAGTGGTCACGAAGCTAGCCATGTTCAGCGCAGGATTGCCATCCATATTAAGCTCGTCATGCACTAATTGGTAGGCAGCATCCGCAGGGATTCCCTTGTCAGGAAGGGTGTATTTAGGAATGTCTTCTCTAAAATAACGGGTACTGTACGTGCTTGCATGGCTAGTAGAGTCTTGTAACTGCTGCATGTTGCGCTTTATTCTTGATAGAAGCATAGTAAGGGTTTTAGGGTGAACAGAATGAACGTATAATAAATATAATCCAGATATATGAACATGAAAACCCGTGCGGGCTGATATCTTCACATGCAAGAAGTACGTTATCTTGGTTGCGTGGTGCTGTGATTATATGCTTTTAAAACTGTTTCTAGGCTTGTAAGAGCCCTGTTCAATTTGTTATCAGCATGTTGCGTGCCTTTTTCAACAGTCTAGAAATAGCGAATTCGCCATGAAATAGAAGTTGCGCTAGAGCAAGCGCTGACGGATGCTTACTTTTGCAGGAAGAAGTTCTGCAAGAGCACTCCACCTATACTAAGACGCGAACCATTATGACCCCACACTTGAGCGAACAAGAAATCGTAAGAATCCAGAAAAAGGAAGCCCTTGAAGGTCTGGGGATTGCTCCTTATCCTGCAACCACCTTTGTCATTAACACTTCGTCCCAAGACATTCTGGCCCATTATCCTGACCAGCCAGAAAATTACCAGCAAGTAGCTCTAGCAGGCCGATTGATGAGCCGTAGGATCATGGGATCGGCTTCTTTTGTTGAATTACAGGATGCCACTGGTAGGATACAGTTGTATGTACACCGAGATACGCTTTGCCCTGCTGAAGACAAAACGTTCTACAACACGGTCTTCAAAAAACTGATCGACCTGGGCGATATTGTAGGTGTGCGGGGATATGTATTCACGACCCAAATGGGCGTTATCTCTGTACATGTCACGCAGCTGACCTTACTGACCAAAGCACTCAAGCCTTTGCCTATTGTAAAGGAAGTGGAAGATCAAGGCACTAAGAAAACTTATGACGCCTTTACCGATCCAGAGCAGCGCTATCGGCAGCGCTATGTAGACCTGATTGTCAATCCACAGGTGCGAGACACTTTTGCCCAACGGGCCCAGCTCATCCGTTCCATCCGACACTACTTGGAGGATCAAGGCTGCTTAGAGGTAGAAACGCCCATTCTACAACCGATTCACGGTGGAGCAGCTGCTCGTCCCTTTAAAACGCACCACAATGCCCTAGACATGCCGCTCTATCTACGCATTGCCAACGAGTTGTACCTCAAAAGGCTCATAGTAGGCGGCTATGACGGGGTCTTTGAATTTGCCAAGGACTTCCGCAATGAGGGCATGTCGCGTTTTCATAACCCTGAGTTCACCATGCTCGAAGTGTATGTGGCTTACAAAGACTATCTGTGGATGATGGATCAGGTGGAAGTATTGCTCGAAAAGGTAGCGCTAGACCTCCATGGCACTACGGCCGTACAAGTAGGCGGAGAGACCATCCAATTTCAGCGACCTTGGCAGCGGTTCACCCTATTTGAGGCCATTGAGCATTTCACAGGGGTGGATGTCAGTGCTATGGACGAAGCAGCGCTGAGGGAAACCGCCCAAAAGCTGGAGGTATCCTTGGAGCCATCGGCTGGCAAAGGAAAGATTATTGATGAAATTTTTGGAGCTCACTGCGAACCTAAGCTTATACAGCCTACGTTCATTACAGATTATCCTGTAGAAATGTCTCCTTTGGCCAAGCGTCACCGTACTGATCCTACCCTAGTAGAACGTTTTGAAGTGATCTGCAATGGCAAAGAAATCTGCAATGCCTTTTCTGAGCTCAACGATCCTTTAGACCAACAGCAGCGATTCGAAGAGCAGCTTTCGCTAGGCCAAAGAGGTGACGATGAGGCCATGGCCTTAGATGGAGACTTTTTGCGGGCTTTGCGCTATGGCATGCCCCCTACGGTAGGACTGGGCATCGGTATTGATCGGCTAGCTATGATCATGACCAATGCAGCTTCTATCCAAGAGGTAATCTTTTTTCCTCAAATGCGGCCTGAGAGTAAGTCATGAGGCCGTTGTAAAACTGTTGTTATTTCTGATCTACCTCGCAAGAGGTTATTGTTTTCATAGAGACTCTCATCAGCCAAGAGCCTCCTGCCCTATTAAGCATTTATTTGCGCTTCTTTGACCTAACCGTGTGTGATAACCAACCCAAAAAGGCATAGCCATCCCACAGAGACTCTTAACGCTAGGCCTGGCGCGCGGTATAGATTGTAACATAGCGCCTCCAGTACATGCTCACTATGCATTTTTGCATTCCCTACATAACGCGCGCTGCCTGTCTTGAACCAACTCTTTATACTTCCAAACAAGCGCTTTACTTTGTAGCGACGCTTACCTACTAGACCATTATATGGGCTGTCAACCAGGAGATTGTGTGGCTAATACGTCTTGATTCCTTGCTCAGCATCCAAAGCTAACACACAGAGAAAGGGGGTAACAACTGAAAGTCTTGCACTGAAAGTGCATAGTTTTGTACTAGCGACTGAGACCAATAAACGCATGACTAAATAGTCTAATAAAACAATGGTCAAATAATCTATAAAGCGACAGCCTCACTCTACCCAAGTCTGCAGCTCCTCGAGCCGATGGTTCACTGCCTCATACATCTCCTTTAGTACTTTAGGTTGGAAGAAATAGTACTGAAAATTCTCCTGAAAGGCCGCTTCATCTGTGTGATGGGCTTCATAGACCAACAGGAGATTTTTCTGAAGCAATTGATCCGCCGTGGCTTCATCAGCAGCGTAGTGACGGATCATGGCTTTAGTAAGCTCCAGGTCCACAATAATATCTACCATTTGTGCTTGAGAAAGCGTTACAGAAGGTTCCTGGGTACTGTTAAAGGCCAACAAGAACCCGATCAGAGTCGCCAAGCGTTGCATACACAGTCATTTTAGTACAAAGTTAGGTTGTATAAACAGTTATTTCATGCACCTTCGCTGTTGATTGACTGCAAAATTCTCATGCCCACCTATTGTTAATGAGAGGGAGCACCCCTGCAAGGCTGATAGTAATCCTGTAGGTAGGAGTAAATGGAAGACTAATTGAAGTGATTGCTGATGCAAATAAGGAGGAGGAATAACCTTGCGTTGCGCTGAGGAAAAGCTTTAGTGCATGGTAGCTGCTGTAAGCATTCAAATCTTGTAACTTTGTTTTGGACACTCTGTGGCTGTTACAACATGCACCCAATATTCTAACAGGACTTGAAACAGTGCCTTTAGAAGCCTAGAAAATGCTTTTTAAATCACTCAATGGCAAAATAGCTCAATAATGCAATGGCCTCACTTTGTGCTGAACAGCAACGTCCCATGCAAAGCATCAAAGTAACTTTTTGAACCTCATGCCGACAACTACTCCTCGCGCTAAGCTCTTTCTGCTCGATGCCATGGCCCTGATCTATCGAGCTCACTTTGCTTTCAGTAAAAATCCGCGCATCAACTCCAAAGGCCTGAACACTGGTGCTGCTCTGGGCTTTGCTAACGCCTTGGTGGGCGTTCTGCAAAAAGAGAAACCCACCCACATAGCAATTGCTTTTGATCATCCTAGCCCTAATTTTAGACATCAGGCTTTTGAGGCATACAAAGCCCACCGCGATGCACAGCCTGAAGATATCACGGTAGCCATCCCTTATGCCAAAAAAATCGCCCAAGCCTTTCAGGTCCCTGTACTAGAGAAAGAAGGCTATGAAGCAGATGATATCATTGGCACGCTGACCCGCCAAGCAGCCCAAGACCATTTTGAGGTGTACATGATGACGCCTGACAAGGACTTTGCCCAGCTGGTAGATGACCATATTTATCTGTACAAACCTGCTTTTCTGGGCAATGGGGTGGCCGTGCTGGGCAAAGAAGAAGTCTTGGCCCAGTGGGAGGTGGAGCGCCCAGATCAGGTTCGAGACATTCTGGGCCTACAGGGCGATGCAGTAGACAATATCCCAGGCATTCCGACTATTGGCCCTAAGACGGCCAAAAAGCTCATTCAGACCTATGGTTCGGTAGAAAATTTAGTAGCCCATGCAGACCAGCTCAAGGGCAAGCTGCGAGAAAATGTGATCAACTATGGACCACAAGGTATCCTCTCGAAAGAGCTGGCTACGATCTGCACCCATGTGCCGCTCGATTTTGCTCTAGAAAAAAGTCGCTATCAAGGGCCTGACGAAGCACAGCTCAAAGCATTGTTTCAAGAGCTGGAGTTCCGCACTCTGATGAACAGGGTCTTTGGCGCAACAGTAGCGCCTGCTTCCCAATCGGCTGCAACCCAAGCCCCCCTCTTTGAAGCGCCTCCTACAACTGAGCACGTTGCAGAAGCTCTTACTGAGACTACTCCTGCCCCTACGCTGGCTACCCTAGCCACCACAGCACACCAGTACCACCTGATCGACACGCCGGCCTTGCGCAAGGAGCTGCTCCATCACTTGGCCCTGCAAGAGGCATTTTGTTTGGATGTAGAGACTACTAGCCTCGATACGCAACAAGCCACCTTACTGGGTATCGCCTTTGCCTATCATCCAGGCGAAGCGTATTACGTGCCTATCCCTACAGCAGAGGCCGAGGCCAGAAAGGTGGTGCAAGAGTTTCAAGCGGTCCTGGCCAGCCCATCGATTTGCAAGGTGGGCCAAAACCTAAAGTACGACTTGAGCGTGCTGCAGCGGTATGGCATCACTGTACAACCCCCTATTTTTGACACGATGCTGGCCCATTATCTGCTCGATCCTGACCAGCGGCACAACCTCCATGTCCTGGCTGAGCACTATTTGAACTATACGCCTGTGCCCATAGAGGCTTTACTAGGGCCTAAGGGCAAGGAGCAAAAGAGCATGCAGGAGGTGGACGTAGCCTTGGTCAAGGAATATGCAGGCGAAGATGCAGACCTCACCTTGCAGCTCTACCACAAGCTACAGCCCGAGATCGTAGCCCAAGGGCTTGAAAAGCTGCTTTACGAGGTAGAGCTCCCTCTTGTTGAGGTGCTTGCCACGATGGAGCACACAGGGGTTAAGCTCGACACAGCGGTGTTGGCTACCTTATCCACAGCCATGGACCAAGAGAGTCAGGTGTTAGCCCAAGAAATTCATGCCCTGGCTGGGGAGCCTTTTAACATTGCTTCGCCCAAGCAACTAGGTGACATCCTGTTCGGCAAGCTCAAGCTCATAGAAGAGGCCAAAAAGACGCCCTCAGGGCAGTATGCCACAGGAGAAGAGGTACTGCAGACATTGGCCCAGGAGCATGCCATTGTGTCCAAAATACTTGCATATCGGGAGCTACAAAAGCTCAAGTCCACGTATGTGGATGCCCTGCCTACACTGCTCAGCCCTGCGGATGGCTTGATCCATACTTCTTACAACCAAGCTGTGACTACGACAGGCAGGCTTAGCTCTACGCATCCTAACTTGCAGAACATTCCTATCCGTACGGAAAAAGGAAGGGAAATCCGCAAAGCCTTTGTGCCCCGTAGCTCCGCACATCGCTTGCTTTCAGCAGATTATTCTCAGATAGAGCTGCGCATTATGGCTTCTTTTTCGCAAGACCCCACCATGATGGAGGCTTTTCGTGCAGGCAAAGACATTCACACTGCTACCGCTAGCCGACTCTTTAAAGTGCCCATAGAAGCTGTAGATAGCCCCATGCGGCGCCAAGCCAAGACGGCTAACTTTGGCATCATTTATGGCATCTCTGCTTTTGGCCTGGCACAGCGGCTTAACATTCCGCGCAAAGAAGCAGCTGACTTGATTCAAGCTTATTTTCAAGAATTTCCTGCCGTGAAAGCCTACATGGATGACGTGATCGCCAAGGCGCAGACGCAAGGTTATGTCACTACGCTGCTAGGCAGGAAGCGATGGCTCCGAGATATTAACTCCAGAAATGCCGCGTTGCGTGGTTTTGCTGAGCGCAACGCGATCAATGCGCCTATCCAGGGCAGTGCAGCAGATATGATCAAGCTTGCCATGATTCGTATCCATGCCTGGCTACAGCAAGAGCAACTGCAGGCCCACATGATTCTCCAAGTGCACGATGAGCTCGTCTTTGACGCCCCTCAAGCTGAAATCCCATTGCTACGAGCCCACATTCCCGCCATGATGCGTGAAGCCTTACCACTTGCTGTCCCCATTGAGGTAAGCGTTAAGGAAGGAGAGAATTGGCTGGAAGCACACTAGGCCATTGGTTTATTGGGTCATTGGGTCATTTGTTTATTGGGTGATTTGCTGATTTGGTGATAGATACTGCACAGCCGATTGGGGGCGAATCTCTGTAGGGCGAGGATCGATTATGCTGTACTAGTCTGTCACCAAGCAGGCAATCTTTTGCCACGCAGAGAAATACATAAATGACATACTTTCCTGCATTATAGCCTCTATCCTTGAAATCTACTCACGTGCACAGCTACAGCAAGCATGCGCTATTTTAGGGTGTTCCATTTCAATTTGCTTCCCAGACGGTCCCGCTGACTTTTTGCTTTTTTCAGGTCTCTTCCTAATTTCTTCAAGTCGTTTTTCTTTTTCTTGTCCCCATCTTTTTTGTTCCCTCCTTGCTCGCCTGTGTCAGCACCATCTGTGTCTTCACGCTCCTCGTCCGGATCTTTGCCAAAGTTGAAGTTGATGCCTAAGTCTAGATGCGCGGCTGTTTGGTAGAGAGTCACTTTTGCGCTGTCGTCGTTTAAGCCGGTGGGGGTAAAGTCGCTCAGGTTAAGGTCTCCTGCCAAACGGCCTACAAACCTGAAGTAGTTGTTAAGCTTGCGCTCATAATTTATTCCCAGGCTGAATAGCCAACCTTTGTATATGTAATGTTTTTTCCCATCAAACATGCGTTTAACTTCAGTGCCTCTATTGAAAACTTGCCCTACCTGTATATCAACCACGTAGTCTTGCTTAGGCTCGTGTATCACTTTGTAGCCGATCAGTCCAAACCATGCTATATGGTAAAACCACTCATGCTCACTCTTTACCTTGAATGCCTTCAAGCCACGTGCATCCTCTTGAGGCCGAAGCTCTGTCAAACGGTGAGGCTCAAGGCAAAAACCACCCCCTAGTCTCAAGCGATTAAAGAATGTGTAGTGAGTAACTAACGTGATTGGTATGCTCGTTCCATGACCAGTAAAGACGATTTTTTGTCCTTTTTGTATGTGATGGTCTATACCTTTGCCTTGAGTATCATTTAGCGGATCCCCGCTCTTATCGTGAGGAGCTCCTAGCCAGTTAATAGTGTGACTGTTTTTGTCTTGGAATTCCTGCTCGGTTTGTAAAAACCACTCTCCAGCTGTATTGTTATTTACCTGTCTCAGGTGCATATTAATAACCCTGGTATGGTAATAAGTCCAGCCAGAACCTACCCTAAGCCCCAAGACCCAATTTCTCCAAAGGCTGGGAGACTCCTCGGACGTTGTTTCTTCCAGTGCCCCCTCAGCTGCCACTTGGGAAGTTCCTTGGCCCAGCCTGTAGCCATGGTCTCGTATGTCCACTTTGTACCATACATTTTTTAGCGCATCATACGCCCAAAAGCTATGGTAAATATATCGGTCTTCGCGTTGCTGCGTAGTGTCTTCCAATATCTCAACACCCTCAAAATTCTCAACTGTGGACCACTTGTCCAGGTCAGGATCATAGGACTGAAAACCCCTGATCGTATCGAAGTCACGCTCCACAGCGTTATCTTCATCGTCTGAGGCCCCTTCATTGCTAGACTCAGCCCCACTTTGCTGATAGGTAGCCATAGTAGTAGTGGCCACCACAAAATTTTCTTGAGGAGTGAGAGCAGGATTTGAGCGTCCGTAAGCAACCGCTTGGGTAGCGAAGAGTAAACATAACATCAAAGATATGCGCCCAAGTAGCTGAGTGATTGTGGACATTTCGTACAGAGTTGCCGTAAGTCTTAATGTGAGAGATGTTTTTTTACGCATGAAACAAAAATAGTTATTTATCCTAGCAATTTGCAATACGCAACCTGCTCATGCTGTATGATGGGGCTGTATCAAAAGTTGTTCTATAGCAATGGGTACAAATTAAAGCCTTAAAAATGACTTGCAAGCGTGCTAGTGCTAGGAGTGGTCATGCAGCATGTATCTTTTGATACAGCCCTCACAAAAAGTAGAGAAATATGTGATAGTCATACTCTAACTAGAGACAGCTAGCTTAACTATTGTCTCTTTGCAAGAGATATTAATTTTTGCGTACAGATTGCATTTTATTCCATAAAGAACTAACATTGCAAGTAGAGCTGGTGGAAACTAGCTGCGTACATAATATAAAAAATAAAATTTACAACTTAAAATACCAACTACTATGAGAAAAGCAATTATTGCATTGGGAAGCGTGTGCATGCTTTTTGCAGCAGCTTCTGTCAAGGCACAAGAACAACCATTGAGATTCGGACTAGAAGGAGGACTATCTGCATCTAGAATCATGTGGCTGGACGAGATGAAGATTGAAGATAAAAAAACAGAAAATTCAACAAGAATATGGGGGTCAGGAGGCGCGTTTGTTAGCTACGCCTTTCATGAGTACATAGGTATAAAGTCAGGTGTGTACTATGCTGGACTGGGTGATACAGCTAGCCAGAAGAAAGAGAAAGAAGAGAAAGAAACAAGCAGTAAGAAAAAATTCTCGCTCTCTACAAACCATATACTTGTACCAGTGGCGGTAAGTATCTTTCCCATGGGGCATGATCCAGAAGAAGGAATATTCAACATGGACTTAGGTGTGCAGGCACAGTTTCCGTTGGGTGCAGAGGTAGAAGGAGAAGGAGATATGAAAAGTAAATTCAAAAAAGAATTTCTCAATATGTTCGACTTAGGCATCATAGCAGCAATAGGATATGAATTCCCCATTGGACTGACCATAGAGAACAAGTACAGCTTCGGGCTGATGGGAATCTTTAAGAGAGAAGGTGATGGAGATGGAAGTTCCAAAGGATATGTAGAAACTACTTTAGGACTTCAAGAAAAGAAGCCTACTAACCTCCTTTCAACGCTAACTGTAGGTTACAACTTCGCTAGACTACTAGAAGACTAGCATATTTGTACAACAACTGCAAAAAGCCGGCTTGATGTCGGCTTTTTTTGTATATTCCGTTACATAGCTGTTGTAACGCTAAACGGTTAAGTCGGGTCATGATTTAGACAGCTTACATTATCAACTTTGTGCTTATGCATCTCTTCAGTGATGAGTAGGCTAAGTACACGTAGGCTATTCAACCACCTCCAGCAGTAGAGTTAGGTTATTCTAAACCACCCCTTTCGCTTCTGTCACCTAGAACGTAAGTGAAGGGTCTATGGCAAAGGTCAGCCACGCTACGAGGCCTCGGTAGGATCGGCATGACAGCTCTAATAAGCCCCATTATCTATCAGGCGTGCATGGACAACGTACTATATAAACTCGATTAACAGCTAACATACTCTAGATAGCTTTTTGCCTTCTTCAGTATCTATCCCTCCTATCTACCTCTAACAAAGCATTCACTCTCTACTATGAAAAAACTACTGGGCGTAGTGGCTATCCTATTGCTAACTGTTGATGCACAGGCAAAAAAGATAAGCTACGGGCCCAAGGCGGGAGGTAACTTATCTCTTTTTAAAAACTTAGATAAGATTCAATCGCAAGACCCTGCACCAGAAGGCAGTGTTTTTGATGTCCTAACAACTTCTTTTCACTACGGAGCCTACTGTGAGTATGGCCTTACACCTAAACTGAGCATAGGTACAGAGCTGGTTTACGCCCAAGTAGGATGTGTTTACAAGCAATTTAGTGCTCGAAAGAGACAGGGCCTCAAACTTAGTTACACCTGTATCCCTCTCTGGCTGATGTTTTATCCAGCAGGCACGCAAAAAGAATGGAGCTTCTACCTAGGCCCTAGCCTCAATTTTCTTTGGCGCGCTTCACCTACAGGATCAGTATCTTTAATTATAAAAGAACACCACGTAGCTGTGTACGAGTGGGCAGTTATTGTTGGACTGCGGTACCAGTTTAGTTGGGGCTTAGGCATTGACTTGCGGTACAGCTGGGGGCTCACCGATATTCTCGATTTTCAAAATCCTAAAGAGAGACTCGTAGATATAGCAGACATTGCATTCACCAATCACTACCTACAGCTATCTGCAAGCTATGATTTGGCTACTCTTTGGGAGCTGTGGAGATCATCACGATCCAGTATGAATCCTGGATATAACCCCTCCCCACAAAACCACCGAATAATGCAATGATCTCAAAGCCTATCCATCACCGAGATAAACATTGCACCTTTTATACGCCCTACTTCATTGCCCAGCGGCTCCGAAGGGCCCCTCAAAAAGCTTTTACTGCGATTGTTCACCGCATAGGGGTCGTCAGTGTAGCCTTGGGGTTGGCTACTACGCTTTTGGCTTTTCTGACCATGCAGGGCTTTCAACAAAATATCGAACAAAAGCTGACCAGCTTTAGTGGCCACCTACAAGTGACCCGCTATTCTTTAAATAGGTCACACGAAGCACCACCGATAGAAAAAAATAGGCTCCAAGGGCTACAAAAAGCCTTCCCAGTGACTGTCCAAGCTGTCAAAGCCTTTGCTCACAAAGCTGTGCTACTCAGGGCAGCAGAAGATGTAGAAGGGATTGTGTGTAAGGGCTTGGACCCAACCACTACGCACGACAACCTACACACCTATCTCACAGACGGCCGACTGCTGCATTTCGATGCCCAGGGCCATAGCCATGAGGTGGTACTGAGCACCACAACAGCCCGTCGGCTGAATGTACAACTGGGCGATGAGGTGGTGGCCTGTGTAGTGCAGCAGCCTCCGCGTTACAGAAAACTCAAGGTCGTAGGGTTGTATGCTACACACATGGCAGATTTGGACGAAAAGTTGGCTTTTTGTGACTTAAGGCTCATTCAAAAGCTCAATAACTGGCCTGAAAGTTGGGTAGGAGGCTACGAGGTTTTTTTGCACCATCTACAGCAGGCCCAGACTACAGCTACACAAATGATGGCATGGCTAGACTATGACCTAGGGGTCGCCACAACGGCCAGTGCATATGCCGCTATCTTTGATTGGTTGGTCATAGTACGTAAAAATGCCTTGATCTTCATGGCCCTAATCCTACTCGTGGCAAGCTCTAACTTGGCCTCTATTGTCCTCATCCAGACCATGGAGCGGACCTCTATGATGGGGATTTTGAAATCCCTGGGGGCTTCTGATGGGCAGATACGCCACATTATGTTTTGGAACAATCTCTACATGGCAGGCCAAGGGATGCTTTGGGGCAACCTCGCGGGTGTTGGGTTGTGTGCTTTGCAGCTGCATTTTAAGTTTATCCCGCTAGATCCTACTTATTACTACATCAGCTATGTGCCCATGGCCTGGGACTGGCGCACGATCATAGTCCTGAATGGATTGACTTTCGCGGTGGTTACTACAGTGCTACTGGTTTCTGTTGCTATTATTGTTAGGGGAAAGCCTATTCAGGCAGTGCAGTTTCGGTGAGGTTAATAGCGTATTCGTTTGTTGGTTTACTGAGTTATCTGATTATTTGTTCATTGGATGATTTTAAAGCTGTTGTTAGCATATCGGATAGGTTTTACAATGGTCTTAGAGTAATTTACAATGGGGCATCAGGAGGAACTGCATATTGGAGATCATGTGAAGATGCGAGGTCAAGCGAGTGTGGGCGAGGTGGTCCAGATTGTTGGTAAGCAAGCTTTTGTGGCTTTTGAAACCCTAGAATTGCGCGTTCCTCTGAGTCAACTGGAGAAGATTAGGCAAGATACCCTGCCCCCTTCTACTGCGCTATCCACTCCACGACTACTCCAAGTATCTTCTGAGACGTTTTCTGCTTTTAATCCGGAGATAGACTTGCACGGCCTGTCTGTGGAAGAGGCGCTGAGCGCGGTGGACCAGTGGATTGACCAGGCAGTGCTGGTAGGGTACAAAGATCTAAAAATTATTCATGGAAAAGGGACTGGCGCTTTGCGCAATGCTGTGCGTACGTATTTGCAGTCTCATGTACAGATCAAGCAGGTTATTGCACAGCATCCTTACCCAGGTGGGGAAGGCGTGACTTGGGTGGAGATGAAGTAGCCTCGGCAGGAATCGAACCTGCATCTAAAGTTTAGGAAACTTCTATTCTATCCATTGAACTACGAGGCCTAAAAGTGCAAAACTAGCCTAACAAGCAGCGCTTTTCAAGTAATTGGGGTATATCTTCCTGTGTTGCTGAAGCACGTGCTGGAAGAGTACGTCCTTGAGCGCGGCTAGGTTGTCAGCAAAAAGGGCGGACAGAAGAAGTGCTGGCTGGCCTAACTGACTGCTGTAAGCCTTCTGCCAATGGACTGTGTTGGCAGAAGGTTCGTAGATTTCTTCAGCTTGCTGGAGGCGATCGGCTTTGTTCAAAACGAGAATGGTTGGGACTTCCACAACGCCAATTTCTTGCAGCGTTTCTTGTACGATTTGTATGTGCTCTTGGTGGGCTGGATGTGACACATCTACGACGTGCAGCAGTATGTCTGCTTCTCTGACTTCGTCTAGTGTGGATTTAAAGCATTCGATCAAGGTGTGTGGTAGCTTACGAATAAAACCTACCGTGTCTGTCAGCAGAAAAGGAATGTCTTGCATGACCACGCGGCGTACTGTGGAGGCAATGGTGGCAAAGAGCTTGTCTTCTGTGTGTACGTCGGTTTTAGCCAGGGTGCGCATCAGGGTGGACTTACCAACGTTGGTGTAGCCTACCAAGGCCACTCTAACGAGCCCTTTCCTGGCTCTACGCTGCGTGGTGCTTTGCCGTTCAATGGTGGCTAGCTTCTTGCGGAGGTGTGCTATTTTGTCTTTGACAATTCTGCGGTCAGTTTCCAGTTCTTTTTCTCCAGGACCTCTCATGCCTGTGTTGCCCCCTTTTTGTCTGGACAAATGGGTCCACATTTTGGTCAATCGTGGTAGTAGATACTGGTATTGTGCTAGCTCTACTTGTGTTTTTGCTTGGCTGGTTTGGGCACGCATGGCAAAAATATTCAGAATGAGGAGGTTTCTATCTAGTATCTTGCACTGGAGGGTGGCTTCTAAGTTGCGTACTTGAGAAGGGCTGAGCTCATCATCGAAGATGACCATGTCCACGTCTTGGGCCTTGACAAAGGCTTCTATCTCAGCCAACTTTCCTGCGCCTACAAAAGATTTTACGTTGGGAGAGACTAACTTTTGCGTAAAAGTACGGAGGGTGTTAATGCCTAGTGTGGTAGCCAGAAAAGCCAACTCATCTACGTACTCCTGAGTTTGGGTACTAGACTGTGAATGGGTTGTCAACGCTACTAAAACAGCTGTTTCTTGTCTGGGCGCTATGTTGCTATATTGCGTCATATTGAAAGCTAAAAGAGGTAGAACGAATTGTAAAAGTAAGAGTTGCATGATGTATATTTCACGCTCAGGGCATTTTGCACAAATTTGCTGATGATCTCTCACTATTGCCAATAGTATGTTGAAATCCTCTGATGTAATTCCATTTCTTTATGAGCACTATCTTGCTCACGGTCTTGTCTCTACCGACTCTAGGCGCGTTCCCTCTCAAAGCCTCTTTTTTGCTCTCAAAGGTGCGCGTTTTGATGGCAATACTTTTGCTGAGCAGGCCTTGTCCCAGGGCGCTGCTTATGCCATTATTGATAATGAAAAATACAAGAAAGATGAACGCTACATCCTTGTTGAAGATGTTTTGCCAACGCTGCAGCAGCTTGCTCATCATCATAGGAAGCAGCTCGATATCCCTGTTCTTGCTATCACAGGCTCTAGCGGCAAGACTACTACAAAGGAGCTAATCCATGCGGTGTTGCGCTGCCGCTACCATACTGTTGCCACGCAGGGCAACTTGAACAACCATATTGGGGTACCGCTGACATTGCTGGCGGTGGATACTTCTGCAGAAATAGCTGTGATTGAGATGGGTGCGAATCATGTAGGAGAAATTGCCTTGCTCTGTGAAATAGCTATGCCTACCCATGGGCTGATTACTAGCATAGGCCATGTACACATTGAGGGTTTTGGGAGCTTTGAGGGTGTTATCAAGGGCAAAAGTGAGTTGTACGATTATTTAGAGAGCCATGGCGGGGAAATATTTGTTAATGCAGCAGATCCTATTCTAAGTAAGGTGACCCAGCGTTGTGCCCAGCCTATTAGATATCCTCGACGCCAAGACTTTTGTCACTGCGAGTTGGTCGAAGAGAGCCCCTCAGTAGTGTATAAGAGTGAAAATGGGCAAGTCGTTACTTCGCATCTGCTGGGGCACTATCACTTTTACAACATTGCTGCTGCGCTGTGCATTGCCAAATACTTTGAGGTAGACGAGACGACTGCCAACCAAGCTATTACTAACTATCAGCCTAGTAATAACCGCTCTCAGCTTATCAAAAAAGGCAGTAACACCATTCTGTTGGATGCTTACAATGCCAACCTCGAGTCGGTCCAAGGAGTGATTCGAGCGTTAGACTTGATTCCCTCTGCACGTAAAGTACTTATCCTGGGCGACATGGCTGAGCTAGGTGAAGAGACCGAAGCAGCCCACCAAACGCTGGTGCACCTTACTACCCAAGCTAACTACCAGGCAGTTTTGCTCTGTGGCCCTCAGATGATCGCAGCCCAAAAGACTAACCCTGAAGCCTTATACTTTCCCGATAAAGAAGCACTTCAAAGCTACTTGCAACAACAAAACTTTATCAATACCGCTTTCCTCATTAAAGGCTCCCGTTCCCTTCAACTAGAGACAATAGTTGACCATTTATGATGATAAAAATTTCTATATCTTAAGAAAAAAGATTAAATTGGGAGAGTGGAAAAACAAGAAAAAATCTGTCAAATAGCCCTAAGCCAGACCAAAGGAATAGGCTACATGCTCGCCAAGAAGCTCATGGCCCAATTTGGCTCTGCCCAAGCCATCTTTCAAAGCACCTTCAAGGAACTCATTAAGATACCAGGCAGCGGCAAAAGCCTAGCCCAAGCCCTACTAAGCCAACAAACTTTCTCTGAAGCAGCCAACCTCCTAGAACATCATGAGAAAGCCAATGTGCGCATCATTACGCCTTGGGAAGCAGACTATCCGGAACGCCTCAGACATATCCACGACGCTCCCACCTTGCTATATCACCGTGGTAATACAGCGCTTAACCAAACCAAGATTATCAGCATTGTAGGTACTAGAAGAGCCACTAGCTATGGTAAACAAGTTGTAGAGACGCTCTTAAGCGAGCTGAGTGCCTATCCTTTATTGGTTGTAAGTGGTCTAGCCTATGGTGTTGATATTCACGCCCATCAGACAGCCCTTGAGCTAGGACTTCCTACCTTGGCAGTAGTAGCAGGAGGAGTAGACCGTATTTATCCTTCGACCCACAGAAAAACCGTAGAAGTCATGTTGGCCCAAGGAGGGATATTAAGCGAACATCCTAACTGTACAGAACCAGAAGCACATCAATTTGCTGCCCGCAACCGAATCATTGCAGGCCTGGCCGACGCCACCATTGTGGTAGAAGCAGGCGAAAAAAGCGGAGCCCTCATCACTGCCCGTTGTGCTAATGACTACAACAGAGAAGTTTTTGCTGTGTGTGGTGGCATTTATGATCCTTACTCTGTTGGTTGCCATAATTTGATCAAGACTCATCAGGCCCATCTACTGACCAGTGCTGCCGATGTTGCACACGTTATGAACTGGGATGCCGAGATCTCTACCTCAAGCGCTGCCTTGCGTGTGGTAGAGCGACTCCCTGAACTAACCGAAGTAGAGCAGGGCGCGGTGCAAACCATTGGAAAGCTACAGAAAGAAGTACATATCGATGAACTGAGTTATCAAAGCCAAATACCACTTAACAAGCTGGCTACTATCCTTTTGCAGCTCGAGATAAAAAAAGTCGTAAAATGCCTTCCAGGTAGCAAGGTGCGGTTAGCTATTGCCTGTTAGTAGTATTGGCAGTCGCCGTCAGCTAGCATGATCTACCTAAACAGCGATAGGTGCTTTAATAGGAGGATGGGGGAGGTATCCCTCGAGATTAAAGTCTTCGTATTGAAAACTAAATAAATCTTGGACTTCTGGATTGAGTGTGATGTTGGGTAAAGCTTTCGGAGGTCTGGTTAGTTGTAAGCGGGCTTGTTCTAGATGATTCAGATAGAGGTGGGCATCGCCAAGCGTATGTATGAAGTCTCCAGGCTTTAGCGCGCAGACTTGAGCCACCATCATAGTAAGTAGCGCATAGGAGGCAATGTTGAAAGGTACTCCTAAAAACACGTCGGCACTGCGTTGATACAGTTGGCACGAAAGGTGGCCTGATGCTACATAGAACTGGAAGAGGGTATGACAAGGTGGTAAAGCCATTTTATCCAGCTCGCCTACATTCCATGCACTCACTAATAGTCTTCTAGAGTCAGGGTTTTGTTGAATCTGCTCTACTACTTGCGCGAGCTGGTCTACTTTCTCACTACTTGCTGTCGGCCAACTGCGCCATTGGTAGCCATAGATAGGACCTAGGTCTCCTTGCGCATTGGCCCACTCGTCCCATATGGTCACTTTGTGCTGGTTAAGATAGCTGATATGAGTGTGCCCTTGTAAAAACCACAACAATTCGTGGATCACAGATTTGAGATGCACCTTTTTGGTAGTAACGAGTGGAAACCCCTTGGCTAGGTTGAAGCGCATCTGATAGCCAAATATACTGAGGGTGCCTGTGCCTGTTCTGTCCCCTTTCTCTGTTCCATGCTCGAGGACATGCTGCATGAGGTCTAAATATTGCTTCATGTAAAGAGATTTTGTTGAGGTTGCGCAACAGCAAAGAAATTTTGCTAAGTGGTGTCGGCATTTAAGCTGCTATTCCAATTTGGGGCCTGTAGGTCAGTTGAATAATTGATAGGCTGGCTTACATGAATGGCTAGTCGACCTCCCTTTAATCCACTCCTCTTCAGACATGAAGCTTTCCGTGCTAAAATATTAATTGACCGCACGACCTAGTTCACTGACTCATTTGCTCGAGCCACTTTTGATCTGATTGAGATAGTTTCTTTGCTACTAATGTATAAGAATCATCGATCCACTGTCCAAGCATTTTATCAGGGATGCTACCATTGAGCTCTATGGTGTTCCAATGCCGCTTGTTCATATGGTAGCCAGGCGTGACTGCCTCGTAGGCTTCCCTGAGTTGTATAGCTTTTTCTGGGGTGCACTTTAGATTGATGCGTTCGAATGTATCTATGTCGGCTAGTGCAAACATTTTTCCCATGACCTTGTACACAAGTGTATGCTTGTCAAAGGGGAATTCTTCAGTGACTCCTGGCTTGCGCAAGCAATAGTTTCTGTAAGTCTCTATGTCCATGCTCGAAAAATGGGCTATACTTGGTCATGGCGTGTTTTGATCTGTAAACTTACAAAGATGGGGCATGGCTACAAACTGCCCATAGATCAAATCTACGCGAAATTCCTTACTTTTGATCACATGACTCACTATGTAGCATGAAAGGTATAGGCGCGTATTTCATTTTTCTACATTCTATGTTTGTCAATAGAGAAACCTTTAAGGTCTATATTCGACAGATATTAGACGAGTGTGTTTCCATAGGGGTAGATTCTGTTCCTATCGTGGCGATTGTCTCTTTGTTTACGGGTGCAGTGATGAGTATTCAAATGTATTACAACCTATATACTCCTCTGCCTAGTGACTTTTTAGTAGGCTATGGAGTACGCAATATGTCCATTTTGGAGATGTGCCCTACTGTTATGGCCATTGTCTTTGCAGGTAGAGTAGGTTCTAACATAGCAGGCCAGTTAGGTTCTATGCGCATTAGCGAACAGATTGACGCTTTGGAAATTATGGGTATTAATACCACTTCCTACCTCGTGTTGCCCAAGATAGTTGCTACGATGTTGACTTATCCACTCTTAGTGATCATTTCAGCTTTCCTCACTATATATAGTGGCCTTATCGCGGCTCAGTTTGTGGTGTCCGTGACTCCAGAAGATTACATCATCGGCCTTAGGTATGCATTTGATCCTTATTCAGTCTATTTTGCCCTTTACAAGTCGGCAGTTTTTGCTTTTTTGATCTCCTCTATTTCTGCTTACAGAGGATTTTACATATCTGGAGGGGCCCTGGCAGTAGGTAAGGCAAGTACTCGTGCTGTCACTGATAGCTGCATAGCCATCTTGCTAGCCGACTATTTGTTAACGCAGCTACTTCTAAACCCTCCTTCCAAGTTATGATTGAGTTCCAGCATATCAGCAAAGCTTTTAAGGGCAAGACAGTGCTAGACGGGATTAGTGGCAGGTTTGAGCCGAAAAAGATCAATCTGGTTATTGGAGCAAGTGGCACTGGGAAGAGTGTCCTGGTCAAATGTATCTTAGGCCTTGTACAACCTGAAAGAGGCGATATTGCTTTTGATGGAAGGGACTTTCTGAATAGTTCAAGAAACCTGAAGGTGAGCATCAGGAAAGAAATTGGCATGCTATTTCAGGGTAGTGCGCTGTTTGACTCTAAGAGTGTAGAAGAGAACGTGATTTTCCCACTTGACTTTCTCACTGACCTGTCGCGAGAGGCTAAGTTGGAGCGCGTTAACTTTTGTCTCCAACGCGTAGGGCTCGACAATGTAAACAAAAAGATGCCCAGCGAGCTAAGCGGAGGGATGCAAAAGAGAGTGGGGATTGCTCGGGCTATTGTCAACAATCCTAAATATCTCTTTTGTGATGAACCTAACTCTGGCCTTGACCCCAGAACAGGGCTGTTAATCGATGAGCTGATCAAAGAGATTACCTATGAGTACGATATGACCACGGTGGTCGTCACGCATGATATGAACTCTGTAGTGGGTATAGGCGATTATATCATGTTTCTTGATCAGGGAAAAAAAGCCTGGGAGGGTACGTCTTCCGAAATTTTCCACGTTGAGGAGGGAGCACTGAAAGAGTTCCTCTTTGCCAGCAAGCTGATGCAGCTGGCTAAGCACAAGGTGGCGTGATATGTTTTCTTGCGTGCTTTTTCACGCTGGCGCCCAGGTGAGCACTATCTTTGCAGTGTTGAAGGCCAAACTCTCTAATCTTATTGAGTCTTTTTAGTATCCACAGGGGTACGTCAACTTCAATATGCTTACTATTTACCTATCAGTGCTTATTTTTAGTACTTTTGAGTAGGCCTAATTCCATGCATTCTTATGGACGCTAAGACTATACAGCTAACTATCATCACTCCTGATAAGACCCTTTTTGAAGGCCCTGTACAACGGGTAACGCTTCCGGGGAGTGCAGGCTCATTTCAGGTACTAGCTAATCATGCCCCATTGGTCAGTACGCTGCAGCAAGGGGCTGTGCTTTATAAAAAAGGGCAACAAGAGCATACGTTGGTTATTGAAGAGGGGCTTGTAGAAGTGCTGAACAATCGTGTTACAGTCTTGTTAGCATCTACCACTTCGGACTGACTCAGTGAAGAGGGGCTATCTTTTTCTTATTCACTAGGTAAATTCTTGACAAAGAAAGTTCTCTCTCTAGGTAATCCATACGTGGGCAAGCTGAGCGAGCCAGTCGCTTCAGTAAGTGTAGTGGCTTGGATTAGAAAAAAGACTTGACCTTTTCAAAAAAGCTTCGCTCTTTTTTGCTCGGGTCAGGCTTAAAATTAGGGGCCTCCTTGAGCGAGATCAGCTTTTCTTTCTCCTCTTTGGTGAGTTGTTGAGGGGTCCATATCTGCACGTGGACAAGTTGGTCACCTCTGCCATAGCCTTCAACGTCTTTGATGCCTTTGCCCCTTAGTTTCAATGTTTCACCACTCTGCGTGCCTGCAGGTATTTTGAGTTTAAGCTTGCTGCCAATAGTAGGTACTGTAGCCTCACAGCCCAGGGCTGCCTCCACAAAACTGAGATGGAGCTGGTAGTGAATGTTATTGGCCTCTCTTTTTAGTACTTCATCTGCTATTTCTTCAATCGAGATGAGCAAATCTCCAGGGATGCCTCCTCGTGGAGGCAGGTTGCCTCTGCCTGCCATAGACAGCTGCATGCCGCTGTTGACGCCAGCAGGAATTTGTAGGCTTAGTGTTTCATCTTGCAGCAGCCTCCCCTCTCCTTGGCAGGTGGTACAGGGCGCCGAGATGACCTTGCCTTCTCCATAACAAACACCACAGGGAGTTTCAGTCATGACTTGCCCCAGCATGGTATTGGTTATTTGACGTACGTGGCCAGTACCGCTGCAGGCTTTACACTTGGCCATGGCCGTACCTTCCTTAGCGCCGTTCCCACCACAAGTTTTGCAAGCAGCATAGCGTTTCACTTTGATCTTCTTGTCTACTCCATTTGCTACTTCTTCTAAGGAGAGCTTGAGCTTGATGCGTAGGTCAGTGCCTTTGCGAGTGCCTTGTCTTCCCTGGCGGAAGAAGTTTTCAAAAGGCCCTCCACCATTGCCGAAGATGTCACTAAACTGCGAGAAGATGTCTTCCATGTTCATCTCGCGCCCTCTGCCTCCAGCGCCTTGCACGCCTGCATGGCCTAGTCGATCGTATCGCTGCCTTTTTTCAGCATTGCTTAGCACGTCGTAAGCTTCGGCAGCTTCTTTGAATTTTTCTTCGGCAGCTTTATTGTCGGGATTCTTATCCGGATGATACTTAAGGGCTATTTTCCTGTAGGCTTTTTTGATCTCTTCAGGACTAGCATTGCGCTGTACGCCCAGTATTTCGTAATAATCTCTTTTGGCCATTATGCTCCAGTTACAACTTTAGCAAATCTCAATACTTTTTCTTTGAGCAGATATCCTTTTTCGACGACATCCACTACTTTGCCTTGCAGGGTAGTGTCTTCTACAGGCACTTGTGTCACAGCCTCGTGCAGTTCAGGATCAAACGGGGTGCCTTTTTCTAGGAGCATGGGCTGTACGCCTGTTTGTTCCAACAGGTGTATTAGCTTGTCATAGATGAGTTTGATCCCTTCTTGGGTAGCTTCAGCATTGGCTTGGTCGGACTGGAACGCTGCTAAAGCACGTTCAAAATCGTCTACAATAGGCAGCAATTTTTTAAGTACTCCTTCACTAGCGGTCTCTATCAGGTCTATCTTCTCTCGGGCAGCTCTGCGCCTAAAATTTTCAAACTCAGCGTAGAGTCGAAGGTGCTTGTTGTTGGCTTCAGCTAGAGCTTCTTGGGCCTGACTCAGCGCCTGCGATGCCTCATCTTCCTGGAGGGCATTGCTTTCTTGCATTGTGGGAATTTCTTGGGTGTCCTCTTGCGTGCCGTCTTGCAGCGGTGATTTACTTTCCATGTCTGTCATTAACTTGTATCCTTACTTTGATGGGCCTGACTTTTTCTAAAATAGTCGCAACTTTACTGCCAAAAATAAGATAAGTGTCATTATGGCATTCCTATCTGCTTGAGGGGACATACTGCTGCATGTCCAAACGACGAACTTAACTAAAAGTAGGCTTAATCAATGCATGATCGTTGCTATTTGTGCGATCCTTTCCTTGATCTCATCAGTGACCTGGCCAATACTCCTACAACAATTTGAAACGCATCTGCGTTTGGAGCGTTCTTTGTCGCCCCATTCTGTAGCAGCCTACTTGCAGGATGCGAAAAAGTTATGGCAATTCCTACGCAAGGACTTTCCTAATCTGTCCCCATTGGCTGTGGAAACTGCGCACTTACAAGCTTTTGTAGCGCATATTCATACTACAGGCATCAGTGCTGCCAGCCAGGCGCGCATGCTGTCGGCCTTGAGAGCACTCTACAAGTTTTTGATATTGGAGGAGTACTTCACCCAAGACCCTACTGCGCTCCTAGAACGTCCACAAACAGGCCGTCAACTTCCGCATACACTAGAGGTGCACGAGATAGAGGCCATATTCAACGCTATTGACCACACTAAGCCTACGGGTATGCGTAATAGGGCTCTCCTAGAGACGTTGTACAGTGCTGGGCTACGCATCTCTGAACTCATCGAGCTCAAGCTCAGCCATGTATATGCTGAAGAAGGCTTTGTACGCGTTTTAGGCAAGGGCAATAAGGAGCGTCTAGTGCCCATTGGGCAGATGGCTTTGAAGCACTTGCGCCTCTATACAGAAGAGGTACGGGGTCATCTACCGATCCAAAAAGAGTTTGATAATTACGTATTTCTCAATAGGCGGGGTAAAAAGCTCACTCGCAACATGGTCTTTCTTATTGTCAAGGAGCTAGCCCAGCAGGCTGGGTTAAAAAAGCGCATCAGCCCGCATACTTTTCGGCATTCTTTTGCCACGCACCTGCTAGAGGGTGGGGCCGACCTGCGGGCAGTACAGGCGATGCTGGGGCATGAGTCCATCACTACGACGGAGATTTATACCCATTTGGATCGACAGTATCTGCAGCAAGTGATCCATGATTTTCATCCACGCAGTTAAGAAGAAGGGGAAGGAGCTGCTGAAGTCGACTTTTGTGCTTGGTAGGACTGGTGCCAAGCGCGGTAGCCCTGCACGGCTAGTAGGATATAAAAAGAATGCAAAGCACTGAACAGATAGAGGCCTTGGTGATAGCAGATGACTGTGTAGAGTATGTCTAGGATCGCCCATAGCATCCAACTTTCTAGCTTTTTCCGCACGAGCATCCATTGAGCAATCAGCGCAAAGACCATATGTAGAGAATCCCAATAAGGCAAAGCAGGCTCAGTATAGAGCACTAAGAGCTTCCCTACCATCCCAGTAGCGATGAGTCCTAGCATGCTTAGGGCTAGCACCTCTCCTGTCGAGACCCTGCTGACGGGCAAGGGACTCTTGTTGACGCCTCCGTATAGCCACTGGTACCAGCCATAGATATCTAAGGTGATGTAAAGGCATTTGCGCAGGCAAGTGGCATAGAGACCTGCAGGATAGTAGACAAAAAGAGCCATGATGGCACCAATGATACTCAGTGGGCGGGCCCAGGCATTTTCTCGTATATCTAGCCAGAGAATGGTGATGGCGAGGGTAACACCAAAAATTTCCAGAGCGCTCAATGGCATGTCAGATGGGAGACTCATGTGTTGTCGTAGAGTTAAAAAAATTCCTTAAGCGCTTTTGAAGCACTCCTTTCACCCTACAAAGATAGGGCATTCAACCACGTGATCATTTGGAGGTCATTGCATTATGGAATGATTAAGTGATTTTAAACTTTTCTCTAGGCTCTACAGGGGTGTTTTTAAAGTTTTGCCAGTATGTTGGGAGTATTTGCAACAGTGCCTCCTTACGTGCAGAGAATACTGCTCTGGTCGGATGTGCTCGACAGAATTGAATGCCGATTGCTGTAAGGGCAGCTAAGATAGCTCCCTTCTTTCGCACAAAGTATGGCAGTGAATGTCTATTTCATTAGTTTTATTCCAAACTTATCCAATGAGGTAGTGATCTCAGTACCTAACAACTCACCTTACGAGCTTCCTCTTAGTGTGCCTTATTTTGTCACGCTGAGCGCAGCGAAGCATCCCTGCAAGGGTTCATACTATGCAGCGAGTCCCCGTCAGGCTCGGAATGACAAGGCTAGTGCGTAAGGTAAGTCAATTAAACAACTGAGCAATAGTTATGCGTATGACTACTCAACCACTTCCATGGAGATTTCTGTTTTTGATTATTAGCTGCAAAATAGGAATGGCAAATAGTCCCCAGCCTGTTGTAGTGGGTGCTGCACAGCCAGCGGCGTATCTGCCCAAGCTTCAGGACAAAAAAGTGGCAGTCGTGGTCAACCACACGTCTTACGTAGGCGAAAAGCATTTGGTCGACTTGCTTCTAGAAAAAGGAGTCACTGTACAAAAGATTTTTGCTCCTGAGCATGGCTATAGAGGCAATCAGGAAGCAGAGATAGCTTTTGGCGACGAAAAAGACCCTAAAACAGGGCTGCCTGTCGTTTCATTGTATGGTAAGATGAGAAAACCTACGCAAGCCATGCTGGAGGACGTAGATGTGGTTGTGTTTGACATTCAAGACGTGGGTGTACGATGCTATACCTACCTCAGTACGCTCCACAACGTGATGGAGGCGTGTATAGCTTATCAGCGTCCCGTAGTCGTCCTAGACCGGCCCAATCCGAACGGACACTATATAGACGGACCTATCCTAGACCTACAATTCCAGTCTTTTGTAGGTAAACATCCTATTCCTCTGGTGTATGGCTTGACCATCGGCGAGCTCGCATGCATGATCAATGGTGAAGGTTGGCTCCAAAACCAGCAGCACTGTGACCTAACCGTGATCCCATTACAGAACTATACACACCAAACGCCTTATTCGCTCCCCATTCGTCCTTCGCCCAACTTGCCTAATGACCAGGCAGTTGCTCTATACCCTACCTTGGTTCTCTTTGAAGGCACTACTATCAGTGTGGGTAGAGGCACTCCTTTCCCTTTTCAAGTGATTGGCTATCCAGATTCTAGCTTGGGTGATTTTCAATTTACGCCAGATGATCATACAGGCAATGTGCGACATCCTCAACAACGCTGTTATGGCGTAGATTTACGCACTATGGCGCCTCCCCATCGGCTTGACCTGCAGTATTTACTGCGGTTCTATCGATTACTTGCTGATCGGGGGAAAGATCTCTTTGGCCCCACTTTTGATATACATGCAGGCAGTGACTTGCTGCGGCAGCAGATGGAGCAAGGCCTTGGTGAAGAGGCCATTCGGGCTAGCTGGCAACCAGGGCTGGAGCAGTATCGAGCCAAGCGGCAAAAATACCTTTTGTATAACTAGCAGTGAATACCAGGTATGTTGTTGCAAAATGCGCTCAATTTGCTGGAAGCACGTTAAAAAGTGTTCTTGTAAGCCTAGAAACTATTTCACAATCACGCAATAATACAATGATCTCAAGCTACTATAATGCGTAGATGCAGGCTACCGCTGGAGTGATAAGATAGGCCCTAGTCCCTACATATAAGAACTCTTTGGCTCACTTGCCTAAAAGTAATGTGTAACTTTTTTAATTTATTATGCAACTATTACAATAAAAGTTTAATTGAGCATCATTTTCTCGCCAAACTATGTGATACTAATGTCGCATGCAGTGTTAATTTATTCTAGAAACATTTCCATGTGCAGGTCCTGAAGTAACTCCCCCAAACGACGCGCTTGTTTAGAAGGTGTATTCATGAATTCATTTACATAGATTTGCTGACAAACATATGAATAGTAATATGGCTTATGCAAGCGATCTAAATGATCATCAGTGGGAGGCCATAAAAGATCATTTTCAATGTGGCAACTATGGTAACAGAAGTCGGTATAATAAGAGAGCTTTAGTCAATGCTGTACTTTATCTTATTAAGACTGGATGTCAATGGAGAATGCTCCCCAAAGACTTACCCCCATATTCCACTGTCAGTTCGTTTTATCACAGAGCAAAGAAAAGAGGGATATGGGAAAAGATAATGGATGCTTTAGTGCAGAAGAGCCGAGTAAAGTCTCAGAAAGCATCTAATCCCAGTTATGCGATCATCGACTCACAGAGTGTAAAAACGGCAGGAGCTGCGCAAGAGCGAGGTATTGATGGGGGAAAAAAATTAAAGGCCGTAAACGTCACATTGTAGTTGATACGCAGGGCCATTTATTACATGTACGAGTACATAGGGCCAATATACACGACACAGTGATTGGAGGTCTTATTTTTGCTGAGGCGGTATCTAAATACCCCTCTTTACAAGGCTTGAGTGCGGATGCGGGGTATCGAAAAAGTACGGAGTATTACGTGCGTGAGGTTATGAAAAAGCGGATAGAGATTAGCCAACGAGTATCCACATGTTGGAGTATACTGCCCCAGAGGTGGGTAGTTGAAAGAACATTCGGATGGTTGAATTCTTACCGAAGGTTATCTAAAGATTACGAGAGAAGCATTGAATCTGCAAGGAATACAATTATGATTGCACACACTATGCTACTTCTTAAGAGACTTTATAACCCATGAATACATGCTCTTAGACTTTTCTTATTATTACCTCTCAAAGCAACTCCCCTAGACTGATGATAATAGACTACCTGATACAGTACCTTGACCTAGGTATCTTCTTCGCTTTTCTACTCCTTAACCTCATTGTGGGGCTTATTTATAGCCGATCAGTAAGAGCATGTATTCATGGGTTATAAAGTCTCTTAAGAAGTAGCATAGTGTGTGCAATCATAATTGTATTCCTTGCAGATTCAATGCTTCTCTCGTAATCTTTAGATAACCTTCGGTAAGAATTCAACCATCCGAATGTTCTTTCAACTACCCACCTCTGGGGCAGTATACTCCAACATGTGGATACTCGTTGGCTAATCTCTATCCGCTTTTTCATAACCTCACGCACGTAATACTCCGTACTTTTTCGATACCCCGCATCCGCACTCAAGCCTTGTAAAGAGGGGTATTTAGATACCGCCTCAGCAAAAATAAGACCTCCAATCACTGTGTCGTGTATATTGGCCCTATGTACTCGTACATGTAATAAATGGCCCTGCGTATCAACTACAATGTGACGTTTACGGCCTTTAATTTTTTTCCCCCATCAATACCTCGCTCTTGCGCAGCTCCTGCCGTTTTTACACTCTGTGAGTCGATGATCGCATAACTGGGATTAGATGCTTTCTGAGACTTTACTCGGCTCTTCTGCACTAAAGCATCCATTATCTTTTCCCATATCCCTCTTTTCTTTGCTCTGTGATAAAACGAACTGACAGTGGAATATGGGGGTAAGTCTTTGGGGAGCATTCTCCATTGACATCCAGTCTTAATAAGATAAAGTACAGCATTGACTAAAGCTCTCTTATTATACCGACTTCTGTTACCATAGTTGCCACATTGAAAATGATCTTTTATAGCCTCCCACTGATGATCATTTAGATCGCTTGCATAAGCCATATTACTATTCATATGTTTGTCAGCAAATCTATGTAAATGAATTCATGAATACACCTTACAAAGTGCCCACAATGACTATCTTGAGTCTTTAATAAAGGATTTATCAACTTGAATGACCATCACATACTACAAAATGCCTCAGTTATTTAATCAGCAGTACTTTTTTACTTCACTTATTAGGCAAGTATATTTGGCTTTGATCGCTACCATCGCCCTGCTCTCCTTTTCCAACCTTTTCTTTGCTTTGCAGTGGAGGCGTGCCTGCAGTATTGAGAACATCTTTCTTGTGGCTCACGACCAGACCCTACAGGCACACAAAGCACCTGCTCCTTTTCTGCACTCTCACCTAGAGATCAATACTTTTGCGCAGATGCTACTCAGCAAAGCCTTTGCCCTTAATGAGTACACCTGGGATCAGCATCTCAGCGAGGTTACCTCTTTTATGGACCAGGCGAGCGCACAATGCTTTCGCGCTAAAATGGATCCCGATATTGAAGCTCTTTACAAAGAGCATAACGCTATTTCTACTGTCGAGTTACAGCATATCGAGATCAACACTGAGCAGCAGCCCTACGAGGTCCTGCTCTACTACAATACCTCCCTTAAGTTCGCTTCGGGGACTGCCTCTCTTTACCAAGACGCAGAAGCGCCAGGAGGGCTCTACTTTCAGCTCCAACCGCTTCAAAGAGCTAACAGCAATCCCTATGGCCTACAGATCAGAAACCTCAAGTTCTTACCTCCTTTAACAGATAAGTCTCCCCAGAAGTGAAAAAGATTCTAGTAGCCATCCTTGTTCTTAGCCCTTTGAGTGCTCTAACCAGCGAGCAAGACACCCTCTTGCAAAAGGTCCCTGTGCTTGTTTCCAAGGTCTCTACCCTTGTCTTTCCTCAGGAGATTATCGATGTAGAGATGGCCAGTGCGAACTATCACCTCAAAGTCAAGGGACGCTACCTGCTGCTTAGAGCCAAATCCTCCACTGTATCTCCTTCTTCCATTTTTGTCCGCTATGGAAAAGACAAAACCGCTTATGTCGCTGAGATTTTTCCGCAAGAGGATGCTCCATTACAGCTCTTTATCAAAGCGCTACACGCTCCTACCACTGCTGAGAAGACACAACAGGTAGTAGCTCCGGAGCCTATCTTCAGCCCGTACCTGCCTCAGCACTTCTTTGATTGCGGCACACAAGGACAAGGACTGCGCATCATCCTTACGCATCTAATGCACACACGAGAAGCTACCTGGATCCAGCTCTTTGTCGAGAATCGCTCCTCTATTGACCTTGTGCTTGAGACTCCTACTTTTGAGTACCACTCCTGGCTCAGAACTTCTTTTTTTAGACGCACTACCAAAGCTAAACCAGTGGAGCCCCTTTGGGCGCCTTCTTCTTTTGCTATCGCGCACCAGCAAAGTGCCTATGTAGTCTTTGCACTACCTCTTTATACTGCTACAGGAGGGCTTATGATCACTTTCTGGGAAACACAAGGGGAGCGCACCTTACAACTCTTCATTACTGCACGTCTCTTACTGAACGCCGGGAATACTTCTAGCTATGGATGATCTGAGTAAAGGGGCAGCTAGCTACATCGCTGCTTTTATACTGCTCACGGCGCTGCCCATTGCCTCGCCGCCAGCAACACAGAGGCTACTACAAGCCCTTGATGACTTGCCGCTTTTTCGAGCTTGGCTCCTACTCTCTCTACTTTTCCTCATGGCGCTAGCTGCACTAACCTACGTAGCTCTCACGCAGCTATGGGCTTTGGCTACCAAGAATCGCCTGGGAGCTGCCCTCATACTGGTTTGCTTGCTGGCCACTGCCCTACTGCTCCTTGCTACTCCTTTTCCTTCTCCCTATGCCCTGGGCATCACCCTGTTCTTAGTAATCACGCCTCTAGCTGCTTCTACAAGCTCTGTTCCTACCTTTTGTGAGCCGGCAAGGAGATGGACCCCCATCAAGCCTGAGATCACCCTTAAGACACAGCGAGGGGCCTCTATTCCTATTAGTAATCCGCAGCTGGGCATCTTTATTCTTGGCGCTCCTGGATCAGGAAAAACCAAGTACCTTGTCGAGCCTATTCTCTTTAATCTCATCCGAAAAGGCTATGCGGGCATTATCTATGACTATGATTTCTCTACCCAAGGAGAGAACCCAAACTACTCGCTCTCTACGCTAACGCATCATCTAGCGCTAGCTTCTCTCAATCCCAGGCTCCAGGCTCTTTCTATCAACTTTCAAGACCCTTGCGCCTCAACACGCGTTAATCCTATTGATCCTGCTTTTATCGCCGATAGAAAACAACTCTCGGCTACGCTTAAGATCCTGCTGAGTAATCTGAGTGCAGACCTAGCGCAAAAAGAGGATTTCTGGGTTAAGAATACGTATGCACTTTTAAAAGCGCTTGTGGTGCTACTTGCCAATCAGTATCCTATGCACTGCACCTTGCCTCAGGTCATTATGCTGGGCTTACAGCCTACGGACAAGCTCCTGGCCCTTATTAAAACCGATAGCGAGGCCTCGCTTTATGCCAGCCCTATCTTCGATGCGGCCCAGAGTGCTCCCGAGCAGCTCGCTGGCGTGATGGCCAGCTTCAAGGTAGGGCTAGATACCTTGATTGATCCTCACCTCTTCTGGGTCCTAGGCGCTCAGGAGTTTCCCTTGACTATTAACGATCCAAGTACGCCATATGTGATATGTCTTGGCAACACGCCCACAGAAAAGCAGACCCTGGCGCCTGTGATCGCTATGACGCTCTCAATGCTGGCTAAGCGTATGTACGGACACAACAGAAGTAAAAGCTTTATTTTGCTCGATGAGCTTCCTACACTTTACTTGCCGCAGCTCAGTGAAATTCCTGCTACAGCTAGAAAGTATGGCATTGCTACGATAGTAGCCCTGCAAAACCTAGCGCAGTTAGAAAAGACGTATGGCAGCACCGGAGCCCAAGAACTTCAAGAGGCTTTTTCGAATCAGTTCGTTGGTAGAAGTCAGTACGGGGTCTCCAAGCTTTGGAGCGAGCAGCTAGGCACAAGCACCAAGGAGCAAGTCGCTAGAACCTATACCGAGGGAGGCTTGAGCCGTACGGTCAGTGAAAAAGACACTTCTAGGCTCACGCCACAAGCCTTAATGACGCTCGAAGTAGGGGAGTTTGTGGGAAGAATCCCAGAAAGGGGCATGTTTCAGAGGCGCTTCGCACCGCTCAGCACTTACGACCGAGCGCTCCATTACAAGCATCTAAGAAAGCTCCCTCTTCTTAGAAAAGCCGTAGATGTGCACGCACACTTCGAAGCAGTAGAGCGTAACGCCCAGGAGCTTATTGCGCCTTTTTAAGAAAAAAGTAGGATATTGCTATTATATCCAAGCCTTATGCCTTCCTCTAAGTCCAAATACGATCCCTTTTTTAGCCGCAGCCTGGAGTATTTGCCCATGGCTGAGGCCTTCCTAAAGCACTACCTCCCAGCGCATTTACGCCCCCTTGTTGATTTTTCTACGCTCGAGCGCGTAGATCGCACTCATACCGATGCCCACCTGAGTAAGAGGCATGGCGATATCGCTTACCGGGCTCAGATGGGACCTCAGAGCAAACTCTATGTCTGCTTAGAGCACCAAAGTCAGCCTGACTTTATGATGCCTATACGCTCGCTATATTATGGCGCTGATCTAAGTGTGCCCTATTTTCGCAAGCATAAGAAGATGCCCCTTATTGTGAGCCTTGTGTTTTACCAAGGCACTCCGCCCTATCCGTATGCTACGCAGCTAGAGGACTACTATACTTACCCAGCATGGGGCAAAGAAGAGTTATCAGCGCGTTTTAACGTGATCGAGGTAAGCAACTATAGCGATGAGGAATTGCTCACCCATGGGGTGTGCGCTCCGATGGAGCTGTTGCTCAAACACGGCAGAACTGGTAAGTTTGAGCTCCCTCTAGAGGCTTATCGCAGCATCTTTGAAGCGTGCGTAGCCCTAGTAGGTGACGAGTATATCTTTACCATGCTTACTTATGCGACCTCTTTGAGTAATCAAGTAGCAGGCAAAAAGATATATCAACTAATCGAAACGCTATTCTTAGACAAACAAGCGATCATCATGACCTACGGAAAAGTTCTAGAAAACAAAGGAGAGGTACGAGGCCTCAGAAGAGGCATGCAACAAGGTATACAGCAAGTAGCCAAAAGCCTCCTCTCACAGCTCCACTTAGATCTTGGGGCAGTGCAGAGAGCTACAGGCCTGAGCCAAAAAGAGCTCGAGCGTCTTCAAAGAGAAGCAGAGCAAGAGTAGTAAGCCCAGCTAGTGCAATAACGCGCACAAAAGCCTAGGAGCTTATTGCGCCTTTTTGAAAGGGCAGGGTCCTGGAAAGCAAAAAAAGTAAGATCCTGCTACCATATCCAAGCCTTATGCCTTCCTCTAAGTCCAAATACGATCCCTTTTTTAGCCGCAGCCTGGAGTATTTGCCCATGGCTGAGGCCTTCCTAAAGCACTACCTCCCAGCGCATTTACGCCCCCTTGTTGATTTTTCTACGCTCGAGCGCGTAGATCGCACTCATACCGATGCCCACCTGAGTAAGAGGCATGGCGATATCGCTTACCGGGCTCAGATGGGACCTCAGAGCAAACTCTATGTCTGCTTAGAGCACCAAAGTCAGCCTGACTTTATGATGCCTATACGCTCGCTATATTATGGCGCTGATCTAAGTGTGCCCTATTTTCGCAAGCATAAGAAGATGCCCCTTATTGTGAGCCTTGTGTTTTACCAAGGCACTCCGCCCTATCCGTATGCTACGCAGCTAGAGGACTACTATACTTACCCAGCATGGGGCAAAGAAGAGTTATCAGCGCGTTTTAACGTGATCGAGGTAAGCAACTATAGCGATGAGGAATTGCTCACCCATGGGGTGTGCGCTCCGATGGAGCTGTTGCTCAAACACGGCAGAACTGGTAAGTTTGAGCTCCCTCTAGAGGCTTATCGCAGCATCTTTGAAGCGTGCGTAGCCCTAGTAGGTGACGAGTATATCTTTACCATGCTTACTTATGCGACCTCTTTGAGTAATCAAGTAGCAGGCAAAAAGATATATCAACTAATCGAAACGCTATTCTTAGACAAACAAGCGATCATCATGACCTACGGAAAAGTTCTAGAAAACAAAGGAGAGGTACGAGGCCTCAGAAGAGGCATGCAACAAGGTATGCAACAAGGTATGCAACAAGGTATGCAACAAGGTATGCAACAAGGCATGCAACAAGGTATACAGCAAGTAGCCAAAAGCCTCCTCTCACAGCTCCACTTAGATCTCGGGGCAGTGCAGAGAGCTACAGGCCTGAGCCAAAAAGAGCTCGAGCGTCTTCAAAGAGAAGCAGAGCAAGAGTAGTAAGCCCAGCTAGTGCAATAACGCGCACAAAAGCCTAGGAGCTTATTGCGCCTTTTTGAAAGGGCAGGGTCCTGGAAAGCAAAAAAAGTAAGATCCTGCTACCATATCCAAGCCTTATGCCTTCCTCTAAGTCCAAATACGATCCCTTTTTTAGCCGCAGCCTGGAGTATTTGCCCATGGCTGAGGCCTTCCTAAAGCAGTACCTCCCAGCGCATTTACGCCCCCTTGTTGATTTTTCTACGCTCGAGCGCGTAGATCGCACTCATACCGATGCCCACCTGAGTAAGAGGCATGGCGATATCGCTTACCGGGCTCAGATGGGACCTCAGAGCAAACTCTATGTCTGCTTAGAGCACCAAAGTCAGCCTGACTTTATGATGCCTATACGCTCGCTATATTATGGCGCTGATCTAAGTGTGCCCTATTTTCGCAAGCATAAGAAGATGCCCCTTATTGTGAGCCTTGTGTTTTACCAAGGCACTCCGCCCTATCCGTATGCTACGCAGCTAGAGGACTACTATACTTACCCAGCATGGGGCAAAGAAGAGTTATCAGCGCGTTTTAACGTGATCGAGGTAAGCAACTATAGCGATGAGGAATTGCTCACCCATGGGGTGTGCGCTCCGATGGAGCTGTTGCTCAAACACGGCAGAACTGGTAAGTTTGAGCTCCCTCTAGAGGCTTATCGCAGCATCTTTGAAGCGTGCGTAGCCCTAGTAGGTGACGAGTATATCTTTACCATGCTTACTTATGCGACCTCTTTGAGTAATCAAGTAGCAGGCAAAAAGATATATCAACTAATCGAAACGCTATTCTTAGACAAACAAGCGATCATCATGACCTACGGAAAAGTTCTAGAAAACAAAGGAGAGGTACGAGGCCTCAGAAGAGGCATGCAACAAGGCATGCAACAAGGCATCCAGCAAGTAGCCAAAAGCCTCCTCTCACAGCTCCACTTAGATCTCGGGGCAGTGCAGAGAGCTACAGGCCTGAGCCAAAAAGAGCTCGAGCGTCTTCAAAGAGAAGCAGAGCAAGAGTAGTAAGCCCAGCTAGTGCAATAACGTGCACAAAAGCCTAGAGGCTTGCCAAGTCCTCTAGATAAAGACAGGGTATAGCTTCTCAGGACACTTTATACTTTCTTTGGCAAGGAGCGAAAACTACTTACCTTGACAGCATACTAATAAGCATCTCCCTACCCTCTTTTTCTTTTGTCTAGGTAGCAAAAAGCAAAGAATCCTTATCCTCCCGCTTTACGCACTGCTCTTAGAAAGAGCCTGGCTGGGCCTCAGCCCAAAGATCTCAGGCCAGATAAGCAGTAGCTAAAGCCTTCTCTTTTTGCCTTATGAGAAAGAAAACACTCCTCTTGCTAGGGCTCGCTTTTATCACCCTTATCACGCTGCTCATGCTTACTACAAGTGCGCAACCACCCCAAGAAAACCCGCTCTTAGGTACGCTCAAGCTGCAAGAAGAAAAAGCGTTACCTAGCCATGGAAAGCAATCCTTACGCTACAGAGCACCTAGCAAGCATGGCAACCCTTTCCTGGCGCTCTATCAAGAAAAGTCGCCTGTAGCCACCCCAGCAAAGACGCAACCCAAGACTCAACAACCTCAAAAAGAAACACAAGGCTTTTTTAGTGCTTATAACACCGACCAGAAGGTAAAGCCATTCTTTTTTACAGCTACCTCTCAAAAGCAGCAGCCCCTACAAGATGCCAGACCCATTCAGTTACTCCTCAAAGACCCTATCGATGCCCTGGATTTACCTGCGGGTACCCTCCTCAAAGGCCTACCCACTAGGCAAGGCCATAGAATCAAGATAAATATCACCGCTGGCATTGTTCATGGAGAAGTGCGGCCTCTCAACTTACTATGCTTTGATCCTAACGACTGCCTCGAAGGGCTCTTTGACGATCAACTGCAAACCGCTTTAGAAAACGACATCCAAGATGCTGTGCTAGAAGAGCTTCTTGACTTTGACTTTACGGGGGCAAAGCAACTCAGAAAAGCCGCTGCTATCGCTAGCAACTATCCTACACTGCAACTTGAAAAAGGACGTGAGGTCCTCATCGCCTTGCCTCAAACAGAAGATACACAGTAGACAATTAGTACGTACAAACAACACCTGCTCATTATGACCAAAGTAACGCTCAGAGAAAAACCACTTGTCAGCAATAAAATCAGTCTTTTTCTTGACTTCTATCCCCCTATTCTCAACCCTACTACTGGAAAGCCCACCCGAAGAGAATTTCTGCAACTCTATCTTTTCAAAAAACCTACCGTTCCCACAGAGAAAAACCACAACAAAGCTACCAAAGCCCTTGCCGAAAGCATCAGAGCACAGCGAATCATCGATTTACAACAAGGCCAGCACACCCTTTTACCTCACAAAACCTCACCTACAGACCTGCTACACTACTTTCAAGCCCTAGCCAGTAGAAGAAAACCACAGCAAGCAAAAAACTATGCTGAGCTATGGAAAAATGTTTTTCTTAAGCTTGCTGCCTTTACAAAAAGCTCCTGTCCGCTACAAAGTGTAGACCAGCAGTTCTGTGAAGAGTTTAGAAACTTCCTTATCCACCCCCCAGCCAACCAAACCAAGATCGCCCTCAGCACTGCGCAAACCTACTTTGTCATCTTCAAAACGGTCATCAAGACCGCCTATGAAGAAAGACTTATCAAGCACAATCCCACTCGCTCGCTCAGGGGCATTCCTCTCAAGAAGCAGCAGCGCCGTTTTCTCACTTTAGGAGAGCTCAAAAGCATTCGTAACACGCCGTGCCTTTTGCCTATCCTAAAAAGAGCTGCCCTTTTCTCTGCCTTGACAGGACTACGCTTTTCAGACATTCAAGCACTGCGGTGGGAAGCCCTTCATTATGCACCCCACGTAGGGCACTATCTCCGCTTTTTCCAGCAAAAGACCGCCAGTGAGCAGATTCTACCCATTGCCGAACCTGCTTTTGAGCTCATGGGAACGCAGCAAGAGCCATCCATCCCTATTTTTAAAGGACTTCCTCAGAGGCTCTCTTCCTGGCACAATGTAAAGCTTCGGGCATGGGTCAAGGAGGCAGGCATCAGCAAACACATCACTTTTCATAGCTTCCGACACAGCTTTGCTACCATGCAACTCACTCTCGGCGTTGACATCTATACTGTCTCAAAGATGCTGGGACATCAGGAGCTCAGAACGACACAGCTCTACGGGCAGATCATCGACCAGAAAAAAAGAGGTGCCATGGATCAGCTTGCCTATGCCTGGAATGAAATATCGTAGAGCAAAAGACCTCTTTTGTACCTTATCTGTACCTTTCAAAGGATTAGAAGGCTCCAGAGCATGCTATAGGAGCCTTTTAGGGAGTTATTACACATTATAGCACCTAATGTGGAAACCTACTGTAGAACAAATACTTATTGTACTTTATGTGTATTTATGCTTTTAAAGTATTTTATGTATTTATAAATGCTTTATATTATTTACTATAGTTTTATATACTCAATATAATGTTATGCAATATATAATATGAATTAATTTTATTGTACTTTATACTACTATTAATACTTAAAATAACTTTATGTACTAAAAATACATGCTGCATATGATGAGGACGCTGCAAAAGCCACGAGTCCATGTCTACCAAAGCCTGAAATGGAACCGTAGGGCCTATTTAATGAAACGAGCAAACAGTTTTGTAGCGCCCTCAAACCTATTTACAAGACTCAGATACTCTACCGAGTCTAGTAGAGCCAGCTAACTAGTAGGGTTCACATCCTCGAAAGTAAAATATTGTACGGTCTGGTTATTTCTGACCCTGAGGGGTGTCTATGCATTGTTACCTTTCAAGACGCCATCGACACCTCTTCTGAAAGACATTAGCACATCCATAAAATCAGTGCTCCCGCTATTGCTAGACACCTTGCCTCTAAATCGATTTATGAAATACAAAAGCTGTGGCTTTTTGGCTATGCTCACGGACCAACAAGGGGGGTATTTTCTAAGGGTTCAGAGATATGCTACTTTTACTACTTCCAAGGTCACCCCCTAAGATTAAAGTCATGAAAAAACTTCCTATCGGCATTCAGAGTATTGAGAAAATCCTCTCTAAAGGGGACTACATTTATGTCGATAAGACCCCGTTTGCACTGCAAATGATCGAAGGAGGCGCTCCCCACTGCTTCTTATCCCGTCCTAGGCGCTTCGGTAAGTCCCTATTTGTGAGCACGCTCAAAGAGATTTTCTCTGGCAACAAGGAGCTTTTTAAAGGTTGTGTCATCTATGAGAGTAATTATGATTGGCAGCCTCATCCCGTGATACACTTTGACTTTTCAGAAATTCTCAACGAAAGTACACAAGACTTAAAAGACAGTCTTAAAAGAACGCTTGCAGTTATAGCCGAAGAGCATCAGAAAAAAATCGACATTCCTTCGGCTCAAGAGGGCCTAAAATACCTCATCAAAGCGCTATCAAGAGAACAGCGCGTGATAGTCCTCATTGACGAGTACGATAGCCCCCTGATTGATCATCTCAACAAGCCTGAGCTTGCCGAAGAGAATAGAGCCACGCTTCGCAACTTCTACAAAGTACTCAAAAGCCAGGAAGAGCATATCCGATTCACCTTTGTGACGGGGATTACCAAATTCCCACAGGTATCACTCTTTTCTGGGCCTAATCACCTCAATGACATCACCATGGATGCTCAGTACGCCACGATGATGGGTTATACCCAAGAGGAGTTGGTACAGTATTTTAACGAGCAAATCCAGACTATTATCAAGGAGCGCAATGAGCAAAGAGCGCAGACGAGCGAAGCAGCGGTGCTCGCAGAGATCAAACAGTGGTACAACGGTTACCGTTTCTCAGAAGCAGCAAGTTACGTCTACAACCCCTTTTCTACTCTACAATTTCTGAGTAAGAAAAAACCCCAAAGCTACTGGTACGCTAGCGGCACACCTTCATTTTTGATGCATGAAATAGCAAAAAGGCCCCAAGCAGCGCTGTCTCTAAGCGCCATCGCTACTACTGAAAGCAGGCTGGCGGCCATTAGTAAAGTGGAACAGATTCCGCTATCCACGCTCATGTTTCAGGCAGGGTATCTCACCATTCAAGCTTATGACCCTGAGCACAGAGCCTATCAGCTCGACTTTCCCAACCAGGAAGTAAGAGAGGCCTTTTTTGATTCCCTTTTAGAAGAGCTGACAGAAGTGGGCCCCTTGGAAGTAAGCCGTGCGGCTAGGCAGCTCAGAGCCAATCTAGCTGCCTATGAGCTAGCGGCCTTTGTAAAGGCTATCAATGTGCATTTTGCCAAGATTCCCTATCACGCTTCCTCCAAAGCCAAAGAAGGCTTTTACCAAGCGATCTTTCTGACCTACTTAGAGCTCTCAGGGATCAGGGCGCAAGCCGAGGTAGTGACAAGCCAAGGCCGCATTGATGTGATGTGTGAGCTCGAAGGGGCGATCTACATCTTTGAGCTCAAGGTGAATCAGCCAGCTGCGATAGCCATGGAGCAGGCGCAGGTGAAAGAGTATAGCCAAAGGTACACGCAGCTAGGAAAAGAAATCCTCCTAATGGGCATTAGCTTTTCCTCTGAGAAGCGCGGTATTGCTGATTGGGAAGGTGAGCTACAGAGTGCTGAGGGCAAGGTACTGCGCAAATTCAGTCCTCAAGCGCGTCAAGAAGAAGGTAATCAGCTCATCTAGATGCGCAACCTATTCGTCAGTCTTTCAAGGAGCTTTTTGATGGCAGCAAGGCCCATTGCCTCTGGGCAAGCTTGGAAGGAGAAGGGCACTCCCTCTCAGCTGTAGTAGTTGAAATTTAATCTGACATTGGTTAACTGGTACAACAACTAAAACTACTACAACCATGACACTTAAACCAGAAGATTATCAAACCCCAAGTTAGACTGCTTGAACTCGCTAAGCGCCTGGACAACATTTCGGCTGCTTGCAAAACGATGGGGTCCACCACACTCCGAGGTTGACACCGATTGACAAAACTCCCACTCACCTTGGGCCACATTTTGGGGGGAAGGTCAATGCACACAGCATTGGCAAGGCTCTTGCCCCAAGATTCACATTCTTTGGCAAAAATGAGGGCGCTGTAAAAGTCAGAAATGCATGCCTACCAGGGCCTCAAATGAGGCTGTATGGCCTGTTGTCTAGATCTAACATACAGTTTTGCAGCGCCCTCGACCTTCCACGCCAGTTTTAGGCCCTAGGCTACGCTACATGAGCCACGAGCTGGCCGAGCCTCCAGGCGATGCACATTACGCCGTACGATTTGAATGGATGGGTGGTTAGCAGGGAGTACCTGCTCGTACATCGTAAGTGCTTCTCTGTAATATCTAAGGGCAGTCGTGTTATCGCCAAGCTTTTCGTGCGCTACGCCCACGTTATTGAGGGAACTCGCTAGATCGGGATGATTTTGGCCCTCGAACAGCGCCCTATACATCTCGAGCGCTTGCTTTTTATATTTAAGCCCTTCTTGCCCTTGACCCAGGGCCTGATAGGCGATGCCCACGTTATTGAGGGACATAGCAATATCGGGATGATTTTGGCCCTCGAACAGCGCCCGTCTCATCTCGAGCGCTTGCTTTTGATATTTAAGCCCTTCTTGCACTTGACCCAGGGCCTCATAGGCGATGCCCACGTTATTGAGGGACCTCGCTAGATCGGGATGATTTTGGCCCTCGAACAGCGCCCTATACATCTCGAGCGCTTGCTTTTGATATTTAAGCCCTTCTTGCACTTGACCCAGGGCTTGATACGCTGCGCCCACGTTATTGAGGGACATAGCAATATCGGGATGATTTTGGCCCTCGAACAGCGCCCGTCTCATCTCGAGCGCTTGCTTTTGATATTTAAGCCCTTCTTGCCCTTGACCCAGGGCTTGATACGCATTGCCCACGTTATTGAGGGACATAGCAATATCGGGATGATTTTGGCCCTCGAACAGCGCCCTATACATCTCGAGCGCTTGCTTTTGATATTTAAGCCCTTCTTGCCCTTGACCCAGGGCCTCATAGGCGATGCCCACGTTATTGAGGGACATAGCAATATCGGGATGATTTTGGCCCTCGAACAGCGCCCGTCTCATCTCGAGCGCTTGCTTTTTATATTTAAGCCCTTCTTGAAAGTTACACTGGACAGTATCTCTATACTCCCCTAAATGAGCGAGCAGTCGAGCGAGGTCCTCGTGAGGGCCGAGCACGGCGCGATCCGCGTGCGTATGCTCACCCATGACTGCAGCTACGTGTGGGGCGTAGAGCGCCCCTTCTCTCCACCGCTCATCGCGCATCGCCTCTACCCACGGCATTTTTCTCGATAATACCCCCACTAGGCGCTGAAGCAAAGTATGTTCTGCTAGCGCTGCTTCCCCTTGCCACCCGCCATACTGGCGGCACGCCTTCTGTACCTCCCTATGGATTTGAATCCCTACTTCCTCGCCTTCCTTTCGGACCACCGTTACTAGCGACAAACGCCCCAACTTATTGAGCCAATCATCTAGCTCCTCTGAATCGCCTACTAGCGCTGATAATAACTCCACAGGCATATAATCGGCATCTAAATAAGCCCCGTAGCGAAGTAATTGTTGCGCTTCTGGTGCCAAGCCTTCTAGCCCTAGCGCCACCTGAGGTAGCACAAAACTCTCCCCTGCTTGACTGTGCCCTGCCCTGATGGATTGCAGCTTTTCGAGATACCCTCCCACACTTTTTGTTTCATACTCCTCGAGATAGCCTGTCGCTAGAGACAAGGGCTGAGGTATCCATCCTACTGCTGAGAGAATAGCGGTTTGCGTGGTCCGGTCGAGGGGCCGTCCCATAGAGGCGAAGCGTCTTTGCAGATACGCTTGCGCCTCTTGCTCACTAAAGGCTTCGAGCACTACTTGACCATGGCCTCTAAAGCGTTTGCCATCTCGCGTGGTAATGACTACTTGCACGGCCTGGGGGCGGTTGGCTAGGCTCGCTTCGAGGAGCTCCTGGGTCGCTGCCTCAGCATTGTCCAAGATCAAGAGCGTGGGCTGCCCTTGCACTCGCTGGTAAACCAGGGCACTCAACTCTTGAAAGTAAGTAGCTGGGCTATCTTTAAATTCTTGTGCTAGTGAGCGATAATCAATCCCTACTCTTCTGGCCATCTGCTCCACCCCTTCGAGGAGCTTACTAGGGGTCTCGGTGGAGAGCCAGTACACGGTCTTGCCCTGCTCACGCTGCCTGTGCGCATACTCAGCGGCCAATGTGCTCTTGCCTGCCCCGCCATGGCCTGAGAGGATGCACACCCCGGAGGTGGCTAGCTGCTCTTCGAGGCGCATTTGCGCTTCTTCTCGCGCTACATAGTCTTTGAGCTTGTCTTGCGCTATATGGCTTAGTAGCTGCACAGAGGGCACTACAGCCTGCTGCGCGCTGCTTCTTCTTGGCGCCCGCAAGGCCTTCTCGAACTCTTCTCTTGGGAGTACCTCGCGCGCCCGCCGCAGCTGACCTCGCACGGTAGCCACAGGCTGACCCTCATCGCTACGCACAACAGCCTGCCCGCCTCGCTCTTCAACGCTGTAGCTCGCTACCAGACGGCTGAGCACCTGGCGCGTCACAGGCGATAAACCTGCGCTCGCTCTGAGCTCCTCGCGCTGCTCCCACAGCCGCAACAAATACGTATCAGTTCCTTCGTAGCTCTCCCTATCTAGTACATCTTCGCCCACACCTAGGTGACTCTCTCTGTAATGCCCTTCATATTGCTGCCGAAACGATGCCTCACCAGACAATTCACGCTCTCTATACTCCTCATCTAGACTGGCCAAAGTAACATCTAGCGCTGCACTTGCTCTATGTAAATTGCGCAATAGGCCTACTACTCGGCCGCTGGTAACAGGAAGCCTGTAACGCTCTGGACGCTTCAGCTTAGAAATATGCTCCTTCTTTAGCTTGGGCCAGTCGCCTACCCGCTTGTAGGCACTCTCGCTGGGTCTCCCTAGCTCAGGATCAAAACAAGGGAGCATCACACTGAGCATGTGGCTGGTAGTAGCTCTTACTTGCCTCCTCGTTGCGCTGGGGAGCAAGCTGCTCGCAAGTTGGGCTGTACGTGGTAGAGCCATGGTCTCTGGATAGAGACGGTAAACCAGGCCCAGGTGACCGTCGCCGCTATTAATGGGGTTCGGCGCGGAGAGGTAAGTAGTGATCGGCAAATCTCTTACTTGAAAAGAGGTGGCCCTGCTTTCTATATTCGATTGTACCCCTTGGAGCCAGTCCAAGCTGCCAGGACTGTCAAAGACGATGCCTGCTACCGCTCGGTAGCCAAAGTCATTATAACAGAAAAAGACAGCAAGCTCAGCGAGAAAGCCGCCCAGCGAGTGGCCGGTGATCGAGAGGTGATACCCCCTCTCTCGGGCAAATTGAATTGCTTGCTGTGTGGCCTCATAGGCTAAGTATTGCTGTTTGTGGACCTCAGCGGCTAAAATGCCATTGATGTCTGCTTCTGCATCACTTCGCTTGCTGACAAGATCGCGGAGCCCCTCTATTTTCGTGCCCTGAAAGCAGAGCACGGCTTGGTGAGAGGATTCGTTGGCGTAGAGCACACTGTAAAAGCCTGTTTTGCCGTGACTTGCAGGGCCTCCATTGATGCCCATGGCATCTGCCCAGCTATGATTGCGATCATCATTGACTTGAGCTATGGTCCACCCTTGGCGCAGGTCACAAAATGCTGAAGGCATTTCAGGCCAAGCCTGCGCAAAGTAAACGTGATCACCTGGGTGGTGAGGCATCTTGTAGACATGTTTGGCCAAGAGCCCATGCACCAGATCAGTAGGGTGGTACTGATAGTGGAGCGTATTTCGGACCAGCTTCTCATTTATGTGTGCTTGGAGCATTTGCACGGGCTCGTCTTGAGGGAGCGTTCCCCAGTAGATGTAGCCAAGGACCGTATTGGTAGCAAGGGCTGTGTCTAAGGCCTGGAGCTGATCCAGGGTAAGGGCATCTTCTCTCAAATCCAGGCTTGTCAGCTGGGGATCATTGCCACGCAAGCGCTCGAGGGACGCTAAAAGGCGATGGGCTTGTGCGGCTGCTCTCTCTTGAGCGCGCTCCTCTTGTCCTTGCTTTTCTTCACCCTCTTTGCACTGCTTGAAGTCTTTTTGTGCCTTCTCTTCTTTCTCCTCGTCTTGTTCTAGGCCTGGCTCTAGCCCAGCTAGGGGTGCCTGCCCACCAGGCTCGAGCGAGCTAGAGGAAAGCGCCCTAGGCGGCGTTCTTGCAGGGGAGGGCTGGCTTGAGGGAGGGCTAGATGAGGCAGTATCAGTCCGTGCTTCTTCGCTAGTGGCTTGGCTAGTAGGAGGCGGTCCACTTTGTTTTTCCTCCCAGGCGCCTCCGTCATTACCCCCTGCACCTCCTAAAAGCCTTCCACGGTGGTCAGCAGGGCAAGGGAGGCCCTGTCTTTGCCTCCAAGCGCGCTGGGCAGGTGACATCACAGCGGGTGATTTTCTAAGAGCAGCTTGAGGGCGCTTTGGTTGAGCCTGTAAGGTAGCACACAGCGGGGCACTGCCTGGTACGGAGGTAAGCCTTCTCTCAGATACTGAGCCTTCCTCTTGCTGCTTCTCCTCTACCTGCCGTGGCTTAGGTGCTCCCAAAGCAGCCTTGGCTCCTGCGGCCTGCTCTTGATTGGGAGTTTCGCGCCTATGCTCCCTCATGGCAGGGCGGTGCTCGCCTAGGATGAAGTTGCCGCCGCAGCTTTGCAAGAGGAGCGAGGTAAGTAGAATTATCGATAGGGCTTTTTGGTGCTGGGTATACATGTTGTGCTGGGTTGGATGAGAAGCTAGCTGGGTTTTGCCAGTAGCACGGCTTACAAGAATGGTTCTATATTACTACGCCTCTTTAGAAAGTGCAATAGAGAGGAGGTATACTATTCTGCACATTAGGTGGGCGTAGAGGGCGTATCATAGGCTTTGTATTGCATTCGAGGGCGCTGCAGAGCAGCTGGAGGACATGTTAAAAGCATATAAGTAAGATAGAGAGGACACGCTAAAACGTCCTCTCAGCCTTATCAGGGAGGTTTTGCCTACTTGAGGGACAGAAAAGCGCCGTATATTGTCCTAAAAATGGTCAGAAGTATGAACCTGCGGCGGGCTGTTTAGCGCACTTGCTAGAGGGCACCAGGGAGAAGTAACAACCCTGCCTCGGGGAGTCACCCCCTGGCTCAGGTGCTGGAGCCAACTTTTGCAGGGCTGCTGCGGGCAAGGTGTCTACGCGGTAAGAGGAGTGCGTAGCCAAACGGGTGACACCCTCTTTTTTCACTTTCTTAGAATAGTGCTACTAGGCCACTGCTTCGAGGGGGGCGATTGGGAAGCAATGTGTAGCTCACTACGCTTTACTGACGTAAAGCAGTTCGTCTTGGGGTGGGGAAGTTCCTTTAAAAGTGCAAAAAAGAGGTATTTCCAGTAGCCCTCTCTATCTTCCAATAGGCCTCTCAGCGCTCTCAGGGCCGATTGGGGATATTTGAGGCAATACAAGGGAGGAAATCACGAGCAGTTGGGCGAGCCGAGAGGCTCCTAAAGGCGTTTTTGTGCGCACAAAATGGGGGTATTTTTTATGCCAAAGAAGGGACGAGAAAAGCAAGCTGAGAGGGGTTGCGTAAGGGACTAGCTGGCGCTCTAATCGGCCTTTATGAGCTTGCAGGGCCTACTCTCAAGGAAAAAGATAGGTGGCAAGAAGAAGATTTCTGCGAGGCTTTTAGGCGTGAAAAGCTTATTTTGTGCGCACATATGAGCCCATATGTGCGCACAAAATGGGCCCGCTTGCTTGTAAAAAATGAGGGCTGGGATTGCGAAAGGTTTAGCCGCTAGAATCTACCGTATCGTTCTCTCCTTTGGCTTGATCGCTCGCTGCTTACCTGGCTTTCTTACTCTTTCCTTTCAGCTCTTCTCTAAGTTGCAGGATATGCGCATGGGACTCTTCGATATAGGCCTGCTGGTGCTTGGTTCTTCGGTAGTATTGCACGTTGGTAGCTAAGCTTATCGCTAGCACGAAGCTCACCGCCAAGCCCGTATAGCCTAGCCAACGAGGTACACACAGGCCCTCTTGCAGCGTGGCGCTGATGTTTTGATGCACATGCTCCATATTGGCCGTATCGACCGTTATTGGCTTTTGATAAAGCCTTTCTAGCCGTTTGAGCAGCTCATTCTTCTCAACAAAGATGGCTTGGCTCTCTTTGAGCTGGTCATTGAGCTGGCCGACCTGGTCAATGAGGACTTCTGTCAGGGCTTCTTGTGTGAGGGACTGCTTTTTCATGGGGACAGCTTATCAATGAGTGGCCTCATCAAGCCGATGAGCCCTTGTAGCTCGAGCGAGACGAGGTTAAATTCTTGCTTCTCCTCAGCAAGAGTAATAAGATGCTTGAAGCTATTTCTGTATTCAACAAGTAGGTGGTATAGTTCTCGTTCATGTTGGGAGCATGCAGGCTGTGTTGTTGTAGCAATAGCGGCACCTCGGATGTAGTCACTGACCGAAAGACCTGCTTTACGAGCAGACAGCTCAATGACTTTCTTTTCGAGGTGATGAAGTCTACAGAAAAGGCGCGTATTTCGTTGTGGTTGCGTTTGATATGGCATGTGGACAAGTCAAGAGTGTTCTAGAAGATCGATGGGCCAAGTTCAGACCCAGTGTACGCTGCTAGGGGCAAAGCTAAAAGGGGAGTGATGAGGAGTGCACTTGAAAATAAGGTCCTATACGCAAGCGAGCAAGCCTTTTTGAAGCAGGAGGCATAAGAGTGATCGACCCATTGCTCTCCCTTTTCCTAAGGGCTGTTGCCCGAGATTTTGCCAGCCCCTAGAAAGCTACCCCCCAAGGGAGCCTCACAAGAAAGCGCGCTGAGGCCCCTAAAAAGGGCAACGCACTAGGCAAGAGCAGCCAGCGCATGAGGGCAGATCACCTCTCTGGGCTGCGCAGATAGCTCCTTTAGAAGCGCCAAGAGCTGCTCTGCTTGTTGCTTTTGCTCATAAAGGCGGGCAAGCACGAGGGCTGTGTAGTAGCAAGCCGTAGCCTCGTACAAGGCGTAGGCCGCCTTGTGGTAGTGCTGCCCAGCAAAATGCGCTTTAAAGGCCTGGAAAAAGGTTTCTCCTTCACGCAGCCAAAATAGCTTCTCTTGCTCACTAATAGCTCTCAGCCTTTGTGGGTGGGTCTTGAAGGAGGGGATGTTTTTCTTGCGCATAGTGTGGGGCAGAAAATCAGTGAGACTAGAGGCGCTTCTGCTCACAAAAGGCTGTGATCTGCTCACGGCTCAGTCCCGTGAGCCCGCTGACAAGGGCAAAGGAGTGTCCTTCTACGAGCAGGGCTTTGGCTAGCTCGAGCCGTTCGAGGCTTCTTCCTTCTTGCCTGCCTTTTTCTCTTGCTGCTTGGAGCTGCGCTGAAAGGCCTGGATCAGTAGCGTGGGAGGTTGACCCTCTTGCTTGTGTGTTTTTGCTCGTGCACCGCATTTCTAATATACGCAGATTAGTGCGCCGCCACAAAAAAATAGGCACACCTTTGTTTAAAAAATCGAAGGGACGTCTTTGCAGAAAGCATGCGCATCCAGAGCGCTGTTGTAGCGCTTCAGAGCGGATCTTCTGATCCATCCAGGGGGCTTCATCCAAGGACGTAAATGGGGCACTACTCCTCTTTCTGGAGCCGCTCGAGCGCTTCTTGGCTCAACCCTGTGGCTTTCTGCACAGCCTTTAGGTCCAAATGCAGCTGTGAAAGGAGACTCTTGGCCACTTGCTGAATACCTTTTTGCATTCCCTGTTGCATACCTTTTTGCATTCCCTGTTGCATACCTTTTTGCATTCCCTGTTGCATACCTTTTTGTACTAACTGTTGTGCTGCAGTCATGATTGCTTCCTTTTTTTCTGGAATGATTTCACTGATGGCCTTGATAATGGCCTCTGAACTGTCCTGCTCTTCCGTGCCCAATATATACAGCACGCCGCTTATTCCATAGGCCTGTTTGAGGAGCGCTTCGATCAGTCTTGGATGCTTGTTGATCCAGTCTAGGTAGCTCCGATAGCGACTATGCTTCAAAAGAATCTGCACTAAGTCTGAAGCGCCCCCTTGGGCTAACTCTTCCTCGCTGTAAGCACTCAGATCAATTAGCGTAAAAGGCTTAAACATCAGGGCTCTTGCTAGGGTGGGCTCCTCAAAGCAATCGAAAATATCCGTAGTGTAAGGATAAGGGGCCTGCTGGCCCGAGTAGAGGCACAGATTAGCAATGAGAGGGAGCCGCTGATGGCCTTGCGAGAGGTGCTCCTCCATGATGGCTACGTTATACTGCAAAAGCCGAAAGGGCATCAGCGGATCGGGCGTGCTCTGATGCTCAATAAGGCAGTAGAGATAGGCTTCTTTCCCATCTATGCGGCAAGTGTAAACCAGATCACTGTGCAGCTCTTTGAGCGCTTCCTTGACAAAGCTCTGGTTGCTCATCTGGAGCGAGTCCCAGTCGATGCGCTCCACTAGGTCAGGGCGTAAACTTCTTTTTAGGAAGTCTTTGGATACAGCTAGATCAGAGAGACTGCGTCGAAAGAATGTGTCATGTGGGTTGTTGATACTGATCTCACTCATAGACAGTGTAGTGAAAATGTAATTGACTTCATTTTGTTACGCCCCATTGATGGCCTCCTTAAGCCGCTGCATTTCTTCCTCACAGAGCTTTTCTGTAAGCTCTCTTAAAAGCAGCACGCGCTCAGAGAGATACTGAAGCTCCTCGGGGGTAATGGTGTAGTCTTTGCGATACCTGGCATCTTTATACGCCTTTCTGAGTAGCTCGAAGTGATGCTCTTCTTTCTCTGTACGGCAAGGAAAGACCTCTTTGAGGGCCTCATCAAGCTTACTAGCAATGCTGTTGATCTCTTCTAGATCGTGCGTCTTGGCTTTGTAGTCCGTAAAAACAAGCATCAGCGCAGCGTAGTAGCTCTCGGTGGATTGATGAAGTAAGAAGGCTGCTGTGTTGTGGTCTTGCTCTTTGAGACAGTACCTAGATACTTTGAAGAAGCTATTCCCCCTCTCAAACCAGTAGTCAAACTCCTCTCTTGCTTTGTCTAGCCGTATCTTAGGCGTGACACCCCGCGGCGTCTCCAAAGACTGCCGCCCTGCATCGTAGAGCAGGATGCCTTGCCGAAAAATATCGATAAAAAAGTAATACTGATTCTTGATCCGCTCATTTAAAAAGTTCAACGTGTGATGGATCACACTCACCCCGCCAATCCCTTCCTCTTTGCGCAGCAGGCTCCTAATCTGAGGAATCACCCAATTCCCCATCTCCTCTTTGCCCCGCGTCACAACTAATATGTCGTAGTCGCTCTTGTAAGCGTAGGTCGTTCCGTTCTCTATGTACGTATCCTCTACCCACTTCCCTGTCGCATAACTCCCAAAGAGAATGATCTTCTCGAGGAGCTTCGGGTTGACTTTCCGCTGAATGACCTTAACAATCAGTGCTAGCTCATAGCGCTTCTCTTCGGGCAGGTGCGCCAGCGTACTTGTAAAGATGTTTCTTTCCTCCTCCATATCATACACAAGATAGGCATTTTTTCTCTTTTTGCTTTTTACACAAACTTTACTCACCTTGCCCTTGGCGTTGCTTATCTCTCCGACCTATGATACCGCCAATATTCAGCACCAGGGGAGATGACTAGGCTTGCCGTGCCTCTTTTGAGGAGCGTTGTGCCTTCCGTTGTCTTAATGCCTGGTGCTTGGCGGTATTAGGGTCCATTGGACATAAGTGGAGGCTCACGCTCCTCATCTCTAACACTGACCTTAGAGCCTCGGGTCAAGCTAATCCTTGACACATCATGGCGCTATCTTGCTCCCTCCTGGGAACCTCACTTGCTACTACTGATTTTCTGATCGTTGCCCTATCGCTAGTTTTCACGCTGGGGGTCGGGCTTCATGCTGGACGCGGCATTCGCTCTTTGACAGCCTATGCCCTGGGACAGAAGCAGTACTCCACCACGGCCCTTGTGCTTACTTGTCTGGCCACTCAGATCGGAGGAGGCACTATTTTTGGGGACTCCAAGGAGATCTTCCAAAATGGCGTGATCATGACAGCGGCCCTCTCAGGATTCTTACTCGCTTGGATTATTAGGACCTGGCTCATTGCCCCTGAAATGCATCGCTTCGAGGGATGCCTTACCATGGGGCAGATGATGGGCAAACTCTACGGCAGGCCGGCACAAATCATCACAGGCGTCCTCAATCTTGGCTACGCAATGACGGTCACGGGGTTGCAGCTCATTACGCTGGGCATTATTGGAGAGGAGTTTCTCGGGCTGCAGGCCACTGGATCGATCTGGATAGGAGGCCTCCTCCTAGCAGCTTACACGGCTTGGGGAGGCATCAAGGCTGTCGCTGCCACGGATGTCTTGCAGTTTCTGGTGTTGATGGTCGCTATTCCTATCATGGCTTCGATCGTGCTCGAGCAGGCCGGCGGGCTCGAGACCTTGCTCCAACGCGTGCCGGCAGAGAAGTGGCGCATTGTGAGCCATGAGCGTTTTAGTTATTACTTCTCTTTCTTTTTGATGTGGGGCGTGTTTTCTGCCCAGACTCTGGACCCGGCCATTATGCAGCGCTTTCTGATGGCGCGTGATGCCAAGCAGCTGCGTGCTATGTTTCTGCTTGTGGGGCTTGTGGATGTGTTGGTACGCCTTGTGGTGATGGTCATGGCGCTCTCGGCGGTGGTCTTGTTTCCTATGCTAAAAGGGCCAGAGGTAGTACCGCACCTAGTCCATACGCTCTTGCCTGTGGGGCTCAAGGGGCTCGTCGTGGCTGGCTTTCTCTCGATGGTGCTCTCAACGGCGGACTCTTTTTTGCATGCGGCGAGCCTGACGCTGACCCATGATTTGCTAGCTCCTCTGAGCGCCTGGCAGGGTAAGGTGCTCGATGAAGTGTACTGGGCGCGTCGTCTGACGATGGTGGTGGGTCTGGGCGGGATCTGTGTGGCTTTGCAAGGAGGCAGCTTAATCCAGCTGAGCCTGCGTGCGATCTCTTTGACAGGGCCGGTGCTGTGCTTTCCGCTCCTACTGGGGATTATGCGCCTAAGGCCTGATGAGTATGCCTTTTATGGCAGTGTGTTAGGAGCGCTACTCTCTTTTGCCGGCGGGGGTTTGTATTTCTCCCAAGCATCGCAGCATCTGACCCCGCTGTGGAGTACGCTCATGAGTGGGTTTGTGTTCGTGGTGGTGTACCTGTGTAGGCATGGGAAGCTACACTTTGAGCGCGAGGAAAAGGAGGGAGGCATTGCTTGGATCAGTCTTCACAAGTGGCTGAGGCGGCGGCGGTGGTAGGGCTGCTTGAGAGGGGAGCCCCTTTTCAGCGCTTGAAGGGGAGAGGAGCTCAAGGGGGCCGTGAGCGCTGTTCAAAGCCCCTCACCTTCACCCCCAACACAACGTAGAGGCTGGGCTGGAAGAAAAGTGCTCGACAGTTCCTTGCTAGGTAGTGTCGAGATTTGCTACAAGACAAGCTCTTCTCTCGACACTACCTAGGGCAAGTCTTGCGCTCAGTAAGCCCTACCCATCTTTCACATTGGACCAATATTAGACCAACACCCACCCTGGGATCACTGCAAGCCGTACGCCTTGAGCAGCTGATAAACTGCCTCTACCTGATCTTCCTCTAGACCGAAGTTGTCCTCTACCACCGCACTGCCAAACATGACCTCCCACAAGTAGCTCTCCAATGTTTCTACTCCTCGAGGATCTGTAAACTGGAGGCTCTGCATAGGATCAGCTCCTGCTTCGAGCAGCTTTTTAATCATACGCATGCATTTTTCATAGGATAAATGCTCCAGAGCCATACAAGCAAGTGTCAGCGGAGGATACAAGTAGACCTCCTCATAGCAGGGGTAAGTGGCAGCCCCCTTATCCAGGCAGTACGTATAGTGTTTTCCCAGATCTATCGCTTTATAGGATAGCAGCTCTTCAAGGGTTTGCTCATCCCCAGCAAATACCACCTCTTGAAGCGGCGTAGTGTGCCTTGTGGGATGCCGCTCATTGACCCCTCGCCCAAACCTATCTTTTATCTTCACCTCTAAGGCCACTTGATCGATCTCTGCTCCTATGATCTTTTCGGTGCGCTCGTGGAGCTCTGTAAGGGCGAAGCACAGCGGCTCCTCATGGCCTTGCTCACTATCCAAGGCACTCAGCGTCGCTTGTAGGGAGCTGATCCGTGTCAGGAGCCTCCCTTGATCGTGCTGCACCCTTGCTAGCGCTAGCTTGCGCTCCTCATGAGAAGCGGCGCTTGATAAGAGCGCCTCTGTCCTAGCTGCTAGCTCCCTGACTTCCTCTTCTAGCGCAACGCCTTGGTAGGCCATCCTTGCGCTTACTGCTTCACTCAAGTCCACAGTGAGCTCCCTAGGCGCCCCTCCCTCGAGCTCGAGGGTGAGCTGCGGCTTTGTAACCATTTTCTCCATCTTTTTAAGGACCAGAACAAAGGTCTGCTTCCCTTCTTTGAGCTTATAGTCCTTTCCTACAGGCTCGCCCTCTTCATTGTTGAGGGTGCCCTCGAGCCCTAAGCTCAGGCGCCAGCGCAGTAAGGTGCATGCTGGGGGCAAAGGCGGTGATGCCGTTTCTTCCGCTCCTTCCCGCACTTGACTAAGCGAATGCTCAACGCCTATTACCAATACGATAGGCGTTGCTAAGGCTATATCTCCCTTTTGATGCGCCCTTTCTTGGAAGTAAGCCGTGAACTTACTGAGTCCCCCTGCACCCTTAGCCTCTGAGGGGTCCTCGTCTGCCTCCCAGTTACAGGCACTTAAAAAGGAAAAGAGAGCAAGCAAGAGGAGTATTTCCATGAAACGAATCATCGTCGTTGTGTTTTAAGGGTTAGAAAGTATATGAAAGGCCAAGGGTGAGGATGTAGTCTAGGGGGGGATAGGGGCTTTTAAGGAGGTAATAACAGGGCGCTATCTCGAGCGAGATAGAGAAGCTGCGATAAAGAAATAGCTCTCCCTCAAGGCCAACAAGGAGGCCTACATGAAAGTGCCCTCTTTTTCTAGGGGCTTGTTGCCACCTGTAAGCAATGAGCGGTCCTGCCTGTAGGCTCAAAAAGCACTGCTTGTGATCAGTCCAAAGCAAGTAAAGAAGGCTAGGGGTCATAAAGCCTTGCAACCATATCTTGTTTTTTTGCCTTCTCGTGGCTAGACCAAAGGCGAGCTGGCCCTTGAGCGCCGATGAGCAGTGATAAGCAGTCCCTAGCGCCAGGTAAGGGGCCCTTTGGGTCCTCCCAGCTAGTAGCGAGAGGCTCGTAAGCCCAGCAGCACGCCTCAGTACTGGCTTGTTAGCTCCAGCAGGTAAGCGCGTCATGAAAGGCTGCCCTGAGGCACTGCTGCGCGCAGTAAGAGGTGCCAAGAGTAGCAAAAAGTAAAAGGCTAGACGCATGATTAGCCGCTTTTTTTAAAGGTCAAGGAAGCCTGGTGGGCTACTGGCGTAGCCTCAGGGACAGCAGGGCTACTAGCAAAGGCTTGCAAAGGCTGCCCCAGATGCTCAGTAGTTTCTATGCCCCTGTGCTGCTGCGCTTCTTGGGTAGCAGCCAGGGCCCTTTCTTGTTGCAGCACCTCATTCCAGTCCTTGTGCTCACCTGGGAGAGTGGCCACCTCATAAGCCGTGCCCTGGGCCTTTAAAAGGTCGATGGTCTGATCGGTCATCTTGGCTCCAGCTTGATCACTATCAAAAGCAAGCACCACGGGCTGGGCTTGCCCTTGAGCGCTCTTAAAAATGGCCTGTAGATCCTCTCGGATCGAAGCCGAGAGCATGCCACAAGTGGCTAGATACAAGGTCTTAGGCGCCTCTTGGGGCGTGGAGGCAGCCTCGAGCTGGCGCGCTTCGAGCTGCTTAAAACTCAGCGCATCAATAGGGCTTTCCGTAAGGACGATGCGCTCAATGGGAGAAGGCTCTAAGAGCATGGCAAGGCCTCTGGGAAGCCCCTTTTGAAAGTACTTTTTGCTTTTTCCCTCGGAAAAGTAGTAAGCAAGGGTGCTACAGAGTCTACCCCTTGGGTGGGTAGCAAAGTCCTTGTAAAGCGAGAAAACAGCCTGGTAGTGGTTGGTTTTGAGCTGCGTGTAAGCTTGGTAAGTAGCCGCCTCCAGGCCTCGAGCTAGGAGGTAAGTGCCCTTGCTCGGTACGGCGTTGATCTTCTGTAGCTGCGCGCGGGCCAGAGCCGTCTGCTGCAAGGGGTCCTGGATCACAGCGCTACTCGAAGCGATCAAGCGCTCGTCTCTAGTAGTAGCTACGTAGTTACTGGCAAGGGCTCTGATCTCTTCCCAGCTCCACTGATGCTTTAACAAAAGATCAATTAGCGTGCCTTGACGCGTGAGCTTAGCACCCGTGGTGTAAAAGTACCACTGGCCTGAAGAGTGCCCTGGAGAAGTATGCACAAGTATCTTGCCATGGTCGGGATGCTTAAGGACGAGTGTCTTTTGCGTGCTCTTGGCTTTGTCGCGCTCCCAGCCTAGGCGCGTAATGGCAAAGTGCGGCAGACTAATCTCTTGTTTGATCCACGCATAGGGATTCTCAGAGGGAAGGGAAGAAGTAAGGGAAGTGGCCATTAAGGGGTATCGTTTTTAGTGGGTGCACAAAGGGAGGCTGCAGGCGATTAAAGGCGTTTTTTAGAGACGCGTGCCTGCTTTTGTGTTGCCTCCTCTTTGTTTATCTCTTCTGGCAGGGTCTCTCCCGTGGCCAGTGCTTTAAGCGTTCTGGCTAGCTGCGCTACCCCCTGAGTGAGCAGCGCGGTACTAGAGGCGTGGCTAGGCAAGGGCTGGGCTTGCAGTCTTTGGGCGCAAGCTCCTGGCGCCTCTTGATCAAGGCTAGTGGTGATGGCTATCTGTTTTGCTCGGGCCAGCTCGAAGAGCTCATCGAGCTCTTTGTGAAGGCCTTTGGTAAGGGGCCCGCAGGTGCTGACAAACCAAGTAGTGTCAAAGGCCTTTTGATCACGCTGGTAAAGGGCTTGTCGCCTTTGCAGTGCCTCAAGGGGGCTGGTGGTCAGCACGATCCTTTGAGGCGCGTGTGGCGTATCGAGGAGTGCAAGGCCTCTAGGGAGGCCTTTTTGAAAGGAAGGGCGGAACACTCCTTGCTCATTGAGGTGCAAAGTATAGGTGCTTACAAGGGTGGGCTTGGAGCGCGAAACCTCCTTGTAAAGGCCCCACAGGATAGCCTTCTTACTGGCTTTGAGGGCTGTGGTGAAGCCCTGATAAGCCTGGGTATCAAAGCCTAAACGGGAGAGTAGAGAGTCTTTGTGGGAGGCAGCGCAAAACGCTTCGAGGCGCTGCTGGGGCGATGGCCTCGAGAGTGCTAAAAGAGGGGTAGTGCAGATGGCTCTGGAAGGGGCAAGGGCCCCTAACTGGTGCTGCCGCTCTCTTTCAAGACGGCTTTGCTCGCGGTAGTAGTGTTGCGTGGATTGGTGCTGGGCTAGGGTAATAGAAGCCGCCAGGCCCCTTGCAAGACCAAAAGGAGCCATGGCCTTGGCATAGAGGTCTTGATAGTGCCTGAGCCTGTGACTGCCATTGATAAAATGCCGGGCACAGAGGTGCCCTTGAGGCGTGATCGGGACCACGACGCAATGAAAATGCGGTGTTTTCTCATCTCTATGCAGCGTAAAGCGAACGATATTCTCTTTGCCAAAGAGCTGAGCAGCGAACTCGAAGTTGGCTTGCTTCCACTGATAAAAGAGCGGAGGCTGAGCTTCGATTTGCTTCATGCGCTGGTGGCTTCCCGAGAGAATGATCCCTAGCGCCTTGACGGCGTCTTTTCTAAGGGCTCTTTTTTGGGTATAGCCCTCTTGGATGCGTTTTTCAATAGCCTCTCGAAGAGGTAGAAGAGGCTTTTGAGGAGTGAGCTCCTCGTTGAGGTGAGCACGCCTCTGATCCACATAGCGGCCTAGGGTCTCAAGGAGCTCTTCATTAAAGCCTGTCTTAGCCCCATCAGCATTACGAGGAGCGTGCCTGCGGTCAATATGACTGCCGATGCGTGTAAGGGCTTTGTACTTAGTAATGTGTAGGACAGCAAACTGGCTCATGACTCCCTAGAGTTGGAGGCGCAAAGGGGAGTTCAGAGGGACATTGCTTGTAAAAGGAGAGCCGCAGCGGGACGTATGGCCCGCGCTACGGCGCTCCCATCACGCCCATTACAAAGATGGAAAAAGATGCTATGCAAAGCAAGTGAATATTTAACTATTATTAGAATAAGGAGATAGACGAAGGAGGGATTGAAGGTGTTTTTTTATGAACAAAAAGGGAGGAAGGGAGAAAAAGGGAGCGATAAAGGGAGTTATAAAAATAGTATTATTAAAAGAATATGGATGCTATGACTGGTCTGTATTAAGAGGGAATGCGTAGTATCGTTTTTGCCTTGTGGGCCATTGAGTAAGAGTGGTTGGTGATGAAGGAAGGGAGTAGTATATTTCGAAGAGAAGAGGAAGAGAAAGTAATGAGGAGAGAAGTGTATGGACAAGAAAAGAAGCGGGCTTATGGAAAAAAATATGCGCATAGAGGCAAAAAAATTGATCAATCGTAGCGATAAGTAGGGTCTTGCGACCTTTCCCCGCTCCATACCGTACGTGCGACTTTCACCTCATACGGCTTTCCTGCTTTATCTAGTTAGGGTATTCCAACCCTCTCCTGGGCTTATTCCCTAAGCGGTACTTCGCTGCTTTCTCAGGCCTTGCGGCTTCTTAGACCCTTCGTGTTGCCTCCTTCCCTCGACGGAATGTGTTACCGTTACGTTAACCGTTTTGATCTCTAACTTTTCCGGTATTATCCTTGTCTACGATTTAGAATTAGCTGCTTTTTGCGCCTACAAGCCTGGCAGGCCTTCACCCCGTCCGAGCCATTACAGCTCGGCGTTTGGCTACTAAACTGCCTCTGTCCTCTTTTCCTTGCCCTGGCATTTTCGTGCCCTCTTTCAAGGGGATAGGAAAAGAGTTCCCCAGTTCTGAGTTAAAGTACGCGTGGGAGACCTTAGCTGCCTGCTTTACGCCGAGTGAGCTCAGGAACAATTCCTGAATCAATTTAAAAGATCCAGGCCAGTCACTTTACCTTTTGGTTAGGTGTATAAGCCAAATTCCACCTAGTAGTCGTGGCGCCGCTTCAGAGACAGGTTTCTCTGGTCAACATAGTCTTCAGGGTTAGCCAGGTCTGACGCATATGGCTTGCTCGGACCCATACACTGTCAGGGAGCTTCACACGGCTCACTTTGTCAAAGCGAGCCGCAAGTCCCCCAGCCCTTGTCTGATTGTTCATACACAAACTCTTTGCGTTAATACTTTAACCCATCAAAGTGCGCACTTAAATTTCAACTACTACAGTTTCTCTAACAACGCCGTTTAAGAGTCATTTTTTTGAGCCAATTTTCTGAGATAATCACTAATTAAGCCAGAGGCCTCCCGTGTTGGTTCTTCGGCTACCCTGGCTCTTCTGGCTTTTTCTTGCTCTATTTCTAATTGTTCGGCAGACCTCGATACTTCTAACTGTTCGCGTGTACCCACAGGTACTTTATAAACTTTGTCATTATCGCTTTCAAATTCATTCTTCAGGGCTTGTACCACGTAAGGTTGTATGCGTTCAACTTTACCTTTACTAACTTGAAATTCAATTTCTTGAATTTTTTGGTAAATATGGGGGTGCAACTCAGCTTTGTTGATAATCTCTCTGAGCTGATCTAGATGGTAGCTTCTAAGACCAAATAATGTTTTTAAGGTGTCTGTAATATTTTGCTCATGGGCTGATGCATTATGACGGTTATAGTTCCTTTTGTATATGTTAAAAATGTAGCCAGTAATTGATCTACCTGATTTGATGGGTTTATCAATCTCAAACCAGACATCAGCACGATCCTTCAGGTCCTTAATACTGGGCTCAAGTATGAATTTTCTTAAATCTTTTGGCTTCTCATATTTTTCCCCCAATTCCAATGTATCTCTGAGTTCCTCGAGCGTAACTACTTTCTTAGTTTTATCTCGCCAATGGCTAATGAATTGATAAAGCCTCATTACATAGCGGGAACTGGATGCCATCGATATCTCTACCATATATTTGGAGTAAGAGGCTAGCGACAAGTAATCTGGCAGTATATCACGGTCTAGCTGTATTTCGACCATTTCATTATTGAGGTAGTACTTTGATTTCATGATCAGTCTTACAGTCGTCTCATAGCTTCCATACTTATCTCTGCTTCGTATCACCATAGTTTTCTGCCCCAGAGACTTTAAAGCCTTCTTAACTACCGAATAGTTTTGGCTCCCAGGAGGCATCAGCGACTTCGTAGGGATTTTTACAATTTTATCACCAAAAAGGGTCTTTTGTAGTTCTGAGCGTGTTTTTCCACGAAAATGATCTTTTATGGCCTCCCACTGATGATCATTTAGATCGCTTGCATAAGCCATATTACTATTCATATGTTTGTCAGCAAATCTATGTAAATGAATTCATGAATACACCTTCTAACAGATATCAGAGACTATGCGCTGGGTGGCAAGAACTTTTCTACTGCTACATTGGTAGCTACCATTATAGCTACATGGGCATCTGGGAGCATGCTATTTACTCTCCTTGAGAACATTTATGCAAAAGGCCTATACTTCATCATAGTAATTTTAGGATTACTTATTGATCTACTGCTGACTGGACAGCTAGCCACGCGCATGGCCGAATTCTTGAATAATGTCTCTGTGGCCGAAGCCATGGGAACTATGTACGGCAAGATGGTACAAATGATCACAGCTGTTTGTGGCATCCTAGCCAGAACAGGAGTAGTCGCTGTTCAGTTCAAGGTCATGGCCAAGATTTTGTTCATCATTTTTGGCCTAGGCAGTGTCGACATAAGATATTATCTTAAGGCAAAAAATGCCTAAAAAACCTGCCTATCAACGACACGATATCTCCGATGAAGTATGGAACAAACTTGCCCCTCATTTGCCTGGAAGAGCTGGCGCTTGGGGAGGGGTAGCTAAAGACAATAGAAAATTTATTAACGCCGTGTTCTGGATATTACGAACGGGAGCCCCATGGCGAGACTTGCCTCCTCATTACGGCGAGTGGAATAATACGAACCGACGCTTTTGTCGATGGCGCGATAATCGAACATGGGAGAAGCTTTTGGAATTACTGTCAGATGAACCAGACTACACGTGGCTGATGATCGATGCGAGTCATATAAAAGTGCATCCCCATGGGACGGGGGCAGTGGGCGGAAATGAGGCGATGAATCGGACAAAAGGGGGCTCAATACAAAACTACATTTGGCCGTGGATGCGTCTGGTATGCCGCTCAGAGCCATTATTACAGCAGGTACCGAAGCAGATTGTAAGCAAGGTGTTGAGCTGCTCAAAGACTTGCCTGCAGAGGGAGTGATAGCAGATAGGGGCTATGACACAGAGCAAGTAGTCAGAGAGGTGAAATCAAAGAATAGGCAATGTGTGATACCGAGTAGGAAGCATAGAAAAGTAATGCGTAGTTACAACCGAGAAGTGTATCAACTACGTCATGTGATAGAGAACACGTTTTTGTATCTGAAGCGTTGGCGCGGGATATGTACGCGCTATGCAAAGAGAAGGAGCTCATTTCTGGCCGCTATTCAAATCAGATGTCTAGCTTTATGGCTAGGACTCTCCTGACGACACTGTCTAGAAAATACTCCTGCCACCTTTGTGGCTGCCAGCATCGTCATTACGTATTCCTCCCTGGGCGGTATTCGGGCAGTTACTATTACGGATATCCTTCAGTTTTTCACCTTTGGCACCATTCTCCCCATCCTGGCCTTGACCATCTGGAACAAAGTGCCAAGCGCTGCCCAGGTGACGGTCACTTTGGCCAACAATCCCCACTTTGATGTCAAAGAAGTAGTAGGCTTGCATCCTGAATTCCTGAATGCGCTGGGTCTATTTTTTGTCTTCTCGATTCCTGGATTTGGCCCAGATGCATTTCAACGTATTACTATGGCCAAAAACACCAAGCAGGTCAAGCAAGCCTTTACCTATGCAGCAGGCATCTTGCTGCTCATCTTTTTACTGACTGCCTGGATCAGTGTCCTGTTGTTGGCTGAAAATTCTACACTGTCCTCTGGTCAGTGTGGTACCTTACCTGATCAGCCACCACACCTATCCAGGGCTCCGAGGGCTGATGGGCGTTTGTGTCATGGCCTTGGCCATGTCTACGGCTGACTCATGCTTGAATGCCTGCGCTGTACTATTTGCCAGTGACCTTTTCAGGCCTCTCGCTGGGGCCACTTACTCTTCTGTAAGCACTGCTCGGTTATTTTCATTCTTTTTAGGAATTATTGCACTATTAATGGCTTTTTACAACCAAGACTTGCTCCAGCTCATGCTGCTTTCAGGCAGTATTTATACGCCTGTTGTAAGTGTGCCCCTTCTGATGGCCCTACTGGGCTTCCGCAGCACACCTCGGACGATCTTGCTAGGGATGGTAGCTGGATTCACAACCATGGTTCTGTGGAGCTACTATTTTGGCAATTCAAGTAGCAGACTGCCTGGCATGTTGGCCAACCTCGTGTTCCTGCTTGGCAGCCACTACTTGCTGCGAGAGAAAGGTGGGTGGATGAAGATAGACACTACTCTGTCCTGAACAGACGATCCATAACAAAGCGCTCAGCGACAAACCCAATAAAAAGTAGGCCCCCAAACACGCCGCGCTTCATTGGATTTTTCTTATTATTGCCCCCCTGCAACCAACCCTTAAAACCCGATGATTCTAGACTACCTGATACAGCACCTTGACTTAGGTATCGTTGCCCTCTTTCTTCTTATCAATCTTATCGTAGGGCTTAGCTTCAGCCGATCTACAAAAGACATCAAAGAGTATGCGCTAGGTGGCAAGAATTTCTCTACCCCTGCACTAGTGGCTACTATTGTGAGCACGGGAACTTCAGGCGGTACTATGTTCGTTATTCTTGAAAACATATATAAAGATGGGCTATACTTCGGTATGGCACTTCTCGGCAAATTTTTTGGTAGGTTACTTACTGGACGGTTGGCAACACGTATGGCTGAATTTCTAAATAATGTCTCTGTGGCTGAAGCTATGGGAACTATGTATGGAAAAACAGTCCAGGTCATTACGGCCGTCAGTGGCATTTTAGGAAAGACAGGGTTTGTAGCTATCCAGTTTAATGTCATCTCCAAAATACTTTCCACACTTTTTGACCTGGACAGTACTGCTTCTACTTTTGTGGCCGCCAGTATTGTTGTTATGTACTCGGCGCTAGGCGGTGTCAGGGCAGTTACATTTACGGATATACTCCAGTTTTTCACCTTTGGTACTATCCTTCCAATTCTGGCCTTGACCATCTGGAATAAACTACACGACCCAGCTCAAATTGTAGTCTCACTGGGTAATAACCCTGTGTTTGATATCAAAAAAGTACTGGGCTTTAATCCTAAATTAATGCAAACTTTAGGCTTATTGGTCTATCTTGCACTACCCATAGGAGGTGGCGCACCAGAGATATTCCAGCGGATAGCTATGGCCAGGGACGTTCAACAAGTCAGGCAGGCATTTACTTATTCGGCTTTTATTCTCTTGCTTATATTCATGCTAACAGCTTGGATGAGTGTTTTGCTACTCACTGAAAAACCAGGCCTAGCATCCGGACAAGTAGTTCCCTACTTGATTAGTCAACACACTCATGAAGGGCTCAAAGGGCTATTGGCTGTGTGCGTTATGGCATTGTCTATGTCCACAGCTGACTCGTGTCTAAACACCTGTTCCGTCCTGTTTTCCAATGATGTAGTTGTCCCTTTGATTGGCTCAAACAATAGTTCGGTAAGAATTGCCAAGTCATTTTCGTTTGTTGTAGGGCTATTCGCCCTTTTGGTAGCCCTCTATAACAAAGATCTACTCAAACTTATTCTGTTCTCTGGCAGTATTTATATGCCTGTTTATACAGTGCCTCTTATTATTGCCGTGCTAGGTTTCCGCACCACGCCTCGAGTAGTCCTTATCAGCATGGCCGCTGGGTTTACAACATTGGTCCTGTGGAGTATCTATTTCGGCAATTCAGGCAGTGTAGTACCCGGCATGTTGGCCAATCTCGTGGCGCTGCTGGGCAGCCACTACTTGCTGCGAGAGAAAGGTGGGTGGAAAACGCCAGACCCAAAGAGCCCTTTGGCGCTGGAGCGAGCGGCTCGCAAAAGAGCCCGACAGCGGCGCCGAGAAGCGATCGAAAATTTTCGCCTGGTTCCTTATCTAAAGGCCAATTTGCCTGAGCAGGTTTATCTCTATGCTGCTTTTGGATTCTACTCCTTGGCTGCGCTCTCGGTTACTTTCTATGCGCTCCGTTCTTCTCACATAGAAGGGCTGGACACCTTTTATGGGAGAGTACTCGCTGTATCCCTCACAGGCACCTCTGTGTTCTTGACCTTGCCCGCCTGGTCTGATGCTATCAAGAACAAAAGCTTGCTCGCCTTTTTCTGGCCCTTGACTGTAGGTTTTCTCTTGTTCTTTGCAGGCACGCTGCTGGCTATCATCGGTCAATTCCACCCTACGCTGGTCACTGTGCTGATGGGCAATCTGTTGGTGGCCATACTCCTGTTGCGCTGGCCCTTGGCACTGGTAGTAGCCTTGATTGGAACAGGGCTGGCTGTGCTCTTTTTCAAGCAGTCCACCGGCCTACCAGTAATGCCCAGCGGTTTCCAGAACGTACAGATGGGCTTAGGGCATATGCTGCTGTTTGCTAGCGCCTTGTTCATAGCCCTGATCAGGAGCAGGGAAGCTTTTAGGCAACTAGAAAATGAGAACATTCGCCTCCAACTGGCTCGAAAAGTCACCAATGAAGAGCTGATAGAGGCCTTTCACCACCGGGGGCACATGGCCCAAGAAGCCCGAGAAAGCACCATGAATGTGCTCAACACCGTCCAAAGGCTCAGAAATCAGCTCGGAGAGGGGCTAGCGGGGCTGGAGACCACTCCCTCATCAGCAGCCATGCACCAGGTCTTGCAAACGATTAATGACAAGCTTCGGGCCTTGATCGCCTATTTTCACCAAACCATCTACCAGTTCAAAGATGCCCTTTGCCTGGAAGTAGATGTTCTGTCTACAAAGGCGCTTAACCACGAAATCTTTGACATCCTAGACGAGCAATATCCTGGCATTTCCGCGCGGTTGTATGTCAGAGACAATGCCCAAAAGCAAGACCTACGCGTAGATGTAGACAAGCTCAAGCAATTAATAGTCAATGGCCTTCGTTATGCAGACCAACAAAGTCCCAACGGCCAGGCGATTACCTGGGGCATCCACAATACGCTGCTTGGCTATCCCATCACCTCCATCCAAGGCCATATCAAAGAGGTGCAAGCTGTGTGCTTCACCATCACCACGCAAAACATGCTGCCCACTACGCGGACTTTGTATATAGGCAACGTAGACAAAGAAGTGGCTCGTCTTGCTCAGTCAGAAGCAGAACTGCCCCTCACCTATAACCAGCGCATTGTGGATGCCCACTATGGCACCTCCGAGCTGATAGCAGGCGAAGAGGGCATTGTTACACAAATTTATGTCATTCCCTTACACGTAAGAGAGGTACGACCTAAGACCATGGACTTACCGCCTCGCCAAGAAGCGGTGCTCGGGGCGACCATCCATCCAGAAGAAGAGGCCTTTGTCAAGGAAGTCCAAAACAAGACCAGCATCAACCCAGCATTGCTGCAGAGAGCCCTGGAAATAGCCAAGCAATCCCACACAGAGCGCATCAGAACGTTAGGAGAGTCATTTTCTCTGCCTCCCATTGCTACTGCACACATCCTTTTGGGTTACACCCAAGACGAAGATGCGCTCTTGGCAGCACTGCTCCACGACGCTGTAGAAGGCAGTTGGCTCTCTCTCACCCAAGTAGCGCTCTTTTTCAATCCAGCCGTGCAGCGCATTGTGGACGGTGTAATCCAGCTGAATAGCCACCTAGCGACCATCCAAAGGGAGGATTCATCCATACACGAAAACATGGAGCAACTCCTCAACGAAAGTGACCCGCGCGTGCTACAGGTCAAGCTAGCCGATCGTTTGCACTACATGCGCACGATTGAGGGGCACCTTTCTCTAGACAAGCAGCAGCAAATCACCGAAGAGACCCAGCAGTTCTTTGTGCCCATTGCCAAGCACTTGGGCCTCCAGGCTGTAGAAAAAGAACTGAGCGAAATAGTGCTATCTAGATGCTCGGGGTGATTAACTTCCATCATTATGAACGCTTCTTCAGTACCGTTGTTACTTGCACGGCAGTATCAAAACCTGCCATGATGACGTATGCCTTCTTATTCCCTTGATCTTGGAATAGCTTTTGCTGATTTTCTTAATATGAGTGGCTCTCCTAGAAAGTTTGAAGCAACCTCGAGTCATTGAGCTTGGATCATTTTACCAATGAGCCATTAGCTTATTTATTTATTGCTTATTTGAACCATTAATCCCCGAGTTGTATGAACGAACAAGGCACTATTTCGGTCCATACCGAGAACATATTTCCAATCATCAAAAAATTCCTGTACTCAGATCAGGAGGTATTTCTAAGAGAGTTGGTTTCTAATGCTGTAGATGCTACGCAAAAGCTGAAACAGCTGGCTGCCATGGGCCAGTACGAGGGCAATACCGAAGAGCTCCAGGTCAAAGTCAACGTCCATGAGGACCGCAAAACCATCACCATCAGCGACCAAGGCCTAGGCATGACAGCCGAAGAGATCAAGAAGTACATCAATCAGGTTGCCTTTTCAGGAGCCACAGAGTTTGTGAATCAGTACAAAGACCAAGGACAGCAGCCTCAGCAGCTCATTGGTTGTTTTGGCTTGGGATTCTATGCTGCCTTCATGGTGGCTGACAAGGTAGAAATCATTACCAAGTCGTATCAGAAAGACGCAGAAGCTGCTCATTGGACCTGCGACGGCAGCACTTCATTTGAGATCAGCAAAGCTGTTAAAAAAGAAGTAGGCACAGACGTAGTCTTGCATTTGGCCGAAGATGCGGAAAACTTCTTGCAAAAAGCCACACTGCAGCAACTCCTGGAGAAATACTGCAAGTTCCTGCCTGTAGCCATTGAGTTTGACGGCAAGGTGATCAACAACCCTCATCCTATCTGGACCAAGTCTCCCAATGAGCTCAAGGAGGAAGACTACCTCGCTTTTTACAAAGAGCTGTATCCTTTTGCACCTGACCCACTGTTTTGGATTCACCTTAACGTAGACCATCCGTTCCATCTAACCGGCATTTTGTACTTCCCTAGAGTTACCCACAGCTTTGAACAACACCAGAACAAGATTCAGCTGTATGCCAGACAGGTCTTCATCACCAACGAGGTCAAGGACGTAGTGCCCGAATTCTTGCTGCTGCTGCACGGCATTATCGACTCGCCTGACATTCCGCTGAATGTGTCGCGCAGTTCGCTCCAAGCCGACAGCAATGTGAAGAAGATCAATGCATACATTGCCAAAAAAGTAGCTTCCAAGCTCGAGGAGCTATTTAAGGAAGACAGAAAAGCTTACCAAGAAAAGTGGAGCAGCATGGAGCTCTTTGTCAAGTATGGTATGATTACGGACGACAAGTTTTATGAAAAAGCCAAAGAGTTTGCCCTACTCAAAAACACGGACCAAGAGTATTTTACCCTGGAAGAGTACCAAGCAAAGATCAAGCCCAACCAGACAGACAAAAACCAGCACTTGGTGATGCTGTATGCCACTGCACCTGAAAAGCAAGATCGATATATCCAATCTTGTAAAAAACGCTCCTACGATGTGTTGGTACTAGACCAGCCCATTGATCCCCACTTCATCAGTCTGCTGGAGCAGAGGCTGGACAAGATAGCGCTTAAAGGCGTGGATGCAGCGCCTATTGGGCAGCTTGTTGAAACGGATGAGTCCCAAGAAAGTGGGCTGACCGAAGAGGAGCAAAAGAAGCTGCAAGCCCTCTACGAAAAGGTGGCGACCAGCCAGCCAGTGACTTGGTCAGTGGCTGGCCTGCCCGAAGATGAACTCCCTGTAGTGATCACGATCCATGAGTTTGCCAAGAGGATGCACCACATGGCAGGAAGCAGGACTGGCAACCAGCAGCCCCCCTTGCCTTTGCAAGCAACTATCAATGCCAACCATCCTTTGGCTCAAAAACTATTGCGGGGCAAGAAAGAGGAGAAGCAGCTGAAGCTAGCCCAACAAGCTTATAGCCTGGCCTTGCTGGCCCAAGATATGCTGCAGGGCAATGCACTCTCTAATTTCTTGCAAAACAGTGCTGAATCATTGAGTGATTAGATTATCTACTCATCGGGTGATTTGCTGATTGATAACCGATCGCTCGTCACTGATCAGTTTTGTGATGCTGTCGCTCCTTAGCGCTAGGTGGGGCGATGCGTGTGTTGGGCTCCACGCGTGCTTAAAGCACCTGGCATAGGCCAGGAGTCTTGCGCCAGTTGAGAGAATATCGAGGGCGCTGCAAAACTGCTTACTAGCTTTAGAAAATAGGCCTTATAGCCCCAGTTAAAGCTTTAGTAGATATGAATTTTTGACTTTTGCAGCGCTCTCAAACCTTCAATCCCCAAGAGGCTCCAGGTGACGGTGCTTAGGCTACAAAGGTGACTTCTTTGATGCCGTAAGCTTGGCAGGTTCCATCCGTGAGCTCAATGACTAATTGGCCCATGGTGTCTACCCCCTTTATCTTGCCCTGAAAGGTGCGGAAAGCATCGCGAAAAGTGTGGAGCTCATTGAGCCAGTACAAATGATGGAGGTATTGTGCTCGTAGCGCAGCTGTGCCCTGGGTCTGAAGCTGTAGATAGTTACGTTCCAAGGCCACTAAAATTAATCCTAGGAGCTGCTGTAGATCAAATTGACGCTGCCCTACCAATGCCAGTGAGGTCGGCCCTAGAAAAGAAAATTGTTTTTGATTAACGTTGAGCCCAATACCAATCACAGAGGCACTGAGCTTGCGCTGTTTGACTACATTTTCAATCAGTATGCCCCCTAGCTTGTTGTCTGCATAATAAATATCATTAGGCCATTTGATGGCTAGAGCATCAGCAGCGTAAAGGGCTACTACCTGCTGGAGTGCCAGTGCGGTGACCCAATGCAAGGCAAAGCTTTGTCGAAGTGGCAAAAAGGTAGGATAAAGCACCACCGAGAAGGTCAAGTTGTGTCCTGGCTCACTGAGCCACACATGGCCTCTTTGGCCTCTGCCCTGGTACTGATGGTCTGTAATGAAGACGGTGCCTTCTGCCGGAGGTGTCTTTTGCAAGCACTGGGCTGCCCAACTATTGGTAGAGGAGCAGCTAGGCTCGTAGCAGATATTTTGGCCGATAAATTGGGTCTTAGGGAGCAGATTGTAGCGCAATTTTATACTTTTGTTAAGCGACGGGGACTAAGATATACATGCAAAGAGAAAAGACGGGAGAAGCAAGCTTGATAGCAGCCATTATTCAAGGCATGCAAGCCAAGAAAGCACAAGATATCAGCCTTCTCAATCTTAAACATATTGACGGTGCGGTAGCTGAGTACTTCATCATCTGTTCAGGCCGTGCTAAAAGCCAGGTAGAAGCCATAGCAGAGGCCATTGTTGAGACAAGCTACCAGCATGCAGGGCAGCGCCCCTGGAAACAGGAAGGGTGGGCTGCCAAAGAATGGATATTGGTGGACTATGTCAACGTAGTAGTGCACATTTTTCATGCTGATAAGCGCCCCTTCTATGCATTGGATACGTTGTGGGGAGATGCATCGACCGTCTACATCGAAGATGATTACGGTACTAGTCCTTCTGCTTTCCCGACCCCCTGTTCCGCTAAGAGCTAATTATTGATCTAAAAATCTTCAATCATGAATACAGGCAATAAGAACTTGCCATCAAGACCTGACGCTCAGTCTTGGACGATCATTGCACTCCTGATGGTTATCATAGGCACCATCTATTTCAACAAGATGAGTACCTCCATTGCCATCTCTGAGCATAGGTTTGAGACCATGATGCGCCAGAATGAAGTCAAAGAGGTAATACTGGTGGTCAATAAAAATCTTGTCGAGGTAACGCTTAAGCCAGAAATACTGGAGCGGGAGGACTATAAGACTGAAATAGCATCTCATCGTCAGTTGACGAATGGTCAGCCTACTGTTTATACATTTAGAACGCCCTCTCCACAGATATTTAATGACAACTTTAAGGCCCTAGAGGCACAGCTAGCGCCAGAGCAAAGAATAGGCTACACAGCGCAAGAGCGCTACGACCTAGCCAATTTTATGGTGGAGTGGGGTTTCTTCTTACTCCTCCTTTTCGGGTTTTTGGTCCTTATGCGCCGCATGCCAGGAGGGCCTGGGGGGCAGTTCTTCAATATCAGTAAGTCAAGAGCTGCCCTTTTTGATGCAGAAAATGGCGTCAAAATCACCTTTAATGACATAGCAGGCCTGCAAGAGGCTAAAGAAGAGGTCATGGAGATCGTAGACTTTCTCAAAAACCCAGCTAAGTTCACTAAACTGGGAGGCAAAATACCTAAAGGAGCTCTACTCATAGGCCCTCCAGGCACAGGAAAAACGCTACTGGGCAAAGCCGTGGCAGGAGAAGCGGGAGTGCCCTTTTTCTCTTTATCAGGATCAGACTTTGTGGAGATGTTTGTAGGCGTAGGTGCCGCGCGGGTTAGAGACCTCTTTAAGCAAGCCAAAAGCAAAGCGCCTTGTATCGTTTTCATTGACGAGATCGATGCAGTAGGCCGATCTAGAGGACGAGGCCAAATGCCTGGCGCCAATGATGAAAGAGAAAACACGTTGAACTCGCTGTTGGTGGAGATGGATGGCTTTGATACTGACTCTGGGGTGATCATTCTGGCAGCTACCAACAGGCCCGAGGTGTTGGATCAAGCCCTACTTCGGCCAGGCCGGTTTGACCGCCAGATCAGCATTGACACGCCAGATATTGCAGATAGGGAATCTATTCTTAGGGTACATCTCAAACCGTTGAAACTAGCTGCAGACGTTGATGCTGCCAAGATAGCAGCGCAGACGCCAGGCTTTGCTGGTGCCGAGCTGGCCAATATCTGCAACGAAGCAGCCCTTATTGCAGCGCGCAGAGACAGAACGCGTGTAAGTATGGCTGACTTTCAAGATGCCATTGACCGTGTGATTGGAGGCCTGGAGAAGAAAAATAAAATCATCTCGCCGGAAGAGAAAAAAATCGTGGCTTATCACGAAGCAGGACACGCTGTGGCCAGTTGGTTCCTAGAGCACGCCCATCCTCTAGTCAAAGTAAGCATTGTCCCCAGAGGCGTGGCCGCCCTGGGGTATGCCCAGTACCTGCCAAAAGAACAGTTCCTCTACCAAACCGAGCAGCTACTAGACGAAATTAGTACCTCTTTAGGAGGCAGGGCGGCAGAAGAAATCGTGTTTGGCAAGATATCTACGGGCGCTTTGAGCGATTTGGAGCGTGTCACCAAAGTGGCCTACAGTATAGTAGGCATCTATGGCATGAATGACAAAGTAGGCAATCTCTCTTTTCATGATCCGCAGCAAGGAGAGCTGAGTTTTACCAAGCCTTATTCTGAAGCTACCGCAAAAACCATTGACGAGGAGGCTAGACACATTGTGACAACTGCCTATGAACGTACAAAAGAACTGCTGCTCACCAAACGTCAAGAGCTAGAGACTGTAGCTCAAGAACTGCTGGCTAAAGAGATCATCTTCCAGCAAGACCTGGTGCGGCTGATTGGCCCTCGGCCTTATGCTGAAAAGGGAACCAAAGCAGTCACTGATGAGCAGTAGCCTCCCAAATGTATCATCAGTACTTTAGGTCATGGAGACTACTTGTACGATTATGTTGTATCAACAGCCGAACAGAAAGCCACTAGTTTGAACTCCTTGTTTTTTTTCTGAAATTAGCGTCGGTAATAAGCATTAGTATTGACTTAGAGGGGGCTTGGCCCCCTACTTTTTTATCAACTGAGCACAACGGCGCTTTATCAGAGTGTAATCATGGATAGTAAAACACTGATAGAATCATTTGCAGAGTTTGCCCGATCCAAAAACATTGATCGGCCTACTGTGATCCGAATCTTGGAAGATGTCTTTAGAGCAATGATCAAACGAAAGTTTGAAACAGACGATGGGTTTGACATCATTATCAACCTAGACCAGGGAGACCTACAGATATGGCGCTTTAGAGAAATTGTGGACGATAACTCTGAAGACATCTGGGACCACGACAAAATCAGTCTGTCTGAAGCAAGAAAGCTAGAAGAAGACTTTGAAATAGGAGAAGAAGCTGCTGAGGAGATCGAGTTTGGCAGCTTTGGTCGCAGGGCCATCATGGCTGCTAAGCAGGCTTTGGTACAAAAAGTCAAAGACCTAGAAAAAGATGTCCTCTACAATAAATATGCACAGCTGGTCGGAGAGATGATCAGTGCAGAAGTGTACCAAACGCTAAGTAGAGAAGTCATCTTACTAGACGATGAGAAGAATGAGTTAATCCTGCCCAGTGCAGAGCAGATTCCTAAAGATCGCTTCAAAAAAGGAGAGTATATACGGGCCATTGTCCACCAAGTAGAACTACAAAGAAGCACACCAAGAGTCATTCTCTCCAGAACCTCTCCCGTATTTCTAGAGCGGCTCTTTGAAAGCGAAGTCCCTGAGATAGCAGAAGGACTGATCACCATCAAAAAAGTGGTGCGCGAACCTGGTGAAAGGGCAAAAGTGGCCGTAGAGTCCTACGACGATCGCATTGACCCAGTAGGGGCGTGCGTAGGCATGAAAGGCTCCAGAATCCATAGCATTGTCAGAGAGCTGCAAGGCGAAAATATCGATGTGATCAACTACACCGACAATCTAGACTTGTACATTGCCAGAGCACTCAGCCCTGCCAAACTGAGTAGCATTCAGTATAGAGAAGAAAGAGTCGCGGTGTATCTCAAGCCAGAACAAGTCTCCCTAGCCATTGGCCGAGGGGGGCAGAACATCAAGCTAGCTAGCAGGCTCATCGACAAAGAAATTGACGTTTACAGAGAGCTAGGCGACCAAGAAGAAGATGTAAGCCTAGAAGAATTTGCAGATGAGGTGGAAAGCTGGATCATCGAAGAGCTGAAAAAGATAGGATTAGATAGCGCCAAAAGTGTCTTGGCCGTATCTAAGGAGGATCTGGAGCACAGGACAGATTTGGAGAGAGAGACAATTGACGAACTGTACGGCGTTTTACGCCAAGAATTTGAAGACTAAGCCGAGCTACTAGTTAATCTGTTAGCACACAAAGTGCTGCCCCTTTCTTCTCCTTTGAGGAGGTGATGGGAGACAGTTGACTGGCCTTTTTACAAGGAGCTTATCAGCCTTCATTGCACTTATGTGCCCAAAATGAATGACAATAACCGCCCTAAATGGCGACGCTACCTAATCACAGACCCATGGCTGAAGGAAAGACAATGCGACTGAGCCAAGTAGCTAGAAAGCTCAATGTAGGGACTACTTCCATTATAGCACACCTGGCGGACAAAGGTGTTGAAGTGGAAAACAAGCCCAACGCAAAAATCACGTTGAGCCAATTCAACTTATTGGCAGAAGAGTTTGCAGGAGCGGCCGTGGACAAAGAAGAAGCAGCAGACATCGCCATTGGTGAGAGCTATATAGCCCCTTCTGTGCTTCCCTCAGAGACAGCAAAACCGTCTACTGGTGAAGAAAAAAAGATGGAACGCCACGAGACAGTGGTACCTCAGCTACCTGGGGTGACCCTAGTAGGCAAGACAGACCTCGAGCCAGCCCAAAAAGCTTCTCCAACACCCCCAAACACACCAGATGTCGCTGCCCAACCAACCTCGGATGCCTCACCAGCCCCTGAAGCCTCCTCCGCTCCCATCGAGAAAATATCGGTAGAAGAACAAGAAAGCCTAAAGGGGCTGACCGTCTTAGGCAAAATGGACTTGCCTGAATCTAGAACCCGGAAATCTCAGCCAGTAGCTTCCTCAGATACCAGACAAGAACAAAAAAAGCGACCCAGGAAACGAATAGCCAAGCCTAAGGCCCTAGGTAACGGAGCAGATAGCAAGACAGCCCAGGCCCCGAGTGGTGTTTCAGAGCAAGAAATTCAGGAACAAATCAGGACTACCCTGGCCAAGTTAGGAGGAGGAAAAACAAGAGAGTCTAATCGCGCCAAGTACCGAAAAGAAAAAAGGTCAGCCATGGCCGAGGCCCAAGAAGAACGGTCTCTGCAGGCCCAAGAAGAGGCTCAGATTCTCAAAGTAACTGAATTCATCTCAGCCAATGACCTCGCCTCACTCATGGGCGCCTCTGTCAATGAGGTTATATCTACATGCATGTCGCTAGGTATGGTCACTTCTATCAACCAGCGGTTGGACGCAGAGGCCATCACTGTAATTGCTGATGAATTTGACTATCGGGTAGAGTTCACTGATGCACAAAATGAGGAAGAGGAAGAAGAACAAGATAGCCCAGAAGAGCTTGCTCCTAGAGCGCCCATTGTCACCATTATGGGCCATGTAGACCATGGCAAAACTTCCCTCCTCGACTACATCCGAAAGACGCAAATTACTCAGGGAGAAGCTGGAGGCATTACCCAGCATATTGGTGCTTACGATGTGGTGACAGACACAGGTAAGCGCATTGCTTTTTTGGACACTCCTGGCCACGAAGCTTTCACTGCCATGCGGGCACGGGGCGCTAGGATCACAGACATTGTCATTATTGTAGTGGCTGCTGACGACAAGGTGATGCCTCAGACCAAAGAAGCCATTAACCACGCCCAGATAGCTGGTGTGCCCATCGTAGTGGCAATCAACAAAATGGATAGGGCTGAAGCCAATCCAGATAAAATCAAAGAAGAGCTCTCTGGCGTTAATATCCTAGTGGAAGAATGGGGCGGCAAACACCAAAGCCAAACCATTTCTGCCAAAACAGGAGAAGGGGTCAAGGAGCTGTTAGAAAAAGTGCTATTGGAAGCGGAGCTACTAGAGCTAAAAGCCAATCCCAACAAAAAAGCGCGGGGCACGGTGCTAGAAGCTTCTTTGGACCAAGGGAAAGGCTATGTAGCCACGTTGATGGTACAGGCGGGTACACTTAAGGTGGGCGAAATGGTCCTGGCAGGGGCCCACTATGGTAAAGTCAAAGCCATGTCAGACCACCGAGGGCAACGCGTCCACACGGCTATTCCTGCTACCCCTGTTCAGGTATTGGGTCTTAATGGCGCTCCACAAGCCGGCGACACCTTCCGTGTGATGGACTCTGACAAGGAAGCACGGGAGATAGCGCTGCACAAACAGCAGCTACTGCGGGAACAGAGCCTACGCACCAGGACTCATATTACCCTAGATGAGATAGGCCGAAGGTTGGCTATTGGTAACTTCAAAGAGCTGAACATCATCGTCAAAGGAGATGTAGATGGCTCTGTAGAAGCCCTGGCTGACTCGTTGCTCAAGCTCTCTACCGAAGAGATTCAAGTGAATATCATTCATAAGAGTGTAGGCGCTATCTCTGAGTCTGATGTATTGCTGGCCTCTGCCGCAGATGCCATTGTGATCGGATTCCAAGTAAGACCCTCAGCCAGCACCCGCAAGCTGGCCGAAAGAGAAGGTATTGAAATACGGCTTTATTCGGTCATCTATGATGCCATCGACAACGTCAAAGATGCCATGCAAGGTATGCTAGCCCCTTCTATAGAAGAGGTGATCACAGGTAACGTCACGGTAAGAGAAACTTTCAAAATCTCTAAAATAGGTATCGTCGCAGGCTGCTATGTCACAGACGGATACATCAAAAAAACGCAACCCATCCGCCTGGTCCGAGATGGAATAGTCATTTATACAGGTAACATCAGCCAACTCAAGCGCTTTAAGGAAGAAGCACAAGAAGTGAAGCACGGTTTCGAATGCGGTATGAGTATAGAAAACTTCAATGACATCAAAGTGGGTGATACCATCGAAGGCTTTACGCAAAAAGAGGTGGCGCGTACGTTGTAGATCATTGGGTTATTTGATTATTGCGTGATTTGCTGATTTGAACATTTGTTTGCTCAATTGATAACTGATAATCGATTGAGCTACTGTCCATCATTCATCTACCACGCATGTCACCTTCTCAACGCCTAGGTCAAGTGGCAGAAGATGTAGCTGTACGCCATCTGCAGCAACAAGAGTTTATCATCCTAGTACGTAACTATCGGTACAAACGTGCAGAGATTGATATCATTGCGCAAAAGGATAAGCTCTTGCTCTTTGTCGAGGTAAAGGCCAGGAGTAGTGACCAATTTGGCCATCCAGAGACGTTTATGACACCCCAGCAGCAGGCACTGGTGCATGCAGCAGCCGAACATTACATAGTGGAGCAGGACTGGAACCATGCTATTCGGTTTGATATCATTGCTGTACGCAAAAGCAACGGCCAGCTGCAGCTGGCCCATTTTGAAGATGCTTTTTACTAACACACCTTACAAGTCCCCTCTTAATACGCCCCTTTTTGTCATGTTAGGCGCAGCGAAACTTCCCTGAGAAGCCCGCTATGCAGCGTTCCTTTGCTAACGCTTAGACGGCATCCAGCTGATTGTCAAAGCCACAGTCACTGTGCGGGCCAACATCCAGCAGCTGGTCGGCGGAGCAGGCGAAGACACTATCCTGGCTCGGGTAGGCGAAGGCACTGTCACCTCTATTGGCTCTGCACTCACCCACAAAGAAGTTCTCGCCAACCCTGACCAAATCTCCAAGCTCGTGTTGGATCGAGGCCTAGACGCAAGGACCGCCTTTGAAATCCTCTCTATTGACATTGCTGATGTGGATGTAGGCGATAACATTGGTGCCAAGCTCCAGATAGACCAAGCCAATGCAGACCTGCGCGTGGCGGAAGCTAAGGCAGAAGAACGCAGGGCCATGGCCGTGGCCGTAGAGCAAGAGATGAAAGCCAAGTCGCAAGAAGCCAGAGCACAGGTTATTTTGGCTGAGGCTGAAGTGCCCAAAGCCATGGCAGATGCTTTTCAGAACGGTAATTTAGGCGTTATGGATTACTACCGCATGCAAAACATCAAGCCAGACACAAGCATGTGCACTGCCATCTCAGAAGAAGGCACCAAGCAGCCAGATCGAGAAGAGGAGTAAAGAGGGCGCTATGAATGACAGGGGAAAGTGTACTCACTCTAAGCGGGGAAGACTGTTGCAAGATAGCCCCTACCGCGCTTCTAGACTCTTAAAATAGACTGCCTTCGGAACTAGAAAGGCGTTTTAAATTACTTATAAACAAACAATTTCTCACCCAATCACGCAATGAGTTTGACCTTCACCCAAAAATTTGGTCCAAAAGAAGTGAGAGTTTTGTAAATCGAAGTCAACCTCAAAACAGGATCAATTATGAAAGACAGATTTAATGAAGCACAAATCATCAACATTATCAAAGAGCAGGAAAGAGGTATCAAAGTCCTTGAGATTTGTCGTAAGCACGCCATCGCTGAGTCTACCTTTGATCGATGGAAGGCTACGGAGGCATGAATGCCTCTGAGGCGCAACGATTAAGGAACCTTGAGCAAGAGAACAGAAAACTTAAGCGCCTTGTCGCTGATTGAGCCCTCGACAAGGTCATGCTACAAGATGTACTGTCAAAAAATGTTTAAGCCCATCCTCACAGCGCACCATGAGCCAAGAACTAACAAAGAACTACGAACTCTCCGAGCGGCGAGCTTGCCAGCTCCTCGAGTTGCATCGTAGTACATGCCGCTATCAGGCAGTCAATAGGGAGGAAGACCAAGTTTTGGCTCAACGCCTCAAGGAATTAGCTATGAAGCATCCCCGCTTCGGGTATTTACGGCTTCACGAGCTATTGAAACGAGCAGGATGGGCAGTGAATCGAAAGCGAGTATATCGACTCTATAAGGAGTTAAGCCTGAAGGTAAAGGTAAAGCGAGGAGTAAAGCGATCATTAAGTGAGCGAGGTAAGCTAGCAGAAGCGAGTCATCGTCATGAGCAATGGTCCTTAGACTTTGTGCATGATCGATTGTTAGATGGTCGTCAGGTACGAGTACTGGGCGTACTGGACCATTACAGCCGAGAGTGTTTGCTACTGACGGCCGACACGTCACTATCAGGGGAACGAGTAGCACGGGAATTAGAAGGTTTGGTAAGCAAGTATGGGAAGCCCTCTCAGCTAGTGAGCGACAACGGAAGTGAGTTAACGAGTAAAGCGGTGAGGTCATGGAGTAGTAGTCATGGAATAGGTTGGCACTACATAAGTCCAGGGAAGCCGCAGGAGAATGGATATATGGAAAGTATGAAGGGAAAATTACGTGATGAATGCTTGAATATGCATGTATTTACGAGTCTAGGGAATATACGAAGCGAGCTAAGCCAATGGCGTCGCTACTATAATGAGGAGCGTCCGCATTCAAGTTTAGGGTATGCCTCGCCCTTGGAGTGGCTAACAAGCCAAGGGGAAGGAAAAGTTGTAGAGAGGGGTTTTATACAAGTTCAAGAGGCGAGCCCTTGAACTTGTCAGTAAGGTAGGAAATAGTAATTTGCTCTCACTGAAACTGGACCAGTAAATGGGGGAATGCCAGATTTTGACCAGTGGGGTAGCATACAGCTTGCGTACGATAAAGGGGATCAATTTTTGATCGTACGCATTCATTCCTGCTTGAATGAGCTGCTGCGCAGCAATGGGGTGCAGCGTCGCGCTGGCGGCACGACGCACATGATCATCCGAATCCCTCAAGGCAGTGACTAGGGCCGCTTAACACTATGGTCCTAGCTAGTGTCGTCAAGAATAGCCCCGAGGAAACCCACTGGCACGGAAGTTACTTGCGTGCCCATCAATGCCTAGTGCTTTACGCTGACTCAGGGGCCAACACACGCACCACCACCCCGTGCTCATCGAGGAGCTCCCCGCACCAGTCCTCCAAGTTACGCGTCTTAGAAGACAAATTGAGCCCTACAATAGCGACTTCTTTGCCTTGGTGCAGGTGCGGCACATGGTACTGCTTCTCACGAATCTGCCCCAGGGCTACCTCGGGGCTGCTATCCAGCTTCAGCTCCATCACATAGGTCGTCCTAGGTAGCTCTACTAAAAGGTCCACGCGCCCCAGACTGCTTGGGCGCTCGGCAGACACCTCCAAGCCCATTCCACTCATCAGGCTCAGCACCATCCCATGATACGTCCGTTCCCCCGCTTCAGTGAAAAGTTGATAGGGAAAGCTGGCTAGCGCCACCTTGAGCTGCGCGCAAAATAGGGACAGGTCGCCCTCTTTCAAAGCCTCCTTACTCTTGGTAGAAAAGGCCGTATCAAGCTTTGCAAAATGCTTGATCAGCGAGTCTGAAAAAGCTTCGCGTACTTCCTGATTAGGAAAGCCCAGTTGATAGTGCTTGCTTGCCGCATTGTAGCCCTCGATCGTCAGATACCCTGTCTGAAACATCAACGCTTTCAAATCAATGTCTTCGAGGCTACTTATGTCCATCAACTGGCTTTCTCGAACGCTTGTGCCAGCCAGAGGCACCATAGATTCGGGATGCTTTTTGAGTTGCTCAATCAGAAACGAAGGCGTGCCACTAGCATACCAATAGCCCCGAGCTTTCTTCTTGCTCAGAAATTGTAGGGTAGAAAAAGGATTATAGACATACCTTTCTGCCTCTGAGAAGCGGTAACCGTTGTACCAGGCTTTGATCTCTGTGAGTACCTCTTCTTCGCTCGTCTGCTCCCCTTGCTCATTGCGCTTCGCTGTAATGAGCTCGATGTGCTCGTCAAAGTACTGCACCACCTCTTCTTCCGTATAGCCCATCATCGTAGCGTACTGAGAGTCCATAGTGACGTCATTGAGATGATTAGGCCCAGAAAAGAGCGAGACCTGCGAGAACTTGCTGATGCCCGTGACAAAGGTGAAGCGAATGTGCTCTTCCTGGCTTTTGAGCACTTTGTAAAAACTGCGAAGCACTTCTCTGTTCTCTTCGGCTACCTCGGGCTTTTTGAGGTGATCAATCAGGGGAGCATCGTACTCGTCTATGAAGATGGCCACCTGCCCTTGCTTGGAAAGCGTTGTAATTAATCGTCTAAGTTTGGCTTGAGATGAGCTTCCTTCACTACTCACTCCATGGAGCTCAGCGAGTTCCTCTAGTGTTTCCTTCAGGTCATTTTCGAGCGCTGTACAGGTCTTATTGGCGATCTCTGAAAAGTCAAGGTGTAGCACAGGATGTGGCTGCCAATCATAATCACTCTCATAAATAGCACAGCCTTTGAAAAGCTCCTTATTGCCTCTAAAAATCTCCTTGAGTGTGCTTAGAAACAGGGACTTGCCAAAGCGTCTAGGGCGAGAAAGGAAGTAGTGCTTGCCACTTTCTATCATCTGCAAGGCAAACTGTGTCTTATCGACATACACGTATCCCTCTGTGAGGATATCCCCAATACTCTGAATACCGATAGGAAGTTTTTTCATGGCCATGACCTTTGAAAGCAAATGTAGTGCGCACAAGCTAAAATCTATATAGTGCTGGACTTTGGTTTTCAGGACTGCGAGATAGGCACTGGCTCAGCTAGTAGCTCTAAGCTAGGCAGTGTCGACATAAGATATTATCTTAAGGCAAAAAATGCTGAAACAACCTGCCTATCAACGACACGATATCTCCGATGAAGTATGGAACAAACTTGCCCCTCATTTGCCTGGAAGAGCTGGCGCTTGGGGAGGGGTAGCTAAAGACAATAGAAAATTTGAGGGCGCTGCAAAAGACTGTAAAAGTTTAGGTTAAAAGAGGACCTTACAGTATTTTAGAGAAGCTCAGCCAAACTTTCTTTCACCTCAAACTTAGCGCCTATGCCTAGAATCGATAACTCACAACGCTCTTTTGCCGATCAATGCCTTGAGCAGAAAATCAATCCCCTCTCCACTATTGCACGCATTGACCAAATCATCGACTGGCAACCCATTCAACAACTCCTCGATCAAGCTTATCCTAAAGGGCTCGAGGATAGAGGTAGAAAGGCCTACAACCCCCTGATTCTCTTTAAAATGAGCTTGCTACAAATCTGGTATGGGCTTAGTGATACCCTCGTAGAAGAACAAACCCGAGATAGGCTCTCTTTTATGGCCTTTTGTGGAGTCAAGGCCCTTGATCCTGTCCCCGACAGTACTCTCTTGTGCCGATTTAGAAAAAAGCTTACTCAGACCCAAGCTTATGACCGCCTTCTTGAAGCGATCAACAGGCAGCTTGAGCAACACGAGCTGCTGGTTTGTAAAGGAACCATAGTAGACGCTTCTATTACGCCAACAGCGCGCCGCCCCAAAGGAAAAAAGGTGTATGCTTTTTCAGAAGGGGAGTATAGACCTCCCTTGGAAGAAGTCAAGCAAAAAGGAGTAGATCAAGAGGCGAGTTGGGTGAAGCGGGGTAATGAGTTGTATTATGGCTATAAGCGTCACTATCTAGTAGAAGCAGAGACTGGATTAGTGTTATCAGTTCATACGAGTAAGGCAAGTGAGCACGAAAGCCAACATCTGTCTCGGTTATTAGAGCAGGTGGAGCTACCCAAGGGGAGTGAAGTATTGGGCGATAAGGGCTACAGTAGTGCATCGAACGAATCGTTATTGGAAAGTAAGGGACTCAAGAGCCGTCTTCAACGCAAACGAGCAAGAGGGAAGGCAAGAAACAGTTGGTTAAGTCTGTACAATCGGCTAATAGGGGAGCGTCGCTACAAAGTGGAGCGGGTGTTTGGCAGTATAAAGAGTTGGTTCAAGGCGGGCAGCGCGCGTTATGTAGGGAAGGCAAAAACGCATAGTCAGCATGTGTTAGAAGCACTATGTTACAATCTATACCGCGCTCCAGGGCTAGCGTTAAGAGTCTCTGTAGGATAGCTACGCGTTTTTCTCTAGCTTATTGAACATTAAGAGTACCAAAAAGGACAAAAAGGCATGAAAGAGTGCTGCCCAACAAGTGGCTAGACTACAAATGAGGCTATAGGGTCTATTGCCCAAATCTAGCTACAGTTTTGCAGTGCCCTCAATTTATTAACGCCGTGTTCTGGATATTACGAACGGGAGCCCCATGGCGAGACTTGCCTCCTCATTACGGCGAGTGGAATAATACGAACCGACGCTTTTGTCGATGGCGCGATAATCGAACATGGGAGAAGCTTTTGGAATTACTGTCAGATGAACCAGACTACACGTGGCTGATGATCGATGCGAGTCATATAAAAGTGCATCCCCATGGGACGGGGGCAGTGGGCGGAAATGAGGCGATGAATCGCACAAAAGGGGGCTCAATACAAAACTACATTTGGCCGTGGATGCGGCTGGTATACCGCTCAGAGCCATTATTACAGCAGGTACCGAAGCAGATTGTAAGCAAGGTGTTGAGCTGCTCAAAGACTTGCCTGCAGAGGGAGTGATAGCAGATAGGGGCTATGACACAGAGCAAGTAGTCAGAGAGGTGAAATCAAAGAATAGGCAATGTGTGATACCGAGTAGGAAGCATAGAAAAGTAATGCGTAGTTACAACCGAGAAGTGTATCAGCTACGTCATGTGATAGAGAACACGTTTTTGTATCTGAAGCGTTGGCGCGGGATATGTACGCGCTATGCAAAGAGAAGGAGCTCATTTCTGGCCGCTATTCAAATCAGATGTCTAGCTTTATGGCTAGGACTCTCCTGACGACACTGTCTAGTATCGTCTCTGAAACCGTCCAAGAGAGAGGCTGACAGGCTCTCTTGTTGCCCTAAGTGCAGTAGAGTATCTATGCTTTGAGAGCCTGGTCTATACTTGTGCTAGAACGAGATCACTGGTCTTAGCAATGGCTGCTATTTTTAGCTACTTCTATTTGTCACGATCAAACACACCCTCTATCATGAGAAAAAGAGTCCATAGCAATTAACCTCCATCTTAAGGTCAACATTGTTCTTGCTAGTGAATCCAAAAGCGCTCCTCCACCTTCACCCCATCAGCAGCTCAATAACCGACAAATTGCTCTAATGGCCTATTCCTGTCTCGTCCTAAAATAGATTGACAGAAATTGTAAACTAGGATATAGACAAAAACAAGAAAACAAGCATAAGAACAGGAGGATCACTAAGCTGGCCAGAGAGGAAGGCCTTGATTGAAGAATTTCTACAGGGTAATCAGAGCAAAACAGCCCTATGGAAGAAGTACACAGGCCAGCATGAAGAGCATGGGCAAATGCTCAACTGGATGAGAAAGCTTGGCTATGCACCCGCTAAAGAGCACAAGGCAAAGAAAACGCCTCCAAGTAGCCTTGAACTACGCCTAGCCTTACAGCAGCACGGGGACAAGTGTAATGCACCCCAAAATTAGGACCAGAGGTTAAAGGAGCGTTTGATCTTAAACTTGCACTCAAACAGATCAAACTATGAGTCATAAAATCAGAAAAAGACCGCATTCTGCTGCCTTTAAATTCAAGGTAGCTCTTGAGACTATCAAAGCTCAAAGGACCGCTGCTGAGCTTTGCCACGAGTTTGGTATCGTCTCCAGTCAACTTTATGAGTGGAGAAAAAAACTCATCGATAAGGGAAAAATACTCTTTGAGAACCCTGATCAGCAACAGCTACCTTATGAGCAACACATTGAAAAACTTATGGCCACCATTGGGCGATTAAAAGTCGAAAACGATTTTTTGTCCAAATCGCTAGGCAGCAATCTTTGAAACACAGAAGACAAGCCCTTGCACAGCCTACGCCACAGTTAAGTCTAAGACGGAAAGCTGCCTTGTTGGACGTGCATCGATCAGGGGTGTATTATCGATCTAAGCCAGCGCAAGATGATCAAGTAGAAGTGATGAATCAGCTCAGAGACCTCTATCAACAATACCCTTTTATGGGCTATCGAAGGCTTCATTTACTGCTTCGGCAACGAGGCTATCAAGTGAATGGTAAACGTGTACTCAGCCTGATGCGTTTGATGGGCCTAGCGGCTTTGTATCCTAAGAAGAATCTATCGAAAAGGGACCATAAGGCAAGTGTCTCTTCTTATTTACTCAAAGAACGTCCCGCAGTGAAGGTGAATGATGTTTGGCAGATAGATATCACGTATCTACGAATGGAGCAAGGCTTTCTATATCTGACAGCGCTCATTGACATGGTGAGTCGTCGTATAATGGGATGGGACTTATCCCCCTTCCTGGAAACAGAAAGCTGTTTGTCAGCCTTGCGTGCCTCTTTGTCCAGTGGTTACCAACCGCTGATCATTAACACAGATAGGGGGAGTCAGTTCACCAGTGCAGCCTGGCGCAAGGCCCTTGAAGAGGCGGGGATTGTATTGAGCCACAATGGGGCGGGCCGTTGTTGTGACAACGTATTGATAGAGCGTTTCTGGCGCAGTGTGAAGTACGAAGAGGTATATTTGAAGAGTTATGCAAGTGTGCAGGAAGCGCGAGCGAGTCTGAGTGGGTACATAAGTTGGTATAACAGTACTCGTGCTCACCAAAGCTTGGGTTACAAGAGTCCAGATAGCGTATTCTATCAAGGAGTTTCTATGCTTGCTTGGCAAGAGGGGCTAGGGGTTATCAAGCAAAGGGGAGAGAGGGGAGAGAATAGAAGTGATCAGGAAACAGAATAAAAAAAGTAGTATCAAATGTTCAACCAACCAGTGCTAGCCAACGAACAACTCTCCTCACGATTTACTACTTTTTGGTCCTAACGATGGGGTGCATTACAAAGCCCTTAGAATCGCTCAGTGCCGGAGAACTACGTGAGCAGCTCAAAAAGGCACAGCTGAAAATAGAAGGCTATGAACTGATGATTCAAACAGCTGAAGAAGCCTTTAAAATACCGATTAGAAAAAAGTCAGACACCAAGTAATAACCACCTTAAAGGAAAGGGATAAGAAGACATCACTGGGGTCTCTATGCTTATTATTTGGTTTAACCAGGCAGGCTTACTATCAGCACTATTGGTATAATCAGGGCGTTAGTTTTGAGCAAGCGTTGCTCCTCAAGCGAGTGCAGGAGCTCAGAGCGCGTCATCCTAGAATGGGCACCAGAAAGCTCTATGAGTTATTAGAACCCTTTATCTTATCGCATCAAATAAAACTAGGGAGAGACGCATTATTTGACTTATTGTCAGCGAACAACCTACTGGTTAGGCGTAAAAAGCGAAGCGTTCGTACAACGCAATCTGCTCACTGGCTAGTGAAGTATCCCAATCTGATAAGGAATTTGGAAGTAGGCGGCCCGAATCAGCTGTGGGTAAGTGATATAACGTATTGCCCTACAGGGCATGGTTACTTATACATAAGTCTAATAACGGATGCATACTCAAGAAAGATAGTAGGCTACCCTGTGTCGACGAGTTTGGCAGCCAAGGAAACGTTGCAGGCCCTGAAAATGGCCTTGTTAAGTGTTAAGGGGGCGTCTATGTCGCTGATCCATCACTCAGATCGTGGGGTACAGTATTGTAGTAAAGATTACCTAGCGGAGTTAACAGCCCATGGGATTCGTATCAGCATGAGGGCAAAAGGGTCTCCCTTGGACAATAGTATAGCCGAGCGTGTGAATGGGATATTGAAACAGGAGTATTTGAGTTCCTATAAAGTATCAAGCCTATCAGAAGGGCAAAAGGTTCTCAAGGAAGCAGTGAGCTATTATAACGAAGAGCGTCCGCATATGAGCCTAGGATATATGTCTCCGTCGGCCTCACATGCAGCAAGCTCAAAACGTGTGCGTCTGTGGAAGAATAAGTATCAGGATCAAGGTAGGCCAGGCGATCCCCCCTAGCCCATGATCCAAGCGATCCATAGCACTAGACAATCAGTGTAAAGCTATGTCAGGACTAAATCAGAATTGTAAATTTCTAACAGGACTAATTTTAAAACTGTCAATCTATTTTAGGACGAGACATCCGTGCTAAGCATTTTCCTTAATAGCCCAAAGGGCGCAGCAGATCACGTGCTTGCCCTTACCTCTTCTCAGGAACGAAGCTCCGTAGCACCTTCCCTTCAGCGCTCTGCAACTCGCCTTGCCACTGAGCAATGTCGCGCGTTTCAGAGGAGAAACTAATCCCCATAATGAGTAGTTTCTTCCCTATCTGCTCGTACCTTTTGCTGTACTCCTTCACCTGCGCCTGATCCATGGCTATCGCGGCTGGCTGATCTACCTTCAGCTCAAAAATATAGATCGCCTCTTCGAGCTCACACATCACATCAATACGCCCTTTACTGGTCACCACCTCTGCCTGTGCTCTCATCCCTGACCTATCTAATAGAAAGAAAAAGAGGGCTTGATAGAAACCCTCTTGGGCACGCACAGATGCATGATAAGGCACCTTGGCAAAGTGTACATTCATAGCACTTACAAAAGCCTCTAACTTGCAGGCTGCTAAAGTCGCTCTAAGCTCCTTGGCAGCACGGCTTACTTCCAGGGGGTCCACTTCTGCCAGCTCCTCTAAAAGGGAATCAAAAAAGGCTTCTCTTACTTCCTGATTAGGAAAGCTCAGCTGATAGGCTCTGTGCTCAGCATCGTAAGCCTGGATCGTTAGATACCCTGCCTGAAACATGAGCGTGGGTAGCGGAATGTGCTCTACTTTGCTGATGGCCGCAAGCCTACTTTCAGTAGCAGCCCTCCCGCTCAAAGCCATCACGGCTTGGGGACGCTTAGCAATCTCGTGCATTAAAAACGAGGGCGTTCCTGTAGCATACCAGTGGCTTTCAGCCCTGCGGGTCTCCATGAACTTGAGCGTGGAGAAAGGATTGTAAACGTAGCTTGCTGCCTCTGAAAAGCGATAGCCGTTGTACCATGCTTTGATCTCTGTGAGCACCGCTTCTTCGCTCGTGTGTTGCCCTTGCGCGTTTCTCTGCTCTGTGATAGCCTCGATATGCTCATCAAAGTACTGCACCAGCTCTTGTTCCGTGTAACCCATGATGGTAGCATACTGAGGATACATGGTGATGTCATTGAGGTGATTAGGCCCAGAGAAGAGCGAGACGTGCGAAAACTTAGTGATCCCAGTCACGAAGGTGAAACGGATGTGCTCTTCCTGGCTTTTGAGCACCTTGTAGAAGCTCTGTAGCAGTGCGCGATTCTTTTCGGCAATCTCAGGGCACTTAAGATGATCGATAATTGGGCCATCATACTCGTCAATTAAGATAGCCACTTGCCCTTGCTTGGAGAGCTCCTCGATGAGTACTGCCAACTGGAACTCTATGGAAGGTCCTTGCACATTGATGCCTTGTAGAGCCCCCATTCTAGTAACAATAGCACTCAAATGGGCCTCTAGTTTCTCGGTGGTTTTATTGGCTATCTCTCCAAAATCAAAATGCAGCACAGGATGGGGGGACCAATCGTAGTTGCTATCATAAATAGCGCAACCTTCGAAGAGCGCCTTGTTACCTCTAAAAATCTCTGCTAGGGTATTGAGAAACAAAGACTTACCGAACCTTCTAGGGCGAGAGAGGAAGTAGTGCTTTCCACTTTCGATAAGCGCCAGGGCAAGCTGTGTCTTGTCTACATAGACGTAGCCTTCTGTGAGAATATCCCGAATGTTCTGAATGCCGATAGGAAGCTTTTTCATGGCTTGGGTCTTTGAAAGCAAATCTAATACGCATACACCAAAGTCAAATAGCGCTACACTTCTATCTCCAATACAGGTGCCAGCAAACTGTCTCGTCCTAAAATAGATTGACAGAAATTGTAAACTAGGATATAGACAAAAACAAGAAAACAAGCATAAGAACAGGAGGATCACTAAGCTGGCCAGAGAGGAAGGCCTTGATTGAAGAATTTCTACAGGGTAATCAGAGCAAAACAGCCCTATGGAAGAAGTACACAGGCTAGCATGAAGAGCATGGGCAAATGCTCAACTGGATGAGAAAGCTTGGCTATGCACCCGCTAAAGAGCACAAGGCAAAGAAAACGCCTCCAAGTAGCCTTGAACTACGCCTAGCCTTACAGCAGCACGGGGACAAGCCCTTAGAATCGCTCAGTGCCGGAGAACTACGTGAGCAGCTCAAAAAGGCACAGCTGAAAATAGAAGGCTATGAACTGATGATTCAAACAGCTGAAGAAGCCTTTAAAATACCGATTAGAAAAAAGTCAGACACCAAGTAATAACCACCTTAAAGGAAAGGGATAAGAAGACATCACTGGGGTCTCTATGCTTATTATTTGGTTTAACCAGGCAGGCTTACTATCAGCACTATTGGTATAATCAGAGCGTTAGTTTTGAGCAAGCGTTGCTCCTCAAGCGAGTGCAGGAGCTCAGAGCGCGTCATCCTAGAATGGGCACCAGAAAGCTCTATGAGTTATTAGAACCCTTTATCTTATCGCATCAAATAAAACTGGGGAGAGACGCATTATTTGACTTATTGTCAGCGAACAACCTACTGGTTAGGCGTAAAAAGCGAAGCGTTCGTACAACGCAATCTGCTCACTGGCTAGTGAAGTATCCCAATCTGATAAGGAATTTGGAAGTAGGCGGCCCGAATCAGCTGTGGGTAAGTGATATAACGTATTGCCCTACAGGGCATGGTTACTTATACATAAGTCTAATAACGGATGCATACTCAAGAAAGATAGTAGGCTACCCTGTGTCGACGAGTTTGGCAGCCAAGGAAACGTTGCAGGCCCTGAAAATGGCCTTGTTAAGTGTTAAGGGGGTGTCTATGTCGCTGATCCATCACTCAGATCGTGGGGTACAGTATTGTAGTAAAGATTACCTAGCGGAGTTAACAGCCCATGGGATTCGTATCAGCATGAGGGCAAAAGGGTCTCCCTTGGACAATAGTATAGCCGAGCGTGTGAATGGGATATTGAAACAGGAGTATTTGAGTTCCTATAAAGTATCAAGCCTATCAGAAGGGCAAAAGGTTCTCAAGGAAGCAGTGAGCTATTATAACGAAGAGCGTCCGCATATGAGCCTAGGATATATGTCTCCGTCGGCCTCACATGCAGCAAGCTCAAAACGTGTGCGTCTGTGGAAGAATAAGTATCAGGATCAAGGTAGGCCAGGCGATCCCCCTAGCCCATGATCCAAGCGATCCATAGCACTAGACAATCAGTGTAAAGCTATGTCAGGACTAAATCAAAATTGTAAATTTCTAACAGGACTAATTTTAAAACTGTCAACCTATTTTAGGACGAGACACCCCCCAATTTAGGACAAGGAGCTAAAGGCTATAGAGCGCATTGATGCAGATCAAAGTAAGCTGTGGAAAAGAGGTGAGCACTTTACCCCAGCTCAATAGCAAGAGTGATTCCAGTTGTTTGAATGAAGATAAATGCAAAGAGTTCTGTTGAAGACCACGCTTAACAAACGCAAAAAAAATGTCCAGTCAATGGGTTCCACCTCCGTGCATAAGCAACCCTGCCCTCTATGATCGCCCAATAAGCCTGCAACTGCAGCAAGGCAGTGCACGCTGGAGCTCAGCGAAGGGCGTTATATTTGTCCGTATCCATTAGTTATCGTTGTTTAGCACTGGCTACCAAGTGCCACTGACCCGATCCTCATTACTAACTACTGCTTATTAAAGCTTGCCAACGATGTACCCAGAGCACCAAAAATACTTTGATCCCAAGAACGACTTTGCTTTTAAGAAAGTCTTTGGCAGCGAAGCGAACAAGGACATCCTGATGGCATTTCTCAACGATGTGCTGGACCATGAGCACATCGGTGAGATTGTGGAGGTAGAGCTCTTGCCCCCAGTGCTCAACCCTGAGTTTGCCTATGACAAAGAGAGCCTGGTAGACTTGTTGTGCCAAGATCAAAATGGGGTGCAGTACATCATCGAGATGCAGGTAGCGCATACTGAAGGTTTTATTAAACGAGCGCAGTACTATGCTTCCCGTGCCTTCTCGAAACAGCTCCTAAGGGGCGGAGGGTATGAGGGGCTCAAGGAGGTGATCTTTCTAGCGATCACGGACTTTGTGCTGTTTCCAGAGAAAGAGGCGATCAAGTCTGACCACTTGATTTTGGATAAGCAGACGCACGAGCATGACCTGCACTCGTTGTACTTTACCTTCATAGAGCTGCCGAAGTTTAGGAAAGGGATTGATGAGCTGGAGGGTAATACAGAGAAGTGGTACTACTACCTAAAGCATGCGCCCGAGACGGTGCAGGAGACGTATGAGAAGCTGGTGTCCACGGCCCCGATCCTAGCGCGGGCGTATGAGGAGCTAGAACGCTACAGCTGGAGCAAGGAGGATCAGGGCAAGTATGAGAGTGCGCTCAAGCACCAGCGAGACCAAGCAGGGGTGAACCGTCGTCAGCGCAGACTGGGCAAGGAGGAAGGGCTGAAAGAGGGTCTAGAGAAGGGCAGGCAGACAAGAGAGCAGGAGATCGCTCGTCAGATGCTCTCGGAAGGGCTGTCTGTAGATTTGATTAGCAAGGTGACGGGCCTCAGTGCAATGGAGATCAAAGGGCTGTGATCCTGATCCAACGAATAACCAATCATAAAACTAATGGCTATCAAAATTAAAGTGCCTATTGAGAAAGTGGCTGTACGCCATGCGCTCGACATTTATGAGCTGATGCAGCTGGTGCTCAAGCGAGAGAACAAGCTCGACCTACGCTATGAGCACTTTTGGGTGATTGCTCTGAACAATGACAACAAAATCTTGAGTCTAGAGCTCGTCTCAATGGGGACGACGAGAAGGACGGCTGTAGAGCCCACGCAGGTGCTGAGCTTCCCACTCCAGAAATGTGCCGTAGGGGTGATGCTAGTGCACAACCATCCTTCGGGTAGCCTTGAACCCTCAGAAGCAGACAAAGACCTGACCGATCGGTTGATCCAGGCGTGCCGCATTATGAAGACGCCCGTCCTGGACCATGTGATCATTACTGAGCGGAGCTACTACAGCTTTAAGGACTCTGGTCTTCTGGAGCGGCTAGGCAGTGTCGACATAAGATATTATCTTAAGGCAAAAAATGCCTAAAAAACCTGCCTATCAACGACACGATATCTCCGATGAAGTATGGAACAAACTTGCCCCTCATTTGCCTGGAAGAGCTGGCGCTTGGGGAGGGGTAGCTAAAGACAATAGAAAATTTATTAACGCCGTGTTCTGGATATTACGAACGGGAGCCCCATGGCGAGACTTGCCTCCTCATTACGGCGAGTGGAATAATACGAACCGACGCTTTTGTCGATGGCGCGATAATCGAACATGGGAGAAGCTTTTGGAATTACTGTCAGATGAACCAGACTACACGTGGCTGATGATCGATGCGAGTCATATAAAAGTGCATCCCCATGGGACGGGGGCAGTGGGCGGAAATGAGGCGATGAATCGCACAAAAGGGGGCTCAATACAAAACTACATTTGGCCGTGGATGCGGCTGGTATACCGCTCAGAGCCATTATTACAGCAGGTACCGAAGCAGATTGTAAGCAAGGTGTTGAGCTGCTCAAAGACTTGCCTGCAGAGGGAGTGATAGCAGATAGGGGCTATGACACAGAGCAAGTAGTCAGAGAGGTGAAATCAAAGAATAGGCAATGTGTGATACCGAGTAGGAAGCATAGAAAAGTAATGCGTAGTTACAACCGAGAAGTGTATCAGCTACGTCATGTGATAGAGAACACGTTTTTGTATCTGAAGCGTTGGCGCGGGATATGTACGCGCTATGCAAAGAGAAGGAGCTCATTTCTGGCCGCTATTCAAATCAGATGTCTAGCTTTATGGCTAGGACTCTCCTGACGACACTGTCTAGAGGGGAGCCTGAAGTATGTGCCCAAGTATGAGCTAGAAAAGCAGTACCACGACGAGATGGAGCGGGAGAAGGAGTTGATCTTGAAAGAAACAGAACAGAAGATACAAGAGAGCCTCAGCCGAGGCAGGGAGATAGGCCTGGAGCAAGGCGAGAAGAAAAGAGAGCAGGAGATAGCTAAGCAGATGCTGTCTGAGGGCGAGCCCATCGCCAAGATTCAAAAGTGGACTGGTTTAAGTGAAGAGGAGCTTGAGGGGCTTAAATAAGTGATAACTAATGAAAAAACTTCCGATTGGCATACAGAGCATAGAGAAAATCCTTGGTAAGGGGGAGTATGTGTATGTCGACAAGACCTCATTTGCGCTGCAACTCATCGAAGGAGGAGCGCCTCATTACTTCTTCTCCCGCCCCAGACGCTTTGGCAAGTCTTTGTTCCTGAGCACACTCAAAGAAATCTTTTTGGGTAACAAAGCGCTCTTTAAAGGCTGTCAGATTCATAGCAGTGATTATGACTGGCCAGTCCATCCTGTGCTGCATTTTGATCTTTATCGTATTGCTAGCCATGACCCTACCCTCTTTGAAGAGGTGTTGAAAAGAAAGTTTCAGGCTTTAGCCAGAGAGCATCAGCTCTCTATTGACACGTCCACTTTGCAAGAAGGGCTGGAAGGGCTAGTGACTGGTCTATCTACCCACCATCCCGTTGTAATCCTTATCGATGAATATGATAGTCCGATTATTAAGAACCTTAAAAACCTCGAGGTAGCCGAACGAAATAGAGCACTGTTACAAGACTTCTTTGGCACACTCAAAAGCTTAGAAGCGCATATTCGCTTCACGTTTATCACAGGGATCAGCAAGTTTTCTAAGGTCTCGCTTTTCTCTGAGCCCAATCATTTGAAAGAGATTACCATGATGCCCAAGTATGCCACCATGCTGGGCTACACGGAAGAAGAGCTCACTGAGTGCTTCGATGAGCACATCGAGGCCATTACTGAAGAGCGCAACACACGAGGCCAGCAGATCACTAGGGAGCATGTCTTGTCAGAGATCAAAGAGTGGAATTCTATGGTAAAAACAAGTTTTTCATCTTTTTTTTGTGCAATTTTTACCACGCTCTTCCTGTGGACTTGTGCAAAACACACTCCCCACTGCCTTAGCTGTGTTTCACTCAAGCCCACAGCCCAACAATCAACAACAATCGTCCTTACTCTCTTTCTCTCTCTCTACGCTACCATCTTTCAATAGCTAGCTTCGTAATATCTGTCCTCCCGTAGACAGGCATAAATCCGCAATAGTAGCTTGTTTCTTACCGCATTCAGCACCGACATCTTCGATTTACCTGCTTGCAACTTCCTATGGTAATACGACGACAGCTCGCTACTACATTTTACAGCCACCAGGGCACACATATGCAGTAGCCTTTTGAGCTCCTTGTTAGCCAAAGGTGAGACTTTACTCCTGCCTCTCACACTCGTCCCTGAGCTACAAACAAAGGGCGCTACCCCTGCATAACACGCACAAGCCTTCGCCGTTGTAATACGCTCAAAGCCACGGGTAACGATTAGTAGCTGACTCGCTGTCACTGCCCCTACCCCAGGCACGGAGCTGATGATAGCTTCCTGATGAGATACTTCCTCATCTTGATCAATCAGCTCCTTGATTTGCTTTTCTGCCTGCTCGATAGCGCTTTTTAGCTCCTTAAGCACTGGGTTACAAAGGGCCTCTGTGGCCTGTTGCTCTCTTGGATCGATCAAAGCTTTACTCTCTTTGAGGGGGACATTGAGTTGCCTATTGCCCTTCAAGAGTCTGTTACGCAAAGCCACTAGCCTTTGTAAGTGCTCGATCAGGGCTTTTTTCGGCTTCCAGAGCTGAGCCTTGTCCCAGAATCGGAAAGCATAGCAAGCAATCCTTTCGGCATCAATGCGGTCATTTTTACCTCTAGTAATGCCCAAAGACTTCTTAATAGCCAAAGGACTCTCTACCCAAGTGGGATACTGCTCTTGCTCAAGCCAAACAAGGAGCTGATAGGTGTAGATACCAGTGTGCTCGAGACAGCAAAGCACCTCTTTAGGCTCGATACCGTGTTGAAGGAGTTGTTGGTGCAACTGCTCAAAGCCCTGTTGTTGGTTATTAAACTTACCTACAAGGAGCTTATTGCCCGATTTCAATAAAGAGAAGTCGACCGTATCTTTGGAGATATCAAAACCTAGGGTATAAGTATATTTATCATTCATAACTTGCTTAAGTTAGGTTAGAGATGGGCATAAAAAAGAGCAACAACTCAATACCTTATTAATGGGTCTTTCTCCCTGAAATTCTATATGAGTCTGTGTTGCCTTGCAAAGCAGGCAGAGGACTGATTCCACTGATAGGTCTTGCTCCTGGTACAATGGCTAGTTCCCCTCTGACCTGCTTAATTTTAATACTTTTACTACTATTCTATTGACTATTCTTAATGTTGTACAACATTGCAAGTCTAAAGGTACAATGGCTAGTTCGCCTCTGCCCTGCTTAATTTTAATACTTTTACTACTATTCTATTGACTATTCTTAATGTTGTACAACATTGCAAGTCTAAAGGTACAATGGTTATCGCTTCTCAGAAGCAGAGAGCTACGTTTACAACCCTTTCTCCACACTTAACTTCCTAGATGAAGGAACGTCCAAAAGCTACTGGTATGACAGTGGAACGCCCTCGTTTTTGATGCATGAAATAGCGCAAAGGCCCCAAGCAGTGATGGCCTTGAGTAGGAAGGAGGCTACTGAAAGCAGGCTTTTGTCCATTAGTAAAGTAGAGCATATTCCGCTGGCCACGCTTATGTTTCAGGCGGGTTATTTGACCATTCAAGCGTATGATCCTAAACAAAAAGCCTATCAGCTTGACTTTCCTAACAGGGAGGTGAGAGCAGCCTTTTTTGATTCCCTTCTAGAGGAGCTGGCAGAAGTGGACCCCTTGGCAGTAAGCCGCGGGGCCAAGCAGCTCAAAGCGGCGCTGGCTGCCTACGAGCTGGGGACTTTTGTAAGTACTATGAATGTGCACTATGCCAAGATTCCTTACTATGCTTCCTCCAAGGCTAAAGAAGGGTTCTACCAAGCAGTGTTCTTTACCTATTTAGAGCTCTCAGGGATGAGGACACAAGCCGAGGTGCTCACTAACAAAGGCCGTATTGATGTGATGTGCGAGCTGGAGGGAACGATCTATATTTTTGAGCTGAAGGTGGATCAGCCAGCCTCGATAGCAATGGATCAGGCGCAGGTGAGGGAGTATAGCAAAAGGTACACGCAGGCGGGGAAGGCAATACTCGTGATGGGCATCAGTTTCTCCTCTGAGGCGCGTGACATTGCAGACTGGTGTGGGAAGCTGGTCGATGAAAAGGGGGAGGTAGTGCGTGTGCTAGGACCTACAAAAGCATAAGAAAGGCGCAAGCGAAAGGGCTTGTGGCAGTTGGCTTCCTTCGCGTCCGCTCAGGATGACAGGAAGGTAAGGACTCTGGATGATAGTGAGGCATGAAAAAGGCGCAAGCCAGGGGTCTTGCGCTATCTGGGGCAAACACTTGCGTTGTTAAGAAAATGATTGGCACGGAAGATGAGTTTCCGCGCCAGTGCGGAGGGTAGCTCAGACAGTTATGAGTTAGCAGAAACTAAAGCTAACTAAAATCATCTACTTGTCAGATTAAATACTGACTATTACAAGTGTCCTACATAGTAGGTGTCCTGACAGCCTAGATAGCCTGGATGCTCCGTATCGATCTCTCCATGAGCTTCCTTATCACGCTGATGCTTCTCCATGGCCTGGAGCTGACTCTCAGTGAGCACAAGGCCTTCTTGTGCCATCTTCGCTTCTAAAGCCTGAAGTCTCTTTTTGATATTATTCAAGTCATTTCGGAGCCAAATAGAGCGAACGCCTCCAGGGGAAACGATAATACCTTGCTTTTTGAGCTCATTAGCGACGCTAAGTTGTCCGTAAGCAGGAAAGTCAGTGGCCATCTGAACGACCGCCTTTTCAACAGAGGGCTCTACTCTATTAGCCAGGATAGGCTTTTTTCGGCTGATCTCTAGCAATGCTTCTTGTCCACCTGTCTCAAAGAGCTCTTTAAAGCGATAGTAGCTGTCTCGACTGTATCCCATGGTTTTGCAAGCAGCCGAGATGTTGCCCAGGCTCTTAGCGAGTTCAAGCAGTCCAATTTTGGGTTGGCTCATCTTCTGGTTTAAGTTCATGATGGTAGTAGTTTTAGTTGTCATACAATTTAACCAATGTCAGATTAAATTTCAACTACTACAAGTGAGAGCAAATTACTATTTCCTAGCTTGATGACAAGTTCAAGGGCTCGCCTCTTGAACTTGTATAAAACTCTTCTCTCTAACTTTTCTTTCCCCTTGGCTTGTTAGCCACTCCAGGGGCGAGGCATACCCTAAACTTGAATGCGGACGTTCCTCATTATAGTACCGACGCCATTCGCTTAACTCGCCTCGTATATTCCCTAGACTCGTAAATACATGCATATTCAAGCATTCATCACGTAATTTTCCCTTCATACTTTCCATATATCCATTCTCCTGCGGCTTCCCTGGACTTATGTAGTGCCAACCTATTCCATGACTACTACTCCATGACCTCACCGCTTTACTCGTTAACTCACTTCCGTTGTCGCTCACTAGCTGAGAGGGCTTCCCATACTTGCTTACCAATCCCTCTAGTTCCCGCGCTACCCGTTCCCCTGACAGTGACGTGTCGGCCGTCAGTAGCAAACACTCTCGGCTGTAATGGTCCAGTACGCCCAATACTCGCACTTGACGACCATCTAACAATCGATCATGCACAAAGTCTAAGGACCATTGCTCATGACGATGACTCGCTTCTGCTAGCTTACCTCGCTCACTTAATGATCGCTTTACTCCTCGCTTTACCTTTACCTTCAGGCTTAACTCCTTATAGAGTCGATATACTCGCTTTCGATTCACTGCCCATCCTGCTCGTTTCAATAGCTCGTGAAGCCGTAAATACCCGAAGCGGGGATGCTTCATAGCTAATTCCTTGAGGCGTTGAGCCAAAACTTGGTCTTCCTCCCTATTGACTGCCTGATAGCGGCATGTACTACGATGCAACTCGAGGAGCTGGCAAGCTCGCCGCTCGGAGAGTTCGTAGTTCTTTGTTAGAAGGTGTATTCATGAATTCATTTACATAGATTTGCTGACAAACATATGAATAGTAATATGGCTTATGCAAGCGATCTAAATGATCATCAGTGGGAGGCCATAAAAGATCATTTTCAATGTAGCAACTATGGTAACAGAAGTCGGTATAATAAGAGAGCTTTAGTCAATGCTGTACTTTATCTTATTAAGACTGGATGTCAATGGAGAATGCTCCCCAAAGACTTACCCCCATATTCCACTGTCAGTTCGTTTTATCACAGAGCAAAGAAAAGAGGGATATGGGAAAAGATAATGGATGCTTTAGTGCAGAAGAGCCGAGTAAAGTCTCAGAAAGCATCTAATCCCAGTTATGCGATCATCGACTCACAGAGTGTAAAAACGGCAGGAGCTGCGCAAGAGCGAGGTATTGATGGGGGAAAAAAATTAAAGGCCGTAAACGTCACATTGTAGTTGATACGCAGGGCCATTTATTACATGTACGAGTACATAGGGCCAATATACACGACACAGTGATTGGAGGTCTTATTTTTGCTGAGGCGGTATCTAAATACCCCTCTTTACAAGGCTTGAGTGCGGATGCGGGGTATCGAAAAAGTACGGAGTATTACGTGCGTGAGGTTATGAAAAAGCGGATAGAGATTAGCCAACGAGTATCCACATGTTGGAGTATACTGCCCCAGAGGTGGGTAGTTGAAAGAACATTCGGATGGTTGAATTCTTACCGAAGGTTATCTAAAGATTACGAGAGAAGCATTGAATCTGCAAGGAATACAATTATGATTGCACACACTATGCTACTTCTTAAGAGACTTTATAACCCATGAATACATGCTCTTAGTTCTTGGCTCATGGTGCGCTGTGAGGATGGGCTTAAACATTTTTTGACAGTACATCTTGTAGCATGACCTTGTCGAGGGCTCAATCAGCCACAAGGCGCTTAAGTTTTCTGTTCTCTTGCTCAAGGTTCCTTAATCGTTGCGCCTCAGAGGCATTCATGCCTCCGTAGCCTTCCATCGATCAAAGGTAGACTCAGCGATGGCGTGCTTACGACAAATCTCAAGGACTTTGATACCTCTTTCCTGCTCTTTGATAATGTTGATGATTTGTGCTTCATTAAATCTGTCTTTCATAATTGATCCTGTTTTGAGGTTGACTTCGATTTACAAAAGTCTCCCTTCTTTTGGACCAAATTTTTGGGTGAAGGTCATTTACCTTCTCAACAATTAGGTAGTGTCGACATAAGATATTATCTTAAGGCAAAAAATGCTAAAACAACCTGCCTATCAACGACACGATATCTCCGATCAAGTATGGAACAAACTTGCCCCTCATTTGCCTGGAAGAGCTGGCGCTTGGGGAGGGGTAGCCAAAGACAATAGACAATTTATTAACGCCGTGTTCTGGATATTACGAACGGGAGCCCCATGGCGGGACTTGCCTCCTCATTACGGCGAGTGGAATAATACGAACCGACGTTTTTGTCGATGGCGTGATAATCGAACATGGGAGAAGCTTTGGGAACTACTTTCAGAAGAACCAGACTACACGTGGCTGATGATTGATGCGAGTCATATAAAAGTGCACCCCCATGGGACGGGACTGTTATACTTAAGCTGCCATTTCTAACTTTTCTCTATTGAAGAACAATGTTAACGTGTGATCTAACATCGCCCAGGATTTACTGTGGCGCTTACTTCGACGGTTAAAACGCGCTAGATTATCTCGAATGCTACTGTTGCTTGACTCTATCAAGTGGGTCTCTGCCTTGGTCATCATATGACTCTCTTCTATTTTGAGTGCTTTAAAGGCTGCCTCATAACAGCTGTTAGCCTCGGTATAGATATAGGCAATCTGTTGTACTTGACGCTTTACCTCCTTGTAAAGTGCTATGGCACTTGAGAGCCCTTCTCCTATCACATACGCAATAACACGACCCGCGACTCGAGAATAAGCAGTCCATACCACGGCGCGATGTTTTTTTTTTTTTACAAAGGTGTAAATCTCGTCCATTTCGATGATGTCAGGTATTTTCTCCTCTGTGTGCTGAGCAGCTTGAGAGAGTTGTTGTTTAACATGTTGGCTGAACTCTTTGATCCATTTTAAAACCAAAGGGGGCGAGCATTGCATAAATCGTGCAATCTTACGAATGCCCACGTTGTTAAGATACATGTCGAGGGCTTTTTTCTTATCTTGATAAAAGAATCTGCGAGGCTTATCACTAAAGAATCGCTGACATTTTTTGCACTTATAGCGCTGACTGCCCTTGTAGGCTCCATTTTTATAGTATTGATGGCTACCGCAGTGAGTACATAATAGTTCCATCTTAGGTTTTGTTTTAGGTGCAACATCTTGGAAATCCTAAGATAAATATTATTGCAGTAATACAGTAACAGTACCCTACAGAGGGGCACTCAGAACGCGTTTCCCTTTGTGAAGGAGTACTAGCGTACTGGACTATCGTTTTTAAGACATGATTGCTGTGGGCGGATGGATACTGCATAAAGCTATGAAATTTCACTGGTTCAGGTGGGAGGCGCTCAGGCCATTAGAGACAACGCTTATTCTTGTCACTGTGCTTTTCAAACTCAGCATGATCAAGTTAAGAACGACAAATTACTCTCTAGTCCACCAGCATATGTTTGATAAGCTGTTTTACCTCTTTGATGGTGTGAACCTCAAGTGTGCCTATTAGCTTATACAGTCTTGCCCTATCGATACTTCTTAGCTGATCCAAAACAATCCAGCCTTGTTTGCTGTCGATGTCTACCTGTACGCGCGTAGGGTAATTCTTTGACTTAGTGGTCAGTGGGGCGACGATAATAGTAGAGAGATAGCGGTTCATCTCGTCAGGAGAGACGACTACACAGGGTCTTGTCTTTTTGATCTCACTCCCTACGGTGGGATCAAGCTTGACCCAGTAGACTTGGTATTGTTGGATCACCACTGCTCAAAGCTTTCGTCCTCGAATACATTATCCATTAGCATTTGATCGTCTCCTGCTGCTGCCATGGCCTTGAAAGCAGTTTCCCATTGGGCTCTGGGATGCGTAGGGCGCAGCATTAGGGCATCTTGTGCTACTTCGAGCTCGAGCTTGTCCTTGATTCCTAAGGCTCTGAGTAGGCGAGCGGGTAGAATGATCCCTTGAGAGTTGCCGATAGCGATTAAGTTGGCTTGCATACAGTGAATCTTTTATGTAACTACAAAGTAATAACACTTTAACTAAAAAGTCAAGTCTTCTACCCCTTTGCGGCAACTTTCATCTAGTTCTACAGAATCTAAGAATTGTTCGGATCCACTTTTCTGTTTAAGCGTAATTTTCTCATGCAATTTGTGCTAATATCTAATTGCTGTATTACTATGAATTCTTGTGCGCTCGGCTACTATTCTGGCTGTTGTTCCTACAACAAAGTATTTGATTTAGAGTTAGTTGCTTATTTTTTTCCTAATTTGCAGTGTTTTACGTACATAGTGACTCGAATTATCTAAAATATGAGGAGTCAGTGTCACTATCACAACAACCAAAATAGTCTAGCAAATAAGTGACTTCTGGGGAATTAGCTCAGCTGGTAGAGCGTCTCAATGGCATTGAGAAGGTCGGGGGTTCGACTCCCCCATTCTCCACTCCTACTGGATGACGAGAGATTTTATAACTGCTGTAGACCAAAGCGAAGGCTACTGGGGAGCTCTGCTCTTAAAAAAGCTGCAGCCTTCCTCCGTACAGCGTTGGGTCCAGAGACTATTCGGTCAGCAGGGCCGCTCTTGACTTTTTGTTCATCTCTATCATCGGTTTTGTCCACTGCCCGAATATTTGACCGTTTACAAAGACCCAATCTATACAACCATGAAAAGTGTATACTTCGTTCTTTTCTTATGTCTTTTATGTACTATATCAGTAGCTTGCGTTGTCAGTAGACAAGCAGAAGAGCGTCTGGCCGCTACACCATCCCAAAGTGAGCAGATGATTCCAAGAACCGTACTATTTGGCAATCCAGACAAAGCCAGTGTTAGGCTCAGCCACGATGGTGCGTACATTGCTTATTTAGCCCCTAAAAATGGCGTGCTCAACATATACGTGGCGCTTATGGACGATCTAGCCCAAGCAAAGGCCATAACGGACGATCAGCTACGGGGCATAAGGCATTACTTCTGGAGCTATGACTACCAGCATATCTTTTATCTCCAAGACGTCGGAGGAGATGAGAATTGGCAGCTACACAAAGTGCACGTAGCCACCCAACAAGACACTAACCTGACGCCAGAGCCAGGTGTCAGAACGCAGCTGTACAAGGTAGGGAGCAGATTCCCTCATAAAATCATTATAGGGACTAACGCTAGGAACAGGAGCTATTTTGACCTTTTTGAGCTAGATGTAACCACCAACGAGCAGCGACTCATTTTCCAAAATGATGTGTATGAGGGCTTCACTTTTGATGAGGATTATAACCTGCGCTTTCTAACAAAATTCAACGAAGAAGGAGGCCTGGATATCTATCAATACCAAGAGGATGCAACGACCTTATTCCTCAGCGTACCCAAAGAAGATATTGCTACTACAGACCTGGTAGGCTTTGACAAAACAGGTCAAGTATTGTACATGACTGAGTCATTGACCACTAATACTGCCCAGCTGGTAGCATTACAGCTGGATACAGGAGAGAAGCGAGTCTTATTTCATAACGCTAAGGCTGATATAGCCGATTTGCACATCAAGCCAGTTGAAAATACCGTCCAAGCAGTCGCCTCTTGTTTCTTACGCAAAGAATGGCAACTTCTAGACGATGCGGTGCAAGCAGACTTTGCGTATTTAACTTCGCTCGAGCGGGGAGAACTAGAAATCGTGAGCCAAACGTTGGATGATCAGCATTGGATAGTGGCTTACCTGCCCGACAACGGACCTGTCTCTTACTATTACTACCATCGAGCTGATAAAAAGGCTAGAAAACTATTTACCAATAGATCAGTACTTGAACAATACACATTAGCGCCCATGCATGATGTAGTGGTTCCGTCGCGCGATGGGCTTGAGCTTGTGAGCTACTTAACGCTCCCACCTACTGCTGTGGCTGCTCCAGCAGACACTACGCCCAAGCAACCTGTGCCCATGATTCTCCTAGTCCATGGAGGTCCTGCAGCAAGAGATGAATGGGGCTATGATTCACTTCATCAATGGCTTGCCAATCGGGGGTATGCTGTACTGAGTGTCAACTATCGGGGCTCCACAGGCTTTGGCAAAAGTTTCTTCCAAGCAGGTTATGGGGAGTGGGCAGCCAAAATGCATGACGACTTGCTCGATGCAGTGGACTGGGCTGTCGCGCAGCAGATCACTACCCGAGAGCAGGTGGGCATCATGGGGGGAAGTTATGGAGGGTATGCCACGCTCGTAGGGTTGACATTTACTCCTGACGTATTTGCTTGTGGGGTAGATATTGTGGGCATGTCGAACCTCATTACTGACTTCGAAAGTATGCCGCCATACTGGAAGCCTGCTACTAGCTTTTTGATCAATCTTACGGGGGGAGACCCTTCTACAGAAGCAGGAAGAGCTCTTCTTCGCTCAAAATCGCCTCTCACTTTTGTTGACAACATCAAAAAGCCGCTCTTGATTGGACACGGTGCCAACGATCCGAGGGTCAAGCAGGCAGAGTCAGACCAAATTGTCCAGGCGATGCAAGCCAAGCAAATCCCTGTCACCTACGTGCTCTATCCAGATGAAGGCCATGGCTTTGCGCGCCCCCAAAATCGATTGTCTTTTTATGCTATTACTGAAGGCTTCTTAGCCAAGTTTTTGAGAGGAAAAGTAGAACCTATTGGAAATAGCTTTCAAGACGCGTCCCTACGTATTATGGCTGGTGAAGCGTTTGTGCAAGGGCTCCAGGAGGGTGATCGGTAGATCGTCTTGGCAAACTGTGCGATGTAACACTCTTTTACTCTAGGAGAAAAGCAACGTTCCTCTCCTCTTCCACCTTCTATCCTATCGTTACGCCCTGGGGTGGGCTTGCTTAAACACAGCTTGTAGCTGCTGGAGCGAATGATGGGTATATAATTGCGTAGCTGCCAAGCTCTCGTGGCCCAACAAATCTTGAATAGCTTTGAGGTCAGCCCCTTTGTGCAACAAATGGGTAGCAAAAGTATGCCTTAGTACATGCGGGCTGTACCTATCTGCCTGGGTGTAAGTTTGCAGGTATTTGCGCACTAGCCTGTACACCAGCATGGGATAGCAAGGTGCTCCCGTGGCTGTGACCACAAGAAGCGCTGGAGGGTGGCTGAGGGTAGCCTCTCTGTGATGCCTGTAACGTTCTATCACCTGTCGCAAGCTTTTAGGGAAAGGAATGATCCGAACTTTATTGCGCTTGCCCACTACCCTGATCGTAGCGTTATACAAATCCACGTCTGCATCGCGCAGGGTGAGCAACTCTGCCAGGCGTATACCTGTGCCATACAGTAGTTCCAGCACCAGCTTGTCGCGCCAGCCTTCAAAACTATCTTCAAACGCATGGTGGTCTAGCAGATGAAGGAGTTCCTTTTCTTTGAGAAAAACAGGGAGGAGTTGCTGACATTTGAGAAGGCTTAGCTTCATAGTAGGGTCTTGCACCAGGAGCCCTTGGGCGCGTAGAAAGCGATAGAAAGCCTTGAGCGAGCAGAGCTTTCTATTGATCGAGCGGTGACTAATTCCTTGTTGTGCCAACGCTACGACCCAGGCACGGAGCAGTGGGGGAGTGGCTGTTTCCAACTTATTGTCAGGGGAAAGCGTGTGCAAGTAAGCTACACACTGCTGCAGATCGGTTTGATACGCTCGTACTGTATGGGGACTCAAACGCCTTTCACTGGCCAGATAGTTGATAAATGCCAAGATCATAATAACTCATGTCTTCAGTTAGACAATTGGAGGCCATTGCATTATTGGGTAATTGAATCCATCGGGCGATCTACTGATTTTGTGGTGGGGTGATTTTAAAACTCTTGTCAGGCTTGTAAAGCCACTTTCTCAAGCCCTGTTAGCATATTAGCAGTTTGCTGCGCAACAGGCTCAGATTACAAGAACAGACATACCAAGTAGATGCTCTATGACCCCACACCCGACGTAACAATCTGAAAGTTTAGGGTGCGTTGGCTTCCTTTCGCGACGGTTTACCGCCAAAGACAGAGAAGTTGACATACCTCCAGGGGTGTGTCTTTAGATCGACTAGTAACTCATCCAGATTGAGCAAAGTCTGATTGAGATTGCTGTAGAGGTCATCATCATGGAGGAGTCTGTTAAGGCTACTTTTCCCTTGTTCTGTTTTGTCAATCACCTTCTCAATACTGCCTAAAATGTTATCCAGCTTAGCAGCAATTTCTTTTACTTCTTGGCCCTGTACACCTTTTATCAATTGATTAAGCTTAGTCAAAAGTGGTCCCACCCCATTTTGATCATCAGAGAGGGCACCAGAGATTTCAGTCATATGCCGAGTGAGGCTGTTGATTCCTTGGTGATTTTCATTAACAACTTCCCTGAATTGGCGTGTTATTGCCTCCAGGTTAGCAAAAGTGGCATTGATTCTTTCTGTATTCTCAACCAGGCTGGCCATAAATTGGCTAGCAAGTAAGGAAATATCTTTGGCCTCATTCAGCGTGGGCAATGCACTTTCGGTAAAAGCCTCTGTGAGACTCTGCTCAATCTGTCCTGGAACTAACGCATGGTTCTTAAGGATATCCCCTTCTTTGATAAAGAGCTCAATGGCTTTGGTGCCCAACAAACCACGGCTGACTAAATGAGCTTCCGTGGCACTTGTCAGTTTGATGTCCTTGCTGACCTCAAAGGTCACGCGGGCATTATGCTGATCATCAGGTGCTACGTGGGTGATTTTACCCACATGCATACCATTGATTAAGACGGGACTGGCAGTATTAAGCCCTCCGCTATGTTTGTAGACCGTGTAATAGGTATTTTCGGGAGAAAATATCTTGCGGTCCTTTAAAAAATTGAGACCTAAATACACAATGGTGAGCGCGGTGGTGGCTAATAGGCCGACTTTTGCTTCTTTACTTAGTTGCACAGGGTTGGATTTTCAATATTATTAAGAAAGGGCGTTGCATATAAGCGTGCACAATGAAAAAGGAAGTCGTGAAGCGATCATAGTATTGGGCCTGCTATCTGCTAACGACAAGCTAATTCTTTTATGAAGCGCTGTATCTATGTTTACTATCTAAACAACGGACGTAACAGCCATCCTAGCTACTTTTTTCTAACTCTTCTTTGTAGTCTTTAAAAGCCCTAAAGATACCAGAGGCAATGTGTGCCTGCCCTGATTGACTAGTTAAATATTTCTCCTCTCGAGGATGCGTAATGAAACCAACCTCCACTAAAACGCTCGGAGCAGTAGTCTTCCACAGTACGAGTAGTTCAGCTTGTTTTACACCCCGACTTTTTCTTCCCACCTTGCTCTCGAACTGGTGCTGTATATTCTTGGCTAACTTCAAACTATTGTCATTGTAAGCGCTCTGATATAGAGCCAATAAGATATGCGATTCAGGTGATTTAGGATCAAAACCTTCGTAGTGCTCTTGATAGTCCTTTTCTAAAAAAATAACAGAATTCTCTTTTTTAGCCACTTCCAAATTATGCTTGGAGGTGTGCAGTCCCATCGTATACGTCTCAGCCCCATAAGCAGTTGCGCCATTAGGAGTGGCATTGCAATGGATGGAGATGAATACGTCTGCATTGTTTTTGTTAGCAATTTGGGCCCTGCCGTGTAAGGTCACAAATTCATCTTTTTGGCGGGTGTAGATCACTTTCACCGCTTTCATGTGCTTCTCGATAAGCCTACCGAGCTCAAGGGCTATCTGGAGCGTGATGTTTTTTTCCTGAGAAGATTTACCCACCGCCCCTGCATCGTGACCGCCATGGCCGGCATCGATAACTACTTTTCTAATTTTGTAACTTTGCGTGTTGGTATTACTAAAGGCTCCTAATACGAGGAGTAGCAAAATACCCAAGGCTTTAGTAATATTTTTCATCATGATGCCCCTATTCGTAATAGACAGGGTAAATTTACACTCAAAATTTTGAAAAGCTAAAGTACTGGTGCCCAAGTCAACGTATGTACTCACATGTCTCATCTGGTCATTGCACTACAATGTGGGTCATACACAAGAACGCAATGTAAGTCCCCCTGCAAGCGAGCATGTAAATTCACAAGTAACTTCTCTGACAGAAGACAAAGATAAGCAGGACGCGCCAGCCACGCTCTCTGCCCAAGCAAATCTTCCTGAGGGAGAGCATCTTTCATCTGAAAACGAGCCAGCTGATAGCGATCCTACAGCCTTAGAAAGCCCTGAGGAGGCCTCCTCTTCGTCAGACGGTGCTGAAGAAGCAACCACACCGGAAGCACCAGAAGAGACCATTCAATCCATCATAAGATATGATGCAGAGGAACATATTAAGTTCAATATCAAGAATCAAACCATTCGTTTATACAAGGCAGGCGTCATAGAGTACGAGAACATCAAGCTGGAGGCAGAAGAAGTTTTCCTGGACTGGGCGAACCACACCTTTGCCGTGTTCAGCAAAAAGGATGAGGCAGGAGAGACAGAAAAAAAGGCAGTACTGACCAAAGACGGGATAGAGTACATTGCAGAAAGTGCCCGATATAACTTTCAGTCGCATCGAGCAGTGGCCAAAAAGCTTTTCACTAAGAAAGACGACGGCATTTTACGGGCTAATAAAGCCAAAAAAGACAGAGAAGATACTTACTATGCCGATTTGGTTGAATACACCACTTGTAACTTAAAAAAACCCCATTTTCATATATCTGCTAAGAAGGTAAAGCTCATTCAAGACGAACAAGTCATGTCTGGACCCTTCTTGCTTCATTTTGACGAGGTTCCCACGCCACTAGGCTTCTTCTTTGGCATCTTCTTTTTTCCGCAAAAGTCAGGCATCATTTTTCCTACCTATGGTGGAGAGAGTGATAAAGGGTTTTGTCTCAAAGATGGCGGGTATTATATCCATTTTAATGATTACCTGGACCTAGCACTACAAGGAGATATCTACTCCAAAGGCTCCACAGGCTTTACAGCCCATTCTCGATATAAGAAGCGTTACCAATACGGTGGAGACCTTTCTTACCAAAGAAACACGCACTTGGAGACTAACGAACTAGCACTCCCTAACAAAGAAAAGAGTTGGCGCTTCAAATGGAACCATAGTACTGAAAACAACAGAACGAGTAGCCTGGCAGCAGAGGTAGACTTGCAGAGCGCATCCTTCAAAGAAAAAAACACCTTGCCAGGAGACGAGGGGTTGCAAGCAAGTGTCAATTCCAGCGTACGGTATACCAACAAGCTGGTAGGCTTTCCTTATTCACTCAGCACTAGCCTAAAGTACGCCCAAAACTTTCAGGCCAGAGAAGCCAATGCTACTGCTATCTTACCTAGTATTTCTTTAAGAACAGAAAATTTTTATCCTTTCCGCAGAAAAGGAAGCAGTGGCGGGGGATGGTACTCAGACATCCATGTGCAGCATACAGTAGATTTTGAAAACCGGCTTTCTAACAAAGTGGGCAATGAGACGCTAGACTTCTCTCCTGATAACTGGCCCGTGTTGTTCAAAAATAGTAAATACGGCGTCAAGCATACCGTACCTCTGAAGACCAACATCAAGATCTTTAATTACTTTAACCTCACGCCAAGCGTCCAGTACCAAGAGCGATGGTACTGGGAAAAGATCAATTATCAATACAATGCAGCCACCGGCAAAGTGGATGAAGAAAAAAAGCCAGGCTTTGAACGTGTGTGGGATTACAGTGGAGGTGCTAGTCTCAATACGACGCTGTATGGCACCCACTTCTTTGGCCGCAATGCAGCTGTGCAAGCTATCAGGCATCAAATAGAGCCTGTGGTGAGCTTTACCTACACACCTGACTTTTCTGGACCTAAATTTGATTACTGGCAAACCCTCGAAGACGGCAAAAAATACAATCGATTCAAAGAAGGTATTTACGGTGCTCCAGCAGACCGTGCCACTGCCGTCATGGGCCTTGAGCTGAACAATCGGCTAGACATGAAGGTGAAAAATAGAGTAGATGCCGAAGAGCGCACCAAAAAAGTGCCCATTCTAGAAGGATTCGACTGGAGCACCAGCTATGATTTTTTAGCAGAAGAATTTAAGCTGGCAGACATCCAAATGAAAGCACGTACACGCTTGTTCGATGACCTATTCGATATCAACCTGAACACTACTTTTGATCCTTACACGTACAAAAAAGACGAGCAAGGAGAACTAAAAAGAGTGTCAGCATTGGCTTGGAACCAAGGAAAGGGAATAGGGCGTGTAAGCCAAGCCTCTCTCAGCGTCGGGACCAAGCTGAGTATTGGAGAAAAAGAGAGTACACCAGAGGAAATCGAAGATTTCGAATCATATCCAGGAGCGCAAGAAGAGCTCAAGCACATCCAAGAACATCCCGAGCAGTATGTAGACTTTAATGTACCTCTAACGCTACGCCTTAGCTATGAATGGCGTTACAGCAGTCCTAAGCCTGGCGACTCAAGCAGCAACAAAGCCTTTACTTTTAATGGCGACGTAAGCTTAACTGAAAAATGGAAAATCACCTACGCTAGTAGCTACGACATTACGAAAAGCGAGTTCGTGGGCAGTGCCACACGGTTTGGGATTCATAGAGACCTGCATTGCTGGGAGATGAGTTTTGACTGGCGGCCTCTGGGACCAAGACAGTATTATAACTTCAGTATAGGTGTCAAGTCACCGCTGCTGCAGCATCTGAAATACACTAGGAACAAAGATTATCCCAATCCAAGCTCTAAGTAGGCCCCTTTTTCCCCCACCTTCATGGCTACGATAGTAAAAGGAGCTTCTGTCTAACACTATTTTTTCTTGCAAGAATTTGCCCCAGCGAAAAGACCTGCCTGAGCTAAGCAGCGGCAGCATCACGACAATTATCAGCTATAATTGACCAAATCATGCAATCATCCAATCAACAAATGACCCAATGATGCAGGTAGCTGCTCCCCCCCGCGGGCGGGACTGTTATACTTAAGCTGCCATTTCTAACTTTTCTCTATTGAAGAACAATGTTAACGTGTGATCTAACATCGCCCAGGATTTACTGTGGCGCTTACTTCGACGGTTAAAACGCGCTAGATTATCTCGAATGCTACTGTTGCTTGACTCTATCAAGTGGGTCTCTGCCTTGGTCATCATATGACTCTCTTCTATTTTGAGTGCTTTAAAGGCTGCCTCATAACAGCTGTTAGCCTCGGTATAGATACAGGCAATCTGTTTTGTACTTGACGCTTTACCTCCTTGTAAAGTGCTAGGGCACTTGAGAGCCCTTCTCCTATCACATACGCAATAACACGACCCGCGACTCGAGAATAAGCAGTCCATACCACGGCGCGATGTTTTTTTTTTTTACAAAGGTGTAAATCTCGTCCATTTCGATGATGTCAGGTATTTTCTCCTCTGTGTGCTGAGCAGCTTGAGAGAGTTGTTGTTTAACATGTTGGCTGAACTCTTTGATCCATTTTAAAACCAAAGGGGGCGAGCATTGCATAAATCGTGCAATCTTACGAATGCCCACGTTGTTAAGATACATGTCGAGGGCTTTTTTCTTATCTTGATAAAAGAATCTGCGAGGCTTATCACTAAAGAATCGCTGACATTTTTTGCACTTATAGCGCTGACTGCCCTTGTAGGCTCCATTTTTATAGTATTGATGGCTACCGCAGTGAGTACATAATAGTTCCATCTTAGGTTTTGTTTTAGGTGCAACATCTTGGAAATCCTAAGATAAATATTATTGCAGTAATACAGTAACAGTGCCCCATGGGAAGGGAGCAGTGGGCGGAAATGAGGCGATGAATCGGACAAAAGGGGGCTCAATACAAAACTACATTTGGCCGTGGATGCGTCTGGTATGCCGCTCAGAGCCATTATTACAGAAGGTACCGAGGCAGATTGTAAGCAAGGTGTTGAGCTGCTCAAAGACTTGCCTGCAGAGGGGGTGATAGCAGATAGGGGCTATGACACAGAGCAAGTAGTCCAAGAGGTGAAGTCAAAGAATAGACAATGTGTGATACCGAGTAGAAAGCATAGAAAAGTAGAGCGTAGTTACAACCGAGAAGTGTATCAACTACGTCATATGATAGAGAACACGTTTTTGTATCTGAAGCGTTGGCGCGGGATATGTACGCGTTATGCCAAGAGAGGGAGCTCATTTCTGGCCGCTATTCAAATTAGATGTCTAGCTTTATGGCTAGGCGTCTCCTGACGACACTGTCTAGGTATTGTCGTCACAATACAAATGCTATATTGATGTACTTATTACCCCCTTCAAAAAGCTTAAAATGAAGTCAATAGAAGCCTATAAAAGACATGATATCTCCGATAAAGTTTGGTATAAACTTGAACCCTTACTTCCGGGTCGCACAGGCATGCGTGGTGGTGTAGCAAAAGATAATAGACGCTTTATCAATGCCGTTTTTTGGATGCTCAGAACAGGGTCTCCATGGAGAGATCTGCCCCCTAATTATGGTGATTGGAAAAATACGCATCGTCGTTTCTCTCGTTGGCGAGATAAAGGCACTTGGGAGGCTGTCCTGGAAGCACTCAGAGGAGATCATAATTTTGAATGGTTGATCATAGATGCTTCGCATATCAAGGTACATCCGCATGCAGCGGGAGCACAGGGCGGCAATGAGTCAATGGGCCGTACAAAAGGGGGCTGAATACCAAACTACATTTGGCCGTGGATGAGACTGGTATGCCGCTCCGAGCAATTATCACGTCAGGTACCGAGGCAGATTGTAAGTATGCTTCTCCATCGATAACTGGGATGACGGCCCAACAGCTTCTTGCTGAGAGAGGATATGATACCAAGCAGGTAGTAAGACAAGCTAAAAATCAAAAGATGAATGTAGTCATACCTTCTAAAAGAAACCGTATTGTAAGTCGTGCATATGATAAAGAGGCTTACAAGAAGCGTCATTTAGTAGAGAACGCTTTTTTATATTTCAAGCGTTGGCGTGGTATAGCAACTAGGTACGCCAAGAGGGCGAGTTCCTTTCTGGCAGCCATTCAAATACGCTGTATTGCTTTATGGGCTAATTTATCGTGACTACACTATCTAGTAGAAGCAGAGACTGGATTAGTGTTATCAGTTCATACGAGTAAGGCAAGTGAGCACGAAAGCCAACATCTGTCGCGGTTATTAGAGCAGGTGGAGTTACCCAAGGGGGGTGAAGTATTGGGCGATAAGGGCTACAGTAGTGCGTCGAATGAATCGTTATTGCGAAGTAAGGGACTCAAGAGCCGTCTTCAACGCAAACGAGCAAGAGGCAAGGCAAGAAGCAGTTGGTTATGTCTGTACAATCGTCTAATAGGAGAGCGTCGCTACAAAGTGGAGTGCGTGTTTGGAAGTATAAAGAGTTGGTTCAAGGCAGGGAGCGCGCGTTATGTAGGGAAGGCAAAAATGCATAGTCAGCATGTATTAGAAGCGCTATGTTACAATCTATACCGTGCCCCAGGGCTAGCGTTAAGAGTCTCTGTGGGGTAGCTATGCCCTTTTCGGTTGGTTATCACACACGATTAAGTCAAAGAAGCACAAATAAGTGCTTAACAAGGTAGTTGCCTCTTGGCTAATGAGAGCCCCCATTAAAAAAACAACCTCTTGAGAGGTAGATCAGAAATAACAACAGTTTTGCAACGGCCTCAAATGATAGAAAAAGTAAAACCTCATGCGCTAGCGCGCTTATCGTCTGAGGAGTTTCAAGCTACGCCTAAAAGGCCCTGGGCAATGGTCTTGGACAATGTGCGCAGCATGCACAATGTAGGCGCTGCTTTTCGCATTGCTGATGCCTTTTTGGTAGAGCAGCTTTATTTGTGTGGCATTACAGCTACCCCACCGCACCGAGACATTCACAAAACGGCCCTGGGGGCTGAAGAGCACGTAGCGTGGACATATGTGCAGGATACCTTCACGGCTATTGCGGATTTGAAAGCCGCAGGCTACACAGTAGCGGCCGTGGAGCAGGCCGTGCCAAGCACCCCCTTGCATGCTTTTATCCCTTCTTGCACACAAAAGTATGCTGTAGTGTTTGGGCACGAAGTGCTGGGCATCCAAGAAGATGTGTTGGCTGCTTGTGATTTGTGTTTAGAGATTCCTCAGCACGGAGTCAAGCATTCACTGAACGTGTCAGTGAGTATGGGCATTGTGATGTGGGCGCTGGGACTTAGTCTTCAAGCATAGCCAAAAAACGCTCGGCATCTAGGGCAGCCATGCAGCCTGTGCCAGCAGCGGTGACGGCTTGTCTGTATTTAGCATCTTGTGCATCGCCTGCTGCAAAAACGCCTGGCACCTGGGTTTGGGTCGTGCCAGGAGTCGTTTGGATGTAGCCTTTGTCGTCTAGCGACAGGTAAGGAGCGAAGAGAGTGGTGTTAGGCTGGTGGCCAATCGCCACAAAAAAGCCTTGTATGGGAAGTACTTGTTGAGCCTGGGTCAGGTTGTTCACTACTCGCACGCCTTCTACGGCTTCTTCTCCTAATATCTCCTCCACCTCTGTGTTCCACTTTATTTCGATATTGGACTTGCTCATAACCCGTTTTTGGAGGATATGGGAAGCGCGCATTTGGTCTCTACGCACGAGCATGTAAACTTTGTTACAGATATTAGCCAGATAAATGGCTTCTTCTGCAGCACTATCTCCTCCGCCTACGATGGCCACGTCTTGTCCCCTAAAGAAAAAGCCATCGCAGATGGCACAGGCAGATACACCTCTACCATTGAGCCGTGTCTCTGACGGTAGGCCCAGCCATCGGGCAGAAGCCCCAGTGGCAATGATCACGGTCTGGGCCTGTACGACGTGCTGATTATCAATGGTCACTTGGTGGGGATAGACAGAGAAATCTACGGCAGTGACATTCGCTTCTTTGATCTCTGTGCCAAACCGCTCGGCTTGTTCCTGAAAGTCTTGCATCATCTGGGGTCCTTGTACTCCCTTAGGATAGCCAGGATAGTTCTCTACATCGGTGGTAATAGTGAGTTGCCCGCCAGGCTGGGCACCTTGATAAAGGACTGGCTGCAAGCCCGCCCTGGCCGCATAGATGGCAGCTGTATAGCCAGCAGGGCCTGAGCCAATGATGAGTACTTTGGCGGGTGATTGGTTCATAGGCTTTTTAACTAAATGTAGTTAGCAGTTTTTCGTTAGCAATAATCCGTTATCACTGGCGTCATTGCACAATTCATTGCTGGCCTCCATCTGGCGCGAAACTAAGTTCCGTGACAATGACCCAATAGCATGTACTAGCACAAGTGTTTTCTAATTGGGCTAGAAAGTCCCGCACTTGTAGAAGTCCTGCTTTCGTGGCAAGGAAATGGGAGCACGAAAGCGACTTCCGCGCTAGAGGGGAAACGCTATTTGAAGGCTCTAAGTTAACTCTATCCCAAATAGGGCTTCAAAGTTTCGCTGCGCGAAGATTGTCTCAACTTTTTGATGCCTTTTTCTTTGATCTGTCGCACACGCTCACGGGTCAGCTGGAAACGAGCGCCTATCTCTTCTAGGGTCATAGGGTGGTTGCCGTTCAGACCAAAGTAGAGCAGTACTACATCGGCTTCTCGCTCAGTTAGGGTAGCCAAGGAGCGCTTTATCTCTCTGCGCAAAGAATCATTCATGAGCTCGTCATCAGGCTTTTCTTCTGAGTTGTTTTCGAGCACGTCCAAGAGGCTATTTTCTTCGCCTTGCACAAAGGGAGCATCTACAGAGATGTGTCGCCCAGAGACTTTCATGGTGTCGCTCACCTCGCTGGCGGTGAGTTCTAAAACGTCTGCCAATTCTTCAGTGGTAGGCTCGCGTTCATATTTCTGCTCTAGCTGTGAAAAGGTTCTGGATATTTTGTTCAGGGAGCCCACTCGGTTCAAGGGCAATCGCACAATTCTGGACTGCTCTGCCAGGGCCTGCAAAATAGACTGCCGGATCCACCATACTGCATAGGAAATAAACTTAAAGCCTCGTGTCTCATCAAACCGCTGTGCAGACTTGATCAGGCCTAGGTTGCCTTCGTTGATCAGATCGCTGAGGGATAGGCCTTGGTTTTGGTATTGTTTGGCCACAGAAACAACAAAGCGAAGGTTGGCCTTGGTGAGCTTTTCCAGGGCTGCTTTATCGCCTGCTCTGATGCGCTTGGCCAGGACCACTTCTTCGTCAGCAGTCAATAGATCTACTTTGCCAATTTCTTGTAAGTATTTGTCCAAGGACTGGCTTTCGCGGTTGGTGATCTGCTTGCTTATTTTCAGCTGCCTCATAGACGTGGGTTATTTATTGAGCTGTTTGTTTATGTGTTCACTGGGCTATTTGTTTAAGGTAATAGCCTTTTGTGTCTTCCTGGTCTTTACAATTTACTCAACGGTTATTTCAGTAGGTCGAGGTAAAAGCTCTTTGCGTGAGAGCCTAAACTTGCCTGTCTTAGGGTCAATTTCTGTGAGCTTCACTTGTATATCCTCGCCTTCTTCTAAAATGTCGGCGAGGTTGTCTACGCGCTCCCACTTGACTTCAGAGATATGTAGCAAGCCGTCTTTGCCTGGCATGAACTCTACAAAAGCGCCGAATTCTTTGATGGTCTTGATTTTTCCTTGGTAGACCTCGCCTATAGTGGGCTCAGCCACAATTTCTCTTACACTCTGCTCTGCTTTTTCAACGGCTTCTCGATCAGGCGCAAAGAACCTGACAATGCCCATGCCATTTTCTTCTTCAATCATGACAGTGGCACCGCTTGTTCTTTGTATTTCTTGGATCACTTTGCCGCCAGGGCCTATCACAGCGCCAATCATGTCTTTGGCAATCTTCATGGTGCTGATTCTAGGTACATGCGCCTTGTAGGCTTGGCGCGGCTGGGCCATCACTTGGTTCATCTCTGCCAGGATGTGCAGTCGTCCGGCTCTGGATTGCTTCAGGGCTTTTTGTAAGATTTCATAAGAGAGGCCTGCTACTTTGATGTCCATCTGGCAGGCTGTGATCCCTTTTTCTGTGCCTGCTACTTTGAAGTCCATGTCGCCTAGGTGGTCTTCATCACCTAGGATATCTGATAGGACTGCAAATTTACCTGTGGCCGGGTCTGTGATCAGTCCCATGGCAATGCCTGATACGGGCGCCGTGAGTCGCACACCTGCGTCCATCAGGGCTAAGGAGCCAGCACAAACGGTAGCCATGGAGGAAGAACCATTGGACTCGAGAATATCAGAGACTACACGGAGGGTGTAGGGATTTTCTTCTTCTGGAGGCAATACCTTTTTCAAGGCTCTAAGGGCCAAGTTGCCGTGGCCTATCTCTCTTCTGGCAGGACCTCTGTTGGGCTTTACTTCTCCTGTAGAGAAGCCTGGGAAGTTATAATGAAGCATGAATTTACTGTAGCCACTTATCATAGCTCGGTCTATGATCTGCTCATCTAGCTTACTTCCTAAAGTAGCGGTCGTAAGTGCTTGGGTCTCTCCTCGGGTGAAAAGGGCAGAGCCATGGGCAGCAGGTAGGTAATCTACCTCTATCCAAATAGGTCGTACTTCATCTAGCTTCCTGCCGTCTAGGCGTATTTGCTCGTTGAGCATTACATCGCGCACGGCTTGCTTTTTCAGTGCTTGAAAGTGTTGCTCAAAGCATTCAAAGTCAAAGGTAGCATCTTCAGGTAAGCTTTGTAGATATGTCTGCTTGACGGCCTGAAAGGCTTCTTGGCGTGCTTGTTTGTTGCTGATGCCTTGTTGGGCCACTGAATAGAGCTTGTCGTAAAGTGCGTGGTGTAGCGTCTCTTTCCAGGTAGCATCTTCCGCCTCAGAAGCTGCCAAGGCCTGCTTGGGGGTGCCAACGGCAGTGGCGAGGGCTGCTTGCACTTGGCATTGTTCTTTGATGGCTTCGTGGGCAAATTGTATGGCTGCGACCATTTCTTCTTCTTGCACCTCGTTCATCTCTCCTTCTACCATCAAGATGTTTTGCGCTGTGGCACCTACTATAAGATCGATGTCTGCTTGCTCAAGGGCTTTGGACGTAGGGTTAATGCATAGCTGGCCGTCTATTCTGGCTACGCGCACTTCAGAGATAGGACCTTCAAAAGGGATAGGCGAAACGGCCAAAGCGGCAGAGGCGGCGAGGGCGGCGAGGGCGTCAGGAAGCACCTCTTCATCTGCAGAGATAAGCGAAATGTTGATTTGTGTTTCGTTGTTGTATCCTTTAGGAAAAAGAGGACGGATGGCTCTGTCTACGAGTCGCGCAATCAACACTTCGTGGTCACCTAGCCTACCTTCTCGCCTGAGGAAGCTACCAGGAATTTTTCCTGCTGCTGCAAATTTTTCTTGGTAGTCTACGTAAAGAGGCAAGAAGTCTGCACCCTCGTTAGATTCTTTTTTGGCCACTACAGTGGCCAGGAGCATGGCATTGCCCATCGTCACGACGACGGCTCCGTCTGCCTGCTTGGCTAGTTTTCCTGTTTCAATAGTGATGGTTCTATTGTCAGCTAGTTGTATGGTCTTGGCTATAGTTTGCATGTCTTTTTGGTCTGTCAGATAGGTGGATCAGCAAGTGCCTTTACTGCCTCATGGTTCTTGTAGAACCAGCGCATAGGGTATGCTGGTAGCTCAAAAGGATTCCTACCTACAGACCGATGGGGCTATGGGTAGGAAGAGTTTGCCTGTGCTTACTTTCTCAGGCCTAGGTGAGCTATTAGGTTTCTGTATCGGCCTAGGTCTTCCTGCTTTAGATAAGATAATAGCCGCTTGCGCTTGCCGACAAGTTTGGTTAAACCTAATACACAGGCTTTGTCTTTTTTGTGTGTGCCCAAATGCTGGGTGAGATGTCTAATTCTATGGGTGAAGAGGGCGATTTGGGATTCTGCTGAGCCTGTATCTTGGATTGACTTTTGGGCGCCAAATTCTTTAAAAATGGTTTCTTTTTCTGCTTTGCTTGGTTTCATCGTGGTTGCTTGGTTCTATCTTTTTTAACGGCTCCAAAGCTAGAAAGAAAAACATATACCAACAACAAGCCTCTGCTTGCGTTGGGGAGGGATGAGAGTAGCACTCAAGTGACCTATTAGCTTTTTTAGAGAGGAGTCATCGGTTAGAAGGGAATTTAAGCATTTGGGTAAATTTTTGCACACTTTTTTTTACCTTATCTATAAATACGGCATACGCGTCGGCCTCTAAAAGGCGTGTATCCCTGTGTGCTTGTATTAAAAAGAATAACCCAAACGGAAGTAGTAACCCATTGGCCAGCCAGGCTCCTGAGAAGGTATCGATCAAGGCTGCACTGGCCCATTTCTCTCCTAACATTTCTGTGATGTAATACCATACAATCAATCCTGTGGAAACAATGAGAGGGACCCCTAATCCTCCCTTCTTGATGATCGTACCTAGGGGGGCTCCTACCAGGAACACGAGGAGGCAGCTTACTGCCCATGCTAGCATCTTGTACCGCTCTAGCTCATGCCTCTTAATTTCTCTTTGGAGGCGCTTGGCTTCTGTCAGTTTTGAGGCTATTTTACTCTTGAAAGTTTTTGCTTGCTCTAAGGCTTTTGCATGGATTTTTTGTAGGTCAGTCACGCTGTGTGGAGGAGGTGGCTCAGCTGGTGGGCTGGCAGTAGCACCGAGTTTCTCCTGCAGGGTCTCACCACGATGATGCATCGCAGCTTGGGCTTTAAGGTGCAAAATATTAATGGCTTCCAGTGTATCGACCTTTTTAGCGGTAGTAACATCCAGTTCAGTACTGGCAAGTTGTAGTAAATGCTGTTGCCCTTCTTTCTGCAAGTCCTGCCTAAGCTCGCTGAGCTCCTCTTTCATGGTGACCGTATCAGTAGCTAATTGGTGGATATTTTTTGCTTTGTGAAAGATGGTAAATATCTCCTTTTTCGTCCTGGATAATTTGAAGGAATCTAGGCTGAGCACCAATTTTTGGGTAGTAAAACTACTTCTATAAAATGGTGGCACTTGTTCATTATTATCGTGGGCATGGCTTTGAGCAAGGCCTTCTGTGTAGTTGTGTCCATTAAACAGCTCTATGACTAAGTAATTCTCGTCATAGATGGTGTAGAGCTTTCCAGTATCAGCCATGGTGAGTGACACGTTGCCATTGTCTTGGGTGTGGTCATAGATCATAACACCTTGGAGCGTTTGGTCATCCAATCGTTTGTTGACTTTGATGCTGTACCCAGGTATGCCATCGTAGAAAATTCCTTCTTTGATTGATAGAGAAGGTTTTTTCTTGGTCATATCGTGTAATAAGCTGAACAGGTTCAAGCTAGCACGAGGCACTAGGTAGCTGTTAGAGAAGAACACCAGGATGCTCAGTAAGAGGATCAGGCTGAACAAAGGCAATAGGATTCTAGAGAGGGAGATGCCAGCACTTTTAAGGGCGTTCAGCTCAAAATGCTCTCCTAGATTACCCATAGCCATGATGGAAGACAGTAGGATGGCTAGGGGGAAGGCTTGTGGGGTGGCACAGACTCCAATGTAAAAGGCTAATTGCGCATACAAAGACAGGCCCAAACCTTTGCCAATCAGCTCGTCAAAGTGGATGAGAAAAAACTGTGTAAGAAGCACAAACAAGGCGACACCAAAAATAAGCACAAAAAGGCCTAGAAATGAGCTTAGAACTAGTTTGTCGATTTTTTTCATGTTGCCGGGGCTTGTCAGTAGGCCGATTATTGCGGGTTTTTTCAGAACGAAAGTCTGGCAAAAATATACATTGTAAATTGCAATTTGGTATAGATTTCGTATTATCGGGCATTTATGGCGAGGTAGCTCAGGTGGTTAGAGCGTCGGATTCATAACCCGGAGGCCGAGGGTTCAATTCCCTCCCTCGCTACTGTCGGCACTGAAAGTATAAATTTTTCTTCGTTGTTTTTATGATGATTCAGACTTAGTCCCACCTTATGAGAGTTGATATCATCACGTGTTTGCCACAGCTTCTAGAAAGTCATTTAGCACACTTTACGGTTAGGAGAGCGATCGGCGAAGAGAAGTTAGCGCTTCATATTCATGATTTAAGGGATTACACGACAGATAAGCACCGCAAGGTAGATGATTATTTGTATGGTGGTGGGGCCGGCATGCTGCTGATGGTAGAACCTATTGCACGCTGCATCACCGAGCTTCAAGCTGAGAGGGGCTATCAAGAAATTATATATATGGCGCCAGATGGGGAGCCTCTGACTCAGGGAATTGCCAATGAGCTTTCTCTAAAAGAGCATCTTATCATTCTATGTGGCCATTATAAGGGGATAGATGAGCGGGTGAGAGAACATTTCATCACGCGAGAGATTAGTATTGGCGACTATGTATTATCGGGGGGAGAGCTAGCGGCCACCGTTTTGCTAGACACTATCATTAGGCTGTTGCCAGGTGTGTTATCAGATGGAACTTCGGCACTGACTGATTCTTTTCAAGATGGTCTTGTAGCGCCTCCTGCTTACACGAGGCCAGCCAATTTTCAGGGGATGGAGGTGCCCTCTGTGTTGCTATCTGGCAATGACCAGGCGATTCAGCAATGGCGCCACGAAAAGGCTTTGGTCAGGACCAAAGAGCGAAGACCAGCATTGTACTACAACCAGAAGACGGAGAGTAATGGATAAGCGTTATGTAGAAATAGGTAGCCACCAACGGCCATACTGGGGTTGCTGAAGGAGTAAAAAAGATGTTCAACTTATGCATTTTAGCTGTCTGACTATAAATAAGCATTATGAGACCATTGGGTTATTAAGCGATCTACTGATGGGGTGATTTAGACAACCTTTCTAGTCCCAAAGACAGTCTATTTTAGAAGTGCAGAAGCATGTCTGGGGCCATTTTGCAACAGCCTTATTATGAGTAAGTTGATGAGATAAGCGTACAGTAGGTGAGATCATTGTATTATTGAGCAATTTTGTAATTGCGTGATTTTAAAGGTGTTGCTAGGCTTGTAAGTACACTTCTAAAAAGTATTGCCAGAATATCAGGCGCATTTTGCAACAGTCTCCAGGTGTAGTATTCTTTTTTGCGGCAATTTTCCGAGCTACAAAGGTTTTTGTCACATATGTACTATAAAAGTATATAAGAGCAGAAAAAAGAATTGAACTATTATTTGTAGTTAATGCTGGTTTTACACATTTTATCATATAATCTCTTCTTGATGCTTTTATAAACTAGCCCTTTCTTTAAAAAGTTATAACAACACTATATGAAAGACTACAACAAGATTATTGAATCACTAGACATCAAGTTCATCAAGACCCGACATATCAAAGTTCTTCAATCTTTGACCATCGAGAATTTTTATGATGTAGAAAATATTTTGATCATTTTGAACAAAGGCCAGATCCGCTATGTCCAGGGGGAACAGGAGCATACGGTAGGAGCAGGAGAGGTTTTTTTCATTCCTGGAGGAAAGCCTACTACGATCACCTATGGAGAGAGTGGCTCTATAAGCCTACACAATGACTATTTGCTCAGCAATCGCTGGAAGTACTTTCAGGCCATGCAGGAAGCTACCTTTGAGGCTGATTTTGAAAATTTTAGCTATATCACCTTTGATGCCAAAGTCTTTGGTTCTGTCAACTTTTTCGCCTCTTTGGACATCCCTCCTTTCGTTATTAAAGATAATGAGCATCTCACCAATATTCTTAAGCGCATTCTTTTGGAGAGCAGCTCTACACTAGTAGGGAGTAGTAGGATTATTAAGGTGAGCATAGAGCAACTAGTCATTGAGATGATCAGGCACATTCTATATAACAACCTTTTTGTAGAAAAATTAGCTACTAACAGTAACTACTTTAAGGACGAACGACTGATCAAAATTTTTGATTACATCAGGAAGAATCTGGGGGGAGACTTGTCCAATGGAGCGCTGGCTAAAGTCGCCCAAGTGTCTGAAGATTATGTAGGGCAATACTTCAAGATGCTCACTGGCATCAATCCACAGGATTACATTGAGTATCAGCGCATGGAGTATGCTGTGAAGCTTCTTAGGACAACCAAGAAAAGCATCCACGACATTGGCAAAGAAATAGGATTCAAAGACACCGCTTATTTCTGTAGGAGATTCAAGATGATGTTTGGCCTTCCTGCTAGTAAAATGCGCAAGAGAGAGACGCTTATGAGCGTTTAGGGGTCATTTATGGGTGAGTGGGGATTCGACTGCTCCTTCAATGGTCCTCTTGGAGTGGCACTATCTGCAAACATTTGCGCCATGAGGTGGTTGGATGGTCCAATGCTATACGATTAGGCTTGGTAGGATATGAAGCGTTTTGCGTTGGATCGCTCACCTTTGAGCTAATTGACACCTTTGCAAACCCACTGTTGGGATACAAAAAGCGTAACTAACTGGGCTGAGGGTATTCCTAAACCGAAGGGCTAGGACATTCTATTCTAGGTAGTGTTAACGTGTGACCTTCTTCCTGTCCTATTCCTTCCCTAAAGCGCCGCCGTCTCTGGGTAAGACGTATCTTCAGCCGCCATCATGCTCTCATACTCTTCTTTAGCTCCAACAATGAGCTGGCTGTATCGCTTCAAACCTGTTCCAGCAGGGATCAAGTGGCCTACGATGACGTTTTCTTTCAATCCCTTGAGTATGTCACGCTTACCTCTAATAGAGGCCTCACTGAGCACTTTGGTCGTCTCCTGGAAGGAAGCAGCAGAGATAAAGCTTTCTGTACCTAATGAGGCTTGTGTGATGCCTTGTAGCTTAGGTCGAGAAACAGCTGGCTCAGCAGCCCTTGCCTGAGGCGGCTTCAAGTGCTGGCGCTCTAAGGACTCGACCTCTTCCTTAAGTTTTCTGGCACTAACTACTTGGCCAGGTTTCAGCAATTGAGAGTCTCCTGCTTCTGTGATTACCTTTTTGTCAAGTATTTTATCGTTTTCCTCTCTAAAAAAGAACTTGTCGACGATCTGGCTAGCCATAAAAGTAGTGTCTCCTGGCTCCAGTACCTCCACCTTGCTCATCATTTGCCTAACAATGACTTCGACGTGCTTGTCATTAATCCTTACGCCTTGCAAACGATAGACTGCTTGCAATTCTTTGACAAGATAGCGCTGTACAGCCGTAGGGCCCTTGATGGCTAGGATATCATTGGGTGTGATGACGCCATCAGAAAGCGGCTGACCTGCCTTGACGTAGTCATTATCCTGGGCTAGAATATGCTTTGACAATGGCACCAGGTATCTCTTTCTGATCCCTTCTTTGGATTCGATAAATATTTCTCGATTACCCCGCTTGATACCACCATAAATGACAGCCCCGTCAATCTCACTCACCACCGCAGTGTTGGAGGGGTTTCTAGCCTCAAAGAGTTCTGTCACTCTAGGTAGGCCACCCGTAATGTCTCTGGACTTGCTCTGTGTCCTAGGTATTTTGGCTAGTATTTGCCCTGGAAGCACCTCGTCACCTTCTTCCACCATCAGGCGTGCTTTCACAGGGAGGTTGTAAGCCGAGGTCTCTCCTTGAGCGTCTTCTATAATGAGGCCTGGGTTCTTAGTTCTATCCCTGGTGTCAACAATCACCTTTTGCTTGTGCCCTGTTTGTTCATCATACTCTTCTTGGTAGGTGACTCCTTCTTCTATAGTCTCAAAGACTATGGTACCCTTTCGCGTAGCAAGGATAAAAGCGTTGTAAGGGTCCCAATAACACAGCTCTTGCTCTTTTTGGACTTTCTCCCCTTCTTTCACTTTTAAGTAGGCACCATAGGGCACATGGCTGGTCATTAAAACCTTCTTTGACTTGGGGTCTAGTATTTGTACTTCACAAGACCTACTCATGACTACGTCTAGCTGCTCTCCTTCACTGGTGGTGATGGCAGCAGCATTCAGATCGTCAAAAGCAACAATTCCATCAGCCTTGGCTTGCACTTTGGCTTCCACAGCAATGTTAGAAGCAGTACCTCCTACGTGGAAAGTTCTTAGTGTAAGCTGGGTGCCAGGCTCACCAATGGACTGCGCTGCAATCACACCTACTGCTTCTCCCGTTTGTGCCATCTGCCCTGTAGCTAGGTTTCTGCCATAGCACTTGATGCATACCCCTTGTTTGGCTTCGCAGGTCAGGACTGACCTGATCTCTATTTGTTCTACCCCTGCCTCGTCAGCTGCAGCAGCCAGCTCTTCTGTAATTTCTTCGTCAGCAGGAATAAGGAGGGCTTGTGTACTTGGGTGATACACGTCTTGCGTAGCTACTCGGCCCACTATTCTTCCAAAGAGCGGTTCAATGATTTTGTCATTTTCTTTCTCTACGGCGATCGTAATGCCTCTAAGGGTACCACAGTCTTCTTCCGTAGTAATGACGTCTTGGGCCACATCTACGAGCCTTCTGGTCAGATAACCAGCATCAGCTGTCTTGAGGGCGGTATCTGCTAATCCTTTCCTGGCGCCGTGGGTAGAGATAAAGTACTCGATGGCGTCAAGCCCTTCTTTAAAGTTAGAAAGGATAGGGTTTTCAATAATTCCTCCTACAGAGCCGTGCAAGTTTTTCTGCGGCTTGGCCATCAGTCCTCGCATCCCTCCTAACTGACGCACCTGCTCTCTCGAGCCCCTGGCGCCCGAGTGCATCATCATGTAAAGGGAGTTGAAGCCCTGCTGGTCTTTTTTAAGCTCTTCTAGCAGCAAGACAGTCATCTCTAAGTTAACCCCCATCCATATGTCGATCACTTGGTTATAGCGTTCTCTGTCCGTGATCAACCCCATCAAATAGTGATTCCAAGCCTCCTCTACCTCTTCCTTGGCCTCAGCGATCAAGGTCTCTTTTTCTTCAGGCACTTTGATGTCATCCAGGGTAAAGGTGATTCCTCCTTGGTAAGCTGCCTGGAAGCCTAGGTCTTTGACCTCGTCGAGGAACTGTACTGTACGCTCGGTGCCGGTTTGTTGGTGCACCTGGGCCGTGATGACTTGTAGTTTTTTGCCTGTTATGAGTTCATTGATAAAGCCCACCTCTTGGGGTACATACTGGTTAAAGACGACTCTTCCTGCTACTGTATCAAGCATTTGCTCTACCAGCGTGCCGGTTTTGTCTTTGACTCTCACTTTTACCTTGATGTGGGCATGCTGTGACAACTGGCCGCTGTTTAAGGCAATAATAACTTCTTCAGGTCCATAGAATACGCTGCCTTCTCCTTTAACAGGGTGCTCAGGTGTGCTCTTTCTTCCTTTAGTGATGTAATACAAGCCCAGAATCATGTCTTTAGAAGGCACTGTGATAGGCGCTCCGTTGGCAGGGTTAAGAATATTGTGGGCAGAAAGCATCAGTAAAGAAGCCTCTGTGATGGCCTCATGGCTCAACGGGACGTGTACGGCCATGGTGTCACCATCAAAGTCTGCATTGAATGAGGTACAGACCAAGGGATGCAGCTGAATCGCCTTGCCCTCGATGAGCTTCGGCTGAAAGGCCTGAATGCTGAGTCTATGAAGGGTAGGAGCCCTGTTAAGCAGCACTGGATGTCCTTTAAGGACATTTTCTAAGATGTCCCAAACAACAGGGATTTTCTTTTCAACTATTTTCTTGGCAGACTTAACGGTCTTGACAATGCCTCGTTCAATCAGTTTTCTAATGATAAAGGGCTTAAATAGCTCTGCTGCCATGTCTTTGGGGAGGCCACATTCGTACAGCTTGAGCTCAGGCCCTACAACGATGACCGACCTTCCGGAATAGTCTACACGCTTTCCTAGTAGGTTTTGGCGGAACCGTCCTTGCTTGCCTTTGAGTATGTCACTGAGGGACTTCAAAGGCCTTACACCCTCAGAAGCTACAGCATTAACCTTTCTGGAGTTGTCGAACAAAGAGTCTACTGCTTCTTGCAGCATTCTTTTTTCATTTCTTAGGATGACTTCAGGAGCTTTGATGCTAATCAGCCTTTTGAGGCGATTGTTTCTGATGATCACTCTTCTGTAAAGGTCATTGAGGTCAGAAGTAGCGAATCTACCCCCTTCTAGCGGTACCAGGGGTCTTAGCTCAGCCGGAATGACAGGGATGATGCGCATGGTCATCCATTCAGGCCGGTTTTCTATCCTACCTCTGGCTTCTCTGAAAGCTTCTACTACTCTTAGGCGCTTCAGTGCATCTGCTCGCCGCTGCTGCGAGGTATCATTAGTTGCTTGATGCCTCAACTCAAAGGACAACTCATCAAGCGGAATCCTAGACAATAATAGCTCCAGGGCCTCAGCACCCATTTTGGCAATGAATTTGTTGGGATCGCTGTCGTCTAAGAGCTGGTTCTCTCGGGGCAGTTCATCTACAATGTCAAGATATTCCTCTTCGGTGAGGAAGTCCATCTGACTGACCCCGTCTTCTGCTTTGATGCCTGGCTGAATCACTACATACCTTTCGTAGTAGATGATTTGATCAAGCTTTTTGGTAGGTAGGCCCAGCAAGTAGCCCATCTTGTTGGGGAGTGATCTAAAGTACCAAATGTGAGCTACAGGAACCACGAGCTCGATGTGGCCCATTCTTGCACGCCGCACTTTTTTTTCGGTGACTTCAACGCCGCACCGATCACAGATGATGCCTTTGTATCGGATTCGCTTGTACTTGCCGCAATGACATTCCCAGTCTTTGACAGGCCCAAAGATACGCTCACAAAACAAGCCTTTCATTTCTGGCTTGTGTGTTCTATAGTTGACGGTCTCAGGCTGGGTCACTTCTCCACGGGAACGCTCTAGGATTACTTCTGGAGAGGCCAGACTGACGATTACTTCTGAAAAATCGCTGTTGATTTTTTTATCTCTTCTGAATGTCATAGCTGCTAATGGGTCATACTACGTCGGCACAAAATGTGCTAGCGTACTTGGGATTACTTGAGCGTAATTTCTAGGCCTAGTCCTCTGAGTTCGTGGATCAATACGTTGAATGATTCTGGCAAATTGGGCTTGCCTATGTTTTCTCCTTTGACAATCATTTCATAGGCTTTGGAACGACCAACGACGTCGTCTGACTTAATGGTCAGCATTTCTTGTAGGATGTGAGCGGCGCCAAAAGCTTCTATTGCCCACACTTCCATTTCACCAAAACGCTGCCCACCAAATTGCGCTTTCCCTCCCAGAGGCTGTTGCGTGATCAGTGAGTAAGGTCCTATGGAGCGTGCATGCATTTTGTCATCCACCATATGGCCTAGTTTGAGCATGTAGATGACGCCCACTGTCACTTGCTTGTCGAACTTTTCGCCTGTCAAGCCGTCGTAAAGGTCTGCCTTTCCCCAGCGGGGCAGTCCTGCCTTTTTCAGTTCTTTTTCTATGTCTGCTATGGAGGCGCCGTCGAAAATAGGAGTAGCATACTTCTTGCCTAGCTCTTTGCCAGCCCAGCCCAGCATAGTTTCAAAAATCTGGCCTAGGTTCATACGAGAGGGCAATCCAAGGGAGCTTAAGACAATGTCTACAGGAGTGCCATCTTCTAAGAAGGGCATATCTTCTTGCCGAACAATTTTGGCCACGACTCCTTTGTTACTGTGTCTTCCAGCCATTTTGTCGCCTACTTTGAGCTTTCTTTTCTGGGCTACATAAACTTTGGCCAGCTTGAGGACCCCTGCAGGTAAGTCATCTCCTACTTCCAGTGCAAATCGCTCTCTTCTGAAGTCACTTATGATTTGGCTGCGCTTTGTATTGTAATTTTCTATGAGCTGACGCACTAACTGATTCTTCACCTCGTTATCAGTCCAGCGGTCTAAAAGCACATCCCCAATCAGATGGGTCTCTTCAGGGATATTGTAGTTCTCTTCGTCGCGGTAGATATTCTTGCTAGGGAATAGGTTCTTCTCAATCAGAGAGGCCGTCAATTTCTTGCCTTTGCCTATGAGTTCATCCCCAAACTTATGGTAAATACCCTGCGACGTCTCTCCCTCAAGGAGCTTAGCAAGCTTTTCAATAGCAGTAGAACGCAGCTTTAGCAATTCTTTCGCGTGGACCTTTTTTAGGATATCAAGTTCTTTCTTGATTCTGACTCTGGTCTGTTTATCTCTACTAGGTCTAGTAAAAAGCTTGGTGTCTACGACAATCCCTTTCATAGAAGGAGGGGCTTTGAGCGATGCGTCTCGTACCTCACCTGCTTTGTCACCAAAGATGGCTCTAAGCAGCTTTTCTTCAGGAGTAGGATCAGACTCTCCTTTGGGAGTAATTTTACCCACAAGGATGTCCCCTTCTTTCACTTCAGTACCTACCTTGATGATTCCGTCTTCGTCCAGGGAGCTGACTGCTTCTTCGCTCACGTTAGGAATCTCAGAGGTGAGTTCTTCTTCGCCTAGCTTTGTGTCTCGGACCTCTAGCGAGAATTCTTCTATATGAATAGAAGTGTATACATCATTTTGTACTACACTTTCTGAAATCACTATGGCATCTTCGTAGTTGTACCCTCTCCAAGGCATAAAGGCTACTTTGAGGTTCCTGCCCAAGGCTAGTTCTCCGTCCTGCGTAGCATAGCCTTCGCAGAGCAATTGGCCTTTCTTTACTTTCTGTCCTTTAGAGACAATAGGCCTCAGGTTGACACATGTGCCTTGGTTGGTTCCTTGAAACTTCGTCAAAGAATAGGTTTTCAGGGCATCTTCAAAGGCTACGAGCGCTTCTGTTTCGTTGAGCTTGTGGTCAACAATAATCTTTTTAGCATCTACGTAGGTAACTATTCCATCTTGTTCAGCGCAGGGCAAGCCTCTGAAGTCTTTAGCAACCCGCTCTTCCATGCCAGTACCTACAACAGGGGCTTCAGGCTGCACGAGTGGCACTGCCTGCCGCTGCATGTTGGAGCTCATGAGGGAACGGCTGGCCTCATTGTGCTCTAAGAATGGGATGAGGGCTGCAGACACCGACACAATTTGGTTGGGTGCCACGTCCATGTAGGCCACCTGATCAGAAGTGACCACAGGAAAGTCACCAGCAAATCGTACTTTGATGTTATCGTCTAGAAGCTTCCCTTCTTTATCAAGCTTTGCATTGGCTTGGGCAATGTTGTAGTTATCTTCTTCCTCAGCAGTAAGGTATTGTACTTCGCCGCTTAGGTCTACTTGGCCATTGGTTACTTTCCTGTAGGGCGTCTCGATAAAGCTCATAGGATTGATCCTGGCATGAATGCACAGGTAAGATATCAAGCCAATGTTAGGCCCTTCAGGGGTCTCGATGGCACAAAGACGGCCTGCATACGTGTAGTGGATATCTCGTGCTTCAAATCCTACTCTGTCTTTAGAGAGTCCTCCTGGGCCTAAGGCAGATACTCTTCGTTTGTGGGTGATCTCTGCCAGCGGATTGACCTGATCCATGAACTGAGAGAGAGGACTGGTGCCAAAGAACGAGTTGATCACTGAAGAAAGGGCCCTGGCATTGATTAAGTCAGCCGGCTTAAACTCTTCATTGTCTCGTACGTTCATTCTTTCCCTGATCGTCCTGACCATCCTGGACAAGCCTACGCCAAATTGGCCATAGAGTTGCTCTCCCACTGTTCTCACCCTTCTGTTACTTAAATGGTCGATGTCATCTACCATTGCTTTGGAGTTGACGAGCCCAATCAAGTACTTCATGATCTGGATGATGTCTTCTTTGGTCAGCACGCTGACGTCAGGAGAAACATTGGTATCCAGCTTTTTATTGATTCGGTAGCGGCCTACTTCACCTAGGTCGTATCGTTTATTACTGAAAAACAAGCTTTGAATAGTGTCGCGGGCTGTTTGTTCGTCAGGTGGCTCTGTATTGCGCAACTGGCGGTAGATTTGCTCCACTGCTTCTCGTTCAGAGTTAGCGTTGTCTTTGCTAAGGGTGTTGTAAATGATATTGTAGTCTGTAATGCTGATATCAACCCTATGGAGAATCACAGACTTGTTGCCTGACTGTAGAATGGCATCAATGGCTTCTTCGGTAAGGACAGCATCACGATCTACCAGGACTTCATTACGGTCTATGGATATTACCTCGCCCGTGTTTTCATCTACAAAATCTTCGCTCCATGTTCTGAGGACCCGTGCAGCCAGCCGTCTACCCAACTTACTTGTGAGGGCTTCTTTGGTGACTTCTACTTCTTCTGACAGCTCAAAGATGTCCAAGATTTCTTTGTCTGTGCCGTAGCCAATGGCTCGCAAAAGCGTGGTGATGGGGAACTTCTTTTTACGGTCGATGTAGGCATACATGACGCTATGGACGTCTGTAGCAAACTCAATCCAGGCACCTTTGAAGGGAATAATTCTGGCAGAGTAGAGCTTGGCCCCACTCGAATGGGTGTTCTGTGTGAAAAATACACCAGGGGACTTGTGTATCTGCGAAACCACTACGCGCTCAGCTCCGTTGATAATGAAGGAGCCTTTGGGCGTCATGTAAGGGATATTGCCTAGAAATACTTCTTGCTCAATGGTTTCAGCATTTTCGTCTTCTTCATCATTCTGAAGGAGTCTCAGCTTCGCCTTGAGAGGCACTGCATAGGTCACTCTTCGTCCAATACACTCTTCTGGTGAATACTTGGGCGTGTCAAGAATGTAATCGACAAATTCGAGGGTAAAATTGCCTTTCGAATCTTCTACTGGAAAATTTTCCATGAAGACTTTGTACAAGCCTTCCTCAACTCGCTTCTCAGGAGGCGTGTTGAGTTGGAAAAAGTCTCTGAAAGATTTGAGCTGAAGCTCTAGAAAGTCAGGGTAGTCTGTAATAGACTGGCATGAAGCAAAGCTGACCCGTTGGTTATTGATTTTTTTTTTCTCTACCAAGATGCTACGTTTTTGAATTCTAGGTGTAGAAAGACAAGCATACCTTCTGTGGGAATAGATTTAACACTTCTAGCAAGAATGGTAGCATGCTTTAGCAATAGATGATAGCAATAGCTTGCAAGACTCAGCCTTGTAGGGCAGGCTCTCTAGCTTTTTTATATAGCTAGAGAGCAACGTATGGAAGCTATTTTAGCTCTACTTCAGCTCCAGCTTCTTCGAGCTTGGCTTTGAGCGATTCTGCTTCATCTTTAGGGGCGCCTTCCTTGATGGGCTTGGGAGCACCATCTACTAGCTCTTTCGCTTCTTTAAGGCCTAGTCCAGTCATTTCTTTGACCAGTTTTACTACAGCCAGTTTAGAGCTTCCTGCCGATTTGAGGATGACGTCGAAGCTGTTTTTCTCTTCTGCACTTTCTCCAGCAGTGTCGCCTCCTCCGCTAGCCACTACCACAGGAGCGGCTGCAGCGGCTGGCTCAATCCCATATTCTTCTTTTAGTATATCTGCTAGTTCATTGACTTCTTTGACGCTCAAATTAACCAGTTGCTCTGCGAATACCTTTAAATCTGCCATTTTTATTAGAGGTTTAGTGTATAAAATAGAATAAATTTTCGAATTATGATTCTTTTTCTGACAAGGCTTTCACCATCCCTGCTATCTGGTGCTTACCAGACTGTAGCGAAGCCATTACTCGCGTAACAGGCGACTGGAGCAGGCCAATTACTTCACCGATCAGCTCAGTCTTCGACTTCAGCTTGCTGAGTGTCTCTAGGTGCTCCTCGCCAATAAAGAGCGCTTGGTCAATAGAGGCCCCTTTAAGGAGCGGACTAGCTATGCCTCTTTGCTTTCGGAAGTCTTGGATGACTTTAGCAGGTGTGCTGCCTGTATCCTTAGTAAAAAGAACACCCGAAAATCCTTTGAGCACTTCACTATTGAAGGCAGTGTAGTCTACTTCACTTTCTAGCTTTGCAAGAGCCTTGATAATGAGTGTATTTTTGACAACTTGATACACTAGGCCTGCCTGAAAGCACCTTCTCCTGAAGTCATTAACTTCTTCAACAGTAAGTCCTTCTGCATTGATAATGTAGAAGTAGTTGTTCGAAGCTAACTGCTTCGCGAGCCCCTCAACGATGTTGTTTTTTTCTTTGCGTGTCATTTTTTTACAATCCAGGAGTACTGTTTTTGTCAACAAAGACGCCTTTGCTCATAGTGCTAGAAAGGCTAATGCTCTTGACATAGGTGCCTTTTGATGTCGCAGGCTTCAGCTTGACAATGCTTCCCATGAGTTCTAGCAGATTACTCTTGAGCTGTTCTTCTGAGAAAGAGGCTCTTCCGATGCTGGCGTGTACAATGCCATACTTGTCTACTTTAAAGTCAATCTTTCCGGACTTGACTTCTTGTACGGCTTTGCCCACTTCTGTGGTTACACTACCCGTCTTAGGGTTAGGCATCAGCCCTCTCGGTCCTAGGATTTTTCCCAGCCGCCCTACTTGGGCCATCACTGAAGGCATGGTAATGATTACATCTACCTCTGTCCATCCCTGCTCAATTTTTTTGATGTACTCGTTTAGGCCTACATGGTCTGCACCTGCCTCTTGGGCTTCTTTCTCTTTGTCAGGTGTGCATAGTACCAATACTTTGATTTCTTTGCCAGTGCCGTGAGGAAGCATCACAGCGCCTCTTACCATTTGGTCTGACTTTCTAGGGTCTACTCCCAAACGAATGGCTGTGTCTACAGAAGCATCAAACTTTGTATGAGTAATTTCTTTCACCACCTTGACTGCTTCTTCCAAGGAATAGGCTTTCTGGAGGTCGTATTTTTTAGCAATCTCTTGTTGCTTTTTCGTCAGCCTGGGCATCTCTATTTTTTTTCTTTAGTTACTCCAAGGGGCTTCACCACTGATGTTAATCCCCATGCTTCTTGCTGTGCCAGCCACCATCCTCATGGCCGCGTGAGGGGTAAAGGCATTGAGGTCAGGCATCTTTAGGGTAGCTATTTCTTGTACATCTTGCCACGTTACCGTACCTATCTTTTTTCTGTTAGGCTCTGGAGATCCTTTTTTGATCTGGGCTTTGTTCATCAATAAGACAGGCGCTGGAGGAGTTTTGATGATAAAATCGAATGATTTGTCCTTGTAAACAGTAATGATCACAGGCAGCAGCTCGCCTTGCTTATCCTGGGTTCTAGCGTTGAACTGCTTGCAGAACTCCATGATGTTGACTCCCTTACTACCTAGTGCAGGACCTAGGGAACCAGCAGGGGCGGCAGCGCCTCCTTTCACCTGTAGCTTAATGTAAACCTCAATTTCTTTTGCCATAGTTCTATTGGGTCAGAGCATTCCCTATTTCAGGGCAGTTTCTCTACTTGTACATAGCTGAGCTCGATGGGTGTGTTCCTTTCAAATATCTTCACTGTGACATTGAGCTTCTTACGCTCTTCAAAGACTTCTTGAATACTACCTGAAAAGCCACTGAAGGGCCCATCAATTACGTTGACCATCTCTCCAACAGCAAATGGTCTTTCAAGGTTGGGGCCACTGTCTTCAGCGTCATCTACTCTGCCTAATATTTTGTTCACTTCAGCTGGCCTCAGTGGGACGGGGTCTTTAGTGATACCCCACCCTCTAGTGCTCAAAAATCCAAGCGCTCCTGGGACACTTTTTACTAGATGGGCCACTCGCCCATCCGAAAGTTCAGCACAAAGGAGCATGTAGCCGGGGAAGAAATTCTTCTCTTTGGTTTTTCTCTTCCCTGCCCGCATTTCGTACACTTTCTCAACGGGAATGAGTATTTGTGTAATGTAGTCTTCGAGTTGCTGACTTGTCAACTCTGCTTCTAGGCGAGCTTTGACCTTTTTTTCTTGCCCGCTAACAACTTTAAGCACGTACCATTTTGGCTCATCCATCGTGAATGTAGTCGTTTGTTACCTCGCTCTAGAAAATATTATAAAACCAGGAGATGGCACCCTTGAAGACCATGTCTATCAGGCCAATGACGATGGCAAAGATGAATGAAGCTGCCAATACTAGCGTTGAGCTTCTTTGGAGCTCGCTGTAAGAAGGCCAGGCAACCTTGTGCCTTACTTCGTCCAGAGAGCTGAGCACAAATGATTTTAGTTTTGACATGTTGTCTAGGTGCACGGGTGGAGAGATTCGAACTCCCAGCCAATGGTTTTGGAGACCACTACTCTACCAGTTGAGCTACACCCGTATGGTCGCCTCAAATGGTTTGCAAATCTATTAAAATGGTCTGTGATAAACAAGCACACCTCCCCTGCCGAAGAAATGTGCTTGCCGCATGAAAGGATGGAGAGTAACGTGACTACTCAATGATTTCAGTCACCTGCCCTGCGCCTACTGTTCTGCCTCCTTCTCGGATGGCGAAACGCAACCCTTTTTCCATCGCTATTTCGTTGATCAGCTCTATTTCGAGCGTTACGTTGTCTCCAGGCATCACCATTTCAACGCCTTCGGGTAAACTCACTTCTCCAGTGACGTCAGTAGTTCTAAAGTAGAACTGAGGTCTATATTTTTTGAAGAAAGGAGTGTGACGCCCTCCTTCTTCTTTAGAAAGGACATACACTTCCGCTTTGAACTTGCGGTGAGGCGTCACAGACTTGGGCTTACAGATAATCATCCCTCGGGAGATATCTTTTTTGTCGATACCACGCAATAACAAGCCTACGTTATCTCCAGCCTCTCCTCTGTCTAGAATCTTCCTGAACATCTCAACACCAGTTACAGTAGAGGTCAAGTCTTCTGCGCCCATCCCTATAATCTCAACGGGGTCTCCTGAATTGATTACTCCTCTTTCAATCCTGCCTGTGGCTACCGTTCCACGACCTGTGATAGAGAACACATCTTCTACTGGCATCAAGAAATCTTGGTCAACGAGCCTTTCTGGGATAGGAATGTGCTCGTCTACTGCGTTCATCAACTCGTCTACCGTTTTTACCCATTGGTCTTCGCCATTGAGCGCCCCTAGTGCAGAGCCTTGAATGACTGGGGTGTTGTCCCCATCAAACTTATACGCACTAAGCAATTCCCTTACTTCCATTTCCACCAGTTCCAATAGCTCAGGATCGTCTACGGCATCTACCTTGTTGAGAAACACGACTAGCTTAGGCACACCTACTTGAGAAGCCAGCAAAATATGCTCTCTCGTTTGAGGCATAGGCCCATCAGTGGCAGCTACTACCAGAATAGCTCCGTCCATTTGCGCAGCTCCTGTCACCATGTTTTTTACATAGTCAGCGTGGCCAGGGCAGTCCACGTGGGCATAGTGCCGCTTATCTGTCTGGTATTCTATGTGCGAAGTATTAATAGTGATCCCTCTTTCTTTCTCTTCAGGGGCATTATCTATCGAGCTAAAGTCTCTCTTGGCAGCGAGTCCTTTGTTAGACAAAACAGAAGAGATAGCAGCTGTTAAAGTGGTTTTACCGTGGTCAACGTGGCCAATCGTGCCAATGTTGACGTGGGGCTTGGAACGATCAAAACTTTCTTTTGCCATGCTTAAAAACTTTTATTGGGTTTGAGACAAATATAATTAAAGTAATTCAATCCAGTGCACAGAGCCTCGGCAGATGGAGTGGTCATCCAGACTGGCTCATCAACGCAACCAACCATTGACTGAGCCAATGACGGGATTTGAACCCGTGACCCCTTCCTTACCAAGGAAGTACTCTACCACTGAGCTACATCGGCCTAGAAAGAGCGGAAGACGAGGGTCGAACTCGCGACCTACAGCTTGGAAGGCTGTCGCTCTACCAACTGAGCTACTTCCGCTTTTCATGAAAGGTACAAGTAATTGCCTGTGCAGTACTTCCGTATCCTTTCGATACATTGTATAGCTATGGCGCAGTAGTGCGGTGGCGTGTGGGGAGGGTAGGATTCGAACCTACGTAGCTGCAAAGCAACGGATTTACAGTCCGCCCCATTTAACCACTCTGGCACCTCCCCTGGTTGATCACCCCTCTAGCGCATGCTGCAAGCCATGCCAAGCGATGAATCACAAAACTAGGTGTTTTTTTATTTTGTTCAAATTGCCTACTTTAGAAAGTGCTTAGGGCGATTTTATTGCGTTCTTTAGGAGACCATTGCATTATTGGGCGATTTGCTGATTGCGTGATTTAGATGCCTTTTTAGGTCTGTAAGGGCACATTTTTAAGTGCTGTCAGAATATCGGTAGCATTTTGCAACAGTCTCATCAGGTGATGGTTGGGTGATTTACCAGCTAATCTAGTGATCCTATGATCAGCGCGCTACACAAGTGAAGGGGCTGAGTATCCACTATATTGCTATCCATTCCCGTAGCTGCAGCGCATCTACGTTTTCACTAAATTTTTCAACTTGGGACAGCAAAGAGTTTTTCACAGAGAGAGATAACAGAGATGGGTAGTAACTTTTTAATACATGGTTTTGTTACGAGTAAGGAGTAGTCTTTGGGCTACAGAGCCTACCCTCTTTAACAAAAAAGTGATTAGTTGATAAGGGCCTATTATGCACTGCTTTCTATCGCTAGCTTTGTGAATACAACAATTTACTCATTCATGATCATTTTTAGTACATATAACCAAACCACAAATGCAAAAACTAAAGTTATGCATAAAAAATTCATATTATTATTCACGATGTTGTTGATCACGATGTTGGGTGCAGGGTGTAACTCAAAGTCACCCAAAAAGCCTAGAAAACACCTGTCGTCAGAAAACCAAAACAATGATGATCTCACACCAGACCAAGCTTACATTGGTCGACCTGACACTCCAGTAACATCTGATGTTTCAGCAGCTAGAGAGAGGAAGATACGTGAAGCACTTGAACAGCCAGAGGCAAAAGAGAAAATACAGCGAAGAGAATTCTGCATGCTGTCTCTTCTTAGGCATCTAGGGGCGAGTTCTGAAGAAGTGTTGCAAGAAGTTAAGGAAGCAACTCATTCAAAACTCGAACTTCACACGAAAATAATTTCAGAATCAGGGGCTACGGATATAGCTCCCGACTTTGAAGACATGATTGTAAAAACTCTGCAAGAAAGATATCCTGCAGGAACACCAGCCCAGTTGCTTAGAAATTTTGCAAAAAGTGAGGTAGAGCTAATGAAGCTTATGTTACGAGCAGCTAATGGTTAAGTCAAAAATTTCTATTAGTCTGAATAGGTAGTTCCGCACAGTCACGAAACCACCCAACCCACCCATGAACGTCTATTTGGACAATGCAGCCACTACCCCATTGGCCCCAGAGGTGCTCGAAGCCATGCTACCATACATGCGTACGCTATGTGGGAGTCCCTCCTCTATCCACAGCCATGGGCGAAAAGCCAAAGCAGCCATAGAAAAGGCCCGTAAGCAGGTGGCCTCTTTGCTTAATGTAGCTCCTTCAGAAATTTTTTTTACTTCTGGAGGCACTGAAGGCAACAACATGGCTCTTCGCGGCAGTGTGGTAGCAGCAGGGATCACCCATGTTATTACTTCCCCTTTAGAGCACCATGCCGTCCTTCACCCCCTAGCGCAAATGGTCCAAGCAGGCCAGGTGCAATTACACAAAGTCGAGATAGACGCCCAAGGTGGCCTCCAGTATGATCACTTGGAGCATTTACTGCAAATCCATAGCCCAGCCCTGGTGAGTTTAATGCATGCCAACAACGAAATAGGCAATTTCAACGATCTCACACGGATTGGGACACTTTGCCAAACGTATGGTGCTATCTTTCACACAGACGCTGTGCAGACTATTGGCCATTGTACGATGGATTTGCAGACCCTGCCCGTGCATTTAGCGGTAGGCTCTGCCCATAAGTTTCATGGTCCTAAAGGGGCAGGGGTGGTCTACATCAGTGGAGATATCCAGGTAGCGCCACTCATGTATGGAGGGGCCCAAGAAAGGAACATGCGGGGAGGCACTGAAAATGTACCTGGCATTGTGGGGCTAAGCAAGGCCCTCGAGATAGCTCATCTAGGGATGGAACAAGACCAGCAGTATGTGCAAGGCCTCAAAGATCGCATGATTGATCGTTTACGAACGCATATTCCTGGCGTTGCGTTCAATGGCAACAGTGCCCAAACCGAAGCAAGTCTGTATACCCTTCTGAGTGTGCGCTTACCCCCTGCAGATAGCCATGATATGCTAGTGTTTAACCTGGATATCAAGCACATTGCTGCGTCAGTGGGGAGCGCGTGTGCCAGTGGTAGCCATGTGGGCTCTCATGTCCTATCAGCCTTGGGGACTGATGAGCAGGCAGGCACAGTACGCTTCTCTTTCAGCAAGTATAACACGGCTGAAGAGGTAGACTATGCTGCTGACCAGCTGGCTATGCGCTGTCAACCTGCTACCCGTCTTCAAACGCTATAGTTTCTATCTGAAATAAACTGACTCATAGCCGCTATTGTACTATGCACCGTATATTTGTTGCCAAATGATGAAGAATCCCTGGAAATATTACCTCATTGCCCTCGCTGTCATCCTTATTGACCAAGCTTTTAAGTTATGGGTCCATTTTAACATGGACATGGGCCAACACGGGGCTATTCAAATATTAGGGAACTGGCTGAAAATTCACTACACCCTCAACCCTGGAATGGCTTTTGGCATTCAGTTTGGGTTCAAGTATGACAAGCTACTCCTAACCTTGGGGCGTATTTTAGCCACCTGGATGATAGGTCGATACATTTGGCGACTGCTACAAGAGCAACATATCCCTGCGCTGTTACTATGGGGCTGGGCGCTTATCTTAGGAGGAGCTATTGGCAATGTGATTGACAGCACATTTTACGCAGTGTTGCTGGGTAATGCACCACGCAACGCCCCTATCACCTGGTTCTATGGTCAAGTGATCGACATGATTTATCTGGACATTATAGAAGCTCAACTACCGACATGGCTGCCCTTTGTAGGGGGTGGTTATCTGTCTTTGTTCCCCATCTTTAACATTGCAGATATGGCCATTTTTGCAGGGGTAGTAGCGATTCTGTGGACCGGAAGAAGAGAAATTGCCCCTTCCGAGGAGCCTCATGATTCCGGTGACCCAATACCTCACCAACTTTCTTGACTGGACAAGGCATCAACTAGTCCCTGCGCGTCAATAAGCCCTCTTTTATGCATGGAATGCACTTGTAGATATCACCTGCGCCAATAGTAACGACAAGTTCAGGCGGGCCATATTGATTGATAACATTCATCAGCTGTGCTTTCGTGCACAGGCACTTTTGAGCAAGCGTCATCTGATCCAGTATACAAGCAGAAGTCACCCCCTCAATAGGAGCCTCACGTGCAGGATAAATGTCTAGTAAGAAAACACGATCTGCCAGGTCCAAGCTGTGTGCAAACTCACTAGCAAAGTCTCGGGTTCTAGTATACAAGTGCGGTTGAAAGATCGCCGTCACTTTTTTATCAGGATACAAGGCACGAATGGTATGCATCAAAGCAGTAATCTCTGTAGGATGATGCGCATAGTCGTCCAAAAAAATTAGCCGCTCGTTGCGCAGAATGTAATTGAAGCGGCGCTCCACACCTTGAAAGGTAGCCATACCCTCGCGAATAGCCTCAGGAGACACGTCTAGCCGCAGACAAGCGGTAATCACTGCCAGGGTATTCTCCACACTATGATAACCAGGTACAACTAGGCGCAGCTCCTTGATAGTCACTGCCTTGCTTACATAATCAAAATAGAAATCTCCTTCTTGAATACGAACGTTATCTGCACTGACTGTAGCGTCAGTCAAGGCATACTGTGTGAGCTGGGCCGGGGCAGCCTCCGTACTAAATAGCTGTTGTACAGCCTTCTGGTGTACAATAGCCTGGCCAGTAGTAGGCACTCGTGCAAGAAAGGTCCTGAACGCCTCGTGGAGGGTGGATCCGTCTTTATAAATATCGAGATGGTCTGGATCAACCGTAGTAACAATAGCTAGATCAGGCTGTAGCTGTAAAAAAGACCGATCAAACTCATCTGCCTCTACCACCATAAGAGTGTCTGGGTGGGCTTGTCCGCGCATGATCAAATTAGAGGCATGCCCTTGAACAATGCCGCCTACAAAAGCTACCATATCCCTTCCAGCGTTATGTAAGATATGTGCTGCCAGCGAAGAGGTAATGGTCTTTCCGTGCGTGCCTGCCACTGCCAGTGTCAAGTGGTGTTGTGAAATCATCCCCAGCACTGCAGCTCGTTTGTGCAGCGTGTAGCCATGGTCAGTAAGATATCTGAGTACTTGGTTATGAGAAGTAATGGCAGGTGTGTATACAACAAGGCTTTGGTCCTTGTGTTGTAAAATCTCTTGAGGAATAGCCTCTATCTGGTCTTCAAAGTGGATTGCAATCCCCTCTTGGCTGAGCTGATGGGTCAGTGCAGTAGCTGTTCGGTCATAACCAAATACCGACTTACGCTGCGCGCTGAACCACCGAGCCAAGGCACTCATCCCAATGCCTCCAATCCCTATAAAATAAACGTATTGATAATTTTTCATGGAGTATCAACTGACCTTCGTCCCAAAATTAGATCCAACTTAAATAGAACTTTTATAAATCAAAATCACACCTGATCGCCTTCTGCTTGGCTCTCTCCAGGGCTCAGCTTGCGGATCAATTTTTCATCCTCAGTCCAGCAGCTCCCTGCACCAATCGTCTAGGCTCCACGTCTTGCAAGAAAAGAGAGGCCCGAAAATAGCCACTTCCTTGCCTTGGTTAAAAACAACTCACAGGCATGGTTTTCCAGTTTCCCTTTGTACGCTGGCCCTCTCTCTGTTAGGATGCGTAAGATAGGTACCCCTTACTGTTCATACCAAGGGAGCACGCAATCATTGAGCATAGCAGCGCTCGTTATCGCTGTCTTTTCATTTTAGCGCTTGCAATCAGCTACACGTGTGTAAGACTCAATGTAGACTTGACCATAGACCTTGCCAATACCCTTAAAGTGTCCTACATAGTAGGTGTCCTGACACCCTAGATAGCCTGGATGCTCCGTATCGATCTCTCCATGGGCTTCCTTATCACGCTGACGCTTCTCCATGGCCTGGAGCTGGCTCTCAGTGAGCACAAGGCCTTCTTGAGCCATCTTCCCTTCTAAGGTCTGAAGGCTCTTTTTGATATTGTTCAACTCGTTTCGGAGCCAAATAGAGCGAACGCCACCAGGGGAAACAATAATACCTTGCTTTTTGAGCTCGTTAGCAACTCTAAGTTGGCCGTAAGCAGGAAAGTCAGTGGCCATTTGAAAGACTGCTTTTTCAACAGCGGGCTCTACTCTATTAGCCAGGATAGGCTTTTTGCGACTGATCTCTAGCAATGCTTCTTGCCCTCCTGTCTCAAAGAGCTCTTTAAAACTGACCTCCCCTCCTATTGGGTCCTTGCATCACTTTAATGATCTTTGTGTGGCTTTCGAACGACTCAAAAGCGGTCGAGAGGCTTGTGATAGCTGGTACGCAACAGCACTTTAAGGAGGCGTTCGGCTAGGCGCATAATGAGTCAAACTGCAGAAAAATGTATTACGAACGCAAAAGACAGAGCAAGCTAGGGAGTTATCCCATTATCAATGTAGTCTTTAGCACTATGCTAGCGCTATTGGTGGTGGGGCTCTTCGGTCTCCTTCTTCTGCATGCCACTAAGCTGACAGGCCTGGTCAAAGAAAATGTGAAGATTCAGGTGTATCTACACAAGAACATCTCAGAAAGCGAAAGCATTCGGGTTAGCCAGCTCCTTAGTAAGCAAGACTTTGTGTACAAACAAAATGGTTATGCCCAGGTCAAATTTTTCTCTAAGGAAGACGCCGCACAAGAGTTTATCCGAGCCACTGGAGAGCAGTTTTTGCGGGTATTAGATGACAATCCCTTGCGGGACGTCTACGTGGTCAGCATTGCCCCTAGCTACCAAAGCGCCACGCAGCTGCAAGCCATCAAAGAGGAAATAGAGGCCATGAGTGGGGTATTTGAAGTCGATTATGTAGAAGACTTTGTCACTTCTATTAATAACAACATAGCTAAACTAGGCACTGTACTAGCTATTTTTGCCGTCATTTTGCTCGTAGTAGTCAGTGTATTGATCAACAATACCATCAGGCTGGCAGTCTACTCTCAGCGGTTTCTGATTAGAAGTATGAATCTGGTGGGTGCTACTGCTGCTTTTATCAGAAGACCCTTTCTAGCCCGGGCAGTGCTTATTGGCCTAATTGCTGGCACAGTAGCTGACCTCTTGCTACTCTTGTTGCTGCACTATGCCAATCAGCAAATCGAAGTGCTAGTCAGGCTGCAGGAGCCTGTCCGTATTTTTCTGTTGTTAGGCCTTATCCTCGTTTTGGGCGTCTTAATCAGTTTTGTAGGCACTTATAGGGCCATCAGTAAGTATTTGAATATGTCTTTGGACGACTTGTACTAACGCGAAGCGCCTATCACTCCCCACCCCCTCATAAACATGCAAGAATCCTCCATGGTTCCTTTTTGGCTTGATACAGATCGTCTGAACGCAGGCGCCGTGCTGGCCGTTAATAAACCCCTGCATTGGACTTCTTTTGATGTGGTTAAGAAGCTACGTTCAGCTTTGTCGGTCAAAAAAATGGGACATGCTGGCACGTTGGACCCTCTGGCTACAGGCTTATTGCTCCTCTGTACTGGCAGCAAGACCAAGGAAATGAGCCACTACCAAGGGTTAGAGAAGGTGTATACAGGGGAGATGGTGCTGGGCAAAACAACACCTTCTATTGACTTAGAGACTGCTTTTGATAGCGAAACAGCCTATGACCATCTTACGGCAGCTACTATTCGCCAGCAGGTGGGTGCTTTTGTGGGTTCCATCGCCCAGGTGCCCCCTGCCTACTCAGCCATCAAGACCCAGGGCGAAAGGGCCTATAAAAAGGTAAGGCAAGGACAGGCTCCTCGATTGATGCCCAGAGAAGTCTTTGTTCGTTCTTTTGAGTTGACTGCTATCGAGCTCCCTAGCATTCGGTTCAAAGTGGTTTGTGGGAAGGGTACTTACATTCGGAGCCTAGTGCGCGACTTTGGGCAGCAGCTGGGTGTAGGGGCTTATCTGAGCGCACTTTGCAGGACACACATTGGTCCTTTTAGCCTTGAGAAGGCCTATTCTCTAGACGCGCTGACTCAGACGCGTGCCTAGCAGCGGGGACTATTGCTGTAAGCCACCCACCTTGCGTAGCAGTACGTTCATACCGTAGTTATGGCCTAAGTGCAAACATTTGCCCTATATTGGAACAGATGTTCTCACCTAGTAAACAAATAGTTTAATAAACAAATGGCTTCCCTATTCACTACTCGACGGAGAGTGCACAATCTGAAAAGCCGTTTGTCCTGGCTGTAGCCTCAGGCAAAACTCTTTGGCCTGAATGATCCAGGGGTACTTTGTAGAGGTAGCTTTGAATTGTAAGGAGTGCGTACCCTCGGGTAGTCGTACACGTGTGTAGTAAATACTATGGGGGAGAGTCTGCCAGTTGCGTGTATCTGCTTTTTCTGTAAAAAAATTGACGCCTCCTAACACTGCTCCCAATAATTCGTTCTGCTTGCGCACCTGGTACTCTGCGGCTTTTTTGAGTGCTAGCCGCAAAAGCGACTTGCTCAGCTCTGCTACCATTCGCTGCTGAAGCACTTGACAGGAAATGGCATTGACATCTTCTAGCAGTTCTAAACGTTGCTGTCCCCTCTGCGCTGTAGTGATGGTAGCTTGATCATACAGCAAAGGCCGTTCATGGTATTCAGGAAAAGCAACTCTAATAAATTGCAGTTCAGAGAGTAAGCCTTCTGACTCGCCGTCATCGGGAAGCGGAAATGGAAAGGCGAGGCCTAGGGCCTCATTCTTGAAGAAAACCATGCCCCCTTGACCTTTCACTAGTACAAAATTAATACTCCACTCATCCTTGATAGGTCCTAGCCCATTGTTCCACAGAAAGACAGCATCACTTCCGGTAGCTTCTTTAGCCGGATCATAAGACAGCTTGAAGCGCTGTTGGTAATAATCTACCTGGTCGTCAAGCCCTGTTTGGTAAGCTGCGTAAATGAGGTCTTTCTTTAGCTGGGTGGGTACGCCTAAGCCAAAAAGAGTGGGGTAGTCTTCTTCGTAGATGTCGACTGCATTGCGGTAGGCAATAAAGGCGTTGTTGTACTCCTGGTTGGCTTGGTACACCAGGCCCATGAAGGTGTGTATGAAAGCATCTCGCCTGTATTTATCGCTGCTGCTATACTTATCGCCAAGCTGATTAAGCTTGATATTGAGCCGCCGACACTCTACCAGCGCAGCGTCATATTGTCCCAGTTGTAGATAGTTAAGGGCTTTGTAATAATGCAACAAGAAGGGTTCATGGTCCTCCCCCTTGTATTCAGTGACCGTAGGATTGATCAAAAAGACCAGGGCCTCGTCTACAGGTTGGGTGACAATATTTTCATGCGTAAGATAAGCTTGTTCAAAAAAGTGATTGCTGGCTTCATAATGCCCCATTAAGTGGGCTACTAAGCCTCTGTTCAGGTAGTGCAGAAGCTTCGTCTTGCCGCGTTCAGCGCGCTTGTTGTGGGCCAGTAGCGCATCTGCTTGTTCGAACTGATGGGCCAAGAACAGCTCATGGAACTTGGCATTATTTACGTAGTACGTAGCACAAGCCTGTAGTAGCGATAAAAGGCCCACCCATATCCATAGAAAGCGTTTCTTCATACGTACTGATGTGTCTCAATAAACTATACAAATCAATGCTGACAGACCACTCAGTTTTTAGGTATCCTTATTGGCTACATTGAGGCAGAGATCTAAGTTGCTAATCTTTGAGAACACCTGTTTGGGTGCCATTACATTGAGCAGAACTCCGATTTTTAACGAATTACAATTCGCCAAAAATCACCCCGCACACTACGAAGGTGAAAATAGGAATCTACTGCCAGGAACACTCGCAGAACTTGAAGATGCTGTAGCATTGGAGCGATTTGTGAGTGAGTGTGCGACGGCTGAGTTTAGGATTACTTCAGTACTAGTAGGAGCGATCCCAGCCCTGTTGCTAGAAATAGTTTGGCTTCTGATGTTATTTCTAATAAGGAAAAGGCAATGAAGTTGATGATATCTCTAGTAGCTCAAAGCAGTAACTAGTTGAATAGCTAGCTACTGCGGAAGCGCCCCCTGGTATTTCTTGTCGATCTTTTTCCCTCCTATGTACTTCTTGATCTTTTTCTCTCCTATCCATACTTTTTCGTTGGTCTCTAGGTGGACTAGCTCGAGGTTGACCTGATAAAACACTACTTTATTTTTCCCTTCAGTGTCTACAATCGTGTTGATAGTGCCAAATATCATGTAATCTGCCCCTAGCTCACGGCCAAAGTGTTTCTGAGTTTCGGGAGATACAAAGCCTGCTTGCTCCCCTTTTTCTTGTCGCAACTTGTTCCGAAGCGTACTATTAGCAACAATGCGTATCTCTCCTTGCTCAATGACCGCTTTTTCTATGTCTTTAATAAAGGTGTCTGCTTCTATGTGCTCGTGGCTCTTGTTAAGCACAGTGCCTACAATGATCACAGGTTTAGGCTTGCTATAGTACCCAGAAGGTAGATTTTGTGCTGGATGTGCTTGTTGAAATCGTTCTAGCCAAGCCCCAGTCATAAGGTCTGCTGCCAAGGCCGTAGCCACCAACCTAGCATCCGTATCGTTCCAGCGTCCACTCAGGTCCGTGACTTGGTCTGTTTGGGTACGTGTCACTTGTGTTGTAGCGCAGCCTGCTAATAGGGAAAGGCTTATACTGCTCAATAGAACGGTATTCAGTAATTTTTTCATAAAGCTGGTTGAGTTTGATAGATCTCAGGGGTAGCGCAATACGTTCGCTCGCCTGGAAAGATGGAGTGGACTGACTTGTTGGTGTTCTTTTATCGTGTCACTATTTGTAGCATCGTGGAACGAAGATAGCAAATCCATGCCTTTCCCTCCTCCCCTCTCTTAATGATTTCCAGATAGGGTTAATGCAAGACATTTTTGGGAGTCTTTAATGCTCAAATAATCTTTACATAAGCGTACTTCTAGCTCTATTAGCGCTCTAAAAATATCTCTTCTTAAGCCTAGCAAGAGTTCTAAGAGCATGTATTCATGGGTTATAAAGTCTCTTAAGAAGTAGCATAGTGTGTGCAATCATAATTGTATTCCTTGCAGATTCAATGCTTCTCTCGTAATCTTTAGATAACCTTCGGTAAGAATTCAACCATCCGAATGTTCTTTCAACTACCCACCTCTGGGGCAGTATACTCCAACATGTGGATACTCGTTGGCTAATCTCTATCCGCTTTTTCATAACCTCACGCACGTAATACTCCGTACTTTTTCGATACCCCGCATCCGCACTCAAGCCTTGTAAAGAGGGGTATTTAGATACCGCCTCAGCAAAAATAAGACCTCCAATCACTGTGTCGTGTATATTGGCCCTATGTACTCGTACATGTAATAAATGGCCCTGCGTATCAACTACAATGTGACGTTTACGGCCTTTAATTTTTTTCCCCCATCAATACCTCGCTCTTGCGCAGCTCCTGCCGTTTTTACACTCTGTGAGTCGATGATCGCATAACTGGGATTAGATGCTTTCTGAGACTTTACTCGGCTCTTCTGCACTAAAGCATCCATTATCTTTTCCCATATCCCTCTTTTCTTTGCTCTGTGATAAAACGAACTGACAGTGGAATATGGGGGTAAGTCTTTGGGGAGCATTCTCCATTGACATCCAGTCTTAATAAGATAAAGTACAGCATTGACTAAAGCTCTCTTATTATACCGACTTCTGTTACCATAGTTGCCACATTGAAAATGATCTTTTATAGCCTCCCACTGATGATCATTTAGATCGCTTGCATAAGCCATATTACTATTCATATGTTTGTCAGCAAATCTATGTAAATGAATTCATGAATACACCTTCTAAGATCATTCAAAACACCAATAAATAGCTAACCTCATCACATGCGCCAAGGCAATCAGGTCCACTGCACATAGCGCTCCCATTTGGCCAACACTTGTTGGAAGTCTTCAGGCAAAGGCACTTCAAAGTAGACCGGCTGCTGCGTGGTAGGATGAATAAACCCCAAAGACTGGGCATGGAGCGCTTGGCGGGGCATTAGGTGAAAGCAGTTTTCTACAAAGGCTTTGTACTTGGAGAAGCGCTGGCCACGCAGTATCTGATCACCACCATACGTGGCATCGTTAAAAATGGGGTGCCCTATGTGTTGCATATGGGTACGAATCTGGTGCGTACGGCCTGTTTCTAGGTTGCACTGCACTAAAGAGACATAGCGCAGCTTTTTGATGACTCGATAGTGGGTGACAGCCCGCTTGCCCAAGGCAGCGTCTACAAAAGTGGTCATCACGCGCCGGTCCTTGGGGCTTTTGCCTATGTTGATGTCTATCGTGCCATTGGCTGCTTCAGGCTCTCCCCATACCAGTGCATAGTAAGTGCGTTCAATAGAATGGTCATAGAACTGCCTGGCCAGAGCTGTCATACTAGCTTCGGTCTTAGCAATGACGAGCAGTCCAGAAGTGTCTTTGTCAATGCGATGTACTAAGCCAGGCCTTCCTTCGTTGTTCTTTTGAGTAGGCAGCTGCGCAAAGTGATAAACCAGCGCATTGACTAAGGTGCCTGTCCAGTTATTATATGCAGGATGCACGACCATGCCAGCTGGCTTATTCACCACGAGCAGGGCCTCGTCTTCGTGCACAATGGTCAGTGGAATAGGCTCAGGCACGACTTCGTTGAGGCGCGGGGGCGTAGGGAGTACTACTTGGATTCTATCGTGCGGCCTGACTTTGTAGTTGGACTTGGTAGGCTGCTGGTTGACTAAGATGAACTGGTGCGCAATGGCCAACTGAATTTTATTGCGCGTGGTGTCAGGCAAACGGTCCAGCAAAAACTTGTCGATCCTAAGCGCAGATTGCTTGGGGTCTACCGTGATGGCGTGGTGTTCAAAAAGAAAGGGTTGTTCTGCTAAATGTCTTTCTTCTTCCATGGCTCTGGATACGAATGCTTGTGCTGCTACACTGTTGATGGCAGGGAGTAAAACTGGCCAGTAAAGATAAGGGACCGTCATCTTTTTGTAGCCAAACTGTTGTTGTAATATAGGGGCTATCAGGAGCAAGCATCATTGCATATCGAGGCTAGGAGATAGATCAAGCACTTGAACGTGGCAAAGCACGGCGAGCTGATATATAGTGAGGTCTTATCAAACAAGGTGGAGTAGCCAAAGTAACCCAAGCTGAAGTGGTCAATCAGTCGGATTGAATGTTGACTATTGCAGGTTAACGCAGAAAAAATCAGCCAATCACCCAGTGCTGCAACCGTCCTTTTGAGTCATAGTGGCTATACATTATTTTTGTGCGGTAAAGTTTCAATCACCTAAAACAAAAAAATTATGAAAGTCACTTTTTTAGGACATGCTTGCTTTTTGATAGAAGTCAATGGGAATCGCCTTTTATTTGATCCCTACATCTCCCCCAATCCTTTGGCTCAATCCATTAACCTAGATGATCTCCAAGCTGACTATGTGCTGCTTTCTCACGGCCACTACGATCACGTGGCAGATGTGGAGCGTATCTACCATCAGTCTGCACCTACGCTCATTGCTAACCTGGAGATGATCAATTGGTACAAAAAGAAGGGAATTGAAAAGTCACTTTCTATTAACCCAGGCGGCAAGCGTGTGCTAGCAGGGGGCACTATCGTCAAAGCAGTCAATGAGCCCCACGCCAGCTCCATGCCTGATGGAAGCTACGCAGGCAGTGCCATGGGGTTTGTAGTGCAGGGGGAAGGAAAAACTTTCTATTTTGGTGGAGATACTGCCTTGCACCAAGACATGAAACAAATTGGTGAATTTTATGCTATTGATTTTGCTATCTTGCCTATAGGCGGTACCTTGACCATGGATATTGAAGAAGCATTGCATGCAGCCAATTACGTAGGCACCTCAACTATATTAGGCATGCATTACGACACTTTTGAAGATATTAAGATCGATCGCCAGCAGGTGCTTCAACTAGCAGAAAAGCATGAGAAGCAACTGATTTTGATGGAGATTGGTCAGACTACTGACTACTAATGGGAAGAATCATTGCCATTGTGAATCAAAAGGGGGGAGTGGGAAAGACCACGACGGCCATCAATTTGGCGGCTAGCTTGGCAGTGCTAGAGCACAGAACACTCCTTGTCGACGTTGATCCACAAGCCAATGCCACTTCTGGCATTGGGATCGATGTCCAGAAGGTCAGTGGCAGTATTTACGAATGTATGGTCAACGATGTTGCGCCTGGCAGCATCATTCAGAAGACAGCCATTGAGTATCTACACACCATTCCCTCCCACATCGACTTGGTGGGCGCAGAGGTAGAAATGATCAATTTCGAGGCCAGAGAAGAGCGCATGCGTAATGCTTTGGCCTCTATCAGTTATGAATATGAGTATATCATCATCGACTGTGCGCCTTCTTTGGGGTTAATTACTATCAATGCACTTACGGCCGCTAATGCCCTCATTATCCCCGTACAGTGCGAATATTTTGCTTTGGAAGGCTTGGGAAAGTTGCTCAATACGACCAAGATCATCCAGTCTCGCTTAAATCCGGAGTTAGAGATTGAAGGTCTATTACTGACCATGTATGATTCTAGGCTACGTCTTGCCAATCAGATTGTAGAAGAGGTGAAAATGCATTTTCAAAGCATGGTATTTGAAACCATTATCCCCAGAAACATTAGGTTGAGTGAAGCCCCTAGCTTTGGTCAACCTGTTGTCTTGTATGATGGAGACAGCAAAGGAGCAATCAGCTACCTCAACCTTGCCAAAGAAGTGGTGAACAAGCATGTTGCGCGAGCCACTGCTGCTTCTTAAAGCCGTATGAGCGCGAAAAAGACACCGCAGCGAAAGAGTGCACTGGGCAGAGGCTTGAATGCCCTGCTCCAAGACTCTCCTTTGATGACAGATAAGCGACCAGGAGGGACCGTAAAAGAGATCTCTGTGGAGCAAATCCAGGTCAATCCCTTTCAGCCCAGGCAAGACTTTGATCCTAAGGCGCTGCAAGAACTCAGCGCGTCCATTCAGCTGCATGGCATCATTCAGCCACTCACGGTCAGGCAGCTATCTCCCGCTGATTTTCAATTGATTGCTGGAGAGCGTAGGCTGCACGCTGCTAAGATGGCGGGCCTGCAATATGTCCCTGCTTATATCCGCACGGCTGATGATCAGCAAATGTTAGAGATCGCCCTGATTGAGAACATTCAGCGGGAAAATCTGAATCCCATCGAAATTGCCCAGAGCTATCAACGGCTCCTGACCGAATGCCAAATCAAACAAGAAGCTCTAGGCACACGCGTAGGGAAGAACAGAACTACGGTCAATAACTATTTGAGGTTGCTCAAACTCCCTCCTGACATTCAAATTGCCTTGCGAGACCATAAGATCAGTATGGGCCACGCGCGAGCACTCATTAGTGTAGAAGCCATGGAGACTCAGTTAGGTATTTTTAAGGAGATTATAGAAAAAGATCTTTCTGTAAGGAGTGTGGAAGCTTTGGTCAGAGACTTGACGCGTGACAAGCCGCCTAAGGCATCCTACAAGAAAAAAGTAGCTACTGTGTCGAGACACGCCATCAAAGACCTGAGTACTCAGCTGGCTACGAGATTCAAAACGCCTGTAAAAATCTACGTTAACGCACAAGAAAAAGGAGAAATCAAAATTACCTTTGCCGATGCCCAAGAATTAGACAGAATCTTAAAACTGATAGCGAGATAGTGATGATCAGGCGTTCGGCTTTTTTCCTGATAGGTTGGCTCTATTTTTTTCCTACTGCTACCGTCCTGGCCAGAGGACCTCAACTGAAGCAAAGTCCCCTGCACTCTTCTTCGGCAGTGTATTCCCTAGTTTGCACAACGCTCACACCAGCCCCCAACTCGCTTGGTACAGGACCTCCCAGTACGGCTAAGGAGCAAAAGTCAACTGTGGGGCGCACTACGTCTAGGCAGCCCCACCCCCCCAAGCGTCGCTATGTAGCTGAAGAAGTGGCTATGCAACGCGCTTGGATGTATTCTGCCGTTTTGCCAGGCCTGGGCCAGGCTTACAACGAACAATACTGGAGGATACCGGTGATCTATGCTGTTTTTGCCGGAATAGGCTGGGGGGCTATCTACAACCATCAAGAATATACTAGGTCTAAGCGAGAGCTTTTAGAAGGAAAAAATAGCTCTAGCCTTCGCAACTACGTCGATGCTTGCAGAAGGAATCGCGATATATTTTTGATTTTGGGTGTTTTTTGGTACACAGCCAATATTTTTGATGCCTACGTGGGTGCCAGCCTAAAAACTTTTAACTTATCTGATGATATCAGCCTAGAAGTACAGCCTAACGTAGCGCCCACAATAGGCCATCCCTCTGAGATAGGACTTCACCTAACATTGAATTTTAAAAAATGAGAATACTCCTGCTTGGCTACGGAAAAATGGGCAAGGCCATTGAACAAGTGGCTTTGCAAAGAGACCATCAGATTGTGCACAAAATTGACTCGACCAATCGTCCTATCCTGGCCGAAATCACTCCTGGGGCAGTTGATGTGGCCATCGAGTTCAGTCAGCCCACAGCTGCTTACGAGAACATCTACCAATGCCTCTCCCAGCAGATCCCTGTGCTGTCAGGCACCACAGGCTGGCTCGACAGAAAGGAGGAATTACATGCCTATTGTCAAGCGCAGCAAGGCACGTTTTTCTATGCCTCCAATTTTAGTATAGGAATGCATATCTTCTACCAGGTCAATACTTTTCTCGCCAAGCTCATGAACCAGTGTGCGGAGTATGACGTTACACTGAAAGAAGTTCATCACTTAGAGAAAAAAGATCGACCCAGCGGCACTGCCCTTACGCTGGCAGAAGGCATCCTTCGCCACCTACACCACAAAAAGGACTGGGCGCTGGCCCCTACGCAGGCAAAAGAGAGTCTCCCCATTTTTGCGCAAAGAGAAAAAGATGTGCCTGGCACGCACACGGTTACCTACACAGCCTCAGCCGATACGCTGACTTTCCAGCACACTGCCCACAGCCGAGAGGGGTTTGCCTTAGGGGCTGTCAGGGTAGCAGAATGGATGCAGGAAAAGCAGGGTATTCTGAGTATGGAAGATTTCCTCCAGCTAGATCGCTGTTAGTGCTTATCCACTGCGTAGCTGCTGAGCATTCTGAGGCCACTGCAAGACTCCACAAGGTTGAGGCTTAAGAACCCCTTACAAGCCTAGAAAAAGCCTTAAAATCGAAAAATCACCCAATAATGCCATAGCCCCGCGGCGAGTAGGTTGTTAGGACCCCTGAAAAAAATGGCTGAATAGGCCAACAATCTTCCAAGAAGATATAAAGAATTTGTTATCTTATATGAAGAATCACCTCACACAATAGCGCTGTCATTCCGAACGACCGTGAGGAATCTTGTCGTAACAAGGCTTCGAAGAGATGCCGCGCGCTGCTCAACATGACAAGAGGGGAGGTTTGCAAAGGACTTGCATAAGGTAAGTTGCCCAATTGTAAGCACAGCCATCAAGTAATTTAACACCTAGCAATGAGATACCAACAGCTTGCTTTACTCCTTATAGTAGCAGTGCTACTCAACTCCTCCTGCACTCCTCCCGATCAAAAAAAGCAAGACTACTGGCCAGAAGCTCAAAACGGTTACTTGACGCTTCAAAATTATGAAGGCCCCTATGTCCAAGCGATACAAAAGGCTTTGCCCGCTGTGGTATTTATTCAAGTTAGACAAAAGGCAAAATGGTTTTTGGATCGCTCCAGACATTTTATAGGTTCGGGTGTTATTGTGAGCAGAGATGGCTATATCGTAACCAACAATCACGTAGTAGAAGATGCAGATCAAGTAAAGGTTACACTGCATGACCACAGTAAATATACTGCACAAATAGTAGGACTAGACCCGAATACAGATCTGGCACTGCTTAAGATTAATGCATTGGCACTAACTTATCTTAAGTTTAGAAATTCGGATGAGCTTAAGGTGGGCGAACAGGTACTAGCAATAGGGAACCCGCATGGCCTCACGTTTACTGTCACCCAGGGAATCGTGAGTGCTAAAGAACGTAAAATCGGGCTCTTAGCAGATGCCCCTATGCCAGTAGAAGCCCTTATACAGACAGATGCCCCTGTCAATCCTGGCAATAGTGGAGGACCACTGATCACGCTTGGTGGGGAGCTGGTTGGGATCAATACTGCTAAACGGAAAGATTCCGAAGGTCTCAACTTTGCTGTTCCTACTTCTACTGTCGAAAAAGTTGTAGGTGACTTGAAAAAGGATGGTACTGTACACAGAGTGGCACTAGGCGTTTGCGTTAAAAATGTAACCCCCATAGTTGGAAGGCGAGGGCCTGAAAGAATAAGTGGTGTTGAGATATCCAGAGTTTGGCGCAATGGAGCAGCAGAACGAGCTGACCTCCGAGAAGGTGATATCATTGTGGCCATCGATGGTAATTCGATAATGAACACTCCTCAGTTTCTAGAAAGAACTTTTCGCTATGGACCTGGAACTACAGTCATGGTTACTTTCTATCGCAATGGCCAAATTAATTTCACCTCAGTGACGCTACAATCCAGGCGTCAATAAATGTTTCCCAGGACAATGGATATTGTACATCCTCTCTAACGGCGCTTGTGGCCACTGCATTATTGCATGCTTTTGAAACTGTCCATGGGCTTGCAAAATCACTTTCTGAATGTGACTGGCACATCATCAGGCACCTCTAACGGGGCATATTTGCGCTTGATTGGCATGGAACCAACTTCCGCGCCAGTGTGCTTGCAGCGCTAACAAGACTTATGGGTGGGTCCATGTATCCAGTAGGTATCTTCATTGCTCCACTAAAACACACCTTGTGTTGGATACTTGCCTATTTTGTCTTTGTAAAAGGCTTTTATCTGCACCATATCTTTATCTATATCGCCTGTAGGATGGAACACTGGACCTGGCCCCATTTGCTTTTTAGCATAATCTATGTAGCCCAGTATAAGGGGCACCTTGGCCTGCAGGGCTATTTGGTAAAAACCCCGTCTCCACCGCGTAACACGCCTTCGGGTCCCTTCTGGCGCTATAATCAATATAAGTGACTCTTGCTGCTGAAACAGAGCTGTCATTCCTTCTAACATGCTCCCCTGCTGGGTTGCCTCTTTCTTTCTTTTTCTATCAATAGGCACAGCCCCCATCCATTTAAGGATAGGTCCTAAAGGAAAAAATAACGCCTCTTTTTTAATGGCAAATTTGATAGGTGTTTGCTTGACCAGACAGTATTGTAAGCCATAAAAAGCATCCCAGTTGCTGGTATGAGGCGCTATGATAAGGACTGCTTTTTTAAGGTCAGGAGGAAATTCCCCTACGAGTTGCCAACCTAGGGCGCGCAGCAGTTGGCGAGATAGCCAGCGAAGTAGCATCATGGGATGTTTTTATCGAGTTACGTGGTCATTGCGTCTAGCACAAAAGTAGTGCCTGCGTTCATCGTGCCTGTACTATGCGATCGCCTCGAACAAGAGGGACGGGTCATTGCCTTAGCGCCTCGGTGTTGAGGGACGGTATTTAGCTTTTGTAAATAGGGCTTGTGCGTCAGCATGGGTCATCAAGGTAGGTAAGCTTACGTCAGGATAGCGCTCCATGTATTTTTTGACGATCTCCCAGCCTAGCCATCGCCCAACGTTGCCTGGACATCTAGGCCCTATCTCTGCCGTAAAAGGCCTATCATTAATGTAGTGGCCCTTGGTCAAGTGATTGGTCGCATAGAGCAACTCGTGCTCAATAAAGTGCTCCCATACAATGTCTTCGTGCTGTCTGACATCTGCTAGCTGCTCAGGGGTGTAGCCCATCATCAGATGCTCTTCGACCTCTGGCAGCAAGGCTTGCGCAAAATAGTAGGATTTACCATAGTAGAGCATATCTGCCAATAAGGTTGCGTCTTGCTCTTCTGTATCATTAAAATACCGTGACAACAACAGTATTGTCTTGGGCAGTATGTAGGCTGGCTGATACGTCCTCAGTAGGTATTGCGGGAGCTCAATGGGCCTGAACTTCGCTCCCTCACCCATAAAGAAGTCTAGCCCAATGACGATCAAATCTTTGCTGACATGCAGGTCTGTCCCCATGCCTGTGATAAAGGTGACCACCTGAGGGGGCTGAAAGTCTGGGTAATAGTACTTTAAGTACCTAAAAGCCTGGACGAACTGACGCTGTAGCGCTGCAGTATCCCCAAAAACACGCTGCACCTCTTGGTACAAATCTTTCATGCCTGGATCATGGACCATAGCATGCAGCTTATCTGCCAGGTCCTCTCTACGAGCCAATGCCCCTAAAAATTGGGTAGTAAAAAGAGGGTTTTTTTCTAAAAAAGCTTGGATATCTTTTTTATGCTCTAGTCCAAACAAAGTTTGCTCTAGCCTTTGCACTTCTAGCTGGACTGTGATGTTAGTTACGTCAGGCGGTTGATGGCGTGTGACGGCTCTAAATGGACTCAAAGTGTACAGTACAGCAGCCACAGCTAGGCAAAGACAGAGAATAATGACTGTTTTTTGCATCCTTTGATTAACTTTGAATTCAAAATAAATAGATAAGTGGGTACTATGAAAAAATACTTACTCCTCACTGCCGTCCTTTTCTGCACTACGATAGCAGCACACGCCCAGGGCCAGCTGGGTATTAAACTATCCCCCAGCATTGCTTTCAATAGAGCATACTCCAATCCTGACAATCTCGGCTTCTCTTCAACAGAGCCTTCCTTCCAGTTCAAAGTTGGCCCTATCTTTGATTATCCTATCAAAGACAACTATTATGTGAGCACAGGCTTGTTTTATTCGGCGCAGCAAGCTACCCTCAAGAAAAAGAAGGACCAACTGTCTGAGGTGGATGAAGCACACGAGCTACAATACTTACAAGTGCCTATATTGCTCAAGCTCTACACAAGCGAGTTTACACTAGACATGCGATTCTATGTGGAGTTTGGCCTGATTGCTCAAGTCAGAATCAACGAAAGGAATACCAGCCTAAAAGTTGGAAATACTCCTTTGATCAAAGAGTTTCATCGTTGGAGTTTAGCTGGTTTGATAGGGGTAGGTCTTGAGTACGACACGAGTCTTTCCACCAGCCTCTTTGGGGGCATTAGTTATCAGCGCGGACTGATAAGTGTCATTAAGGAACAGCAGGACGATAATATGCCCAAGGTCTTCAGCTACAGTGATTTGATATGCTTTGACATAGGCATCAGGTTTTAGTGCAGAAGCGCCGAGCCTGTTGCACAATGCACTCAATATTATGATAGCAGGTTAAAGAGTGCCTCTAAAGGTCTATCAGCGGGTCTTAAAATCACGCAATCATCCAATAATACCGTGGTCTTGTTCCTGTGGTAACCCTCAAGTAAGAAACTCACCTTACGCGCGCGCTTAATACGCCTCATATTGTTATTGAGCGTACCAAAATATCCCGCGAGGCCCGCACTACGCAGCGATTCTTCGTCAGGCTCGGAATGAAAAGGTCACTGCGTAAGGTGAGTAAGTGAGCTGAGCACTACCAAGACACAAAATTGGAAGGAGTACAAACCTACGCTTGAGGCTGGAGTGCTTGATACGCATGCTGCATAAAAGTGGCCATAGTGGGTTGGAGCTGCTTCAAGGGAGTATAGATAGCTTGATACAGCTCTTGACTGCGTGCTGGAGAAAGCCCTTCATAAAAAAAATGCCAGAAGCAGAAAATCTCATTTTCTGTCTTGACACTTAACACCCTGGCACTCAGCGCTAAGTCTTGCGGTATCAGCTTGTGCACATGGGCCTGTAGCACTGCTTTGTGGTGGCCTTTTGCCCCTAAACTATTGATCCCGACACTAGTCATTTTGGTGTAGTAGACCCAAGCAGAAATCTTTTTTGACAGGACCTTAGACAGCAATCCGTCCAAGACCTTGTCTAAAGGATACTCATAGCCTATAACACAGCACCTGAGTGCTTTATCTTCGTTATAGATTTGATTAAACGTCTCCCAAGTACTTGGAAAATACCTAAAAAAGAGTTGCCAATAGTACGTCTCATAATGCCTCAATAGTCTTTCCTTAGGCACCACCCCCAGCGCCTTGTAAGCATAGGTATGCAGCAAGTGAGCCTGTCTGACCAGCTTAGGGTCATACAGGCAAGTAGCTTGCGTGTTGCGCAAAGACGATATGCCTCGCAACAATGTGAACAGAAGTCTTAGAAATCGCATTACCTAATTTTTTTAGTTTTTCGGAGCGTTGTTGTGTAAACTAATCGAGATTCACTCTGCCCACCGTAGGGTAACGGTTCTTTTGGTCAGATCGCACGTTTTGATTTTTACACGTACCTGATCCCCCAAACGATAAGTTTTTCGAGAGCGTCTTCCTACCACTCGAAATTTTTTTTCTTCCAGCTCATAGTAATCATCGGTCATCTCTGCCAGGCGGACCATGCCTTCACACCGATGGGCATTCATCTCCACATAGATGCCCCAGTCTGTTACGCCACTGATGATTCCCTCCACAGCCTTTCCTTGCAGCGCTTGTAGCCATTCCACCTGCTTGTAGCGCACAGAGGCCCGCTCTGCATCAGCTGCTACCCGCTCCCGCTCAGAAGCATGCTTGCACTTGGCTTCGTAAGCCTTGGCATCTGCACTGCCTTGTCCTTGTAGGTACTGTTTAAGCAATCGATGCACCATGATGTCAGGGTATCTTCTGATGGGGGAAGTGAAATGAGTATAATGATCAAAGGCCAGTCCGAAATGTCCTTTGGCTTCAGTCGTATAAATAGCTTTGGCCATCGTACGGATGGCCATCGACTGAATGATCCCCTCCTCCAAGCTACCTGCTACGGCTGCGGAGAGGGTATTGAGGGAGCGAGCAATGGAGGAATGACGGCTCACCTTGTAGCCTAACTGCTTAGCAAAAACGAAAAAGTCATCGAGTTTCTCTAGATCGGGGTCGTCATGGGTTCTATACACAAAAGTAGGTGAAGAGGCCCCTTGTTTCATTTGATACATCCGCGTGGCTACACGCTGGTTAGCGAGCAGCATCCATTCCTCTACGAGCTTGTGCGTGTCTTGCCTTATTTTAGGGACTATACGCAAAGGCCTGCCCTTTTCATCAAGCTGAAACTTCACCTCGGTGGTTTCAAAATTGATGGCTCCCTGTCGAAAGCGCTGAGCGCGCAGCTGCTGGGCTAACTGGTTAAGCACAGTGAGCGCTGAACAAAAATCTCCTTGCTGGTCAGCGATGATCTGTTGTGCTCCTTCATAGGTAAAGCGCCTATCAGAATGAATTACGGTTTCTCCTATCCATTCTTGATGCACTTTGCCTTGGGAGTCTACCTCAAAGACAGCAGACACCGTTAGCTTGTCCTCGTGGGGCCTGAGCGAGCAAAGTTCGTTCGACAACTTTTCTGGCAGCATAGGGATGGTCCTGTCTACCAAGTACACAGAAGTCCCGCGCTCGAGAGCTTCATAGTCCAGGAGAGTATCTTCTCGCACATAATAACTGGCATCGGCAATGTGTATACCCACTTCATAGTGGCCATTGGGCAGCTCGCGCAAGGAGAGCGCATCGTCAAAATCCTTCGCGTCTTCTGGGTCAATCGTGAAGGTCGGCACTGCTCTGAAATCTCTTCTCTGGGTCAACGCACGGGGAGGGATGGCTGTGGGAAGGGCCTTGGCCTCAGCCAGCACCTTTCTAGGAAAATGCATAGGCAAGCCAAACTCAGCCATGATGGCATGCATCTCTACCTCGTGCACACCTGCTTGGCCCAAGACTTTCTGAATTTTGCCTACAGGGTTTTTTTGGGCAGTAGGCCACCCAGTGATCTTCACCATCACTTTGTCGCCGTCTTGAGCCCCTTTCAAGTCTTTCGAGTCGATGAAAATGTCTCGGTGCATACGGCGGCCATCAGGAATCACAAAAGCCAGTCGGCCTTGCAGCGTCAACTTGCCCACTTGTGGGGCCTTGTTTCTCTCCACGATGTCCACCACCTGGCCGACAGGCCGGCCGGCCTGGCCCTCTTGGTGCAGCACCCTGACCCTGACTCGGTCCTTGTCAAGGGCACCTAGCAAATTGGCCTGCTTGACCCAGATATCTGGCTCCCCCTCTTGTGTGACAATGTAGGCATAACTGGCATGTACATGATCTACCTGTCCTGTAACGTAAGTAGTATCTCCTGTCAGTACGTAGCGGGTGCTGCCTTGCCGATCAAGTTGTCCTGTCTTTACAAGCGCAAGTACAGCAGCTTTTACTGCAGCTTGTGCAGTGCGATCCGCCACTTTTAGGACTTTGTATAGCTGCCTAAGGGTGTAGGACTCGTTAGGTTGTAATGCATCTAGTACCCTTTTTTCGTAACGAATAGTGCTCCTATGCTCGGCAGATGAAGGTGTTTTTTTCTTTTTCGGCATGTCTGTAAAGTTAGCATCTAATCACTAGGATATTGCTGCGAAATGCACCCAATATGCTGACAACACTAAAAAAGTGCCCTGACAGGCCTGGCAAAAGCTTTAAAGTCAGCCAACCACAAGATCATGCCACAATACAATGCACTCATATTGTAGGGACAAAGCCCCTACGAAATCAAGATCATACAAGGGCCTTACGCCTCTTTCTTTGATTTTTAAGAGGTATTTGGTAATCTTGTGAATGGCGCGTGACGGCCGAGTCCCATTTAATAAAAAGCTATGAGAAAGACTACTATTGTGCTGACAATTCTGTTGTGTACTGCTGCTTTCAGTACTGCCCTGGCCAAAAAGAGCCCTAAAAAACAGAAAAACAAGGCAGAAATGGCGGAGATCAAAGAGTGGAAAAAGCGGAAAGACGCTATGGAGCCTTTACAACTCAAAGATTTGATAGAGGAAAACCATCGTCTTAAGGCGCGTAATGTGAAACTGGAAGAAGAAGTAAAAGTCACCAAAGAAGAGGCAGAAAAGCTACATAAGATCAAACTACGCCTAGACGCCTTGAGAAAGAAGCAGCGGCAACACCGCTCAGGAGGTGGTAGTATAGAGTTTGAGGACGAAGCCAGTGATGGCGCCGAGACCGAAGAGGGCCTTGAAATAGGCCTATGGGGTGAAGAAAGAGAAGGAAATGCTGGTGAATATGGAGCGCAAGGCGAAGGCGATTCGGGGCCTGATGGAGAATACGGAGCACATGGTGCAGGGGACGTAGGGCCTGATAGAGAATATGGAACACACGGAGCAGGGGGTGTAGGGCCTGATGGAGAATACGGAGCACATGGTGCAGGAGGAACAGGACCCGCTGGACGAACTAAAGCGCGTGGCAAAGGAAAACAAAGAGCTAAAGCCAAAGAAAGTGAGGACTACTGGGCGCAAGGAATAGTAGGTCCAGGTGGATTCACTAGAGACGACTGGGGCATTAATGAGCGCGGCCAATTCTACATCAAAGGCATTGTGTTCAAAGTGCAGATTGGTGCTTATAAGAAGCGTGACTTAAGCAATGTACTAGAAGGAGAAAAGCCACGAGAAGCATTTGAGCAAGAACAATCGGAAGGAGTTAGCATGTACACTCTCAGGCACTTCAGAGACTACTGGAAAGCTGACCAGTTCAAAAAAGAGCTTAGAGCAATGGGACTCAGAGATGCATGGATTGTTGCCTTTAAGAATGGGCACCGTGTTCCACTCAAAGAAGTGCTGCAAGAAATAACCCAAAAGAGGAGATAATAGAAGGCTCAATCCACTACTTTATAGTTCTCTAAATGGTAAGAATCGCCGTCTTCAGACGGAAAATACTTCAGTTCTTGCTAGCCCACGACTTAAATTAGCAGGAGGAAGATGTACACTTATAGCTTATTCTGGCTCTATCACCACCGTTATCATTGGGTTTGGATCACTCAATACAGATACAAGGTGCTTCAAGGAGACCTTCAGGGAATAATGCGTGAGATAATAGCCTAGAAGACCGAAGATATGGGCGTTAAAATATCCAAGGGTGTGATGTCGAGTGCCCATGTTTCCTTGTACTGTATAGTATAGCTCCCAGTGTTACTGTAAGCGATTTTGCGAAAAGAGCTAAAGGAAGAAGCTTGTACAGGGCCCAGCAAGAATTTCTATGTTGAGAACGCGATACTGGGGCCGCCATTTTTGGTTAGAGGCTATTTGAGTTCGACAAGTGGGAATGTGACGGATGCGATGCTTAATGAATATATTAGTATTCATGTAGATGCACATAAGTCAGCAAATGCGGATAATATCTCTTTAGAGTGATTTTTGACTTCCAGACATCTTTAGAATCTACCATCTTTTAGATGATGGTTATTAATTTGTAAGCCAAAGCAAAGGTGGCCAGGAAACAGAAGTACAGGAAACAGGTGGCTACGCTTTCTGTGCTTTTTTCGAGAGCTTGCAATGAGAGCGGCCTTGTAGACGGATGAAAAAGGTCAAGGCCCCACACGACACCTGTTTTGGCACCATGCTGGAGGAGGTAGACATAGTCTAATTCCTTTTTTTAAACCGCACTTACCCAAGGCGTTCAGCCAAGCGCTAAATCGGGGCTGTTTGGCGATCTGTGATTCTGCCCGGAGGCTTCCAAGTAGAAAGACGTTATATACTACCCAACTCAACTGCCGCAAACTAATCGTTCATTTTGGCACGTATTCTCACAGGCATCCAAAGTACAGGAAGACCCCACTTAGGCAACTTATTAGGCGCTATGCTGCCAGCCATCCGCCTGGCACAAGATACTACCCACAACGCGCTGTTTTTCATTGCTGACCTACACACGCTGACCTCGATCAAAGACCCAGCTGTGAGAAAAGCAAATACCTATGCCACTGCAGCCGCTTGGTTGGCCTGTGGGCTAGATGCAGAAAAAATGATTTTCTACCGCCAGTCGCAAGTGTCAGCAGTGTGCGAACTTACGTGGTACCTGAGCTGTTTGGCACCTTATCCTATGCTGGCCAATGCCCATGCCTTTAAGGACAAATCAACACGTCTGGCTGACGTGAGTGTGGGCTTATTCACCTATCCTGTGCTCATGGCAGCCGACATTCTACTTTATGAGGCCCAACTAATCCCTGTGGGCCCAGATCAGCTCCAGCACCTAGAAATTACCAGAGACCTTGCCGCCAGTTTCAACCATCGCTATGGGGAAACATTTGTCATACCCCAGGCGCAGCTCCAGCCCAACGTACGCACGCTTCCAGGCACAGATGGCCAGAAAATGAGTAAATCGTATAACAATACCATTGACCTCTTTTTACCAGAAAAAGCACTCAAAAAGGTAATCATGGGCATCCAGACAGATAGTACGCCTCTTGCACAGCCCAAGGATCCAGACCGATGTACCGTCTTTGCTCTGTACAGTGCCTTGGCCGATACAGCACAAGTAGCCGCCATGCGCCAACAGTACCAGGCAGGAGGCTATGGCTATGGAGAGGCCAAAAAAGCCCTCTTTGAACTCATTTTAGAACGATTTGCTACTGAGCGGCAGCAGTTTCAGGCATACATGCAAGACTTTGCAGCCATTGATCAGCAACTAGCCATGGGTGAAGCCAAAGCCAGGGACATAGCAAACAAAACCCTAGAAAGGGTTCGCGATCGATTGGGCTATACACGTACTGCAGCTGGCTATCACAAAGCATAATGCCATGGTGTATTGACTTGCACTAACCCATGTATCTACAAGAAAACGTCTCCCTAAAACAGTTCAATACCTTCGGCGTCGAGGCTCGAGCGCGCTACTACGTGCGTATTGAAGACGTACAGACCTTGCAAGCACTTGTAGCGGATAAGGCTTGGCAGCACTTGCCTTGGATGGTCTTGGGCGGAGGAAGTAACGTGCTGTTCGTCAAGGATTTTGAGGGGTTAGTAATTCACATGGCCCTGGATGGCATCACAACAATCAAAGAAGACCCGACCCAGGTCTGGGTCAAGGCAGGAGCAGGGATTAATTGGCATCAGTTAGTGTTGCACTGCATTGCCCATGACTATGCAGGCATCGAAAATTTATCGCTCATTCCAGGCACGGTGGGTGCAGCCCCTATACAAAACATTGGGGCCTATGGCGCAGCACTTAGTGACGTGTTCGATTCGTTAGAAGCCCTAGAAGTCCGCTCAGGCACTATCCACACCTTGAGCAAAGCAGACTGTACTTTTGGCTATAGGGACAGCATTTTCAAAAATACCTTGAAAGGACAGTACATTATTCTTAGCGTCACGCTCAGATTGCAGAAGGAGCCCACTTTTAAGATTGATTATGGAGCTATTCGAGCTACCCTAGAAGCTATAAACGTGGCTCAACTGTCCATCAAAGCCATCAGTGATGCCGTGATCCACATCCGCCAGCAAAAGCTCCCGGACCCAGCTACCTTAGGCAACGCTGGAAGCTTTTTCAAGAATCCCCTTCTCTCGCCGCACCAGTTTGCCCAGCTGCAAGAGCGACAACCTGACATACCCCATTATTCACAGCCTGACGGACACGTCAAAGTGCCGGCTGCTTGGCTGATCGAGCAATGTGGATGGAAAGGTAAGAGAAGGGGAAATGTTGGGGTACACGGCCAACACGCGCTGGTACTCGTTAACTATGGGGATGGTACTGGAGCAGACGTTCATCATTTAGCCCAGGCTATTCAGCACTCGGTGCAAGACCGATTTGGCATCGCACTTATACCTGAGGTGAACAGAGTAGGTTAATGAGGCAGGTTGCTTGTCAATGCCCTGGATTTTTGAGTGCCCCAAAATACCTTCTTACTCGCTAAGTCTACAAAAGATGCGAACTTATGTAGGCCTACTAGCTCTTTTCACCTTCTTTGTCCTCAGAAGAAGATGATGCTGGCGTTACTTCCTTAGGCTTTGCTTCTTCCTCTTGTTGAGTTACTTCAGGAGCCTTAGGTGCTTGGGGCTTGTCAGCTACTTTTTTCTTGGATCCTGCTTTTGCCTCAGGGGCTTCTTGTGCTTGAGGCTGTGGAGTAGCTTTTTGTGTCTTGGGCTTAGGCGCTGCTTTTTTAGGGGCTGCCTTGGCTTCTTGAGTTGCTACTGGGGCTGGTTGGGATGGTTCAGGAAGGGAAGCCTCATTCACTGCCAGGCCTTTTTGAAAGGTAGACTGTGTTTTTTTGGTGGCCTGGGTTTGCTGCCACGCTGCAAACTTCTTGTCAGCGGCCTCTTGCGTAAGGGCTCCTTTATTGACCCCCATCTGCAGGTGCTTCCTAAACAGAACGCCTTGTGCAGACAGAATGTTTTTGACCGTGTTGGTAGGCTGGGCTCCTTTGAGAAGCCATTGCAGAGCTTTCTCCTCTTTAAGCCGAATAGTAGCAGGTTGGGTGTTGGGATTGTAGTTGCCTAGCTTTTCGATAAAACGCCCATCTCTAGGAGCACGCGCATCAGCGACTATGATGTCATACAGGGCTAAACTTTTGCGACCTCTTCTTGCTAATCTAATTTTTACTGCCATTCGTTTTTTCGTTTTCTACGGAGCACGTCCGTGACGAGTTGGTTGATTAAGTTATTTATTGAATTATTAGCTATTGATCACTGCCTTATTTAAAAAACATGCACCTAGCTACTGGTAAAGGGGTGATTTCTATTGGAAGAAAGAAATAAATTCTTCAAACCCCTTCTGTACCATGTGCTACCGTTGCTCTAGTCGCCTAGTGCTTAGACTCTCCTGCTTGCGTTTTAATTCGCTCTAGCTCTTCTCTGCTGAGTCCTGTCGCTTTCTGTACTACATCCATGCCTAGATGGAGCTGCCAAAGCATGTTCTTAGCAATTTCCAGACTTCTAATTTGCATGCCTTCTTGTCGTAATTGTTGTCCGTAGGTCATGATGATATCTTTTTTGTCAATCAGTACTTCACTAATAAAATTAAGCATTTGTTGACCGGTCTCTTTGTGGCTCAGCGAAACAGCATAGGCCAGCATTGTTTCCAGGTAATCTTCGCCTACTTCATCTATACAGGCCTGAAACACAGGACGGTATGCTTCTGGCTCAAGCTCAAAATTACTACTTTCGCTATGTTTAATCAATAGCTCCATAGGCGCGCAAAGACCGTGGCTGAGCACTTCTTTATCGCTAAATTTTTGAATTTCTACCAGATGATAGCGCATAGAAAGTTCTTGCGAGCCTAGCGCTGGGAGCTCATAATGATCTTGAGCAGCAGAAGGGTAGGGCCAAGAAGCCGCCTGCGTAAAGACGATATTCACTATTACAGGCCATCTTTGATGCTTTTGCATGTAGAACTCGATCGCATCAGCGTCGTAACGAAGCAAACGCACCAGCATCATTCTTTCAGGCTTGCCTTGGTGCTCTGTGCAAGCCAACAACGTATAGGAGTCTTCAATAGGAGCTTCATAAACAACGTCTCTGTGTCGCTGCTTAAGCTTATCATCCGTGCTACTTCTATCCATACGTTTGAGCGCCTTGAAATCTACAAGTGGCTTGAGATGCTCAGGTAGGTGTTGGATAAAGAAAGCCTTAGCAATAGCAGGATCCTCTAAACTCCGTTTGAAAAAAGAATCATTCTTTGTTCGCGGCATAGATGTGCAATGGATACTCCTCTAAAACGCAACCTACTTCTCGAACGCTTCTTCTTATTTAGAAGTGACAATACAAAGCGCGTAATGCCTAAACCACAGACACAAAAGACCTGCCTTGTCTCCCTTTTTTAAAGAATACTGTACCCTCTACTAGGGCATACAGCGTATGATCTTTCCCTAAGCCAACGTTACTAGCTGGATGGTGCTGCGTACCTCTTTGCCTAACAATAATGTTGCCTGCAAGGACCTTTTGGCCTCCAAACTTTTTGACGCCTAGTCTTTTACTAGCCGATTCTCTTCCGTTTCGGGAGCTTCCCGCACCTTTCTTATGTGCCATGGATATTTACTGAGTGATATTTTCGATAAGTACCTGGGTATAATCTTGTCGGTGGCCTTGCGTCTTTTTGTAGCCTTTGCGCCTTTTCTTCTTAAAAACGATCTCCTTATCTCCTCGTACGTGGTCTAGGACCTTGCCTACTACCTGGGCGCCTGCCACTACAGGTGTGCCCACAGCCACTTTATCTCCGTTTTCTACCAGTAAAACCTTGTCAAAAGTAACTGGCTTGCCTGCCTCCACATCGAGCTGAGGAGTATATAGCTTTTGATTTTGGGTTACCTTGAATTGCTTTCCGGCGATTTCTACAATGGCATACATAAGCTGCAAAGGTGATTTTTTAACAGAGTTGATAGACAGCAAAGCTAACGCCTAGTAGCGGGATTAACAAGCATGAGCCCTTGAGCAGTTGTCAATGCCCTAATAAACAGACACCTCAATAGACAAATGACCCAATAAACAAATGATCAAATGACCCAATAAATAAATGACCCAGTAACCCAATAACTAAATGATCAAATGATCAAATGACCCAATAATTTAACAACCACCATCTAAAAGATGGTGGATTCTGAGGATGACTCGAAGTCATCAATCACTCTAAAGAGATGTTATCCGCATTTGCTGACTTATGTGCATCTACATGATTATTAATGTATTCATTCAGCATCGCATCCGTTACATTCCCGCTTGTCGAACTGAAATACCCTCTACCCCAAAAATGGCGGCCCCAGTATCGCTTTCTCAAACATGGAAATTCTTGCTGAGCCCTGTAAGAGCTTCTTCCTTTAGCTCTTTTTACAAAATCGCTTACGGCAACACTAGGAGGTACACTACAGTACAAGTGGACATGGTCACTCGAGACCACACCATTGAATATTTTAACGCCCATATCTTCGGCCGCCTGGGCTATTATTTCACGTATTCTTATTTGAAGGTCTCCTTGAAGCACCCTGTATCTGTATTTTGTGATCCAAACCAAATGATAGCGGTGATGATACAGGCAGTGCGAGCTATGAGTGTATGTCTTCATCCTGCTAATTTAAATCATGGGCTAGCAAGGACTGAAGTCTTTCCCGTCTGAAGACGGGGGTTTTTACCATTTAGAGGACTATAAATGACTAAATACCCCAATAAACAAATAATCAAACGACCACATTGACAATCCGCTGCGGCACCACAATGACCTTTTTAGGGGGTTTTCCTTGTGTCCAGCGCTGCACACTTGCATGGGCCAACACTTCTTTTTCAATCACTTCTTGGGGAGAATCCACCGCAAAACGCATCTTGGTGCGCACCTTGCCATTGACCGTAATTGGATATTCAAAAGTGTCTTCTTGAATATAGGTGGATTCCCAGTGTGGAAAAGGCACTTGCGTAACACTCTCGGTATGGCCCAGCTGCTGCCAGAGCTCTTCAGCCACGTGCGGCGCAAAAGGCGCCAGCAGTACAACTAGGTCCTCCAGCACCGCTTGATGGGGGCACGACAGCGCAGTCAGTTCATTGACACAAATCATGAAAGCACTCACTGCTGTGTTAAAAGCATACCGCTCCAGGGCTTCTTCCACCTTTTTGATGGTTTTGTGCAGGACCTTCAAGGCCTCAGCAGGAGGGGGGGTAGTGGCAACAGGTTGCTGATGGAACAACTTCCACAGCTTATGCAAAAAGCGGAACACCCCATCAATCCCATGCGTATCCCAAGGCTTGGCCTGCTCCAGCGGACCCAAGAACATCGTGTAAAGCCGCAGCGTATCTGCCCCATACTGCTCGATGATGGTATCTGGATTGACCACATTGTGTTTGGACTTGGACATCTTCTCTACCTCACTGCCACAGATATACTGCCCATCTTCTAGCACGAAAGTGGCAGTTTGTAGCTCAGGACGCCATTGTCGGAAGGCCTCTATATCCAACACATCATCTTGGACTAGATCGATGGACACGTGCATGGGCACTGTGTCGTACTCTTTACGTAGGTGGTAGCTGACGAATTGCTGCGTCCCCTTAACGCGATACACCAAGCTAGACCGACCTTGGATCATGCCCTGGTTGATCAGCTTTTGGAAAGGCTCTGTGGCTTGGATATGCCCTAGATCGTGCAAAAACTTCGTCCAAAAGCGCGCATACAAAAGGTGCCCCGTGGCGTGCTCCGCGCCTCCTATGTAGAGATCCACGTTTTGCCAATACGCTTGTGCCTCAGCACTTACAAAAGCTTTTGCATTATGCGAATCCATATAGCGCAAAAAGTACCAGCTAGACCCCGCCCAGCCCGGCATAGTGCTGAGCTCTAGCGGCTCCCCAGCTTCAGTATGCCAGTGCTCCGCATGCCCTAGCGGCGGATTGCCTTCAGGCGTAGGCTGGTAAGCCGCAACAGGAGGCAACTCCAGCGGTAAAGCCGACTCGGGCAAAGCATATGGCATGCCATCTTTGTAATAAATCGGGATGGGCTCGCCCCAGTAGCGCTGTCGGCTAAAGATGGCATTGCGCAATCGGTAAGTCGTTTTGCACTGGCCTAGACCATCTACTTCTAAGCGCTGCAGCACCTTTTCAGTCGCAGCGGGCACTGACAACCCGTTGAGAAAGTCAGCATTGATCAGCGTCCCTTCTTGGGCTTCGTCAGCCGCCTCGGTGCCTTCCTGTCCTGCAATCACTGGGATGATGGGCAAGTCAAAATGCCGCGCAAAAGCATGATCGCGCGCATCGTGGGCAGGCACACCCATCACTGCGCCTGTGCCATAGCTGGCCAATACATAATCAGCTACCCAAATGGGCAAAGGCTTACCAGTGAAAGGATGAGGCGCATAAGCGCCTGTAAACACACCTGTCACTTGCTTGACATCAGCCAGACGATCTCGCTCCGAGCGGTTTTGGGCTTGTGCCACGTAAGCACCAACAGCAGCCTGTTGTTCAACGGTAGTCAGCTGCTCCACCCAAGGATGCTCTGGTGCCAAAGCCAAGTACGTAACCCCAAAAATCGTATCTGGTCGGGTCGTAAAGACATGCAATGCGTGCTCTTTGCCGTTGAACGGTACTTGAAAATGAATCTCTGCACCTTGCGACTTGCCGATCCAGTGGCGCTGCATCTCTTTGATAGAAGCAGGCCAGTCCAAGGCGGCTAGGTCTGCCAGCAACCGCTCTGCATAAGCCGTGATGCGTAGGCTCCATTGCTGCATCTTTTTGCGCACTACAGGATGGCCGCCTCGCTCTGAGACACCCTCTTTGACCTCTTCGTTGGCCAGCACTGTGCCTAACGCAGGGCACCAGTTCACCGTGGTAGCCTCTAAAAAGGCCAGTCTATACTTCAGCAGGAGGGCTTGCTGCGCTTTTTCAGGCAGCTGCTGCCAAGCCGCCGCCGTGATGCTAGGCGTATCTTCATCGCAAGCAGCTGCCAGTTGTGCATTGCCGTGCTGTGCCAAGTGCTGGACCAGCTCTTCGATAGGGCGCGCTTTTTGCTGGTGCATATCGTACCAGCTATTGAACAGCTGCAGAAAAATCCACTGTGTCCAGCGATAATAAGCTGGATCACTGGTGCATACAGCACGGTCCCAGTCAAAAGAGAGCCCTAGGCGCTGCAACTGCTCTTTATACACTTGGATGTTCTGCGCAGTGGTCACCGCAGGGTGCTGGCCTGTTTGCAGGGCATACTGCTCGGCAGGCAAGCCAAAAGCATCGAACCCCATGGGATGGAGCACATTGTAGCCCTGGCTCCGTTTGTAGCGCGCAATGATGTCAGAAGCAATGTAGCCCAAAGGATGGCCTACGTGCAGCCCTGCTCCAGAGGGATAGGGGAACATGTCTAGCGCGTAAAATTTAGGCTGGTGCGTGTCTGCAGCTGTGCGGTAAGTGGCGTGCGTTGCCCAATGGCGTTGCCATTTCTGTTCAATGGCTTGAAAGTCGTAGGTAACCATTGAGTGATTGGGGGATTAAGTGACTGGGGGATTGAACTACGCCTGATTATCCATGGCTTTTTATGTCATTGAAATTGGTGCCTCAACAACTTAGGGCTGTGCGGGAGGAGGAGTCTCTTCTTGCCCTGCTTCAGGCAGCTCATTACGCTCTTGGGCTCGTTCAATATTAGGACTAGCAGGTAGGTTGCCAGTAGCCCCTGTTTTTTCAAGTAAGGAGGTAGTGGCTAGGCTGAGGCCAAACAGAGCAATGATGAGTCCCCACGTGATCTGCTCAAGCAGGTCACTGGTTTTTTTTACACCGATCAGCTGGCCAGCGCCAGTATCACCCAATGGACTCCCCAAGCCTTCTTTTTTAGAGCTTTGGCCTAACACAACTAAGATGAGTAGGACAGCAACAATGAGAATAAGAGTGATGAGTAAAGTAAACATTAGATAACGCTTTTGAGTTCTTCGATCAGAGTGGCAAAATACGTCCTTTTTTCAGGAAACTTCAACATAAGTTGGTTATAAACCGCTAGGGCTCGCTGCACTTTGCCTTGCTGCACCAGTACTTGCGCTAGGCTCTCTGTGGCCAAGTCGTCATGAAAAGTAGTGCTTTCTTGGGTAAGGTCGGCCTGAGAGGCCTCCATCGGCATCTTTTGAGTAGATTGGGGTTTGAAACGAGCGTCTTTTTGAATGAACGCTTGGATAATGTTGAGCTGATCTAGGCTTTCTTTCTTAGTGATTTTTCGTTCAGCCCGTTGGCTAATAGTGCTGATGTAGCCATTGATAAAGTCATAGGCTTCTACAGGAGGAGCAGGCGCGGCTAAGACTGGGGCAGCAGGCGTGGGGATGGGCTCAGGCGCTGAGAAAGGAGGGGCGTCTTCTAATAAAGCTTTTAGATGGGCTCGATCAGTCGCATAGATAGCAGCTGTCTGTACTTCCTGACCTACACTGGGTTGGTCTTTGTCATAAGCAGCCTTGGCTATCAAGGCATAAGCGGCCTGAAAGGAGGGGCACTGTTGTAGTAAGTTTTGCAGGTCGGTAACGTCCTCTGAAGTAATTTCGTGAGGCTTCTGGAGCAGCTTAATGAGTCGTTCAGCTTGCATAAATAGACGGCTTACACAGCGTCTTCGAGGGAAATGGTCCTACCAACTGGCTACAGATGCATTGAATATATCCTTGGCAAGTTTAGTAAAAATCTCCTCCACGAGTCTGGGTTCCTCTTGGTCTGTGCTAGCATCAGCCTGCATGTCAGCAAACTGAGAAAATTTCTTTTTGCTAAAAGAGGCCTCTTCATCCTTGGGATTCACATAGTTTACCTGTACCTCAATGATTAGTCGGGTGGTGTTGGCACTGTCCCTGTCATTTCCACTACCAGCACTGGGGGCCACAGGGGTATACTTAAATTGTGTAATGGTGACCTCTAGCTGAATTTTTTCTCGTTCTACTTGCTGAATGTCTACTTGTTTGAGGGGGGTGCGTTGCATCAGTTCTTTGCCTAGCCTTTCCGTAAACTGTTCTGCTAAGTCTGGAGGCCCTAGGGCCACTCTGGACTGACACTGTAGCGAGAAGCTTTTGATCTCTGACGACAAAGAGGTGCCTGAAAAAGAATAAATACCGCATCCTTGCAGGAGCAGAAGCACCGTGAGCAAGCCAAAGCTAATCCTGGTCCAAGTCATATTGCTTGATTTTTCTATACAAAGTTCTTTCTGAGATGCCTAAACTCTCTGCCGCGTCCTTGCGCCTGTTGTGGTGCTTTTTAAGGGCCTTGCCAATCAGCTCTCGTTCGCAATCTTCGATAGAAAGGTTTTCTTCTTCAGCTGTTTCAGCTATTTGTGGCACTTTTTCAGGCGCATAAGTGGGCGCTGTAGGTGCTGAGTGGGTGAGCATCTGCACAGGGGCTGCAGCAGGCGTGTTGTCAAAACTCTGGAAGAGCAACGCATGGTCTTTGATCAGCTCGCTGCCCCGTGTGTCAGTACTGAGAAGTTCAAAAACAAGCCTTTTCAGTTCACTCATGTCTCGCTTCATCTCAAAAAGTATCTTGTACAAGATTTCTCTCTCTTTGAGCTCTTCAGCCTCTTGTTTTCCTTGGTAGAGCGCAGGCAGGCTGTTCCGCACAGGAGGCAAGTACTGCATGAGTTTTTCTTGCGTAATGGTTCTTTCCACCTCCAGGGCAGACAGCTGCTCTACCAAGTTCTTGAGCTGCCGAATGTTGCCTGGGAAGCGGTATTCCAGCAGCGTTTTTTTTGCGTCCTCGGTCAGCTGAATCGGCTTCATGTAATACCGATCTGCAAAGTCGGTAGCAAACTTTCGGAACAAAAAAACTACGTCTTGGCCTCTTTCTCTGAGCGGCGGAATGCGAAGCGGTACCGTGTTGAGCCTGTAGTACAGGTCTTCTCTAAACTTGCCTTGATACGTCGCCTCTAACAGATCTACATTAGTGGCAGCTACTACCCTGGGGCTGGCTTTTTGCACTTTGGAGGAGCCTACTTTAATGAACTCGCCATACTCGAGCACGCGCAGCAACCGCGCCTGGGTGCCCAAGGGCAGTTCGCCCACTTCATCTAGAAAGATAGTGCCTTTGTCAGCTTCTTCAAAATAGCCTTTGCGTTCTTCATTAGCCCCTGTAAAAGCGCCTTTTTTATGGCCAAAAAGCTCAGAATCAATGGTTCCTTCAGGAATGGCGCCGCAGTTGATGGCAATAAAAGGGCCGTGTTTTTGCGGGCTGAGGCTGTGAATAATCTTAGAAAAAGATTCTTTGCCACTGCCACTCTCGCCTGTAATGAGTACCGTCATGGCTGTAGGGGCCACTTGGGCAGCGATCTCTACTGCACGGTTCAGGGCGAGGGTGTTGCCAATGATGCCAAACTGCTGCTTAATATGCTGAATTTCAGCTTCTTGCATAGCGTAAGTTGCGTTTTATCAAAGTGTTGTCATCGACTTAGACGCGCAGACCTCGCCGAACAAGGTGGCAGCTGTACAATCTTGGATGCACACGTAGACGTATTGTCCTGACTGGTAAGCGCCTTGAGGAAAAATTACTACCTTGTTGGCACTGTTTCTTCCTTGTAGGTATGCTGCAGAACGCTTGGAGGGGCCCTCTACGAGTACTTGCTGCACCTGGCCCAGGGCTCTTTGATTGCGAGAGAGAGAAAGAGTGCGTTGCTTAGCAATGATCTCGCTGAGTCTACGCTTTTTCACCTCTAGCGATACATCGTCTTCATACTTCCTGGCTGCCAAGGTGCCTGGGCGCTCTGAATAGTAAAACATGTAGGAAAAGTCATATCGGACGGCGTCCATCAGCGAGAGCGTGTCTTGGTGTTCTGCTTCGGTTTCTGAGCAAAACCCCGAAATCATATCTGACGAAATGCCGCAATCCTCTCCTAGGATACGCCGGATTGCTTCAATCTTTTGCAGGTACCACTCCCTATCGTACGTTCGGTTCATCAGTTTCAGTATGCGGCTGTTGCCGCTTTGTACAGGCAAGTGGATGTACTTACAAATGTTGTCGTGCGCCTTCATGGTGTATAATACCTCATCAGTGATGTCTTTGGGATGAGAGGTAGAAAAGCGTACGCGAAGGTCTGGGTGCACAGCAGCTACTAAGGCCAAGAGCTGCGCAAAGTTGATCACTTCGACGTCGCCTGCTTTTTCTATGGCCGCTTTTCCATTTGTATCTACCTGCGGCGACCATTTGTAAGAGTCCACGTTTTGGCCCAGGAGGGTCACCTCTCTATAGCCTTGTGCAAATAGGTTTTGAGCCTCTTGCACGATAGAGTAGGGATCTCTGCTGCGCTCTCGGCCGCGCGTGAAGGGTACTACACAAAAAGAGCACATATTGTCGCAGCCCCGCATGATAGAAATAAAGGCCGTAACGCCATTGGCATTGAGCCTAACAGGGCTGATATCTGCATACGTCTCTTCTCTAGAAAGAAAAGTGTTAACAGCTTTGTGGCCTTCGTCTACTTCTTGTACCAGCTGCGGCAGGTCGCGGTAGGCATCAGGGCCAGCCACCAAGTCAACGATTTGTTCTTCTTCCAAAAGGCGGGTTTTCAAGCGTTCGGCCATGCAGCCTAGCACACCAATGATGAGCCCAGGTTTTGTTTTCTTCACCTGATTGAACTGGGCCAGGCGCTTTCTGATGGTTTGTTCTGCTTTGTCTCGAATGGCGCAAGTGTTGATCAAGATCACGTCTGCCTTTTCATGGCTAGTAGCTAGGTCAAACCCCTGCTTTTGCATGATGGCTGCTACAATCTCACTGTCCGAGAAGTTCATCTGACAGCCATAGCTCTCTATATAAAGAATTCGTTGCTGGCCCCTCGTTACTGCTGGCACGGCTGGGTCTTCGTCACAGACCATGCTGGGTACTGCGACTGCTCCGTCATAAGTAATTGCTTGGCTGTCCATAGGTATTGTTCAGATGAATTTCCTTGGGCAAAGTCGGTGGACTTTCTGAAGCTGTAAAAGTAAAAAATAAGTAGCAGTTGCCAGCGGAGCGTATGGTTAGGGCGTTTATTGGGCTGCTAGTGCCTATCAGCCCAGATGTACTCGACAATGCTGTTACTAAATTGAATGATTGGCTGGTTAAAAACCCTTTCGAATCCCAAGGCCTCTCATGCTGGCAGATGGCTAACGGCAGGATGGTAAGCAGTCAACCCGTGCGCTGAAAATTGATGCGTCTTTTGGTTTCTTGTTGGAAGTGGGAGAATCCCTGCTCCTCTACATTGGATCTACATCAAAAACTACTTTTACTTGCCGAAAATCTTTGTCCTGCAAGACTTGCCTGCTTGCCTGCCACAGGAACTGTTTGGTGGACATAAGCTGCTTGGGGATGTTTTTCTGGAGCTTGACCCAAACGTCCATGAGGTACTGATTGTGCAACTTAGCAATCAAAGGTGTCTGGGGGCCTAGCACCCCCTCTTTTAATTGTGTGCGTAATATTTGCGCCAGCCTACTAGCTGCTGCTGCCACTAGGTCTTTGTCTGCATGCTTGAGTGTAATCCTAATCAGCCGCACGTAAGGGGGATATAGAAACTGTTGGCGCTCTGCCAGTTCCCTATGGTACAGCTGTGTGTAGTTGTGTTGCACAACGTCTTGCAACACGGGATGCGTTGGATGCGCCGTTTGAATGATCACCTGGCCCTGCTTATTCCTCCTGCCTGCCCTGCCACTCACTTGCGTGATGAGCTGAAAGCACCGCTCTCCAGCTCGAAAATCAGGAAAGTACAGTAATCTATCCACATCCAGCACGCCTACCAGCGACACCTGGCCAAAATCTAAGCCTTTGGTCACCATTTGGGTGCCTACCAAGATGTCGGTCTTGCCTTGCTCCAAGGCTTCAATGATTTTGTCGTACGCATGCTTACCTCGGGTTGTGTCTAGGTCCATGCGTTGGATGTTTTTAGCAGGAAAGAGCAGCTGCAGGGACTCTTCTAATTTTTCGGTGCCAAACCCCACATTTTTAAGCCGATGTGAGCTACACACTCCGCAGGCAGGAGGCATAGGAGTATGGTAACCACAGTAGTGACAACGCAAGTAATGGTTGAACTGATGGTAGGTAAGGCTAACGGCACATTGCGTACACATGGGCACCCAAGCACAGTCTTCGCAAGTAATGTAAGGCGCATATCCTCTTCTGTTTTGGAAGATGATGGCTTGCTCTTGCTGGTCCAAAGCCTTCTGCAATGCGGCTAGTAGCACTGAAGTAAAATCCTCACGAAGAGTTTTTCGAGCTCGCTCTGTACGTACATTGGCCAACACAATTTCAGGCAAGGCTGTCTGACCAAAGCGCTCCTGAAGCGTTACCAAGCCATATTTCCCTTTTTGTGCGTTGTAATACGTCTCAACGGCAGGCGTGGCTGAACCTAGCAACACTTTAGCTTGGTGGTACTGGGCCAAGACCAAGGCGGCATCCCGAGCATGGTAGCGTGGCATGCTGTCAAATTGTTTGTAAGACATTTCGTGCTCCTCATCCACGATGATCAAGCGCAGGTGTTGAAAAGGAAGAAAGATGGCCGAACGTGTGCCTAATACAAAAGTACATTCGCCTTTTAGCACACTGTTCCAGACTTCGACACGCTCGTTATTGGAGTACTTGGAGTGATAGACACTTAATTGATTGCCAAAAACTTTTTGCAAACGCTTGACCATTTGGGTGGTTAGCGCAATCTCAGGCAATAGATACAACACCTGGCCTCCTTGCTGCAGCACCCCCTGGATCAGTTGTATGTATACTTCTGTCTTGCCGCTGGCTGTTACGCCGTGCAATAAGACGGCGTCTTTCTCTTGCCATTGCTGCTGGATGGCTTCTAGAGCGTTTTGCTGCGCTGGGCTGAGGGCAGCAGCGGCCTGGCCTGCAGAGAGGCTGGAGCCGAATCGAGTAACAATATGCTCCTCTTCTACAAAAATTTGCTTTTTAATGAGCGTCTGAAGGGCCGTAGGGGAAATATCCTCTTGGGTCAGCGCCTGCTTGTTGACAAAATAATCGACTAGAGGAGCTGATTGATGGATGGGCACCTGGGTGATGTACTTGAGCAGTACGTCTAGCTGCTTATTGCTCCGCTCGAGCGTTTCCATCAATTCCTGAAGGGCCGCTGGGTGCTGGAGGTACTGCTCATGGATACGTACCTTTTTGACCTTTTTGGGCTTGTATTTTTCCCTGACTTCTTCAAAAAGCAAGATGGCTTTCTTGCGCAGCAGCGATTTGATGAGGTGATAAATGCTTTTTTGATTGACCACAGCCGCTGCCTCTGCATAGGTGAGGTCAGCACGGCGCTGAAGCACTTGGACTAACTCCCTTTCCTTGTCAGAAAAGGTAGTCTGCGTGGTGTCAAGCTCAGGGTGCAGCTGCATTTTAGATTGGCTACTAAGTCGTAAACCATTGGGCAAGGCTGCGAGCATCACTTCTCCTACCGTGCACAAATAGTAGTTGGCTAGCCAATGAAAGAAATTAAGTTGTTGCGCGTGAACCACAGGGGCCTCATCCAATACGTCGATCACATCTTTGGTAGCATAGGCAGGTGCCACCGTGTGCACCTTTTCGACCAGCCCCGTTAGTATCTTTTTCTGACCTAAGGGCACAATGACTCTACTCCCTCTGGTCATCAGTGCCTTGAGAGACGTGGGAACTCGGTAGGTCAGTAGCTTGGGCAGCGGAATGGGGAGAATGATGTCTGCCCAGAGGATTTGCGACTCATCGTGGGAAGAGAGGGGCATAGTGAGATGCAGTGAAGCTATTCATTATTTTATGGTGTGGGCTAGCTCATTCAACCCAACGAATCAATGACTTGTCGACTTCAGGCATGGAAGGCGTTATGCTGGTACTTTTTTCACAAATGACTATACAGAAGCTGGAGGGATGTTCAAAAGAACAAATCCTACAAAGCTTCTTTCGAAGCCAGGTAAGGTCATGGTAGGACGCAGTCCATAAGTGAATTGTACCATTCGTCCTTGAGGCTTCAGGATAGCACAGCACGCTTTCATGATGTTCTCTTGTTGCTGTGAAGTCATATTTTTTAAAGGGATGCCAGAGATGATTGTTCTTACTTTCCCCACATGCTTAGGCAGTAGTTCGTCCAAGCGAGCAGCATCTCCCAGTATAATTTGTACGTCAGGAAAGTTCATGACCATGTAGTCATGCAGTTCAGGGTCTAATTCCACACAGATTAATTTGTCCCTAGGAACACCCTGTGCTAACAACGCACGCGTGAAGGGCCCCGTTCCAGGGCCAATTTCTATCACAAAATCTTCAGTATCGTTAAGAGCCTTGAGCGCTTCTCTAACCATAAGCTTGGTGAGCCCTTCAGAGCTCGGAGCAATGGCACCTACACGCCCTGGCTGACTTTTCATCCTTAACAAGAATAATCCTACTTCAGTACTGGGGTCAAAAATAGCACAGCTTTGTAAAACTAGTAGAGCAACAATCGGTCCATAATTTTTTTAGTAACTGCTTGAGTCTTGTCATCATCAATCATGGTCATTTGGGGAGGGGGATTGCTCCTCAGTAGGTGGAAGTCAAGACTCTACTGTGAGCCCATTGCATTATTGAATGATTTCTTGATTGAGTGCTTTAGAATATCCTTCCAGTCCTAAATACGGTCTATTTTAGAAGTGTGGAAGCACTTTAGGGGCTGTCTTGCAACAAACTTACTGTGTCCTTGACAACAGAAGCTGTCTAGGTATTAATTCCTTCCGAAATACTTTAGAAGGGATATGGGGGTGCTCTCAGAGAGAGATACTTTTCTTGAAGGAGATTCGGAGGAAATAAAAAATGGCGACGACCTACTCTCCCACCTGTTACGGCAGTACCATCGGCGCTGCTGGGCTTAACTGCTCTGTTCGGAATGGGAAGAGGTGTACACCAGCGCTTTAGTCACCTAATGTTTATTAGATTATTTGTTTATTGAACTATTTAGCTATTGGCTGGTTGCGGCGAGAGCCGATGAACCAACAGAGAAATAAATAAGTAGTTTAATAAACAGATAAGTTTAAAATGTAAAAGCAAAGCGGAATTACAAGAAGCTTTTGGGCAATTAGTACTGCTCGGCTTTGCCATTTCTGACTTTACACCTGCAGCCTATCAAGGTCATCGTCTATAACCGCCCTCAAAGGAAGCCTCATCTTGAGGCGAGTTTCGTGCTTAGATGCTTTCAGCACTTATCTCTTACAAACGTAGCTACTCAGCGGTGCAACTGACGTCACAACTGATGCACCAGCGGTTTGCCCAACCCGGTCCTCTCGTACTAGGGTCAGCTCCTCTCAAGCTTCCAACGCCCACAACAGATAGGGACCGAACTGTCTCACGACGTTCTGAACCCAGCTCGCGTGCCACTTTAATGGGCGAACAGCCCAACCCTTGGGACATTCTCCAGCCCCAGGATGTGACGAGCCGACATCGAGGTGCCAAACCTCCCCGTCGATATGAGCTCTTGGGGGAGATAAGCCTGTTATCCCCAGAGTACCTTTTATCCTTTGAGCGATGGCCCTTCCATGCGGAACCACCGGATCACTATATCCGTCTTTCGACCCTGCTCGACTTGTAGGTCTCACAGTCAAGCACCCTTGTGCTATTGCGCTCTACGCACGATTACCATCCGTGCTGAGGATACCTTTGAAAGCCTCCGTTACTTTTTTGGAGGCGACCACCCCAGTCAAACTACCCACCTAACACTGTCTCCTTGTTCTCAAAGATGAGGCAACACATACATGAAGGGTGGTATTTCAAGGTTGACTCCACCCCAGCTAGCGCCAAGGCTTCATAGTCTCCCACCTATCCTACACATCATCTACACGTTACCAATGTTAAGCTATAGTAAAGGTTCATGGGGTCTTTCCGTCCCGTTGCGGGTAAACGGCATCTTCACCGTTACTACAATTTCACCGAGCTCGTGGCTGAGACAGTGCCCAGATCGTTATACCATTCGTGCAGGTCGGAACTTACCCGACAAGGAATTTCGCTCACATAGCTTCCTGATCTTTCAATCAGGTGTGGACTTTATCTTTATCCTTTTTTGACTGCAAATTCTGCAGAATAGCGACTGCTTTGGGCTTATCTGCTCGATTCATTTCTGAAGCGAGTCGGATAATCTTGATGAGCCCCTCTTCCTTCAGATGTTCGTTGTTGCGCATCCAATATACAATGCGCGCAAACTTACTGAAGTCTACATTTTTCTTTGTTTTGAGGGGATGCTTTCGAAAAAAAGTAATGACTCTTTCAAGACAGGCCAGCTTGCGAATACGCAACTCATACCTATCGTCGTGGTTTTTTCTTACTACACCACTTTGAAAGAAGCGCTTAAGTCCATAAAGCACTTGGATATCTTTTACGTGCTGAACAATTCTGAATTCCGGTAAGACTTGATAGCCTACTGTCATTTCAGGATGTTCTGTAATGCCTACGTAAAAGCATCCCTCACCATCGACAAAACCTGTCACCCAATCTGCTGCTAATTCCATAATTGCTGTCTTACCAAAAGGATACTCAGCGTGAAGTCTCTGAGGATCGCCAGACAAAAGTCTGGATTTCCTGCGGATCGTCCAATCCCTTTCATTTTTACGTAGCCACACGGTGTAGCTATCGTAGAAAGGGCTCTTAGGAGGTTCCCGCATACAGCTGAGTTCTACAGCTGATGTTACCATCAGTGCAGGCAGTTATTATCCTACCTTAGGACCGTCATAGTTACGGCCGCCGTTTACTGGGGCTTCTATTCAATGCTTCAACACCGAAGTGTCTGACATCTCCTATTAACCTTCCAGCACCGGGCAGGTATCAGGCCTTATACTTGATCTTTCGATTTTGCAAAGCCTTGTGTTTTTGGTAAACAGTCGCCTGGGCCTTTTCACTGCGGCCTGCCTTCTATCTTACGATAGTTGGCGAGGCACCCTTTCTCCCGAAGTTACAGGGTCATTTTGCCTAGTTCCTTGGCCACGAATCACTCGTCCACCTTAGGATTCTCTCCTCGACTACCAGTGTCGGTTTGCGGTACGGATAGCTAATAACGTAACGATTAGAGGCTTTTCTTGGAAGTCTGCTTACGGCCATTATCTGCGCTCCAGAAGGATTGCAGTACTATCACCCTCGGCAGGCCTGAGAGATTTGCTACTCACGCCTATACCTACCGGCTTCAACCTCGTATTTCGTCACGAGGCAGACCTGTCACTACTCCGTCCCCCCTTCTCTATCATTAGCTAGTATCGGAATATTAACCGATTGTCCATCGCTTGCGCCTTGCGGCTTCAGCTTAGGGTCCGACTAACCCACGGATGACTAGCATAGCCGTGGAAACCTTAGTCTTTCGGTGTGATGGTTTCTCGCCATCATTAACGTTACTTATGCCTACATTTTCTTTTCTAACTGATCCACGAAGAGTTACCTCTTGGCTTCAACTCGGTTAGAATGCTCTCCTACCCCCTGCCACTAGGTGGCAGAGCCATAGCTTCGGTAATATGCTTAATGCCCGTTTATTATCGATGCTCTGTCGCTCGACCAGTGAGCTGTTACGCACTCTTTAAATGAATGGCTGCTTCCAAGCCAACATCCTGGCTGTCTTAGCAACTGAACCGTCTTAGTTCAACTTAGCATATATTTAGGGACCTTAGCTGATGGTCTGGGTTCTTTCCCTCTCGGACTAGGACCTTAGCACCCTAGCCCTCACTCCTCAACAAAACTAGCAGCATTCGGAGTTCGTCTGGATGTGGTAGGATTTGACTCCCCCCTATCCTATCGGTAGCTCTACCTCTGCTAGTATACATTGAAGGCTGCTCCTAAAAGCATTTCGGAGAGTACGAGCTATTTCCTGGTTTGATTGGCCTTTCACCCCTACCCACAGCTCATCCAAAGATGTTGCAACGTCTACTGGTTCGGCCCTTCACGCTGTTTTACCAGCGCTTCAGCCTGGCCATGGGTAGATCACCAGGTTTCGCGTCTAGCTCCTCTGACTCAGTCGCCCTATTCAGACTCGCTTTCGCTTCGGCTGCTCCTCTCAAGAGGATTAGCCTTGCCAAAGAAGACTAACTCGTAGGCTCATTATGCAAAAGGCACGCCGTCACCCCACGTAGGGGCTCCGACCGCTTGTAAGCGTATGGTTTCAGAGACTATTTCACTCCCTTATTCAGGGTACTTTTCACCTTTCCCTCACGGTACTAGTTCACTATCGGTCTCTCAGGAGTATTTAGCCTTACCGGATGGTGCCGGCAGATTCAGTCGGTGTTTCACCAGCACCGACCTACTCAGGATACTAGCTGGACTAACCAGATGGCCTCGACAGGGCTTTCACCTTCTATGGCTTACCTTTCCAGGTAATTGGAGTTCTCTTGTTAGTCGGTTGTGCTAGTCCTACAACCCCATACCAGCCGTAACTGCTATGGTTTGGGCTGTTCCGCGTTCGCTCGCCACTACTGACGGAATCACTCTTGTTTTCTCTTCCTCTGGGTACTTAGATGTTTCAGTTCCCCAGGTTTGCTTCTCTACTTAGGTAGAGATACTCCGACTTCATCGGAGTGGGTTGCCCCATTCGGACATCCACGGATCACGTTGTATAGCCAATCCCCGTGGCTTATCGCAGCTTATCACGTCCTTCATCGCCTCTGAGAGCCTAGGCATTCCCCATACGCTCTTATTTGCTTCTTGTATGCGCTAACGTCAGTTAAAGTGTTCAGAAAGAATCTGGACACTAAAGCTGAACGATAGCTATTTTATCCCGCTTTTACTTTTACAATATGTCAAAGAGCATGATGGCTACTTCTGGTTATCACTACACAAGTGTAGGAAAGACATTATAGCCATTTTTTTGTTATCACGCCATGGACCAGTGTCTCATTGCGTGGTGCAAAGGTAGCTGATGTTTTGATATCTGCAAGGGGTTTGGGAAGGAAGATGCTCCTATTTCTTCGAGTTGGTATACTCTTTAATGAATCGAGGGTGTTGTAAAATAGCCTCAATTACGGTGCTAGACTTTTAGAATAGACGGCTTGGGGGATTAGAAAAGCTTTCTGAGTCATGCAGTCACAAAGTCACCCAATAATACAATGGTCTCGAATCAATGAAATTGCTTAGAACTAAAAAGACACCCTTTTCGAGGCGCCCGCAGTGGTATAAACCTACAGTAGGCGTCTTATCTCTCTGACCATATATTCTCTTTTGCAATACCAGCTTGCTTGAGAATGACTCCCAAAGTTCCTTTTTTGAGAGACTTACTGCCATGCACAGGGATAACAAACATTTTACAACTGCGTTGTAGTAAAATTCATGAACTCCTTTAGCACGTTTTAAGAGAAATCCATGGCTTTCTAGTATAACAACGCTTACCTATCGTGTAGTGATGGCCTCATGACTTATAGATCATCTTGAAGCGCACTAGGCCATACAGCCCCCCCCAAAAAAGCAAGGTCAAGACGAAGTTGCTGACTACAGCCTGGCCCAGGCTTTCGTAGACAATGCTCCTAGCTCCATATACACACCCTAGAGTACCCAGGATGTAAGCCAGCTTGTGTCCCAGCTGATAGGGGATGGGATAGTATTTTTGGCCCCAATAATAACATAATAGGCTCATAGTAGCAGCACTGGTCACAGCGGCCCACACACTGCCCCAATAGCCTAGCCTAGGAATCAGCACGACGTTAAGCACAATGGTGACCAGCGCTCCGATGCTGGTGAGCCAAGCCCCATAGTACGTCTTGTCTGTCAGCTTGAACCATACCGAAAGGTTGTAATACATGCCTAACAATAAATAGCTCAGCAGCAAGTACGGCACGATCTCAATGGCTGTCCGGTACTCAGCTTGCCGCAGGAATAGGTAGGCCAGTAGGTCTAAATTGGCGCTCACGGCAAACAAGATAAAGCATCCTGCTAGCGTAAACCAGTACATCACTGTGCTGAATAGTTGCGGGGAGCTACGCTCTTGGGCATGGCTAAAGAAAAAAGGCTCTGCTGCATACCGAAACGCTTGAATGCCTAGCAGCATAAACACTGACAGCTTGTAACAAGCCCCGAAGATGCCCAAGACGGCCTCATTGCTCTGACCTGGATAAAAGCCTGGAGGTAGCCAATGGCGAAGCATGGCCCTGGCCAACATTTCATTGACAGTGCCTGCCAAACCCATGACGAGCAGTGGGAAGGCATAGGCCAGCATAGGGCGCAACTGCTGCCAAGGCAGCTGAAAATGGAGCTGCCTTAGCGATGGGCCCAGCAATAGTAGCGCTGATGCATTGGCCACTAAATTGGCCATCAATACATATTCTATGCTTGGGGTAGCAGAATAAAAGCGAGCTATCCAGGGATGCGAATAGCCTGAATAGGGACCTAAAGCCCCGTGGGTACAACCATAGAGCAATGCCAGATTAAGCACAATGTTAAGGCTGATCTGCAAGAGCTTAGTGCTGGCAAAAAAGAGCGCTCTTTTTTGTAGCCGCAGCTGTGCCAGTGGTATGGCCAATACAGTGTCAAGGGTCAAAATGGCCGCTAAATAATACAAGTAGCGCTCACTGCCTGGGTAGGATAGCGCCGTAGCAATGGGCGTAGCCCAAAGTAGGAGCAACCCGGAAAATACCAGACTAGAGGTGAGCAAAACACTTACTGCGGTGTGAAAAGCCTCCTTGCCCTGGGCAGCAAAGCGAAAGTAAGTTGTCTCCATCCCATACGTGTAAATCACCTGCAACAAGGCTGCATAGGCATACAGTTCCGTGATCACGCCATAGTCAGCGGGTGAAAAGAGGCTTGTATGAAAAGGAACCAGTAGGTAATTAAGCATCCTGCCTACCACACTGCTAAGGCCGTAGAGCAAGGTATCGCTGGCAAGCTTTTTGATGGGGCGCATAAGAGACGGGAGAAATAATAATCGGTCCTAGCAGCGTAGGCCAGGCCATCGAGCCAGTAGGTCCTAGGTCCCTTCGAATGTAGGGGCCCTGTTGGCCAACAAAGCAGCAATGCCTTCTTTGAGGTCATCTGTTTTACAACAGTTGGCAAAGCTGTTGGCTTCTGTCTGATAGCCATCTTCTTTGGGGTTGTAAGCGGCATTGGTACAATTAACGAGCATACCTACTGCCAAAGGGGCATGGAGCATGATTTTTTGTAAGGTTTCTCGGCTCTTCTTCATCAATGCCTCTTTATCACCAACCACATAGCTCACTACACCTAGTTTTTTGGCTTCTGCTGCTGTCAGCTGCTCCCCCGTCATCATAAGTTCCAAGGCTTTGGTTTTCCCTATCAGATGGGTCAAACGCTGCGTACCCCCAAAGCTAGGAATAAAGCCCATAGCTACTTCTGGGAAACTAAAAGTAGCATTCTCTGCAGCTACACGAAGGTGGCAGGCCAGGGCTAATTCAAATCCGCCGCCCACGGCCTGGCCATTGATCGCTGCCAAAACAGGCTTGTGGCAATTTTCGATCAGTGCAAGCGTCTCTTGGCCATGTTCGGCAAACTTTCTCCCATTCATTTCGCTCAGCTCTTGTATCTCTTTAGGGGATACTCCTGTAGCAAAAGTTTCTTCTCCTACTCCTGTAATAAGGACGCTCTTGATTTCGCTATTGTCGTAAACTTCTTGAATAGTTTCGCGTAACTCGTCGATACACTGGGCCCTCAGCGTGTTGTGCTTTTCAATGCTACTAAGGGTAATGGTCAGAATACCCTCTGCTAATTCTGTCTCGAACGATTCGAATTTTTCCATAGACATGTGAGAAGTGGATAGGGTCAAATTAAATAGATGTACCCTTATCATCCAATAACTGCCTTGCTAGTGTACAAAGGAGAACACAATTCTGTAGTGTTTCAGCACCTATTAAAAGGCCTATAAACAACCTATTCAGCTCTTTTTTAACGTGTGGGCAAGCAGTGGATAAGTTTTTGCGCTGAGACAGTAATAGGAGAGGGGAACTAACTGGTCCTGACTATTACTCAAGCCCACCAATAACGGATCAGTGCATCAACTTAAACACTAGCTCCCGAAGTATCTCAGCCTCTGGCGTAGCTGGATGGTCAACCCCTTTGAGCTGCAAGTCAGCTTGATGCAGATAGTGAATATTCTCCACCACTTTAGACAATGGATAGTGCTGTGCAGCGTGCCTATACTCTCCTACAAAATAGGGCTTTACCTGTAGGGTCTGGGCCAGGCCTGTCTCTGATGGGTCCTTGGCGTGATGCAGCAGAAGTAGCTTACTGAAAAAGGTAAAGAGCAACCCGACCAAAGGAATGGCTGGATTACTTTTAGGGTTAGCTGCCAAGTAGTGTAAAATCTGAGAAGCTTTACGCATATCTCTGCTTGCCAACGCTTTCTGAAGCTCAAAAGCATTAAAATTTCTACTTATGCCCACATACGTCTGCACCATCTCATCGTCTATTTCCGATCCTTCCGTGAGGTTAAGACGAATTTTATCGAGCTCGTTGGCCAGCCTGGCCAGGTCGTTACCGATAAACTCTTGCAGCATCAAAATAGCCTTATCGGTAATTCTGAGGCTCTTTTCGCGTACATAGGTAGTGATCCATCCAGCAATTTGGTGGTCGTAGAGTTTCTTCGCATAGACCAGCACGGCCTCCTTGGCCAACACCTTGCTCAAGGAGAAACGACCATCCAAGGTTTTGTATTTATGAGCCAACACCAGCAAGGTGGCAGGCTGAGGGGATTGAACATACGCCTCTAAAAGCTTTCTCCCTACTTCTGTTCTAAGGTCAGGTAGTTCTTGGGCTTCTTTAACGATGACCACCTGCCGCTCACTACCCATAGGGAACCGTCGAGCATGCGTCAGAATGTCACGCAGAGACTGGTCTTTGCCATACACGATGGTCAAATTAAACCCCTTTTCAGCCTCGCTGAGCACATGCTCTTCGATGTAGTTAGTCAGTAAGTCAATGTAATACGGCTCTTCCCCTTGTAAGAAATACACAGGGGCATACTGCTGCTGCTGGAGCCAAGCAAGAACTTGTGAAGGCGTATCAGGCATAGCGAGTAGGTTCGAGGGCTGTTCCAAAATAGCTCCAGCCACGTTTCTACACTTCTAGCATAGACTGTATTGGTGGCTAGAAAGGTGTTCTAAATCGCTTAATCCCCCAAGCCAGCATGCCCTACAAAAGTAAAGCACACCCCTCAAAGAGATGCGTATCCTCAGTTCTTTGTCAGGGATGCAAGAAATCAACTAGATTTGGAGGCCGTCAATGAGAAAGTTATTAACGTGCACTTTATAAAGCGAGCCCATTGCAAAATACATCTATGTTTCATCAATACTTTTAAAGTAGGCCTCTTGAAGCCTAGGAGCGGTTCTAAAATCACCCAATCACAAAATCGCTCAATAATATAATGGCCTCAAAGCATATATCACTACGCCTAACGCTGCCCTTTTGCTATGATTGTCAAGACCAAAAAATACAAGCTAGATACCAATACTTACATTCAACTCGGACTCAACAATATTATTCGAGAGCAATGGTGGGTATTTTTAATTGCCCTGGCAGTGATGAGTGGCACTTTCTTTTTTAAAACCATTTGGTGGGTGGTGGGCGCCAACTTAGCCCTGCTCCTGTACTTCCTGTTTTGGATCATTCAGTTCTATGGCATCACCTACCTAGAGCAGAACCAACTACTCTTTGAGCGACTGCGCTATGAAATCTCTAGCCAACAGATCATGATGCAAGTAACCTCTAAGCAGGGGATGCCCATTGCGTGGGAACAGGTCAAGAGGGCCCTACAGGGCAAAGACTATTTCTTGTTGGTCGTCTCTAAAGCACACTTGATTCACCTTCCTTACAGAATATTTAATAGCAACCATGAGATCAAGTTTGTAGAGACTATTTTAAAGCGCAAAGGATTGCTTTAATCTGTGTTGGAAGTATTAGAAGCATGTTTCATATGCCTTACTACCTCTCTCCAAACCTGTTTTGAGGCTGTTGCAAAACAACGTGCTAACGTTAGGCAATAGGCTATATAGCTTCAGTTAAAGCCTTACGAGGCGCACCTTTCTGAGTTTTGCAATGCCCTCGCTTTGAACAATAAGCAAATGTCCTATTAAACAGATAACCAACACGTCTCATGGCCTAAAAAGACGCAAAACCAGTTCGCTCATGGTATCCTTAATGATTGGATTCACCAAAATGGCAAGGATAATCGAAATAACAAGCCCTATGAGCGCATGCCGCAAGTCCTTTTTGATAAACTTTTGCCCTTTTTTAAGGGCCTTGGCGCGCTTTTCTGGATTCTTCTTGGCGTAACCAATGGCCAGCTCTCTCCCTGCCAAAAGCCCAATAAACACCCAGGTGGTACTCATAGGAATATTGTTCACATTTTTGAAGTAAAAGAGAATGGCCAAATAAACTAGATCCACAAGCGTGGCGGCCCTGATGTCAGTAAGACCTACTTTTTCACTGACGATTTTTTGCATCCGATCCCCTTTGAGATATAACAAGAGCCCTAGGCCAAAGAAGATAAAGCCAACAAACATTCCTAGTTCCAGCAGGCTCAGTTGGCGAGGTAAGAACACAGCAATGTTTGCTGCGTCTTGCATGATCCAGACGGACCAGAGTAAACCACTCGTTATCCATTGCAAAACCGTCCAGATGGCACTGGGCTTGCCCCTAAAATATCGATTGACCCACCTGGCCACGAGATACCAAACTACCATGGCCAACAAAAAGGCAATCAGATAGCCACAAAAGCTCTTTTGTAGGACGCTAAACATGGCCTGAGCATCGGTGGCAAAGACATTGAGGACCAAAAAGGTAGTCGACACTGGAATTTGCATACGCGTCAGGATCAGTAGGGCAATGGGTGCAAAAAGCTGCAGAAAGCTAAAAGTTTGTGGAGCCTCAGAAAAGCCTTTCTCTGCCAGCCTTTGGTAGCTTACGTCTCCCTCATACACCATCCAGCTATAAGTCACCGTGCTCACAAAGATGAGGCCCATAAATAGCCACAGATACCACCATTTCCTGTGCGCATTGGAGGCGATAAAAGTACCGATCGTCTGGATGCTGTCATTAGCAATGGACGAATAGCTAGCCAAGGCAAAACCAAACCACATGGCAACACATGGGTAAGGCACCACCAAAGCACACAGCAACACGAGCACTGCGATGATCCAAAAAAAATCGTGCTCTTCTTTTGTGAGATCAAACAGCCGATAAGTGACCTTGGACAACCGCCGCTGCCTCACCTTCCCGATAAGAGCTTTTTTCGAGGTTTTACTGTCGGTGTGTTGCTCTAGATTCATAGAAGTCCATTTTTCAGTAGGGAATAGCCCCAAGGCATGTCATTAGGTTTCCTGCCTTTGTTGTTGTTGCTTGTGTAATGCATAGTAAAGCCCTCGTCTTGCCCAAAGACCCTCATGGGTACCTTGCTCTGCAATCTTACCGGCTTCTAGCACCACGATCTGATCAGCTAGCTGGGCAGCTGTTAGCCTGTGCGAGATAATCAACGCTGTTCTACCTTGTAATTGCTCTTTCATAACTTGCAGGATGCGTTGCTCTGTTTGCGTGTCTACCGCAGAAAGGCAGTCATCCAGTACTAAAATGGTAGGATTACGAATAAAAGCCCTGGCAATGGTCAGCCTTTGCTTTTGTCCGCCAGAAAGTGTCACTCCTTTTTCGCCTATGATGGTCTCCATTTGGTTAGGAAACTGCTGAATGCTCTCCTTTATCGCTGCCAGTTGAGCGGCTTGTGCTATCTGGGCTGGGGTAGCACCAGGCTGTCCCCAGGCAATGTTATGCTGAATCGTATCTGAAAATAGAAAAACATCTTGCGGCACATAGCCCAGGTGCTGCCTGAGGTAGGACAACGCATAGTCTTCGATAGGAAGGCCATCGATGGTAATGGTCCCTGCCTCTGCATCGTAAAGACGACACAAGAGGTGGGCCAATGTGCTTTTGCCTGCGCCTGTAGGGCCAATAATGGCAACAGTCTTGCCAGTCGCTATTTCAAAACTAACTTCTTTGAGTGCCTTAACGCCCGAGTCAGGATAAGTAAAGCTTACATTTTTAAAGGCAACGCGCCCTTTGATAGCAGGCCTGAGCGCTTTGGGCGAAGTGATAGAATTTTTCTCTTGCAGGAATTCATTAATGCGCTTTTGAGAGGCAGCTGCCCTTTGTACAAAATAAGTGCTCCAACTGATAGAAAAGGTAGGCCATCCCAAAAGTTGTAAGTACATCACAAACTCTGCCATGTCACCCAGCGTACTCTTCCCTTGAAGCACTGCTTGGCCTCCTACCCACACCACTGTAACGACCCCCAAGCCAATAAAGGCTTGAACGGCTGGGAAAAATATAGCTTTGTTCGCTGCCAAGCGGAGCGACTGCTTCTTGTAGTCATCACATGCTTGGGCAAAAGACTTTGTAAAAGTCGCTTCTCGGACAAAGGACTGCAGCACCCTGATGCCAGAAAAGGACTCTTGGGTGAAAGTAGTGAGTCCAGCCAGTCGGTGCTGTATGGCTTCAGCATGCTGGTTCATGAACGTGCTGAGGTAATAGATACCCACTGCCAAGAGTAGGATAGGTAGGGCTGCATAAAGCGTCAATTGGGCATTGACCATAAACATATAGGGTAAGAGGAGTAGAAACGCAGTAGCTGCGTTGATTCCGTAGGCAATGGCATATCCTAGAAAAATGCCTACTTGGTTGACATCTTCTGAAATCCGCGCCATCAAGTCCCCTGTGCTATTCTTTCTATAAAAAGCCAAAGGCAAAGTTTGGTAATGGCTATAAATCTCATTTTTCAGAGCGTACTCGATGCGTTTCCCCGTGACCATGATGGTCCAGCGCGCCAAGAAGTTGAAAAGACCTTTCAAAACTGTTGCTAGTAGCATCAGTCCACCATAGATCGCCAACCCTTTGACCAGCTGCACCTGGATAGTGGTGCGTAGACTTTCACTAGGAATCAACTGATGGGCTACAAGATAGGTCTGTAATAAGTCAAAGGCGCGCTTGACAAAGCGGGCAGGAAAGAGGACAAATAGGTTGGATATAATCGTAAAAAGCGCTCCCAGAATAAGAGCGTACTTGTAGTGAAACAAATAGCTGTTGAGATGGCGTAACGATTTCACGATGAGCGGTGGAAGCCTCTATATTTTCTTATGCAAAGCAACGGAAAGCACGCCTAGATTCAAAGTGTCTTGGGGAAGAAAAGCCTTAGACCCTAAAGCAGACGGCTGAGGAGGAGGTTAATTCACATAAAAGCAAAATAATTGACCATCAAGCTTACTTCTAGTACCAGTGAAGACACTTGTGTTAGAAAGAGAAAGGTGTGGTATATTATTGCCCTGGGATGACCTAGGGCAGCGAGAAAGACATCATGAGGGCATTGCAACCCTCAGCAAATTGCGTCTTGTAAGGCACTAACTGGAGCCATAGAGCCTATTTTCTAACGCCAGTACGTGTTTTTCAACAGCCTCAGCTTGTTCAACAAAAAGTCCCGTTTCTTGCGCAGTAAAGCCTCATTTTTGCCAGGGTAGATGAGCGTAAGAGCGTTGGACAACACCGCCAAGGCACACACTTCGCCCCAAGAGAGTTGGTCAGGAGCGCGGCCATAGTAGTGCCAGGCAGCAGCGTCAATGCCGACCACATTGCTGCCAAAAGGGGCATGAGAAGCGTAGAGCTACAATATTTCCTGTTTGGTATACCCTAGTTCTAGGCAGAGTGCCATAATGGCTTCCTTACATTTCTCCCATAGGGTTCTAGGCTTGCCTTGCCGCGCCATGCGTATCACTTGCAGGGAGAGGGTGCTTCCACCACGTACAATACGTTGGGCTCTTAGGTTGGCCAGAAGGGCCTTGCCCATCGAAACAGGGTTGATCCCTGGATGGTAATAGAAGTACTGCTCTTCGAAGTACAGCAGGGCTTTCTCTAACTTCTCAGGAAGTGCTTGGCAGGCGGGAAAGCGCCACTGCCCATCTGCAGCAATGTGGGCGCCGAGGAGTTGACCTTGGGTGTCAGTAAGTACGGTGGCTGTAGGAGCTTGGAAAAGAGGATAGGGCAAGCACAAGTAGAATCCTCTCCCAGCGGTCACTGCAAAGGCTAGCAGGCTTGTGCGCAGTAGGCCTAGGCGTTGGAAGAGGCGTTGAGACCATTGCATTATTGAGTGATTTAGTTAGTCAACCCTTAAGAACTCAAATAATACCACTCTTTATAGCTATGCAGCCTAATTTTTAGATAAAATAGGGCTATTATTTTATATTTCTACGCATAAAATTTGTAAGGTTTTTGGCCCAAGCTTGCCATTCCTTGCAAAAAATTGAGCGCATTAAAAACCCGCCTAGGGCTAAGCAACGTCAGCATGTCAAGCGGGGGGCCTATAAAATATTCCTCTGTTTGAGATCGCCCGAAGGGGGACCGAGTCAGGCAGTGTCATCACAGGGAAGGCGCTACAAAGGTCAAACTTTCATAGCTGCAAACGCCTTAAATGGAACTATGGAGCCTATTTCCTAAAGCCAGTATGCGGTTTTGTAGTGCCCTCATTTTGCTCTTCCTACTGTTCAACGATAAGCACCTACCTCCCCATATAGACCATCAGGATGGAAACATCCGCTGGAGAAACACCACTGATTTTGGCTGCTTGACCTAGGGTAACAGGTTTAACTTTCTGAAGCTTTTCTGTTCCTTCCGCTGACAAGGCTTTGATACGCTCGTAGTCAAAATCCGCTGGAATGCGGTAGCCTTCTAGTCGCTGGGCTTTTTCGACCAGTTCCTGCTCCTTTTGGAGGTAACGCTCATACTTGAGCTGGATTTCTACCTGCTCCAGCACCTCACTTTCATAGGTATGTAAGTGCTGGGCCAAAGCCTCATCCAGCGCACCAAGCGTTTGCATATTGATTTCAGGCCTTTTGAGCAGCTGATGGGCCGATTGCTTCTCCTTAAGTGTGGCGGTGCCTAATTGGGTAAGCTGCGTATTGACCTGCGCTGGATCGAGCTTCCAGGCTTGTAAAGCAGCAGTGAGTTGAGCAGTGGCAGCTTGTTGGGCATGGACTTGCGCGAGGCGTTGGTCAGTGGCCAGCCCTATTTGGTGGCCCATGGGCGTCAGGCGTAAGTCGGCATTGTCTTGCCGCAGCAAGATTCTGAACTCAGCCCTAGACGTAAACATCCTATAAGGCTCGTCTGTTCCCTTGGTTGTCAAATCATCGATCAACACACCGATATAGGCATCTGCCCTAGACAAGACGACAGAGGGCAATTCGTGCACCTTTCTATGAGCATTGATGCCTGCCATAAGGCCTTGGCAGGCAGCTTCTTCATAGCCTGTGGTACCATTGATTTGCCCTGCAAAGTAAAGGTGTGAGATCAGATGGGTCTCTAAGGTAGGTTGAAGCTGTGTGGCCAAGAAGTAGTCGTACTCAATGGCATAGCCCGGTCGAAACATTTTGGCATGCTCAAAGCCTGGAATGGCCCGTAGCGCTTGGTATTGCACTGCTTCGGGCAGCGAAGTGGAAAAGCCATTGACATAAATCTCTACAGTATCCCAGCCTTCAGGTTCCACAAAAATTTGATGCCGTTCCTTGTCTGCAAAGCGCGTTATTTTGTCCTCAATAGAAGGGCAATAGCGCGGTCCTTGTCCCTGAATTCGTCCATTGAACATAGGAGATTGATCAAAGCCTTTCTCTAGCAACTTATGCACCTTCTCATTGGTGTAAGTAATGTAACAGCTCTTTTGTTGTGTGAGCGGCTGCGTAGCTGTAAAGGAAAACTTACCAGGCTTATCGTCTCCAGGTTGTTCTTCCATTTTAGTGTAGTCCAGCGTTCTACCGTCGACCCGCGGCGGAGTGCCTGTTTTCATTCTACCTGCTTCAAAACCTAGTGCAACTAGCTGTTCAGTTAGGCCTGTAGCTACCCTCTCTCCTGCTCTTCCTCCTTTCAACTGTTTTTCGCCAATGTGGATGAGGCCATTCAGAAAAGTGCCGTTGGTCAAAATAACTGCACGTGCCTGAATTTCTAGCCCCCTGCCTGTTTTAACGCCTTGTACCCTTCCGTCTTTGACCATGATCTCTTGCACCATCTCTTGCCAGAAGTCCACGTTAGGGGTTTGCTCTAGGGCCAAGCGCCATTCTTCGGCAAAGCGCATGCGGTCATTTTGCGTTCTAGGGCTCCACATAGCAGGGCCCTTGGACCTGTTCAGCATACGGAACTGGATCATCGATCGATCAGCAATAATGCCTGACATACCGCCTAGAGCATCTATTTCGCGTATAATTTGGCCTTTGGCAATGCCGCCCATGGCTGGGTTGCAAGACATTTGTGCAATGGTGTTCATGTTCATTGTGATCAAGAGCACTTTAGAGCCCATCTTGGCGGCAGCAGCGGCCGCCTCACAGCCGGCATGTCCTGCTCCTACTACAATGATGTCGTATACTGGAAACATTTTACTATTCTTGAATTGATAGGTTTAATACAGGGGTGTTGATTAGATCGTGTTCCACGTGGAACATTAACCAAAACCAGGTTGTGTTTGCACTTGGCAGTGCTCAAAAATGCATTATTAATGCAAAATAATTGCACAAACACTTATCCTTGTTGTAATTCTGAATCTCCCTGTAGTCATTCCAAACGCAGACGAAGAATCATGGCGTAGCGTAGGGGCTAGGCTATCCTGATTCATCCTCCTCGCTTTCGGTCACTTTAGGCCCTTGTGAAGGACACCTGCGTAGCTCAGCATGGCACAACATGGATTAAATGCTATAGGCAACTACTGTTCTTATCACGACAGACATTAGCAAAAACAACCTAGTCGACAAATATAGCTACCTCTTTTGGGTTCCCTGAGGCGTGGCCCCTCGTGGGCGAAGCAAGGAACAAAACTTAAATAAGATGTAATAAAACTTTACCAATATGGGGCCATCGCAAAATACATCTAACAGTCTGTTAGTACTCTTAAAATGTGTCTTATCAGGCCCAGAAGAGCCTTTTCAATCACTCGATCACAAAATCGCTCACTCATGCACTGGTCTCAATATGTGTAGAGGCGCTCGATTATTCTCTTGATCTATTTCTAATATCATGCTTATTGCCTATGTTTGCGCACTTTTGTTCCTTGAGGTCCATATACAGGGCCTTGGTTTATCTCTAGCCAACCCGCTAAAAAATTATAAGCATTAATGTACTATGGGCAGTATCCACCACTTTTTCACTGGATTCGATGGACAGCAAGCGCTTTCTTCGTTTTTTATTCTTTTTGCCGTGATCGACATTTTAGGGAACATAGGTATCATCATCAACCTTAGAAGGCAGGTGGGGTGTATCCATGCAAAAAAAACTACGGTGGCTGCAGGGATCATTATGTTTACTTTTTTGTTTGTAGGGCCTTTTATTCTTGATCTTTTTCGCATTGATATTGATTCCTTTGCTACTGCAGGGGGTATCATCCTTTTTCTTCTGGGCCTAGAAATGGTGCTGAATGTCAATATTTTCAAAGTAGATACTAATCCCGAAACGGCCTCAGTTGTTCCTTTGGCATTTCCTATATTGGCAGGAACAGGCACGCTCACTGCGCTGCTTACTTTAAAGGCAGAATACAAAGACATTAACATCCTTTGTGGCACACTGGCCAATCTAGTGCTAATGTACATTTTCCTCAAGTACTCGGAGTGGGTTGAGCGTAAGTTAGGTCCCCTGGGCGTAAGCATTGTCCACAAAGTGATGGGGTTAATGTTACTAGCTATTGCTGTTAAGTTGTTCAAAACTCATTTGCTACTCGCAGCTTGATCTCGATCTATACAGACGGTGCTTCCCAAGGCAATCCAGGTCCAGGAGGGTATGGTGTGATCTTAACGTATCAAGCCTACCGCAAAGAGCTTTCTGAAGGCTTCCAATGCACCACCAACAACCGCATGGAGCTGCTGGCAGTAATCGTAGGCCTAGAAGCACTGAAAAAAGAGGGGCAGCACGTGGTGGTCTATTCAGACTCCAAGTATGTAGTGGATGCTGTAGAAAAGGGATGGCTTAGGGCTTGGATTCAAAAGAACTTTAAAGGCAAAAAGAACGCGGACCTCTGGAAGCGGTTTTGGAAGGTATATCAACGGCACCAGGTCAAACTTCGATGGATCAAAGGGCATGCAGGCCACCCAGAAAACGAACGCTGCGATCAGCTGGCTGTGCAGCGTGCACGCCAAAAAATACAGGCCGTAGATCAGGGGTATATTGATAGCACGAGCTTGAGAGAGCCTCACTGCTCCTCAACGGGCTTGTCAATCGTCATTTTAATGGTACTAATCCGTGTGTCTTCTATAGAGACAATCGTAAAGGTGAAAGTACCTACTTCTACTGTCTCCTCAAGGTCAGGAATGCGTTCTGTCACAGAAATAATCAGACCGCCTAACGTATCGTAATCTCCTGGCGGAATGTCCCAGCCGTATTTTTCATTGAGATAATCAATCTCATGCCTTGCACTGAGCAAGTACACATTAGGGCCTAGCTGTCGCTCTATTAGCACTAGTTTGTCATGCTCTTGCTGCGTTTTTCCCACAATTTCTTCAATAATGTTTTCTAAGCTCACAATACCTGCAGTGCCTCCAAATTCGTCTACAACTAGCGCCAAACTCTTGCCTTCTTGGGTAAGCTGTGCCATAACCTCGCTGGCCAGGTTAGTCTCTGACACAATGACGATGGGCACAAGGATGCTTTCCATGTGTTTGGGCTTTTTGAAGAGTTCTTTGGAGTGACAATAGCCAATAATATCGTCGATATCATTCCTGTAGACTAGAATTTTGGCGTAATCACTTTTAATGACGGCTTGCTTGAGCGCTTCTATTCCATCGCCAATGCTGATAGCCACAATCTCTGTTCTAGGAATCAGACAGTCTCTGACTTTTAGATTCCTGAATTCTATGAGATTACTCACAAGTCTGGCACTTACCCCAGCAGGCATTTTCTCATTGATGTTGAGGGTGTTTTTGATAAAAGCATGTAAATCGGTTAAGCCAAAGGCCGGTCGTGTTTTCTGGTATTGCTGTCTTAAAACATAGGTGAAGAAGAACTTGGCAATGGCAGTAGTCATTCCCACCAAGGGGCTGAGCACCAAAGTGAGCAATGCTATGGGTAACGCGAAAAAAGAGAGAAGGCGGTTGGGAATTAGAAGGAAAATACTCTTGGGAATGAACTCAGCCACTATCAATATCCCTAGCGTCGAGAGCAACGTTTGAAGTGAGAGGATGAAAGCGCTGTTGTTGATAGCAGCAGGTAGATAAATGGGTAGAACCGTGTCTAACACCTGGGTCATGTAAGTGCTGTACACCACCAGCGCAGCAGTGTTTCCCAGTAGCATAGCACTAATAAAGCGGTCTGGGTGTTCTAAAAAGAAAGTTAAAATCCTACCAGAGAGGGGCTTACGCTCCCCCTCGAGTCTCATTACTAGTTTGTCTGCTGCCAAAAAGGCAATCTCTATGCCTGAGAAGAAAGCAGAAAAGATGAGGGCACTAACAATGATAATAATGGAATACGGCTCTGTCATGTTTTTACTTAAACTATGCCCCCAGTGCTGTACAAAATCCCAATCTATGCGCTGATAAAGCGGCTATTCTGCAGCTGAGTCAACATTAAAGTTACCTTGAGGCTTAGGGACACTATAATGGCTCAAGTCTCGCTTGGCCGTCAGTCCCTCACCAGTAAGCATATCATGTTCTGTTTCTATTCTAATGAACTTGTCGGTATAGAATGTATCCGTTTCAGGATCAAAGTACAGCATATCTGTGTTAAGCTGTTTCTTTTCGCGCAAACTTTTGATTTCTACATCTCCTCTGAATTCGTACACCTTTTTTTCTGACCAGTAATAAGCACTATTGGCCCTGCCAGTCACTGATATCTTTAGCTCCGTGGACTTTTCTTGGTCCGCTTGATAAAAAGATAAGTGTACCCCTTCAGGGTAGGCCTTGTCACCGTTCTCATAATGCAGTGCTTTTTTAGTAGTGAAGATATACTTAACGACACCATTTTCACTGCAGATCGTCTCCAGCTGTGTCGATTCTAATGCAGGGCCTTCGTAGAGCGGCCCTTCTTCGTTGGCAAACCCAAAGACCAAACTAAGTAGCAAGGGAGTAAAGAAATAATACTTAGTATTCATCGATAGTGTATATGCTGCGTCTAACACAGCGTGTTCATGGTGATCTTTCGTATCGTACTCGAACAGGCGGATGCCTCTGGAGCAAGATACGTAATCTATCCGTCCGCTACATAGATGATCACTGGGCAAAGGGCAATCACACAGCCTATTGATGTACTTCCTATTTTTATCACGCTGTGTAGAAGTTCTCTCCACACCAGCGTAAATTTCTTCTTTTTTGCTGCCTACGTCGCTAAATTTGTAAACGCAGCTGCACAGTACCTCATCATCTAGTCGTCACAACACCGTATGCTTGAGCAAATCAAAACACTACATGCTGAAATAGCGCACTTCCAGGCCAAAGATCAAGCAACGTTAGAAGCTTTTCGCCAGCAGTTCATAGCCAAAAAAGGGACTGTGACAGCGCTCTTCGCCGATCTCAAAAGTGTCGAACCTGCCCAAAAAAAGACATTAGGAGCAGCCCTAAATGAACTCAAAGCTGCTGCCCAAGAAAAATTCAAGCAGCTCGTCGACCAAGTAAATGCTACTAGTCAAGAAGTAGTAGCCCCAACAGAAGACCTAACACTACCTCCTGCCAACAGTACGCTAGGGGCACTGCACCCCTTATCAATCGTGCGTGATAAGATCATCGCTTTATTTGAGAAAATAGGCTTTAATATCTCCGAAGGACCCGAAGTTGAAGATGACTGGCACAACTTCACTGCGCTTAATTTTCCTGACAACCATCCAGCTCGAGATATGCAGGACACCTTTTTTGTGGGAGAGGGAAAGGCATTACGCACCCACACCTCCTCTGTGCAAGTGCGTGTTATGGAAAACCAGCCCTTGCCTATACGTACTATCTCGCCAGGCAGGGTCTTCCGCAATGAAGCAATTTCAGCCCGTGCACATTGCATTTTTCACCAAATAGAAGGGCTGTATATCGACCGCAACGTAAGCCTAGCAGACCTCAAGGAGACGTTGCTGTATTTTGTGCACGAGCTATTTGGAAACGATACGCAGCTCCGCTTTAGACCTTCTTACTTCCCCTTTACAGAACCGAGCGCTGAGCTAGACATTGACTGTCGCATTTGTAGAGGCCAGGGGTGCCATGTTTGCAAATACACAGGCTGGGTAGAAATTTTAGGGGCTGGCATGGTCGATCCTCAAGTGCTTACCAACTGTCGTATTGACCCAGAGACTTACACAGGCTTTGCTTTTGGCATGGGAGTAGAACGCATTGCCATGCTACAATACCAAATTGATGACCTACGCTTGTTCACAGAGAATGATGTTAGGTTTCTTAGGCAGTTCACTGCACTACGCTAAAGCCATTACGCTCTATTTTTACTTATCTTCGTGTTCGAACGCAACTAGAGAAAAATGACGAGTACAACTACTTTTTCCATGATTAAGCCCGATGCAGTCAAGAACAAGCACGTCGGCGCTATTATCCAAATGATAGAACAAGCGGGCTTCACTATACAAGCCCTCAAAATGACACAGCTCACGCCCCAAACAGCAGGCCAGTTCTATGAAGTTCATAAAGAGCGTCCTTTTTACAAGCAAATGTGTCAAGACGTCGCTGCTGGCCCTGTTGTGGCTATGACTCTGGCCAAAGAAAATGCTGTAGCTGACTTCAGAACGCTTATCGGAGCTACTGACCCTGCTCAGGCAGCCGAAGGGACTATCCGACAGCGTTTTGGGCAATCTATCGATGCCAATGCCATACACGGCTCTGATGCAGACGCAACCGCCGCGGTAGAAAATAACTTCTTCTTTCCTAAGACATAGAGCAGCCCATGGCCAACATAACTACGTTTGCCATGATCAAGCCTGATGCAGTGAAGGACAAGCTCGTGGAAGCCATCATCTACAAGATAGAGGAAGCTGGCTTTAGCATTCAAGCGCTCAAGATGACACAACTCACGCTCCCAAACGCTGCTGCGTTCTATGAAGTCCATAAAGAGTGTTCTTTCTATGAACAGATGTACACTTTCATAGCCTCTGGCCCTGTCGTAGCCCTGGTGTTGGCCAAAACAAATGCGGTAGTTGACTTTGGCCAGCTCAAAGAGTGCCTCCGTAGAAAGTGGGCTAGCTCCAGAACTCACAATGCAATACATGGTGCAGACGCAACTGCTGCCCAAGAAATCGCTTTCTTTTTTCCTGAAATGAGCACGTAATGGTCTCTGAAAAAGGATAAGCTTAGCAGTGAGTAAGTACTGAATGCTGTTGGCCACACTTGCCGCGACGAGGCTTGGCCTGACGTGTTGGCTGCGCAAATGCCTTCCTAGTACAAGCAGAGGCTGTTGCAAAATAGCACCAATCACACACTGATAAGCTTTTCAAATAGGCTGTCTTTGAGGTAAGAAAAGCTTGTTAAATCGCACTGTCACAAAACCACCCAATCATGCAATAGTCTCGAACCAAGCAGCTTGGCCACAAAAAACGCTTGTTATTCTCAATGATTGCATGATATTACCGCTATTCCATTCTGAGTAACAATAACGTTATACACGACGAATGATCACTGACAACCAATGAAGAAACTTCCGATTGGTATTCAAAGCATTGAGAAAATCCTTGGCAAAGGTGACTACATCTATGTCGACAAGACCCTGTTTGCCCTGCAATTGATCGAGGGAGACGCACCGCATTACTTCCTCTCTCGCCCCAGAAGGTTTGGTAAATCACTGTTCTTGAGTACACTAGAAGAGATTTTCAAAGGGAACAAAACGCTCTTTAAGGACTGTAAGATTTATGACAGTGATTACGAATGGCCAGTACATCCTGTGCTCTATTTTGACTTTGGAGAGATTGCCAATGAAACACCTGCAGCGCTGAGTACAGGCTTAAATGAAGCCTTAGAGGACCTAGGTGAGCTATACGGAATCACTGTCAGAGGCGCTTCCTACCAATCAAAACTCAAAAGATTGATTACAGCGCTGGCTGAGAAGGACCCTGTTGTCGTATTGGTGGATGAGTACGATAAGCCTATCATTGACAACCTTCACAGCCCCAAGGAGGCCGAAGAGAATCGAAAGCTGCTACAGAGTTTCTTTAGTACACTCAAAAGTCGAGGAAAGCACGTGCGCTTCACTTTTGTGACAGGAATCAGTAAGTTTTCGCAGGTTTCGCTCTTCTCTGGAGCCAACCATTTAGATGACATCACCATGGACCCTCACCATGCAAGCATGATGGGATACACCGAGGAAGAACTCCTCCAGTACTTTGATCACCACCTCTTGGCTGTTACTGAAGAACGAAACGCACAAGGGCAATCCAGTACCGAAAAAGATGTATTAGCAGAAATAAAACAGTGGTACAATGGTTATCGCTTCTCCAAAGCAGATACTTATGTCTACAACCCTTTTTCTACCCTTAAGTTTCTAAGGGCAAGAACGCCTAAAAGCTATTGGTACGCCACTGGAACGCCTTCTTTTTTGATTGAACAAGTCAGCAAGCATCCACAGGTAGTTCCTCCCCTAGCTGGCATTGTTGCTGAGGAGAGCGCCTTGATGGACATTAGTAGCCTGGAGGAGATCGACTTGAAGGCTTTGATGTTTCAGACGGGGTATCTGACGATTCAAGCGTACCAGACGGGCAATGAAGAGGATGAAGGCGCTTATACGCTGGACTTTCCTAACCGAGAGGTAAGACGGGCCTTTTTTGCTTCGCTCTTAAAAGAGTTTGCTAGGATCGATCCGCAGGGTGTAACTCGTGCCGCCAAGCAGCTCAGAGAAGATTTGACTATGTATAACCTGGAAGCGTTTATCAAGACGATCAACATCCACTTGGCCAAGATTCCTTATTACGTCTCTCAAGACGCCAAGGAGGGCTTTTACCAGGCTGTCTTTTTCACCCTGCTCGAGAAATCAGGGATCAGGACGCAAGCTGAAGTGCCTACGAATATTGGACGCATTGATCTAGTGGCGCAGCTACCAGCGGCCACGGTGATCTTTGAGCTGAAGCGGGATCAGACAGCGACCTTGGCGTTGGATCAGGCCCGCTGCAAGGAATACTGCATGCGGTATGTACAGCCAGGCAAGGAGCTCCTGGTCGTAGGCATCAACTTCTCTTCTGCAACGCGCAATATTGATAGTTGGCAGGGTGAGCTATTGGATGAAAGAGGGGAAAGGGTCCGTGTCTTGCGACCTATACCAGCGTAGAGATAAGGAGAGTGCCAGGAGGCTCGTACCAATTGATATGATAGGGGAATAATTATACGGCATTTAACTTTTGATGCTGCACCCAATAGACGAGATTAGAAAGATTATATCATCATTTAATTGATCACTGACAACCAATGAAGAAACTTCCAATTGGAATTCAGAGCATTGAGAAAATCCTTGGCAAAGGTGACTACATCTATGTCGACAAGACCCTGTTTGCCCTGCAATTGATCGAGGGAGACGCACCGCACTACTTCTTCTCTCGCCCCAGAAGGTTTGGTAAATCACTGTTCTTGAGTACGCTAGAAGAGATTTTCAAAGGGAACAAAGCGCTCTTTAAGGACTGTAAGATTTATGACAGTGATTACGAATGGCCGGTACATCCTGTCTTATCTCTCAACTTTGCAGAAATTCTCAACGAAACTACGCAAGATTTAAAAGACAGTTTGAGGAGAAGCCTGGCAGAGCTCGCAGCTGAGCACGAGACAAAAATAGAGCTACCCTCAGTCCAAGAAGGGATTAAAAACCTTATTAAAGCGCTCTACAGAGAAAAGCGTGTCGTTGTACTAGTAGACGAGTACGACAAACCGATCATTGACCACCTTCACAATCCAGCGGTAGCAGAAAGCAACCGTCAGCTGCTACAAAGCTTTTTTGGGGCGCTGAAAAACCTAGACAAATATGTGCGCTTCACTTTTGTGACAGGAATCAGCAAGTTTTCGCAGGTTTCGCTCTTCTCTGGAGCCAACCATTTAGATGACATCACCATGGACCCTCACCATGCAAGCATGATGGGATACACCGAGGAAGAACTCCTCCAGTACTTTGATCATCACCTCCTGGCTGTTACTGAAGAACGAAACGCACAAGGGCAATCCATTACCGAAAAAGATGTATTGGCAGAAATAAAACAGTGGTACAATGGTTATCGCTTCTCCAAAGCAGATACTTATGTCTACAACCCTTTTTCTACGCTTAAGTTTCTAGGGGCAAGAGCGCCCAAAAGCTATTGGTACGCCACTGGAACGCCTTCTTTTTTGATTGAACAAGTCAGCAAGCATCCACAGGTAGTTCCTCCCCTAGCTGGCATTGTTGCTGAGGAGAGCGCCTTGATGGACATTAGTAGCCTGGAGGAGATCGACTTGAAGGCTTTGATGTTTCAGACGGGGTACCTGACAATTCAAGCGTACCAGACAGGCAATGAAGAGGAAGAAGGCGCTTATACGCTGGACTTTCCTAACCGAGAGGTAAGACGAGCCTTTTTTGCTTCGCTCTTAAAAGAGTTTGCTAGGATCGATCCGCAGGGTGTAACTCGTGCCGCCAAGCAGCTCAGAGAAGATTTGACTACGTATAACCTGGAAGCGTTTATCAAGACGATCAACATCCACTTGGCCAAGATTCCTTATTACGTCTCTCAAGACGCCAAGGAGGGCTTTTACCAAGCTGTCTTTTTCACCCTGCTCGAGAAATCAGGGATCAGGACGCAAGCTGAAGTGCCTACGAATATTGGACGCATTGATCTAGTGGCGCAGCTACCAGCGGCTACGGTGATCTTTGAGCTGAAACGGGATCAGACAGCGACCTTGGCGTTGGATCAGGCCCGCTGCAAGGAATACTGCATGCGGTATGTACAGCCAGGCAAAGAGCTCCTGGTCATGGGCATCAACTTCTCTTCTGCAACGCGCAATATTGATAGTTGGCAGGGTGAGCTATTGGATGAAAGAGGGGAAAGGGTCCGTGTCTTGCGACCTATACCAGCGTAGAGATAAGGAGAGTGCCAGGAGGCTCGTACCAATTGATATGATAGGGGAATAATTATACGGCATTTAACTTTTGATGCTGCACCCAATAAACGAGATTGGAAAGATTATATCATCATTTAATTGATCACTGACAACCAATGAAGAAACTTCCAATTGGAATTCAGAGCATTGAGAAAATCCTTGGCAAAGGTGACTACATCTATGTCGACAAGACCCTGTTTGCCCTGCAATTGATCGAGGGAGACGCACCGCACTATTTCTTCTCTCGCCCCAGAAGGTTTGGTAAATCACTGTTCTTGAGTACGCTAGAAGAGATTTTCAAGGGGAACAAAGCGCTCTTTAAGGACTGTAAGATTTATGACAGTGATTACGAATGGCCAGTACATCCTGTCTTATCTCTCAACTTTGCAGAGATTCTCAACGAAACTACGCAAGATTTAAAAGACAGTTTGAGGAGAAGCCTGGCAGAGCTCGCAGCTGAGCACGAGACAAAAATAGAGCTACCCTCAGTCCAAGAAGGGATTAAAAACCTTATTAAAGCGCTCTACAGAGAAAAGCGTGTCGTTGTACTAGTAGACGAGTACGACAAACCGATCATTGACCACCTTCACAATCCAGCGGTAGCAGAAAGCAACCGTCAGCTGCTACAAAGCTTTTTTGGGGCGCTGAAAAACCTAGACAAATATGTGCGCTTCACTTTTGTGACAGGAATCAGCAAGTTTTCGCAGGTTTCGCTCTTCTCTGGAGCCAATCACTTGAAGGACATTACCATCAGCCCCCAGTATGCAAGCATGATGGGCTACACCGAGGAAGAACTCCTCCAGTACTTTGATCAGCACCTCCAGGCTGTTACTGAAGAACGAAACGCACAAGGGCAATCCATTACCGAAAAAGATGTATTAGCAGAAATAAAACAGTGGTACAATGGCTATCGCTTCTCCAAAGCAGATACTTATGTCTACAACCCTTTTTCTACACTTAATTTCCTCGATGAAAGAACCCCCAAAAGCTATTGGTATGCCACTGGCACGCCTTCTTTTTTGATTGAACAAGTCAGCAAGCATCCACAGGTGGTCCTTCCGCTAGCTGGCATTGTTGCTGATGAAAGCGCCTTGATGGACATTAGTAGCCTGGAGGAGATCGACTTGAAGGCTTTGATGTTTCAGACGGGGTATCTGACGATTCAAGCGTACCAGACAGGCAATGAAGAGGAAGAAGGCGCTTATACGCTGGACTTTCCTAACCGAGAGGTAAGACGGGCCTTTTTTGCTTCGCTCTTAAAAGAGTTTGCTAGGATCGATCCGCAGGGGGTGACTCGTGCCGCCAAGCAGCTCAGAGAAGATTTGACTACGTATAACCTGGAAGCGTTTACCAAGACGATCAGCATCCACTTGGCCAAGATTCCTTATTACGTCTCTCAAGACGCCAAGGAGGGCTTTTACCAGGCTGTCTTTTTCACACTGCTCGAGAAATCAGGGATCAGGACGCAAGCTGAAGTGCCTACGAATATTGGACGCATTGATCTAGTGGCGCAGCTACCAGCGGCTACGGTGATCTTTGAGCTGAAACGGGATCAGACAGCGACCTTGGCGTTGGATCAGGCCCGCTGCAAGGAATACTGCATGCGGTATGTACAGCCAGGCAAGGAGCTCCTGGTCGTAGGCATCAACTTCTCTTCTGCAACGCGCAATATTGATAGTTGGCAGGGTGAGCTATTGGATGAAAGAGGGGAAAGGGTCCGTGTCTTGCGACCTACGCCAGCGTAGAGCCAAAGGGTAGCGAGAAGATTTGCACCAAGTTAGGACGTCCTTACAAGCCTAGAAAACATACTTTGAAATCACGCAGTCACCAAATGGTTCAATAATACAATGGCCTTGCCTCTCCTATCCCTTATCCTCTGGCTCCCCATAGGTAGCTTAGTCTTGCTCTTACTCTTCCCCTCTGCTTGGCAAAAGGCTTTTCGTTACGTTGCTTTGGGCACTACGCTGCTGCAAGGGCTAGGCGTCGCATGGATATTGACCAATGGAGTAGTGACTCCTTCAGCAGAAATGATGACAGATGGCTTCCAGTGGATAGAGCAGGTGGCGTGGATGCATCTGGACCTGGGCCACCTGGGCGTGCTCTCTGTCAATTACTTGGTGGGTATTGATGGGCTCAATGTAGGCTTGGTCCTGTTGTCAGTCCTGGTATTGCCCATAGGGGTGGTAGCCTCGTGGAACGTACAGACACATGCTCGTGCTTATTTTGCGCTGTATTTACTCTTGGACACTTTGCTCCTGGGGAGCTTTTTGGCCCTAGATTTTTTCCTGTTTTATCTCTTTTTTGAGGTAGCCCTACTGCCTGTTTACTTTTTCATTGGGCTCTGGGGAGGACCTGGGCGCACCCAGGCGGCTACTAAGTTCTTTCTGTACACTCTGTTGGGCACTGTCATGATCTTAGTGGTGATGATTGGACTCGGCCTCTCTGTCTATGATCCCATGGCCACAGGCCAGCACCTAGGCGTACTGTCTCTCAACGAAACGCCCAGTATCTCCCAGATGGAAAGCTTACAAAGCTTTGTCCAAGCCCATGCCCTGCCAGCCCAAGACCTGGTGCATTCCTTGAACATGGTGTTGATGACAGATGTCAACAATTTTGTGCCAGGCGCGGTGTTGAGCCCAACAAGTGGGGCACTTATTGGAGGGCAGGCTGCACGCCTGGTCGCTTTTCTAGGCTTACTGATCGGCTTTTTGATCAAGCTGGCAGCTGTCCCTTTTCATACGTGGCTACCTGATGCACATGTAGAAGCACCTACGCCTATCTCTATGGTGCTGGCTGCCCTTTTGCTCAAGGTGGGGGGCTATGGTTTATTACGAACAGCTTACAGCATTTTTCCAGAAGGAGCACTCTATTACAGCTGGGGCATAGGTGCACTGGGCGTGTGTACGATTGTCTATGCAGCCCTGAATGCCCTGGCCATGCAAGACCTCAAGCGGATGGTGGCCTATGCTTCTATCGCCCACATGGGCTACGTGCTGCTAGGGCTAGCTTCGCTAACGCATGAGGGCATAAACGGAGCACTATATCAGATGGTGAGTCATGGACTGATCTCATCTGTTCTTTTTTTAGTGGTAGGGATACTGCAGGACAGAGTGCAGGACAGGCAAATAGCCCACTTTAGTGGCCTAGCCAATAAGATGCCTCACTACACCACGGTGGCCATGATCAGTTTTTTTGCTGCTTTAGGCTTGCCTGGGCTGTCTGGTTTTGTGGGGGAACTGTTGGTTTTGCTAGGCGCCTTTCAGTCTTCTGAGCTACCTCCCTGGATGGGGATCGTAGGCGCTTTAGGAGTACTGCTCAATGCAGCATACTTCGTATGGACCATCCAACGTGTGTTTTTGGGCCCTTTGTCGCTGCACTGTCCAAGTTGGGCAGCTGCCCTGGAGGACCTGAAGGCCAGAGAGTACTTGCTGTTCGTACCGCTCCTGTTGCTTATCCTCTTGTTGGGGGTCTGCCCGCAAATACTGCTGCATTGGATCACTGAATCGGTAGGGCATCTAGTGCATAGGATACACATGAGATCATTGTATTATTGAGTGATCTTGTGATTGAGCGATTTAAAAAACCTCTCTGGCCTCTAAGAGTGTCTATTTTAAAAGACTAAAATTGTAGCTGAGCCTATTTTGCAACAGCCTCGTAGTGCATAGCAAAGCTGTCCAATCAGTAAATCAGCAAACCACTCAATCACAAAATCAGTAAAGCTCCCAATCGCAAAATCAGTAAAGCTCCCGATGGACAAATCACCCTTCTGGTAGGTCTAACTCAGCAAGTAGTTGATTCATACGGGCAGCATGCTCTACCGAATGGTCCGTGTAAAAATCTAATTCAGGGACTCTGCGTATCTTTTTCCCTACTCGATGGGCCAATTCCTTTCTGATCGCTCCTTTTCTTCGGGCAATGTTCGCCAGCAGATCAGCTTTGTCTTCATTGAGAGTAAAGCTCAGATAAACTTTGGCTAGGCTCAGGTCAGGACTGACGCGTACTTCTGTGACAGTAATCAGCACATTCCCAAACAGCCTAGACGCCTCTTGAAGAAAAATCTCTCCCAAGGCTTTCTGTAGCATTCTAGCTATTTTCTGTGTTCTAATGGATTCACTCATGGCTGGACCAAGCTAAAGAATGGACAATCTTTGTGAAGGGTTGAATGGCTAAGCTGGCTCTTCCTACCAAGCCTCCGTCCACGTCAGGACAAGCAAAGAGGGCAGCAGCATTTTGCGCATTGCAGCTTCCGCCGTACAAGATAGGCAAGCTTTGGGCGATTTCCTCTTTGTAATGAAGGGCTATGGCACGCCTGATGGCCTGGTGCATGGCTTGTACCTGAGCAGGGGAGGGAGTATGGTCGGTGCCAATGGCCCAGACAGGCTCGTAAGCAATGACTGCTTGGGCCAGCTGTGAGCCATCCAGGTGGAACAAGCCGTCCTGCAGCTGCTGAGTCACAAAAGCTTCTGACTGCCCTGGCGTTCGGCCCCGCTGGGTTTCTCCACAGCAAAAGATAGGCCGCAGGCCATGCGCTAAGGCAGCAGTTACCTTTTGGGCCAGCAGCGCACTGTCCTCTCCCCCATGTTGCCTTCTTTCGCTGTGCCCGATCAGTACGAAGCGGGTCCCTACAGCTCGCAACATAGGCGCAGCCACCTCGCCTGTAAAGGCACCATGGGCCTGTGTGTGGCAGTTTTGTGCCCCCAAATGAATATCGCCTGAGGCAGGCAATAGCTGACTGATGGCAGCCAAGTGCGTGAAAGGAGGCAAAAGAATCACTTGAACACCCGCTAGGTCTAGCTTTTGCAGGGCCTGGATGAGCTCAGAGGTCAGTTGTAGCCCTTCTGGCAGGGTAGTATGCATTTTCCAGTTAGCAGCAACAATTTTGGGGCGCATAATTATTCATTATGTGATTTGTTGATTGTGCGATTGAGTGATTATAAAACTCCTTTCAGGATTGTAAAAGTACTTTTTCAAGTCCTGCCAGAATACTGGATGCATGTTGCAATGGTCTCAGCAAGTAAAATCATTCAATCAACAAATCCCCCAATGGAATCAATCGTAAGATCAGCCATCCAAGCATTCACTTCTTGCTTTACGGCTTTGATCTGTTGCGAGTCTTCAGGGTTCTTCAGTACAGCATCGATCAGGGCTACGATACGTGTCATATCAGGCTCTCGCAGGCCTCTAGTCGTCACAGCAGGGGTGCCCAGACGTATGCCAGAGGTAACAAAAGGCGACTGCGTGTCGAAAGGCACCATGTTCTTGTTGAGCGTAATGTCTGCCTGAACCAAGGCCTGCTCAGCTTGTTGGCCTGTAATGTGCTTGTTGCGTAAATCAATCAAGACCAAATGGTTATCCGTACCGCCTGAGAGAACTTGATAGCCTCGGTCGCTGAAATCTTGGGCCATTTGGCGGGCATTTTTCTGTACTTGCAAGACATAGTCAAAGTAGTCATCGCTGAGGGCCTCTTGAAAAGCCACAGCCTTGGCAGCAATGATATGCTCTAGGGGGCCTCCCTGTGTACCTGGGAATACGCCTCCGTCTAGCACGGCAGACATTTTTTTCAGGGTGCCTTTGGCTGTCTTGATGCCCAATGGATTCTCAAAGTCTTGCCCCATCAACATCATGCCTCCCCTAGGGCCTCGTAAGGTTTTGTGCGTAGTGGTTGTCACAAAGTGGCAGTGGGGCAAGGGATCGTTGAGCAAGCCCCGAGCAATGAGCCCAGCTGTATGGGCAATGTCTGCCCATAAAAATGCGCCTACATTGTCAGCAATGCTGCGTAGCTTTTCGTAGTCCCAGTCGCGGCTATAGGAAGACGCTCCACAAATAAGGAGCTGTGGCTTTTCGCGGTCAGCTATCGCAGCGACCTCTTCCCAGTCAATGCAGCCGGTCTCTTTACTGACGCCATAAAAGGCGGCTTGGTACAGCTTGCCAGAGAAGTTGGCAGAGGAGCCGTGCGTCAGGTGGCCTCCGTGGGCCAAGTCAAAGCCCAATATTTTGTCTCCTGGCTGTAGGATCGACATCATTAAGGCAGCATTGGCCTGGGCTCCTGAGTGGGGCTGTACATTGGCCCAAGCTGCATTGAACAACGTTTTAGCGCGCTCGATGGCCAAGGTTTCGATCTCATCTACTATCTCACAGCCTCCATAATAGCGTTTGCCCGGCAATCCCTCGGCATATTTGTTGGTCAGGACACTGCCAGCGGCTTCCATGACCTGCTGCGAAACAAAGTTTTCAGAAGCGATGAGCTCGAGCCCCTGTGCTTGTCGCTGCCGCTCTGCTGCTATTAATTGGAATAAGATGTGGTCTCGTTGCATGGTACGGATGGGTGAAGAGCCTAGGCAACGAAGATACGTGGTGGCAGGGCTTTGTAAAAACGTCGCCAAGCGTTGGGTACTTTTCGCTGCTCCTTAGGCAACCTTTGGGTACGATCAGCCAAAAAGTAGCTTCCGCTAGGACAGGTGTGTCAGCCGATAAGGAAAACGTCCGAGAGCTAGGGACTAGTGACGCTGGTCAGTAGGTCTTCAGCGCTTACTGTTTGATTCCGTGGCTACCGAAAATATTGCCATAATGCGGCGTTACTTCTGAGCGGTCAAAGGTCATGGTAGAAAACCTGAAGAAATGGATGTGTCCATCGGGCAATGGAATGATGAACAAACCTATATCGCTTTTTTCAAAAAAGATCACATTAGAGAGGTGTTTACTGATCACTAGTGTGCCATGAATGAGGTCAGAGTCAGGGAACCGGCTTAAAAAAGAGTGCTCTATTTGAGGCTTACTAGCAAAGATACCCTCTGCAATTTTGCCCACTACGGCCAATATTATCTCATGGTCCTCTTCTAGGGGCACGCTCTCGTCCATGAATTTTTTGTTTTCTCCTAAGTAGGTGAGGAAGTAGTCAACTACTTTGGAGAACTCTTTTCCGGTCTTTAAGCGTTTTTCTAGCGCTTTGATATGCTTTGAGATCATTGTATTGTAGAGTGATTTTGTGATTACGTGATTTTAAATCTATTTCTGGGCTCTTAAGGGCTTTTTTTGAATTATTTACTTAGCCTTACGCAGTAGCATTTCCCTTCCTCGCCCGGCTCGGAATGACAGTAGGGTCTACGGAGATGTATGGCACCTAGCGCCTAGAGGCAGCATTGATTAAGTGGGATGTCAATTTAACTATTCTGATAAATACAGTAGCAAATTTCGTGGCTAAAAGATAAAACGCATTGTGGCTTTTTGCCTTTTATCTGCTTGTCTTTTGCTCCCAGGTGGCCTCTAAGAGAATACTGACCATTTCTTTTTGGTCGGGCGTTGTGGTTGTACATTAACAACATGCTGCTGGCCTCCACGATAGTAAGTGATCTCTACAGGTCCATCAGCATTGATAAAAGTTTTCTCCAAAAATTGCGCTGTGTTTTCTACACCCTCCCCATTGATGGCAGTAATGAGATCACCTCTTCGTAGTCCAGCTTTTTCCGCTGCACTATCTTTCCAAACTTTTTTGATTAACACGCCTTGTTCTGGGGAGCCTGGGCTCGGAGCCAATTTCGTTGAATGTCTATTTACTACACAAACACCCAAAAATTCCCTATGAACAGTACCATGCTTTATCAAATCATCTGTAACTCTCTCAACGATAGCAACAGGGATGGCAAAGCGTGCTATCCCTGGGAAGGTGACAGGAGAGACAACCCCTACCAATTGACCTTGTCGATTGACCACTGGCCCGCCAGCAAAGCCCGATGTAGGATTACCACCGATCTGTATAAAGGCCGTCACTGGCATTTTAGCCCCTTCGGTATCGAGAACCATGCTACGTGCCTTGGCACTCACGGTGCTTGTAATAAAACTAAAAGGAAGGTTCCCTGGATTGCCTACTAATGCTACCTCTTCTCCCACTTGGAGTGCATCTGAATCACCAAATTCAAAGGCGCTGCGTCCTGCTGCTCTTATTTTGAGTAGTGCTATGTCTGTGTCAGGATGTTGGCCTACTATTTGACAGTTGTACTGACGACCGTCTCTCAGTTGCACCAATATTTCTACTTCTACACGGTTTATGGAACCATCATTAATCACAATGTACACATCATCCCCATCCACTTTAACAATAGTGCCTGAAGATGAGTGCCATTGGGGACGCCCAGGAAGGTAAAGAGTGAAAGGTTCCTTTTTTCTTCTAATCAAGATCCGTACTGTGGCAGATTGGACGCTTTCTGCTACTTTCGTCCAATCAGTTGGGGCATTGCTTACCAACGTTGTGTGACTATTATATGTTTCTGAGATATCTTGCACTGAAGGCGTACAAGAAGGGTTGAGTAGGATTATTGCCACAAGAATTAGGGACAGCCATCGGGGTCTCATATTTGTACTCTGTATGTTTTATTGTTTTGTCCGAGACTGAGCTGTTATCCACTGAGTAGTATTTTTGTTTGAAACGAACGAGTCACGTCAGGAATAACATGGAGATTTGTAGGCTCCGTATAAGAAGATACAAAACATTACTTAAGAGAAGGTATAGATTTTGGTACATGGCTGTGTAGAAGCGGTGCTCTTGTGCATCTTAGTGATAGGCGCGTATTAAGATCGTAGTCAAGCTAAAGGCAAGAATGAAGCGAAGAAAATCAAAGATCGCAGTCAAAGTACCTCAATAGAGTCTATCCACCATGACCCGACAAGAACGCTCCGTAGTATCGGGGAAATCAGGCGCTTTTAGAAGGAGTACTTAGCTTGCCCTTGTATCCAGGAGAAAACATAAAAATCTACTTTAACACTGCAAATGATGCGAATAGGTCTTAGTACTCTACCACGTAAACATTTCTACCGCCGAGAGCTCTTGTTCATCTTGGTGGTAGGCACTTGTTTGGCTTGTGGCAATACAGGGGGGAATAGAAGGCCTCCTCGAAATGACGAACCACCGAACGAAGGATCTGGCAGGGCTCCCGGTGGCAGGCGGGCTTCTAATGAGTCCCACGAGCAGCTTCAAAGATTGCGTGCGATAACTAAAGATGAGCAAGAGAATTGGCCACTCATGGATATGGAAGCGAGGTACAAAGAAGGTATTGGATCTTCCGAAGAAGATAGGAAAGTAGTAGATGTCCACTTAAATAGTTTGGAAGTGGCATTTAGGCAACATGACGCACAGGCAGTAAAGACACCAGAAAGCATCGCCGAGATGGAAAAGTTCAAAGTTGATATGGCTATGGGTCTACTTTCTAAGAACTGCAGCGTTGATACAATTGTCTCTGCTACGCGCCTCTCAAAAGAAGAAATCGCTAGGCATTTACTGATAAAAAAGCATCTCGATCCCGCAAAAATCGCCAAACGCATGGGCATGACACAAGTAGAGGTCGAGCAGCTGCGTACACAAGCACCCACTCCTTGATCATCATCTTGCTCTTCATGAGCAGACGAACCATCGACCATGTCCCGACAAGAACGCTACCAAGCCCTCATCGACCACTTCTCGCAGCACCAGCCTGAAGCAACGACTGAACTGGCATACGACAACCCTTTTCAGCTGCTGATGGCGGTGATTTTGAGTGCGCAGTGCACTGATAAACGTGTCAATGCGGTGGCTCCTGCCTTGTTCGAAGCCTTTCCTACGCCTGCCCATATGGCTGAAAGTAGCTTTGAAGAGGTATTTCCTTACATCAAAAGCATCTCTTATCCCAACAATAAGACCAAGCATTTGCTCAAGATGGCCCAAATGGTCGTGGAGGATTTTGGAGGCGAGATACCAGAATCTGTAGAGGACTTGCAAAAGCTGCCTGGAGTGGGCAGAAAGACGGCCCATGTAGTAGCTTCTGTGCTCTATAACCAACCCAAAATGGCGGTAGATACGCACGTATTTCGGGTGTCTAAGCGGCTGGGCTTGGTAGACGAAGCTGCTACAACGCCCCTAGCAGTTGAAAAGCAGCTAGTCCAGCACTTGCCTGAAGAATACCTGGCCCAGGCGCACCATTGGCTGATTTTGCATGGGCGGTACGTCTGCCTAGCGCGCAGACCTAAGTGTACTGCATGTGCGCTCACCTCCTTTTGCCAGTACTTTGCGCAGCAAGCAGCGGTGGCTTAGTTCATGCATAGCTCCACTGCACGCCTGTGGGCGTGTCCTGCACAGCAATGCCCATTGCTTTCAGTTGCGCTCTTATCTTATCTACTTGGTCATACTGCTTTTGTGCTTTGGCTTGGCTGTACAGCGCTAGCAAGAGGTCTATTAGTGCAGTGGCAGGGGCCTTGAGCTCTGCTTGCAGCCCCAAAATGTCTTGTAAGAAGGTAGTATAGGTTTCCTTGAGCTGTGTAAAAGTGGCCGTGCCTAGGCTAGCAGGCGAGAGAGCGCTATTTTTCAGGGCCTGGATAGGCTTGAGCAGTTCAAAAAGGGCAGCCATTACTTGGGCGGTATTAAAATCATCATTCATGGCATCATAGCAGGCTGCAGAGCTGCGCTGGATGTGCGTTGCCTTCTCTGTATCAACAGTGACTGTATCATCAGCCACGTATGTCAGTTCGTTGAGCACTTTGAGGCCATTGATCAGCTTGAGATAGCCAGTGTAGGCTGCCTGCAATGCCTCTAGCGAAAAACTGAGTGTGCCCCTATAGTGGGCTTGCAGCACAAAAAAGCGCAATGTCATGGGGCTGTACGCCTGGTCCAGCAGCGCATGTGTGCCATGAAAGAGCTCTTCCAGCGTGATGAAGTTGCCCAGCGATTTTCCCATCTTTTGTCCATCGATCGTAATCAGGTTGTTGTGGAGCCAGTATTGGGCCAGGGGCTTGCCGTGAGCAGCTTGAGCTTGCGCCAGCTCGCACTCGTGGTGCGGAAAGAGCAAATCCAGCCCGCCTGCATGGATATCGAACGGTTGTCCCAAGTATTTGGTAGCCATGGCCGAGCACTCTAGGTGCCAGCCTGGAAAGCCGTCGCCCCAAGGTGAAGGCCAGCGCATCAAGTGCGTGGGGGTAGCCTTTTTCCACAGCGCAAAATCCATAGGATTGCGTTTTTCTTGCTGGCCACTTAACGACCTTGTGTGGGTGCGTAAATCTTCTATTACCCTTCCTGAGAGCTCTCCATAAGGATATTGCTTGTTGTATGCAGCCACATCCAAGTAGACAGACCCTTGGGCTTCGTAGGCCAGGCCTGCTTGGATGATCTGCTGGATCATGGCTATTTGTTCTGTGATGTGTCCGCTAGCGCTTGGCTCAATGCTGGGAGGCTGCACGTTCAGCAGAGCCATGTGCTGGTGATAGTCGTGCGTGTAGCGCTGCACCACTTCCATGGGCTCTATAGCTTCTAGCTGGGCTTGCTGGGCAATCTTGTCAGCGCCTTCGTCTGCATCGCGCTCCAAATGGCCCACGTCGGTGATGTTGCGCACATACCGCACCTGATAGCCCAGGTGCTTTAAGTACCTGACAATGACATCAAAATTGATCGCACTGCGTGCATGCCCCAGGTGCGCCTTGCCATAGACGGTAGGGCCGCATAGATACATGCCCACCCGTGGGGGATGGAGGGGCGTAAAGACTTCTTTTTGGCGTGTAAGCGTATTATAGACTTGAAGTGGCCCTGGCATGCCACGAAGTTAAGAGATTAATGGACAGCAAGGCGTAACACTGGTAAAGGGGAGCAGTACTCAGCCAATGGCGCGCAAGGCCATTGACAAAGCGATGAGGACTTCTTACTTTACGAAGAGATAATGTTTTAGAGTTCATCTAATATTCTAGTAGAAATCAATAACATACCTATCAATTACACTACTCAATTTTTAGAAGTGCTCTATCGTTATGCACCCGGGGATAGGATAAAAGTCGCATACATTCACGATGTCAGAGAAACAGCACAAGAGACAACCGTGACACTCCAAGAAGAGAACTGGGATAGGTAGCAACTCTGTACAACGATGAACTATAGACTTTTTTTGGCAAGCTTAGTAGCTGTGGCACTGCTCAACCACTCCTGCACTCCTCAGCAGCCCCTATCTTTTGAAAGCCCCATTAATAAAGCGCCTGAAAGGCAAAAAAAAAGTGGGATTTTGCTCAGGTGGCAGAAATAGCGCTGCCAACTGTGGTATTCATTCAAGTCAAAAAGCCAAAATGGTATCTTTTAGGTCTATCCAGACGATTTATTGGTTCAGGCGTCATTATTGACCAGGATGGATACATCGTAACCAACCATCACGTCATTGACGGAGCCGCTCAGATCAAGGTGGCGTTAAACAACAATGATGTATACACTGCTCAGCTAGTAGGCCAAGATCGCAACACAGATTTGGCGGTCCTCAAAATAGAAGCAACGCATTTGCCTTATCTCCCATTTGGTGATTCAGATGCCCTCAGAATTGGTGAAGAGGTCTTGGCCCTAGGTAGTCCGTATGGACTCCGGTTTACTGTCACCAAAGGGATTGTGAGTGCTAAAGCACGCAATGTTCGTTACATGAAAAGAGAGCTGGGAGCTAAATTGCCTGTAGAAGCGCTTATCCAGATAGATGCAGCTATTAATCCTGGTAACAGTGGAGGCGCACTGGTGGCTGTTCAAAAAAGTCAGGCTACCCAGAAAGAAGAGGTTGCATTAGTAGGGATCAATTCGGCTAGACTTCCCGATTCACCAGGTATCTGTTTCGCCATTCCAGCTTCTATTGCCCAAAGAGTAACGGAGGATTTAAGAGCGTATCGAACTGTACACAGAGCCATGCTGGGTATCTGTGTTGATAGGGTAAGTGCCGAACTAGCTCATGCAAAAGGGCTTCCCAAGGTGAGTGGGGTTTGTATAGCCAGGATATGGAGAGCCGGAGCAGCAGAAAAAGCGGGGCTACAAAAAGGAGACATTATTGTGGCCATCGATGGTCATGAGATAACAAGCACGCCTCAGTTTCTAGAATGGACTTTACACTACAAGCCTAGGGATACTGTGAGGGTGGCTTACTATCGCGGTGGCACAAGGAGTGAGGTCAGGGTGACGCTGCAATCCAGGAACGAGTAATGGCACTAATAACTTAGTGGATATTTAAGAACTGCATATTCGCACTCAAAACGCCCTCATACTGTTTTGTCAATCTTTTTACTGGCCACATGCTTTGTCTTTGGCAAGCTAATTTTTGGGACCGTCAAAAAAACCTGCCCACAAGGAGACACATTGAGCAGAACTGGGCAAAACGTATTTTACTTGCAAAATATCCTGAGGGTATTGCAAAACACAGAAAGGGGCGGCTTGTAAGGCTTTAACTGAAGCCACAAAGCCTATTTTCTAACGTTGGCACCGTGTTTTGCAACAGCCTCAGCCTATATAAACGCAAAATAGGGTGTTATTTTGAGTTCTCGAGGGGCCACGCATTCACTGGGAAGAGCCGATGATTCTAGAGGAATATTAATACTTTTTTTCTTAATGTTGCAGGCCATGCTCCTTGCTATTTATGTGGTCCGCTGCAAAGAAGTTACCCAAAAACTGAATTTGTTATGAAAAAACTAAAAATATTACAACTAATGCTCTTATTGAGTGGCTTGCTTTTCGCTTATAGCTGCGGAGGTAATGAAGATGACGATGAGGATGATGACGATGAAGGCGATGAAGACACGGTGCTTGAGGAGGGAGGCGAAGCCAGGGCAGCTGCAGCAGGTAATTGGAAAGACTCATCGCTACTAGAAGCTGGGAAGGAACTACAAAAGGCGGGAAATGACCTATTAACAGCGCAACAAGCACTTTCTGAAAAAGAAGACGACCTTAATGCTATAGAGGAGCAACTCAAAAAGGAACGTTCAGGTATTGCCACAAAGGTGGAGGCAATAAAAAAAGGACTTAGCGGCTTAGAAGTAAAAAACCCACAAGTCAGTGGTAGTGTAAAAGCTATGCTTGAAGGCTTTACTAACCTTATCGGTAACTATACCATAGCTGAGGGAGAGTACAAAAAACTTGAGGCTCAGAAAAATTGTCTTGATGATCTACTTAAATTATTGCAAGAGGACGCCATTGTCAAGCAGTGGGAAGACGCTAAAAAAAAGGTTGGACAAGCCAAAGATACCCGAGAAACTGCACAGAAGGAGTTTGAGGCTAAGATGAAAGAACTCGAGGCTAAGATGAAAGAAGCAGAATAAGTTTAGCCTCCAACTGGCGCAAGTCTCCTGGCTTGTGCCAGTTCCTTGCGAAGACGCAAGCTCTAAAAAGCGCACCAATTCCCTTCTTGGCTCGGAACTGCCGTCCGTGTCAAGGACATATTGGCTAAGCACATTTCATAAAAAAGCCTCTTCTTTATCTAAGAAGGGGCCCTTTTTTCTAAAGGGTCCTTTGCTTCTCCTTGCGGTGCCTTTTATCTTAGCTGCTATCACCCAATCCGACTATGACGCAAGATTTTGTCGCCAACCTGCACTGGCGCGGCATGGTGCATGATCTCATCCCTGGCACAGCAGAGCAACTCAACAAAGAGCGTACAGCGGGCTATATAGGCTTTGATCCTACAGCACCTTCGCTGCACATCGGCAACTTGGCTGCTATCATGCTACTCAAGCATTTGCAGCTGGCAGGCCACCGTCCCTATGTCGTGGTGGGAGGTGCTACGGGCATGATTGGTGATCCCTCCTGGAAAGCAGCAGAAAGGAAGTTCCTCAGCGAAGAGGAGCTACGGCACAACCAAACGTGCATCAGCCAGCAGTTGCGGCCATTTTTGGACTTCTCAGACCCAGCAAATGGGGCTGTGCTGCTGAACAACCTGGACTGGTTCCAGGACATGGGTTTCTTGCATTTCTTACGCACAGCGGGCAAGTACATTTCTGTCAATTACATGACGGCCAAAGATTCTGTCAAGCGGCGTTTGGAGACAGGCCTTTCTTTCACTGAATTTACCTACCAGCTCATTCAGGCGTATGATTTTTACTACCTGTACACCCACCACGGCGTAAAGCTACAAATGGGGGGTGCAGACCAGTGGGGCAATCTGACCACAGGCACCGAGCTGATCCGCCGAAAGGCAGGCAGCTCAGCTTTTGCGCTGACCACTCCGCTGATTACCAAGGCTGATGGCAGCAAATTCGGTAAGACAGAGCAGGGTAGTAACATCTGGCTCGACCCTGCGCTTACCTCTCCGTATGCGTTTTATCAGTTCTGGATGAACTGCGCAGATGAAGAAGCACGCAGACTGATCAAGGTGTTCACTTTGCTAGATCAAACTACTATTGCCACCCTCATTCAGCAGCACGAGGCAGCGCCTCACCAGCGCATTTTGCAGCAGGCCTTGGCCCAGGAGCTCACCACTATGGTGCATTCTGCACAGGCCTTTCGCCAAGCAGCCCAAGCCACGGAGCTACTCTTTGGTCATGCCCCAACAGAAGACCTGCAGGCACTGAGCGAGCAGGCTTTGCTGACGCTCTTGGCCAATGTGCCACAATGTACCCTGAGTCAAGCACAGTTCGCTGCCCTGACAGATGTAACCACCTTGGTGTCAAGCGCCACGCAAGGCCTGATCTTTTCTTCTAAAGGAGAAGCCCGGCGAGCCATTCAAGGAGGAAGTTTGCGCATCAACAAGACCAGGGTGACTGATCCGCACCAGCCGCCTGGCTTTACGCTCCTCAACGGTAAGTACTTGCTTGTGCAGCAAGGCAAGAAGCACTATTACCTTATTGTAGTCAGCTAGGCTGTGTTGACATTTAATCGAGTGCGTATGACACTTCATGAATGCACTTTCACTAGTAAAATGGCCTGCTCCCTTCCAACTGTCATTCCGCGCCCCTGCGAGGAATCACTTCGCAGGGGGCCTCGCAGCGATGCTTTGCTTTCCGCTCAGCATGACAAATGGGGACGAATCGACCGCAGACTGGACAACTTTGGGCCCTTCATCCATTGAACAACTGTCTATCAGTACTCTGAATGTTCTAGCCCTGCCCGCGGGGGCACTGTTACTGTATTACTGCAATAATATTTATCTTAGGATTTCCAAGATGTTGCACCTAAAACAAAACCTAAGATGGAACTATTATGTACTCACTGCGGTAGCCATCAATACTATAAAAATGGAGCCTACAAGGGCAGTCAGCGCTATAAGTGCAAAAAATGTCAGCGATTCTTTAGTGATAAGCCTCGCAGATTCTTTTATCAAGATAAGAAAAAAGCCCTCGACATGTATCTTAACAACGTGGGCATTCGTAAGATTGCACGATTTATGCAATGCTCGCCCCCTTTGGTTTTAAAATGGATCAAAGAGTTCAGCCAACATGTTAAACAACAACTCTCTCAAGCTGCTCAGCACACAGAGGAGAAAATACCTGACATCATCGAAATGGACGAGATTTACACCTTTGTAAAAAAAAAAAACATCGCGCCGTGGTATGGACTGCTTATTCTCGAGTCGCGGGTCGTGTTATTGCGTATGTGATAGGAGAAGGGCTCTCAAGTGCCCTAGCACTTTACAAGGAGGTAAAGCGTCAAGTACAACAGATTGCCTATATCTATACCGAGGCTAACAGCTGTTATGAGGCAGCCTTTAAAGCACTCAAAATAGAAGAGAGTCATATGATGACCAAGGCAGAGACCCACTTGATAGAGTCAAGCAACAGTAGCATTCGAGATAATCTAGCGCGTTTTAACCGTCGAAGTAAGCGCCACAGTAAATCCTGGGCGATGTTAGATCACACGTTAACATTGTTCTTCAATAAAGAAAAGTTAGAAATGGCAGCTTAAGTATAACAGTCCCCTCTGTAGGCCCCTTCTAAACCATAAAAAAAACACCCTCTATCTCCTCCTAGGCTCTTTCACTGCATTGGCAGCACTGTCCGGAGTCGCATGGTACTATATAGCCAACCTCACCCCAATGCCTCCCCAAGAATTTACGCCACACACGCTGCTTACACCTCAGGCACGATCTCTGGCAAGTCGAGCATCACGATCCAGCTCCGCCATGCGCCCACGCACCAGGTAGATAGTCAAGCCCTAGAGCGTTTGTTCTCCTTTTCGGCTTCCCTCCAGGGAACGGTTTCCTGGACTGACGAACGTACCCTCACTTTTACGCCCCAGCAGGCCCTGCCCAGTGGCAAGCAATTCAAAGCCAAATTTTACCTAAGCCGGCTCCAAGACGTACCTGCCTCGCTCAAGACCTTCACTTTTCAGTTCCAAACCCTGGAGCAGGCCCTGCACGTAGATAATGAACGGCTCGATGGAGGAGCAAGGCCTCAAAATGCACCTACTTACCAAGACATTCGAGACGATCGGGTCTATTCTTACTTTGACTTGAAACAGCACGAGACCAAAACGTTCCGCGTACTCCTCCATGTTACTTATGCAGGCCGTTATTACCTCCCCACAGTCTCTTGCGAAGCCATGAAGGCTTGCTGATCTTTTGGGGTATTCTCTTGGGCATCATACTGCTATTGTTACTCTCAGGTACATTGAAGCAGAGTTGAGTTTTTCCATAGAGACTGTGTCAAAAGTTAAATTAAGCATAGTTATTTTGTAAGTTGTCCCAATAGGCTGGTGTATAGCAGTCTAGTTGCACTAGATTGACTGAAAAAGGATTTTTGATATGGCCCGCAGCTGAGATGCCTAAATGCAGCTGCAATGGACTAACTTATCAAGCCTTCTAAACGGTGGGCAATGGCTTCTGGGGAGGGGAGTAGCTGGCGCATAGCCTCGGGAAGCTCTGCACTGATGCTGTAGCTGGCTACGCCAATAGGAGTGGGTGTTCTTTTCAAAGCATATTCTACTACCGTTCTGTTTTTGTCTTTGCAGATAATGATCCCTATCGAAGGCTGCTCATGGTCAGCTTTCACAGTCTCATCCAGCGCCGTCAGATAAAACTGCATCTGTCCGGCATGTTCAGGCTTAAAGGCAGTCGTTTTCAGCTCAATAGCTACGAGCGATCTCAACTGCCTGTGATAGAGTAGTAAGTCGATGTAGAAAGTATCTTCCCCTACTTCTAGCTTGTACTGGTGACCGATAAAGGCAAAGTCCCCTCCCATTTCCAGCAGAAACTCTCTGATGTGCTTGAGCAAGCCTAGCTCCATTTCTCGCTCTGTGTGGAGCTCACGCATAGCTAAAAAGTCAAAACTATAGCTGTCCTTAACCGCTAGCTGGGCTTGATCCTTATGAACGTCAGCTATTGTTTGGTCAAAGTTGGTCTGGTTAAGCAAGAATCGCTCATAGGCTTGCCCTTCCACCTGATGAAGCAAAACACTTTTAGACCAACCATACTTTTGTGTCATTTTGATATAGAACTCTTTCTCTAGATCATCTTTGGTTTTGGCTATAATCACCAGATGCTTGCTCCAACTGATTTCTCCAACCAGTGGTTGGAGTTTTTCATTGTGCTGGTAGGTGAGATAAAACTGCCTCATATACCAGAGGTTTTTTGTGGAAAAGCCTTTGACCCCTGGCAAGTCGTTTTGTAAATCACGCGAGAGGCGCTCTACGATCGCTTTGCCCCACCCGTGCTGGGTCTACTTTTCGACAATGGCCTGCCCTATATCCCAATAAAGCTGAATGAGGTTTTTGTTAACGGCCCTAAGTGCTTGACATTGAGCTTCATGCACCTTAAGCTTGATTTCTTTGACGAACTGCTGATAGTCTGGTGGGGGTACTTTAGCCATGCATTTTTTTCTAGCTGCCCCTGGGTCCAGGGCTGTATTCAAAGCTAAACATTGTATGCTTATTTTCAGTGCCAGTAAGCTTGTAACCCACCTTACGCAGTGGCCTTGTCATTCCGAGCTTGCCGAGGAATCTTTGCGTAATGGGCTTCGCAGGGATGTTTCGCGTTGCTCAACATGACAAGAGAAGCATTAGAAGAGAGTTTGCGTAAGGCGAGTTATGTAACTGCACGATACTCAAAAACGGTAGTCGTACAAAGAAAAAGTTATAAGACATGGACATGACGCAATTTTATACAGTAGTCACCTTCCAGCAACCGACCTATTGCCTACTGTAGCAAAAGCTCGAACAGACCTGAAAAAACAACAATTGTAGCATTAGGCCATCTTACAAACTAAATACATGCTTCGTTTATATAATTTTTGTTATAATCAACTGAAATTCTGTTTTGGCTTCGAAAGTAATATAGCAACTAATTGATGACAGGCCCTAGCCTACATTCAGGTTAGCAACAATACCTAACGACCAGAGATAGAAAAGGAACACAAAGCGCCGAAAACAAAGTCTATTCAGAGGACAGTTTTTGAGGATGATGATATCCCTTGGCTCGACAAAAAACGCTTTGAAACACATAGAAATACCGAAAAACACAAGTGGGAGTATGCTGTGTTTTTGGGTGTTGACAACATCAAAGTCTTACTCGATATCCTCAAAAAGCTTTTCAGCGATGAGAAAGATAGCTACAGTGATCAGGGAGACAAGTATACATGTATGCTCGCCTTCAAAGTAGACGTTCATGGAAGGCCGCTACCTAACTCGTTAGAAATCCCCGATTACGTTGTTGCCCTAGGCTGTATCACACAGTGCGAGACTCTTTCTCTACAAAGCTTAGACAATGACAAGAAGAAATCTATCAAAGAGAAACTGACAGATATTTACCGCAATTTTTGTGATGAGTTTTTTCAAAAGAAGCGTATCGAGCCTATCAACTATGATTTGCTGCGTCTTCTTCGAGCGAAGGTGCTGAAAATTATTGGTTGGGAAAAAATTGTAAAGACTGTCAATATAGCGTCCCAAAATCTCATCGTAGCGCATGGCAAGGAAATCCCTCTTGCCGAAAAGGGCCAAACAAAATCATTTTTCAACAGCTTATTTATAAATGATATTAACGACGTCATCAAAAAATGGCAAGAAGATTCTGCTGGAATTAGTAGGTCGCTACAGCAATACTTGGCATCGGCGTCTCCGGAGCAAAGAGAAGACCTGGCGGATAACAACGTGCTACGCAAATACGTCTCCCCGCAACTAATGGCCCCTGCGCGCTGGCCTTGTGCTGGCGACTATCCATTGGCCATCAATCAGCAAGCAGCGGTCAACCTAGCACTCAGCCAGACCAGCGGCATTTTCTCTGGCAATGGGCCACCAGGGACGGGCAAAACTACGCTCCTTAACGACATTATCAGCAACATCATCGTAAAGCGGGCCTGTGCCATGGCCAGCTTAGACCTTCCTGCCCATGCTTTTGAGGAACCTATCAAAGAGATTATTAACGGAAAGAGGTACACTATCTGGAAGCCCAAGCCTATGCTGCAAGGGTATGAAATAGTGATTGCCAGCAACAACAACAATGCCGTTGAGAACATCTCCAGAGAGATTCCTAGCAAAAAAGCGATCGATGCTGCATGGCGACTCGACTACTTCGCTGGTTTAGCCGAGCACATACTAGACCTCCCTGAATGTTGGGGGCTGTGTGCAGCAGCCCTCGGCAGACAAAATCACATCGGTAAATTTTTCGGCAAGTTTTGGAAAGATGTACGCGACGAGAACGCACTAGGTTTTAATGACTGGCTCAAAGAATGCATGCGAGATAAGGCCAAGATGCAGGCAGATTGGCTACAAGCCAAAAAAGAATTTCAAAGTACGCTCCAAGCGCACACTGCCATGTGCCAGCAACTCATTGGCATGGCGCAAGACCTGGAGCAACTACACACAGTCACCCAACAGCTACAGGAAGCAGAGCAGCAAACGGCTAAGTACAAAGCAGATTTACAAAAACTGGAAGAGTATAAAGTGCTGCTGGAAGAGCAATGGAATAACTGCACCGAGCGATTGAACCAATGGAAAAACGAGAAACGCAGCTGGTGGAGCCGTCTTATGGCAGACAAGCAATGGAAAGCAGGGTATGCAAAAGCCCTTGATGCAAAGAAGGCTGCTCAAAAAGTATTGAAAGAAAAGGTACGGCAAGTACGGGCCATACAAGGCGAACTCCATAAGATGGTGCGTGAGCAAACAAGCCTACAGACAAAGACTACCGACCTAGCAAAGTATTTAGAGCACCACAAGACACGTATGGGGAATCATTTTCCTGACAATGCTTTCTGGCAACAGCCTGAAGAAGTACTGCAAAAATGTACCCCTTGGCATTCTGAAAAGCTTCACAAGTTACGTGGAGAGCTTTTTGTGAAAGCCATGAATTTACATCGTGCCTTCATTGGCCGAGCAGCCACGCAGTTCTATGACAACTTCAGCAGCATGAATGCGCTAGTGGTCTACAGAAAAGATTGGTCTGAAAAAGAAAAAGTGCTTCCCTCGCTCTGGACTTCCTTATGTACTGTGGTGCCTGTCCTCTCCACGACCCTTGCCTCTATCGGTAACCTAAAAGGGCTAGGCAAAGAAGATATTGGTTGGTTGCTCATAGACGAAGCAGGGCAAGTTGCGCCACAGGCTGCCGTAGGCGCACTACAGCGTGCCAAGCGGGCTATTGTTGTAGGCGATCCTCTACAAATACCGCCCATTGTTACGATCCCTAAAAGTATGAGCAAAGCCTTTCGAGAACACTACCAACTGAGCTCTGTGTGGGATGTGCACAACATCTCTGTGCAACAACTGGCTGATGAGGCAAATATTTTTGGAACCTACATAGGTCGTATGCATCACGCCTGGTTAGGAGCCCCCCTGCGCGTACACCGCAGGTGTCAAAATCCTATGTTTAAGGTAGCTAACGAAATTGCCTACGAGGGACGAATGACACAGGCCACCCCTCCCCAAGTATCTATGCTGGCTCAGTTGCTAAAAATGGACGGATGGCCAGCAGGAAGCTACTGGCTCAACGTAAGAGGGCACCTGAGCGGCACCAATCACTGGATACCTGAAGAGGGGGCAGTAGTTTTGGAACTACTCGACCAGATGTGTAAAATGAACAAGAGGCTTCCCAATGTGTACATCATTACTCCCTTCAAGAACATAGTGGCTAGCATGCGGGAGCTGCTTGAAAGCAACAAAGAGCGCTGGGAAGAGCACAATATAGCTAGCCAGGCAGTGCTTGGATGGTCCTACCGATCGGTAGGTACTATACACACCTTCCAAGGGAGGCAAGCCGATGGCGTTATTCTAGTGCTAGGCGCTTCTGCTGCCAATGAAGGGGCCATAAGGTGGGCCTCTGGATCGCCTAACATGCTCAATGTAGCCCTAACGCGTGCCAAAGACTTCTGCTTTGTCGTAGGCAATCACAATATATGGGCTAAGAAAGCGTACTTCGATACCTTGGCTAATCACTTAAAAGTGGTCTCTCCCAAAGCGAGGGATTGAACTGCATAGTACTAGGTGTTAGCTATTGCTGTACTAATTCTGCATTGCTGTGCCTAACAGATAGGTAAAAATAGGTCTTACAGCTAAAAAGGTGGGGTGTTTGAAAAGGATTGGCGCAAAGGACGAGTCTTAGTGTCATTCTCTGGCCTGGGGCTGTATCAAAAGCCAAGAGACGCGTGATTCTTTGTGACCTTGACATCATAATAAGCTCTTTTTAAGACTGTAAATGGCACCAAATTTCCAAGAAAAAAATTTTTGATATAGCCTCCTGTTTTATTTGCTCTTTATTCTGACACAAGCCAAGGAACTTGCACTATTAGGGAAATCGCTAAATCACCCAATGAAGTGATCACTCTAATCGTGAATACTATGCTCTTGTATCAACTCACACTACTCCAATCCACAGTATGGCTGCGAATATGCTCTCGTTGGACTCTGATAGGACGATGTTGAGGATCATCAAGGGTAGGGTCTTGTTGCATGATGTGCTGAGCTGCTTCGCGAGCTGCTTGGAGTATTTTTCCATCTTGGCCCAAGTCTGCAATCTTCAGGTCGAGCGCTCCGCTCTGCTGCACACCCATCAGGTCGCCAGGGCCTCGCAGTTTTAGGTCTAGATCTGCTAGCTCAAAGCCATTGTTTGTGCGCACCATGGCCTGCATGCGTTCTCTGCTTGGAGCGCCCAGCTTGCTTCCGGTCATCAAGATGCAGTAAGACTGCGTGCTGCCTCTCCCCACCCTGCCGCGCAGCTGATGCAGCTGTGCCAATCCGAATCGTTCTGCACTTTCGATGACCATAACGGTGGCATTGGGAACATTGACGCCTACTTCTATCACGGTCGTAGCGACCATGATTTTGGTTTCTCCCTTTACAAAACGCTGCATTTCATAGTCTTTGTCGGTAGTGTACATCTGGCCGTGCACAATGCTCACTGGCACTTCGGGAAAGGCCCGACAGATGCTCTCGTATCCGTCCATCAGGTTTTTGTAGTCTAGCTTTTCAGATTCTTCAATTAGTGGATAGACGATGTAGACTTGGCTGCCGGCAGCGACTTGCTCCTTGAGCAACCGAAACATTTTGAGTCGCTGCGCATCATAATAATGCACTGTCTTGATGGGCTTTCTGCCTGCAGGCATTTCATCCATCACAGAGATGTCTAGGTCACCATAAAGTGTCATGGCCAGCGTACGTGGAATAGGTGTAGCTGTCATCACCAGCACATGTGGAAAGACGCCTTGGCCTTTGTTCCAGAGCTGGGCCCGCTGTGCCACTCCAAATCGATGTTGCTCATCAATGACGGCTAGCCCTAAATTTTTAAACCCTACCGTATCACTGAGCAGAGAATGTGTACCTACGAGAATTTGTAGCGTACCGGTTTGCAAAGCAGTATGCATTTCGTTGCGTGCCCTTTTCTTGGTAGAACCTGTCAGAAGCGCAATGGTAATGCCCATCGGTTCTGCAAAAGTCCGAAGCCCTTGGTAGTGCTGCTCAGCCAGAATCTCCGTAGGTGCCATCATGGCCACTTGCGTCCCACTCCCAATAGCAATCAACATGCTCAGAAAAGCCACCATGGTTTTGCCACTGCCTACGTCGCCTTGCACTAGTCGATTCATCTGGCTCCCTGACCGCAGGTCTTGATAAATCTCTTTGACCACACCCTTTTGTGCGCCTGTGAGTTCAAAAGGCAAATAGATATGGTAAAACTCATTCAGGCGTTGCGTATCAGCCAAAACACTTCCTAGCTGCTTTTCCAGCCGTATCTGTTTCATCTCGAGCAATTGAAGTTGTATGTAAAAGAGTTCTTCAAACTTCAATCGTGAGCGTGTTTGCTGTAGCAGGGCATTGTTCTTAGGGAAATGGATATTTATCAGCGCAGTGCGTCTATCAACAAGCTGATAGCGTTTCAGAAGATAGTCAGGGAGTGTTTCAACGACGTGTCTATGGGCCTTTTCTAATAGTGTACGTTGTAGTCTAGCAATAGCTCTACTGTCCAGGTATCTTGATTTGAGCCTTTCAGTAGTGTGATAGACAGGAAGCAAGCTTAGGCTTTTTGTATTATCAGGATTAAACGCTTCTATCTCAGGGTGCACTAAGCTGATTTGTTGACCATAGACATTAACTTTTCCAAATACAGTGTACACAGCACCTTCCTCTAATCTCTTCAGTATCCACTGAAGCCCTTGGAACCAGACCAGCGTAATCTCACCCGTATCGTCTCTTAGGCGGGCAGATAGTCTTTTTTTACCTGTAGAGGACGTCTTAATATGACTAATGGTTCCCACCAGCTGTACATAAGTGAGGTCTGACTGGAGATCTTCTACTTTATGAAGTCGAGTGCGATCCTCATATCGAAAAGGATAATAATGAATCAGATCGTCAAAAGTAGTCAATTGCAGCTCCTGCTGGATGAGTAGCGCTTTGTTGGGGCCAACTCCTTTGAGATACTCAAGTGAAGTTTGAAAGAAGGAATGCATATGAGAAGACGTAGCAAAGATAAATATCTTCTAAATCTAGCTTTGTTAACATCAACTCTATGAATAAAATAAGATTATAAAAAATTTATTACTTCTATTAGATGGTGCATTTGTTGAAAACAATGATAGAAAAATTTGGCAAAGTGAATTGTGCGCTACAGGTGTACAACACTTGAGTTATGCACAGGCTAGCATAGGATTTTTAAGTCCTGCTCAGTACTGAAAATTATATGTGAATAGCAAATTTTTTAGCATGTAGATTGTAGATAGTATTGTTCATTATGAATAATAAGCCAGAAAATTGTGTGTAATAAATTTTGTTTCCTAAGTCTTCATTACAGTTTACTGCGTAGCATTCTCTACTCTTTGTTCTCCACAAAAGAGAAGAAAAACTAAACGGATTATTCACAAGGTTATCTACATTTCAGATAGACTTTGTAGCTACATGTCTATTGGAGCTGATTTAGCGCATCTCCTATTGCTAAATAGCTTGTCGATATATATAAGAAGCTAATAAAAAATCACATTTCCAAATTATACTCTTTGTGGGCGTGTAGTAACGTTCTTGTAAAGCAAGTTTTTCAGTCAGTCTTACTTTTACTACTTTTAAACCGATGAATTTCAATATCAAAAATGCTTTCTTTCTTTAAAATCAACTACCTATGAACACAAACCAGCTGCTAAGAGTAGGTGCCTTACTTCTGCTCATGCTAGGCCTATGGCTCTACTCAAAGCGAGTAAACGCCCCTCAAGGGAATGCCGAAAAAGTATTAGAGATAGCTGTTACTGACCAGGTGAAGACCATGGACCCCGTAGATGCCAATGACGATCCCTCCCAAGGGGAAATAAGTAAAGTGTACGAAGGGCTGCTGGAATATCATTATCTCAAACGTCCGTATGAGCTCATTCCCAACCTAGCTGCTGCCATGCCTTCCGTATCAGAAGATGGCCTCACCTATACCTTCGAGCTCAAAAAAGGAGTTAAATTTCATGATAATGCTTGTTTTCCTGAAGACAAAGGCAGAGAGCTTGTAGCAGCAGACTTTGTGTATTCGATCAAAAGACTCGCAGATCCTCAACTCCGTGGACTCGGCTTTTCCATGGTAGACGGAAAGATTCAAGGGCTAAACGCATGGCGCCAAAGGTACGTAGATGCCGTAACTGATTACACGGATTCAGTAGAAGGCCTACAAGCGCTGGATAGCCATACGTTGCAGATTAAATTAGTTCGGTCCTGGCCGCAGTTCTTACAAGTCCTAGCCAACCCACAACTTTTTGTAGTGCCTCAAGAAGCCGTGCAGCACTATGGCCAGGAGTTCATGAACCATCCGGTAGGTACGGGTCCCTTTACCGTAGAAAAATTTGATGGACAAGCCAATAAAATCATTTTCTATAAGAATCCCACTTTTAGAAAAAAACACTTTCCTACCGAAGCCGCTGAAGCCTACCAACACTGCCTAAAAGATGCGGACAAGGCGCTTCCTCTAGTCGACAAGATCGTGGCTCATATCATGGTTGAGAGTCAACCTAGATGGCTTAAATTTCAAGCAGGGGGCTTAGATCATATTGCTATTCCTAGCGACAACTTAGATGTAATCCCCAACAAAGAACTAACCTCATCGATGCAAGAGCTGGGTATACAGCTTCAACATGCACCTAGCATCAATATGCATTACATCGCCTTTAACCACTTAAATGGATTGTTTAAGAACATCAAGCTAAGACAAGCCATGTCCATGGCTTATGACCGCGAGGAGTTCAACAAGCTATTTTGTAATGGAATGTCCACTAAGGCTTCATCAATACTGCCTCCTAGTGTAGCAGGCTACCGACCAGATTATGTCAATCCCTATGGATACGACTTAGAAAAAGCGAAAGAGCTCTTAGCCGAAGCAGGCTACCCTGGCGGAAAAGGCTTGCCAGAGATTACTTTAGATGTTGGAAGCACTACACAGATCAGACAGTTAGGAGAACATTTTCAAAAGTCCATGGAAAAAATAGGGGTCCGCATCAAAGTGATCTCCAATCCTTTTCCAGAACTCATGAAAAAGGTGCGCCAGACAAAATCTACCATGCTATATTCCCTGATCTGGGTAGGCGACTATCCTGATGCAGAGAACTTTTTTCAAATCCTGTATGGTCCTAATAAAGCCCCTGGTCCTAATGGTGCTAACTTCAACGACGCTGAGTTCAACGCTTTGTACGAAGAGGCATCGCTCATGCAGGATGGTCCAGCGCGCACGGCTCTTTATGAACAGCTCAACCAGATGGCGGCCGAAAAAGCACCGCTTATCTATCTGGTCTATCCGGTGAAGTATGTCTTGCATCACGGCTGGCTACAGAACTACGTTTTAGCACCTAACTTCCTGCGGGGTCAAGCACAATACCTCAACATCGATCTTGAGAAAAAGCAAGCCATGAAGGCCAAGTTGTAGTGCGTGTGATCGATGCATTAAGTTGTACAATCATTTTCCTCCTTAAAATATACATCCCATGAGAAATAGTAACAATCTAGTCTGGTTAGCAGTTCTGGTGCTAGGAGTATGGTTCTTACTCAGGCAAAGGAGCGTGCAGCGCAGCGTAGCTGGAGAAAAGGTATTAGAGATAGTGCTTACTGCCAGGGTCAAAGGTATGGATCCAGCCCATACTATTGATATTGCTTCTGCAGCTGAAGTGGCCAAGGTGTACGAAGGACTACTAGCCTATCACTACCTAAAAAGACCTTATGAATTGATTCCTAACCTAGCAGCCGCCTTGCCCACGGTGTCGGAAGATGGCCTCACCTACACCTTCAAGATCAAAGAAGGCGTCAAGTTTCACGATGATCCTTGCTTTCCCGAGGGCCAGGGTAGAGAGCTCATAGCTGAAGACTTTGTGTATTCGATCAAGAGGATAGCCGACCCCAAAGTGCAGTCCACAGGCTTCTATCTAATAGACGGCCGAATCAAAGGCCTTAATGCATGGCGTAAGAAATATATAGATACGCCTGTAGACTACACAGAGGCCGTGGAAGGCTTAAAAGCTCTTGATAGATACACGCTGCAGCTGACCCTAGAAAAACCTTTTCCACAGTTTCCTTATGTATTGACCAGACACTTCTGCTATGCAGTTCCCCAAGAGGCAGTACAATACTATGGCCAAGAATTCCTTAATCACCCTGTAGGTACTGGTCCCTTTGTCCTAAAAACATTCAGTCCACAAGCTAGTGAGCTGGTCTACCACAAAAATCCTCAGTTCCGTGAGAAACTTTTTCCTTCAGAAGCTTCTAAGGCATTTCAGCATTTGCTCACTGATGCTGGTAAACCCCTCCCGTTGGTCGATAAAATCGTTGCCCGCGTTATTACAGAAGAGCAGCCCCGATGGTTGAAATTCCAGAAGGGACAACTCGATTATTTGACCATGGCCAAAGACGATTTTAAGGCTACCATTACACCTGACAAAAAATTAACTCTAGCCATGCGACAAAAGGAAATACGGCTGCTCCACGAAACAACCCTTTCCGTTTACTACATTGCCTTCAATCATGAGAATCCTTTGTTCAAAAACAACCTAAAACTACGGCAGGCGATGTCCTTGGCCTATGATAGAAAAACGCTGAGCAAACTCTTCTACGACATGTCGCTGGTGGCCCAATCCATCATACCCCCAGGACTAGCCGGCTATCGCTCAGACTATGTCAATCCCTACAACGATTATGATCTTGAGCGAGCCCAACAGCTCCTAGCCGAAGCTGGCTATCCTGGAGGCAAGGGCTTGCCTGTACTCCCGCTTGATATGGCAAGCTCTACTACGCACAGGCAGATCGGAGAGCATTTTGCACGTTGTATGGAACAAATTGGCATTCGCATCCAGGTAGTAACTAATCCTTGGCCAGAGCTGCTCAAGAAAGTTGATCAGAAATCAACCACACTTCATGCTATGGGTTGGTTCCCTGCTTACCCAAATGCGGAAGAAATGCTTCAGAAGCTGTATGGTCCTAACAAGGCCATGGCCTCCAACGACTCAAACTATGATTATCCTGAGTACGATAAATTGTATGAGCGCGCATCAGTTATGCCTGACTCTCCTGAGCGGACTAGGCTCTACGAGCAGATGAACAAAATAGCAGCAGAACAAGTGCCACTACTTTACATGGTTCATAAAGCAAAACATGTTCTGTGCCATAGTTGGTTACAAAACTTTTTCTTGTCCGACTTTGATTACCACGGTCAGGAACAATACCTCAACATCGATCTTGAGAAAAAGCAAGCCATGAAGGCCAAGTTGTAGTATATGGCAAATGAGTAGAATGTTACTGAGGGAAAAGCGCATAGGTACAAAATAGATATAACCCCTTTGGGTAGAGCAGAGCCAGAGGGCACCAACTTTGTAATGTAGTATGACTGACAATAAAAAGAGAGAATTATGAGATACTTGAAGCGAAGCGTTATGCTAGGCCTGTATTTACTGAGCCTATCTTCTTTTTCAGGAGCAAAGGAGGGAGCAACAACCGATCAGTACAAGGAAACACATCAATCCTTGGCACCTGTGCGGGTCCAAGTGGCAGCGCATCGCGCTAAGTCATTGCCTGGTCTGTCCAGACTGTGTCTAGTACTCCCTAACTGGATAGTGGCATTCCCCCATTTACTGGTCCAGTTTCAGTGAGAGCAAATTACTATTTCCTACCTTACTGACAAGTTCAAGGGCTCGCCTCTTGAACTTGTATAGCTAAACGCTCTTCATCTTTTCCCTCCCCTTTGATTGTTAGCCACTCCAAGGGCGACACATAGCCTAAACTTGAATGCGGACGCTCCTCGTTATAGTATCGACGCCATTCGCTTAACTCACTTCGTATATTCCCTAGACTCGTAAATACATGCATATTCAAACATTCATCACGTAATCGACCATTTAGACTTTCCATATAACCGTTCTCCTGCGGCTTCCCTGGACTTATGTAGTGCCAACCTATTCCATGACTACTACTCCAGCTCCTGATCGCTTTACTTGTTAACTCACTTCCATTATCGCTCACTATCTGAGAGGGCTTCCCATACTTGCTTACCAAACCTTCTAATTCCCGTGCTACTCGTTCCCCTGATAGTGACGTGTCGGCCGTCAGTAGCAAACACTCTCGGCTGTAATGGTCCAGTACGCCCAGTACTCGTACCTGACGACCATCTAACAATCGATCATGCACAAAGTCTAAGGACCATTGCTCATGACGATGACTCGCTTCTGCTAGCTTACCTCGCTCACTTAATGATCGCTTTACTCCTCGCTTTACCTTTACCTTCAGGCTTAACTCCTTATAGAGTCGATATACTCGCTTTCGATTCACTGCCCATCCTTCTCGCTTCAATAGCTCGTGAAGCCGTAAATACCCGAAGCGGGGGTGCTTCATAGCTAATTCCTTGAGGCGTTGAGCCAAAACTTGGTTTTCTTCCCTATTGACTACCTGATAACGGCATGTACTACGATGCAACTCGAGGAGCTGACAAGCTCGCCGCTCGGAGAGTTCGTAGTTCTTTGTCAGTTCTTGGCTCATGGTGCGCTGTGAGGATGGGCTTAAACATTTTTTGAGAGCACATCTTGTAACATGACCTTGTCGAGAGATAAATCAGCGACAAGGCGCTTAAGTTTTCTGTTCTCTTGCTCAAGGTTCCTTAATCGTTGCACCTCAGAGGCATTCATGCCTCCGTATTTAGCCTTCCATCGATGAAAGGTAGACTCAGCGATGGCGTGCTTACGACAAATCTCAGTGATTTTGATACCTCTTTCCTGCTCTTTGATAATGTTGATGATCTGTGCTTCATTAAATCTGTCTTTCATAATTGATCCTGTTTTGAGTTTGACTTCGATTTACAAAACTCTCACTTCTTTTGGACCAAATTTTGGGGAGAAGGTCAATAGATAGTAAGAATGACTTGGATCTATCATTACCTTCCCAGGCTGTGTGCACACACTACCCAGTCCAACTTAAAACCAACAACGACTCTACCCTCAATGCACTCTTCTTGGCTGCAATTTTGGTGGGAGGCGTAGCAGCCGTTACCTCTGACCAATGTCTAGACGCAAAAAATAACTACATACCAACTTCCAACGCGCTTAGCCTGCCCTCTACAAGTTACTTTTCTCCCAACAACACTTGCTTCCCTAATTCTTTCTACAACGATCCTTGTCCTTTCGGGGCCTACAGCGCTAGAAAAGACAACGCTAAATAGTACCCTTGCTCTTGCTCCACCGCTTGTGTCCTAGAAGATATTTCTCTACCTAGGGGGCATGTTAGCTGCTCCACATAAAATAGGCCTCACAGGAGGCATAGGTGCTGGCAAAAGCAAAGTAGGAGAACTCTTCAAGCTATTGGGAATCCCTGTGTATGAGGCTGATAGGCATGCACGCAGATTAATAGAGCAAGATCAAGAACTCATCAAAGGCCTCCAAGCAGCTTTGGGAGCAGTTATCTACAATCCTGACCAAACGTTGAACAAGCGGGCACTAGCAGCTAGTATCTTTAAAGACCCACAAAAACTAGCCACTTTGAACCAATGGGTGCATCCTAAAGTCCTGCAGGACTTTAATGCCTGGGCAGTAGCACAGCCCTATGCGCCCTATGTGATCAAAGAAGCTGCTATCCTGCTGGACACAGGGCGCTACAAGCAGTTGGACAAGCTCATTGTTGTAACAGCGCCTGAATGGCTAAGAAAAAAACGAGTGCAAAAGCGTGACTCCCACAAAACCGAGGAAGAGATCAAAGCAGTGATGCAAAACCAGTGGAAAGATACCCAAAGAGTCCGGTACGCTGACTTCATCATTCATAACGACGAAAAAGCAGCATTAATGCCACAAGTGCGTCAGATTCATCAGGCGTTGCTCTCCATGGAGCAGTAAAGGCACAGAGTGGAGTTGTTACCAAATAGCCCCCACCGCGCTACTAGACTTTTAAAGTAGACTGCCTTTGGGACTAGAAAGACATTTAAGACCCTTAATAAACAAATAAGCCAATAAACAAATGATTGCTTACCCAGTAATACAAGGGTCTAGATTAGGGTGAAAGACGGGACTTGAACCCGCGACCTCTGGTGCCACAAACCAGCGCTCTAACCAACTGAGCTACAATCACCATCTGAATGTGCGCTATGCACAAGCGTAGCAACTGCCAAAGAAAATAAAAAGCCAGCGAGTTGCCAACTGATGGCTGCCACCTTGGGCAATATGCTTGCTGATTTCCTGACGTGCTGGCCAGCGTGTTGACTAAGCCTAAAGGTGATCGGGAAATTATTACTTTTGTTTGAGTGAATTACCTACTTATGACTTACAACGACATTGTTGCACTTTTAGGTTCCCAGGCAGAGGGCCTGCTTACTCACCACTGCGAGACGATCTCCCAAACGCAGCTCCATTTGCCTAGCCCTAACTTCGTGGATGAAGTATTTCTGCCTTCTAACCGCAACCCTCAAGTACTGAAAAGTCTGGCAAATATTTTTGGGCATGGCAGATTGGCCCACACAGGCTATCTATCCATCTTGCCCGTAGACCAAGGTGTAGAGCATACAGCGGGCGCCTCTTTTGCTCTGAACCCTTCCTGCTTTGATCCTGAAAACATCGTCAAATTAGCTATCGAGGGGGGCTGTAATGCAGTGGCTACTACTTTTGGCGTGCTAGCCCTTACGGCCAGAAAGTACGCTCATAAGATTCCGTTCATCGTTAAACTAAACCACAACGAACTGCTTACCTATCCCAATAAGCATGATCAGACCCTCTTTGGCTCTGTCGAAGCTGCTTGGGACCTAGGTGCCACGGCTGTAGGAGCAACGATCTACTTTGGGTCAGAAGCGTCTAGCCGACAACTAGTGGAGGTGGCAGCTGCCTTTGAAAGAGCGCATGCACTCGGCATGGCCACTGTCTTGTGGTGCTATGCCAGAAACAAAGCTTTCAAGACCCAAGAGGCTGATTACCACACAGCAGCGGATATCACAGGACAAGCCAACCACTTAGGGGTCACGGTCCAAGCAGACCTGATCAAACAAAAGCTGCCTGACAGTAACGGCGGTTTTCGGGCCCTTGGCTTTGCCAAGACGCACCCCAAGATGTATGATCAGCTTACTACAAACCATCCGATCGATCTTTGTCGCTATCAAGTGGCGCACTGCTACATGGGCAGGATAGGGTTGATCAATTCTGGAGGAGCCTCACAAGGAGCCTCTGACTTGGCTGAAGCAGCCCGCACCGCAGTCATCAACAAAAGGGCAGGTGGCATGGGGCTAATTACAGGCAGAAAGGCTTTTCAAAAGCCCATGAAAGAAGGGATTCAATTGCTCCATACCATCCAGGACGTGTACTTGGCCCAAGAAATCACGGTGGCTTAAAGGCATCGACTTATTGAGTGATTTACTGATGAGGACACTTTGCAACATATTGTCGGCATGCTGGGGCGTATTTTGTAGAAGCTTCCTACCGTGAGCAAAACAAGAGCAGCGCGATGCTGTGCTAGCCTATTTAAACCTCCTTGTCCAGCACATGCAAGAAGTTCCACGTGCACCCACTAAATTTGAGACGACCCCTGCTGCACCAGGAAAATGGGCTTTAGTTATTGAAGTCACCATTAAAGATGCCTTGAGCAAAGTGGCCAAGCAGCTGAGGGAAGACCTTCCTACTTACCATTTACTAGCAAATTACCCAATCAATAATTTCTACCGATATGGCTTGGTTCAAGAGAAAAATAAAAGGCATCCTCACTCCCACCGCTGACAAAAAAGAGGGGCCTGATGGACTGTGGCACAAGACGCCCCAAGGAAAGATTGTCCATACCAAAGTGCTGCAAGAAAACGCCTATGTGTCTCCTGAAGATGGCTATCACGTACGCATTGGCTCTAAAGAGTACTTCGAACTGCTCTTTGATGAAAACCAATTCACTGAATTGGGGGCGGAGCTTACTTCAGCTGATCCACTGCAATTTGTGGATAGCCAGCCTTACAGGGAGCGCTTGCAAAAAGCCCAGGAAAAAACACAGCTCAAAGACGCGATCAGAGTGGCGCATGGCACCATGAATGGCCTTGCTCTTGTCATCGCTTGTATGGACTTTAGCTTCATTGGTGGTTCTATGGGAGCAGTGGTGGGCGAAAAGATTACGAAAGCCGTTGACCATGCTTGTCAGCACCACATGCCTTTGCTCATCATCTCTAAGTCAGGCGGCGCACGGATGATGGAAGCAGGCTTCTCCTTGATGCAAATGGCCAAAACCTCAGCCAAGCTGCTCCAACTAGCTGAAGCTAAGGTTCCTTACATCTCTTTGCTGACAGACCCTACTACAGGCGGAGTGAGTGCTTCTTTCGCCATGCTGGGCGACTTTAACATTGCTGAGCCTGGCGCCTTGATTGGCTTTGCAGGTCCTAGGGTCATTAGAGAGGCCATTGGCAAAGACCTCCCCAAAGGCTTTCAAAGCGCTGAATTTTTGCTAGAACACGGCTTTCTGGACTTTATTGTAGACAGAAGGGGCTTGAAAGCTACACTCACACGCCTACTACAGCTACTTGATGCTCAGTGACCTAAGGCAGTGCCCCCAACACAGTATATTCACCCTCTAAGCTCCTCCTACCATTACTTGGCTCAGGCTGTCTACGGATAAATGTTTTTGAGCCAGCTCCCTAACCTGGAGAGCAGTGATGTGGGTAATGGTGTCGTACAGCTGCGCATAGTAAGTCTGCTCCATCCCATGCAAGTGCACTGCCTTGAACTGCTCCATGATCGAGAAAGGGTCATTGACTTCAGACAAGAAAGCGCCTAGCATGTAATGACGAAGGGTTTCTAGCTCTGCTTCAGGCACAAGGGTGGTCTGAAGCAATTCGACTTCCTTAACAATTTCTTGGCAAGTTGCCTGCCCAAATTCCTGGATCACCTCAGTAGCTATCAACAAGTAGCTGCTATGCCGGAGTGGTACGATCCGAGAGAAAATACCATACGTATAGCCTTTTTCTTCCCGTAGGTTACGCATTAGCCTCGATCCGAAGTAGCCTCCCAGCAGCGTGTTCACTACCAGCAACGGCACGTAGTCTGAATGGTCTTTAGTAAAAAGCACTTTGCCCATGTTGATGGCTGCCTGTAGGCTCTGCGCTTTGGGCAGGTGCACGCGAGTAGGCGTTTGCTTGGGCCAGGTAGGTGCCATGGCGCTTGCGGGCTGCACAGAGAGTGACTGAAAGTACTGTTTGATCATGTCAACGTCTCGTTCGCACACTTGTCCACTCACCAGTAGTTGGCCCCCCAAGAGTAGCTGCTTTTGGTAGTATTGGACTATCTGCGTAGGTGTGATGGCTGCTATGGCGGCCTCCGTGAGCTGTCTTCCATAGGGATGCGTGTGATCAAAAAGTACTTCTTTGAACTTCTTGCGGGCTACGCGGTCGTTCTTTTCAGCTTCTACTCTGAGCTTTTGGGTACTGAGGTGCTTCAAATGCGCCAGGCGATGCTCCGGAAAGGTAGGAGTGAGCAGTAGTTCGACCAATAACGCCAGCATAGGCTCCAAATGTTTGGACAAGGTGATCAGCGTGAAAGTGCATGTGTCAGGCTGCACGTGGACTTCGATGCTAGCGCCATACTGGTCGATGTAAGTGGCAATAGCCTGTGCATGTTTATGCTGCGTACCCTCCAAGAGCATCTTGGCCGTGAAGTACGCAACGCCAGTGTGGGGTTCATAGCGGCTGCCTGCCTCCAGCACTAGCTCTAGCTTGAGGATCGGCTGGCTACCTGCACTGAGTGCCCATAGTGGAAGACCTTTTTTGACTTCGTGCACCTGTGGCCAAGGAAAATGAAACTTGTCTATCGGTTTAGAAGGCGGAGGGGTCGTTCTGTCGAGTGTCATGGCGTGAAGATAATTGACGTGACATTCCCTCTGAGCTTTCTCCCAAAAAATTTGATCCTAAATAGTCACCTACCTTATGCAGCCATATTGTTATTTTGAACAAGGGTGAGAAATATCGGAGTAACGGGGCTTTGCAGGAATGTTTCGCTGTGCTCAACATGACAATACGAGATGTTTGAAAAGGACTTGCGTAAGGTGGCTAATAAGTGGTGATTTTATTAATTAGAGTCGAGCATCTCTGAAGCTCATAGTGAATTTATAAGATATTATATCTACACTTTTTAAAAATACCTTGCAATTTGGGAATGCTATTCCCAAATTGCAAGGTATGATTAGTCGACTATACTATATTCAGCTACTAAAAAGAGGGCTACAGCATTTTCCTGTGTGTGCTATCTTGGGGCCACGCCAGTGCGGCAAGACCACACTAGCCCTAGCGCTCAAGGAGCAATATGACGAAACACATCATTTTGACTTAGAAGATCCAACTGACTTGGCCAAGCTGGCTGATCCCAAGTTAGCACTAGAACCCCTCAAGGGTCTCATCATCATTGATGAAATACAGCGCAGACCTGAGCTGTTTCCCTACCTCAGGGTTTGGGTAGATCGCTATCCCACCACCAGGCTGCTAATCTTGGGCAGCGCCTCGCGCGAGCTAATTCAACAATCTTCTGAGACGCTTGCTGGCCGCATTAGATACATCGAACTAAGGCCTTTTACGCTTCAAGAAGTAGGGGATATGCAACAACTATGGCAACGCGGAGGGTTCCCTCGGTCCTATTTGGCTGAACAAGCAGAAGACAGCGCTGAATGGCGCAAAGCTTATATCACTACTTTTTTAGAAAGAGACCTAGCCACTTTAGGCTTCAACGTTGCTCCGTGGCAAATGAGGCAATTGTGGATGATGCTGGCGCATTATCATGGCAACATCATGAACTACAGCGAGCTCGGCAGGTCTTTGGGCATTACTAACAAAACCATTCGAGCGCACATTGGAGCCCTAGAAGGCGCATTCATGGTTCGCCCCCTGAAGGCTTGGTATGAAAACATGAAAAAGCGACAAGTCAAAGCGCCTAAGATTTACATCAGAGACAGTGGGCTACTACATACCTTGCTGGGCATTCGTGACCAAGACCTCCCCAATCATCCTAAACTAGGTGCTTCGTGGGAAGGGTTTGCTTTAGAAGAAGTCATCGCTACTTTAGGCGTGGACGCTGATGCTTGCTATTATTGGCGTACACAAACAGGGGTCGAGCTTGACTTGCTGGTCTTTAAAGACGGCCAACGCCTAGGCTATGAATTCAAATACACCGATGCGCCTAAGCTCACGGCCTCCATGCGCATTGCGCTGCAAGATCTATCTTTGGATAGGCTATATGTGATCATACCAGGTCAAGAACAGTTCTTTCTGCACGAGCAAGTGCAAGTGGTAGGCCTCAAAAGCCTACATCAACACTATCTTTAAAATTACTTTCCACCATGTTGGCATGGATCAAGGCCAGGCTGAGTGACCATTTTGGCTTTTCCAAGGCAGAAGCCAATGGTACCCTTGTGCTCCTGCTGCTCACGAGCCTTTTGCTAGTGGCACCGCCGCTTCTCAGATGGTACCAAGCCACCCACCTCGACGCCAGCAATGACGAAGATATTGCGTTGCTTGAGCGTACTCTGGCTCAGCTAGAAGCCCAGCAACAACCTGCCGATACGCCTCATATCAAGCGTAGCCATCCAATACAACGCCCTGAGCAGCCACAGCTGTTTGATATTAACACGACAGATCAAGCGCAACTCAGGCGAATCCAAGGCATAGGCCCCAAGCTATCTGCCAGAATCGTGAAGTTTCGCAACAAGCTCGGTGGATTTGTCAGTCCAGCGCAGTATGAAGAAGTGTATGGGCTACCGCCTGCAGCGATCAAGCGCCTTCGAGCACAGACGTATATTGCCGCCCATTTTCAGCCTAAGCGCTTGAACATTAATACTGCTGGCGTATCTGCGCTGGCTGCCCATCCTTACCTCACCTACCAACAAGCCCAGCGTATTGTCCGCCATCGTACTCAGCAGGGCCCTTGGGCCAGGGCAGAAGCCCTGCGCTCTTTACTAGATATGGAGGAGGCTACTTGGACTAAGCTGCAGCTTTACTTGACCGTGCAATGAGTGAAATTATCCTTTCTCAGTATATCGCTCAGTTGTATAACTCATACCTTTAAATGTCTTCACGCTATCATCTTGGCTTCTCGCGCCTCACCACTTACGCCCCTGCATGAACACTGACAAGTACACAGCTAAAATAGCTTTGACAAGGTCTGAAATGACAAAAGGATACAACCCTGCCTGCAGTGCTGCTTGCCAGCCTATTAAATGAGCTAGCCAAGCTAGTCCTGGCACAAATAGGAATAGCTGGCCGATGAAGACAAACCCTAGTCGTGCCCAAAAGCCACTGGCTGGGTAGCGCTTAGTCCAAGCAGCGATCACGCCAGCCATCAGCACAAAGCCTACTAAGTAGCCTAAGGTAGGCACTGCACCACTTGGAAATAGAGGCATGCCTGCGGCGCCTTGCGCTAGATAGAGCAGCACAGCGCCTATGGCCACACGGTGGGGCGCCCACAAGGCCACCAGCATAATTGCAAAGGTTTGCATTGTCATAGGCACAGGATAGCAGGGCACTTTGATTTGCGCAGCTAATGCAAGGAACCAGCTGGCACCCACAGCCTGCGCCCAAGCAGCTTGGAAAACTTTACGCAGTGGCACAGCCATTGTCCACGCGTTGAGAAGTGGTATTAATTTTTTCATAGCAACTAATCTAAGAATTTAAAGAAACAGTGACCGAAGAGAGGATATAAATCTACAGTTCAGCTTGCGAGGAAGCAAAAGGTAGCCACTATGGGTGATGGAGAGACTTCGTAATTGGATGATTGAGTGATTTAAAACCCCCAAGACAGTCTATTTTAAAAGTCTAGAAGCGTGACCGGAGTTATCTTGTAGCAGTTTCAGAATTACCTAGCCCTGTGGGATAAATGGGAAGGGCTAACAACCCAGCCTTACGTTGACGCTATCTACCTGTGGCTGGTGGGGAGTGCTGGCGTAGCATGATATAGTCCCGAGCCGAGGACTAGGACTATATCAAAAATCCTTTTTCAGCCAATCTAGTGTAACTAGAATGCTATATACCAGCCTATTGGGATAGCTTAAGCTCAAAATAATTGTGCTTAGTTCGACTTTTGACACAGTCTTTATAGAAAAACTCAACTCTGCTTTAATGCCTTTGAGAGTAACAATAGCAGTATGATGCCCAAGAGAATACCCCAAAAGATCAGCAAGCCTTTCTCAAACCGAGTAAATTTTCGTTTAACGTACGATTCTCCAGCAGCATGAATGTTGTGGAATTTAATGGCGTATAGGACTTGATATATCGAAAAGTAAGTCATCACCACACCGACACATAGCACGATCAAAATTCCTAGACCAATGCCAAAGTTTAAAGCAGCTTGAACGTTATCATCGAGCACAGCATCTAGCAGAATGACAAGAGTATTAAGTACTAGAGGAATAATATAGCAAGCGGCTATCCACTCAGGAGAAAAAACGCTTTGATATCCATATGTTTTTGCAGAGCGGTAAATTCTTTTCACAAGCCCATAGTAGAAGATGGTTAAGAAAAGGCCTCTCCAAAACGGCCTTATGTTTGTTTTTTCTGCCTTTTTGATGATAATCCAGTTTTTATAAGCCCAGTAAGATGGGTAGAAGCCATAAGAAAGGGCAGTGAAAAACACAAAACCGAGCAGAGAAGTGTGGAAATAGATTGCTTCAGGTGCTTGCATTGCCTCCTTACCCTCATGAGGAATGGCGTTGTCTTCTAGTTTTGGAGATTGGTCGGTGTCTTTCATAGTCGATTTTGATACGTTAGGTAAAAATGAAGTTAATGAGTAGCTCGCCTTACGCAAACTCTCTTCTAATGCTTCTCTTGTCATTTTGAGCAACGCGAAACATCCCTGTGCAGCCCCTCTTTACACAGAGATTACTCACTTTCGTTCGGAATGACAACATTACTGCGTAAGGTGAGTTATTTCAGTATCTTGTCAGAGAAATAACTTTTTTATACAAAAGTTACGAATCTGCTTAAATAAGTGTGGCATTAACGGACTAAATGTTGACGAGCGCTAGTTTCTCGCCAGCATCTTCTCATCCTCATCGTCACAGCTATACGACTTAAATCAGCACGTTCCATGATGAAGCTTCTATATGGGCTACTTTTCGTCGTAGTGATTCCTGTAGGCTTATGGTGTTGGGGCCATCTGACTGCTAGCCACTTTTCGACAGACTTTGCTCCACCTTACGACCTAGGCATGGCCCTTTGCCTTTTTGGGGGGTGCCTGCTTGTGTGGAGCATGCTTTCTCTCATGGTGCATGGGCGTGGCCTGCCCATGAACGCTTTCCCTCCTCCGTGCTTCGTGAGCCAAGGGCCATATCGGCTTTTGAGTCACCCCATCTACGTGGGCTTCTGCCTCTTGCTCTATGGCGTGGCTATCATAGGCCAATCAGCGGCAGGTTTTTTTCTGGTAGCTCCCGTAGCTACACTGGGCACAGTTGCATTGGTCTGGGGCTATGAAAAAATAGACTTAGAAGCAAGATTCTCTGAAGTTCGTTCTGAGCCTTTTGTAGGGCTGGTTCCTCAAACACAAGCGGCCCCACTGGGAAGTGACAAGCTAAAAGCAGTCCTCCATCTTGGTTTGCTAGGCTTTTTCTTGGGAGCATTGTCCCCCGAGCCTTTTGCAATGGCCGTCCATACGCCCCTCTCGTTTGCTATAGCCAGCACACTTGCTTTTGGTGCTCTTGTACTAAAGCACCAAAAATTCGCTCAAATCACGGAATCGGGCTATCAAATGGTTGTACTTCTACTCGCCAATATGCTCTATTTTCTTGTTGTCCAGCAAGCCCTTCTACTAGGCCTCATGTTATTTGCAAGCAATAAGTTACTGGGACGGAATAGCTGGGGGAACGCACTATTTAGTTGACCCTTAAGAACTCTCTACTGCAGATTGGAGAAGGTAAGAGCTTAGTGCAACCAGCGATTTTTTTATCCGTAACTCTTCCTCACCCAACTCAACAAACAAGGAAGCCCTAGTACTAGGTTAATTCCATCAGTAGTAACTTCAAATTCCATCCCATTCCTGACAATAAACCATTCACTACGTCGCCTAGTGCTCCTTTTAGGTAATTTCTTCCCAGACCATGTCCTTGCTCCAGATGACTGATCACTGCTTCTATCGCTGAACGACGCCGATAACTCTTCTTCCTTTTCCTTCTCTCTGTCGGAGTGTAACGCTTCCCGCGTTCGGGCATGATCACCCGCGTGGGGCCCACTACTTCATGACCTCGATACCCTCGGTCCACTAACGCCTCTTCAAACTCTTGGCCACAATAACGCTTTACCTCTTCCAACGTTTTTGGCAACGTCTTACTGTCATGAGGGTTGCCCCTAAAGTTGACCATCCCCACTACCACGTTACTCCCTGGCAAACTGGCGACTGACATCTTAGAGCCAAACTCGTAGGGTTGATGCGCTTTCCCCTTGGCAATGCAACTTACCTCAGGTGCATGAAGACTGTACACTTTGTTTTTGTCTTTCCTTTCTTGCTCCACAATGCGAGTCATCACCTCCAATAACGGCGCGTGGGGAGCTAGCTGACCGCTTTGCGTAAGCTTTCTTCGCAGATCACGCAGCTGTCTCCCAGCAATGGTGCGCAGCTTTTTGAGGGCTTTTTGGGCGCCCCGAACGGGTCGTAGAGCATAGTTGAGCTTCTTGACAACAAAGGTGTAGCTCTGTCGTAGCCCAATACCTAGCCGTTTGGCCAGCCCGTTACACGTGTCGATGACTTTGCGGTAAAGTTTGGCATCAGTGGGAAAGGTGATGTTCTTCTCCTGGACCGTGGAGTCGACAATGACTTGTTGAGCCTTGTTGAGCTTGTGTTGATGCAACTCAACAGAGAGTGCAAAAAGGAAGTCAATGCCTTGTTGTCCTATTCTTTTTCTAAAGTGCACCAAGTCAGAGGAAGCACAAGGCTGAGTCCATTGGAAGGCATTTTTCCCGCACAAGAACTGGAAGTAGGGATTTTCTTGCCAAAGCTCGACGAGTCACTCATCGGAGAGGTTGAAGATGCGTTGCAAGAGAAGGAGTCCGGTCATGAGCCTGATAGGATGAGCGGGCTGTCCAGTATTGGAATAGAGATGTTTGAACCTGTCTTCGATAGCTTTCGAGGGGATTTTTTGGGCTAAAATGTAGAGAGGCTTTTTAGGATCGAGCTGCTCAATGAGATTGAGTTTGAACAAGTCAGTCTGGAATGGGTTGTCTGTTTGACCGATCATAGGGTAGAAAAATATGCAAGGAATGTTGTTAAAAATAGGTATAACTTGCAAAAAAAAGAAGGCAAAAAGGGTGTAAATGTTCCTAAAACCTTGCCTCAAGGCTTTTATGAAGACTTTTTGGTAGTTCTTAAGGGCCAACTATTTATATTTGGTGCCCTTTGGCTAGTAGATTGGATACAAGGGCATCCCTTGTTGTCAGAGGAGAAGATATACAATGGTTTTGCCCTTTTAATTAGCACTTATGCTCTAAGTTTGACTAATTTTTTGCGCCGCGCAATCGAGCAAATGGCCAATAGTTGGCATGCATGGCACTTGGGCAAGCTGCGTATCATTAATCATGGACTGTATGCAGGTTTTGCAACGTTTTTGGGAGCGGAACTCGCCTATCAGCTGTCAGAAGGAAGGTTCATACTAGAAATTCTGCTCCTCTCCAGCGTTGCATTTGTGTGTGCGGGGCTCTGGGGGCAGCTTCTAGAAGGATTAGAGCGCCTTAAAAGACCTTTTGGGTACTTTGGATTTATTGTGGGGGTGGCTCTGACGTTACCTATGCTTTGGGGGTGGGGCAGTGACCTTTGGTTCTTATCAGCGGCCCTGTCTGTGGGCGGTCTTTTTGCGCAAGGTATCGCTCGGCTGCGCTGTCTAGTCAATGGATGCTGCCACGGGCAGTTGTCTTCGCCAGCTGTGGGCATCAAGGTGCAGCATCCGCAATCGCGTGTTACCAAAATCTCTGACCTCCACAGCCAGCCTATCCACGCCACACAAATCTATTCGCTCGTCTGGCTGGTTTTGAGTGGAAGCGTGACGCTTTACTTATGGAGCCAACAAGTGCCCTTTTCTTTGATTGTGGGCTTGTATTTTATTCTTTCTGGGTTGGGACGCTTTGTGGAGGAAGCCTATCGAGGCGAGGTGCAAACCAATATCGTTAGGGGCTTACGGAGCTACCAGTGGATGTCTATTGTATTTGTTCTGATAGGTATTGTACTTACTTGCTTCCCTACCCAGGCCACGCCAGGATGGCCCAGCCTTCAGTGGAACGTACAGCAGCTGTCCGCTAGCTTTGGGCTTGCCTTGCTAGTGATCTTCTTGTTCGGTGTTGACTTTCCAGTATCCACCAGGCGCTTTTCTCGTTTGTGAGGGGCGAGTATCTATCAGCGTTGACGCGTATCTTTGCAGGAAACTCTCAAGTAATCATATGGCCATCATCGGTACAATACGCAAGCACTCAGGCCTTACTGTAGGCATTGTCATCAGTGGACTTATCTTATTTCTTGTGGGCGGTGACTTGTTCCAGCTCAGCCTATCAGGCAGACGGAGCACCCACGTCGGTAAAATTGCAGGTGAAAAGATCAGTCTGCAGACTTATCAGAACCAATTAGAAGCCATGCGGCGCACGTTGCCCGCACAAGCGAGCCACCCGCAGCTCCAAGCTATGATTAGAGAAAGAGCCTGGGAGCAGCTCATTAACAGGCTCACTTACCAAAAAGCATGCGACACCCTGGGCCTCACTGTCAGCGAAGACGAGCTGGTAGATATGGTGCAGGGCAACCACATTCATCCTGAACTTCAGGCCACTTTTAGTGATCCTACAACCGGACAGTTCGACAAGCAGCAACTCATCAAGCATCTGCAAAGTTTGGGACAAATGCCATCTGCCCAACAAGTGCAATGGCATTACTTTGAGAAAGAATTAGCAGCCTCTAGACAGCACGAAAAGCTCACGCGCCTCATGGAACAAAGCACGTTCCTCACGGACTTGGCTGCACAGCAACAATACGACGCAACCCAGACTGCCCTGCACGTCCAGTATCTCTACATACCTTACTACACCTGCCAGGACGAAAAAGAGGTGACTGACACGGTCCTAAAAAACTATCTGGCTACTCACAAGAACGACTATCAAGTAAAGGAGAGCAGAAAGGCCCAATTTGTGACTTTCCCTGTGACCCCTACTGCAGAGGACCAAAAGGTGCTAGAGGAGGCGCTAGCAACGCTGAAGCCGTCCTTTGCCCAAGCTCAAGACGATCTGACTTTTGCTAAAAACAATACAGAGGGCGATCCTGCAATGTCTTATGCCAGCTTTGCGCCTGAACAGCTCCCTGCAGCCCTGGCGCAGCAAAAAACGTCCCTCAAAAAAGGCCAAGTTATTGGTCCTGTTCAAGAAGGAGACGTGCACAAGCTCTACAAAGTAGCAGCCCTCCCCACAAAATCCTCCCAACAATACGAGATCGTCATCATTGAAAAACAGCTTGTGCCCAGTGACCAGGCCCGCGATCAGGCTTTCAGAAAAGCCCATCATTGTGCCAGCAGTGTCAAAGACGCAGCCCAGCTGGCAATCTATGTAGAAAAAGAAGCCTTGCACTTGCACACAGCCTCGGCAGGCAAAAATGACGAGCAGGCTGGTGTGTTGACCAACGCTAGGGAGCTCGTGCGGTGGCTCTACAATGAGGCCAAGGTAGGCCAAGTGTCACCTGTCTTTGAGCTAGGCGATGATTATGTAGTCGCTGTCATGACAGAGCACGTGCAAGAAGGGACTGCGCCGCTGGAGCAAGTGCGTGATGAGATCACCTTGAAGGTGCAAAATGAGCACAAGGCCCAAACCATCCTGGCCCAGCTTAAGCTACTCCAGGGCACCTCCCTAGCAGAAAAGGCCGCTGCGTACGGCCCTGCAGCCAGGGTGATAGAAGCAGCGCAGGTACACTGGAGCGACGGTACGCTCAAAGGAGTAGGCATGGCCTCCAATGCCATTGGCGCTGCGTTTGCGCTGCAGCCTGGCGAGCAGACTACAGTGGCAGATGAGCATGGCGTCTTACTTATAGAGCTGATAAAGAAACATGATACGTCTTCTCCAGAGGATATGGCTGCGTACAAACAAAGCCAGCAACAGACTGCGCGCAGCAGGCAGCCTTACTGTACTGCCCAAGCCCTTCGAGAACTTGCTAAAGTTAAAGATGAGCGGTATCGGTTTTATTGAAGCGTGTGTTGCGGATGAAAGCAGCTTGTTGGCCTCTGCAGTGAGGTTGTTACAAAATAGGCCCAACTTCTATTCTAGACTTCAAAAATAGACTGTCTTGGGGAGTAGAAAGATTTTTTAATAAATCACTCAATCACCCAATCGCTCAATAATACAATGGCTTCACTAATAGCTGCCTAAACTAGCATTCTCCTAGGGTCTTCTAGCAGCTCTCTGAAGGTCTTGAGAAATTGAGCTCCTATTGCTCCATCTACAGCTCGGTGGTCGCAAGACAGCGTGGCCTTCATGACGTGCCCTGGCACGATGGCTTCTTCCTGGACAACAGGCACTTGTTTGATCTCGCCCACAGCCAAGATGCAGGCAGCAGGCGGATTCACAATGGCTGTGAAAGACTCAACGCCCAGCATGCCTAAGTTGGAAATTGTAAAAGTACTTCCTGCCATGTCCTGAGGAGAAAGCCCTTTGCTGCGCACTTTCTGCCTGATTGTGGCTATTTCAGCAGCAATGTGGCCTAGTGACTTGTTGTCAGCAAAACGTACTACAGGGACTAGAAGGCCTTCTTCTACGGCCATGGCCACGCCTATGTGAATGTGTTTGTTATGGCGTATGGTATCTCCTTGCCAGGCTACATTGACGGCTGGATGTTGTCTAAGCGCCATGGCTACAGCTTTAATAACGATATCGTTAAAAGATACTTTGACTGGCGCATAGGCATTGATGCTGGGCCGCGCAGCTACGACTTGGTCCATGGCGATATTGACCGTCAAGTAGAAGTGAGGCGCGCTGAACTTGCTCTCACTCAAGCGCTTGGCAATGGTCTTGCGCATGGATGAAACAGGAATGTCTTCGAAAGCTTCTTCACCCACTACCGGTGGCAACGTGATAGTAGACAAGGCTTCTTGAGGTGGCTGAGCAGCAGGAGGGCGAAAGCTTTCTACATCGCGCTTGATGATGCGGCCTCCTGGACCACTTCCCTGAATGTCCGCTAAATCGTAGCCCTTGTCTTGGGCCATCTTTTTGGCCAGTGGTGAGGCAGGCACTACAGTGGCTAATGGATCGTGCTTGAGAGTTGTCTCGGCAGGTTGGGCAGAGACTTCTTCAGCAGCCTCGGTCGTTGCTGCTGAGGTTGCTTGGGGATCATCTTGTTGTTGTGGGGAAGTAGCTTCTTCTAGCAAAGCAGCAATGTCTTCTCCTGGTTCGCCAATGATGGCAATGATGCCGTTGATAGGAGCCGCCTCTTTTTCTTGGATACCAATGTGGAGCAAGGTACCCTCTTCATAAGCTTCCAGCTCCATAGTGGCTTTATCGGTCTCTACTTCTGCCAGCAGGTCGCCTGCTTTCACTACGTCTCCTTCTTTTTTGAGCCAGGCAGCGATCACGCCTTCCTCCATCGTGTCGCTCATCTTGGGCATTCTGATTACTTCTGCCATAGCAAAATTATTGTATTATTGGGCGATTGAGTGATTGATAGTTTCAAAACCATCACGGACTGCAAAAGGTCTGTGTTTAAAGTACTGGAAGCTGTTTTATACGCTTTAACCGTCTCATAGCAATCCATTGCTTATAGGATCAAAAATAGGGGATAGTAGAGAGAATGAAAATTAGTAGCTGTCTTTGCATCGATCTCAGTCCTCTAATTTGTTGTTGAGCTTAATGAACGTCCCTTGCAACAAGAATCCCCAAGTGTTTCGCTCATTTCCTGAGATAGGTAAATATAAATAGCGTATTCCTACTTTTAATAAAATAGGAAGTAAAAGAGGCTGCACATCTGCCAGTAGGTCTATGCCTACCCTATGGGTGTTGGGCAAGGTATCTTTGGCTGGCTGTGCTACATAGGTGAAGTCATAAAATGTATTGGCTCTTAACTGCTTTACGTAGAGCCAGTAACCATCCCCCCAGTCAGGATAGCAGAGGGGGAAGGCATAGTCTATCCCAACTTTGTTCAAGTCTCTGGTGTATCTGTAAGGATAGCTATCTGTAGCTGCTATATGACGCGAGTCAAAAAGCTTCTCATGGGTGACGTATCTATAAAGATTGTGTACACTTAGCGAGTGATGCGCCCCTAAGCCAGGAAAACGAAGCCTAGCTTGGGCAGTAAAAACTTGGCCTTTTACGTCACCTCCATAGGGAGTGTGTAAGTAATTTATGCTCAATGACTGTGCCCATGGAGGGTAGATATCTCGCGGGCTACTTTTAGAAACTCTTGAGAAACTTCCCTGATAGAGCTGAGTAAGCCAAGTAGACTGCGGTTGCCGTTGTATGTCACCAGTCGCACTCAATGAGAGCAAGTGGGTATACTGACCTCGCTTAAATCGTAGAGGAAAGTCTAACCCTAACCCTAGCTCCTTCTCATAGGTAATTTTTTCTGCATAGTTTCCACGAATAGCTCCTTCTAGTTCGATGATAGGGTAAAAACCTAGATATCTGCAGCCTACAAAGGCCTTTCCGTATCGCTTTTTGAAGTCATGTACATAACCTGTTTTCAGTGATGTGGTTTCTAACAGATCTTCTGAGAAAACGGTAAGTTTTACTTCACGTTTGGTATTATCTAAGTTGACTTCAGGGACCCAGCTGTGTATGTTCAGTAGGTGCCTGGCAGGATAATAGCGTTGAGTAGGATAGGTATGATCGGGTATATTCTCTAGTAGATCGCTGTTGCCCTCTTGCGTGACGAGTGGGGCATAATAATGCACGGTTCTGTCTTCTACTTCCTCTAGAGGTATCCACTTTTGCGGATTCAAGGGCATCTTCACTACGTCCATGCCATCTTTGGTGAAGTCGTTAAAGAAGACCCATTGACCATCTGCCGCAACGGTGGGATTATAAGCCCCATACTTTCTAGACGTAACCTGATACCGTTGTTGGGTTTTGAGGTCAATGGCATAAATGTTGTCAATGCCGCTGTAAGCACTGTTGTAGAATACGTACTGCCCGTGCATGATGGGGCAGCCGATATGCTCTGTGGAATAGGGGAGCAAGGCTTTTTCCTCCCCTGTAAGTACATTAATCAATGCGATAGTAGTGTCTTGCCCTGCACTTTTAAGCGCTACGATGTGGTGGCCATCGTCTGCCCATCTAGGCGTTAGGTAGAAGTGATTGTTGAGATTAGGAAGCTTCTGCAATACTTGCCCATCAGCAGCATCCAAAATCATGAGTTGATGATTATAGCTCTCGTCACTTTCGATGGCTACAATTTTTGTGGCATCAGGAGAGAGAGCAGCTGCGCCATACCGGCTCTTGTGCGTGAGCGTCTTTAGGCGTTTGGTGGACAGATTGTAGTGCTGTATGACAGCATACGAGTAGTGCTGTTTCCAAAGGTCTGGTACCTCTTCTACCCATACTAGTTGATTTTGGGCCACAGAAAAGCCAGCTCCTGAGTCGATAGCACCAGGTACCAGCAGACTGTACTCCTGCTGGTGATCATCCAATACGACAAATTGGGTCGCTGTGCCTAGGCCAGCCTTCAGTGCAATTACGTGCCCCTGGAGGTCTAGTTGTGCACCTGTATAGTCAGTGTAGTCGGTATTCTTTCGCGGGTTGATGCGCTGCGCTGGCGTGGTCTTGAGCCCTTGCAGTTGCGCTTGCCACAAAGTCTTGAGCTCTTCATTGGTATCTTTATAAATCTGTGTTAAACTTCTACCAGTGGTTTTCCTAACCGCTGTAGTAAAACAGCGAGGTAGTGTAGTCTTTTCAAAGATATCTGCCAGCACCTGAGAGCCATATTTTCTTCTCAGATGGGTAGTCATAAAATACCCTATTTTGTAGTGGTCAGGCACTTTGTCTTTTAAGGATGTACACACCTGTTTGTCATAACTGAACCCTCCTCGTTCTAGCAGATTCACCTTGTAGAGAAGCGAAAAGTGAGGAATTCGCCCTCTACCCCTCTTGCTCAGGGCTGTCTCTATACCCACAGCATCGCCTTCAAAAAGCCAGGGAGGTAAATTTAAGCCCATGGCTGTGGCCAAAGTCTGCTCACCGCCCAGCCAGTAAAGGAATTGATTAAAGTTCTGGTGCAGTTTTGCATACTGCACCACGTGTCTAAGTTCATGCACTGGCATTGCTTTGAACCACTCGCTACCTCCTAAAAAGTTATAATCTTGCGTAGGAAATGTAAGGAAAGTACCCTTTCTGGGTAGCAACTGGATGACTGCGTTGGAAGTAACATTCTGATTCCTAAGCACAATAGAAATCTTACGCGGTTGAACATCCATAGATTGAGACACAGGGCCATACAAATGCTCCAAGGTATTGGCTACTCGCTGGGCCTCGCGGCCTAAGTTGCCTCTAAAAATGACATTGAAATGTGGCGTACTGATGCGGTACCATTGTGTAGGAGATAGCTCTTGGGCCCACAACTGGGCAGTCATGGTGACCATCAAGAGGGGTGCGATAAGCTTCCAAGCGCTTTTTTTGTTCATTTTGGAGAGGGGAATTAGACAATGAGCATAGACAGCATCATTTAGGAACGAATCTGTACATAACAACGCTTAGTGCAGAAAAGACAATGTTAGGGGTCCATACAGTGAGGAGCAAGTAAGTTCCTTTGGCCTCGGCAATCCCTTTGGCAAACAAGAAGCACGCTACGTAGATCAATGCTAGGATAAACCCTACGGCAATTTGTAGACCTACGCCGCCTCTGGCTTTGCGCGCAGCTACGACTACCCCCATAAAGGTCAAAATAATGGCTGCAAAGGGTGACATATAGCGCACATATCTTTCTGTCAGGAAGAAATGTACGTTGTCTGCCCCTTTGTTCTTGAGCGATGCGATGTGGGTGTTCAGCTGAGGCAAAGTAAGGGTCTCGTGCAGTTTGGGATTGATACTAAAGTCATTGGGATGAAGGTCCATCGCAAGGTCGAGTGTGCTGCCCTGTGTAATTTGCTCTTTTAAGCCTTCGATTCTCCTGCACAGCCAATCTTGGAGCTGCCATTTTTCTTCTGCTTCCATCCATTGGATTCTTCGGGCTGACAACTTTTCTGTCAGCTGGTGTCCTTCAACCGTCTCTATGATCACATTGGTGCCTGAGTTGTTGTAGGCTCGATAATGCTGTACATAAAAGTAGCGGTGAGGATCAATTCTGATATGAAGATGTTGAGACCGGCTTCGAAAAACAGTTTGCATATTGTACTCTGCTTCAAAGTCGATTCTCTTCTTGTTGGCCTTGGCCAAAGCCCAACCTGTCAGCACAAAACTACCTAGTGAAATCAAGGTAGCCCCCACCAGATAGGGGACTAAGAGGCGAAAGAAACTAATTCCGCCGCTCAGGACAGCAATAATTTCTGTGCGTTGTGCTAGCCTGGAAGTGATGAATACAGTGGTAATGAATACTGTAACAGGCGTAATAAAGTTGATGATGAAAAGCATGTAGGCATAGTAGTATTCCATCAGCTCTTTGTAGCCAATCTCATATCTGATGAAGTAGCCATTTTTCTCTGTAAAATCAATCAGTGTAATGACGGATGTGATTAAGAGTAGCGCAAAAACAAAAGAAAGTAAGAACTTCTTCAGGATGTACTGGTCTAACTTTTTCACTGTCGAGATTAAATTTTTTCCATGAGCACTCTGAGCTGCTGTTCTTTCCAAGCCGCAAAAGTACCTACCAAAATATGTTTTCTAGCCTGCCTAACGAGCCACGAATAAAAAGTTAAATTATGGATACTAGCCAGCTGGGCAGCCAATAGTTCCTTGGCATGGAACAAATGATTCAAGTAGGCCTTGGTATAGTAAGTGCTTACGTGCCCTCCCAGCTGCGCATCAATCGGGCTAAAGTCTGTCTTCCACTTTCTGTTTTTGATATGGACAATGCCTTGTGTAGTAAAAAGCATCCCGTTTCTACCATTGCGCGTAGGCATCACGCAGTCAAACATGTCTACCCCAAGCGCAATGCACTCTAATAGATCTCGAGGAGTGCCCACGCCCATCAGATAGCGGGGCTTGTCTGTAGGCAAGATAGCACATACCCATGAAGTGACTTCGTACAGCATGCCGTTAGGATGACAAACTCCACCAATAGCGTTGCCAGCGCGGTTGGTGGCGGCGATGGTTTCGGCCGACTGTTCTCTCAAGTCTTTATAAATACTGCCTTGCACAATAGGGAATAGAGTCTGGTAGCTATTCTTCGCTGTTGTCGTGGCGTCAAAATGGTCTAGCCCCCGCTGAAGCCAGCGGTGTGTGAGCTCCATAGAAGTCTTGGCGTAGGTGTAACTGCAAGGGTGCGGCGTGCATTCATCTAGCGCCATGATGATGTCTGCCCCAATGGTGCGCTGGATATCCACTGCCCCTTCTGGCGTAAAGGTATGTTTGGAGCCATCTATGTGAGAGCGAAAAGTAACGCCCTGCTCTGTAAGTTTTCGCTGCTGGGCCAGCGAATACACCTGGTAGCCACTGCTGTCAGTTAGTATAGGCTTGTGCCAGCCCATGAACGTGTGTAGTCCGCCTGCTGCTGCCAACACCTCAAGCCCAGGGCGCAAGTAAAGATGGTACGTATTGCCCAGGATGATGTCTGCTTGAATATCATCGTACAAGGCTTTTTGGGGCACTGCTTTGACTGTACCTACTGTGCCGACTGGCATAAAGATAGGCGTATGAATGAGGCCATGCTGGGTAGTAATGATGCCTGCACGGGCTTGAGAATGGGGGTCCGTGTGCTTTAACTCAAAATGCATGCCACTGATTTATTGGGATATCGATTCATTAGGTCATTTGTTTATTGCTCCATTAGATCATTGAGTTATTTGTTTATCGATTCATTGGGTCATTTGTTTATTGGATTGTTAGACCATTATGAGGTTGCTGTAAAATGACCCAGGATTTTAGTAACTCTTCAAAAAGTAATCTCACAGGCCTGGAAAAAGCTTCAAAACCACGCAACCACAAAATTACTTAATAATACAATGGCCTCGACTTGTTCATAAGCTCAAAGATGGGCCTTGAGCAAGGTAGCTTTTTGCGTGCCTATGTGCTCGGCCAGGGTGACGGCATCGGCTGCCTGGATATTTTTGAAAGACTTAAAGTGCGAGAGCAGCTTGTCAATCGTCTTGGGCCCTACGCCGGGAATAGCTTCTAGCTGACTTTGGAAACTGGCCTTGCTGCGCTTGTTTCTGTGAAAAGTGATGGCAAATCGGTGGGCTTCGTTGCGTATCTGCTGCAGCAGTTTTAAGGAAGCAGATTGTTTGCTGATATGGATCGGATAGGAGTCTTCTGGGTAGTAGATTTCTTCTAGCCTTTTGGCCATTCCGATGATAGGCACTTGTCCATAAATGCCTACGGCTTTGAGCGAGTCCACTGCAGCGCTGAGCTGTCCTTTGCCTCCATCAATCACGATCAGGTCGGGTAGGTCCTGCTGGGTGTTGACCAGGTGTTGGTATCTTCTGTGGACCACTTCGCGCATCGAGGCAAAGTCGTCTGGCCCAGTGACGGTTTTGATATTGAAGTGACGGTATTGGCTTTTGGCGGGCTTCCCATTTTTGAAACATACCATAGCTGCCACAGGGTGGGCACCTTGAATATTGGAATTGTCAAAGCACTCGATGTGTAGAGGTAAGTTTTTAAGCTGTAGGTCTTGCTGCAGTAGCAGCAAGGTTTTGTTGGCCTTTTCTTGGTAGTTTTCTTTTCTAATGAATCGCTCTTTTTTGAAGAAAAGCGCATTTTTGATGGCTAGCATTACGAGCTTTTTCCTGTCGCCTATCTTGGGCACGGTCAGTGTAATGTCACCTAGGTCAGCTGCTAGCGGCAGATTGGTCAGGACTTCTTGCGCCTGGCTGCCATACCGCTCTCTAAAATTGAAGATGACCAGCGGCAACAAATCGGTATCTGCTTCTTCTAACTGTTTTTTCACTTCTACGGTTTGGGTAAAAGTGATGGCGCCTGATTTGATTTGTAAATAGCTCACAAAAGCAGCTTGCTCGTCAGAGACCATCCCTATCACATCTAGGTCTCCTACCTTGGGGTTGATGACCAAAGATTTGGCTTGGTAGGCAGCTAGGGCGGCTAACTTTTCTTTGCAAGCTTGTGCTTCTTCATAGGCCAAGGCTTGGGCTGCTTGGTGCATTTTTTCTGTCAAGTCCTTTTTGACTGCATGTAGGTTGCCTTTGAGTAAGTGCCTGATCTGATCTAGGGCTTGTTGGTAAGTAGCCTCGTCCTGCCGCCCTTCGCAAGGGCCTTTGCAGTTGCCTATATGATATTCTAAGCAGACTTTGAATTTGCCTTTGTGCACGTTCTCCTCCGAAAGGTTGTAGCTACAGGTACGAAGTGGATAGAGGCGCTTGATCAGGTCTAAGATTTGATACATCGCCCGCAGGTCTGTAAAAGGACCATAGTACTGCCCTAGCTTGGGCACTACCTTGCGGGTGGGGATCACTCTAGGAAAACGTTCTTGGGTAATACAGATGTATGGATACGTCTTGCCGTCTTTGAGGAGGATGTTGTAGCGAGGCTGGCTCTTTTTGATGAGGTTGTTCTCTAGCAGCAAGGCTTCGTATTCAGAGTTCACAATCGTAAACTCGATGGCTACGATCTCAGCGACCATTCTGCGGGTTTTGAGGTTATGCTGCTTGCTATTGCCAAAGTAGCTACTGACTCTCTTTTTGATGTTTTTGGCTTTACCTACGTAGATCAGTTCCCCCTTATCGTTGTAGAAGCGATACACGCCTGGCTGACTAGATAGGAGCTTGAGGTCTTGAGGAGTGTATCGGGTTGTTTCCATGGCTGAAGAAACCTAGGTAGTGGCTAAAGGGCTTGACGGAGGCGCTAACAAACTACGCAGAAGAAAGGAGCCTGTCGCAAAATGCATCCCAGTATCCTAGCAAGGCTCTAAAAAATAACTTTATAAGCCTAGAAAAAGCTCTAAAATCACGCCATTACAAAGGCAGTAAATCGGCGAAAGGATTCAACCACAAAATCACGCAATTATGACAATGTCCTCAGTTCGCTTGGGGGACTTCCTCTTGGTCAGGTGTTATTTCAACCTTGACTTTTTTGATTTTACGTGTGTCAGCTGCCATGATGGTAAAGGTGAACTCCTGAAAGCTGATCTTCTCACTGGCGTGGGGCAGACGTCCATTGAGCTCTAACAATAGGCCGCCTAGGGACTCACTTTCTCCTTTTACTTCTGCAAAAGTAGTTGGACTTTCTCCGACTACCTTACAGAAGTCGTTGAGGGAAATTTTACTTTCCATGACAAACGTATGGTCATTGAGCTGCTGATATAGGGCTGTGTCCTGGTTAAACTCATCAGTAATGTCTCCGATAATCTCCTCAACGATGTCTTCTAATGTAATAAGGCCTGAAGTGCCGCCATACTCATCTACGACAATGGCCATCCGCACTCTTTTTTCTTGAAAATCCAACAGTAGCGCGTCTATCTTTTTGTTTTCAGGAACAAAAAGGCACTTGCGGAGCAAAGTTTGCCATGAAAAGTTTTCATCTTCGTCGAGATGAGCTAACAAGTCTTTGGTATGCAGAACGCCCTCTATATTGTCGATAGTGTCTCTGTATACAGGAAATCGTGAGTGGACTGACTTATTGATCAGGTCCATGAGTTGATGAAAGTTGATAGCTGTGTCTAGTGCTTTGATCTCCGTACGGGGCTGCATAATCTGCTTGGCAGCCAAGCTGCTGAAGTTCACCACGCCTCTGAGAATTTCTTTCTCTCCTTCTGAAGTCCCGTTGGTGGTCGTGAGCTCTAAGGCTCTGCTCAACTCGTCGATCGATAGGTCGTGCCTCTTTTGTAGTAAGTTTTTGCCAAAGAGACTGCCTACACGCAGTAGCAGGCTGGACAGCGGTCGTAAGAGGGGGACAGCAAGGGTGAGAAACCCTGCCATATGTCTAGCCCAATAGAGATTATTCTGGGTGGCATAAATCTTAGGGATTACCTCGCCGAACAATACAATAAAGATAGTGGAGGTAAAGGTATAGACAAGTACAATAAAATGGTCCACGTTTTCTGTGCCAACGATTTTCCACAGTAGGTAGGTAGAAAAGGTGACAAAAGCCACATTGATTAGATTGTTCAAGATGAGGATGGTACCTAGCAAGCGTCTAGGATGTTGTAAGAGCTGTAAGACGCGTTTTTCTCTAGGACCATGTGTGTTCCTAAACTGCGTAATTTGCTTGTGAGACAGGGAAAAGAAGGCGGCTTCAGTACCTGAAATGACAGCAGAGCCTGACAAAAGCGCTACTAGCACTACTCCATCGATTAGGCAGAAATAAAAGTCTAAGGTGTTACTCAATGCAGGAAAACAGATAGCTCTCTCTAATGGGACGAATAGAAAGATCGTAATTTTCACTCTTTCTACGCAAATCTCTGCTCTATTCCAAGTCCAGCTGGGCTGTGGTCAATGTTAGTACTTACGCATTAAAAGTCGATACCTGACTGGGCTATGTGCAAGTGCCAGCGCTAAAATGGAAGGTCATCTGAGCCACTACTGTTGTTGGTCATGCTGGAGGTGTCTGTGTACTGTGTACTCGCAGCATCTGCAGGGCTGGTCTTGCCACTGCCCAGTAATACTAAGTTTTGCCCTACCACTTCTGTAATATATTTCGTTTCTCCTTCTTTGTCTACGTAGGAACGATTCGTGAGCTTGCCCTCGATATAAACTTGCTTGCCTTTGCTTAAGTATTGCTCAGCAATCTTTGCCAGGGGATTCCACAATACTACATTGTGCCACTCTGTCGTGGTTACTCTTTCTCCCTCTTTGTTTCTGTAAGTTTCGTTAGTAGCCAATGTGAAGGAAGCACGCATTCTATCATTCTCAAAATGTCTTACTTCAGGCTCTTTGCCTAGATTACCCAGTAAGATGACCCTATTAACTCCAGACATAAGCTTAACATTAATTGAATTGTACGAACCCTAAGCTAAAGGATAAAGTTCCTTTTCCAAAAAATTATTGATCAAGGTGGGCTTAGGAAGTGCTTGAATCTGGTCGAGTGTAAAGGCACTCATACCTGCTTGACTCAATAAGGGGGCAGCTTTTTGGATGAACTGAGGCGTGGCTTGCACTTGAAAGAAGTGTACATACAGTTGCCGATGGGTGAGCAAGTGCTTGTACAGTGTAGGCCTACTGGTGGTCAGTAATTGATAATGGTGCATTAATAAGACAATATCGTCTTCTAACTGGTTAAAATCTTTGAGTTGTTTCTCTTCTATGAGATAAAAATCATAGAGGCCTGCCCAAATATCCTGCGACTTTCTTTGTTTCATGTAAAGCTTGCCTTCACATTGAAGGACAAGATAATGCAGAAAACGCTGCTTTATTTTCACTTTTTTGCTTTTGACAGGCAATGCATATTGTTTGTTAGTATGTAGCGCTATGCAGTGCTCTTTAAAGAGGCAGGTTTTACATTGAGGCTTGACAGGTGTACAATGCATGGCGCCGAACTCCATGATGGCTTGGTTATATAGATCAGCGTCTTTTGGGGGAACCAATGATTGCGCGAGTGCATAAAAGGTCTTAACTCCTTGAGTAGATGTGATGTCTTCTTCGATGCCAAACACACGGGCTAGGACTCGATATACGTTGCCATCGACTACTGGGACAGACTCTTTAAAGGCAATGGAAGCAATCGCTCCGGCGGTGTATGTCCCCACGCCTTTCAGACGCAGCAGCTTTTGGTATGTGTTGGGAAACTTTCCGTCCAGCTGGCTGACAATCATGCGTGCGCATGCATGGAGATTTCTAGCTCTAGAATAGTAGCCTAGTCCTTGCCACAAACGCAATACTTCTTCCTCCTCAGCACGTGCTAGGTCCTGAACAGAAGGATATTTTTCTATGAACCTTTGGTAATAAGGCAATCCTTGAGCTACTCTGGTTTGCTGCAGAATAATCTCTGAGAGCCAAATCTTGTAAGGGTCATGCGTAGCTCGCCAGGGCAAGTCTCGCTTATTGGTCTGGTACCAGCTAATTAGCCATGGAGCAAAGAGCGCTTTTTCGAGCGGTTCGGTGGGTTTATTAGCCGGGTATGGAAGGGAGAGTTGGGCCAAGGGAGCAGGAGGATTACTAGCAAATCTCTGCAATACAGCGCAAATATATTCTTACCTGCCGTTCGAAAAAGAGATTTTTTTAATTTTCTTCCTTAACATCCCGTCTTATTCAACTTGATGCATTCAAGTCCTATTCTCTACTTACCTTGCAGTAGACGTCGTGGGGAGGTTTCGTTCTGCTCAACGTGATAAAGTGAGGCCTTCCAAGGAACTGAGAAAAGTGAGTTATCTACCAACGCTCAACTCAAATAAAGTGACCAAAGCCGAAATTGTCTCGAAAATCGCCAAGAAGACGGGCATCAGCAAGGGAGATGTGCAGCTCACTGTAGAAGTTCTTCTACAAACCATCAAAGATGCCATGATCGAAGATGAGAAGGTACACTTTAGAGGATTCGGTAGTTTTGTGAACAAAAAAAGGGGGAGGAAGGTGGCGAGGAACATAGCTCAGAACACAGCTCTCATCATTGAGGAGCATTACGTGCCCAGCTTTCAGCCTGCTAAGTCCTTGGCAGCTGAAATTAAAGCCAAAGTAAAAGACAGTGTTTAAGCCTGTCTAATCACCCTTGGCGCTCTCTTTTTCCTAGTGCGTGTGGCATCTAGTTAAGAGATATAAGAAGACAAGCGTCAACTACACATTGCAGGCGGCTCTGTCAGAAACAACAAAGAAAAATTTGTTACTTTTGCAGAGGAACCGTCTTTGGATCGCTCACTGTGCAAAGTTAGAAAATACCTAAAGGTAAAATAAAGAGCTATGACAAAGCAGGAAGACGCTTTTAGACAATAATCATTGTTGTTATCGTCCTACAAACCCATAAGAAGATAGCCTAATTAACTAACTACGAAATACATAACAACATGCCCTGTGGTAAAAAGAGGAAAAGACATAAAATAGCTACTCATAAGCGGAAGAAGCGCCTAAGAGCGAACAGACATAAAAAGAAGTAAAAGCAGATGTAGGCTTCAACACTTGGCCTGCTTTTTACCTATCTCCATACAGCATTCAATGCCTACTTATTTTAATTAAACGTAACACATAAGAGATTGGCTAATGAATTAGTTATCAATGCTACGCAAAACGGCTTTCGGATAGCGCTCCTGAAGGACAAAGGCCTAATTGAGTACCATATAGACGAGAGAGACAGCCAATTTAAGGTCGGAGATATCTATCTGGGTACAATCAAGAAGTTAGCTCCTAGCCTCAATGCTAGTTTTGTTGATATAGGCTATAAGAAAGATGCTTTCTTACATTACTCTGATTTAGGTCCTCAGTTCAACTCTCTTCATAAATTCACACAGCTCCTTATCAAAGGTCAATACACAGACCAAAGGCTCAGTCAGTTCAGTATTGAGCCAAGTATCAACAAGCTAGGAAAAATTGCTGCCGTACTGTCCAAAAACCAGCAGATATTGGTGCAGGTAGTCAAAGAGCCTATCTCTAGCAAAGGCCCTCGACTTTCTTCTGAGCTCTCCCTAGCAGGTAGGTACATGATCTTGGTACCTTTTGTCAATACTGTCAACATTTCCAAAAGAATCACCAACAACGGAGAGAGAGACAGGCTTATTCGACTGATCACCTCTATTAAGCCTAAAAACTTTGGGGTCATTGTCAGAACCGCAGCAGAAGGAAGGGAAGCAGCCAAGCTAGATCAAGACCTCAAAGACCTTCTCCAAAAGTGGGAAGAAGGCATGGCCAAGCTCAAAGAAGCAGCGCCTCAAGACAAGATCATAGGAGAAATGAATCGGGCTTCTTCTATTCTGAGGGATATGCTCAATGAGTCTTTTGATAACATCGTGGTAGATGATAAAAAGGCTTATGAAGAGATCAAGCAGTACACTAAACAGATTGCTCCTGAAAAGGAAAAAATTGTTCGGCACTACCAAGGCAAAGCCAAAATATTTGAACACTTTGGCATTGAAAAGCAGTTAAAAATGCTTTTTGGCCAGACAGTCAGCATGGAAAGTGGGGGCTATCTTGTCATTGAGCACACAGAGGCCATGCATGTGGTAGATGTGAACAGTGGCAATAAGACCACTGCTGAAGATGACCAAGAAGAGATGGTCTTGCAGGTGAACCTGGCTGCTGCCAAGGAAGTAGCCCGACAGCTCAGATTAAGGGATATGGGAGGCATCATTGTCGTAGACTTCATCGACATGAAGAATGCCGAGCACAAACGGGAGCTCTACCAGCAAATGAAAGAGTACCTCAAGGAGGACCGTTCTAAGACCAATGTATTGCCTGTTTCTCGATTTGGCGTGATGCAGCTGACACGCCAGCGCGTGAGGCCAGAGATGAACGTTGTCACCCAGGAGCAGTGCCCTGCTTGCAGCGGAACAGGCAAGATCGACGCTTCTATTGCAGTAGCAGAACAGGTCGAAAGAAGCCTCCAGCTGATACTCATGAACCAAAATGAGCATAAAGTCACTCTTTTTCTGCATCCGTATTTATATGCTTACTTCACCTCAGGGCCCTTCTCAAGAAGATTAGGCTGGCTCTTTCAATACAGAAGGTGGGTTCGGCTTTTCGAAGACTCCTCCATGGGGCTGGCTGAGTTCAAGTTCGTCAATAGATTCGGCGAAGAGATCGAACTGCAGTAGTGATAGGCTGATAGAGTAGATTTCTCGCTACGTGTTAGTAATATTAGTCTATAGTTTTTTGTATCCATCTTCTAAAGTAAAATCCTCAATTACGTTCTACTTCCTAGCCTTTGTATGTAACTAGCCTCTACACCAGCCTTTCCCGCATAGTCCACAAAAGATGTGTCTAAAGGCTTGTGTTTCGTAGTTTTGAGTAAAGCTTTTGCTATCTTAGTTAGATAAACCTTCTTATGGGCCTCCTGCATTGCTGGAGATATTTGCTGCTTCCAGGCAGGTGGATATGTTTTCCCCTGATTCGAGTAGGGCTCACGCATCTTCTCATCGATCCAAGGAGCCCCTTCTTCTAATAGGTCCAGGGCTGTTTCTCTACCTTTACTTTTGATATTAAGTTTTGCTCCATAGGATAGTAAAAGCGTCAGACCTGCGATCCCTCGCTCAGGTTTATGCGCAATATTGAGACTGCACAAGACGTGGGCGGGCGTGTAAGACTCACCTACATTTACGTCTGCTCCATGCTCCAACAAATAGCGAGCTATATCTAAGTCAGAATCAGGATCGCTGCCACTATGAATGGCATAGTCTATAGCACTAGAAAGTGGTACAGAACCATATTCACTCGGCTCATCAACGGCTACAGACTCTCCACTCTCTAATTTTTTTAGAACCTCTCTGAGATGTTTTGTGTGATCTTCATGAACATGCCTTAGGTGTGTAAAATAGAACGTCTTGGGCTTACCATTGACGGTAATAGTTGCTTCGTAGGTATCCATAGTAGAGCACCCATACAAATGCCAGCTTGTACTTAGAATACATAATGCGATTGTAAGTGACTTTCTTCTCATACATTTAAACCTAACGATAAAAACGAATAATATGATAGTCGTCTGTACTACCTAAAATGGTAGCCCAACTTACGTATTCTCTTTCCATCAAATGGCGCATGTCTCTCCAGCTGTATCTCTTGAGACAGTTCTCATAGCCATCTGTTCCACGACTATGATTCGTGTCCATGATGACGAACTCTTCTGGGAGATCACTACTGTCTACAGACACCCCTACTACATTGACGTAATGTGCGTCTTTCCAAGAAAATATCCAAAGCACAATTACAGGGTCTCCGCGCCGTATGTCATCTCTGACCACCTTAGCACAGTCCCAAAAGGAATCGTAAGAACAATGACGTGCACGTTTGCTACCTGGTAAATAGTGAGTCGTATGCGCAGCCAAATCAGCAGGTGTAATGCCTGAATCGGAGGAAAAGGTAGCATAAGCACTTACCCGCACTGCTGTCCCAACTGCTCGCACTTCTCTAGAAATAGCTGAAGCAGCAAAAGGGAATAGATACCCCCATGGAGATACATTAATAGCTGTAGCTGTCATATTACATCCCCTTTCTATGCAGTTGAGAACTGTTGGCGCATTCGCGAGGAAAGAATCTCTATATCTATCCTCACTCATATTCTCACCAAACAGATGAATGGCCTTACCCGCAGAATTAACGCCACAGGACCAGAGATCATCTTGTCTAGGTATGCAACGTACTGCATCCTGCATCCATGATTTACAACAAATGCGACTCCATGGATAAGGTGAGTCTGTAAGGCCAAAGAACTCGTCCAGACTCATTAATCTTCCCCTCACCTCAGCTTTCCTCCCACCTGCACCTGGCGAAGTTTTACAAGCTATTTCTCCAAAATCGGCTGTATCAGTTATGGGCACCAGCTGCATGCCGCTCCCGCCAGGATGGTTACGGTAGTAATCTTGCAAATATTGTGCAGCATCTTGCATGGCCTCCTGTAGAGCAAACATGAATTGTTGCCTATTGCTCTCATGAAAAACAGCAGGAAATGCAAGCCCTTTTTGGGCAAAGAACCCAGGCCGAACCACTACTGCTAAAACTTCTCCAGGCGGAATAGCATTGATCAATTGCTTGGCTTGTGCATCAGCAATAAGCCATTCAGGTCCTTTGCCGTCTCCAGGCACTATCTGTTCAGATTTTTCTACAGGCTCTTCTTCTTGTTCTGTTACGTTCAAATGTTGCTTGAGCTGCGCTGAGCAACCCTGGATCACGATCGCCATAATCCCCATGACAATCCAACTATTTGTTTCTGCTGTTTGTCTCATGGTGCTTTTCTGTTTTATTGTTCGCTCTTGCCAACCTATCAGATGGTGATAGATACACAATGTTTTGTATTATTATTGTATAATAAATGTATCTATTATACAATAATGTAGCTAAAAAGCTAATATAAAGAGAAGGTAGAGAGAGATAAAAAATAAGCAGGAAACTTTCCTAGAAAATATCATAAAGGAGTTTTCAGCACTGATCTTGAGTCAGTTATCCACCTGGTGAGCAACGCACTCCAGAATAGTTCAATACTCGAAATACCTGAACAAAGACCAAGAACTGATTCAGTCAAAGGCCTTCTCTACACGCTACCAAGCATAGGTCAGCCCCAGCACCCCATGAAATCCTCGCGCAGGGTAATGCAAGTAACGTTCATTGCGGCAAGCCAAAAGATTCTCGCAATGCAAAAAGATTGAAAAGCGGGAACTCCACCAGTAGTCAATGCCGAGACTCATCTCTACTACATCCTTGAGTGCCACAGCTGTTCCTGAAGGTATATCCAGGGCCTCCAATCCGCCTAGCCAATGCAGCCCTCCGTTAAGGAGTACTTTGTCGTACAAACGGTAGGTGCTGACAAGGTCTAGCTGGTAGCGAGGGCGGTGCCAGGGCTTAGGGAGTTTTTCCAAGGTGTAATGAAAATAATCCCCCCTTAGTCGCGTGGTCCAGGTGTCATCTGGATGGGTGTGTGTAAGCTCACCAAATGCATTGATCAACGTAGCTGCTGGATCGTACTCCACCTCGAATTGACCAGAGGCTTGGCTGCTATTGACCCAACAAGGAAGATTTTGGTACTTGCCTCCAGTTACTCCCGTGTGAAAGCTCACTTGCTCCCCCACATCGCCTCTAATGCCTCCACACAGCACAAAGCGCTGGTTGGTATTGCGCAAAATGATGTCAGAGGCTATCCAAGGATTTTCGTGCACAAAGCTTTGCAAAGAGTTGCGTTGTAAGTCACCACGAATACCTCCATAAGGGCGCAGCCATTTATGTAAGGTATAAGCCACTTCTGCCACAGGATAGACATTGAAGGCGCTCACTACCTTGTCCTGATCATTTTGATAGACCATATTCACCCCTCCTTGCACGTCAAAGTCCTTCCAGGGAAAAGTCAGCAAGGGTTGCACGCGCCATAAGTGGCGGCAGACGGTTGCAGTATCGCTGTATTGAGTGAGATACAAGTCAGTAGTAGCCTTCAGCGTGAAGGTATCATCCAGGGCATAGTCCCCCTCCCCATTGAGTCCCCACTGGTTTTCACGTGCTTGGCGTGCCTCTCTAAGATGATGAAAGGCCATGTCGACTTGATAGTTGAAAGCCCCTTGTGTGTAATTGGCCAAAGTGCTGCGTAGCCCTATCTGTTGCCAGGTTGAGGCCGCTACTGTTGTGCTGTGGTCAGCATGGTATAGTGGATAGCTATCTCTGCTGTAAAACACGTCTCCTCCCAGCCACCAGGTTTCCAGGTATTTTTTGCCGTGCAGCTGGACCAGGTTGTGCGCTTCTTCTGCATGGCCTTCTTGCCCTGAAGATAGATGCCTGAGGTGGAGGCCATAGGCATGCTGGGAATGGCGCTTGTTAGCAAAGTAGCCGACTAGATAGGGCGTGTAGAAGTTACCATAGCCTCCTTGCGCATAGTTGCCATAGAGTTGGGAGAGCACATCTTGTTTCGCCCGCAAAACCAAGGTCTTTCGTGGAAGCAAGTCTAGCGTAGGGGGAATGACAGGCAAGTGATACTTCAAAGGCTCTTCTGGCTCTGTGGCTCGAGGCGCAGTGGGAGCACTTTCAAAGAGTCGAGAAGCCTCGGGGAGGAGATGCTTCCGCTCTTTTTGAATAATGAACTTTGTGTCTTGGAGGGTAGGAGAGGAGGAATAGGATTGCCCTAGCGCACTATAACAGAGGCTTAGCCCTACTCCTAGCAGAAAAATTTGTTTCATGATGGCGTGTAGCTTCAAACAAGTCTTTTTTACGTGAAGAAAGTAATGACTCATAAAAGATGCTTAGAACGTTAAAAAGCTACCTAATCTTCCAGGGCCTTAAACTCATTGTTCTCCTGGAAAGTGTCTTGCTCAGCTTCCGCTGGCAGAGATGAGTGGTCAGCCTTTTGCATCAGTGTGGTTAGCTTTTGCTGCGCGCGAGCCACCATGGCTTCGTCGCCTGCATGGTCGATGATGGACTGGAGCGTTGCCTTGGCTTGAAAGTCTTCTTGCAGCGCTATGTAGTTGTCCGCGATCAACAGGAAACCCTGGTTGGTCCATGCCTCGTAAGTGGAGAACTGCTTGTTGAGCTCAAACAGTGCTTCCAGCGACTGCTGATAGGCACCTGTTTCGTAATGCAATAGGGCCAATAAGTACTGCGCTTCTGCCGCATAGTTATCCTGCGTATTGCCTTGCACCACCTGCGTAAAGTGCGCTTGTGCTTCCTCGAATTTCCGCTGCTGCAGGGCTGCTTTTCCTAGGAAGAGCGTGGCCTCGCGGGTAGCATGGGCAGCAAGATTCCCTTGTTCAATGATCAGTGAGGCATACTGCTGCACTGCCTCGTAGCGCTGCAACGCATGGTTGGCTTTCATGATGCCTTCCAAGGCATAGTAGCTTTCTTTTTTGCTCTTGGCCCTGTCTTGCAGTTGCTGGTAGTATCGAAGGGCTTGGGCAAAGTCTTTTTGGCTGTAAGCCAGTGCACCCATGCGCAGCAGCATTTTGTTGTAAAAAGGCGTATTGGGATCCTTGAGTGCTGCCTGATACTGTGCTTGTGCGTCAGGTACCTCTCCTTGTCGGTAATAGGCCTCTGCCAACAAAAAGCGTGCTTCTGCTATGTGTTCACTTTTGGGATAGCTTGTGATAAAGGCCTCCAACTGTGCTATGGCAGGACCATAACGTTGGTCATAAAACGCGGCTTTGGCAGTGTCAAACGCTACTTGTACCAGCTGATCAGCGTCGGGATGGGCTGCCTGATAGCTGGCTAAGTATTGCTGAAATTTTTCAGGCGTTCCTGCTTGTGCTCCCACTTCTGGCAGGGCCAAAAGGGCACTCTGCGCATGAAGATGGTGTGGATAAGCTTCTAGCAACTGCGCATAGTCTTGGGCAGCCTGTGAGTATTGTTTCTGGTTGACATAAGCAATGGCGCGGTTAAGCAGTGCATCTGGGATCAAACCACTGTGTGGCTTTTGTTCTATGAGCCGCGTGAAGCCCTGGATCGCTTTAGCATAACGATGCTGGACAAAATCAATGTGGGCATGCTCGAACAAAGCCTTTTCGTAATAGCCGGTAGTGGCGTGATGCTCAAGGACCTTCTGAAAGCTGGCCTGGGCAGCAGGGCTGTCTCCGAGCGCGTCGTAAATCATGCCTTGCTGGTAAAGCACGTGCGCAGGATGGTGCTGTGAGGCCTGTTGGTAGGTACGTAAGGCCTGCTGATATTCCTTCGTAGCGTAGTAGCAGTCCGCCAGCCGAAGTAGTGCATCTTGGCGCCACGAAGAAGGCATTGGCCCCTGTTTTAGGCTAGTATACTGCACAAATTGCGGCAATGCCTGTGCATAATTAGCTACATTAAAGTAGGCATAACCCAAGCCGTAGAGCGCCTGTCGGTATCTTTCATCAGTTGGTGCTGCATGGCGCAGCACTTCCTGATATGCTGCCATGGCTGGCTCATACTGCTGCTGCGCTGATAGACTCTCTCCCAACCAAAGCTGGGCTTGTAGGACCAAGTCTGCCTCCAAAGGATGTTGCAGCGATTTTCGAAACAAGCTGATGGCTGGCTCATATGCTGTCTGGTTAAAGTATTCGCTGCCTTTGTAAAAGGTGACCTTCTGATACACTTTGTGCATGCGCTGCGAACGATCAGCCAACCCCTCTAGATGGGCAATGGCCAAGGCATAATCATTGGTACGGAGATAGGCTTCGCTTAGTAAAACATCTGCTTCGGGCAGGTGGGGGCTTGTTGTGTAGGCTTTTTTTAACTGCTGTAGGGCTGCAATCGCATGGGCAAAATGGCCTAACTCATAGCTTACCTTGGCATACTGAAAAGTAGCTTCTTCTTTGATTTTTGAGGAAAAATTAGCTTGTCGCGCTCTGTCCAAGGCTGTCAGCGCCAATGTCTTTTGGTTGGCTTTTAGGTAAAGCAGGCCTGCATAGTAACTGGCTGACTGGCCTAGGGCATCTTCTTGCAAGGCCAATGCTTTGAAGTGTTGCAGTGCTTTGTATGCTTCGTCCGTTCTGTAAAGCGCATACGCCGTCCTGTAAAGCACCTCAGGGGGAACTACAAAGTCCTTGAGGGCCATGTGTTCTTCGTAATGCTGCACCGCTGCTGCATAGTCCTCTGTAAAGAAACAAGCTTCAGCCGTCAGGAGCGCTATCTCATCTTCGTTTTTCAACGCTACTTCCGTACCCCTCACCTCCTGGATGTAGGTAAGCAGTTCCTGAAAGCGTTTTTGTTTGTAATAGACCTGCAGCACTAGGTAAGGCACGATGGGCTGATAAGCGGGGCTTTCACTTGCCTGCATTAGGTCCTCTAAGGCAGTGGTATAATCCTCTTGTTTAAACGCAATGTAGCCTGCATAGTAGCGGGCTGCGTAGCAATACGCATGCTCTCGCTCCTTGATAGCATTGAAATATACCCCTGCCTGCTCAAAGTCTTTTTCACTCAAATAAGCGTAAGCCAGGCGGTACTGTAGCTCCTGCTGCGTCGCCTCGTCTAGGGTGCTTGGGTCTACTTGCAAGTAATAGTTGATACTCTTGGCAAAGTCTTGCTGGGTGAAGTAAAGGGTGCCCAGTTGGTAGTAGGCCAGCACTGCTTTAGGATGCTGGGGATGCGCCTGTATGAACTGATGGAAGCGCGCCTCGCCATCAGGCCTATCGAGCTTAATGGCACACAGGGCAGCATAGTAGCGTGCCTCTATGACATCAAGTGCATGGCCATGCATTCGGATGTACGCTTCCAAGTGATGCTGTGCACTTTCGTACTTTTCTTTTTGAAAGAGCAAAAGGCCCTGGGCCAAGGAATCAGCCGATGTTGGCCATAGGCTTTGGGCATGACCAGGCAAGTAGCAGGCGAGGTGTAGGAGCAGGATCAGCGACCAGGTTCTCACTAAAGGTGTTATTTTGTAATAGTTTAACCGATATAGAAAGTATTACTCCTTTCTTGCGAAGTGTTCAACAGAGTAAGTAGCAACTTTATCAATGTAAGCCCTTGATCCTGTTAACAAGTACGGCAAATTAAGTCCTGGACTGTTGTTTACCTCAAAAATGTATAACATGCCATCGACCACAGTAGCATCGACGCCTGCTATATTGGTTCCTGTAAGTTTACAGGCTCTTTTTATCTCTGCTTGTTGCGTTACAGAGAATACCCTGTCTGTATCTACCATCTCAGCTCTAGCGCCTAGAGACATATTAGAAGTATATATATCTCTACTAGTGGCTGTAAAGCGCATGGTTACAACAATTTCATCTCCCACCGTTAATATTCTATAGTGATAGGAGAACCCGTCTGAGTCTTTGCTGTTCACGTATTGCTGTAGTACAAGCGGTTTGGGATCGATACGGGCATTATTAGTGTAATGCTCTAATATTGTTTTACGCAGTTGGTCCTCGTCTTTGACATTGATAAAGCTTAGGCTTTTACCACCACTACCTTCTCCCTTAATAACAACCTTGTTAGCAAAGTGTTCTCTGATGATTTTGATACAATCATCTATCGGAGTGCCTACACGGACAATCAGGGTCTTAGGCATAGGGACGTTGTTTTCTTGAAACAGTCGCATCATGGTATGCTTGTTGTGCGTATACAGCTTTGCTTGCAACGGGTCCATACAGGGAACACCGCAGTGCTCAAATATGGGCTGCCATTTATGGGCTAAGCTTCTTGCGTGTTCTTCACCCCATGTTCTGAAGTAAGCTAGATCGAAATATCGGAGAGCATAAGTAGTTTTTTGTATACGAACTTGCCCTGTCTCCTTGTCTATTTGGGTTGAAGAGTCTAAAAGAGCAATAGTGGCTTCGTAGCCTTGTCGTTCGTACGCTTCCTTTAGATGAGCATTGCACTTAGCCTCTGCTTGAGCAAGAATAATAACTTTTCTAGACGCTTCGGCTTTACCTAAGGCACCAAACTGGATAATTAGAAAGAGCCATACCCAATTTCTACAACGCTTAGTCTTAGTAGCTTGAGCGTCGTGTTTAATGCAGTGTGTTTGATTTTTCATAGCTACTATTTTCGCGATATGTAGTAACAAACGACAAAAAATATTATTGCATATACAACATGCCTTTTGATACTTGTGATAAGAAGTTCATATCGTGTCAAAAAATTTTCAGCGTTTCCTAGCCAAATGCTGAATAGAATAAGTAACCATCTTTTCTATATAGTCCAGAGGGGCTGTCGAGGCGGTAGGTGGCGTGAGGCCAGGGCTGTCGTTCACCTCAAAAATGTAAAGCTGGCCATTGAGCACCGTTGCATCCACTCCTGCAATGTCTGTTCCTAGCAGCCTACAAGCCTTTTTGATGGCTGCTTGATGGTCTGCAGACAATGCTTCACCCGCTGCTATCGTCTCTTTCTTGCCGCCTAGTGCTACATTGGAAGCATACGTTGTTGTGTTGCTGGCTGTGTGGCGCCTGACTGCCACCACCTCCTCCCCTACCACCAATATGCGGTAATGAAAGGAGAATCCTGCTGTATTCTTGCTGTCAACGTACTGCTGCAGCACCAGCGGTGTAGGACCTACGGCACCCTGGGTTGTGTGATGGGTGCGTAGTACTTCACAGAGCCGCCTTTCCTCTTCAATGCGGACAAAGCGAACGTTCTTGCCACCGCTTCCTTCTCCTTTGATGACCACCATGTCCTTAAAATGTGCCTGAATCATTTCTATGCATGCTTCGATCGAAGTGCCTACATCGACCACCAAGGTCTTGGGCATGGGCACGTCGTTTTCCTGAAACAACCGCATCATGGTGTGCTTATTATTGTTGTATAGCTTTGCCTGCAAAGGGTCTATGCAAGGAATGCCCAGCTGCTCAAATACAGCTTGCCAAGTATGCGCTGTATTCCTGGCGTTTGCATTGCCCCAGGTCCTGAAGTAAGCCAGATCAAAGTCGCTAAGAGCATAGCGGTTGTCGCGGATAACGATGCTACCGCTCTTTTCGTCTACTTGAGTAGAACGATCTAGCAAGCCGATCACCACTTCGTGCCCCTGGGCTTCGTAAGCTTTCTTTAAGTAAGCATTAGACCCACTCTCTGTTTGAGAGAGGATGATAATTTTCCTGGGTGTTTCGGCGTTCCCAAAGGCACTGAACTGGATGAGAAACAAGAACGCAACCCAGTACTTAGCGAATTGGGGCCTACCAAAATGAATACAGTGATAATGATGAGACGTGCGGGCGCTCATGGTGGTTTTTTATTAGTTCAAGAGTTTTTAGTGTTATACCTCCATCACCTCTGCTTCTTTGCGAGCCAGTAGCGCATCTAACTGGTTGATAGAGGTATCTGTCAGTTTTTGGGCTTGCTCTTCAGCTCTTTTTATCCCGTCTTCTGAGCTACCCGCTTTTTGCAGTTGTTTCAGTGCCTCCTTAACCTCTTTTCTAATGTTACGTATGGCTACTCTTCCCTTTTCAACTTCTCCTTTGACTTGTTTAACGAGCAATTTTCTGCGCTCTTCTGTCAGCGGTGGGATATTGATACGAATGAGCTCCCCGTCATTCTGGGGGGTGAGGCCCATCTGACTATTTAAAATTGCTTTTTCTATTTCAGCGATCAGGCCTTTTTCCCAAGGCTTGATCGCCAGCGTTCTGGCGTCAGGAGTGCTTACAGAAGCCACTTGGTTGATGGGCGTTGCCTGGCCATAATAGGCTACTAAAAGGCCATCTAACATGCTGGGGAGAGCCCTTCCCGCACGAATCTTGGCCAACTCTGCTTGCGTATGTGCGTAGGCCTTTTCCATGGTGTGCGCAGCCCTTTCTAGCTGTTCTTGAATCTCACTCATAGTCAAAATTTAGTTTAGGGTTAAGTTTGTCAAGAGACATAGCAAAATTAAACGGCATTTTCTATTAACTGGGTCGTGTTCATAATTATTTATAAGCACTTACAAGTAGGCCATCTCAATCAACCACCCTCGGAGTAACTGCTTATTCAGGCAAACGCGCCACTATTGTACTTCCCCAATAGTGCCGAGACTATTTCAAGATAGCCCCAAACATGCTTTAAACGTGATCGCCTCTGCAGCCCGATGCTTGGCCCCAAGTCAGCACATGACCGTTGTAAAAACTGTAGTGCACTATAAAAAGCTGAGGCCCTACTGCTCCCCACACCATTCCTTGCTCCTTTTTTGTGAACGCTTTGATGCATATACCATCCTTCAGCGACAAGCGTCGTCCTCCCTGCGCCTTATAGATGGCTTCCTTAGCACACCAGTAGATGCAAAGTTTATCTAGGTCATTGTCAATGTCTTGGCTTTCATGGTCATTCAAGAACTTCTCTCTCACGCTCAGGAGCTTCTGGCAAGGCCATTGAATGTCTACCCCTATGGGATGCTGTTCGCTGACAGCCACTAAGGCATAAGAACTTCCGTGCGCTATGCTTAAGTGTAGATCACTGTCCACCAAATAAGGCCGACCCCAAGCATCTTTTTGTAGCGGTGTATATTTGTGCCCTAGCTTGGCAAGCAGTTCCTTTAGAGCGAGCCTAGCTGCCAACCATTCTTTTCTCTTGTCAGGATGGGTACGTTCCTTGTAGGCTACTTGTGTGCAACGGGTCAGCGCACTGTCTTTCATCAGCTTCTCTTCTGGCTCCTTGATGTGCCACAAGAGGAGCGCACTATTTGTGCTTATATGAAAAAATTTACAAAGTGGCATATGACACTATTGTATAGGCAAGGTAGTGGATACAAGGAAATACTAACGATTCCTGCTGCTCTGGTCAAAAATATATGCTCAAAACACAAGATTATCTTGAACATTTAAATGATCACTGATATTTTTTTTATCGAATTATCGTGATGAACTTTAGGGAAAGAAGAAAGACATTACCACAGCATGCAGCAAATAACGCCGATAGAAATTAGACAGAAAAGTTTTGAAAAAAGCTTTAAAGGCTACAACACAGATGAAGTCAATGCCTTTCTAAATGCCCTTGCCTATGCATGGGAGAAACTGTTGACACAGCTCAGTGACGCTGAGGGTGCACTGGAGAAGAGCGGAAAAGAAATAAAAAGGCTTCAAGGAGTAGAGAACGCACTGCTTAAAACCATGAAGGACGCAGAAACTACTGCGCACAATATCATTGAACACGCTAAGAGAGAAGTAGGATTGAAGATGAGAGAGACAGAGATGAATGCCGAGAAGGTGATCCATGAAGCGCAAGCAAAGGCAAAAGCGATTGAAGAGGATAGTCAAAGAAGACAAATAGAGGTCGAGGGACAGATGGAGCGCTCCTTGGCAAGGATTAAAGAAGAAGTGCAAGAAAGAGAAGCTTATCGAGATGCGCTGCTGCAAAAGCTCCGTCACCTAGCTGAGGAAGTTTTGATAAAAAGCCAACCTACCACAAGCGATGTTCAGCACCATGGTAACAACAATGAAGATCTACGAGGAGACCCTAATATACCTACCTCGCTTGAGGCCGAAGCTGAAGGCGCTCCCAACGTCTAGCCTGCCCCCATTGGTATGTTACAGTATGAACTATTGCATCACCACCTCCTACTTTGAAGCTAGCTGCTATTGATATCGGCTCCAACGCTGCTCGGCTTCAGGTAAGCAGTGTACTGCATCCCAATGGAGCAACAAGATTTAAACGCATAGAGTACCTACGTTTTCCTTTGCAACTTGGGCATGATATCTTTAGAACGCAGTGCATTAGTACTGAGGGAGAAAAAAAGCTGATCCAACTACTACATGCCTTCAAGCTACTTATCAATCTTTATGATGTAGATGACTACATGATCTGCGCTACTTCTGCTTTAAGAGAAGCCCAAAACCAGCTAGTAATTACAAAGCGAATCAAAGAGGCAATAGGATTATCAGTTAACATCATTAGCGGTGAGCAAGAAGCCGCATTGATCCACAAAGCCATTCGCTATTTGTTAGATGATCATTACTATTTGCATGTAGATGTGGGAGGAGGAAGCACAGAAGTGAGTTTTTACAAAGGTTCAAGAAAGATCGCTACTCGCTCTTTCAACCTGGGTGCCATCAAACTATTGATACAGAGGGATACCCCGCTGACTTGGGAAGAAATGAAGGTATGGATTCATGCACAAAGGCAGCACCTAGGCAACACTCCCATTGGCATTGCAACAGGGGGCAACATACGTAAGCTGGCCCAGCTAGCCAGAAGAGGGACAAAAAAGCCTCTTGCGCTTAAGCAATTAAAAGCTACGAAAAGCTATCTGGCCTCTTACACACTCAAAGAGCGAATCAACAAGCTAGAGCTCAATCCTGACCGTGCTGAACTCATCGTGCCTGCTGCCCAAATCTATGATACAGCCTTGGGATGGGGAGGGGTGAAGAAGATTATAGTCCCTGATGTAAGTCTTCGGGACGGTATTATTCGAGCTCTGTACGAACGAAACATACTAGCCTGAAAAATTGTACTATTAGGTTGTTTACTAAGTGATTTTGCGCTTTAAAAACTGCTTATAGGCTTTACAAGACCCATTTTTCAGTGTCAAGAGAATATTAGAGGCATTTTTCAACAACCTCTACACTTGTAGTAGCAGCTTCTCGCGTCAACGCTGCAGCCATGCGTTGTATAAGACAGCTATTAACTGGTGTACTCAAAGCAGCAGGGCAATGGCAATGGTAAAATAGATGGCCATGCCTGTAATGTCCACTAGCGTAGTAATCGCAGGACTAGCGGCTACTGCCGGGTCTCCATTAAAATATTTAGCAACAAGCGGCAAGGCCGCGCCCACCACAGTAGAGGTAATAACCTGCAAGCTGAGTGCCAGAGCAATGGCAAAAGCCAAATGGTAGATGCTATGGTCAGCCAGTGTAGCATTCCCAGAGAGGATAACTACTTTGAGAAAGGCCAGAAAGAACAAACAAAAAGCCAGCAACAGCGCTACCTGGGTTTCCTTAAGGATAATCCGTAGCCAATCTCGCAGCGTAACTTGCCCTAAAGATACTGCCCTAATGACTACAGTGGCTGCCTGGCTGCCTGCATTCCCTCCAGCCCCTGCAATCATAGGCAAATAGAGGGCCAAAACGGTGAGTTGAGCCAACAGTGCCTCATGTTGGTGAATGATCACCTCAGACAAGAAGCTAGTAATAAACAAGCCTACAATCCAGGTCACCCGTTTTTTAAAATGCTGAAAGCTAGATGCCCTCAAGTAATCGGAGGTCTCTTCATTAGAAACAATGCCCATGAATTTTTCCATGTTCTCCGTTTCTTCTACCCTGATAACGTCCATGGCATCGTCATAGCGCACAATGCCTACCAGCTGCTGCTCTTCATTGAGAATAGGTAGGGCCACCAAGTCGTATTTCTCTATTTTTTGTACCACCGACTCTCGGTCGTCAGTGACTTCGGCATACACAAAGCTTTCGCGCAGCACACTAGCCACTCGTTCGTCAGGCGCAGCCATGATCAAGTCTTTTAAAGAAACAAACCCAATCATCTGCATGTCTTCATCTATTACATAGATGTAGTAGATCATTTTCTTAGAAGGCGAGTCTTCTCTGAGCTTCTGAATGGCTTGCCCCACCGTCATGTCTCCCATCACAGTGGCAAAATCAGTGCTCATGATACCGCCTGCAGTCTCAGGAGGGTAGGTACTTAAAGTGATGACGTCTTCTCTGACTTTTTTGGATAGGTAGGGTAAAAGTCTCACTTGCTCTCGGTCGCTCAGGTGCTGGTAAAATTCAGCCCGCTGATGGGAAGGAATTTGCGAAAAGATGTCCGCAAAACTTTTCTTACTCAGTAGCTGATAGAGGGACTGCTGCTGCTCTTCATCAAAAAAGGCAAAAACATTCCCCTGTAGTTCTTCAGGGAGGCGTGTGAGTACTGTCAGCAGTTTATAAGGAGGTTGTTGGGCCAAGAAATCTGCTATCTCAACAACAGGAGCTTCATTCAACTGGGTAACCAGCTCTTCTTCTTGTTGCTGCTCCAGCAGTTGGTCCCAGCGTATTTGGTCGGTTGCTTCTATCGAATAGGCCATAATGCGTGTTCTTAAAAATGATTGGATCGTTAGCCTAAACAGCACTGGGCATACACTGCAGTAAGTAGCACAAAAAATACTCTGGCCGTGAATTTAGAAAATTTGGCTGTAATAACTCAATTAATCCTTGTGCTGTAACTTTGCATTATGATGGCAAACGTGGTAGCAATTGTAGGCAGGCCCAATGTAGGCAAGTCCACACTATTTAATCGACTGGTCGAGCAGCGCAAGGCCATTATGGACAATGAGAGTGGCATTACACGCGACCGCCATTATGGGTACGCTGTGTGGAATAACAAGCATTTTACCGTCATAGACACAGGGGGGTATGTACGGAGCAGCGATGACCTGTTCGAGAGTGCCATCCGCCAGCAAGTCCAGATAGCCATTGACGAGGCCAGTGTTATTCTATTTGTTGTAGACTGCAAGGAGGGGCTTACTGGGCTGGACAAAGACTTTGCAGGTGTGCTACGGGCTGCGCACAAGCCTGTGCTGTTAGTAGCCAACAAAGCCGACAACGTGCAAAGCACGCTCATGATGCACGACTTTTACCCGCTAGGCATGGGCCGGCCCTATCCCATTGCAGCAGCCAGCGGCACAGGCACTGGTGAGCTGCTCGACGACGTGGTCCAGCATCTACAAGAAGAACCTCCACAAGCAGCAGACCTTCCCAAAGTAGCCATTTTGGGGAGGCCCAATGTGGGCAAGTCTTCTTTTCTCAACGTGCTACTGGGCCAAGATCGTAGCATTGTGACGCCCATGGCAGGCACTACGCGAGATGCCATTGACACACACTACAAGCTCTATGGCAAACACTTCGTGTTGACGGACACAGCAGGCATTCGAAAAAAAGCCAAAGTCAAAGACAACATCGAGTTCTACTCGGTGATAAGAGCGCTCAAGGCGCTGCAAGCCGCCGATGTTTGCCTCGTATTATTGGACGCCACGTTGGGCTTGGAGGCGCAGGATGTCAATTTGATCTCTTTGGCCCATCGTTACAGAAAAGGACTAGTGATCCTAGTCAATAAGTGGGACTTGGTTCAGAAAGACAGCTACACAGCAGATACTTACAAAAAAGAGCTCTTGAAAAAGCTAGCTCCCCTAGACTATATCCCTGTCTTGTTCACCTCTACTGTGAAGAAGCAGCGCATCTACCAGGCCATTGAAAAAACCTTGGCCGTTTATGAAAACAGGAAGCAAAAAATAGCTACAGCTACGCTGAACAAGGTCATGCTAGCAGCTATTGAGCGGTATGGGCCTCCAGCCACTAAAGGCAAGTACATCAAGATCAAGTACGTAACCCAGCTACCTACTTATACGCCTACGTTTGCTTTTTTCTGCAACTTGCCGCAATACATCAAGCCGCCTTACAAAAGCTACTTAGAAAATCAACTGAGAAACCACTTTGACTTAGAAGGCGTGCCCATCAACCTAATTTTTAGAAAGAAATAGGGACTAGATGGAGGAAAAAGGCGCAACCATTGCAAAATAACCCCAGCCACACTGCTAGACGTTTAAAATAGACTGCCGTTAGGACTCAAAAGACGCTTTAAGCCCCTTAATAAGCAAATGCTCAAAATAGCCCAATAAACAAATGGACAAATAAGCCAATAAATTAATAAACAAATGAGCCAATAAACAAATGATCTTAGCCTAGTCAAAACGAATCTGTTTTTCCAGAAAAGAGATTTTGTATTTGATATACAGCTTCAGGTCAGGTACAATCGATTGGGCGTTAAGGCCATAGCCGGGAACCACATAGTTGGCTGCTGGCGCAAACGCTTCAAATTGCCCCAATCCCTTGAGACGAATGACAAAGCCCGCATAAAAATTACAGCTACTAAAGAGCTGGTGTTCAGAGCCAATGACCATTTCCCACCAAGAGGCCTTGAAATCTTCGCTGATGCTATCCTCAGCGGGATTGTTAGGCTGTACATGGTGCGTAAAGTGACTCCTACAATAGCGCAAACCTGCATACAGATTGTTGCGCAGGTTATACCTGACAAAGTAATCCAAGCCCAGGCAGTAATAGAATCCTGTAGTAGTGTATTCCCCTGATTTGTCTTTGGTGGGGGAAGGAACCAAGCTGTTATAGCCTCCACTGCCTGATAGTTGCACGTTTTTGCGCCACAATATACTCAGACTGCCTTCATACCGGTGCGTCATGGGAGGCCACAAGCCTCGCACCAGGTTGCCATAATCCAAGGCTATGTCAATGGTCTGGATCAAAGGCACGTAAGGGACTAGCACCACGGGTCGTTTGACAATGAGCGGGTCTAAAGACAGTAATGGATCCTCGTGCGTCACTTGGGCAGGTGCTAGCGGCTTAGGCTTCTTGAGCGGTGGCGCTGGAGGCGCTTCTTTTTTCTCGGCAGTGGCAGCAGGCTTTTGGCCTTTAGGGGCTTGAGAGGTACGCTGCAGCTGTTTTGCGCTTTTTGCCTTGCGTGCTGGAACAGCCGCCCAGAGAGGAGAGTGCCCCCCTAGCCATAGCGCTAGCATCAATCCCAATATTGGGCAAAGAGCGCAATATCTCGCAGTTGACCTCATTGGACCAAAGTTAAGCGAAATAAGCTTCCCAGGACTGTGGACGTTAGAAGGTGGTTGCAAAATGCATCTAATATTCTGACCACACTTAAAAAAGTGTCCTTACAGGCTAGCAAAACTGCAAGATCAGCAAACTATCCACTGGAATAATCACACTGTTTCTGCCAGAGATAGCCCCCAAGACGCAGCCATAAAAAAAGCAGTGCACAAATCATTTGTGCACTGCTTGAACCACTGAGTATATCCCTAAAGCATACAGGCCTTACGAAGCACTATCGTTGATAGTGTACAAGTAGCGATATTGAGTGATGTAGTCATAGTCAGTAGGGTTTCCAGTCTCACTGATCTCTGCTTCTGGCACCGTTTGTGGGGTAAGATTGCTGTTAGTGAGTTTGTACCACTGATTGTTCCATCGGAAGTAGGTAATGGCTTCTAGGTCATCGGATGTTCCTGTAGACACTGTCTTCTTTTTTTTAGAGCGTTTCTCTATCCAGGCCCCGACCAGCTTGTATTCTATGTCTTTTTTTTCACCATTGCATGCTGCTGGGAGCGTAATGCTGGGAGATATAGTTATCGTTTTGTCTGTTTCAGGATGAGTATTATCCGAAACTCGCGTTAAAAAGTTGGCAGGTGGATACTGACAGAAAAGTAGATCAGATAATTGGGTTTTAACAACTGAACCACTTACCTTTTGCGCTTTTTCTTCAAAGAGCGTCTTCATAGAAGGTTGTGAGACATGTGTAGCCTCAAATGTAAGTGCGACACTATGTACTCTCTGCGCAAAAAGGTATGGCCTATGTTGCATAGTACCAAAACTGGGTACTGAGTTGCCAAGTGTCCCCCAAGGCCCTAAAACCACCCCCTCTTTGAGGGGACTTTTGAATAATAGATCAAATTGATTTTGAATATCTTGCTTTTGCTCTTCTCCACCTCCTGTTCTAATGTATGTTATAATGGCTTCGAGCGGTTGGGAGAAAGTAGGAAAGAAGTTTCTGAAGCGATCTTCTCTGATGTTATGGTCATTATACTCCTCCGAAAACGGACTAGGCCCTTCACACGCTGCTAGTAAGTAGCATGTTGAAATAGTCGCAAATTCTTTGTATTCAAGCGTTCCGCTCACCGGCAAAGTCCCGGGAGTATCTGCTCGGGTTATTTTCGCTTTTTTCTCTTCCTTGGCAGGGGGCGGCGTATTTTCTTTTTGTCCGCAGCTGGTGGCTAGGAGCAAGAGTGCTAGGGCGCTTCTCAGCAGTGCGTGGGTATATCTTTTTTGCATCTTACTATTCTATTTTTTCATTAATGGATCAAATGTATGCATCAAGAGATATTTCCACAAATGGATCCCCAAAGTGAGGCCAGCGTCGCGTAGGAAGCTGGGGCAGGCAGTGTTTACATTTGCCCAGGCTCATTGGCACGTTACAGGTAAAGCTGAGAGCTAACTGCCCTTTTTCCCCCTTGTCCTTCTGATCGTTAGCAAAGGAACGTTGCATAGTGTGGAGCTCGCAGAGATGCTTCACTGCGTTCAGCATGACAAATGGGGAAGGAGCAACTATACCCTGGACGGACATTAACTTTAGCAGCATAGAGAATAACAATCAACACGACCTAGCACAAAAATGAAAAATCACACGGCAGCCAAGCCTATATTCTACACTTATGTCGATATGCCTATAGGCAAAATGCTACTAGTGGCGCAAGGAGCTACCCTCACGGGCACTTACGTGGTAGGGCAAAAAGGATTCCCTACCATGGAGCCGCATTGGCAACAGAATGATGAGGTAGCATGCTTCCAATCGCTGAAGCAACAGCTGTCCCACTATTTCAACGGCACGCTTACCCAGTTCAGTGTGGACTATGCGTTGGAGGGCACCCCCTTGCAAAAAGAAACTTGGCAGCAGCTGAGTGCCCTCTCCTATGGACAGCCCATAAGCTACAAAGCCCTGGCCCAACGAACCTCGTTTCCCCACGCCGTCAGAGCTGTGGCCACCGCCGTGGGCGCCAATCCTTTGTTGATCATATTGCCCTGCCATCGTGTGCTACGAAGCAATGGCCAGTTGGGCGGTTATGCCGCAGGCTTGTCCGTCAAGAAGCAATTGCTCAACTTAGAGCAAGGAAGTAAATACCAGCTGGCATGATGGGTTGACTGACACACCATGATTCACTGTCCCTTCTCTTTCACTGACTTTTCTAAGGCCATTAGCTCATCCCGCAGTCGAGCAGCTTCTGTAAAATCCAAGGCCTGGGCAGCTGCCTCCATCCTGCGTTGCGTTTCTTGCAGCAGCTTTTTCAGTTGATCTTGGCTCATATAGCTGATCATAGGGTCTGCAGCCAGGGCATGCGCGTCGTCTTCTATATGATACTGCTTGCGGCCTTTCTGGTCTGCTACCTTGGTCTGCTCCAGGATGCGCTCTTTGGTTTTGTGCACAGACTGCGGCGTAATGTTATGCGCCTTGTTATACGCCATCTGGAGGCTCCTGCGTCGGTTGGTCTCATTGATGGCCGTCTCCATAGAGGCAGTCATTGTGTCTGCATACATAATGACCTTGCCATGCTCATTCCTGGCGGCCCGCCCAATGGTCTGCACCAATGAGCGCACATTGCGCAGAAAACCTTCTTTGTCCGCATCCAGAATGGCTACGAGCGACACCTCAGGCAGGTCCAGACCTTCTCTGAGCAGGTTCACACCTACGAGCACATCAAACACGCCGAGGCGCAGCTCGCGCAGAATCTCTACACGGTCCAAGGTTTTTACATCAGAGTGGATATAGCGGCACTTGACGCCAGCCCGCTCCAAGTACTTAGTCAGCTCTTCTGCCATGCGTTTGGTCAGCGTAGTAATCAGGACACGCTCTTCCAATTGAATGCGCTGATGGACCTCATCGAGCAGGTCGTCGATTTGGTGGATGCTGGGCCTCACCTCTATTTCAGGATCGAGCAAGCCTGTGGGGCGGATGATTTGCTCCACCACTACGCCGTCTGACTGCCGCAGCTCATACTCTGCAGGCGTAGCACTGACATAAACCACCTGGTTGATCAGCGATTCAAACTCATTAAAGCTCAAAGGTCTGTTGTCCAGCGCTGCAGGCAACCGAAAAGCATGGTCCACCAGATTCATCTTTCTAGAACGGTCGCCGCCCCACATGGCCCGGAGCTGGGGCATGGTCACGTGGCTTTCGTCGATGACCAGCAGATAGTCCTTAGGAAAATAGTCGAGCAAACAGAAAGGCCGTGCCCCTGGCTGGCGCCGATCAAAATAGCGCGAATAGTTCTCTACGCCTGAACAATAGCCCAGCTCGCGCAGCATCTCCAAGTCCAGCTCCGTTCTTTCTTTGATGCGCTTGGCTTCTTCAAAGCAGTGTTGGGCCTCAAAAAACTGGATCTGGGCCACCAGGTCAGCCTGTATCTCTTGGATGGCCTGGGCCAGCACGTCTTTGCTAGTCACAAAAAGGTTGGCTGGGAAGATGATCACTTCTTGTTCTTCAGCCAGTTGCGTGCCTGTAGTGGGATCAATGCTATGGATCGCCTCGATCTCATCGCCCCAAAAGAAAAAGCGATATGCATGGTCTGCATAGGCCAGGAAGACATCGACCGTATCTCCTTTCACACGAAAATTGCCCCGCTCAAAGGCCTGGTCATTTCTGCTGTAGAGAATATCTACCAACGTGCGCAGCAACTGATTACGAGCGATCTGCTGACCCACTTTGACGTGAACCACATTTTTGCCAAACTCTTCAGGATTACCAATACCGTAGATGCACGACACCGAGGCTACCACCACGACGTCTCTCCTGCCAGTGAGCAGCGCAGAGGTAGCGCGTAGGCGCAGCTTTTCTAGCTCTTGGTTGATTGCTAAGTCCTTTTCGATATAAACGTTAGTGGCAGGAATGAAAGCTTCGGGCTGGTAGTAATCATAGTAAGACACAAAATACTCTACCGCATTCTCTGGAAAGAACTGCCTGAGCTCGCCATACAATTGCGCAGCCAGCGTTTTGTTGTGGCTAATGATCAGCGTGGGCCGGTTGAGCTTTTGGATGACATTGGCAACCGTAAAGGTTTTTCCTGAACCCGTAACGCCCAGCAGCGTTTGGGCAGCCTCACCCCGCACTACGCCCTCAGCCAGCTGCTGAATCGCCTTGGGCTGATCACCTGTAGGGGCATAAGGCGCTGAGAGCTTGAAAGCCATGATTCTAGTTATCTATTGTCGGTGATCAATGGGGAATTGACATCTACCATCAGCAGATCATCTTGAATTCAAATAACAAATGACTAAATAATTCAATCACTCAATAAGCCAATAATTAAATGATCAAATGATTTAATCACCCAATGACCCAATCACTCAATAACTCAATGATCTAATAAACAAATGAGCCAATAATTAAATAATCAGCCGCCCTGCCTGCAACCGATAGATCCGTTCAAAGCCCTGGACCAGCGACACTCTGTGGGTCACTAAAATCACAGTAGGCACTGCTTGGAGCACAAGTTGCAATAATTCTTGCGCACTGTCTTCGTCCAAGGCACTCAGCGTCTCATCCAGAATGAGCACCTCGGGCTGATAGCTCAGGCTGCGCGCCAGCAGCATCCGTTGTTTTTCGCCACTGCTCAACTTTTTGCCTCCCTCACCAGTGGTTTGGTCCAGGCGGTCTTTGAGATAAGCCAGAGGAGCTGTCTGCGCAGATGAAGCCGAAATCATCAGATTATCCGCCAGGGTGCCTTGCACGATGTGGGCTTCTTGGTCTACCAAATGGATATACTGGCCAATGGTAGCCAGTGAGAGCTGCTGCATAGGCGTGCCATACAGCCGTACCTCCCCTTGGGTAGGCTGGTAAATGCCGGCCAGTACATGACAAAGCGTACTTTTCCCTACGCCTGAAGGGCCCATGAGCGCCAGCTTGTCTCCTGGATGGATGTCCAAGGAAACGTCTTGCAAGAGAGTTGGATCGTGTCCAGCATAAGAAAAAGATACCTGCCGGGCTTGTAGTACTGGTGGCTGGGCTGTCAGCCTTGCTGAAGAGACGCTCAGGGACGTTTCAGGAGCAGCGTGCGTAGGCAAAGCCAGTATATCCAATACCTTCTTGAGATCAATCACACTGCCGAACAATCCCCGCAAATGGTCGGTGATCCGGTACATCTGGCTGTGTATTGCAAAGATGTAACCCTTGATGACCACAAAATCAGGCACAGTGAGCTGGCCAGCCCGTAGCAAAAGCACTAAGTGCCCCACCAGCCCGCCTGCAATGACAAAGAACAAGACAGACTGCACCAAGTGCATGGTGTGCAATTGTGCATTGTTGCGCAGCCATCCTTGGGCCTCGGTATCAAAGAGCTGGTTCAGGCGCGCCTCTTCTTCCTCCAAATGGAACCGAGAGAATTTGGTATTGCGCAGGCTATCGCTCATGGCTGTTCTGACCTGGTCAGTAGCTTCCCACAAGTGGCGGCGCGACTGCAAAAAGCTGCGCAGGGCCCTGTATACATAGCCATAAGTAAGGAGCACCAAGGGCGGAAAATACCAGGTGCAACGATGCACTTGCAGCATGGTCACGGAAAAGGCCCCGATCTTGAGCAGCGCAGGCAAGATGGTAACAAAGGTGATGCGCATGAAATGCCGAATGCTCATGCCCACGCGCGTGTTAGCACTCACAATTTCTGTGACGCCGTAGTGTTCCCAGGCTTTGAGCGGCACTTGATGAAGCTGCATGATGACGCGCAAGCGGATGTCCCGAATCGCCTGGTTGACGATATGAAAAAAGATGATTTCACGCGGTCTGTCCAGCACAATGGAAGCACACCAAGCGCATAAGAGCAGGCCCACGACGAGCAGTACCGTGTTCAGAGGTAAGTCATGGTAATGTTTGAGCAGATAGCCCAACAACCAAGGCGCTGCCGCATACGCCAGCGTGTTGAGTAGCACAATGCCCACTGTGATGGCAGTAGCTACGCGACTGGCCCTATCTTTCCACAAAAAAGGGACGACAAGAAGAAAAGTGCGTTGAAGTAGGGTGTACATGAAGGCTAGCTAGAGCAATGCGTAGCCAAAGTTAAAGGATAGAGTGGGAGGAGCGAAATGGAAGAGGCCTTGGCAGGGCTTGGTCAGGGCAGGCGTGTAATAAAAAAGGCGCAAGCGAGAGTGCTTGCGCTTGCAATTCAGCTTTTTTCATTTAAGGTCTCAGCTGCCCTTCTTGTCTCTTACTGACACTTATAACTTGTCCTGTTGCATCTTTGATAATGAAGACTACAGAGAACTTATTGGTTATACCCATGTCTGTTTTCAGATTCTTTTCTTGTTTGACTGTAAGTGTATGAGTTATACCCCCACGAGGTGCAATATCGGTACTTGAAGAAGGCGTATCTTGTCTATGTTTTCGCTCCCCGCCCTCATTATATATTTCCCAAGTATGTTTTATGCTCGCTGAAGATATTGTCTCCGAGCTTACATTTTCAACATCAGCTCTAAAGTCAAAATCACTCCCCCCATCCCCACCAGTAATGGCAAGAGTAATCTTAAACTTACTTCTCCACTCCACTTGCTGCTTGCTCACTTCTGTGCCTTCTTTTAATAAGCAGCATTCCATTCTAGCCGTGGCTACTCCTTCGTAACTGTCTGGATGCATACCGAAGTCTATTGCTTGGCCTGGATTAAAGGTAGAGTTGTCGCCAGCTACAGTTGATGCAGTCATAGTTCCTTCTATGGGAACGCTCAATCCTCCCTTAATAAGCTTGGCTTTTAGATTAGGAACATTGTTGCCGTCGTGGTCTTTGGCTTCTATCACTTTGGCTGTAAAGGAGTACTTCCCCAGGTCTATGGCTTCCTTCCCTTTATTAACCAGCTTGGGTTTTCCATTCTCAATCTCCAAGGCTAATTCTTTTCCACTGTTAGAGTTACCACCCCCTTTTTTGGAGTTCCCACCACAGTTGGTAATAGTCATCAATATGGCCAGGCCCATTAATGAAACCAGCCATTTTACTCTTTCCCCTTTTTTCTCTAAGTAACGCATGATACTAAAGTAGATATGTTTTTCGGATGCTTTTCGACACGAATCATTTGCCTTTTGTAGCCACAATATAGTAGCCAAAGTCTAAGTCAACAAGCATCTGATCGCTTTTCAGGTATGAGGAAGTGCCATTCACCTTGCTGGGTACAAGAGTGAGTATAATGCCCTCCCCAATTAGGATCAGTAATTAGTCAACCCTTAACAATTCAAATAAAACTGCTTTTTATAGCTATACGGCCTATTTTATAGATAAGATATGGCTATTGTTCTATATTTCTGCGCACAGCATTGGCAAGGTCCTTGACCCAAGCTTGCCATTCCTTGCAAAAAGATACTTAGCGCAAAACCCGCCTAGGGCTAAGAAGCGTCAGCATCACGATAATTATCAGTGATCAAATCACTCAATCGTCCAATCAACAAATGACCAAATAACCCAATGATTCAGGTAGTTGTGTGCCCTCGCGGGGCCGCTTTTTTGGCGGCTCAAAAAAGGAGCTCGCCGAAGGCAAAGCATCTATTGAGCCCATGTGACTTGTAAAAAAACGTATGCTTCATTGAATGACACTTAAAACAGGTATTCTTAAGGGTTAGCTATAATTAGGCAATGGGCTGATTTTATGCTGGGAGACTGCTAAAATTATTATGGACTTGAAAACGCCTGTATGTAAAGTATTACGAAGAGCGTTTATGCGCTTTGCAGTAGTCCTTATTCCCCTACTTCTTAATTTCACACAGCCAGTCTCCTTGTTGGCTGCTTTGGCTTTTTTTTCGTCCTTTGCAGCTTCTCCCTGTGCAGCCAGCTGATCACAAAGACAAGTTTCATCTGCCATGCAGCGCCAGCAAAAATACGACTCCATCCTTCCTAATGCTAGAAACTGGCCAGTGGTACAGCTCCATAGGCAGCGTAAACGCTTCTTACAGACAGTGATTGATGCGTCTATACAAACTTTACTAGCCGACCATCCTACTACAGAGGTTTTGCAGGCGATGCTAAGCAAGACGGCGGCTATGGAATTAGCCCGCATCAAAAAAAAACCCTGGAAGGTAGACCCACCTGATGAAAAAGCTTTCTGGGAGCAAGTCACTGCTGAACTAGCCGACCAGCGCCCAGCAGTCCTGTCTACCATCTTGCAAAGTATTGTCAAGCGCTATGCCCACGAGATAGCAGGCAAGTTTCAGGTTTCGTATTACCAACTAGGGCAACGTGTGGCCAACTACACCTTGACGCGGTTGCTCAGTCCCATCAAACTGCAAAACGTGCATAGACCATGGCAGTTTCGGGGCAGACTACAAGAAAAAATACATATCTCAGGCGCTATAGATCAGTTAAGACAATTGGCCCAAATAGGTACAGTGATTATAGTGCCTACCCATTTTAGCCACCTAGACTCCATGCTCATAGGTTGGGTAACCCATCAACTAGGCCTGCCGCATTTTATTTATGGCGCTGGTCTTAACCTGTTCAACAGCAAGTTTTTTGCTTACTTCCTCGATAATCTAGGGGTCTATAAGATAGACCGCCGCAAAAAGAATTTACTCTACTTAACTACGCTGAAAACCTATTCGCGTCTGACGCTTCAACGAGGCTGCCACAGTATATTCTATCCAGGAGGAACGCGCTCCAGGTCAGGGGCCTTAGAGCAACAACTTAAGCTAGGACTACTGGGAACAGCGTTGGAAGCGCAGAAGCACAACTACCAAACTCAAGGGAGGGACGCACGTAAGCTGTTTGTAGTGCCTGTAGTGTTTAACTACCACTTCGTGTTAGAAGCGCCGCTCTTGATCAAAAGCCACCTGGCTGCCCAAAAAAAACTGCCGACCAGTCGTATGAAAGAGGCCTATTTGTCTTCATACAAGCTGTTTCAATGGGCCAATCATTTTCTTACCAAAGACTCTAGCTTCTCTGTGTCTATTGGACAAGCCATGGACTTGTTGGGCAACACAGTGGATGAAGCAGGGAACAGCTATGATGATAGCGGGGCGTATGTAGACACTTACCATCATTTTCTTCAAGAAGCAGCAGGCATACCTCCTGAAAAACTGCATGAAGAACGCACAAGGACACTGGGGCAGGCTATTGTAGCGGCTTACTACAAGATCAGCTGCATCCTTACTAGCCACCTGATTGCTTTTATTGCTTTTGAACTTATTCAACAACAACATGCCAAGCTACCACTCGAGGCGCTGCTCCAGCTACCTGCAGAAAAGTTGGTCATTCCTCATACAGCGCTGGCAGCTGCGTTTGTACGACTGAGAGAGGTCGTCCTTGCACTGCATCAAGCAGGTCAAGTACAGGTAGAGAACATACTTCAAGAAGGCAGTCCTGCAGCCATGATTCAGCACGGACTAGACAATTTAGGCCTGTATCATACGCAACGGCCTTTGATTAAGAACAAGGCAGGCGATATTACTACCCAAGACTTAAGTACATTGTTATACTATCACAACAGACTCCAGGGCTATGACCTCGAAAAACACATCTGATACGCTCGTAGGCGTTGTAGGTGCAGGCAGCTTTGGCACTGCTGTGGCCAATCTGCTATCGCACAACACGGCTGTGCTCCTCTATGCCCGTGACAAGGAAACGGCGGCTACGATACAGCAAACACGCACCGCTGCAGGTTACGCACTAGCTCCCAATATTACGCTTACGCACCACCTGGAAGAAGTAGCGGAGCGCTGCACTGTACTTTTTCCCATAGTGCCTTCTGCAAGCTTCAGGGCGATGATGCAAGAGCTAGCGCCTTATCTTCATCCCCATCATATGCTTATTCATGGCACCAAAGGCTTAGATGTACGCTGGCCCTCTCAAGTAGCGGTAGGAATACAGGCAAAACTGAGTAGGAACGAGGTCAAGACCATGAGCGAAGTGATTCGTGAGGAGAGTCCCGTAGACCAAATCGGCTGCTTGGCAGGACCTAACCTGGCCCACGAGCTAGCGCAAGGCCAACCTGCTGCCACGGTCGTAGCGAGCCCTTCAGCAGCCGTTATTGCCCAAGGCCAGCAGCTTTTGCGTAGCCCTCATTTCCAGGTCTACAGCAGTACTGATCTGGTAGGCGTAGAGTTATGCGGCGTCTTGAAAAATATTATGGCCATTGGCGCAGGCTGCCTGAGTGGGTTGGGCTATGGAGAAAATGCCAAAGCCCTTTTGATCAGCCGAGGCATGGTAGAGATGGTGCACATAGGCCGAGCCATGGGGACCAGCATACGGCCTTTTATTGGACTCGCAGGGGTAGGCGATCTAGTGGCTACGTGCACCAGTAGTTTGAGTAGAAACTACACCTTGGGCTATCGCCTTGCCCAAGGCGCCACGCTCACGCAGCTCATGCAGCATATGGAGGAAACGGCCGAAGGCGTGCATACTGTTCAGATTATCCGTAGCCTCATTGACCACTACCAAATGCGAGCCCCTATTACTGAGGCCATGTACAGAGTGCTCTTTGAAGACCTCTCGGTGCAAGAAGCCATTCAGTATCTCATGAAGTATCCTTTGAGTGTGGACATAGATTTTCTCTGAGGGGCTCCCCGCGGGCGTGACAAAAATGATTTATGATAACGAATAGCTGGAGATACTGCTGGATAGGGTTTTGGCTGCTGAGCGCATGCGCACCAAGGCCCCTCTACCAAAAGACCACCTACCTAGAAAACAGTCAGTGGCCGACAGAAACGGTCCTCGATTTCTCTTTTCAGGTAAAAGATACTACCCAGACGTATGACATTGTTCTTTGGGTCAAGTCTACGCCAGATTATCCGTATCAAAATCTTTATGTCACCTATTACTTGGAAGATGAAGCGCAGCAGACCTGTGACACAGCGTTAGAGAATTTCATACTCTTTGATCCCAAGACAGGACAACCTCTGGGCAGTGGATGGGGAAAACATAAAACGCATCAGTTTGTACTCAAAAAGGCGCATCAGTTTTCCCATGTAGGCTTATATACCTTGCAGCTAGAGCAATTCATGCGGATGGAAAAGCTACCTGGTCTGTTGGCCATGGGCATCCGTGTGGTACCTTTCAAGCAAACTACTCCCTAAAATTCTATATTCACATGCATTCTGTCATCGCTGGCCTAGGTAATTTGCAACAGCATCGCTTCTATCTAGTTTTTCTTTCTCTGGTCAGTACTTTGTGCTTCTGGTTAGCCTGGCCTCCTCATCTATGCGCTCCTCTCTTGTTCGTAGCTTTTATTCCGCTGCTCATGATGGAGCAACATATTGCTGAGCAAGAGCACTCAAAGCCTGGATGGACCTTTTACAAATATGCTTACTTGACGCTGTTCTTGTGGAATTTGTCTACTACCTGGTGGGTGGCTGACGCTGCGCTGGCTGGCGCAGTCTTTATGTTCTTGATCAATCCTTTGTGTATAAGCTTGCCGCTTGCATTATTCTACTTTACAAACAAGCACTTGGGCCGAGGCATGGGCTACCTATCGCTGGTCACTTATTGGGTCAGCATGGAGTATGCTCATCTTCAGTGGGAGCTGTCTTTTCCGTGGCTCAATTTGGGCAATGGCTTTGCACGCTGGCCTGCCTGGGTACAATGGTATGAATATACAGGCGCACTAGGAGGAACCATTTGGGTGATAGTGGCCAATCTGTTCCTTTACCAGGGCTGGATGAGCACAAAGGTGCTATGGCGCCCAAGGTGGAGAGGGATAGCTGCTCTGTGGATATTATTGCCTATGCTCTACAGCTACTATACCTACGTGCACTACAAGGAGCAAGGCGAAGAGGTGGAAGCAGTCGTGATGCAGCCCAACATTTATCCACGTACAGGAGAGTTTGTGAGTACACAAGAAATTCTGCCCATGGAAAAGCGGGTAGAACGTTTCATCACCCTTTCTGAAGCACAGCTCACTGCGCAAACCCAGTGCTTAGTTTGGCCTGAAGCTGCCATTGATTTGTTGTTTGACGAACAAAGGCTGGGCGATTATGTGCTCATTGATCGATTGGTTGAGTTCAGAAGGGCCTATCCTCAGCTATCCATAGTCGCTGGTCTTAACTCTGCAGTAAGCTACGAAGACAAAAAAGCCACCAAAACCGCACGCTTCAGTGAACGAAGGGGGTATTACGATGTCTTTAATACGGCCCTTTTTGTAGACAATCAGGGTAGCCTGGGCACTTACCATAAGTCCAAGCTGGTGCCAGGAGCGGAGACAATTCCTTATCTCTATAGTGTCAACCTCCCTGCTGCACTGACCGCTGGGTATGGCACTAGCTTGAGGTCCATGGGCACACAAGACCACCCCAGCGTATTTTTCAATGCACAAGGGCTGGGCGTAGCTCCTGTTATATGCTATGAATCTGTCTATGGCGATCACGTAGCTCGTTTTATCCGGCAAGGAGCTTCTCTCCTCTGTGCCATCACCATTGATGGGTGGTGGAACAAAACGCCAGGACACTTGCAGCACTTTCACTATGTCCGATTGAGGGCAATTGAATGCAGAAGAAGCATTGCTCGATCAGCGCTGCAAGGCATATCAGGTTTTATCAACCAACGCGGCGATATCTTGCAAGCAACCCAATACGAAGACGAAGTAGCACTGCGGCATACGCTGCAGGCCAACACAGTGCTTACTTTCTATGCCCGATATGGAGATTACTACCTAGCCCAGGGAGCGCTCTGGGGTTCTTTGTTATTATTGGTAACTGCTTTGAGCCAAAAATTCATGACCTATCGTAAAAGAAAAGAGATGGCTGCGGGAGAGCAAGACAAAGGATAGCTGTGGATAACCTAACGTACCAAAACGCGCTGCAAAAAATAGCCCACTACTGTAGCTACCAAGACCGGACTGAAGCACAAGTACGTGCCAAATTACGAGCACTGGGGGTAGGGGAGGAGACAGTAGTAGAGCAGATCGTCCAGAAGCTCTACGCTGAACGCTATCTAGACGAAGAGCGCTATGCCGCTGCTTTTGTCCGAGGGAAGTTTTTAGATAAAAAATGGGGCAAGCAAAAGATACGTCATGCGCTGGCTATGCAGGGAATTGCCTCAGCGCTCATTGAGCGTGCACTAGCTACGCTGCCCAACACTAACTATCTTCAGACTCTGCGTCATGTAGCCCTGCAAAAGAAGCAACAGCTGACTGGCCAAGTGCCCGGACAGGCGCAACAAAAGCTGACACGCCATTTGCTCCAAAAAGGCTACGAACCCGACCTGGTGAGCAAGACTGTACAAGAACTCATAGCCCCTTCTTCGCCTTGAAAAAGACACCCACTACTTTCTTCTGCCAGCGCTGCGGCACGCAGTACCCCAAATGGCAAGGCAAGTGCGACAGTTGCCAGGCATGGAACACCATTGTGGAAGAAGTAGTGGCCCCCCAAGCCTCTTCCTTGACGCCTTGGCAGACCAGTGGGCCAGACAGTGTCGTGCCTTTGTCTTCCCCCAAGCTACTCCAGGACATCAGCGAGCAAGCCCACAACCGTATTCCATGCCTCGACCAGGAGTTTAGCCGCGTACTGGGCGGCGGCATTGTGCCAGGCTCTTTGGTGCTCATTGGGGGCGAACCTGGCATTGGCAAATCTACTTTGTTGCTCCAAATAGCCCTCTCGCTCCAGCTAGAGAAAGTATTGTATGTCTCGGGCGAAGAAAGCGAAGCGCAAATCAAAATGCGGGCAGCACGCATGCGCCATCAGTCTGATCGTTGCTACATCCTCAATGAGACTTCTTTGGCCCATGTCTTTCAACAAATTAACCAGCTGAAGCCTTCCTTGCTGGTCATTGACTCTATCCAAACGCTGCACACCCACCCCATCGAATCTGCTGCAGGCAGTGTGGCCCAAGTGCGGGAGTGTACTGCCTCGTTGCTCCGCTATGCCAAGGCCACCCATATGCCGGTCTTTCTCATTGGCCACATTACCAAAGAGGGCCACCTGGCAGGGCCCAAGGTGCTAGAGCACATGGTCGATACGGTCTTGCAGTTTGAAGGAGACCGACACTTGGCGTATCGCATTGTGCGGACGATCAAAAATAGGTTTGGGGCTACTGCCGAGCTAGGTATTTACAAAATGCGACACGATGGCTTGCACGAGGTCTTGAATCCTTCTGAGTTACTTATCTCGCAGCGGGAGCACGAGCTGAGCGGCATTGCTATTGGCACCTCGTTGGAGGGCAATCGTTCGCTGCTTATTGAAATACAAGCGCTGGTCAGCCCAGCCACTTATGGTACTGCACAGCGCAGCACTACTGGCTTTGACACCAAGCGCTTGCACATGCTGCTGGCTGTATTGGAAAAAAGAGTGGGCTTGCGGTTGGCCAATCAGGACGTATTCCTGAACATTGCAGGGGGGCTTAATGTAGAAGACCCTGCGCTTGATCTGGCCGTATGCGTTGCCGTGGCCTCGGCTTTGCAAGACCGTGTGGTGCCGCAGCATTGCTGCTTTGCAGCTGAAGTAGGGCTAGGCGGAGAAATCAGAGGAGTAAGTCGTGTGGAGCAGCGTATTGCTGAGGCTGCTAAATTAGGTTTTAAAACAATTTTTATTGCTTCTCACCACCAAAAGGAGCTGGCACCACAGGCCTTTCCCATTGCCATTAAGCCTGTCAGCAAGCTGGATGAGCTATTAGGTGCTGGAGTGATCAGATGACGCAATAGGCCATCAAGCACTTCTGTTTTTTGGTGAGGGGTTTGTCTGCACCATTAACTCCATGGCAAATAGCCGTGCTAGGTGCTGCTCTAGGCTTTGTGCTACGGCGGGGAGGTATTGTTGCGCACCCAGCGCAGCAGCCATGGAAGTGACTGGTTTGTCTGGAAGGCCGCAAGGGACGATCTGATTAAAGTAGCTTAAATCTGTATTGACATTCAACGCCAGGCCATGCATGGTCACCCAACGGCTCGTCCTGACGCCTATAGCACAAAGCTTACTAGCCTTTGAACGGTCTTCAGGGTCGAGCCATACGCCTGTAAGTCCTTGTATCCTTCCTGCAGCCAGCCCAAAATCCTGTAGCGTGGCCATCACTGCTTCTTCAAGCAGCCTCAAGTAACGATGTATATCAGTAAAGAAGTTTTCCAGGTCCAGAATAGGGTAGACCACAAGCTGGCCAGGCCCATGATAGGTGATGTCTCCCCCGCGGTTGGTATGATGCAAAGCAATGCCCTGGGCTTGGAGGGTAGTTTGGCTGGCTAGCAGATGCGCTAGGTCCCCGCTTTTGCCCAGTGTGTACACATGAGGGTGTTCACAAAAAAGTAGATAATTCGAAGTGGGGCTTGGTACGGCTGCATTGCGGCGGCTCTCCAACTTGGTGGCAATAAGCTCATCAAAGCACGCTGTTTGCACTTCCAACGCTGCTTGATACGTTATGAGGCCTAGTTTTCTTACCCACGTCTGCTTGTTAGGGACATGCATGCTGGGGCCGTTGTATTATTGAGCAATTTTGTGATTGCGTGATTGACTGATCGGATGATGTAAAAAACCTCTGGCTAGCACCTCTAGCGCCATGGCTTATACCTCTCCCCCCCCTACGAAACTGTAGGCGCTTGGCCTCTTTTGAAGACTTCCATGCATAAGTCTTCTAGCTCGCTGGCTGCTGCTGTTAGGTCCAATTCTCTGCACAAAGGCACAAAAAAGCGGATCGTCTCGTTGGCCTTGTTCAGCTGGCTGGGGTACTTCTTGAATTGGATAGTACGCATGTTGTGCACACGGTCTGCTATTTTCACATACAAAATCCGCTTGTCCTGGACGCCTATCAGCTGCAAGATGTTCTCATTGTCTTCCAGCTTGATGCGATGGAGTCCGCCCTCGGCACTGTCTAGGTGCGTAACGCCATCTACGATCTGCCGCACTTCCTTGTTAAAACGCACTTCTACCTGATCGAGCGATAGCTCTGTATCTTCTACGGTGTCGTGCAGTAGTGCCCCCAAGAGGGTGGCTTCATCTTGGTCATAGTCCAGCACGATTTGTGCTACGGCGACAGGATGTAAGTAAAAGGGCTCGCCTGACCTGCGCTTGGCCGGCCCGTGGTAGTCCTTGATCATCTCGATGGCATCGCGCACCAGCGCTAGGTCTGCTTTGCTCCCCTCTGCTACTGCCTTGAGCAGTGCTTCTTCTTGCTCTTGGGCCCCTGGATAGGTGTCGTCAGCGCGCTCTCTTTGGTGGTATAGGTCAGGCGCTAGCAGGTCCATGTCTTTGGGACGCACTTGAGACAGCTCTACAGGAATCACATACACCAGGGTATGGAGTGATATTTCCCAGTAGCCATAGTGCGCATTGACTAGCCGTTTGTTGGTTGCGATCACTTCTTCTTTTTCTAGAAAGGAGAAACTGTGCGGCGCTTCCCTGGTGGTCAGCTTGGCTGTGTAGGAGGCAGTCAATGGAGGTAGCTCTTCCTTGGCCGTAATGGTCCAACGCAGGGCATCAATCTCTTTCATATATCCTTTTTTGCGGACAGAATTGAGCGGATAGCGCAACTTGGTGTCTTCTAGCACTAACTGTATAGGGGCGTTCCCTTGGGTATACAGACGGATGAACTTCACTGAGTCCATCAGCATTTTGCCCATTTTGACCACATCACACTGCATTTGTGGAGCCTGGCTATGGTTGTGCACAGTCGTGTTTCTTTCCTGCCGGCTAAACTCGATGCCTCCTTCTACGTGTTGGAGAAAGTCTTCCATCTTGATGTAGCCTAATTCCAAGGCTACATACTCTGACCGTTCTGCCAGGTCCACCAAATGGGTGGCCGTGTGCGTGAGTCGCTTGTTAAGGACTTTGAGGTCTTCGAGTACTGGTTGAACCTGGTTCATTTCGATGCCCTCTACTTCTTTTGTAACAGCTTCTATCTTTTTGTAGATGTCCCTGCCTGCGTGCACCACTTCGCCCAGCTCGTCTGTCTTGGCTTCTCTCAGGGTTCTCTTGAGCATCATATTCTCTACAAAAGCAGCTTCCAGCGCTGCTCTGTCTTCATGATGGAGGCCCTCTAGGCGCAAGTAGGCCCTACCAAGTAGGCTTCTTTTCTCTGCTAGCAGCGCGTAGGCTTCTTGCCCCCTAAGGAAAACAATGAGCAACGTAGCGAAAATAAAGGCCAAGTACACGATATTGAATTGTGCTGCCCCAATACTGTCAGGCAAAGGGAGCCCGCCTGTGTATTGGCGAAAAAATAGTAGCGCTGCTCCTATGCCTGAACTGGCCAAGAGAAGGGCCAAGGGCCAATGCAGCAGCAAGACGGTCATCAGTAGGCTGGTGATCAGGACCAAAACCAGGATCGGATTGCATTGGCTGAGTAGGACCAGGAGCGTGCCGCCAAAGAACAAAAGGGCCCACATGCTCAAGGGCCAGAAAAAGGCACTAAAGCGCTCAGTTTTGAAAGTAAGGGGCCAGATAGGAAAGGTAAATAGCGCGGTAGTGACGAAAAGAGTAGCATGGGACACTCCTCTGTAGACTTTTTCGTAAGCAGGAATTTCAAAGCCTCGGGCATCTATGAGGTAAAAAGCCATGTAAGTGGCTGCAGTGATGTAAAGGCCCAATAAGAAATAGTTTTGATCTTTTCTAGGAAGGTTTTTGGCCAAGTAGTCGTCAAGGTCAAAGTTACGAACAACTTCCCAGCGCTTTTCCCAGCGCTCTCTGCGCTCTTGTTGCTGCAGGGCCAATGCGCTGGTCTCTTCTTCCTCTTCTTTGCCCTCTTTTCTCTTGTCTTTTTCCAATACTTTCACCCGCGCTTCCTCTCCCAATAGATAGTGCGTGCCTACAAGAACTATCAGGTTAGCCAGCATGCCTGGGATAATATTTTCAAGACCAGTATACGCGAAGAATTTACCCCAAGTTAATACCGTAGTAGCTCCAGCTGCCATGCCTAGTAAGGCAGCTCTAGGGCTACTGCGGAACCCAAAAATGGCCAGCAAGAGCGGCACTGTAACCACGGGCATATAGAAGCTGGTAGTAGACATGACCAGCTCTAACATGTCACTCTCGTGTAAGGCCAACAGCAAGCCTGCCGTGCCTATGAGCACAGAGGATATCCTAGCTGCGGTGATTGACAAGCTGAAAGAAGAGAAAATAGGCTTGAAGAGGTCATGAACGGCTAGAACAGAAGAGGAATTCAACTCAGAATCAGCCGTAGACATGGCCAGTGCGATGACGCCCACTACCATCAAGCCCTTTAGTCCAACGTGAGCATAGCGATCAACAACGTAGACTAAAAGATTTGAGACCTCTAAACTAGGGCTGTCAGCCAATAGCAAGATGGCCAACCAAGCTACCAACAAGATGATCAAGAATTCAATGCCTGAAGCATAGGTAAAAGTACGTCTGACCTGATAAACGTCACGTGCTATGAGAATTCTCTGAAACATAGAAGGCCCCAAAGAAGGAATGATAAGATAGAGCAGTAGGTTTAGGGACATCATTGATTGGGAGTTCCAAACCATCAGTTTTCGTGGATCAAACGGCTCAGTAGCCAGTACCGCAGCCACCTGCTCTCCAGAATTGGGGAGATTGTTCCAAACAGTGAGCGCCAGGAGTGGTATAAACATGCTGAAAGTAACAAACTGAAGGATGTCTGTCATGGTCACAGCACGAACACCCCCAAAGGCTGAATAAAGGATGACAATGGTGGCGGCAATGATCATCACTTTAGGCCCTTGGAAGCCTGAGGCTAAGGCTAACATCTTGCTAATGACTTGGAATTGAATGGCTATGATTCCCAGTCTACCAATGATGCCACTCACAGCTGTGATAATGCGTACTACAGGGCCATAAAGATCGCCCATGGCTTCGCCCACAGACAAGTAATGCAAGAACTTGTCCATACGTATGGACAACATCTGGCCTGTCACCAGTAGATTCAGTGGCGACCCCATCGTTACTACGATGTACAGTAAACCGTTGTCGTAGAAACTGGCCAGGTAGTAAAAGAGGATATCACCACTCATCCACGTAGCAATAACAGTGGCTGTGATTACAGCTGTAGAGAAATTTTTGTCGCCCACTGCGTAGGTGCTGAAGCTGGTCATCTTGCGGCCTGCTTGGATGCCTACGATGAGGGTAGCAGTAAGAAAAGAAACTAGAATGCCTATGTCTATAGCGTGGAGCTCGTTACTCATAAATTGGTCTGGTTTTTATGTGCTTCACTAATGGGGTCAAGATACATAAAAGTAACTGATGAGTAGCCTATGGGGATGGAGTGGGGTTTTGGGTGGGAGGTGGCGCTTGGTTGACTTGCACTAGTAGCTCACCAGCTTGGAAGGCCCTACTAAGCTTTTTGTAAGTCAGCCTAACACATCAGTTGAGACGCCGGGTGCTTTATTCTCCTCGCATGGCAAAAATGTTGTGCGTTGGCTACCCCTAGCATTTTACTGTGTTGCTTTTTCTAGTCAATACCCTCAGGCTCAATCTTTCCAGCTCCTCTGCTGTTTCTTCTAATCCCAACGCTCTGCTCAAAGGCAACAGAAACCATAACGTCTCTTCGGCCAGCATGAATTGCTCTACCGCAGGGAAACTCCTGATCGTGCGCATGTCATGCAACCTATCGGCCAGCTTGATGTACATAATACGGACGTCGCCCAGCTCCAGGAAAGGCTTGATGTTCTCCGTAGCTGACCATTTCGGAGTGTAGAACTTGGCTCTGTCTCGCTCTAGCTCCCTCATGCCTTTTATTAGCTGATTCACGTCGGCCTCGTAATGCAGTGCTATATGCTCCAACAGCAACTTGTCGCCTCTGATGGACTCATGAAATAACGCTCCCAGCACGGTTGCTTCTTCTTGGCTGTACTCCAGCACGATCTGCGCTACGGTGATCAAATGTATGTACAAAGGCTCTCCTGATGGGCGCCTCATTAAGCCATGATACAACTTCACCGTTTCTACGGCCTGGCGTATCCTGTGCATGTCAGCACTGGTTCGCTCTGAGACTGCCTGAAAAAATCCTTGCTCCCGCTCCATCACCCCTGGATGATCCTCAACCGTGCGTAGCTTTTTGATGGCTAGGGAGATCTCTTTCTCTTCGATGTCAGGGGGACGCACTGAGGCCACTTCTACTGGAATCGTATACTGCAGACTACACTCTGCCCCTCTCACCAATGTGTCACTGTAGCCATAGTGCGCGTCGATGGTCTGCTTGTTCCTCAACAAGGGCAAAGGCGTGAAGCTCTCTGCTGAGAAGCAGGGGCGCTCGTCCATATAGACCGTGTGCACTTGCGCTGAGGCAAGCCGTTCTGGACCTGTCGTAATGCTAAAACACAGTGCAGGGGCCTGCTGAAGGTGGTCTCGCCTGGCACTATCGAGCATGTAATACAACTGCGTATCTTCTACACTGATCACGATCGGGTAGTCCTCACTCTTAAGCGTCCTTAGCAAGGGGACGCTCCTCATCAATACCATCATCAGGCTGAACTTGTCGCATTGCACAGTCTTTTGATCGGTCAGTTGCTCAAAACGGACGTTGTGGACAAGAGCGCTGGCTTGTAGGGTCTGCTGAGTGAGGCGTAAGAGGCTGGCAACAGAGCTGGAGCTTATTTGCAAGGCGTGGTAGTCTGCTGCCCGTAGGTCTAGTTTGCTCAAGATGTTGCTGATGGGGGCTAGTTCTTCAAGAAGGGATCGGACTTTGGTGGCAATGGCGTCTTGGGGGTCTAGGTTGCGGGTGACTTGTTCAAACTGTTGGCTGAGCCGAGCGATCTGGTAGAAGCTCTCTCGTTCTATTTGTCGAACGGATTTGAAGAAGTTATTCTTGGCTGCAGAAGCCACCAAGAGAGGGTTGTCTTTGTCATCATGATGGCTACTATGGTTTTTGAGGTCTATGAGCAAAGCATCGTAGCTGGCGATGAGCTGTGAGTAGGCCTGCTTCTGTCTGAAGAGTAGAAAAAACACAGTAAGTACACCTACTAGCACAGGCAAGAAGTAGGCAAACCGCGTCAGTATTTCAGCAGCAGTAGGAGTAGAGGCTACTTCTCCTGCATAGAGATAAGAGATACCCATGGCCAGCAAGGCGCCACTAAAGGCCAGCAGGAAGAGCAGCGACTGGGAGATGAGTAAAGTGGCCATGGTGAGGTTGAAGACGAAGAGGAGGACCTGGAGATGATGAAAGCCACTGATCACGAGCAGGAGTGCGCCCACAAAGAAGAAGAGATAGGCCATGCTGATGGGCCATGCCCAGACGAGGAAGGCTTCTTTCTTGCAGGCCTGAGGCCAAGCGGGATAGCTCAGCAAAGCAGAGGCAACGATAAGTACAGAATAGGTTAGGTGTTTGAAGAGTAGCGGATAGGCTGCTGGCACACTGTCTGGGAGGGAGAAAAAGGAGACATAGGTAGCGCCAAGGACGTACAAACCGATGAGGGAGTAGATTTTCTCATCTGTGGGTAGGTTCTGTTTGAGGAAAGCATAGGGCTGCGGATTTCTGAGCGCCTCGCGCCAGGCCTGCCAGGCAGCCTGTCTGTCAGCGCGCTGCTTGGCCAGTGGACTATTTTTCTCAAGAGGCTGCCAGCCCCCTTCTTCTCCCAGTAGATAATGGGTGCTCATCAGGGCCACTAGGTTGGCCAGCATGCCAGGGAGAAAGCTTGGGATACTAGTGTAGGTCAAGTAGCTGTCCCAGGCTAAGACCGTAATTATGCCAGCTACCATACCTACTAAGGCAGCTCTTGGGCTGCTGCGGAATCCGAAGATGGCTAGTAGGAGTGGCACCGTCACTACAGGCATGTAGAAGCTAGCAGTGAACATAATTAGCGCTAGAATATCACTCTCGCGCAAGGCTAGTAGCAAGCCTGCAGTGCCGATGAACACAGAGCATATTCTGGCTGTGGTTATTGATACGTTGAAAGAAGGGAAAATAGGCTTGAGGAGGTCATGAACGGCTAGAACAGAAGAGGAATTCAACTCAGAGTCAGCCGTAGACATAGCCAGTGCCATGATGCCTACTACCATCAGGCCTCTTAATCCTATGTAGGCATAGTGGTCAACGACATAACTTATAAGATCTGAAGACTCTAACCCAGGATTGTCAGCGAGTAACAAGATCGCCAACCAGGTCACCAGTAAGATAATTAAGAAATCAATGCCTGCGGCATAGGTAAAAGATCGTTTTACTTGATAAACATCACGCGCTATGAGAATCCGCTGGAACATGGCAGGGCCTAAAGAGGGAATGATAAAGTAGAGTAACATGTCTAGAGAGGATAACGATTTAGAGTTCCAATCTATTATCCTTCGTAGATCGAATGGTTCAGTAGCCAGTACTGCGGTAACCTGTTGCTCAGGATTAGGGAGGTTGTTCCAAATGTTGAGTGCCAGAATCGGTATGAACATGCTAAAGACAATAAACTGAAGAACATCTGTCATAGTCACTGCACGAATGCCTCCAAAGGTTGAATAGAGAATGACAATAGTGGCTGAAGCAATCATGACTTCTGGCCCTTGAAGGCCCAGCAGTAGCGTTATCATTCTACTGACGACTTGGAACTGAATAGCTGATGTTCCTACCTGTCCTAAAATACCACTAATCGCTGTGATAACACGCACTAAGGGGCCATACAGGTCTCCCATGGCCTCTCCCACAGACAAGTAGTGTAAAAATTTTTCCATGCGTATTGCCAAAATTTGACCTGTTGAAAGCAGATTGAGTACCATACCCATCATTATCACAATAAAGAGTAATCCATCCGTGTGGATGCTGGGTAATAGGTAGAAGAGGCGCTCGCCACTAATCCACGTAGCAATAATAGTGGCTGTGATTACAGCTGTAGAGAAATTTTTGTCGCCTACCGCGTAGGTGCTGAAGCTGGTCATCTTGCGGCCTGCTTGGATGCCTACGATGAGGGTAGCAGTAAGAAAAGAAACTAGAATGCCTACATCTATGGCGTGGAGCTCGTTACTCATAAATTGGTCTGGGTTTTCTGTGCTTCACTGATGGGATCAAGATACATAAAAGCAACAGATGAGTAGCCTATGGGGATGGAGTGGGGTTTTGGGTGGGAGGTGGCATTTGGCTGGCTCGGTAATAACGGCTACGCTTGCCCTACTACCAGCTACTAGCAGGGGCGGAGGTGGCGTGCCACTTCCTACTACTTGCCCTATTGTTGTTGTTGCCCATCGCGTTGGGAGGTTAGGGTGAGTCTTCTTGCCTCTTCTCCTAGTAGATAGTGCGTGCCTACTAGCCCTATCACATTGGCCAGCATGCCTGGGATAATGCTTTTAAGACCAGTATGTGCACAGAACGCATTCCAAGCTAAGACTGTAGTAATGCCGGCTGCCATGCCCACCAAGGCAGCCCTGGGGCTGCTGCGAAATCCAAAAATGGCCAGCAGGAGCGGTACCGTAACCACGGGCATGTAGAAGCTGGCAGTAGACATAACTAACTCTAGAATATCACTCTCGCGCAAGGCCAACAGCAAGCCTACAGTGCCTATGAGCACAGAGCATATCCTAGCCGTAGTTATCGACACGTTGAAAAAAGGGAAAATAGGCCTCAGGAGATCATGAACGGCTAGAACAGAAGTCGCGTTCAGTTCAGAGTCAGCTGTAGACATGGCCAGTGCTATGATGCCTACTACCATCAGGCCTTTCAGGCCAATGTAAGCATGGTGGTCAATAATATAATTTACCAGTTTTGAAGGCTCTAGACTAGGATTGTCAGCTAGTAGCAAGATGGCTAACCAAGCTACCACTATGATTATCAATGAGTCGATACCTGCAGCGTAAGTAAAAGCCCGTCTGACCTGATAAACATCACGCGCCATGAGGACTCTTTGAAACATAGCAGGCCCCAAGGAGGGCATGATAGTATAGAATATTAGGTTCAGATAAGCCATTGGTTTGTAGTTCCAATCCGTCATTTTTTGTAGATCAAACGGCTCAGTAGCCAGCACTGCAGCCACCTGTTGTTCAGGGTTAGGGAGATCATTCCAAATATTAAGCGTTAGAATCGGTATAAATATTCCAAAAACAATAAACTGAAGGACGTCTGTCATGGTCACAGCACGGACGCCTCCAAAGGCTGAATAGAGGATGATGATGGTTGCAGCAATGATCATCACTTTGGGTCCCTGAAAGCCCGATACTAGGGCTAACATCTTGCTAATGGCTTGAAACTGGATGGCTATGATTCCCAGCCTACCGATGATGCCACTCACAGCCGTAATAGTGCGTACTGTAGGACCATACAGGTCACCCATAGCTTCGCCTACAGACAGGTAATGCAAGAACTTGTCCATGCGTACGGCCAGTAACTGGCCTGTCACCAATAGGTTGAGTGATCCTCCCATCGTTGCTATCACAAAAAGTAAACCATCAGTGTAAATGTTGGGCAATACACGAAAAAGAACGCCACCAGTCAACCATGTAGCCATAATGGTGGATACGATTACAGCTGTAGGGAAATTTTTGTCGCCTACTGCGTAGGTACGAAAGCTGTTCATTCTGCGGCCTGCTTGGAGGCCTACAATGAGGGTGGCACCAAGAAAAACAACTAGAATGCCTATGTCTATAGCGTGGAGCTCGTTACTCATAGAATGGTTGATTTTTAAGGTTACTTATTGACGAGCGTTAAGATACATAAAAGCAACAGATAAGCCTAAACTTAAGAGTGACCCATGAGTGAACAGTGCATGGTTGTGCAAGAACTAAGTTCTGTGCTAATTGGGTAATGGAGTCAACTAGCTGATAAGGTTGATAAGGCGAGTAGTCACACTGACCGAAACAATACTGGCAGTGCTGCGAAACCTAACATGGCTAGCAGGAGCGGTGCCGTGACAACGGGCATATAAAAGGTAGCCTCAAGCAGCGTGAGGCTGAGCGAGGACGCTGTAAAACAAATATCCACTATCGAGAAATCGACCCAATGGCTTTGTGTAGTACCTTTAAAGACGGTCTTGGGTGCATTTTGAAGCGCCTGTATAATTTTCCATCGTAGATGAAAAATAGCTGTAACTTTGTAAGCTTCAAGCAAAGCAGCACAATAGTTGTCGAAACTTAGCCTCCGAAATATGGTCATGAAGATGTCTTTTTTTGCTGATTCACAGTGAATTAGCTGCTAGTCAAGTCAGCTAAAGTTCAGCGGGGTCTTGTCTATTCCAGGTAGTAGCAATTTCTATTCCTTAAGCAACATGAAACAATTCTTATTTGACAATGCAGTAGTAGCACTGGTATTACCTCCAGCCTATTATATACTATGGAAACTATTCGGCGCCACTTGGCGTGAACTGGACGAAGAGGCCTATGCATGGCGTACAGAGCTACGCAAAACAGGAGCAACCGATTTTCGTCCTTTTGCCGTTTTTGCTATTGCTGCTGCAGTGCTTTCCTGGCAAGAATATTACGGAAGTGGGGATTTTTACATTAACCATATTTATCCTTGGATTCAGCAATGGAATCAAGTATATCCTGAATGGGTACAACTGGCTGATTACGGGGTGCTCTATTGGTACATGTGGTGGAAACTGTCCCTCATACTGGGCTACGTAGTGTTTCCTTTCACGATCTGGAAATTTCTTTTTCCGCAAGATGCGCTGCTTGATTTTGGCTTGCGTACGCAGGGCTTTTTTCAACACGTACACCTTTACGGTCTATTTCTCGTATTGATTCTAGTAGGGGTCGTATTTGCCAGCTTTCAGTCCAGTTTTGTACAGTATTACCCTCATTACAAGTATGCTTCACGCAGCTGGTACGATCTTTTGCTTTGGGAGGCGATTTATCTACCTGGATTCTTTGCGTTGGAGATATTCTTTCGAGGGTGGTGGTTGGTTGCGCTGCGCAAGAGTTTAGGCGCTGCTGCTATTTTCACCATGGTAGTCCCCTACTGCATGATTCACTTTGGGAAACCTTACCTAGAGACCATGGGCACAGTGATGGGGGCCGTGGCCCTAGGTTCCTTAAGTATGAAGACCAAAAGTGTTTATCAAGGAACCTTCCTCCACATCATACTAGCACTTGCTATGGACCTACTAGCCTTGGCTCAACGAGGGGCTTTCCCTACTTCATTCTGGCCGTAAACAAGTAGCCTAAATACACCTAACTCCCTCAGCGATCCCTGGCCAGAGTTGATGGTCCATGAACATTGAAGCCTTGGGTAGCTGTTCTGCTTGTAGCTCCCTAAATTGCAACGAGCAAACCGGCCCAACTTATTCTTTTCGAATAAAATCGGCAATCAATGCAATGGATCATGGACCTACAGCAAGTGCTGGATTTCTTAGCAGCGTTGAAGCAGCATAATTACAAAGCGAGGGCGCTGCAAAAGACTGTAAAAGTTTAGGTTAAAAGAGGACCTTACAGTATTTTAGAGAAGCTCAGCCAAACTTTCTTTCACCTCAAACTTAGCGCCTATGCCTAGAATCGATAACTCACAACGCTCTTTTGCCGATCAATGCCTTGAGCAGAAAATCAATCCCCTCTCCACTATTGCACGCATTGACCAAATCATCGACTGGCAACCCATTCAACAACTCCTCGATCAAGCTTATCCTAAAGGGCTCGAGGATAGAGGTAGAAAGGCCTACAACCCCCTGATTCTCTTTAAAATGAGCTTGCTACAAATCTGGTATGGGCTTAGTGATACCCTCGTAGAAGAACAAACCCGAGATAGGCTCTCTTTTATGGCCTTTTGTGGAGTCAAGGCCCTTGATCCTGTCCCCGACAGTACTCTCTTGTGCCGATTTAGAAAAAAGCTTACTCAGACCCAAGCTTATGACCGCCTTCTTGAAGCGATCAATAGGCAGCTTGAGCAACACGAGCTGCTGGTTTGTAAAGGAACCATAGTAGACGCTTCTATTACGCCAACAGCGCGCCGCCCCAAAGGAAAAAAGGTGTATGCTTTTTCAGAAGGGGAGTATAGACCTCCCTTGGAAGAAGTCAAGCAAAAAGGAGTAGATCAAGAGGCGAGTTGGGTGAAGCGGGGTAATGAGTTGTATTATGGCTATAAGCGTCACTATCTAGTAGAAGCAGAGACTGGATTAGTGTTATCAGTTCATACGAGTAAGGCAAGTGAGCACGAAAGCCAACATCTGTCTCGGTTATTAGAGCAGGTGGAGCTACCCAAGGGGAGTGAAGTATTGGGCGATAAGGGCTACAGTAGTGCATCGAACGAATCGTTATTGGAAAGTAAGGGACTCAAGAGCCGTCTTCAACGCAAACGAGCAAGAGGGAAGGCAAGAAACAGTTGGTTAAGTCTGTACAATCGGCTAATAGGGGAGCGTCGCTACAAAGTGGAGCGGGTGTTTGGCAGTATAAAGAGTTGGTTCAAGGCGGGCAGCGCGCGTTATGTAGGGAAGGCAAAAACGCATAGTCAGCATGTGTTAGAAGCACTATGTTACAATCTATACCGCGCTCCAGGGCTAGCGTTAAGAGTCTCTGTAGGATAGCTACGCGTTTTTCTCTAGCTTATTGAACATTAAGAGTACCAAAAAGGACAAAAAGGCATGAAAGAGTGCTGCCCAACAAGTGGCTAGACTACAAATGAGGCTATAGGGTCTATTGCCCAAATCTAGCTACAGTTTTGCAGTGCCCTCAAAGCTTGGATGGACGCGCAGCAAGAGGAATATCAGCAAGCACGAAAGACGTTTATTCATGTTACTGACTTTCTGATCAAAGGCATGGGGCCCTGGGAAGCATCAGTAGCGCACTTGGAGCCCAAGCAGTGCATCTTTCGCATCAATCGTGACGTTCGATTTAGCAAAGACAAGGCACCTTATAAAACCAATATGGGAGCGTATCTGGCCAAGGAAGGGCGGCATGGTGGCTATGCAGGCTATTATCTCCACCTAGAGCCACACGACCAGTCTTTCATAGCAGGAGGCATGTACTGCCCTGCTGCTGATGCGCTCAAGCAGATCCGGCAAGAGATTGATTACAATGCTGCAGAGCTCCTTACAGTCCTCCAAGCCCCGCGCTTTAAAGCACTGTTTGGCTACCTGCAGGGCGAAAGCCTCAAAAGAATGCCACAGGGCTACGAAGAAGCGCATCCACAGGCAGCACTGCTCAAGATGAAGTCCTTTATAGCTATGCATCCTATCAAAGACAGCGTAGTCACACAAAAAGATTTTCTTTCTTATGTGCTCGAGGTTTTTCAAGCCATTATTCCTTTGAACAAGTTTTTGAATATGGCCATCAGTGCTTGAGCCCATTGCATTATTGAGCAATTTTGTGATTGCGTGATTGTAAAGCTGTTCCTAGCCTTGTAAAGACGCTTCTTTTAAGTCCTGCTAGGATATTTAGTACATTTTTGCAGTAGTCTCACTATGGTATCTCTCAGGCTGCATCTATGGCCTCGTACAATTTTGCGCGGGCTTCTCCTCTTGGTGGGCCTAGTCATCACTTGCAACCTCTGGGTCATTGGCCTCACGACCGACGCGATGAGCAGTGATCTACGGCAGGTAAGCCCGGTCGAATATGGCCTTGTGCTGGGGACTAGTCCCCAACGCAGCAACGGAACCTCTAGTGCCTTCTTTGACGAAAGAATCAAAGCAGCGGCATTGCTCTACGTCCATGGGAAGGTGCAACGACTTATTCTCAGTGGTACCCACGATCGGCAGTACTACAATGAGCCTGTAGCCATGTACAAGGCACTCATACAATTGGGAGTACCTCACCAAGCCATCATTTTAGATCTGGAGGGAGATAACACCCTGGCCTCCATCAAAAGAGCGCGACAGATTGTTGGCTTAAGTAAGTTGGCCATCATCACGCAACGCTTTCATGGCTACCGAGCGCTGTACATCAGTCGTTGTAGCGGGATAGACGCTTTTGTGTTTGCTACAGAAAACACTGCTCCTTTTGCCATTACACGCACGTTGCTCAGAGAGGTATTGGCCAGGGTAAAAGTGCTCATTGACCTGCATGTGCTGCAAAAGCAGCAGCGTAGTAGTCCACCTTCCGTGTGACATAGAGTACGGGCGTTGATATTAACGCTGAAGAGAATGATGGGCTAATTGATTTTCTACTGCTTACGTGAGAGAGCATTCGGCGTACTCGTCACTTCATGTACGCAACACTACTCGAGACCCTATCTCGTAACAGGGACGCTTTAGTCCTTGCCGAGGCTTTTACGAAAACCAAATATTCCCTACTTTTGTAGGCCAAGGTAAGCATGTGCTCGCCTCGAGAACCATTACCCATCACACAGCATGATTACAGATCCGATCGCCGACTATCTGACCCGTATCAGAAATGCCATCAAGGCCCGACATAGCATCGTGCAGATTCCAGCGTCCAACACCAAAAAAGAAATTACCAAGGTGCTGCATGATCAAGGATACATTCGGCATTATAAATTTGACGATCAGGGCAGCGTACAAGGTACCATTAAGATTGCGCTTAAGTATAATCCTGACACCAAGCAGTCTGCCATTGTCAAGTTGCAAAGAGCTAGTAAGACTGGTCTAAGACAATACGCCAGCTGCGCCAAACTCCCTGAGGTCATCAACGGTCTAGGCATTGCCATCGTGTCTACTTCCAAAGGCGTGATGAGCGACAAAGAAGCGCGCAAAATGAACGTCGGTGGTGAAGTATTGTGCTACGTATACTAAGTCATCAAGCATGTCAAGAATAGGAAAAAGCCCCATCCGACTCCCCGAAAAAGTCACTGTCACCGTCTCCCAAGAAGGTATGGTGCACGTAGAAGGGCCTAAAGGGAAGCTCTCCCAAGCCATTGATCCAGCCATCACTGTAGAAGTAGCTGATGGTGTGGTCGTACTAGGGCGAAAGTCAGAGCAAAAAGCCCACAAAGCCTTTCATGGCCTCTATCGATCCTTGCTAAACAACATGGTCATTGGCGTGACAGAAGGTTACAAAAAGACATTAGAACTCGTTGGCGTAGGTTACAAAGCCAATGTACAGAACAATGTACTAGAGCTTAGTCTAGGCTATTCCCATGGAATCTTTTTTGCCGTTCCTGCAGAGATCACTGTGCAGGCTGAAACAGCCAAGGGGAAAAACCCTCTAGTACACTTAGAAAGTATCGACAAACAGCTATTAGGCCAAGTGGCTGCCAAGCTCAGAAGCTTGCGCAAAGTAGAGCCCTACAAAGGAAAAGGCATCCGATTCCTCGGAGAAAACATTAGACGCAAAGCAGGTAAAACTGCCAGTAAGTAACTTGGTTTACGCAGTAGCATTGTCATTCTAAGCTTGGCGAGGAATATTTGCATAGTGTAGGTTGCGCAGAGGCATCTCGGGGGTGCTTAATATGACAAAGTAGGGTGCATTGAGGGGGTGCGTAAGATGAGTTATATTATGTAAGATTAACTCAAGAAAACTCCTCCAGAAGAATAGGGCATTGTATTGGACAGCCTTTCCTTTCTGGCTGGTAGAAGTTACTTTCCTCCAACTCCTCCAGAATAGGAGAGGGGAGGGGCTGAGCTAGGATATTCTGGGTAGTGATAGACAGTCGTTCAATGAATGTAACACCCAAAGAGTCGTCCAGCATAAGGTCGACGATTCCTTATTTGTCATGCTGAGCTGAGAGCGAAGCATCGTTGCGAAGCCCGCTAAGCAGTGACTCTTCACGTGTGTGAAGGATGACAGAGGCGAAGGAAGTAGTTGAGAATGTCCCGGCCCTGGGAGCAAGGGTGGTCGATCAGCTCTTAGGAGTACAATAAATAATTTTAGCACTTAGCTACCATGGTACCTAAAAACAAGAAAGAGGCACGCAGACTCAAGATTCGCAGAAAGATCAGAAAAACGATCAAAGGAACAGCTGCTACGCCTAGATTGTCCGTGTACAAAAGCAACAAAGGCATCTATGTACAACTGATCAATGATGAGCAAGGCCATACTCTGCTGACCACTTCTTCTAGAGCACTCGGCGAACAGGGTATTGACGTGGACAAGGCCAGAAAAGTAGGCGAAACCATTGCCGAAAAGGCCCGCGAGCAAGGCATCGAAACAGTAGTATTTGACCGTTCAGGCTACCTCTACCATGGGCGCGTAAAAGCACTAGCAGAAGGAGCCAGAAACAAAGGACTTAAATTTTAGCAGCATGCACGCAAACAAACTCAAGGCCAGTGACTTCACCTTAGAAGAAAAAGTAGTGGCCGTCAACAGAGTGACCAAAGTGGTCAAAGGAGGGCGTAACTTCAGCTTTGCAGCTGTCGTCGTTGTGGGAGATGGCAATGGCGTAGTAGGGTACGGCCTAGGCAAAGCCAAAGAAGTGACTACTGCCATTACCAAAGGCGTGGAAGACGCCAAAAAGAACTTGATCAAAGTGCCTATCCTGCGCAACACAGTGCCGCACGAGTCTTTAGGGAAATTTGGTGGGGGCACTGTACTGCTCAAACCTGCTGCCCCAGGTACAGGCATTATTGCAGGCGGAGGTGCGCGCATTGTGCTGGAGAGTGCAGGCGTACAAAACGTATTGTCTAAATCCAAAGGATCGTCTAACCCGCACAATGTCGTCAAAGCCACCTTCCAGGCCTTGCTACAACTGCGCGATCCAGTGACTGTTGCTGCCCAAAGAGGCATTCCTTTAGCCAAAGTATTTAATGGATAGTCATGAGCAAAGTTAGAATCACCCAGACAAAGAGCCTGATTGGCTGCCCAGAAAAACCACAAAAGCGTACGATGCGTGCGTTGGGTTTTGGACGCCATGGCAAAATCAACAAGAGCGTTGAGCATGAGCTGACCCCGGCCATTCAAGGCATGATCAATAGCATTCATCATTTAGTCACTGTAGAAGCGATATAAATATGCAACTGAATACATTAAAGCCCGCTGCTGGAGCTGTCAAGAACAAAAAACGCATTGGCAGAGGGCAAGGCTCTGGCAAAGGGGGTACAGCCACGCGAGGACACAAAGGCGCCCAGTCCAGATCAGGGTATAAAAGCAAAAGAGGCTTTGAAGGTGGACAGCTCCCCTTGCAAAGGCGTATTCCTAGGTATGGGTTCAAAAACGTCAACCGCGTGGTCTACAAGCCAATCAACCTGACGCTATTGCAGCAACTAGCTGAACAGAAGCAGGTAGACACGATTGCTGCTTCCTTCTTGAAGCAGCATGGGCTTATCCATAAGCACGATCGCTACAAGATATTGGGCACAGGCACCTTACAAACTCAACTCAAAGTTACTGCCCATGCCTTTTCTGCATCAGCACGTGCAGCTATAGAACAATTAGGCGGACAGGCCACCACAATCGAGCTCCATGCGTAAATTTCTACAAGCTATCCGCGATATCTTTTCTACGGAAGAGTTGAGAATACGTATCCTCAATACGCTTGGGTTTATTCTGCTTTTTCGCATAGGCTCTTATGTTGTCTTGCCTGGCGTAGACCCTTCTAAACTGACCGGTGAAGCCAGAGGAATTTTTGGATTGCTAGACACTTTCTTGGGGGGAGCATTCAGCAATGCATCGGTCTTTGGTTTGGGGGTTATGCCCTACATTTCTGCCTCCATTGCTGTGCAGCTCTTGACCATTGCCTTGCCCTACTTCCAAAGGATGCAAAAAGAAGGGCACTCAGGCCGAAAAAGGCTGAACCAAATCACCAAAGTGCTGACCATTTTCTTGGCCATGGTTCAGTCTACCGCCTATCTCTCTGCAGCCATTCCCAATGAAGTACTCCTGGTCAGCAGATCATTCTTCACAAGCTCCTCCATGGTGATCCTGACTGCAGGCACCATGTTCTGTATGTGGCTTGGTGACCGCATTACTGACAAAGGCATTGGCAATGGCGTCTCCATGCTCATCATGATTGGGATTGTCTCCTCTTTGCCTGGCGCTCTCATTTCAGAGGTCCTCTCCAGAGGCACACGCGGTGCACTGGTGCTCCTCATCGAAATGGTTATCCTCTTCTTTATCGTGGTAGTGGTCGTGATGTTTACCCAAGCCACTAGAAGGGTGCCTGTACAATATGCCAAGCAGATGGTAAGCAGAACTTCCTACAGGGCCCAAAGGCAATACATTCCGCTGAAGCTGAATACTTCTGGGGTCATGCCCATCATCTTTTCTCAAGCGCTTATGTTTTTACCCGCTCTGCTTTCGAGCCTATGGGCCGATAAAAGCGACTGGGCTGCAGCCATAGGTAGGGTTTTCTCCGATTTCACCACCTGGCAGTACAATGTTACTTTTGGCCTGCTTATCATTGTTTTTACGTTCTTTTACACGGCCATCACCATCAATCCTGCCCAGATAGCGGATGATATGAAGCGCAACAATGGTTTTGTCCCAGGGATCAAGCCTGGCAAACCTACAGCAGAATTTATAGACCATGTTTTAAGCAGAATTACACTCCCAGGTTCCATATTTCTCGCATTGATTGCTATCTTGCCAGCCTTTGCGCACCTGGCAGGGATGACCCGATTATTTAGCAGGTTTTATGGAGGCACTTCGCTGCTGATCATGGTGGGCGTGGTGCTGGATACAGTGCAGCAAGTAGAAAGCTTGCTGCTGATGCGTCGCTATGACGGAATGATGAAATCAGATCGAATCAGAGAATACGCTTAATACAGGGCAGCAAGCTAAGCGCATGGTATTTCTAAAGAGCGAAGAAGAAATTGCCCTGATCAGAGAGAGCGCTGCGATTCTGAGCCAAACGCACGGTGTCATAGCTCGGGAAGTAAAACCAGGCGTGACAACAAGAAGTATTGACGCCTTGGCAGAGGCCTTCATCAGAGACCATGGAGGCACTCCCTCTTTCAAGGGCTATAGGAGATTCCCAGCTACGCTTTGTATCTCTGTCAATGAATATGTGGTACATGGCGTACCTAGCGATTATACGCTGAAAGAAGGAGATATTGTCTCGATAGACTGTGGAGTCTACTACAAAGGCTTTCATAGCGATGCGGCCTTCACTCATCCGGTAGGTGAGATAAGCGAAGAAAAGCAACAACTGCTGCGCGTGACGCGAGAGGCTTTGTACCATGGCATTGATGCCATACAGAAAGGAAGCAGAACAGGCGATGTAGGCCACGCTATCCAGCAGCATGTGCAAGTCCATGGCTATTCAGTCGTTAGAGAGTTGGTAGGGCATGGCGTAGGCAGAAGACTACACGAAGCGCCCAACATGCCTAACTATGGCAACCCAGGCAGTGGTGTCAAGCTCAAAAAGGGCATGGTGTTGGCCATAGAGCCGATGGTCAACTTAGGCGTACGACAGATAGTAGAAGAGAGAGGTGGACAAATGCGCACGTTGGACAAAAAACCTTCGGCTCACTTTGAACACACGGTAGCCGTCTTGGAAGAGGGGGTAGAAATATTAACTACTTATAAATACATAGAGGAAGACATTTAATATGGCCCGTTCCGGAGCAATTGAGCAAGAAGGTACCGTAGAAGTAGCCCTTCCCAATGCTATCTTCAAAGTAAAATTAGAGAACGAGCTAGTCGTCACCGCCCACATCTCTGGCAAAATGCGTAAGAATTACATCAAAATATTGCCTGGAGACCGCGTGAAGTTAGAAATGTCTCCTTATGATCTGAGCCGCGGACGCATTGTTTATAGGTATAAATAACACAACGCAAGCACTTACTGCTATGAAAGTAAAAGCATCGGTAAAAAAACGTAGCGTCAGCTGTCAGGTCGTGCGCCGCAAAGGCAAGCTGTACGTAATCAACAAGAAGAATCCAAGATTTAAACAAAGACAAGGATAGCTATGGCCAGAATATTAGGGGTAGACATTCCAGACAGAAAGCGCGGTGAGATTGCACTGACTTATATCTATGGTATAGGACGCAGTTTAGCCAACAAGGTGCTGGCAGAAGCTCAAGTAGACAAAAACAAGTATCCTGCTGACTGGGCAGATGAAGAGTCTAAGAAGATTAGAGCCATTATCAGCGAGCAATACAAAGTGGAAGGTGAGTTACGCTCTGAGGTACGGCTCCATATCAAGCGCTTGATGGACATTGGGTGCTACCGAGGCAAAAGGCATCGCGTAGGCTTACCTGTCAGAGGTCAGAAGACCAAAAACAATGCTAGAACACGCAAAGGAAAACGCAAGACAGTAGCTAACAAGAAAAAAGCGACTAAATAAGTAATCAAATATTGAGCTGCTAACAGCTACGTAGTCATCACACCGTAAGACCATGGCCAACACAAAAAAAGACAAAGCCAAAAAGAGAGTTGTCAAAGTAGACAAAACAGGACAAGCACACATCAAGGCTTCGTTTAACAACATCATCATTTCGCTGACTAACAGCGCTGGGCAAGTCATCTCTTGGTCCTCCTCAGGAAAGATGGGCTTTAGAGGGTCTAAAAAGAATACGCCCTACGCTGCCCAAAAGGCAGCAGAAGATTGCGCCAAAGTAGCTCATGAGCTAGGCCTTAGAAAAGTGAATGTATACATCAAAGGTGCAGGTGTAGGCAGAGAATCTGCTGTAAGGACCCTGCAAGAAGCAGGCATCGAGGTGGCAGCGATCCAAGACGTTACTCCTTTGCCCCACAATGGTTGTAGGCCCCCTAAACGCAGACGTCCTTAATCCACTTTAACCAACGAAAAAAGTATGGCAGTATATAGAGGCCCTAGAGCGAAAATAGAAAGAAGGTTCAACGACCCTATCTTTGGTCAAGGCAAAGCCCTTCAAAAGAAGGGATATCCACCTGGCCAGCATGGTAGAGCGCGGAAGAAAAGGTCAGAGTATGCCCTGCAGCTCATGGAGAAGCAGAAAGCCAAGTATACCTATGGATTACTAGAGCGACAGTTTGCTAACCTCTTCCAGAAAGCAGTGCGTAAGAAAGGCATCACAGGGGAAATTCTGCTCCAATTGTTAGAAGCGCGCTTAGACAATACAGTGTACCGCTTGGGGATTGCCCCTACCCGAAGGGCTGCCCGACAATTGGTCCTTCACAAGCACATTACAGTCAACGACTCGGTAGTCAACATTGCTTCCTACACCTTAAAGGTAGGCGACAGAATTGGTGTGCGGGAGAAGTCTAAGTCACTGGCAGCCATTAAAGAAAGCCTTACCGCTCCTCACAAAAGATATACGTGGCTAGAGTGGGACGAAGCGCAAATGGTGGGCAAGCTTATGGCTTTACCTGTCAGGGAAGACATTCCAGAAAAAATCAATGAGCAGAGCATCGTTGAATTGTATTCTAAATAAGTAACATTGTTTCTTGTTTTTGGGAGATTATAAACAGAATAACACCATGTCATCACTAGCTTTTCAAATGCCCGAGAAAGTATCCTTAGAGAAGGCAGACGACTTTCACGGTAGCTTTACCTTTAAACCCCTTGAAAAAGGATTTGGTACTACCATTGGGAACGCCTTGCGCAGGGTGCTTCTCTCTTCTTTAGAGGGATATGCAATTACGTCAATCAAAGTCCCTGGCGTGCAACATGAATTCGCTACCATCGAAGGAGTCGTAGAGGATGTAGTGGAGCTAGTACTCAATTTAAAGCAAGTGCGCCTCAAAAAAATTGCTGAGCACACAGAGGATAAAATATTTATCTCTATCAAGAAGCAAGCAATCTTCCAGGCAGGTGACATTGCTAAGTTTACCTCTGCTTTTGAGGTGATGAATCCTGATTTTGTGATTGGACATCTTGATCCAGAGGCCAGCATTGACTTGGAAATCACTGTAGAACAAGGAAGAGGATATCTCCCTGCAGATGAAAACAAGTCTGACAACCCTGTATTAGGCTTGATTCCTATCGACGCCATTTTTACACCGATCAAGAATGTTAAGTACAAAGTAGAGGATACACGAGTAGAGCAAAAGACAGACTATGAGAAACTCATTCTCGACATCCAAACAGATGGTTCTATCCATCCTGAGGAGGCCTTGGAGCAAGCTGCCAATCTCATGATCAAGCACTTCTTGCTGTTCTCCAACACCAACATGGTGGTAGAAGCCTCTGGCAATGAAGAAGTAGAAGAGGCAGATGAAGAGATACTACACGTACGCAAAGCGCTTAATACTCCTTTGTCTGACCTTGGCCTGTCTGTCAGAGCCTATAACTGTCTTAAAGCAGCAGACATTAAAACCTTGGGCGATTTGGTGATACTAGAGGTTTCTGATATGGTTAAATTCAGAAACTTTGGAAAAAAATCGCTGGTAGAGCTTGAAGAGCTAGTTACAAGCAAAGGACTTAGCTTTGGCATGGACATCTCAAAATACAAGTAATAGCTGCGCACGCAGCCGTCTTCCTGACCACTATTCTAGTTCTATCCTAACCACGATCTGACCTTCAAAAAGCCATGAGACACGGGAAAAAGTTGAATCATCTGAGCAGGCCTGCTGCACACCGCAAGGCTTTGCTAAGCAATTTGGCCAAGTCTTTGATTCTACAGAAACGTATCCACACGACTGTAGCCAAAGCCAAGGCGCTGAAAAAATTTGTAGAGCCTATCTTAACCAAAGCTAAGCTAGACACGACGCATTCTAGAAGAGTAGTATTTGCCTACTTTCAAGACAAAGCCCCAGTCAAAGAGCTGTTCAACGAAGTAGCAGCTAAAATTGCAGATCGACCTGGGGGCTACACACGCATCATCAAGCTAGGCACTCGCCTAGGCGACAATGCTGAGATGTGCATGATAGAGCTGGTAGACTACAACGAATTGCTGCAGAAGGCAACTAAGCCTGAAAAAGCCAAGACAAGAAGAGGAAGAAGAAGCAAGACTAAGGCTAAGGCCCAAGAAGTTGTGGCTAGCGGAGCCCACAAAGATGTTATCTCTACTAGCTCTACGACAACAGATGAGACCTCGGTAAATACTGCTGATCAAGCGCCTCAAGTACAAGCTACTCCTCCCTCTCAGTCAGACGCGCCTGCACAGGAGGCAACTCCAAGCAAAGAGGCCGATGCTGCTGACGCTGATACCAGCCAAGGGGAGTGAGTACGGTTCAGGAGACTCCTTGTATTATTGAGCGATTTGCTGATTGAGGGGTTTCAAAACGCTTCTAGGCTTGGCAAGGTATTTCTAGAATACTCATGGCCTATGGGTCATTTTGTAACGGTATCGATTAACTCGTATAGTGCAGCACGGCTTCCTCAGTATTAGTAACTCCCCTTACACAAGTAGCATTATCCTTCTGAGCTTGGCCAGGAATCTCGGCGTAGTGTGGGCTTCGCAGAGATGTTTTCCTTGTGCGCTCAACATGACAATATAGGCGCATTGAGAGGGGGGCCGTAAGGTGAGTCAGTAAGGGACCTTGCTCGCGCTCCTTTTGGAGCTCCTTTTCTTTCTATCCCCATTCCATACCGCAAGGCCTGGTAGGAACCTGCTACTTCCCTTCTTTTAGCTTCTCAGCATTGTCAGCTATTTGTAAGGCCTCAATGATAGGGCCGATCTCTCCATCTACCACTACAGGCAAATTGTGTACAGTGTAGCCAATGCGATGGTCTGTAACACGTCCTTGCGGATAATTGTATGTGCGTATTTTATCAGACCGGTCGCCGCTTTTGACCATAGATTTTCTCTCTGCACCTACTGCTTCTTGGTGCCGCTTAAGCTCTCGCTCATAGAGCCTAGCTCGGAGTACTTTCAGGGCTTTTTCTAAGTTTTTGAGCTGAGACTTCTCGTCTTGGCAGGAAACAACAATGCCTGTAGGAAGGTGTGTAAGCCTAATGGCAGAGTAGGTAGTATTGACAGACTGCCCCCCAGGACCTGAAGAGCAGAAAGTATCTTTCCTCACCTCGTTCATATCAATATTCACCTCTACTTCGCCCATCTCGGGGAGTACCACTACACTGGCTGCTGAAGTATGGATGCGCCCTTGGGTCTCTGTAGCAGGAACGCGCTGCACTCGATGCACTCCAGACTCATACTTCATCGTGCCATACACTGCTTGTCCAGCCATGCTACAGATAATTTCCTTGTAGCCCCCAGCTGTTCCTTCCGTCACGTCCAGCAGCTGCAAAGCCCATTGCATTTTTTCTGCGAAACGTTTGTACATTCTGAACAAATCCCCTGCAAAAATGGCGGCCTCATCTCCACCAGCCCCTGCCCGAATCTCTAAAATGATATTCTTGCTGTCATTGGGGTCTTTAGGAATCAGCAAGGTCTTGAGCTGATCCTCCAGGGCCTGCTGTTGCTGCCCTAACGCCTCTAGCTCTTCCTTGGCCATGTCTTTAAAAGCTACGTCCTTCTCTGTATGAAGCACTTCCTGAGCACTGGTAATATTGTCCAAGACCTTGTGGTATTGATCATAAACCTGGACAATCTTGGACAAGTCCTTGTATTCCTTGCTCAAGGCAGTATACTGTTCTCTGTCAGCTACTGTGTTGGGCTGTGCCAGGAGTGTTTCTACCTCTTGGAATCGATCTTTGATGGCTGCTAACTTATCGAGCATATGTGTTAGGGTCAAAGGCCAAAATTACGAAAAGTATCGACCTGCTGAGCAACGTAGGCGCGTTGCTATCAATAACAAGAGGAGAAGAAAGTAACTAGAAAAAAGCTCAATACCTACGCATCAGCCGGTCAGGGTCTTTTTGCAGCATGTATACCCGCAGCTGATGGCCACTCAAAGCGCCTAAGCCCCCCACTATGCCTCCCACCAAGCCTGTGAGCAAGATGAGAAGAGAAGTACGCTGAAAACCCAACAAAGGAGCCAGCTTGGTAGAGAGGACAGCACTTGTTTGTACATCAATAGAGATAGCAGCCAACGTCCAAAGTAAACTGATCGCCACAAAGCCTCCCCCAAAAGCAGTCCGTTTGTTGAGAGAAAACCCCATGGCTACCAAGCCTGCACACCCTCCAATAGTCCACCAAGGTAAAAATTGTTCTACTACGTAACTCAACAAACCAGTCAGGATTACTTGAAATAAGAATTTCATAAGCATAAAATATTGATTAAGTCATAACCTATCACAGCATTGGGATACCTGCTGATCAGCCCATTGGATTGAGCCACTGGCAGTGCATCCAATACTCCGCCATTTATTCCTTGTCATTACGATCTTGATAGTATACTGTCAACAAAGTACTAGGAATGATCATCGCTGCCCCTAAGTAGCTAGTGCCATTAGGTAACTCCTGAAAAAGTGCGTAGCCCATGCCCATAGAGATGAGTAGCTCCAGATAGCGAAAAGGGGCCAAGGCAGTAGCACGCGCCAGCGCGAAAGCTTGGAGTAAGAAATACAAAATCAAGTTACTACCTATCCCCAAGACCAGCAGCCATAGCCACTCATACCTCATGGGTAGGCCACTTGCATACAGGGCTGGTAGGGCCAGGAATACGGTGGCAAACAGTGTGGAGTAGAAAAGCATACACAGCAGTGGCTCTTGGGCAACATATTTTTTATTGATGATATCTAACATACCAAACAGCATAGCAGCTATTACCAACAGCGCAGAAGAAGCTTGCAATACCCCGTCATCAGGCTGCAGCACCAACACAATACCTACAAATCCGATCAGAGTAGCCAACCACATCAGCCAAGTAACCCGCTCCTGAAGAAAAATAGGCGCTAGTATAAGCACGAAAATGGGTACTGTGAAACTTATAATTGTTGCTGTGGTGATCGGGGCAGTCTGCACACCGCAACTCCATAGGCCGATGGCTACAAACAGGAGGCCTCCGCGCACCCCATGCATCAACAGTCGATCTGTTTTAAAGACGCCTTGCCCATGATAGAGCATCAGCGGCAGCAGGGTTAAAGTGCCAAAAAAACACCTAAAAAAAGCGACTTGCCAAGGACTGATATGAGTCCCTATATACTTAACCAGCACATCGTTGCCACAACTGACCACAAGGCTCAGTACAAACCAGACAATGGCTTTGAGATAATTTGCTCGTGACTTATTCATCATTGGCAGGGTTTAGCGGCTGTGTACGGCAGCGTGGCGAAAATGTTAAATTAAATATAGCCCGGCCCTATGCAAAAGCTAAAAAATTTCTACTATAATTTTTTCAAAAGGCTTGTTGCTTTTATAGAATGTATATAGATTAGACACATAACAAAAAATATGGCTATGGAGAAACTGAACTTCTATAGTGCCTTCGCTCCTTACGCAAGGCTACCAAAGATACACAAACAAAAATCACTAGGCTTTGTCAACTGTAGTTTGATACTAACTGGCTTTCTGTTGCTCAGTAGCTGTGGCAACCTGAAGCTCCAGCATCATATGAGCAATGAAGGTGGAGAGCCAGATGAAGAGGTATATGATAGTGATCCAGAGGTCGCAACACAGACGCAGCATTTGCAAGAAGAAATAGAAAGCAGAGATAAAGAGCGCAAGGAATTATCTCAGCAAGCGGATACGATAGTTCAGCAAGCGAAAGCAGAAGCCGAGCAGCCTGGGTCTGGGTGGGGGCTTGGATCTGCGTTGTTCTATTTTAGTATTGCTCTGGGTCTCGACCAAAAGCAGAAAAGTCTTCTTGCAGAGCAGGAAAAGTTCGAAAGATCCAAACGCGTCCTAGACAACCAGAGTGCACGTAAGCTCCACCATAAACGCCGAATGAAGGCTGCGCAGCAGGAAAGAGCACGATTAGCAAAAGAAGCAGAAGAAAAAAAGAAGCGATTCAAAGAGAATACAGCTTTGAAGCTTTTAGAAAGAGGACAGCCTGTACGTATTATTGCGCAGGTCACAGGCCTCTCAGAGCAAGCAGTAAATGCCTTAAGGAGGAGATAGGATACAGCTAGATGATTTTTGTGTACATATTCATCGTTAACCCATAAAAAGTAAATACTATGAAAGCCCATAACAGATATAACCCAATAAAGTCGTTGGTATTTATCATGTTCTTAATGATAGCCAGCACAGGATGTAGCAGTCTAGCGCTTAGACCATGGGGTATGGCTAACGGTGGTACTGATAGCGATCAAGAGGCAGAAGAGTATGACAAACAAGCTGCTGCTGATATAAAAGAAGAAGAAGAAAAAGCAAAAAAGCATGGAGAAGAAGCAGATAAAAAAAGTCTAGAAGAAAAAGTTTTAAAACTCGTCAACGATCAACTAGGAGAATATGTAGCCGAAGATCGGGAGGCGATTGAACAAGTAATGCAAGAAATACGTGATAATGCGCAGCATGACCGTGATATGGTTCGTCCTGGTAGACCAATATGTACCATTATGGTAGACTGTGAAAAGTGTCATAGACAGAACGAAATGACCTTTGGAAAGTTCATGGAGCTAGCTGAACGTTATGGAACAGGCTATCGCTATCGTACCCGTATCGAGTACTTCCTATGGTGGGAAACGAGCCGTCATAAATATGGCTTTAAATTCAAAACATGTCACAGCTGTATGAAAGAACAACACATGAAACGCTACATAGACAGTATGGAGAAGAATAAACAGGCAATGGCAAGATTGATAATCGAAGCTGGGCTGGAACGTAGCCAACAAGCTAGAAGCCAACAAATCGCTAAAAAATATACCAAGGCCAGAGAAACAGTAGGTCGGCAAAGTGCCAGAAGGCAGCATCATAGACAACGAGCAGAGGACGCAGAAAAGGCTCTTGAAGAAGAGCGAAAGAAAGTTGAAGAGGAGCGCAGACGAGATAGATTAGAAATGGCGACTAGGCTAATGGCAAGCGGCATGTCCAGAGAAGATGTGATGGGCCTTGTTCCAGGGCTCACAGAAGAAGATTTTAGAGCGCACTAACGTTGTTTAAGAGAGAATATAGTTCAGGAGAGGTCCATGTTAAAAATTAAGAATATCCTATCAGACAGAAAAAGCTGCAGCCTGGGGGTGATTGGTAGCATTACCAGATTATTACTCATCGCCCTCTTCTTACTGCAGCTAAGTGCTTGTGGAAATGATAAGAGCAAAAAACAGGGAGGAGATAAAGGGGCTACCAAGGCTCGGTCTACATACTCACCCAGTTCTGAGTCAAGAGGTCAGGTACGAGGTGGAAAAGTTTCTTTGCCTCGCACTTCCTCCAGCGGGGAAAGAGAATATACTCCTTCGGACGGCTTAGCCAGTGAGACCGCACCTTTCAAGCCAAGCCCAAAGGAGAATGAGTTTTGGGAGAATTACGAAAATACGTTAGCTAGGGGAGTGCAAAGAGAAGAGTACTATAAACAAAAATTGAAGGCAATACAAGAGTCTATAGAAGATGAAAAGAAAAAACAAGAAGCTGAGCGTAGAGACCTGAGAATAAAAACCGCTTTAGCTCTGTTAGAACGTAACATCTCGCAGCAAGAGATAATGAGTGTAATTCCAGAGCTCACAGAAGAAGAATTTGCTGAGGCCCAGAGGCAAAATAATAGGCTATAAAACTCAACAAACAAATGCATCATTAGAAAGTAGTGACCTGAAAGCTGAGGAAAGAATGGACACTTGTTCACATAATAGTGGGAAGAACGTTATGAAAAATTCCATTAAAAGGGTAGGTCTACTGCTTCTCATTACATTTAGCATGGTGAACTTGGCTGTAGCCACTTACACGAGCCACTGAGAGTGACAGGTTCCGATAGTGATGAAGAAGCAGAGGAATATGATAGACATATAAGCGTAGCGATAGCGAAAACTGAAGCAGCAACGCAATCTGTTGGCCAGCTGCTGATGAGTGGTACTACGACGAAGTTGACAAAATAAGGCTCCAAGCAAAGCGACGTAGTCTAGTAGAAACCGCAATAGCGCATCGTAGTTCCCGAGATCAGGTTCGGAAGCTATCTGCCAGTAGGCAGCACTATAGGCAAAGGGTAGAGGAAGCAAAAGCAGCTACAGAAGAGCTTAAGAAAAGACAAGAAGTTGAGTGTAGGCAACAGCGTTTTGGCGTAACTATAAAGCTGCTGGCAACTGGAATGTCAAAGGAAGCTGTTATGGCTACTATCCCAGGGCTCACAGAAGAAGAGTTAGATAGTCTAATGAGTGGTGCTACTACACTGAGCGAGGAAGTGTACGATAGCGATGTCGAGACTGTGGTATATACCCAGAAGCTATAGAAAGAGCTAGAGGAAATGACAAGAAAAGGAGTAGCAGGAAAAGAGAAGAGCATGGCGCAAAAAGTCCAACGAGTTCTAGAAAGCCAAAATGCACGTAAGCTTCACTATAAGCGTCAAATACAGGTAGTACGGCAGGAAAGAGCTCGAAAGTCCCAAGAAGCAGTAGAAAAAAAACGCCAACTCAAGGAAAGTACAGCTTTACTTCTTCTAGAGAAGGGACAGCCTGCGCATGTTATCGCCCAGGCCACAGGCCTGACAGAAGCAGAGATTAACAGCTTGAGAGGTGAGCGATAGAGGCGCGCCTCTTGGTGTAGATGAGTGCTGATTGGCAAAATACACTATTGAGGAAAGCAGTTATGAGTAAACCAACAAAAGACAAAAACCATGAAAAAAACTTTACCAAAACTACACCGTCTTGGGCGTCCAATAAGTGTAATAGGTTGCATGTTGTTATTAGCCAGCTGTAATGCGGATAATACGAAGCTAGGTATGTACGAAGAGAAGGGTAATGAAGCACCAGAAGAAGACACAAGTCATCTCCCTGCTGAGGTGCAGCGCCTAGTGGCCAGAAGTAAAGAGCGAATGCAACACTACCAGCAGCAAGCAGAGGAAGAAGAAAAGAAAGTAGAAGAAGAAAAGCAGCAGCATGCCGAGGAAGTTCAGCAGATACAAAGAGCACTAGCCACCAATATGATCCGATTGGGTGTACCTGCGGAAGAAGTGGCTGACACCCTGGGTATTTCCGTAGAGCAAGTGCAAGAGATTAAAAAGCAGAACGCATGGTGCTGGTTACTATGAGTCGATGTGAAAAGAGTTAATAGTAGCCTCCCCTGCCTTCAGGACTCAGCAGCTGTGTACGGCAGCGTGGGAAGCTGATAAATGATTTTGCCGAAAAGAACGTGTGATCCATCCTCCTCCCACCACATCGTCGCCTTCGTAAAAAACAGCCGCTTGCCCAGGTGCCACAGCATGGACACCCTTGCCAAAGAACACTTTCATCGTATCTCCGTCTTGTTCAATCACGGCAGGTGTGCCTGGATCGTTATACCGCACTTTAGTTACCGTGTCCAGCTTTTGGCCCTGCAAGTCAGCATACTTGGCCATGGTCAGCTTGTTCATATACATGCCATCTCGGGCCAATTCGTCAAACGTGCCTAACACCACCTGGTTCTGCTCCTGCCGAATTTCTGTTACATACACCGGATAGCCCAACGCAATGCCCAGCCCCTTGCGTTGCCCTACCGTATAAAAAGGATACCCTTCGTGCTGCCCTACCACTGTGCCGTCCTCCAGCACAAACTCTCCTCCTTTCACGCGTGCTTCTAGGCCATCTACGCTGCGCTTGAGAAACCCCCGGTAGTCATTGTCAGGCACAAAGCAAATTTCATACGACTCAGGCTTACTCAGTAAGTCCTTGAAGCCTCTCTCCTTGGCAAAAGCACGAATTTCAGGCTTCGTCCACCCCCCCAAAGGAAGAATAGTGCGACTTAAGCTCGCTTGCGAAACGCCCCACAAGGCATAAGATTGATCTTTGTTCAGGTCTTTCCCTCTGGAAATAATGTAGCGGCCGTTCTCTTCCCGCACCTGGGCATAATGGCCTGTGGCAATGTATTGACAATCGAGCTTATCAGCCCGCCGCAGCAAGGCATCCCATTTAATATGTGTATTACACAGCACGCAGGGATTAGGCGTTCTGCCTGCCAAATACTCGGCCGTGAAATGATTGATCACATAATCCCCAAACTCCTCCCGTATGTCCAGGATTAAATGCGGGAACCCCAAGTCCACGGCAATATTGCGTGCATCATTGATCGAATCTAAGCTACAGCAGCCAGTCTCCTTCTTGCTGCCGCCACTGTTGGCATAGTCCCATGTCTTCATGGTCAGGCCTACTACTTCATAGCCTTGCTCATGCAGCATCACTGCGGCCACAGAGCTGTCTATGCCGCCACTCATAGCCACCAATACACGCCCTTTAGTACTCATAATTTTTTTATCAGAAGATTGAGTGACTTGGTGATAAGGCGATTTTTTGACTCAGCTCTATCAACCAATCTGTAAATTACCCAATCAATAAATCACCTAATGGTTCAGCTTGCTCAATGGCCCGAAATATACTACTTTCGTATTTCACATAAATGCGTCCGTACGGGCACCCATGCCAAGCCATGTCCCTTAAAACACTTGTCAAAGTCAGCACAGTGACCTGCCTAAGCGATGCCCGCTATTGTGCTGGCATGGGCGTCAGCTTGCTGGGCTTTCCATTAGATACTAGCCATACACACCATCTCAGCCCCACCCAGTTCCAAACCCTTACCCAATGGCTAGAGGGTGTAGCGCTGGTGGGAGAGCTCAACACAGCCGACCCAAGCGTGATTCGTCATACAGCGGAGCAGTATGCCTTAGACTATCTACAGCTGACCCCTGCTGTAGACGTGCAATGTATGGCCAGCTTAGCGCTACCTGTGCTGCTCCAGCTAAGCCTGAAAGGGAATGAAACACTCACAGCGCTGCAAACACTGATGCATAATTATGCACCTTACGTCAAGTACTTCTTGCTCGAAGCCACTCCCACTCAAGAAACTGCTTTTGCAGCACTGCAACCCACCATCGACTTGCTAGCCTATCGTTTTCCTATCTTACAAGGCGGCCATGTGTCTAGGGCTACGTTGCCCTACCTGCTGAATACTGGGCTACAAGGCATTGCCTTACAGAGAGGCACAGACAGTACTTCAGACCACAAAGACTTTGACGCCTTGGTGGAAGTGCTAGAGTACTTGGCAATAGAATAGCCCTGTATAGCAAAGAATAGTTGAGCATCAGAGGCCTTTAACGATCACACCCACCCTATAAAACTTCTCTCGGCGCTGCTGGAGACGCTGCTCGGGCGAGAGCTTCCGTAGCTGGCTCAATTGCTCAAGCAGCTCCTGCTTGACCGTCGCTGCCATCGCTACAGGGTCTCTATGTGCCCCTCCCAGCGGCTCTGGAATGATCCCGTCGATGAGCTGGTGGCCCAGCATATCCTTAGCAGTAAGCTGTAACACCTCCGCAGCCTGCTCCTTGTAGTCTCGGCTTCTCCAAAGAATAGAAGAGCAAGACTCGGGCGATATCACAGAGTACCAAGTATTCTCTAGCATAAGCACCTGATCCCCTACAGCCAGGCCCAAAGCTCCTCCAGAAGCTCCTTCGCCAATAATCAGACAGATAATAGGCACCTGGATGCTAAACATCGTTTGGATGTTTTGAGCAATAGCCTGGGCTTGTCCATGCTCTTCTGCTTCCAGCCCAGGGTAAGCGCCAGGAGTATCAATCAGCGTGACGATAGGCTTATCAAACTTCTCCGCCAGCTTCATGAGGCGTAGGGACTTTCTGTATCCTTCTGGATTGGCCATGCCAAAGTTACGGGCCTGTCGCTCCTTAGTGTTTCTCCCTTTTTGGTGGCCAATGAACATAAAGGTTTCTCCTGATACCTTGCCCAGTCCCCCCACAATGGCTTTGTCATCGCCCATAGTACGATCTCCATGGAGCGCAATGAACTCCTCTGTCATGTGGTGGATGTAGTCCAGCGTATAGGGCCGCTCTGCGTGGCGCGACAGCTGGACCCGCTGCCAACGGGTTAGGTTTTGGAAGGTAGTGGCTTGCAGTGCCTTGATTTCCTGCTCTAGCTTCTCCATGGCCCTGGTCAAGCTAGGTGCTTTCTTTTGGGCCACTTTTTCCTTCATAGAGGCTAGTTTTTCCTCCAGCTGTGCAATGGGCTTTTCGAATTCTAGCAGCATATCTCGTAGATTGGAGTTCCAAAATTAAGCTTCATTTCCACACTGACCTAACTCCTTTTTTGAGCTGGATATCATATATAAAGTAAGCAGGCTTGTAAATCATCACCAATCGCTTAATTTTGCCAGACGTTATGATTGTAGCATTACAGCGTCAGAGATTCTTTTAGAGACTTTTCGATTGTCAAATCATAGTTGATTCCCCTTGGTCCGGTAGTTCAGTTTGGTTAGAATGCCTGCCTGTCACGCAGGAGGTCGCGGGTTCGAGTCCCGTCCGGACCGCTTTCGTAAAGCGTTGATTATCAACATGTTACGCTAAGTAAGCAAAGTGGACAAAACTACTGGTTTACATATAGTTTACAGAAAAAGAAGATTTCGAGGCCATAAAAAAGGCAGAGAGTTAGGTAATTATGCGGGCCAAAAGCTAGCAGCCAGCCCCCCTCACAGTGCCTCTTCTACCTACGTTTCCTAGTTCCCCCTCACCACTGTCTAAGGTGCCCATACTTACTCAAGAGCCGCTTCTGCTCACATGCTACATACCCACTGAGTGCTGCCCCGTCTCGCTCTGAGAGATAATGCCCTAGCTCCGCTTCTTCCTCTTCATGGAGAGCCAGCTCCGCTTGGAGCCCTCTACTGAGCTGCTCATCGAGCCCTTGGCGCCTACTTCGCTTCTGCTCGATCGATTGCTCGATACTCATCACATCACTTACTGTCAGCCCTCTTTTCGTCTTTTCCTGCTCGAGCAAGGCCACCTCTTTGTCTAGCCGCGTGATCTCTTCTGTCTCGTCCTAAAATAGATTGACAGAAATTGTAAACTAGGATATAGACAAAAACAAGAAAACAAGCATAAGAACAGGAGGATCACTAAGCAGGCCAGAGAGGAAGGCCTTGATTGAAGAATTTCTACAGGGTAATCAGAGCAAAACAGCCCTATGGAAGAAGTACACAGGCCAGCATGAAGAGCATGGGCAAATGCTCAACTGGATGAGAAAGCTTGGCTATGCACCCGCTAAAGAGCACAAGGCAAAGAAAACGCCTCCAAGTAGCCTTGAACTACGCCTAGCCTTACAGCAGCACGGGGACAAGCCCTTAGAATCGCTCAGAGCCGGAGAACTACGTGAGCAGCTCAAAAAGGCACAGCTGAAAATAGAAGGCTATGAACTGATGATTCAAACAGCTGAAGAAGCCTTTAAAATACCGATTAGAAAAAAGTCAGACACCAAGTAATAACCACCTTAAAGGAAAGGGATAAGAAGACATCACTGGGGTCTCTATGCTTATTATTTGGTTTAACCAGGCAGGCTTACTATCAGCACTATTGGTATAATCAGAGCGTTAGTTTTGAGCAAGCGTTGCTCCTCAAGCGAGTGCAGGAGCTCAGAGCGCGTCATCCTAGAATGGGCACCAGAAAGCTCTATGAGTTATTAGAACCCTTTATCTTATCGCATCAAATAAAACTGGGGAGAGACGCATTATTTGACTTATTGTCAGCGAACAACCTACTGGTTAGGCGTAAAAAGCGAAGCGTTCGTACAACGCAATCTGCTCACTGGCTAGTGAAGTATCCCAATCTGATAAGGAATTTGGAAGTAGGCGGCCCGAATCAGCTGTGGGTAAGTGATATAACGTATTGCCCTACAGGGCATGGTTACTTATACATAAGTCTAATAAGGGATGCATACTCAAGAAAGATAGTAGGCTACCCTGTGTCGACGAGTTTGGCAGCCAAGGAAACGTTGCAGGCCCTGAAAATGGCCTTGTTAAGTGTTAAGGGGGTGTCTATGTCGCTGATCCATCACTCAGATCGTGGGGTACAGTATTGTAGTAAAGATTACCTAGCGGAGTTAACAGCCCATGGGATTCGTATCAGCATGAGGGCAAAAGGGTCTCCCTTGGACAATAGTATAGCCGAGCGTGTGAATGGGATATTGAAACAGGAGTATTTGAGTTCCTATAAAGTATCAAGCCTATCAGAAGGGCAAAAGGTTCTCAAGGAAGCAGTGAGCTATTATAACGAAGAGCGTCCGCATATGAGCCTAGGATATATGTCTCCGTCGGCCTCACATGCAGCAAGCTCAAAACGTGTGCGTCTGTGGAAGAATAAGTATCAGGATCAAGGTAGGCCAGGCGATCCCCCTAGCCCATGATCCAAGCGATCCATAGCACTAGACAATCAGTGTAAAGCTATGTCAGGACTAAATCAGAATTGTAAATTTCTAACAGGACTAATTTTAAAACTGTCAACCTATTTTAGGACGAGACAAAGTAGAGCTAGGGGTGATTCGTGAGATCATCTTGCGCCATCTTGAGGTAGAGAAGATCATCTTGTTTGGGAGTTATGCAACAGGGAAGTGGGTTGAGGATACGTATGTGAAAGACGGCACTACGTATGAGTACAAATCAGATTACGATATCTTGATTGTCACCGACCAAAGAATCTATGAAGTGAGCAGGCGTTGGGAGGAGGTAAAAGAAGCGATCAGGTCCAATCCTTTTTTGACCCGCACGGTGATGATCAGCCACATCATTAAGTTTTTGAATGAGAAGATCAGGGACAACTATTATTTCTACGTGGATATTGCCAGAGAAGGGATATTGCTCTACGATAGGGGGAATTACGAGCTCGATAGCCCACAGCCGCTGAGCCCAAAAAAGCGTTTAGGGAAAGCTGAAGAGGATTTTGAGTACTGGTTTAGGAAAGGTGAAGAGTTCTTCATGCATTATCGCTATGCGATCAAAGACAAAGGTTATAGCATGGCGGCCTTCCTACTCCACCAATCGACCGAGAGCTACTATGCCGCTTTGCTGTTAGTCTTTACCGACTACCGTCCTAAAACGCATGATCTAGAGGAGCTCTGCCATCAGGCCACGAAGGTAAGTGAGGTGCTCAAAGCTGTCTTCCCGCGCCAAGCAGCAGCAGAAAAGCGTGCTTTTGATCTTTTAAGAAGAGCTTACGTGGATGCGCGCTACGACAAAACTTACACAATCACCCTCCAGGAGCTTCAGTATCTCTCTGAGCGTGTGCTGCTTTTAAGAGCGCTTACCGAGCAGCTGTGTAAAGAAGAAATGCAGCGGCTTAAGGAGGCCATTGGTGGGCAATAAGTAGCTATTAAATTTGTCTTATTAGAAGAAAAGACCAGCCTCATGACCGGTTTTATAAGGACTGCATGCACCATCTTGAGGTCGTTAGAAAGTTTCTAGAGGTCTATCTAGACAAAGACATTCAAGAAGCGATTGATTGGACTACACTGGCTCCTTATGACACTTCTCTAATAGGAGAGAAAGGCAAGCAGCTTTATGCCGATGTAGTGTATCGAGCGCTCACTAAGCAAGGAGCAGAGCTATTTTTGATCTTTAATCATGAGCGTAAACCTGACGAGCTGCTGCTGATAAGAATGTCAGAATATGGCTCAGGGACGCTCAAAAGAAGTATAAAGCAAAAGCAAGGAAAGCCAGCATTTATTATTTCTTTTACGCTGTACAATGGCACGAAGCACCCTTACCCTTATCCTAAGGATATACTAGACTACTATGAGGATAGGGAGTTAGCTAGGAAGCTATTATTATCAGGCCACAGGATTATCGATTTATCGGAGTATAGCGATGAGGAGCTAGCGAGCCATGGGCCACTGAGTGCTATGGAGCTGTTCATGAAGCATATAGATAATCCTAATCTGTTGGAGTGGATAAGAGAGAATCGCTCAATCATCAAAGAGTTAGAGTCAAGTAGCTATCTAGATCGCTCCATCGATTACTTGCTAGAAGCAGGGAATTATGAAGTAGAAGAATTATTAACTTTGTTTGAAGAAGTATCTCCCAAAATCAAAGAAGAAATGTTAAGTACAAGACAACAGATAGAAAGAGATGTGCTCAAGAGGGCCTCGTCCAAGTTCAAGGAAGAACTAAAGAGCACAAAGCAACAGATAGAAAGGCAAGCCATTAGGCAAGGTAGACAAGAAGGCATCCAAGTTAGAAACCTCGAGATCGCCCGTAATATGTTTCATCAGCTTCATTTGGATACAGACGCTATACAGAGAGTGACAGGACTCAGCAGGGAAGAGCTCGAGCGCTGACCTTCACCCAAAAATTTGGTCCAAAAGAAGTGAGAGTTTTGTAAATCGAAGTCAACCTCAAAACAGGATCAATTATGAAAGACAGATTTAATGAAGCACAAATCATCAACATTATCAAAGAGCAGGAAAGAGGTATCAAAGTCCTTGAGATTTGTCGTAAGCACGCCATCGCTGAGTCTACCTTTGATCGATGGAAGGCTACGGAGGCATGAATGCCTCTGAGGCGCAACGATTAAGGAACCTTGAGCAAGAGAACAGAAAACTTAAGCGCCTTGTGGCTGATTGAGCCCTCGACAAGGTCATGCTACAAGATGTACTGTCAAAAAATGTTTAAGCCCATCCTCACAGCGCACCATGAGCCAAGAACTAACAAAGAACTACGAACTCTCCGAGCGGCGAGCTTGCCAGCTCCTCGAGTTGCATCGTAGCACATGCCGCTATCAGGCAGTCAATAGGGAGGAAGACCAAGTTTTGGCTCAACGCCTCAAGGAATTAGCTATGAAGCATCCCCGCTTCGGGTATTTACGGCTTCACGAGCTATTGAAACGAGCAGGATGGGCAGTGAATCGAAAGCGAGTATATCGACTCTATAAGGAGTTAAGCCTGAAGGTAAAGGTAAAGCGAGGAGTAAAGCGATCATTAAGTGAGCGAGGTAAGCTAGCAGAAGCGAGTCATCGTCATGAGCAATGGTCCTTAGACTTTGTGCATGATCGATTGTTAGATGGTCGTCAGGTACGAGTACTGGGCGTACTGGACCATTACAGCCGAGAGTGTTTGCTACTGACGGCCGACACGTCACTATCAGGGGAACGAGTAGCACGGGAATTAGAAGGTTTGGTAAGCAAGTATGGGAAGCCCTCTCAGCTAGTGAGCGACAACGGAAGTGAGTTAACGAGTAAAGCGGTGAGGTCATGGAGTAGTAGTCATGGAATAGGTTGGCACTACATAAGTCCAGGGAAGCCGCAGGAGAATGGATATATGGAAAGTATGAAGGGAAAATTACGTGATGAATGCTTGAATATGCATGTATTTACGAGTCTAGGGAATATACGAAGCGAGCTAAGCCAATGGCGTCGCTACTATAATGAGGAGCGTCCGCATTCAAGTTTAGGGTATGCCTCGCCCTTGGAGTGGCTAACAAGCCAAGGGGAAGGAAAAGTTGTAGAGAGGGGTTTTATACAAGTTCAAGAGGCGAGCCCTTGAACTTGTCAGTAAGGTAGGAAATAGTAATTTGCTCTCACTGAAACTGGACCAGTAAATGGGGGAATGCCACCCCCTTCTACGCAGAAAGTTAAGAGATCATTAATGAAGGATTGCAAATATAACAAGCCTGTCTTAACCCCAGCGAGTCCAACTTCTATGCTTCATTAAATCTGTCTCCTATAGTTGGCCCTTTTTCGTTTTGACTTCGCTTAACGAAAGTCCCACGTAATTTGGACCCAATTTTGGGGGAAGGTTATACCTCGATTTCTCTACTGTTCTGAGCGCTCATGGCCCTTGTTTAGATGAAAACTATATTTATGAGCTAAAAATAGAGATAAATAGCTACTCATTTCAAGGGTTTTCGTAAGGGGAAGTGTTAGTTTTAAAAGGATCGTTTAAATAGGTACATCCCTTATATATAATACCCACTTAGACTTTCTTTATACCTTTTGAGTAAGTGGATAGTTTCATAGAACAGAATCGCTGCCCTTGGATTGATGCTCTTGAGGACCAAAGGTCCGCAGCACCTTCCCTTCAGCGCTCTGCAACTCGCCTTGCCACTCAGCAATGTCGCGGGTTTCAGAAGAGAAACTAATGCCCATTAGGAGTATGTCCTTCCCTATGTGCTCGTACCTTTTGCTATACTCCCTCACCTGCGCCTGGTCCATCGCCATCGCAGCTGGCTGATTCACCTTCAGCTCAAAAATATAGATCGCCTCCTCTAGCTCGCACATCACGTCAATACGCCCTTTGTTAGTAACTACCTCTGCTTGTGCTCTAAGCCCTGAGAGCTCTAAGTAGGTCAAAAAGATCGCTTGGTAGAAGCCTTCTTTAGCCTTTGAGGAAGCATGGTAGGGAATCTTGGCAAAGTGTACGTTCAAGGCACTTACAAAAGCTGCTAACTTGTAGGCAGCTAAATCCGCTCTAAGCTGTTTGGCAGTACTTCTTACTTCTAGTGAATCTACTTCTGCGAGCTCTTCCATTAGAGAGTTAAAAAAAGCCTTTCTGACTTCCTTATTAGGGAAGTCTAAAGTATAAGTCGTTTCTCCTCCTTCCTGGTCGTAAACATAGTCCTGAATGGTCAAATAGCCTGTCTGAAACATAAGCGCTGGCAGCGGAATGCGTTCGACCTTGCTGATGGCCGAGAGCCTGCTTCCAGTAGCAGCCATAGGGCTCAGAGACAGAGCTGCTTGGGGCCTTTTCTCTATCTCATGCATCAAAAACGAAGGTGTACCGCTATCATACCAATAACTTTGGGCCTCTTTTTCATCGAGAAAGTTCAGCGTGGAGAAGGGGTTGTAGACCTGTGTTGCTGCTTTGGAAAAGCGATAACCATTGTACCACGTTTTGATCTCTGCTAAGACATCGTCTTCAGTAATAGGTTGCCCTTGCTGATTGCACTCCTCTGTAATGGCCTGTATGTGCTCGTCAAAGTACTGCACCAGCTCTTCTTCGGTGTAGCCCATTATCCCAGCATACTGAGGGAGCATGGTGATGTCCTTTAAGTGGTTGGCTCCAGAGAAAAGAGAGACCTTGGAGAACTTGGCAATGCCTGTCACAAAGGTGAACCGTACATGATCTTCTAAGCTTTTGAGCGTGCCGAAGAAGTCTTGGAGGAGCTCTCTATTTTGTTCAGCCACCTCGAGGTTTTTAAGGTTCTTGATGATAGGACTATCATACTCATCCACTAATATGACAACGGGATGGTTGGTAGACAAGCTAGTCACTAGTGCTTCTAGCCCTTCTTCTGGGGTAGGTGTCTCAATAGAGAGTTGATGCGCTTTGGCGAGTGCCTGTAGTCTCCTTTTTAAACTTTCTTGAAAGATAATAGGATCACGGCTTGGAATGCGGTACAAATCAAGATGTAGGACAGGGTGAGGCTGCCAATCATAGTTGCTCTCATAGATAGAATAGCCCTTAAAAAGCTCCTTATTACCTTTGAAAATTTCTTCTAAGGTGCTCAGAAAGAGTGACTTGCCGAAGCGCCTGGGTCGGGAGAAGAAGCAGTGCTTCCTCTGTTTATTTTCAATAAGCTCTTGGGCAAAGCGAGTCTTATCTATGTACACGTAGCCGCCTTCTAGGATTTCGCGAATGCTCTGAATGCCAATGGGTAGGTATTTCATGGCTTTAATCTTAAGGGGCCCTTTTAAGTAACAAAAATAGTATATCTCTGAACCCTTAGAAAATGGCCTCTTGGGTGCTGACCTCGACTGACGAAAGTCCCACGTAATTTGGACCAGTTTTTGGGGGAAGGTCAGTATCATTGAGGGAGGGTACCCATAAGCTGTGAGAACCATCTTGGGTAGTGATTAATTGAGGGGGAGTTTCATGCATTCATTGGATTATTTGGTCATTTGGTCATTTGTTTATTGGGTTACTTGGTCATTTGAACTGTTGGGTGATTCAGTGACTGGGAAATTGATAACTGATCATTGAGCACTGATAATCCCTTATGGCTCAAAAATGGCCTCGATGCTGATAAGCCTGGGCTACTCTTTCGATGGCCAATACGTAGGCAGCGGTGCGCAGAGACACCCCGTGCTGTTGGGCCCTGTTATATACTTTTTCAAAGGCTACTTGGACCCTACTGGCTGCTTCACGCTCTACCCGCTCTTGGGCCCACTGATATCCTAAGCGGTTTTGTACCCACTCGAAGTAAGACACAATCACTCCACCGGCATTGGCCAGAATGTCTGGAACAACCATAATGCCTTTTTCTTGCTGAATGATGGTATCAGCACTAGCTGCAATAGGCCCATTGGCTCCTTCCACAATGAGCTTGGCTTGAAGCTGTTGCGCATTTTCCTGATTAATCACTTCCTCTACAGCAGCAGGGATCAGTACATCGACGGGGAGCGTGAGGAGGAGGCCTTCGTCAGGCAGCTTATCTACCCCTGCCAACCCTTCTAATCGCTTATGCTCTCTTTTGTAGCGCATGGCTTGCTGTATGTCAATGCCTTTTTCGGAGTAATAAGCACCAGAAAGATCACTGATGGCTACAATGCGAGCCCCTTGCTCTTGCAGCAACAAAGCTGCATAAGCCCCCACATTGCCAAAGCCTTGTATGGCGATGGTCGCCTGGCGAGGAGAGATACCCAACTTTTCTAGGGCCGCCAGGGTAGCGACCATGATGCCTCGGCCTGTAGCTTCTACCCGACCTAGAGAACCGCCTAGTAACAAAGGTTTTCCTGTGACTACGGCAGGCGTTTTTGCTTGTCGTGCCTGGCTGTAGGCATCCATCAGCCAAGCCATCTCTCTAGGCCCTGTGCCCATATCAGGTGCAGGAATATCCTTGTCAGGGCCTAGCACCTCTATCATGGCCAGGGTATAGGCCCTAGTGAGGCGCTCTAGCTCGCCTACAGACATCTCTTTGGGATTGCATCGAACGCCTCCTTTGGCTCCTCCAAAAGGAACTTCTACGACTGCACACTTCCAAGTCATCCAAGCTGCCAAGGCTTTGACTTCGTCCAGATTCACTGATGGATGATAGCGTATGCCTCCTTTGGAAGGCCCTAGCAGCGCCGAATGAATGACCCGATAGCCTTCAAAAACTTGCATGGTGCCATTGTCCATCTGAATAGGTAGAGAAACGATGACCTGCTTGGCAGGCTGCTTAAGTACTTCTTGAGTCGCTTGATCCAGGTTGAGTAGAGAGGCCGCCTGCTCTACCCGCAGCAGCATGGAGGCAAAAGGGCTATTGGGGGATGATGAGGGATGGATCATGGTTATTTGCTTGTTTTTTAATAAGTAAGCCTTTAAAAACTATTTATTTGCACTAAAAATCGACCTTAATGATATTTTTCAGCTCTTTTTCTTCTAGCCAACCTTTGCCTCCGGCGGGTTACTTTTTTGGCAACCACCCAAAAAAGTAACCAAAAAAACCCTCCGCTGAGGGCACGCAGCTACCTTTTCTGCACTCTCAGCCTCAAAATATTCCTAACTCGACCGCCCTTCGGACGCTCTCAAACAGAGGAATATTTTGTAGGCCTCCGCTTGAAAAGCTGACGCTGCTTAGCCCTAGGCGGGTCTTTTGGTCGGCGCCAGTTTTTACAAGCAATAGCAAGACTAGATCAACAACCTTGCAAATTCTGCATACAGAAACGTAAAGTAATAGCGAGAGCCTACGCATAAAATAGGGTGTATAGAGAAAATAGTATTATTTGGGTTGTTAAAGGTCAGCTAATAAGTCTCGAAAGGGCTGTCATACCGAGATCATTGCATTATTGAATGATTTAAAAAACTTTCCTAGTCTCCAAGATAGCCTATTTTAAAAGCTCAGCGTCATGGCCTAATCTGTTTTGTAACCGCCTCATACCTTGTATGAGCGTAACTGTATTGAATAGCTAGCACAAGATCACGCAATAGTGCACTACGCTTGGGTGGCCGGTGCGTATCAAGGTACAGCGTCGTAGCCACTTCCTCCCCAAGGGTGGCAACGTGCCAGTCGCTTCATGCCTAGCCTTATGCCTTTGATCACACCGTACTTGGCAATGGCCGCCTTGGTATAGGTAGAACAGCTGGGCTGAAAGCGGCAGCAACTGGCAATGAGCGGTGCAATGCAGTATTGATACCCTAGAATAGGCACAATGAAGAGCTGCTTGCACAAAAAAGAAAGCCAGCGCACAGCACGCCACTTAGAGACAGGGACGGCTTTAGGGATAAAGCGATGAGATGGAGAGGGGTGCATGAGTGAGTAGTGGATAGTTTGCAGGGCGATCCTTGATGGATAACAAATTTAGCCAATGCTCCTTCATAAACCTACAGGAGGTTAGCTGATAACTCGAAGAGTCCACCAAGAAGCTGTCAGCCCCAAGGCCAGCTGCTGCAGCAAGGACATTTCATGACTACTCCCTACTTTTGATGTTCTCGCTATGCCTCCTTTGTTGCCTAATCAACTCCTCCCTGACGCGTTCATCAGCTGGCTCCCACCGTGTATGGGATTACTGCCCTTGCTTACAGCGGCCGTGCTAGGGCTAGGAGGACAGCGTCGAGGCAGCTATTGGTTCGCCTCACTGCTGGACGCCTTGACAGTCCTCTTAGGGTATTATCTCCTTTTGCTGACGCACAGCGGTAGAAACTTGCACAGTTCCCTCATTGGGCTACAAATCCCGCCAAGTGGCTTCAACCTAACATGGGGCCTACACGTGGACTTTCCTGCTGCGGTCATGGTGAGTCTTACAGCCACACTCAGCTTTATCATCAATGGTTATGCCATGGCCTATCTGCAGATTGACAGGCGGCGCTATAGAATACTGATAAGCATTTTTGTGAGCGCTATGCTTTTCTTGTTGATGGCGGATAACTTGATCTCCCTCTTTGTGGGTTGGGAGATGATTGGCGTTATGTCTTATCTACTTATCAGCTTTGCATATCAGCAACCCAGGGCCGCTCAAAGTGGAACCAAGGCTTGGCTGATCCACCAGTTGGGGAGCATTTTATTGCTCATAGGTATTTTACGCTTGGGCCAAGAGACACGCCATTTTGCCCTTAGCATGTTTCTTACCATGGCTGAAGACACGGCTGGTGATTCCGACTGGCTGCACTTGGCCCAGTGGTGTCTGTTAGGTGGAGCCTGTGTCAAATCAGCCCAGTGGCCTTTTTTTAACTGGTTGCCCAGCGCTATGACAGCTCCTACGCCTGCCTCTGCCCTGATCCATTCGGCCACTGTGGTGGGCGCAGGCATCTATTTGCTGATTCGCATAGCCCCTGGGTTAGATGCAGCCACGCTCACTGGCCTGGCCTATGTGGGGAGCATGACTACCTGGCTGGGGGCTTGTGCAGCGCTTACTCAGCAGAACACCAAAAAAGTACTGGCCTACTCCACCATTTCACAGCTAGGCTACGTGGTGATGGCCATAGGGGTGGGAGCCAGCGGCGCTGGGCTCTATCACTTTGTGATCCATGCTTTGGCCAAGGCTTCACTGTTTCTTTGTGTCGGGACTGTTAGTCGCTTTCTGAGGCAACAAGGAGAAAAAGCCCCTGAAGACATGCAGCGCATGGGTGGACTCCGTCAGGTGTTGCCTGGGGCCTTCTATGGATATCTTTTGGCAGCATGCTCCTTGGTGGGTGTGCCTGGATTTTCATCTAAAGAAGCCATTGAGGCGCACGCGTGGATTTGGGCGAAGCAGCAGGCACAAGCAGGTCATTTTTGGAGCTATGGGGTGCCTGGATTAGGATTCATTACGTCGCTGCTGACAGTGCTCTACTTGGGGCGGCAAGGCTATTTAATCTTTTGGGGCCCACCACGCTGGAGCTATTCACTCGTACCTCAAGCTATTTATCGCACTCCTAAGTGGATGCAAGTGAGCAGCGCTGTCCTGCTCGGTGGCTTAATAGGCTTGCCGCATAGTGGGCTATTGGACCAGCTCGAGCAAATACCCTTCTTGGCTGTTCCCCCGATTTCTACTGCTTTGCACCAGGGCCTTATGCTTGTCTCGCTTCTCCCCCTAGCTGTGGGGCTGATCTGCTTGACAATGCGCTGGTCTACCACTTGGGCTATCCTTCCGCTTCCTTTGGTGAAGTACTGGGAACAAGGAGGGTATTTGGATGTGTTCAGCAACGCAGTGGCCAAGGGAGTGCTCGCTTTGAGCCAGCGCCTAGCGCAGGTGGATGACCAGCTAGTGGATGGGCTAGTGCGTGGCCTCGGTATGGGCTATGTAGGGCTCAGCCACACTATTCACTGGCTAGACCGAACGCTGCTAGCAGGGGCAGTACAGTTCGTAGCTGCAGTGCCTAGACAGCTCGGTAAGCTCCACCAAACTACCCAAACAGGGCACTTGCAGCACGCTCTGCTGTGGATGTTCATAGGCATAGTGCTCTTATTTATTGGTACAATTGTTTGTTATTTGATATAGAGATTAGCTGATGGATTTGAATCCATTGAGTGATTTACTAGCTGAATTCATTGGGGGATTTAAAATTCAAAGGCAGCCTATCTTTAAATCACCTCATACAGTCACATTATTATTCCGAACGAAGGTGAAGAATCTCCACGTAGTAGGGCTTCGCAGGGATGTTTCGCTTTATTCAACATGACAAGAGGGGATGTTTAAAAGGGACTTGCGTAAGGTGAGGTCAAAGTCTAGCAGCGTGGTTGGGGTTATTCTGTGATCGCTCTAAGTTGCTTGGTGGTTGAGCATTTGGTCCATTTGTTGACGAGAGAGCCGAAATACATGAAGGCATTACTAAGCATAATGCGCGCACTCTATCACAAGCCCCTACTATCGAGCTGAGAATTTACATATATTCAATAGGTCATACTACCAGAAATTTTTATCAATGTGGAACCAACTGACTCGTCTATAAGGCCCAACAACCAGCCCATTATTTCTTTTGCGTCTCCTTGGGCAGACTTAGCGACCCTTTTGATCATGGTTATGCTAGGAGTAGGACTAGCTATACCAGTGTCGCAGGTGGTGGGGCCCATCATTCAGGTAGCCACCAGAATGAATGAAAACAATGTAGCCCTGATCACAAAATATTTGCTCCATATGGGCGTACTGGTTCCTGTATGGCTGTACATGAGAAGCATACCCGCTCTTTTTCACCATAGAGAATGGTACATTTATCCTATCCTACTCTCTATCTCTTTGGTTTCGACTGCATTCATACTTATTGCCCTGCTCAGTGGAGTGCCGGTCCGAACACTGGCGCAAGCCGCATTTCTCAGAAAACTGGGGCATGCATTGCTTGATGCTACGATCAGTCCTATGATGAGTGAGTTCATCTTTCGAGGTGTATTACAGAATATTTTTCATAGTCTAACTAAAAATATACACACTGCTATTTTTATTACTGCTTTGATAGGCAGTATGCTCTTCTCTGTGATCAATCCCTGGGCATCAGTACCTTTGTTGATGTTCAATACAGGACTAGGTTACCTTTACTGGCGGACTGGACATTTGGTAGGACCCCTACTCATCGCCAACTTGTTCACGGCTGTGGTCACTATTGTATCTTTCATGCAGACGGTCTCTGCTGGATAGTTACAGGAAGAGTACTTTGGTGACCCAAAATGTCAGTAGTAATGGACCATACAGTAATGAATTGCGCAGCTTCGTCACGCCCATCCCTTATTGCAAGTAAGCTCGGCCTACTTCCACATGCCGAGCAGCATAGAAAATAGATTCCAAAGACTGCCAAATTTGTTTTAACCCCATAATTCTGTGACATTTCGCCAATCTTTGATCGATTTTTGCTCCCTGGCTGACTCCAACGTCCGATACGTAGTATTGGGTATAGTGCTTCTGACTAGCAGTGCAGCCATGATCGGCTCTTTTGCCTTGCTCAAAAAAAAGGTGCTTGTGGGAGATGCCATTGCCCATGCCGTACTGCCAGGCATATGCTTGGCTTTCCTACTGACGGGTACCAAAAACCCTCTTTATCTGATTCTAGGGGCTTTTATAACAGGCTGGCTGTCCTTGGTCTTGATCGACCAGATCACGCATCGGTCTAAGATCAAAGAAGATACGGCCCTTGCCTTGGTCCTGTCTGTCACCTTTGGGCTAGGTATTCTGCTGCTCACCGCTATTCAACATACGGGCAATGCTGCACAAGTGGGCTTGAGCAACTTCTTGTTTGGCAAAGCCGCTGCTCTGGTCAGCGATGACTTGCAGGCTTTGGCCCTGCTGAGCCTGGCTCTTATGGTCATTGTAGGACTCTTTTTTAAAGAATTTACGCTCGTAGCTTTTGACAAAGCTTTTGCCCAAGCCAGTGGCTTGCCTGTGCAGCGCTTGGAGCTGCTTCTGACCAGTCTCACAGTGCTGGCTATTGTAGTGGGCATTCGGGCCGTGGGTATTCTTTTAATGGCAGCCATGCTCATTACGCCTCCGGCGGCGGCCCGCTTTTGGACCGACCATTTGCCCACTATGGTACTGCTAGCTGCTGGGTTGGGTATGCTGGCTGGGTTGGTAGGGGCATTCATTTCCTACATAGCACCTGCCATGCCTACAGGACCGTGGATTGTGATGGCCATTTCACTCATTGCTTATGGGTCATTCCTTCTTGCTCCTCGCAAGGGCCTGCTAGCCCGCAGCATACAGCAGCATAGGCACCAGCAAAAGACGCTGACCGAAAACATTTTGAAGCTATTCTATGAGCTAGGAGAAGCAGACGGCCACTGCTACAAAAGCAGGACTTTGGCAACACTTCTTCGCCATAGGCCTATGCCTATGCGCACGCTGGTGCGTGGACTCAAGCGCCTGAAAGCACAAAACATGGTGCAGCGCCTGGGAAATAGATGGTTGTTGACTGCTACGGGCAAAAACAAGGGAGAAGAAATTTGGCAGCTACACCGCCTCTGGGAGCTATACTTGACCCAGTACCTCAAAATCAAACCAGACCACGTGCACGAAGATGCAGAATCGATAGAGCATATCATTACGCCTGCTTTGGCGCAAGAGCTACACGGTTTGGTCAAAGCAGCTGCACAGCAGGATGGGCTAGATTAGACAGAGTAAAGCGACCTTTCCTTTTTTGTTCTTTTTCTGTTTACAGAGCACCCACTGAGACCATTGTATCATTGAGCGATTTTGTGATCACGTGATTTTAGAGGCTTTCCCAGGCCTGTAACTACCCTTTTTTAAGTGTCGTCCTACATTTTGCAACAGTCCCCTATTTTCCTTGGCCCCATCTTCAGGGGGAAAGGTGAGCCCACTTGTAATACGGTGAAAAGTTACGTAAAATTGCACCTCCCACTTCTTTTAATCCCTACAAGCAATGAAAAGGACGTTCCAACCTTCTAATAGAAAACGTAGAAATAAGCACGGTTTTAGAGCGCGGATGGCTTCGGCGGATGGTAGGGCTGTACTGGCTAGAAGAAGAGCCAAGGGCAGAGCCAGGCTCTCTGTATCAGACGAACCACGCCACAAACAATAAAGCTGCGTGAGAATCCGCCTTACGAAAGTCGATTAGGCGTGTGGAGCGTACGCCAAGAAGTAAATGCACAAGTAAGCGCATTGACAAGATTGCAAGTAGGCCAAGATACTCCTCTATTAAAAATGAACTGGCAGAATTCAAAGGTCAGTTTTCTAAGGGTACGAGGCCATTGCCACGAGGCCAAGCCTTGCGCTAATGGAGAGCTATAAATCTGGTGCTGAGGCATTAGATGTTTTGTTGATTAAATGATTGGGCGATTTTGTGATTGCGCAAATCTCCTATCGATCACTGCTTGCTGGGTAATAGTGGCTATCGTTTCCTCCCTACTCCACTCCCTCGCTTGTATACCTACCCTACATGGAATAACTTTGTCTATTCACTTGTAATTTTTATTCACTCCTTCACTTATGCGCAACAAAGGCCTGGTTGTTTTCCTTACCCTAGCAGTCTCACTACTTTGTGTCTATTACTTGTCGTTCACTTGGGTAGCCTCCAATGTGCAGCAGCGCGCTACGCACTATGCTACTGATGAAAAAGGCCAAATCGACTTTGCTAAGCAACAGACTTTCTTGGACATGGCATGGAAGCTGCCTGTCTACGAGTTGATGGGTATCTCCTATACTTATGAAGAGGTCAAGGCCAATGAACTAAGCCTGGGACTGGACTTGCAAGGTGGTATGCACGTGACGCTCGAAGTGTCGCCTGTAGCGCTGATTCAAGGACTTGCAGGGGGGAGTAAAGACCCCGCCCTGCTGGCGGCATTGGCCCAGGCCCAACAGCAGCAGCAAGCTCAGCCCCAAGTGTCTTTTACGGCACTTTTTTACCAAGCTTACCAAGCCCAACGCCCAGGCAGCAAGCTGAGTGACATTTTTGCTACTGCTGCCAATCGTACCCGCATTAACTATGACGCGAACGACAAGGAGGTGCTACAGCTTCTTGACCGAGAGATTGACAGTGCCATTGACCGCTCTTTCGAAATTATCCGGACGCGCATTGATCGCTTTGGCACGTCACAGCCTAACATCCAGCGCTTGCAGGGCACAGGTAGAATCCAGATAGAGCTTCCTGGCGTGAGCAATCCAGCCAGGGTCAGAAACTTACTGCAAGGCGTGGCCCAGCTCCGATTTTGGGAGGTGTATGAAATTCCAGAGCTGAGCGAAGCCTTACAAGCCGTTGACAACTTGCTGGTGGCAGAACAAAAGGCTGCAACACCAGTGAAGCAGCAATCCAAGACAGCACCTGCCAGTGAAAAAACGTCCTACCAAGATGCTTCTGACACGTCGCCGCTCTTTCGGTTGTTGAAAGGTAGTCATGGACTGACCTATGCTGTAGACGATGTAGACACAATTAATAATCTTCTTGCCCGCAAAGAGGTCCAAGCTCTTTTGCCCAATGACCTGCAATGGCTGTGGGATGTGAAGCCGCATCGACTTCAAAATGGTGTAGAAGTCGTCAATCTTTATCCTGTCAAGCAGCGCCGTGGAGGCCAAGCTGCCCTGGAAGGAGACGTAGTGACCGATGCGCGACAGGTGTTTGATGACCGAGGCCAGCCTGCTGTCAGCATGCAGATGAACAGCAGTGGAGCCCGGGCTTGGAAGAGAGTGACCGCCAATAACATTGATCGGCGCATTGCCATCGCTCTGGACGAGCACGTGTATTCGGCACCTGTGGTCAACACGGAGATTCCGAATGGCAACTCTCAGATTACAGGCAGCTTTACGCTAGAAGAGGCTAAGGATTTGGCCAACATCCTCAAGGCAGGGTCTTTGCCAGCGCCTGTCAAGATTGTAGAAGAGGCTATCATTGGTCCTACACTGGGCAAGAAAGCCCAGGCACAAGGCATTGCCTCGATGCTTTTAGGGCTAGGCTTGGTCATTGTCTTCATGCTGCTCTATTACGCTAAGGGGGGGCTAATTGCCAACCTAGCGCTGCTTTTCAACATCTTGTTCATTCTGGGAGTGCTGGCCCAGCTCAATGCTTCGCTCACGCTGCCTGGCATTGCAGGCATTGTGCTAACGATTGGAATGTCTATTGACGCCAATGTGCTCATCTTTGAGCGCATTCGTGAGGAACTGAAAGCTGGCGCCATGGTAAGGAACGCCATTGACCGCGGCTATCAAAAAGCTTATAGTTCTATTATTGACTCTAATGTTACCACTTTTCTTACTGGGGCGATTCTTTATTGGTCGGGCCAAGGGCCTGTGCGTGGCTTTGCCACGACGCTGATGATTGGCATTGTCAGTTCCTTTTTTACGGCAGTGTTCATCACGCGCGTAATCATGGAGTGGCTGGTCAAACCTGGCCAAGAAAGTCGTCTTACTTTCTCTTTTGCATACAGCAAAAACTTACTGAACAACTTCAACATCGACTTCCTTGCACTGCGCCGCTTTGCTTATGCTGTTTCCCTGATTTTTATAGGCACTGGCTTGGGGCTCACAGTGCATCAAGGTGGTCTCAACTTGGGGGTAGATTTTACTGGAGGTAGGTCTTACATAGTTGCTTTTAGCCAGCCTATGGAGCCTTCGCAGGTCAAAACACAGCTGGCCGGGCATTTTGGGGACCAAGGAGCTGAGGTAAAAACGTACGGAGGCAACAATGTGCTCAAGATTACGACCAGCTATTTGATGCAAGAAGAAGGCAGTGAAGTAGACGAAGCAGTACAACAGGCTTTGATTAAAGGCCTTCAAGCGATGACAGGCCTAGCCCATGTTGACAACGCTGCGGCGGTGGAAGAAGGCACTTTCTCTATTGTCAGTACCGCCAAGGTAGGAGCTACCATTGCTAGCGACATCAAGGTCGCTGCGCAAAGGTCTATTGTCTTCTCCTTGATCATGATCTTCTTGTACGTCCTGATGCGCTTTCACAAATGGCAATTTGGGTTGGCTGCTGTGGTGGCGCTTTTCCATGATAGCTTGGTTGTGTTTGCTGCCTTTGCTATGGCCCGAGCGTGGGGCTATGCCTTTGAAGTGGATCAAGTGTTTATTGCTGCTGTGCTGACCATCATTGGCTATTCTATCAACGATACGGTAGTAGTGTTTGACCGGGTCAGGGAGCGACTGCAGATGAAAAACAAGAGCGACTTCCTAGAGATAGCCAATCGATCTATCAATGAAACTATGAGCCGTACGCTGATCACTTCTTTGACCACACTGATTGCTGTAGCCATCTTGTTTGTATTCGGTGGCGAAGTGCTGCGAGGTTTCTCTTTTGCCCTGCTCGTAGGCATTGTGTTTGGCACTTACTCTTCGATCTTCATTGCCACTCCACTGGTCGTTGATCTCTCTCAAGCGCATCGAGCCAACAAGGCGAAAAAATAATGCCCGAACTGGTGTGGAAGTTGGGCCACTCAATCCTGACAGGAGGCTGGGGCTAGATTAAGCGTTCTCCTTCGGGCAACTTGGTACATATTAAGTGCTGAGAAGTGGCTTGTACGCTTACTGGTACGCGGAGTCCTTGTCTATGATACCTTAGCAGATAAAGGCAATTGTCCTTTAGTCTTTTTGGAGCTCCTCGAGCTCTCCTTGGCTCAGACCTGTGGCGAAGTTGGGCTTCTCTTGTTGCTGGCGAACGCTCTTGCGGACGATGCCTAGGACGTCCTCTGCTACTTTGACGGGTAGGAGCTCATCGGGCTTGCGCTCATGGCTGAAGATGAAGAACATTTCTGTTGAGCCCTTTTTGGTCAGGGCCTTGTAGAGGACGTCGGCATAGCGCTGCTTGCCTTTCAGGGAGGTGTCGTAGGGGGTGAGGATGTCCCAGCCTACTTCTTGTTGGATGTCTTTGTCTGGGTAGATGGTCAGGAATTCCTTGGCCAGTTCAAGGTTCTGCATGAGGTCTTTAAAGTAACGGTCATGGGGCTGGTCTCTTTTTCTCATGAGACAAATCTAATGTCCAGTTTCTATAATGTCTCTAGCAGTGTTTTTAGGGTTTCAAGATAGGTCCAATAATACAATGACCTCCCAATGTATACCTAGGGATGCTTTGGCTTTCACGCTGTATCTGCCGGATGATAGCAGCGGAGCAGATGGGTTTCGCTTTGCTGCGTAGGAGGAGGATACGCTTCTCGACAGACGTCTGTAGCCTTCCAGCAGCGAGGATGGAAGTGGCACCCTGCAGGCGGCGCTATAGGACTAGGGACATCCCCTTGCAGCAGGATACGCTCTCTTTTGTGCGTTGGATCAGGCACAGGAATGGCTGAGAGCAAGGCTTGGGTATAAGGATGCTGTGGATGTTGGTAAATGTCTTGAGCAGGCGCCATTTCAACTATTCTGCCTAAGTACATCACAGCCACGCGGTGTGAGATGAATTCGACCACTTTAAGATCATGGGCAATAAAGAGGTAGCTGAGTCCTAACTCTTTTTGTAGGTCCATCAACAGGTTGATCACCTGGGCTTGGATAGAAACATCCAGTGCTGACACTGCTTCGTCACAGACAATAAACTGGGGGTCGACTGCCAATGCTCTGGCAATGCAGATGCGCTGCCGTTGGCCGCCAGAAAATTCATGCGGATACTTACGCAAAGCTTCCTTGGGGAGCTGCACATATTCGAGCAGTGCGTGCAAGCGCTGTTGACGCGCTGCTGGCGTAGGACAGAGTTGGTGAATTCTGAGCGGCTCTTCTAGAATGGTTTGTACCGTCATGCGCGGATTGAGCGAAGCATACGGGTCTTGGAAGATGATTTGCATCTTACGACGTATGGCACGTAAGGCAGTAGCATTGAGCTGGGTGACATCAGTGCCATCGAAGAGCACTTGCCCGGCGCTAGGCTCGATCAGACGCAGCAGGGCACGGCCCAAGGTGCTTTTACCACACCCTGACTCTCCTACTAGCCCCAGAGTCTCTCCTTTCTTGATCTTAAAGCTCACCCCATCTACTGCATTCACCTGACCCACTTGCCTCCCTAAAAGCCCTCCTCGAATGGGAAAGTATTTGGAAAGCTGCTTTACTTCTAAAAGATAGGCATTGCTTGCTGATGTCATGGCTGCGTTATTTTTGAACAGTGCTCTGTAAAGGATGAAAACAAGCAGCTAGGTGCTGCGGGGCTACCTCTCGAAGCGTCGGGTCTCCTTGCTTGCCCCGACAAGCCTCGTCTGCGCGCTGGCAACGGGCTTGGAAGTTGCATCCTAAGGGAAGCTGAGATAGTGAAGGAACAGTTCCTTCGATGGTGGGTAATCTTTGTAGTTTCTCTGCTTGTACATGCTCCAGCGATGGAATAGACGCTAACAGCCCCTGGGTGTAGGGATGCGCAGGGCGACTAAACAAGGTCTGTACGGCTGCTCTTTCCACAATTTTGCCGCAATACATGACAGCTACTTCGTCGCACATTTCGGCCACCACGCCTAGGTCATGGGTAATCAAGACAATGCCCATGTTTGTTTCTTCTTGTAGCTTGCGCATCAGGTCAAGAATCTGTGCCTGAATGGTCACATCCAGCGCTGTAGTGGGTTCGTCGGCAATCAAGATAGTAGGCTCGCAGGCCAAGGCCATGGCAATCATGATACGCTGCCGCATCCCGCCAGAGAGCTGGTGAGGATACTCGCGTATTCTCTTCTCAGGCGCAGGGATGCCTACCAGTTGCAGCAGTTCTATACAGCGATCGCGGGCTTCTTGAGGCTTCATAGACTGGTGCAGCAGCAAAGTCTCTTGAATTTGGTCACCTACGGTATAGACAGGATTCAGTGAGGTCATGGGCTCTTGAAAAATCATAGAGATTTTGTTACCTCGCATGGCCTGCATATCCTGCTCCGAAAGTTGTAAGAGGTCTTGCCCTTGCAATAGCACTTCTCCTTGAGCCACGATGCCTGTGGGAGGCGCAATGAGCCGCATGATCGACAACGCAATCGTGGACTTGCCAGAGCCAGACTCGCCCACAATGCCTAGCGACTGACCTTTGTACAGCTCAAAATCAACGCCATCTACTGCTGTCACTATGCCTTGCGCGGTTCTGAACTGAGTAACCAACTGCTTTACTTCTAGTATCTTTTCAGCCATTCGTTATTTTCCTTTTAGCTTGGGGTCTAGGGCATCTCTCAGGGCGTCACTAAGGATATTGAAGGCCAGCACAATCAAAAACATAGCTAGGGTGGCAAAAGCCAGCTCCCACCAAACGCCGCGCGTTAGCTCTACTTTGGCATCATCGATCATAATGCCCCAACTGGGACTGCCTTGCACGCCCAAGCCTAAGTAAGAAAGAATTACTTCAGACTTGATGGCAGACTGAAAGACCAAGGAGAAGCGAATGATGACGATGTGCAGCACATTGGGCAGGATGTGTATGAACAGTCTACGGAAATGACTGGCCCCAATGGCCACAGCAGCCTGTACATATTCTCGGTCTTTGTGGCGTTTGACCTCACCTCTGATCAGCCGGCACAGCTCTACCCAGTTGGTCACGCCCAGGGCAATGTAAACAGCGAGAATGCCTTTGCCTAGGATGAAGGTGAGCGCAATAAGCAATATCATATTGGGAATAGAGGACAGGGTGCTGTAGAGCCACACAACGAGCTCGTCTACTATACCGCCAAAGTACCCTGCCAAAGCGCCTAGGGCTACACCTATGGTAATGGCAATGATGCCTACGACAAATCCAACACTCATGGCCACTTCTGCGCCTTTAATCACTTTGGCCACTACGCTACGGCCAAAAATGTCAGTCCCAAACCAGTGTTGCAAACTAGGCGCTTCATAAGAAGCCCCTACTTCTGCCTTCCAGTCGCTCGCCATCCAACCCCAGTGGGCCAATAGCGCTGTGATGATATACAAGAGCACAATGGCCAAAGCAGCAGTGGTTAGCTTACTTTGGAACAAGCGGCATAGGGCATCTGACCATAATGGCCGAGTAGGAGTAGCTGTCATCGCTGGGTAGTTTGAACTACTGTAACTTTACGCGTGGGTCTACCAGGGTGTAGAGGATGTCCGCAGTAACATTAAACGTAATACACACAATAGATAGGAGGGTGGTCATGGCTTTGAGCACAGGGAAGTCGGAGTTATTGATGGCATTCAGGACGATATTGCCTAGACCAGGAATGGCAAAGAAGTTCTCTATCAGCAGAGCCCCTAAGATCAGCGTAGGCAATTGTACTACTAAATGGGTGATGATAGGAATCATGGCATTCTTTAATACATGCTTGAACAAGATGATGCGTTCTGAAAGGCCTTTGGCCTTGGCTGTACGGACGTAATCTTGGTACACTTCGTCTAGCATGACTGTTCTATAAAAACGCACATCAGGGCCAATGCTCAGGACGATCCAGATAATACCTGGTAAAAGGATGTAAGGAATAAAATCAGGAAAGCCATATTCATAGCCAGCAATCTCAAACCAACCCAGTTTGTAAGCGAACAGCCACTGGCCGAAAAGGATGTATGCAAGCACGGAGATGCTCATCATCGTCACACTAGTTACGACCAAGAGCTGATCCAGCAGCGTCCCCCGAAAGAAAGCAGCAAGTAGAGAGATAGCAATGGCTGCCAAGCTGGCTAGGATAAAAGACGGTATTGACAAAGTGAGTGAAGCATAGGCGCCACTACGAATCATCTGAACAATCTGCTGCTTGGTGTTCCAAGACCTACCAAAATCAAAGGTGAAGACAGACTTGAGCGTATCGAGATACTGCACCAATAAAGGCCTGTCTAAGCCTAACTCATGCCTAAGCTCTGCCATCTGCTGGGGTGTAGCATACTTGCCTAACAGCACAGTCGTAGGATCGCCCGCTACTATATTGAACAGTATAAAGATCACCAAAGTGACGCCGATCAGGATAGGGACGGCGTAGAGCAGTCTTCTAATGATGTAGTAGTACGTATTCATGCAATGGCTAGATAGGCTTATAGCTTGGGCTTCAGTGCCCGCTGCTGCTCTAGGTCAATGTTGATGTACTGAGCTGAGCCATAATGAAAGTCAGAGATGAGATAGTTTTTGACCCAACCTTGATAGAGCACAGGCCTAATTGGATGAGCAATATAGATGGCCGGTACGCTTTCTGCGGCTATCTTGTTAAGCTGCTCATAGTGCGTTGTCCTTTCTGCAGAAGGAGACATCGACGTGGCTTTTTCATACAAGGCATTAAATGCAGGATCACTGAAATTGAGCCCAATGCCCATACTTTGATCAGACTTGTACAGCAGCTGGAAGAAAGTCTCCGCGTCAGGATAGTCTGCCGACCAGCTAATCGCATGCATCATGGTTTCTTTTTGGTGCATTTTCTTTTGCAGCTCAGGGAATAGGTTGGGGACAACCTGCACCTGCACACCTATGGCTTCCATACATTTCTGGAAGAACTCTCCTTTTTGTTTCAGCGTAGTTTGAGCATTCACATCCAGCGTGATGACAGGTAAGCCTTTTCCTTCTGGGTAGCCTGCTTCTACCAATAGCTGTTTGGCTTTTTCTGGATTGTAGGTGGCGTTAGAATTCACATAATCTGCTTGATAGCCTGCCAGCCCTGGTGGCACAATGGATTGCGCCAACACTGCAGTGTTATTGTAGAACAGCTCATTGTAACGCTCTCTGTCAAAGGCCATAGAGAGGGCTTGACGGAGTTTGAGGTTACTTTTGAACAGCGGATGGCCATTATTAATGACAAAGAAGCTTGTGTTGACTTCTGGTTCATAGAACAGCTGAAATCCTTTTTGCTGGAGCTCAGGGAGAAGGACCTTGTTATAGATCACTTCGGTAAAAATGTTATCATTTGATATGTCAATGATGTCCACCTGCCCCTTCTTGAACTTAAGCCATCGGGGCTGCTCTTCAGGAATAATGTGCATCACTACCTCGTCTACTAAGGGTAGCCTTTTGCCTGCATCTGCCAGCATATGCTGATAGGCTTCAGCAGCTTCAGTCGGGTAGTATTTTTCTCTGAAGGTGGGATTTTTGCGGTAGATCACCTTGTTGGCTTGTGGATTGAAGGCCTCAGTCATAAAAGGCCCTGTGCCCACAGGGTGGTTGATGAATTCTTTGCCATAGTGCTCTACTGCTTCTTGCGGCACAGCATAGGTAAACTGCATGGCCAGCGCATCTAAAAACTGAGGCCAGGGCTGATTGAGGGTAAACCGCAAAGTGTATCGATCCTGTGCCTGCAGGCCAGCAACAGGCGCTGCGTAGTCTGCTTGAGTGGCTTGAATGCACTGCTCGCGCCACGCATCCAGCCCTTTGATCTTGCCTGCCAGCAAACTGAACCAGGGCGACTGACTCTTGGGGTCAGCGATTCTTTTGATGCTGTAGACAAAGTCTTCGGCCACCAGCTCTCTGCCTTGGCCTGCTGGAAAGCAAGCGTTGTCATGAAACTTAACACCTTCTTTAAGTTTAAAGATGTAGGTAAGGCCATCTGTTGACACAGTGGGCATGGCTTCAGCCAGATTAGGAATCAGCTCATAGGGGCGTTTGAGGTAGTCGTATTCCATGAGGCCTTCATATATTTTGCTGGCTTCGCGGTTGGCATAGGTGCTGCTGACTTGCACAGGGTCCAAGCTGTCAATCTTGGCGTTGCAAACGGTTACTAAACTTTTCTTGTTAGGATCTGGCGACTTGGGGGATTGCCTTACAAAAATCCCTATCGCGATAGCGCCTATCACGACCATGGCTATCGACTTAAAGTTAAGATTTGTATTCTTCATTGTTGCTGGATTTATTGTTCAAGTAAGTTGAGACACCAGGGTGCCAGGTTTCCAGGCGTTGATACCGCATCCAGGGCTGTAAGATAGTAGTTTTTTGCAGAACGGCCACAAGCTGGCCCTACACAAGGAGCTAGGTTAAGTACCACAGACACTCCTGGACAAGAAAGTTGTCAGCGTCAGAAGGGTCGTCTATATTTGCGATCTACAAAGACGCGAAAACATACCTGTAAGCAAGGTAGCCCTCTAAAGAAATGTAAACTTCATTGCCGTCCTAAATTGATAGAAAATGCTATCGAAAATAGCAGAGAATACTACTATGGTGAAAAGGTTAACGCTTGTGATGCTCTTGGGGCTACTGATTGTGTTTACACAGTGCAGTAATGATGATGGCGGGGAGGGTTCTTCTCCGTCCCCCACTTCACCCACCAGTTCTTCCCCACCTGTAGGCCCTGATGACCCCCCTCCTGCCCCACCGGCAAACACGCCCAAAGAAGTGGATGCAATACCTACTTCAACTCCAGCAGGGAAAAAGCTTAAAGATTTGCTCAAGAAGATGGTGGAGGGGACGGATAGTACGTCTCCACAGGGTCAAGTAGACCTCCTCAACAGAGCTATATCCACAGGTGACGAGGGAGTAGCTTTGGCCTTTATAGAAAAAGCAAAGGAAAAAAAATTGGACCTAGATACGGAAACTGCTGGAGGCACAACGCCTTTACAAATGGCTGCACATAAAGGCAGCGTAAATATTATCAGAGCACTTGCTAAGGCGGGAGTGGACGTAAATAAGGCCCACGCCAACGGCAAGACGCCAGTGGACCTTGCTCTCGAAGCAGAGAACCTCAGTGCTATCGAAGCACTTGCTAATGCGGGGGCGGACGTAAACAGGGCCAACAAAGACGGCAAGCCGCCACTGCACCTTGCTGCCGAGAAGAACGCTAAGGGAGCTATCGAAGCACTTGCTAAGGCGGGAGCGGACGTAAATAAAGCCAACGATATCGGCATGACACCACTGCACGTTGCTGCACAAAATGATAGTGCTGAGGCCGTTACAGCGCTCTTAGAAAAAGGAGCAGATGCTGCTTTGAAGACGAATATTAGGGGGATATATCCCGTCACTTGGGGGGGGGAGACCCCCTATCAATTGGCTAAAGACAAGAAGAGCCAAAAGGCCATCAAGGCATTTGAAGCTCAAAGTGTTAACAGTTAGCTACCAGTGGCGCACTGCCAATCAGCTCGTCAAGAGGCTCCTCTGATACAGGAGCCTTTTTTGTCTATCAACGATCTGTTACGGCACAAGCCAAGGCCCCTCAGTATTGTATCACGCTGTCAGTCCATGAGGCCACCGTCGCAATAATGACAGCATAAATCCACTTTCGGTCAGCCTGCCCCCAGAGGCTGGTAAGTTGCAGAATAGTCGCCCTTTTCCTCTTCCCATGAACAGCGTACACCTGCTTGGATTGCGCCAGCAGATTGGAAGACTGTCTTCTGCGAATGACGGTTGCTCTTCTCTACAGCTCCCCCAAGCCTTCTTTTGGCGCCACTCCAGCAACTTTCTCACCGGCTGCTATAAAATTTCTTTTTGTTGGTTAGTTTTGTTGAGCTCCGGTTACAAATGGGTAAGCACGTACAATTAATCCAATAAGCACCACCATGATGCATCAGAGATCACTTTTTATCAGCACTGTTGCTGCGGCTTTGCTGGGAGGAGGCATAGCGCTGGGCAGCCATCAATACTTCCACGCACGACAAGCCGCGCCTTCGCTCACTTACGAGCCTACTATCACTCAGCCTCCTGTCCAGCTGGTAGGCCTGCCAGCAGATACTCACCAAGGGCCCAATTTTGTCCATGCTGCCCAAGTGGCTACTCCTGCGGTAGTACACATTAAGGCCAAGCGTGCAGAAAAAACGACGTCAACAGCAGGGACGAACAGTCCTCTGGACCGATTGCTCAAAGAGTTTTTTGGAGAAGGTTTTGATCTAGGCCCTAGAGAATACAGGAGCCCATCGCAGCAGGCCAGCGGCTCTGGCGTCATCATTGCTGCCAATGGATATATCGTGACTAATAACCACGTCATTGACGGATCAGACCAAATAGAGGTGACCTTAGATGATAACCGTCGGTACACAGCCCAGCTCATAGGCCAAGACCCTGACACAGATCTGGCGCTATTAAAAATAGATGAGACAAGGCTCGCTTGTCTTCAGTTTGGCAATTCAGATAGACTGCAGGTGGGCGAGTGGATTCTGGCGGTAGGCAATCCCTTTAATCTGACTTCTACAGTGACCAAAGGCATTGTCAGTGCCAAAGCCCGCAACATTAATGCTTTGCAAGACAAATCTCATATGCGGATCGAGGCCTTTATCCAAACAGATGCTGCCGTCAATCCAGGCAACAGTGGCGGAGCCTTGGTCACGCTCAACGGAGAGCTGGTAGGCATTAACACGGCCATTGCCACGCCTACAGGAGCGTTTGCCGGCTATTCTTTTGCCATTCCTTCTTCTATTGTCAAGAAGATTACAGACGACTTGAAGAAGTACGGTACAGTGCAGCGCGCTATGTTGGGCGTAAGCATTAGAAACGTAGATGCTGATCTGGCTGAGAAGGAGGGACTGAGGCAACTCAGTGGCGTTTACGTGGCTGAGGTAAGCAAAAAGAGCGCTGCAGCCGAGGCAGGTATCCAAGCAGGAGACGTCATTGTGGCGATCAATAACCACAAGATTAAGAACTCTTCTCAGCTGCAAGAGCAGATTGCACTGTACAAGCCTGATGACCGAATACAGGTAACCTTCTATCGCAAAGCGCAGGAGAGGACAGTGACCGTAACGCTGAAAAACGTAGCGCAGAAAGTGCAGGTGGCGCGTAGGGGAGATACGGTAGAAATAGAAGGAGCTGTGTTTGAGAACGTAGCCCAGGCCACGCAGCAGCAAATGAAGCTGGCAGGAGGGGGGCAGATCAAAACCTTGAAGGCAGGGCCGTGGAAACAAGCAGGGATCAAGCCTGGCTTTATCGTTACAGCCATTGACCGAGAAGCCATAACGAATGTAGAACAGCTCGCTAACATTGTACAGCAAAAAGATGGCGGTATCTTGGTAGAAGGCTTTTATCCCAATGGTGTCAAAGCTTATTATGGAGTAGATTTGGACAGCTGAAGAAGAGGCCAGCTTTATGATGAGGTGGTATTGCAAAACTCACCCAAGCCTTTCTCAAAAGAAATTAGATAAAGTCATAGCGCCTATTGCTCAATGCCCCATCCTGTTTTGTAAAGACTTCAATGCCTAGAACAGTCGCTGCATTGCCTGGTCAAAGCAGACCCTCATTGTATAGAAAATTTGCTGACTCACCCTGGGCAATAGCATTGTCATAGGCATGTTTCAAGTACACTTCACAGACAATAGGTACGCATAGGGAGAGGCTACGTAAGGTGAGTACATGGCACGCTCCTCCTACCTTTTGTGGAAGCTTGCACAACAAGCAAGGGGATACTACTTTTGCACCTGTCGTTGCGCAGCACGCACATAGCTGCACAGCCTAGAAAAACAAATTTCATTTAACTCTTTCTCAAGCAACAAGTGGACCCGATAAGCTACAAAACAAAGTCGGTCAATCGACAAAATGCCTCCAAAAAGTGGTTGCTCATAGACGCTGAGGCCCAAACATTAGGGCGACTGGCTAGCCAGGTAGCAGCCATGATTAGGGGCAAGCACAAGCCCAGCTTTACTCCCCACGTAGATTGTGGCGACAACGTCATTGTCATTAATGCCGACAAAGTACACCTTACAGGTAACAAATGGGACAAAAAGCAGTATGTCTCTCACACAGGCTATCCAGGAGGGCAGAGAACCACCACGCCACGTCGACTCAAGGAGAAATTCCCTGTACGGATCATAGAACATGCTGTCAAAGGCATGCTACCTAAAAATAGATTGGGACGGCAGCTCTTCCACAACTTATTTGTCTACGCAGGCCCATCACACGACCACACAGCACAAAAGCCCAAGCACATTACACTAAAAGACTAACGCATGGAACGACAAAATGCCCTGGGCAGGAGAAAGACCTCTGTGGCCAGAGTCTACCTAGGCAGTGGCCAAGGAGAAATAAAAGTCAACAAAAGGTCTATAGAAGACTATTTTCCTTCTGAAGTGCTCAGAATGATTGTGCAGCAGCCTCTCCACCAGGTGGAAGAAGTCCAGCACTACAAAATTGACATCAATGTTAAAGGAGGGGGGCTCAAAGGGCAAGCAGAGGCCATACGCCTGGCCATTGCAAGAGCACTGTGTAAGATCAATCCTGAACATCGTCCTCCGCTGAAACGAGAAGGCTATCTTACTAGAGACCCCAGAATGGTAGAACGCAAGAAATATGGCCTAAGAAAAGCCAGAAGAGCTACCCAGTTCAGCAAACGTTAATCTCCAAGCATCCTCTGATGACCACTTTACAACACAAAGACTTACTCAACGCAGGCGTACATTTCGGGCACCTGACTAGGAAGCGGCACCCCAACATGGATCCCTTTATCTTCATGGAGCGCAATGGGATTCACATCATTGACCTGAACAAAACCCTTGTTCATCTACAAGAGGCCACGCATGTGCTGAAGTCCATGGCCAGTGCTGGAAAAAAAATACTGTTTGTGGCTACAAAAAAGCAAGCCAAAGCATTGGTAGCCCAAGAAGCGGCACGTCTAAGCATGCCTTACGTGACTGAGCGATGGCTAGGAGGGACGTTGACCAACTTTGCTACTATCCGAAGGCTACTGAAAAAGATGGCCTCTTTTGAGAAGTTCATGAAGGACAAAACCTACCAGAACATGGCCAAAAAAGAGCAGCTGATGATTGCACGCGAAAACGCAAAACTAGAGCGTCTGTTGCAAGGCATTGCTGAAGTGACAAGGCTGCCAGCGGCTCTTTTCGTGGTAGATATCAAAAGAGAGCACATTGCAGTGAAAGAAGCCCACAAGCTAGGCATTCCTGTGTTTGCGCTCATAGATACGAACGCTGATCCCAACCAAGTTGATTATCCTATTCCCAGCAATGACGACGCCTCAAGTGCTATTGAACTCATCATCAAGGCAGTGGGTAGCGCCATTGAAGAAGGCTTAGCAGCCCGGAAAAATAACAAAGAAGCGGAGACTGCTGAGAGCACCTCTACGCCTAGCAAAGGCAATAGAGAAAGAAATGTGGAAAAGATCATGTCTTCACAAGACGCAGCAGAGCAGGCCCCTAGGCCCAAGAGGTTCACGAGCGTGGGCGCCAAAAAACAAGGGGATGAACCTAAAAAGACAGACAGCGTAAAAGCAGTTGCCAACCAGAGTCCTGCCAAGGCCACAGCTGCAGAGCAAAGTGTTGAGGCAGAAACAAAAGCCTCTTCTCCAGCTGATGCCAAGGAAAAAATGACGGTAGCTACTCCTCCGCAAGGAGCTACTAAGACAAGTGAAGCTACGCCTGAAACACCTCAAGCAGCTGAGTAAGCAATGCCCTCCGAAGAGCGTATCCATTCAGCATCAATCAATTCTACCAACTATTTATGATCACTGCGCAAGACATTAATCGACTGAGACAGCAAACAGGGGCAGGCATGATGGACTGCAAAAAAGCCCTGACAGAAGCAGAGGGAGACTTTGACAAAGCCATTGAGATACTGAGAAAAAAAGGCCAGAAGGTGTCTGCTGCGCGGGCTGACAGGACTACCACAGAAGGGGTGGTATTTGCCAAAACAGATGATACACACAGCTATGGCGTGATGATAGCGCTCGGCTGCGAAACAGACTTTGTGGCCAAGAACGCGGCTCTGCAACAACTAGGCGAGCTGGTACTTGAAGCTGCCTTCACTCACCAACCTGCTACTACAGAAGCACTCTTAGCTCTCGAAGTAGAGGGACTCCCTATCCAAGAGCGAATCACCGAGTTAGTAGGAAAAATCGGAGAAAAAGTCACCGTCAGCGCTTATACCTCCTTGCGTAGCGACGCTGTTGTGCCTTACATCCACACAGGCAGCAAGCTAGGCGTCTTGGTAGGCCTTAGAGGAAGTCAGGGCAATCAAGTGATGGAAGCAGGCAGAGACATAGCCATGCAGATTGCTGCTATGAACCCTTTGGCTGTGAGCAAAGAAGAGGTCCCCGCTGAAATGATCGACAAAGAGCTATCCATCGCACGTGAGCAAGCACGCAATGAGGGCAAGCCAGAAGCCATGCTCGACAAGATTGCCCAAGGGAGGCTCAATAAGTTCTTCAAAGAAAATACCTTACTGCAACAGCCTTTTGTCAAGGACAATGGTATGACCATTGCGCAGTATTTAGAAAGTGTTACCAAAGGTCTTACAGTAATTGCCTTTGAGCGCGTAACTGTAGCCTAGCAGGCAAATTTTACTTCTACACAGTTGCTACCCCCTCTTGGTGCTGCTCTGTCTGAATATCCTTGAGCACAAGTAAATTCACTTGCTACGCTCTAATTTTGCACTCCTGCCAGGTCTAAGTAGCGATCTAACAGTGCTAGGTATTGATCCAGCTTTGCTTTGTCTTCTGGAGAGATTTTGTGATTGTCTCCTCGTTCTCCACTTTTGATATTGCGAGCATCAGCAGACTTACCTTTAAGCTTCTTAACATTATCCCTAGACAAATGCGTAGGAACTTCTTGCCAATTGTCTACTTCAGCAGCTTGTACCGCCTCTTGTATGGCGTTGGCTAGCGCCTCCCTGTGTGCTCTCAATTTGCGTGCAAGTGGCCCTCCATGAGTTTTCCAAGTCGTGATAATACGCTCAAAAATGACTGTGGCCGATTCGTCCTTCGCTACTGCTTTCCACTCTGTTTTGATGGTTTGTAATGTATCGGGAGGCACTTGCTTGGTAGCCGTCTGCTTGGAACCACCTGATGCTGTAGTAGTAGTGCCGCTGCTACCATCACCAGAAGGTGGGGGGCTTTCCGTACTACAAGCTACAACAATGCTCACCGTCATTAAGAGTGAAAATAAGGACGCTTTTTTGTGCATCTTTATGAAGGTTTAAGATTGCAGTTTAATCAGGGGGCATTGGATAAACCGCTTTATATGAGTATAAGCAAGACGCGGTAGAAAAGCAAGGCGGGCTGGCTACTGGCAGGCATACCAAGAGGCGTGGCTATCGATCGAGTATGTACAAAGCGGTGGGACGTATTGAGTCCAGAAAGAGGCAGGGCCAGGGCATTCTCAGCCACCTCCTTCGGCCTCTGTCACCCTGAACGCACGTGAAGGGGGGCTGCGTAGTGGGCCTCGCAGGGATGCTTCGCTTTCAGCTCAGCATGACAAATGGGGGAGGAGTGACCGCATACTGGATGATTGTAATACTTACCATAAGCAGTCTATATAGGCAGCCCTTCCTACATGCCGCCTGTAGGCTACTGCAACATTCTCTAATATTGAGTACTTCTAATTCTAGTAGGGGTGTTGTCGTCATGCATACCTTTGAAGCTTCTTAGAACTCTCACAATATCGAGGCCAAGGTGTATCAAGATTCTAGAACGTTCGAGTAGCTTGCCAGTTGATTCATTTTGGGGAGGACGTTTACAAATATTATTCAGATAGATGGAATCATTGGGTGTACCCAGCGGAAAGTCAAAAGCGACATCGAGGTATACCCCCCACGGGGTTAGGTAGCCTCCACCTATGCTCACACTATGCGTTAAAGTTTTAATCTCAGCAATGTGGTCTTTTAGGTTAGAAATCTCGTCTAGAAAGTCTGCATTCAAGTACCCCAGAGGCTCCTTAGGGGGAGTGTAGTGTGCTTTGAGTAAACACTTAACATTATAGCCTAGAAAAAGTGAAGTGTACGTCCCACCAGCAAAAAAGTTGGGCAATGCCCATCGTAAGACCAAGGGAAAAGCCAGATAGCTCTCGCTAATGCTAAACGAGAAAGATTTGAACATAAATTTCTCAGGATATCTTATTCCTGTTTCTACAGAAAAAAAGGCTTCCCCGGACTCAAATTTCACGGTTTCGTAAGAAAGTGCTGACTTTTTGACAACTCCTAGTTGCTCGTGTTTGTACCGAAGCAAATAATAGCCGAAGCCTAAACCATAATTAGGATACACCTGTTGTTTTCTGTCATAGGACTTGTTAAAGTCCACATTAGCACCTACTTCTACAGAGCATTTGAAATTATTTAAGAAATAATGATCATCGGTGTTCTTCCTACCATGTAGATTTTGAGCCTGTACAGTGTATGGCAACAAGTAGCCCACCAGCATCCCAGTGACTCGGAGCTGGACTAAGATTTTTCCTTGATATTGCATGATCAAACAACAATAGAATTAAGCTACAGTGCTCTAGTTGAACAAAGAGGCGGTTGCAACAGCACCAACCATACTTCTAGACGCTTCTAATAGGCTGTCTCTGGGATTAGAAAAGCTTTTTAAAGCACGCCATTACAAGATGGACCGATAAGCAATAGTTTCGAAAAGGCCGTTTATTGTTAGTCCCATCAATTACGGAGGAATTTTACGGCAAGAAGGCTATAGGCAACCCTTCCTGCATGCTACCGCTCAGCATAGTATGATCACTCCTGAATGCCCTTGAAGGTTCTGATAACCCTCACAATATCTAGGCCGAGGCATATTGAAACTCTAAAACGTCTGAGTAGCTTGGTCTCTGATTCATATTCAGGGGGATGTTCACAGATATTACTCAAGTAGATAGAATCATTAGGAGCACTCAGCGGAAAGTCTAGGACCGAATCCAAGTATAAACCCCACAGAGCCAGGAATCCGCTGCCTAGGCTTACGCTGTGGGTTAAGGGGTTAATCTCATCAATATAGTCTTTGAGATCAGGAATCTCGTCCAGAAATTCTGCATTTAAGTCACTACGCCTAGAAGGAATGTAATGCGCTCTGAGTAAATATTTTACGTTGTAGCCTAAAAAAAGAGAGACATAAATTCCACCAGAGTAAAGGTCTGACTTTGTCCATCGCAGAACCAAGGGGATCAAGAAAAACTTTTCGTGAATATTGAATGAGCCAGTAGTGGCAAACGCAGGATGTTTAAATACATATTCTTCAGGTTTTCTTATGCTTGTTTCTACAGAAAAAAACGCTTTCCCTACCTCAAGCTTGACGTTCTTGTAGGTGAACGCTGACTGCCGAGCTATGACTGACTGTACATTGTCGTACTCAAAGAAATGATAACCAAAGCATAACCCATAGTCAACGTCAAAGACTTTACCACTCCCAGCGTGACTGTTAAGACCTGCCTCTACAGAGCATTTGAAATTATTCAAAAAATAATGATCGTCTGCTCTCTTTCCGTAGCGTCGGTTTTGGGCCTGTACAGTATATGGCGACAAGTAGCCTACCAGCATCCCAGTGAGTAGGAGCTGGGCTAAGAGTTTTTTTTGGATTGCATGATCAAATAACAATAACAGAGTGAAGTCACAGCACTCTAGTTGAACAAAGATAGATTGTTGCAAAGTAACACCAACCACACTTTCGTACGCTGCATATAGGCTATTTCTGGGGCTAGAAAAGCTTTTCAAACCACGCAATCACAAAACCGTCCAATAAAAAATGGGTGCAAAAACCCTACCCATCACCAAACCTCATCAATTACGGACGAATTTTACGACAAGAAATCTATAGGCAATCCTTCCAGCATGCCGCCTGCCTGCTGCTTCATGATGGCTTGTGTTTTTTCTTCTACGGCTTTGTGAGCCAAACTAATGGCAGCAACGATGAGGTCTTGTAGAATCACTTTTTCGTCAGGATCAATGTATTCTGGATCAATCTCTAGCTTGAGCAAGGCTTTTTTGCCATTGACTGTGGCTTTGACAGCCCCAGCTCCTGCCTCGCCTACGGCTTCTAAACGTACCAATTCTTTTTGTACTTCTTGCACTTTGGCGTGCACTTCCTTCATATGGCCTAATATTTCGGCGAAATCTTTCATAGAACCGTTCGTTAGTTTATCCAATAAAACTAACACAATTTCTCTATTAACTGCTCTAGGGTATAGGATTGCTGTGTGCCTGTTTGCATCTCCTTAAGTGTAATCTTATGAGCAGCCCTTTCTTCTTCCCCTATCATAGCAACAAAAGGAATTTGCCGCTTGTGTGCGTATTGTAGCTGCTTCTTGAGTTTTACACAAGTAGGATAGAGCTCAGCTGGAATGTCTTGGGCACGCAGGGCAGCTAGCACCTTGAGTGCAAATTTCTCTGAGGCGGGGTCCATATTGGTCAACATCACTCGGGAGGTACGTTCTATCCCTTGAGGAAAGAGATGAAGCTCCTCCATCACAGCATAGAGCCGCTCTACTCCAAAAGAAAAGCCTACGCCAGACACCCCTGGTAGACCAAAAATGTCCGTCAGGCGATCGTACCGCCCACCGCCGCCGATGCTGCCCAAGTCCATGTGCTTCATCTTTACTTCAAAGATGGCACCTGTGTAGTAAGCCATACCCCTGGCCAAACTAGGGTCTAGCGTAATGGCTGCATTTTCTAGGCCCAAGGCCTGTACATACTCGACAATGCGCTGCAGGGCCTGTACGCCCTCTAGGCCCGCTGGCGTAGGCGCAAGTTGCTCTGTAAGCTGGTCCAGCTTTTCTGCTGTAGTGCCTGGTAGGTCCAAGAGCAAAGCCAGCTTTTCCAAGGCAGCTGATGAGAACCCTTTGCTCAGAAGCTCTTCGTTTACTTTTGCCTGTCCTACCTTGTCCAGCTTGTCCAGGGCTACACAAAGTGCTTGCTCCTTGTCTTCTGCCCCTAGTAGCTTGGAGATTCCGGCAAGTATACTCCGGTGATTAAGGTGGATGGTGAAATCTTGAATGCCTAGTTGGTTCAGTACTTCATGAATTAAGACAAGCATTTCTGCCTCACAAAGCAAAGAAGCCGTGCCTACTACATCTATGTCGCACTGATAAAACTCTCTGTAGCGGCCTTTCTGGGGGCGGTCTGCGCGCCACACAGGTTGCATTTGGTAGCGCCTGAAAGGAAAAGTAAGCTGGGCGTGGTTCATGGCCACATACCGCATCAAAGGTACTGTGAGATCATAGCGAAGGCCTTTCCCAGCAATCTGGGGCAGTAATGCTTTGTAGTCTTGGCTAGCCTCCTCCACTCCAGCCAGAAAGTCGCCTGAGTTTAAGACCTTAAAAAGGAGCTGATCGCCCTCTGGGCCATATTTGCCTGTCAGTGTACTTAAGTGTTCGAGGGCGGGGGTTTCTAAAGGTGTAAAGCCGTATTTCTGATAGCTATGCCGAATAATATTGAACAGGTAGTTTCTTCGGAACACCTGGGTAGCGTCTAGGTCCCGAGTACCCTTCACTAGTATTGGCTTTTTGCCTTGCATAGCGTTAGTCATTTTGTTTATCGGCTCATTTGGCTTATTTGTTTATTAGCTTATTGGCTCATTTGTTTATTGGATTACCAACGGGCGCAGTACTTCCTTTTTCATGCCAAAGAGGAGCAATGAGTACGGAAAGAGACCATTACAAAAGGTAGCCCACACGCTAGCAATACTTGAAAAAGCACTTTTATAAGCCTAGCAATGGCTTTAAAGTCACGCAATCACAAAATTGCTCCATAATGCAATGGCCTCAGGACTAAGTGGCGCACTAGTTGGGAGGGCTACTCTCTAGTCGTGCATAGAAATGAGGAACTCCTCATTGTTGCGAGTCCCCTTCATTCTTTCGAGCAAGAACTCCATGGCTTCATTGGAAGTCATGTCGGCCATGAATTTGCGTAGAATCCATACCCTAGACAGCTCTTCTTTGGTCAATAATAGGTCTTCTCGCCGTGTGCCAGAAGCGGGAATGTCGATGGCAGGATACACACGCTTGTTGGCCAATTTTCGGTCTAGCTGCAGCTCCATGTTGCCAGTACCTTTGAATTCTTCAAAGATTACTTCATCCATCTTAGAGCCTGTCTCAGTCAAGGCAGTGGCCAGAATGGTCAGCGAGCCTCCGTGCTCTACATTGCGCGCTGCCCCGAAGAACCGCTTGGGCTTGTGCAGGGCATTGGCATCTACCCCTCCTGACAAGATCTTGCCAGAAGAAGGAATGACTGTGTTATAAGCACGTGCCAAACGGGTAATAGAATCGAGTAGGATAACTACGTCATGGCCGCACTCTACCATGCGTTTAGCTTTCTCTAGCACCATGCTCGCCACCTTGGTGTGTCGCTCTGGCTGCTCGTCAAAGGTAGAAGCCACAACTTCGGCATTGACACTGCGGGCCATATCGGTCACTTCTTCGGGCCGCTCACCAATGAGTAGAACAATGAGGTAAACCTCTGGATGATTTTTAGCAATGGCATTGGCCACTTCTTTCAGTAGCACGGTCTTTCCTGTCTTGGGCGGAGCTACTAACATGCCGCGCTGGCCTTTACCTATAGGGGAGAAAAGGCTCAGTATCCTTGTGGAGTACTGCGTGGGGCCGTTAGTAAGGGCTAGTTTTTCTTCAGGAAAGAGGGGGGTCAAATGCTCAAAAGCAATTCTATCTCGAATTTCTTCTGTCGTTCTGTTGTTCACAGATGATACCTTGAGCAAGGCAAAATACTTTTCTCCTTCTTTGGGCGGCCTGATCTGTCCTTTAACCGTGTCGCCTGTCTTGAGGCCAAACAATTTGATCTGCGAGGGGGAAACGTAAACATCATCTGGACTGGCCAGGTAGTGATAGTCAGAAGACCGAAGAAAGCCATAACCATCCTGCATGACTTCTAGCACGCCCTCGCTATCAATGACGCTGTTGAGTTCTAAGTCATTGTTAGTTCCTTTTTTGCGTGTCTTGTTTCCTTCTGTTTTGGGTTCTTTCGTGCTTCCGTTGCTAGCTCCTTCAGGGGCAGTCGCCTTGGGGAGGTCAGCTCCATTGCCACTAAGGGTAGCAACATTTTCTCGTTTGGCTCTGGGGGGCTTTGCCTCAGGCTTGGGCGCCATGCTCTGTGAGGGCGCTTCTTGGGAGGGCCCTGCCTTTTTTTGAGGAAGTACTGCTTCTGGAGTGACGGCTTGCTGGTCGAGGATCTTATAGATTAATTCTTGCTTAGTCAGTCTGTCAGGATTTTTGACCTTGAGGGTGGATGCAATTTCTTTCAGCTCAGAAAGAAGCTGCAAATTGAGTTCTTCAATGTTGTACATGCGTTGGTTTTAAGTGATACAATAAAGGAAGCGCCAAGCGCTAATAGCTCAAAAACGGGGCTATTTATAGGTAAGTAGCAATGACTAGGAAAGTTGTGCTGCTAAGAATTCTAAGGAAGAACAGTAAGCAATATGAGACAAGTAGTATGGCATCTCTTCTTACTGCGGCACACAATGATAGGGTAATGCCGTTCAATTGTCAAGTCTGAAGTGTCATTTTTAGCTCACAAAATGAGTTGAGTATTTATTATCACAAAGCTGATTGTACAGAAATAGCTTAATTTGCAAGCACTACAGGGCTATGTAATTGATTATGTGATGTGCCAGTCTTGATTGACAACGCTATCTACCTTATGCTCAATATACAATATATAAAAGAAAATCGAGCCAATGTTATCCAAGGGTTACAAAAAAGGCACTTTGACAAAGCTGCTGAGACAATAGAGAAATTATTGACGATTGATCAACAGCGCAGAGCTACGCAGCTGTCGCTAGACGACACGTCAGCGGCGCTGAACCAGCTCACTCAGCAGATAGGCCAATGGATGCAGCAGGGCGAGAAAGAGGCGGCATTGGCGATCAAGCCCCAAACTGCTGCGCTAAAGTCTACTATCAAGACGCTGGCGCAGCAACTGAAGGGGCATGAAAATGCTTTGCAGCAGGTCTTGTGGACACTGCCCAACTTGCCGCATGCGGAGGTGCCTGAAGGCCATAGTGCTGAGGAGAATGTACAGGTTGACCAAAGTAGTGAAATCCCTTCCCCCAAGACTAGTCACGTACCTCACTGGGAGCTCGCGCAAAAATACGACCTCATTGACTTTGCGCTAGGCAATAAGGTGACAGGGGCTGGCTTCCCTGTGTATAAAGGCAAAGGCGCTCGACTACAAAGGGCCTTGGTCAATTTTTTTCTAGAAGAAGCCAGGCAGGCAGGTTATGAAGAAATACAGCCCCCTATCGTAGTGAACGAAGCCTCAGCTTATGGTACGGGGCAACTGCCTGACAAGGAAGGACAAATGTATCAGCTTCAAGACAAGGGCCTGTACTTGATTCCTACGGCTGAAGTGCCGCTCATCAACTTGTACCGAGATACTGTTTTATCACCCAAGGCTTTACCGATCAAGCATGTAGCTTACACCCCTTGTTTCAGGCGAGAGGCAGGCTCCTGGGGCAGCCATGTGCGTGGACTCAATCGGTTGCATCAGTTTGATAAAGTAGAGTTGGTGCAGGTCGTGCTGCCAGCGCAGTCTTATCAGGCACTAGCAACGATGCGGACGTATGTGCAGCAGCTACTGGACAAGCTTCAGCTGCCTTATAGGGTGCTCAAGCTCTGCGGAGGCGATCTGCCTGTGGCCGCTGCTTTTACGTACGACCTGGAAGTATGGTCTGCTGGACAGCAGCGTTGGCTAGAAGTCAGCTCGATCAGCAACTGCGAGGCTTATCAAGCAAATCGGATGAAGCTTCGCTACAAGGATGTACACCAAAAAACACAGCTCTTACACACGCTGAATGGCAGTGCCATTGCCTTGCCTAGGATAGTGGCTGCGCTCTTAGAAAACCATCAAACAGCCCATGGCATTGGCATTCCTGCTGCGCTGCAGCCTTACACAGGTTTTGATACGATTGATTGAGTCATTTTGTGATTGGGTGATTGGGGCATTTTGTGATTGAGTGATTGAGTCATTTTGTGATTGGGTGATTGGGGCATTTTGTGATTGAGTGATTGAGTCATTTTGTGATTGGGTGATTAGCTCATTTTGTGATTGGGTGATTTAAAAAACCTTTCTGGTCCCCAAAAAAGTCGATTTCAAAAGTCTAAAACCGTAGCTGAGCCTATTTTGCAGCAGCCTCACGATCATAAATCATTGCTTATACTGCTTTGGTCATGAAGGATCGACCAAGCGAAAGGAGGTTCGGTGGTGCGGCGTGATGCCTTGCTTTTGAATGGCTTGCCGATGGGCTTGGGTAGGATAGCCTACATTGCTTTCCCAACCATAGCCAGGAAAGTCTTCAGCCAGGCGGTGCATGAGTGCGTCGCGGTGGGTTTTAGCCAAGACAGAAGCGGCAGCGATGGGAGCTAGCTGGGCATCGCCTTGAACAATGCACTGGTGCGGAACAGAGGGATAGGGCTGAAAACGGTGGCCATCAATGAGCAATAGCTCAGGTACAGGCTTTAGCTGCGCAATGGCTCGGTGCATAGCCAAATAGGATGCTCGCAAAATATTGATCGTGTCGATTTCTGCAGGGCTTGCTGTGCCTATGGCCCAATCCAAGGCTTGCTCCTGGATCAATGGACTTAGCAACTGGCGCTGCTTGGGGGTGAGCTGCTTGGAGTCGTTGAGCAAAGGGTGAAAAAAATTCTTGGGCAAGATAACGGCGGCCGCTACTACTGGCCCTGCCAAGCAGCCTCTGCCTACTTCGTCGCAGCCAGCTTCTTTAAGTCGATCAGAGAGGTAAGGTTTTAGCATTAGATGGAAGCATAGGTAAGAGACAGGTCGCTCATATGCTGGTGGCTACATAGCCAGCAACAGTTGGGACGCACGCCAGCCAGCAACGTCAGCCTGGAAGCTGAGTTTAAAAAGCCATGGCCCACTAAGATAAAGACCCTTACAAAATGAGCGCTGCCGTAAGAAGCAAGGCTGTTGCAAAATAGTCCCAACCACGTTGCTAGCCTTTTAATATAGGTAGCCTTTAGGGCTGGAAAAGTTTTTTAAATCACCCTAAATCAGCAAATCACTCAATCTCCCTATCACTCAATAAACAAACAGTGGTCTCGATTTATACAAAAAGTTCAGCGCGCACCCGCTATCTTTGAGAATGCTACTACCACACAGCATCGGAGCCATGAAGAAATTACTTACAGGCCCTCAAAGTATTGAGAGAGCTCTTTCCACGGGAGCGTATATCCATACTGTCTAGCCAGCAACTATGAAAATCAAAACCGCTGTCTTTGTAAAAAGTAGCGCAGACTACAAGCAATGCCCCCAAGAGACTAAACCTGAACTAGCACTGATAGGGCGGTCCAATGTGGGGAAGTCATCGCTGATCAACATGTTGCTAGGCAATAAGCAATTAGCTAAAATATCCAGTAAACCAGGCAAAACACAGTTGATCAACCACTTTCTGGTCAATGACACCTGGTGTTTAGTAGATTTACCAGGATATGGATGGGCCCAGGTGAGCAAGGCCCAGAGGCAGCAGTGGGAAAAGATGGTGACTACCTATTTGCTGCACAGAGGCCCTCTGAGCTGCGTGCTAGTGCTAGTAGATGCCAGGCATGCGCCCCAAAAGCTAGACCTAGACCTGATCAACTGGCTGGGAGAACACCAAATTCCTTTTGTCATCTTGCTAACCAAAACAGACAAGGAGTCTAAACGACAAGTGCAGCAACACTTGGCGATGCTCCAGCGTACGCTGCAGTCCCAGTGGGAAGTGCTTCCACAAATATTAATGACTTCCTCGCGCGACAAGACAGGACGTGAGGAACTTTTGCATTACATTCAAAGTATACTCTCTAAGGAACATACTTAACAGCAGCTAGAAATTCACTTCATTTATGACTATTGATTTAAAAGATATTGTCACTATTTCAGGATATAGTGGACTTTTTAAAATTATTAGCCCTGCGCGCCATGGCCTACTCGTGGAAAGTTTAGACGAGCATAGGCAACGATCGGTCAAGCATATTCAGAATCATCGCATTGCCAACTTGGAAGACATTGGTATCTATACAACAGACGAAAAAGAGACGTTGCCGTTATCGACCATCTTTGAACGGTTGTATGCTGAATTTGCCGACTCGTTGAGTCATGAGCTATACGATACGCCTGACAGGCTCCAAGCATTGATGGCGCGCATTGCGCCTGCGTACGACGCTAAGCGGGTGTACGTATCTTACAGCAAGAAGATCATCCATTGGTATTGTCTTTTGACCAAGTATGTCCCTGAGCTTTTTAGCGCTAAGGAACCGACAGCGTCGTCAGACATCTCGCAGTAGCCCCTGTCGAAACCATTACATGGGTGAGTGATTCTGTGATTGGTTGATTTACAGAACCTTTCCAGTCCTACAGATAACCTTTTTTAAAAGTCCAGAACCGTGGCTAGGGCTACTTTGCAACAACCTCTTATCCTATTCAAGGAGGCCCCATAGAGGGTTGCCTTACACCCCCTCCTTGAGCCTCCCTTGCACCATGGCTGGCATCTACATCCACATTCCTTTTTGCAAACAGGCTTGTCATTACTGCGACTTTCATTTTAGCACGAACACGCGGCTGAAAGCCCCTATGTTACAGGCCATCGCCAAGGAGCTGCAGCTGCGCCAGGCGTATCTAGGCACTGCACAGGTCAGTAGCCTCTATCTAGGCGGAGGAACCCCTTCGCTACTAGAGGCTTCAGCACTGGAAACATTATTAGGACAGGTGAGACAGTCCTTTGCTTGGCAAGCTACTGCAGAGGTTACCCTAGAGGCCAATCCTGATGACCTCACGCTGGCCAAGCTACAGGCCTTCAAAGCCCTAGGCATCAATCGGCTGAGCATTGGCGTGCAGTCTTTTCAAGACAGCGTGTTGCGTTACCTCAATAGGGCGCACGATAGCGCCCAAGCCCTGGCCAGTGTGGCGCTGGCCAGACAAGCAGGCTTTGATAACCTCAGCATCGACCTGATGTATGCCATTCCTAACGCAAGCCCAGCTATGTGGGAAGCTGACTTGACAACAGCGCTGCAGCTGATGCCTGAGCATATAGCTGCCTATTGCCTCACCATTGAAAACCGTACTGTTTTAGGCCACTGGCAGGCCCGAGGTAAGCTCAAGGCCGTGGATGAAGAGGTGGCTGCGCAACAATTAGAAACACTGATGGAGAGGCTCACTGCGCACCACTACGAGCACTACGAGATTTCTAACTTTTGTCAGCCTGGCTATTACGCACAGCACAACACCAACTACTGGAAGCAAGGGCATTATTTAGGCTTGGGGCCTGGCGCGCATTCTTACGATGGTGCTACCAGGCAATACAATGTGGCGCACAACCAGCGCTACATAGACAGCCTGGCACAGGGTGTGGTGCCTTGCACAGTGGAGGTACTTACGCCCCAAAATCATATCAATGAATATATCATGACGCATTTGCGCACAAAGTGGGGATGTGATCTAGCCTGGCTGCAGGCGCAGTATGGCTATGATTTGCAACAAACTCGGGGCGGTTATCTTCAGCGACTCATGGAGCACCAACTGGCAGTAGTGCAGGAAGCCTACCTACTGCTGACCCCCAAGGGCAAACTCCTCGCAGACACCATCGCCATGAATTTGTTTGTAGATTAGCGGCCTTTTACATGCAAAAGCTCATTTAACCATCTGCAGGGACCATTGGGTGATTGGGCGATTTTATGATTGGGTGACTGTATCCATTGGGTGATTGGATAATTTAAAAAGTATCGAAGCGTAGTGGGGACTATTTTGCCATCATCTTCTGCCTTATGCGTTCATGACACGGAAGCAACTTAACTCAAATGCGCAATCACCTAATAAACAAATAGTTCAATAACTCAATAAGCAAATGAATAAATAGTCAAATAAACAAATAGCCCAATAACTCAATAAGCAAATGAATAAATAGTCAAATAAACAAATGGCCCAATAACTCAATAAGCAAATGAATAAATAGTCAAATAAACAAATGGCCCAATAACTCAATAAACAAATAATCTAATAACCTGATAAACAAATAAACCTATCCATCAACGGCTATGAAGACCTATCTAAGAATTTTGTCTTATGCAGGCCCTGTCAGGCGACTGATGCTGTTGTATTTCCTGGCCACCATTCCGTCTATTTTCTTTGGGCTCGCCAATTTGAGCTTGCTTATTCCTTTGCTAGAAGTACTATTCAGCCAAGATAACCTGAGCGATACTTTGGCTACTATCCCTAAGCCCGCCTTTTGTATTAGCCTCAACTACCTCAAAAGCTTATTTAGTCATCATTTTGTCCAGATCATTGGTACCTACGGCCGTATCAGTGCGCTGTATTTTGTGTGTGTCATCATGCTCCTTTCGGTGTTGCTAGCTAATCTGTTCAGGTACCTGGCCGAGATGGTGATTGCTGAGTTGCGTACCAATGTAGTGTATAACTTGCGCAAAGACCTTTTTAGCCAGGTAACGCAGCTGCACCTGGGCTATTTTACGGAACAGCACAAGGGCGACATCATGGCCAGGGTAATGAGTGATGTGCAAGAAGTAGAACGCACCACAGAATATACTTTCAGGGCGTTCTTAAAAGAACCTGCCACGATTGTGGGCTTTTTCACGGTGCTTTTCTACCTCTCTCCGCAGCTGACCTGGCTGGCGCTGCTCTCGCTGCCCATCGTAGGCGGAGGCATTACCGAGATTGTACGCAGGCTCCTCAAGCAGGCTGCCCAGAGCCAGACCTCTTTGGGCCACTTAATGCACCTCTTAGAAGAGACCCTAGGCGGCATGCACCTGGTCAAAGCCTTTGCTGCGCGTCCCTATGTGGTAGCCAAGTTCGAGCAAGAGAACCAAAGCTACGCCAAACTCAACTTTGCCATTTTTCTCAAGAATAGCCTCATGCCTCTGCTGTCTGAATTTCTGGGCCTCTCCGTCATGACGTTGGTGCTGGCCTATGGAGGACAACTCGTCCTGTCCAATGCTTCTAAGTTCACCACCAGCACCTTCATGACCTACATCATCATTTTTTCGCAAGCCATGGTGCCTGTCAAGTCTATTTCTAAATCCTTGAGCAACATCCAGCGCGGGCTGGCAGCTGGCGCACGCATTTTTTTCCTTTTAGATACGCCTCCAGCCATTGTCAATGTACCAGGAGCCCGCAAGATCGATGCCCTGCAGCAAGGCATTACTTTTGAGAACGTATCTTTTGCGTATCAGCAGCAGCCTGTGATCAAGCCGCTCAACCTCACGCTGCAGCCAGGGAAGAAGGTCGCGCTGGTGGGACCCTCTGGCAGCGGCAAGTCCACCTTGATGCATCTACTCAGCAGATCCTATGACGTCACCCAAGGTGTCATTCGGCTTGATGGCCGACCACTGCAGGACTATGACCTCACTTCGCTGCAACAACTGATGGGAATTGTCACGCAAGAGCCCTTACTTTTTCACGACACGGTATTTAATAACATTGCGTTAGGTAGGCCCGAGGCTTCAGAAGAGGCAATCAAAGTAGCTGCCCGTATAGCCCATGCCCACGAATTTATCGAGGCGCTACCACAGGGCTACCACACTGTTATTGGTGAGCGGGGTAGTAAGCTGTCTGGCGGGCAGAAGCAGCAGCTAACCATTGCCCGGGCTGTGCTGGGCCATCCGCCTATTTTGATCTTGGATGAGGCTACTGCTGCGCTGGACAGTACTTTGGCCAGCCAGATTCAGGCTGCTATTGATCAGTTGATGCAAGATCACCTGCTGGTGGTCATTGCCCATCGGCTCAGCACTGTTCAAAATGCTGACGAGATTTTGGTGATGGAAGCGGGCACTATCGTCGAGCGGGGTACCCATACTACACTCATGCAGCAAGAAGGACTGTATAAGCGCCTGAGCATGCTGCAGGATTGAGCGCGTCAATCTTGTCCAAACAATCGGAATGCCTCCATTCTTAATAGCGCTGTAGCAACGCAATATTCTCCACATGGCTCGTATGTGGAAACATATCTATAGGCTGAGCTGTAACCAATTGGTACTTATCGCCCAATAGCGCCAGGTCGCGGGCCTGCGTAGTGGGGTTGCAGCTGACGTAAACTATTTTCTCAGGAGCGATCTCCAAGAGCTGCTTGACTACCCGCGGGTGCATGCCAGCACGGGGCGGATCTGTAACTACGACCTGAGGCCTACCATGCGTGGCCAGGAACGGTGCGTCCAGAAGTTGTTCTACCTCGCCAGCCACAAAAGTAGCGTTTTTGAGGTGGTTGAGCTGGGCATTGATTTTGGCATCGGCAATGGCTCCTTCAGTAACTTCTAGGCCCACAACATGGCGTACATACCGCGCCAAGAAGAGCGCAATAGAGCCTACGCCTGTGTAGAGATCATACAGCACTTCATCACCTTGCAAGTGAGCCAGCTCCCGTATCTTATGGTAGAGCACCTGGGTTTGCCCTGTGTTGGTCTGAAAAAAAGACGTAGGGCCTATCCGAAACTGCAGCCCATCGATCTGCTCTGTGATAAAAGATGGACCATGATACAGATGCACTGGCAAATCATAAAATGTCTCGTTCTTTTTTGTATTCACCACATACTGTAAAGAGGTAATCTCAGGAAACTGCGTTTGCAGGTGATGCATTACTTGCTCGATGAGGGCTGTATCTTCTTCTCCAAACTGCACAATGACCATCACCTGGCCTGTTGAGGCAGTACGCACAATAAGATTGCGCAGTAGTCCCTGATGTTGGCGCAGGTCATAGAAACGCAGGCCCTGTGCTTTGGCCAATTGTCCTAAAGCCATGCGAATGGCATTGGAAGGTGCTGGCTGCAGGTGGCAGTGGTCAATGTCCACCACTTTATCAAAATAGCCAGGGCGATGAAAGCCCAGCGCGCGACGGTCCAGTACTCCCCCTTCTGCAATTTCTGTGGCAGCCAGCCAGCGTTGGGTAGAAAAAGTAAATTCTAGTTTATTCCGGTAGTATTCGGTAGGATCAGCCGCCAGGATAGGGGCTACAGGGGGCGTCTGTAGCTGGCCGATACGCATCAGCTTCTCTCGCACCAGCTGCTCCTTAGCAGCTAGCTGCGCAGCATAGCTCACGTGCTGCCATTGGCAGCCACCGCACGTCCCAAAGTGCTGGCAGAAAGGCTGTACGCGCACAGGGCTATGGCTATGGATATGCACAGGTACGGCCTCTGCATAGTTCTTTTTCTTCTTGACAATGCGCAGGTCTGCCACATCACCTGGTGCTACGTCCGCCACAAAGAGCACCAGCTCTGCTGCCCGGGCGACACACCGCCCACCTTCTACCATTTCGCCAATGGTTACTTGCTCTAATACAGAAGGGCGAATAAGAGTGGCCATGTGTAAAATTTACACTATTGAGGCACTCATGCGTTGCTCTAGCGCAGCATGATACGTCTCCCAATCTTCAATAGGCGCTTGGGCTACACCAGACTCCATAGCTGCTTGGGCCACGGCTGTAGAGACCGTGGTAAGCAAACGCGTATCCAAGGGTTTCGGGATCAGGTAGTCTTTGCCAAAAGCCAAAGAGGGGTCTTTGTAAGCTTTTTGAATGCTTTCAGGCACAGGTGCCTGGGCCAGGGCAGCCAAAGCTTTGACTGCTGCCAGCTTCATGGCTTCGTTGATGGTGGTGGCACGCACATCAAGCGCGCCGCGGAATATGTAAGGAAATCCTGAGACGTTGTTGACTTGGTTAGGATGGTTGGACCTACCCGTAGCCATGATCAGATCATCGCGCGTGGCCATGGCCAGGTCGTAAGCTATTTCTGGGTCAGGGTTAGCCAGGGCAAAAACAATCGGCTGCGCTGCCATCGCCTGGAGGTGAGTAGGCGTCAGGAGATTGGCTGCAGAGAGCCCTAAGAACATATCTGCACCTTGAAGGGCTTCTGTCAAAGTCCTTACCGGCCGGTCAGTAGCAAAAGCTGCTTTGTAAGCATTCAGGTCTGTACGCTCCTTGTGGATGACGCCTCTGCTATCACACATAACGATGTTTTCAGGCTTGATGCCGAGGGTTAAGTAGAGTTGGGCGCAAGCAATAGCCCCCGCACCAGCGCCGTTGATCACTAGCTGGATGTTTTCGATCTTTTTCTGGGTCAATGCTAATGCATTGAGCAAAGCAGCGCCCGAGATAATGGCGGTGCCATGCTGGTCGTCATGCATCACAGGAATAGAGAGCTGTTCTTTGAGTACTTTCTCTATTTGAAAGCATTCAGGTGCCTTGATATCTTCGAGATTAATACCTCCAAAGGTGGGTGCTAGTGCTTTTACAATTTGGATCACTGCCTGTGGATCAGTAGCATCTAGCTCTAAATCAAAGGCATCAATGCCAGCCAGCTGTTTAAGCAGCACTGCTTTGCCTTCCATCACCGGCTTTGCAGCCTCAGGACCGATATTTCCTAGCCCCAATACGGCCGTACCATTAGAGACCACTGCCACCAAGTTGCCTTTGGCCGTGTAGTCAAACACTTGCTTTTTGTCTTGGGCAATGGCCTTACAAGGCTCGGCTACGCCTGGAGAATAGGCCAAGGCCAGGTCTTGGGGAGACTCTAATGGTTTGGTAGGTTGCGTCGCCAGCTTGCCAGCTGGGGTTTGCGCATGGTAATGGAGCGCTTCTTGTGGGCTTATTTCAACATTCATGGGTGTAGGACTGGTAACTTTGAGGCAAAAAACGAAAGCAAAGCTAAAGCTTTTGTCAAGATATGGAAAGGCGCGGTCGAGTGCACCCCAAATTAGGACTAGTAGTTAAAGGGATGTTTGACCCTCAACTTGTACCCCAAAAGATCAAGCTATGAGCCATAACATCAGAAAAAGACTAAATTCTACTGCCCTTAAATTCAAGGTGGCTCTTGAGACTATTAAAGCACAAAAAACCACTGCTGCGCTTTCCCATGTGTTTGGAATTGTCTCTAGCCAGCTTTACAAATGGAGAGTCATCCTTTAAACATTAATTACTACATGATGTGCTGGTGGGAAGTAAATGGAGGAATGCTTCTAGTGTAATTGATAGCGTATGCAAGGTTTTTGAGAAACTTTTTTGAATGAGCAAAGTCACTGCAAATCCTCGATAATCAACAGTTTAAGCAAGTCGGGATGGCAGGATTCGAACCTGCGACCTCTCACACCCTAAGCGATAGTTTAATTGTTTTATCTGTCTTATTTAATTTTGTTTTACTAGCTTTTAGGCTAAAAAATAATTTTTAAGTATGTATTGGTACTAGTGCATTCATTAGAGTTTACTTATATTTTTGTAAACCATATGTAAACCTGTTTTTTCAGCCATGAAGCCCAAGCTTGCGGTCATTCTTTACAAATCTAAACTACTCAGCAATGGAGAGCATCCCCTCATGCTCAGAGTCACCCTCAAAGGACAACGAAAGTACGTCGCCCTCGGCGTTTCTTGCCCACTAAAGTGGTGGGATGACAAGAAAAATCTCCCCAAAAGAACACATCCCAACAAAGATTTCATCAAAGCACTAATCGAACAGAAGATACTGATGTATCAAAATCAGCTGCTCGAAAACCAACAATTAGCCTATTCTCCTGAGGCGCTTATTGGTGCCGTAGAAAATAGCGGACAAGCCCAACTGGTCTTTCCTTTCTTTGACGAGCTAATTGATAGACTTATTAAGGCGGGTAGGATTGGAAGTGCCCAAGCTTATACAGAGACCAGAAGAGATTTGAAATATTTCACAAAAAACTCTAAGCTCTTGTTTACTGACATCAATCAACGATTTCTCAACAAATACGAAGCATATGCTCGGGGCAAAGGGTTAGCTGAAACGACTATTTCTTTCTATTTCAGAACGTTACGATCTGCATTCAACAAAGCCATCAAAGAAGAATATGTTAAAGAAGAGGTCTATCCTTTCAAAGAGTTCAACGTCTCCAAGTTCAACACCACGACTAGAAAACGCGCTATTACTAAAGAGGAGATCAAGCAGATCGCCAGCCTTCCCCTCGATCCTACAGGAGTGCTCTATGAAGCGCGCCAGTACTTTCTTTTCAGCTACTACGGACAGGGCATCAACTTTAGAGATATGGCTTTTCTTTGCTGGAAGGACATCGTCGATGGGCGGGTGTTTTACCGCAGAGCCAAAACGAAGAAGCAGCTCCAGTTCAAGCTCCTCTCTCCTGCTGAGGCCATTATTGAGGCGTTGCGTCCCCTGACAGGAAGTCACGTTGATAATTATGTCTTTCCTATTCTAGATCAAGGGCTCCACATTACGCCCAAGCAGCTGGACTACCGTCTTGACAAGGTGCTCAAAAGGACTAACAAAGGCCTTAAAGAGATCGCTCAGCTGGCAGGCATCTCTACTCACTTAACGATGTATGTAGCAAGGCATACCTATGCAACGGTACTTAAAAGAAGCGGCGTGGCCATTCCTGTGATCAGCGAGGCGATGGGCCATGCTACGCCTGTCATTACGCAGACTTATCTTAAAAGCTTTGAAGATGAGGTGATTGACGAGGCGAACACGTTTTTGCTTTAGTACCTACTTCTCACGAGCACATCAGCCAGGTCCAGGCCTTCTTGCTTGGCTCGTGTTGGCACCAGCTGCTCAAGCCAATCTGAGACCTGCACAGGGCTGCCTAATTCTTGCTGCAGCTTCTTCCCTTTTGCATGCCACAAGGCCCAACCTCCTGTATCGGGAAATAGCACTACTCTTCTCCCTCTTAGCGGCTTGCAACGCTCGAGACTAAGCTGATGCAAGCTTCCCACGCCGAGCCAGATCAGCTCAGGGCAGTAGCCACTGGCAATGAGGGCCGTCTTCTCACTTTCTACCAGCCCGATCAGCTTTTCCTTCGACCCATCACGGAGCTGATGCAAGCCAAAAAGGCACTGCGAGAGCTGAAAATGCGGCCCTTGGAGCTGCTTATGCACCCAGTCTATGTGATTATATGGCTGCTTGACTCTGTGCCCACTGCGGGGGTCATAGCGCATGATCTTACCTGTGCGCACGCGGCCCTCCAGGTCCACTTGCCAAAAGATAGTCGCCCCTGGCCAGCGCTTCGAAGTGCCTACATAGAACTGACTGAGAAGGGCCTTCACTTGCTCAGGGCCGAAAAGCTTTGAAAGATACGTAACCAGATGGTTCTTCTCGTAGCTCTTAAGGCTCTGCTGAAGAAGTTGGAAGTCAATGTAATGAGGCGCTGCAGGAGCTGGCGGCGATGGTAGGGCTGGAGGCAGAGGCTGCCCTAAGGGCAAGGCAAGCTGGTAATCAGCGCGATACTGCTGGGGCGTGTAGTGATAGCCACACTGGACCGCTCGATTGCATCTACCTACCAGCTCACTCAAGGGCTGTCCGCTCTCTATGTCGATATAGCGGGTGAACTGCCGAGGCTTCTGACACCTGGGACAAGTATACCTACTGCAAGGCCCTTGGTAACGCGCTAGCGCATAGCGGTAGGAGTTCATTGGTACTATCTTTTTCAGGTGCTTCTGTCAACCTGTCTTAGGACGAGGCTGAGCGTTTTTATACCCTTTTACGAGGTTATCCACCGTTTTTTCTGCGTTTCTGCTCTTTCAACGCACTTTTTATCTGAATTCGTAATTCGTAGACTTTTTTACGAGTCGTAATGTTTCCTCTCTCTTTACGATTTACGACGTTTTCCACACTACCCCCTTTTTTAAGCCTCTCAGGGCACTTTGTCATTTTTTAGTCGCAGCAACCCCTCATGGCCATTATACCCTTTTACGAGGTTATCCACCGCTTTTTCTGCGTTTCTGCCCTTTCAACGCACTTTTTATCTGAATTCGTAATTCGCAGACTTTTTTACGAATCGTAACGTTTCCTCTCTCTTTACGATTTACGACGTTTTCCACATTGGAGGCCTTAGCTCGCTACGAACTATGCTTTCTTAGCCAATAACGTACGGTCCCTTCTGTCACTCCTAACGCCTCGGCGATCGCCACATTCGACTTCCCTGCCTCTTTCAAGGCCAAGGCTGCCTGCAGCTGGCTTGATTCCTCTGAGACTTGCTCACGCCGCAGGTGCTCGGCTTCTGCTCCTTGGCGTAGCCATTCAAAACACAGATAGTTCCAATCCTTTTTTACCTCACACACGCACACATACTCGCTGTGGTATTTTACTTCTGTGCTTCTGGCTTTGATCTGTTTGAGGTAGCGCACGCGGCTCGCTTGCTGGCTCTCTCCTATTGTAAAGGCGCTGTCGCAGAAGTTGATCAGCATCTTGCTTCCTTGCAGATCATTCCGCGTTAGAGGGCTCGACAAGTCTCGCTTCGGCGTATGGGCTAGCGTGAGAATTGATAAGCCATACTTGCGTTGCCAGCTCTTGAGCTGCTTCATCAGTGGCAAAGCATGGCGTGCTCTTTCTGTCTCGCTGCGCAGATAGGTGATGTTGTCGATGATCAGCACCTGCACCTGGTGCCGCTCTAGGGCCTCTTCTAAAGATCGATACAGCAACTGCTCAAACCTGCCTTCTTCCTCGCCTAGCTCTACCGCTGCCTCTAGCTCGGCGCGCAGAAAGTCGCCTGAAAACGCATAGTGGTCCTTGAATTCGGCCGAGTAGCGCGCCTCGAGCTGTTTGTCACTGAGCTCAAAGTCGACGTAGAGTACGCGCTGCGGGGTAGCCTCTAGCTCAAAGCCAGCAATGGCTTCTCCACTGCTGATGCTCTGGGCCAGCTGCACGGCTAGAATGGACTTGCCTACATTGGTATCAGCAAAGAGCATGCAGAGCTCTCCTTCAAGCCAGAACTCACTGAAGAGCTTTCTGGGGATAGGACGCTGTTTGGCCTCTTCGAGCCACGTGCTCACTGGCTGTACTTTGAGCATCGGGGGGGAGGTAAACTTGCCCTGCAGCGAGTGAATATGTTCTAGAAAGGAGTCTAGATTTCCTTCTTCTCTAGAAGGCTTTTTGGGCTCTTCATCGTTATTAGGATCGTGCTGATCGTTCTCGTGGTTGTTGTCTTTCATGGCTTATTCACGTTATTGGGTGATTTACTGATTTACTGATTGGGTGATTGAATTCATCGGGTGATTTACTGATTGGGTGCTTGGGTAATGGATGTTGCTTGTCAGTCTGTTGCTGCCTTTTGAGGGGCCTTGGCCTGCGAGCGGCTTCGCTCTTCGAAGTACGCGACTGCTTGGGCAGTCCACTCGCTGCGTGTAGCTCTTCTTTGCTTGCCCACCCATTCGAGGAGCTCTTGCCTAGAGAAGTAGAGGCGATTGCCTCTTTTCATGTGGGGGATTTTTTGTTGATGGACCAGCCCGTAGATCGTTGAAGGAGCTAGAGCGAGCATCTTACTGGCCCCCTCGGTAGTAAGCAGCGCATCGGCAGGCGCTGCATGGGCCACAGGGGGGAGCTGCGCCCACGTGTTCTTCATCGCTTCTTGGATCAACTCCTGGAGCTCTTGGTCGGATAAATGGGTCAAGGTGATTTTTTCCATAACTGTAGTTTTTTAAGTGGATTGATGAGCACGATTATCGGGATTCGTTGCATGCAGGTCACGCACTCACTCACCTAACAGGACACCAAAACAAGCCCTGTGAGCATTCAACCTTGTTTTTTTCTGTTCGATTGTTAAGCTTGGAAGGTAAAATGAGCATATCTTGAGCACGAAATGTTAGGTGAGTCCAAGCCCACCTAACGCCTGCTGCCGTTTTTAGGGCTATCACCCCTCTCTATGCGCTCAAAACAGCCTTGGGCAGCTACCCTTTTACCTAACGCCTTTACCTAACGCCTGCTGCCGTTTTTAGGGCCAGTACCCCTCTATATGCGCTTGAAACAGCCTTGGGCAGTTACTCCTTCACCTAACGCATGCTGGGGTTTTTAGGGCCATTACCCCTCTCTATACGCTCAAAACAGCCTTGGTCAGTTACTCTTCACCTAACGCTGCACCTCACTCCTTGAGCGCCTCTTCAACGCTTTGAGCAAGCTTCTCTAAATCAAAACGGCGTAGTTGGGTGATCAGTTCGCCCAGTTCCTGCAAGTACCTAGGAGACAGTGAGTGATCTGTGAGCTCGAGGAGCTTTTTATAGAGATCAGAATTATGGAGCTTGGAGTAGCGTCTTCCTGTCACAAAGTGAATGAAACGCGCCAGGGTGGCTGAATCTCCATTCTTTTCAGCCTCGCTCTGGCTATGTTGTAGGAAAAACTGAAAAGCTAGCGCAAGCTGGGTATTGGTAAGAGGAGGAGAAGTAGATCGTTCTGCAGAGCTGGAGGAGGGCTCCTGGCAGTGGGCTAGTGCTATCTTTCCGCTATGGATATGGTGAACGGTAATTTCTATTGGCTTGTTTTTTTCATGATAGGGAGTGTGTTGTAGTTGAATAAAAAGCCTGTCTAAAGATAGCCCCAAAACCTAAGGTAACTAGCACCATTTGTAATGCACCCCATCGTTAGGACCAAAAAGTAGTAAATCGTGAGGAGAGTTGTTCGTTGGCTAGCACTGGTTGGTTGAACATTTGATACTACTTTTTTTATTCTGTTTCCTGATCACTTCTATTCTCTCCCCTCTCTCCCCTTTGCTTGATAACCCCTAGCCCCTCTTGCCAAGCAAGCATAGAAACTCCTTGATAGAATACGCTATCTGGACTCTGGTAACCCAAGCTTTGGTCAGCACGAGTACTGTTATACCAACTTATGTACCCACTCAGACTCGCTCGCGCTTCCTGCACACTTGCATAACTCTTCAAATATACCTCTTCGTACTTCACACTGCGCCAGAAACGCTCTATCAATACGTTGTCACAACAACGGCCCGCCCCATTGTGGCTCAATACAATCCCCGCCTCTTCAAGGGCCTTGCGCCAGGCTGCACTGGTGAACTGACTCCCCCTATCTGTGTTAATGATCAGCGGTTGGTAACCACTGGACAAAGAGGCACGCAAGGCTGACAAACAGCTTTCTGTTTCCAGGAAGGGGGATAAGTCCCATCCCATTATACGACGACTCACCATGTCAATGAGCGCTGTCAGATATAGAAAGCCTTGCTCCATTCGTAGATACGTGATATCTATCTGCCAAACATCATTCACCTTCACTGCGGGACGTTCTTTGAGTAAATAAGAAGAGACACTTGCCTTATGGTCCCTTTTCGATAGATTCTTCTTAGGATACAAAGCCGCTAGGCCCATCAAACGCATCAGGCTGAGTACACGTTTACCATTCACTTGATAGCCTCGTTGCCGAAGCAGTAAATGAAGCCTTCGATAGCCCATAAAAGGGTATTGTTGATAGAGGTCTCTGAGCTGATTCATCACTTCTACTTGATCATCTTGCGCTGGCTTAGATCGATAATACACCCCTGATCGATGCACGTCCAACAAGGCAGCTTTCCGTCTTAGACTTAACTGTGGCGTAGGCTGTGCAAGGGCTTGTCTTCTGTGTTTCAAAGATTGCTGCCTAGCGATTTGGACAAAAAATCGTTTTCGACTTTTAATCGCCCAATGGTGGCCATAAGTTTTTCAATGTGTTGCTCATAAGGTAGCTGTTGCTGATCAGGGTTCTCAAAGAGTATTTTTCCCTTATCGATGAGTTTTTTTCTCCACTCATAAAGTTGACTGGAGACGATACCAAACTCGTGGCAAAGCTCAGCAGCGGTCCTTTGAGCTTTGATAGTCTCAAGAGCTACCTTGAATTTAAAGGCAGCAGAATGCGGTCTTTTTCTGATTTTATGACGCATAGTTTGATCTGTTTGAGTGCAAGTTTAAGATCAAACGCTCCTTTAACCTCTGGTCCTAATTTTGGGGTGCATTACAGATTCATCGCCTCATTTCCGCCCACTGCCCCCGTCCCATGGGGATGCACTTTTATATGACTCGCATCGATCATCAGCCACGTGTAGTCTGGTTCATCTGAAAGTAGTTCCAAAAGCTTCTCCCATGTTCCATTATCGCGCCATCGACAAAAACGTCGGTTCGTATTATTCCACTCGCCGTAATGAGGAGGTAAGTCTCGCCATGGGGCTCCCGTTCGTAATATCCAGAATACGGCGTTAATAAATTTTCTATTGTCTTTAGCTACTCCTCCCCAAGCGCCAGCTCTTCCAGGCAGATGAGGGGCAAGCTTGTTCCATACTTGATCGGAGATATCGTGTCGTTGATAGGCAGGTTTTTTAGGCATTTTTTGCCTTAAGATAATATCTTATGTCGACACTACCTAGTGGCTGCTCTTGAGCCTGGCGCGCAGGGGTGGTGGGCAGCTCCTTTAACACAGCCTGATCTAGATGCTTGCTCGAGAGCTGCCTGATAGCTTCTAAGCTGTAGCCTCGTCCTTGCATGAATTCGACCACCGTCCCTTGATCTTCTTCTTTGCCGAGCGAATGATAGGTCCACTTGCCTTCTTTGTGCGGGGGGCGGGCAATGGCTATGCGCTCTTTTCCTTTTTGCATGACAGCCACCTGATCGCTGCTGGCCTTTTTGTCTAGCTGGTAGCCCATCGAGGCGGCCAGCTGAATGAGGTTCACCTCCCGCTGCACCTTGCGCGTTGTCCTCTCCACTTCTTTCGTGTAATCCCTTTCCAAGTGCTCGGCTTTTCTTCTTGCCACCATCGCTTCCTCGTAGGCAGCCACGAGCGCTGCTTGGAGCTCGGCCCTGACCTCTTGCAAGCGAAAGAGCTGGTGAGGGGCAATAGGCGCTACCTTTTCTTTGGCCAGGGCCGTGAGCTCCCTCATATCGCGGTAATACAGGGCTGTAGGGCGGTGTCTTGCCTGGGTGCGCTCTTTGGGCAGGCCCCTTTCAAGGCCTAAAGGAGCCATCTGCTGCGCATAAGCATCTTGCAAGCCCCTGAGCTTCTTTTTGCCTCCCACAAAGTCTTTGGAAGAGAGGCGCCCGTCAGGGGTGATGGGAACGACAACGCAGTGAATGTGCGGGGTTTTCTCATCTCTATGCACGGTAAAGCGGACGATGTTTGGCTCACCGAAGTGCTGCTTGACAAAGTGGAAAAAGCGCTCTTTCCAGGCATGAAAGAGCTTGTCGTCTTGCTCGATCTGCTTCATGCGCTCATGCGATCCTGTCATAAGGACTCCTAGGGCCAGGCGGGCGTCCTTTCTAAGGGTTTTTTCCTTTTGATATCCTTCTTTGATCCTTTGTTGTACATTCTTTTGGAGGCAGGCTTGTGCCCTGGGGGCGAGCTCTTCATTGAGGGGCGTGCGCAAGGGGTCCACGTTGAGAGGGAGGTGGCTTCTATCGATGTGAGCGCCCAGGCGGGAGAGGCCATGAAAGGGTTGAATATGAAGGAGGCAGTAGTGTCTGGCCATAAGCTTAAGCAAGTAAATTGACTTCCTTAAGTTAGTGCATACGTTTGGTTAAGGCAAGTAAAAAGCAAATAAAATAAGGAGGAATAGGGCTTTTGTCTCTCTCTTCTTTAGTAAAAGAGCTTGGTTCTCCTTCTATACTTTTAAAACAGACAGTTTGGGGGCAAGGAAGGGAAGGGCCCAGGGCTTGGTAGGTGGAGCTTATATTTGGATAAGTGAGGTTGTATCCAAATAATAGATGTGTGTACTGAAGGAAAAAGGGCGTATAAAAAGGAAAAAAGGTACTAGGCCCTCTTTTTTTGTAGGCAAGCAAACGCTACCTCTCAAGCGCGAAGGGGTTCCCCGCAGGGAGGGGCAGTGGATATCAAGCTTTCTTAGCGGCTTCTTGCTGCAATCGCTCTAGCTCCTCACGCGTAAGGCCTGTCACTTTCTTGATCGTATCTATATCTAAATGCAGCTCAGAGAACATGCTCTTGGCCACTTGCTGCATGCCTTTTTGCATGCCTTGCTGCATGCCTTCTTGCATGCCTTTTTGCAGCGCATCTTCTCTTACCTCTTTTTCTAGCCGCCTTTTCAGTTGACTCGTTACACGCCGCTCTATCTGTTGACCTATTGTTTGCATAAGCTCTTGTTTACTTTTCGATAACTTCTCTGAAAACAAAGTTAGCAATTCTTCTTCACTGCGCCTGCCCCTCTCCAGTACGCTTGAGGCATAGAGCAGCACTGTTGCCCAGTACTCACTTCCCAGCTCCATTTCTCCCACGACGCCTATCAACCACTCTTTCGAACGCTCTAGCTCTCCTTCTAGTTGATGCCAAAAATCTCGCTCACGGCTGTACTTCATTAGCTTTTCCATCACTGATACGCTCCCATGCCTTTCTAGCTCCTCATCTGAGAACCTGTGCAAGTCTACCAAATGAAAACGAGTGAACATACCGATCCCTTCGGCCAGGTGCGGCGCTGAAAAATAGTCATACACCTTCACAGAGTAGGGATAAGGGCCTTTGCCATGGTAAAGACACACATTAAAGATCACAGGAAAAGGCGTGCCTGCTTCTTTCCCCTTGAGCGCATCTTCCAAAAGCGCTATGTCGTACTTAATGAGCCGCAAAGGCAAAAGCCAGTCAGGGGTGGATTGATGCTCCATCAGTAGATACAAATACCCTTTTTTGCCATCGATCTGACAAGTGAAGACCAGGTCATTGTGAAGGGCCTTGAGCTCAGCAGAGACATAGCTGGCTTGGGTCAGCTGCATCGTGCTTAGATCAATGCGGGCCAGCACGTCAGCAGGCAAATGCGCTTGGAAAAAGTCGCGCATAGCTTGCGGGCTACTCAGTGTCGCCTTTAAAAACAAATCATGGGGGCTTGTGAGCTTTTTCATCTTGCTAATCGGTTAAGAGAGTTTTGCAAGCTCTCTAAAAAATAGCAGAAAACCATGACGATTTGTTCATTGGCTGAGCAAACAATTTAAAACTACCTCCATAATCTTTATTATATTTGGATAAACATCTACAATAGCAAACATGATAAGGTGCTTTACCAGTATCTGTACGCTTCTTCTGCTCTCTAGCTTCTCTTCTCCCTCTTTGAGGCACACCCAAAGCTTTCAGGGCCTTGAGTTTGTCTGTGGCACTTCTACCCTAGCCCCCCTTGCCAGCGTCGCCTACAGCTACTACCTCGCGCGCAGAAGCTACCTCAAGCTAGCCCTCACCTATGAGCGCACCACCCGAGACGGCATTGCCTTTCAAGCGCTCCACCTCGAGCCTGCCATCGCCTACTCCCTCACTCAGTACCGCTCCACTTGCTATCTCAATTTGCTAGCTACGCTTTCGGCCACCTTTGAGCAGCACCAAGACGTAGGAAGACGCTTCCAGCACCAGGGAGGCAACCTCGCCCTTGGCATTGGCTCCGAGCTAGAGCTCTTTCTTTCCAATCAGCTCATCCTTCTTTTGACCCTGCTTCCTTACTACTACTTTTTCGAAAGCCCTTATGGGCGCATTGGCTATGGGCTCACTACGGGCCTCAAACTCTCGTTTTAAACTATGTCTCTTCGCTTTGCTCTCTTGCGCTTGCTTCTTTTGCTCCTTACCAGCCTTGCTTGCCGCAACCTCCCGCATGTGCAGCCTATCTGCTACCAAGCCCAGGCCAAGCTTGCTAAAGACAGGCTCTATCTCCATGACAAGCATGAAGAAAAAGACAAAGAGACTTCCCTCGAAGTCTCGATTGCTCCTCAAGATGCGCTGGCTGAAAAGGAAACCTACCAGGTGGTCTCTTGGCACTTACCGCCCGGGGCCCAAGGCAGCCTTCTCAATGACCAAGGGCAGCCCATCACTGCAGGCACTAGCTTGCCCCATGGCCAGCTACGGTGGCGCTATGTACCTCAAACGGTGGGTGATCATAGCCTCTCGATCACCCTTAGTGATCAGTATGGGGACACAGCAACCACCCTTTGCTTACCTATGGAAGTGCTCGACCACAAGGTGGTGCCCTTTCACGTGCGCCTTCAAGGGCAGCGACCCTCGGTTTTCACTTGTCAAGAAGCTACCTTGAAACTCACCCTCACTTCGAATGATCCCAAGGCCCGAGCCCTTAGCTACCAGCTAGAAGCGCTCACAACCAGCTCTGGCAAAGGACACTTCTTTTTTAAGGATGGAAGGCCCCTAGAAAAAGGCAGTGCCCTTACTTTCAAAGAGCAAACCCTGGTGTTTGCCCCTAGAAAGGACTTAGCCTTGCCAGTAGCAACAGAGAAGCTGCACCTGGTAGTGCGCAACGAAAAGGGGGACCTGGCCAGCACCGAGCTCACACTAGCGCTCGAAGAAGCCACCTATAAGGTGCAGGCGGAGGTAGGGGAGCTGCAAGCAGAGCAAGGAGTGCCTCTTGCCCTCCGCATTGCTGCTGGGAGCCCCTTGCTGCACCATGAAAAGTGGCAGTTACTCGATTACAAGCTAGTAGGCGGGCTCGAGGGCACCCTTTCAGAGCCAGGCAGCGAGCTCGTCCATGGGGAGAACAGAAGGGTGCTCACCCTCTCATCCCTTGCGCTGGTAGGCCCTCCCTTGCTCGAGCTGATCGTCATGGGCCTTTATGGCGAGCCTATTCCCGTAACCGTGCCACTGACAGGGAGCTGCGCTCAGTTTTTAGCAAGGCAAGTAGAGAGGCTCGAAGGGCAGCTCAAAAAAGAGCACACCGTTTTAGCGCAGCTGCTCAGGGGGACGCCTAGCCTCGCTGAGCTAGAAGCAGCGCAGCAACGGGCTGCTCCCTTCCAAAAAGAAGCAGCAGCCACTTTAAAGACCCTCACAGCCAACCTAGCCCTGTTACAAGGAGAGGCGGCAGCGCGTACTGAGCAAGCCCTCAGCGCCCTCAAGAGGGGGCAAGGGCAGGCTTTTACTAGAGCAGAACAAGAAGTAGAGCGGCACATCAGCTACTACCAAGACCTGAGTCGCGGAATTAACGATACCGATCGCTGGGGGGACTTGCCTTTGCACGATGCTGTCAGCGCCAATGACCTCGCTTTGGTGCAGTTTCTCTTGCCCCGCACCTATGATATCAACTTGGAGAACAATGAAGGGCAATCGCCCCTTGATAAAGCCTCCAAGTACAGCGAGGTGTATTATGCATTGCAAAGAAGAGGGGCCCGCATAGGGATTGATGGAGAGGTGCGGGCCCGCTTTGGGCGTGGGGTCAATGATTGTAACGGTGAAGGGGACACCCCGCTGATCGTGGCGGTCAAGGACAATGACGAAAGTGCTGTGCAGCTGCTGTTGAGGCATCCTAAGCTAGAGATCGACCATGGCGGTGAAGGCAAGAAAAACTTCAGTGCCCTGTGCTGGGCAGTAGATTTTGGGAACCTAGCGCTAGTGAAGCGTTTAGTAGAGCATGGGGCCGATGTCAATGCGACCTTTCACACCTATCAGCCCCTTTATGATGGCCAGCCAAGGGGTTACTTCTACAAAAGTACGGCCCGCTACAATCACTGTCCTGAGATGCGGGCGCGCCTTCAAAGAGATACAGCCAAGGATTATAACCAAAGTAGTGCTGTCTATGAAACGATCTTAGAGTATTTGTATTGCCGAGGGGCGCGCAGAGTGCCCAATACAGAAGAGTTTTATGATTATGAGTACGCTAACTCAGAGGAGTGTGCGAAGCGTTTAAGGCACTTTAATGGCCCTTAGTACTCATTAAGAAGGGACTTTGCCTCGAGGAAGATACGTTCGTAAAGGAGGTGGGGATCGGTTGCAGGCTCTTGAGAAGGCAAGGGCACAAGATGCTTTGGAAGAAAAGCGCGGTCATAGGCATCGACAGCTCGGAGGTGGGCATGAAAAAAAGGAGGCCTGGCTTCAGCCAGCTTACCGGTAAACTCTCCAGGGGAGAAGCGCATCAAGTCTTGAGCAGAGAAAAGGGGGCGCTGCTGATAGCTTGTGCTCTGGCCAGTGGTCTCACTGTGGCCCCCTTCAGAGGCGCTCGAAGAAGAAGAATCGCCTTTAAAAGGCTTTTCTACTTTGCCCATCAGCTCACTGCCATAGCGTGCCGAAGCGTCTTCAGTGTTGCCTACAAACTTAGAGACCAGGGTCTGTTGAATCTTCTGCGCTCCTACCTGGCCATAGGTATGCTCGAGCTGCGCATTGGCCTGAATGCAGGCAACAGTAGCGATGCCATACTTTCTGGCCGTAGCAGGGAGCTCCGAGAGGTCAGGAATGAAGAGGGTAGGCAGCTCGTCGATTGCCACAAAGCTAGGCTGTTTGTGATGGCCATACATGGCTTTAAAGCACATGGTGATCAGCGTAGCAATCAGAGGGCTATACGCTGCTTTGGTAGGGGGATGGTTGCCAATGCAAAAGAGGGTAGGATGCTGGGCATCGTTGATGGTAGGCAGGGGCTGCTCTCCTGAAAGGACGTAGAAGATTTCAGGGGCGAGTAGTAGCTGTAGGGAGACTTTGAGCGAAGCAGTGATGCCAGCGAGCTGTCCAGCGGCCTTGTCCCCAGCTTCGAGGGCATCTAGAATGGAGCTAGCATAGGTGCGGGCTTCCTGATCAGAGGCCAGGGCTTTGAGCACTTGGTTGATGGGCTGCATGGCAAGGGCGAGCGCATGGGGTAGGGAGCAATGCTGGGAGTGGTTGTTGGCAAGCAAGACGAGAAGGCTTTTAAGCAAGACCTTGGTGCTTTGTCTCCAAAAGGAAGGAGCGGCGTGGGGCTGCGGATCAAGGTTAGCCAGCAGGACCGTCATGTACTCTTCAAGAAAGGCTCTGTTGCTGATGCAGTGCTGAGCAAAGGGATTGAATCTGCTGGTGCGGGTAAGGTCATGGAAGTTGACCACAAGAAAGCGCATGCGGGGCGGCTTGTGTCTGAGCAGGCAGTTAAAGGTAAACTGAGAGAGGGCATCAAAGTCATAGTCATAGACAAGGCCTGCATAGCCTTTTTTGATGAGCTGATACAGGATAGGCTCCAGAACAAAGCGGGTCTTACCGCAGCCTTGGTTGCCAAGGACAAGGCAGCCGCGCTGAGGGTTAGGGAGCGGTAGGGAGCCATCGGTAGTAGGCAGGGCGATGCCCAAGGGGCCTAAGCTTCGTGCTTGAGGGTTTTGCAGGGAGGGAGAAGCGTAAGGGGTCTCTTTTGTGGGTAGAAGCAAGAGCAGGGCAGCAAGCAGAAGAGGAAAAGCCAAGGGGGCGATGTTGATGGGAAAGGCGTAATCAAAAAAAAGGAAGAGAAGGAGAAGAAGCAGATAAGCGCCTCGAGAGAGCGCGTCTTGATGCAGCAGGAGCACCTTGATGTTGGGATAGAGGAGCAGAGCAAATGCGGCCAGGGTAAAGGCCCTAGCAAAGAGGCTGTAGTGAGGCAAAAGCAAGTGAGAGGGCAGGAAGGGAAGCGGGTAGAGGCCACTGAGCTCGAGCAGATAAATCCAGTAAAAGGCTTGGTAGAGGAAGAGGCCAGTGAGCAGCGAAACAAGAGGGCGAGACAAGGTAGATAGAGCGGGTAAGGGGTAGAACTAATAGGCTTTTGTAGTGGCTAGAGGAGGAGGGTACTCAGTGAGGGCGAACTGGTTATTTGTCTATAAAGCCTCAAGGCCAAATATTATACATGTAATATACAAAAAAGAGAGTCATGGACTAACTAACTAAGCGGGCATGCATGCTATTGTATTTCTGTGCCCAGGGTGGGGCTTATGCTCTTGATTGGCTAGCCATTTCCTAAAGGATGGAATTACTAGTAGGAAAAAGGTGGTGATAGAAGGCCGCTGCTTAGCCCTAGGCGAGTCTTTCGTTAAGGAAATTTTTAATACAAAACCTGAACATTTAGTTCAAATGGGCGGGGCTGGTCCTCGTAGAAGTCGCCTGCAATTTTGTGCCCTGTAAAAAAATTAAAGTTTACATTAAAGGACAAAAGCCAATTTCCCAAGCCTTTCTTCCCCCTCGTTCTCTTAGATATTGCTGAATGGTTTCGTCAGTAGCCCAGTCAAGAGGAGTACGTGGCAACAAGTACGTATCTAATGGGTTTATCCGTGCACCTGCTTCTAAAAGTCGATCAATTACTGCTCGTCTCTCCTGTAGCTTGTCATTTTCGACAGACGCAAAGTGTAAAGGAGTTCCATTCATATGATCTCGCACATTAACATCGGCACCATGCTCGATCAATAAATTAAGCATCTCTAAATGGCCTCTATGAGCAGCAGAGAGCAGTGGGGTGAACTGAAAGGCTTGTTCTCGAAGGTCTATCTTAACCCTAGCTTCTTCTATCAAAATGCGTGCAACCTGCGTGTAGCCTTTTTCTGCTGCTATGTGAAGTAAGCTCTCTTGAAACCTGCCCAGGCGACAGTGAGCATCTGCTCCTTGCTGCAAAAAAGTTCTCGTGTCATCGGCCTCTCCCTTCTTAACTGCTTCTACTAAACGAGTGGTTATAGGATATAATCGGTCCTGAGGAGCGCTGTTAGTAGGAGTAAGCGCAACCTCTTGCTCCTCAATATCCCCTTCTGCGGATTCTTCCCTTCCCAGCATTGCCAATGGCCTATTATGATAGCTACACCCTACGTGCAGTAAGCAAGATAATACGCATAGGGCCATGGTCCTGGTAAGATGTTGACAGCTTATCATAACGAACACATTTAGTGATGAGTTTACGCCACAAGAACGTTGATTATTTTGTGATAATCGCCATAACAAGAAGGCAAGTTACGCTATAGAGCTCCTGTGCATAGAATCCAGCATATGGATTGGTTACTGTCTTTAGCTACGCCGACCCAGGCGCCCCTTCTGCCAGGTAGGTAGACAGGGAGCACAAACTTGTTTCCTGCTTTATCGGATATATCGTGTCGTCTATATGCAGGCTATTTATGTATTCCTTTCTACAAGATAACATATTGTGTCAGAACTACATCTAAAGGGTAGCACTACTAGGCTTTTGCGAGGCCCTCGATTTGCCTTAACAACGGGGGCTGCTCAGCCCCTAGCAAGGATAGAGAAGGCCTGCGGCTACTGCTATGTATTTGCTTATCATGAGGTATATACAAATGCAGCATGGCTAAAGTGGCTTAGGACGCCGCTTTATGCAATAAAAGAGAACAAGTACCGCACAACGCGCAGCTCTCTGCTACGCTATTATCTTCTCTTACTTGCTCGCTTTTAAAGCAACCCTCTTCTTAGAAAAAGGCTATCTCGAAGCAGGGGCCCCTCTTCCTTAAAGTGTACAATAGCCTACTACACTTTACCAAAAAAAGCAGCCTTGTTTCCCATCTCTTTTTCTTTTTATAGTGCTATTTATAGGCAGGGATAGCTAGTGTTTCTTGTAACTTTAAAAAGAGTCTATGCCATTTTTATCACTTCTTTTTCTTATCGAATAGTTATAGACTTCTTGCCTTGTATTTCTTTTAATAGTTATATTTACAACAGGTGTATTTGGGAGCGCTGCAGTTCGGGCTTCGGCCCTGCTGCAGCTCTTCAAGCCTACTCCTTCAAGCAGACAAAATGTTGCCTCTATTACTAGCTATGAACTCCAAAAGAGTGGTGTCGCTACTGGCGCTCTGGACCCTAGGCTGCCAAGAGGCCCCACCGCCAGCCCCTGCAAGCCTTACATCACCGCCTACAACTACTAAAGCTTGCCCGCTGCCCTCAGAGGAGCCCACGAAAGACCCCATCGCTGTGCTAGAAGCTACCATCCAGACCCACTTTGGTCGCAGCCTGAATCAGACCGATCCTAAAACCTTGCTCACTCCTCTTCAAGAAGCAATTACTAAGGCAAGCCTAGAAGAGGTCGAACTGCTCCTTTCCCATCCTCAGATCGAGCCCTCTAACTACTACAAGTACTGTGAAAGGGTCCAGCATATCAATGAGGATTACTGCACTCCCCCTTTGCTGCTGGCCTGCTTGAAGCTCGCTGGCCAGCAAGTAGATTTTGAGCAAGGCCTAGCCGTAGTGGAGGCTTTGCTCGAAGCAGGCCTTGATCCCAATCAGAAGTACGAACGGCTGATCCTTGCTGTCGACTATCTTCAGCAAAAGGGGATCGAGGCCTTCAATGCAACACAAAAAAGAGAAGGCGGACGGTATGTCGTTGAGGACATGTATTTTGGAGAGGCGTGCGTGGAGCAGATGCAAGACCCAGCACAAAAACAAAGATTGTTGGCCTTGCTTGAGCTGTAATAGTCAGTATTTAATCTGACAATTAGATAATTTTAGTTAGCTCTCCTGTCTGCTAACTCATAACTGTCTGAGCTGCCCTTCAGGTGCATCAACTCATTATGCTTCTCCACACTCAGGTGCTTACTTGAGAGCAACGTAGCCAACGGCGTCTTCCCATAACAATAACGTCCACTATGCACACGCTCCCCGTTGTAATAAGCTAACCATACATCCAAGTCCGTCTGTAACTCCTCTACACTCCTATATATCTTCTTGCGCATAGCACAATCAAAGAACTCCTGCTTCATCGTCCTGTTGAATCGCTCGCATATTCCGTTGCTCTGCGGGGAGTAAGCCCGCGTCATGCTATGACTTATCCCCTCGACCGATAAAAACAACTCATAGGCATGGTTCTCCAGTTTGCCTTTGTACTCTGTTCCTCGATCTGTTAGGATGCGTAAGATAGGTACCCCTTGCTGCTCATACCAAGGGAGCACGCGGTCATTGAGCATATCAGCGCTCGTTATCGCTGTCTTTTCATTGTAGAGCTTGCAATCTGCTACACGCGTGTAGGAGTCAATGTAGACTTGACCATAGACCTTGCCAATGCCCTTGAAGTGTCCTACATAGTAGGTATCCTGACAGCCTAGATAGCCTGGATGCTCCGTATCGATCTCTCCATGGGCTTCCTTATCACGCTGATGCTTCTCCATGGCCTGGAGCTGGGTCTCAGTGAGCACAAGGCCTTCTTGTGCCATCTTAGCTTCTAAGGCCTGAAGTCTCTTCTTGATATTATTCAAGTCATTTCGGAGCCAAATAGAGCGAACGCCTCCAGGGGAAACGATAATACCTTGCTTTTTGAGCTCATTAGCGACTCTAAGTTGCCCATAAGCAGGAAAGTCAGTGGCCATCTGAACGACCGCCTTTTCAACAGGGGGCTCTACTCTATTAGCCAGGATAGGCTTTTTGCGACTGATCTCTAGCAATGCTTCTTGCCCTCCTGTCTCAAAGAGCTCTTTAAAGCGATAGTAGCTGTCTCGACTGTATCCCATGGTTTTGCAAGCGGCCGAGATGTTGCCCAGACTCTTAGCGAGTTCAAGCAGTCCAATTTTGGGTTTGATAATCTTCTGGTTTAAGTTCATGATGGTAGTAGTTTAAGTTGTTGTACAATTTAACCAATGTCAGATTAAATTTCAACTACTACACATGATGACGCCACTCTGAAAGACCTCTTTCGAGTCGCCTAGGAGAGAGCCTCCGCCAATGCCAGTAGCCAGGTAAGTAAGCACGAGGGTGGGGGTGGAGAAGTTCCTTCCCGAGAGGGCATAGTCATGAATCGAGCGAATGCCCTTGCTAGCAAGAAGGCCAACAAGAAGGGTGATTACTAAGAAAGCCTCTACAATGTGTAGGTCGTTAGAAGGGAGGGAGAGCAGCAGTGCCTCCAAGAAGATAGTCATAGCTTTTAGGTGTTAAGCTAGACCAGGAGGTCCTATGGCCTGATGTGAAACAAGAAAGAGGCGTGGACCTCCGCTGCCAACCAGCAAGCGGAGGCACGACCAAGCACCTGGCAAGACTGGCAGAACAGTCAGAGGAACACGCCTCCTCTCTTGAAGGGGAAGCAGTTCTTGTGGCATCTCTTCTTGCTCTAAAGAAATTTGGTCGTTTTCCGCTTGCGAGATTGTAGCGACGCCAGGGGCAAGGATAGTAAAAGTTGGAGATAAAACCCAAAAGCCCCAAGGAAAAAATTTCTATCTTGTGCAGGATGAGCAGCCAACAAAACATCTACACCAATACGCTGGATCATCTGCCTTTAGCCAAGCAAGAGGAGCTTACGCGGATGGTAGAGCTGATTCGCAGCGAGTCAGAGGTAGAGATGCTGATTCTGTTTGGGAGTTATGCGACAGGCAAGTGGGTCGAGGACATGTATGTGGAGGATGGGACGACCTATGAGTACAAGAGTGATGTAGATATTTTGGCTGTTACTAAGGCGAAGAAAGAGTATGGGGATCGTGCTTTGCAACGAGCAAGCGATGCGATCCGCAAGCATCCAGGCCTAGGGATAGCGAGTATTATTCATCACTCTATACACTTTTTGAATGAGAAGATCAGCCACCAGTATTACTTCTACATTGATGTGTATAGGGAAGGGGTGCTACTCTACGATAGTGGGCACTTCAAGCTGTCACCTCCTCGCCCTATTAGGCCCAAGGTGAGGCTAAAGAAGGCGCAGGAGGAGTTTGACTATTGGTTTAAGAAGGGAGAAGAGTTTATGATAGACTCCCAAAATGCCACCAAGCGGGAGAGTTTTGAGATAGCAGCATTTTATCTTCACCAATCCACTGAGAGTTACTACATCGCCTTTCTGCTGGTTTTTACGGACTACCGCCCCAAGACGCATGATCTGGTGGACTTGGGCAGCAGAGCAAGCAAGATTGATAAGGCCATGCAGCCAGTCTTTCCTTGCCGCACCCAAGAGGAAAAGGATTTGTTCGATCTTTTAAGAAGGGCTTATGTGGATGCCAGGTACCGCAAAGACTACACCATTACCTCCCAGGAGCTTCAGTATCTCTCTGAGCGCGTGCTGCTTTTAAGAGCGCTTACCGAGCAGCTGTGTAAAGAAGAAATGCAGCGGCTTAAGGAGGCCATTGGTGGGGCATCATGAGCAGCGTTTAACCCTATTTTCATTACACTTTCTATGAGTGAGATGAGTATCAATAATCCCCATGACACTTTCTTTCGCCGCAGCCTTGCTGACCTAGCCACTGCCAAGGACCTCCTGCAAAGGTATTTGGCCCCTGAGCTAGTGGAGCGCATCGACTGGGACTCGCTCCAGATGAGCAATCAAAGCTTTGTCAAAGAAGCGCTCAAGGAGCTGCACAGCGATGTAGTTTACACTTGCCGCATAGATGGGAAAGAAGCCTATCTCTACTGCCTTATTGAGCATCAGAGCACGCCTGATCCTTTGATGCCCTTTCGGCTTTTGCAGTATAACGTAGCCATGATGGAGGAGCACCTCTCTCAAGGCCATAAGCAGCTGCCGCTCATTGCTAACCTAGTGCTCTACTCAGGCCAGCAGGCGCCTTATCCTTACACTACGGATATTTTCGATTGCTTTGAGGAGCCCACCCTAGCAAGAGCTATGATGTTCAAGCCTTTTGAGCTGATTGATCTCAGTGCATACAGGGAGGAAGAATTAGCCCAAGGAGGGGCATCAGACTTGTTGCAGCTACTCTTAAAGCATAGTCGCTATCGGAGCTACTTGGACTGGATCAAGGCCCATCCTAAATTCATTGAAGCGTTACTCAAGCGGGTGTATGGAATTAGTGGTGTGATATATATATTGGCCACAGAAGAGAAGGATAGTTCAGAGGCCATCATCAAGGCCATCAGTGCAATCATCCCAAAGAAAAAGGAAGCAATCATGACTGCAGCACAACAACTAAGACAAGAAGGTAGACAAGAAGGTAGACAAGAAGGCATCCAAGTTAGAAACCTCGAGATCGCCCGTAATATGTTTCATCAGCTTCATTTGGATACAGACGCTATACAGAGAGTCACAGGACTGAGCAGGGAAGAGCTCGAGCGCCTCCAAAAAGAGTAGCCCCCCCTTTTGCGTCCTTGGATGAAGCACCTTGGGTGGACCAGGGGATCTTTTCCGAAATGCCCTAGCATATCTCGCTCTGAGCGTGTGCTGCTCCTAAGAGAGCTTACCGAGCAGCTGTGTAAAGAAGAAATGCAGCGGCTTACAGAGGCCATTGGTGGGGCATCATGAGCAGCGTTTAACCATATTTTCATTACACTTTCTATGAGTGAGATGAGTATCAATAACCCCCATGACACCTTCTTTCGCCGCAGCCTCACTGACCTAGCTACCGCCAAGGACCTCTTACAAAGATATTTGGCCCCTGAGCTGGTGGGGCGCATCGACTGGGACTCGCTCCAGATGAGCAATCAAAGCTTTGTCAAGGAAGCGCTCAAGGAGCTGCACAGTGATGTAGTTTACACTTGCCTCATAGATGGGAAAGAAGCCTATCTCTACTGCCTTATTGAGCATCAGAGCACGCCTGATCCTTTGATGCCCTTTCGGCTTTTGCAGTATGATGTAGCCATCATGGAGGAGCACCTCTCGCAAGGGCACAAGCGGCTGCCTATCGTTGCTAACCTAGTGCTCTACTCAGGCCAGCAGGCGCCTTATCCTTACACTACGGATATTTTCGATTGCTTTGAGGAGCCCACCCTAGCAAGAGCCATGATGTTCAAGCCTTTTGAGCTGATTGATCTCAGTGCATACAGGGAGGAAGAATTAGCCCAAGGAGGGGCATCAGACTTGTTGCAGCTACTCTTAAAGCATAGCCGCTATCGGAGTTACTTGGACTGGATCAAGGCGCATCCACGCCTGATCGAAGAACTGCTCAAGCGGGTGTATGGAATTAGCGGCGTGATATATATATTGGCGACAGAAGAGAAGGACAGTTCATCGTCAATTATTGAGGCCATCAGTGAGATCATCCCAGAAAAAGAGAAAGAAATTATGACTGCAGCACAACAACTAAGACAAGAAGGTAGACAAGAAGGCATGCAACAGGGAATGCAAACAAAAAGCTTGGAGATAGCCCTTGGAATGCTCAAAGACAAAGCGCCCAAAAAGAAGGTAAGTACGTGGACAGGATTAAGCCTCCGAGAGATAGAAAGACTCGTAAAAGAGCTTAATAAAAGCTAACTACTTAGCTTACAAAGATGCTCAAGCTCTGGGAAGCAATCATGACTGCAGCACAACAACTAAGACAAGAAGGTAGACAAGAAGGCATCCAAGTTAGAAACCTCGAGATCGCCCGTAATATGTTTCATCAGCTTCATTTGGATACAGACGCTATACAGAGAGTCACAGGACTGAGCAGGGAAGCGCTCGAGCGCCTCCAAAAAGAGGAGTAGTGCCCCATTTGCCTGCCTGGATGAAGGATGCTGGCTGAATCAGGCGATCCTCTCAGAAGCGCTACAACATCTCTCTGAGCGCGTGCTGCTTGTAAGAGCGCTTACAGAAAGCCTCTGCGAGAAAGAAATACTACAACGACTCACAGAAGCCACTAGTAGGGCGTTGCGAGCAGTTATCTTCCCTCCTTGATCATCTTTAGGACAATTTACTGCACACTTGGAAGTGAAAAAGCCTTGCTACAAGTCAGAAACGCTTCTTCTTAGTGTCTTTTTCACTTAGCAAAGGGTAGATAGTATCGAGGCCGTTGCAAAACTGATTAAGCTATTTGTTGGATCAAAGCGTGCTACCAGGTATTTTCAGAATCGTTAACACTATTCTGCAGCCTTTAAAACTTGCTCAACATGCCAATGATCCTCAACCACCAACTCTCTTTTGCTGACCTTGCTATGCAGCCCAACAATAGAACTCATCAGCAACTACAGCAAATCAACCAGATTATCGATTGGAAGCCTATTGAACAACTCCTGGCTCAGTACTACACGAAAGGACAGGCTCAACAAGGAAGAAGAGCCTATCCACCTCTCTTACTTTTTAAAATGACCCTCTTACAGACTTGGTACGGATTAAGCGATTATGCCATCGAAGATCAACTTGACGACCGCGGCTCTTTCAAGAAGTTCTGTGGGCTCAATGCCGACCATCCTACCCCTGATCATAGTGTGATCGCTCGTTTTAGGAGGGTCTTGACCCAAGCAGAGGCCTACCAGCTTCTTCTAACCGAGGTCAATAGCCAGTTGGAAGCCCTGGGCTTACTGATCCAAAAAGGCAGCATAGTAGACGCTTCCATTACACCGACAGCGCGCAGGCCGAAAGGCAACAAGACGTAACATCTGCCCGAAGGGGAGTATACGCCTCCCTTGGAAGAAGTCAAGCAAAAGGGGGTAGATCAAGAGGCAAGTTGGGTGAAGCGAGCGCATCAAGTGCATTACGGGTATAAGCGTCACTATCTAGTGGACTCAGAGCAGGGTTTAGTCTTAGCGGTCCATACGACAAAAGCAAGTGAACATGAAAGCCCCCATCTATCGAGTTTATTAGAGAAGGTGAATCTCCCCGAGGGTAGCGAGGTGTTAGGCGATAAAGGCTACAGTAGTGCTACGAACGAATCGTTATTGCGAAGTAAGAGACTGAAAAGTCGTCTTCAGCGCAAACGAGCAAGAGGGAAGGCACGAAGCAATTGGTCAAGTCTGTACAATAGTTTAATAGGAGGACGTCGGTACAAAGTAGAGCGCGTGTTTGGTAGTATAAAGAGTTGGTTCAAAGTGAGGGGAGCGCGTTATGTAGGGAAGGCAAAAATGCACAGTCAGCATGTACTGGAGGCGGTGAGTTACAATTTATATCGTGCCCCAGGCCTAGCGTTGCGGGCCTCTATGGGTTAGGTACGCCCTTTTTGGGATGTGTGTCGCACACTATTAGGTCAAAAAGGCACAAATAAGTGCTTACCAAGATGGGTGGCTGTTGGCTAATGAGAGCCTTTATTAAAAAAAAATCACCTCTTGAGAGGTAGGGTAAAAATAACAACAGTTTTACAACGGCCTCGTATCTTCTTAAGAAAGCTTCCCCTCCAATCCCTCTACCGTGCCAAGAGAAGCGCTAAAGAGTTATGATAGGCTACTTTTAGCTTTGTTAGATGCTATTTCCGCTCTTGCTTATTTGATGAGGAGAGCGTAGTATTAACCTGCATTAATAACGGCGCTCCCAAAGCAAAGTAGCAAACGAATAGACTCATCACCCAATCGCTAAATTATTCAATAGACCCATGTATACCCAGTCCCAGAGAGGCCTCTCGATGGTCTTACTTACAAGCCTGTTTCTTCAAAGTTGTGGCAACCTGGCCCTAAATGGGCACCAGCTAAGGGAAGAAGCCAGAGCAATAAAAGAAGCCGATTCTTCTGAGGAGCTACATACAGCAACTCCAACAGCGCCTCAGGCGCAAGCTTCTAGTCATCCCTCTGATGCTAGGAGTCATCGACAGGTAGCTGGCCACTCACCGGCGCTTTCAAGCATGATGAGTAGAGAGCAGCGATCTACCGCTAGCTCCACATCACCTCCACAATGGGGCACTACCCCTGCTCTTGCTAGGCGGCTACAACGGATGGCATCGACTACCAAGCCACACATGGCCTTGATGGACAGTCAAGGGAGAAAAATCACGTTCGAATACGCAGCAGGCGGGCAGTGGCAAGCTACTGTGGAAGAGATAACTGGCAAAAGAGTGTTGCCAGTCATTTTTGAGCCAGGCTACAGCATGGAGCGGCTACAAGGCCTTGAAAAAAGCTATCAAAAGCAGCGCATCCATGTGCTCAAAGAGGGGGTCTATGTAGGGGAGCAGGGATTGAGGGGAGGGGTGATAGGAGCAGAGTTAGCAGCTGGACTTGCCTTACAGCTCGTAGGGTCACCTATACGTTTCCTTGTGGAAGGAAACAAGAAAGATGTAGAAAGAGAACAGCGTGCTCAACTCCATCATCCTATTCGTGTACAGGCCCAGCTTGATGGTAGATGGATTGAAGGAGTTCATCGCGGTCCTAGAATGGTAGAACTATTAAGACCAAGAGGGTGGTTTGGATTTAGACCTCCTATGTATCACTTAGTAGCCCAAGGCGAAGGTAGTTTTACAGCTGAAGGGGAAGTGTCATTTATCTACCAAGGCTATTTTCTTAATAACTTATTTCATGACAATACAGGAGAGGCTAGGTGCAGCATAGGTCACACACTGCGTTATCAAGGAGGCTTTCAGCAGGGAAGAAGGCACGGGCACGGCACTTTAGAGCGTTATGATTATCAGAGAGGTGACTTTTACCTCCATTACAGAGGTACATGGGAAAATGATGCGCCTGCAACAGGGACTTACTATGATACTGATGGCCAGTCTAGGGCTAGGCTAGAAAATGGAAGGTATGTATCGCCACCAGATGCAGCTCGTTTCTTGACCCAAATGGGCACAACCCATGCTGATGCAGGCCGTCACCAAGAGGCGCTCGAGTACCATGAGCAAGCCCTCGAAATAAGACGATCGCTCTATCCGGATCAAAATCACGTAGAGGTGGGGCAGTCTCTTTTTAACGTAGGCGAGGCCTATCGCCACTTAGGCCGCCACCAAGAGGCGATAGAGGTGGCACGGTCTCTTCATAAGGCAGGCGTGGCCTATGGCAACTTAGGTCAGCACCAAGAGTCGCTAAGGCACTATGAGCAAGCCCTCGAGATGAGAAGAGCCCTCTATCCGAATCAAAATCACGCAGACGTGGCTCAGTCTCTTAATAACGCAGGCGTGGCCTATGGCAGGTTAGGTCAGCACCAAGAGTCGCTAAGGCACTATGAGCAAGCCCTCGAGATGAGAAGAGCCCTCTATCCGAATCAAAATCACGCAGACGTGGCTCTGTCTCTTAATAACGTAGGTATAGCCTGTCACAACTTAGGCCGTCACCAAGAGGCCCGAAAGCATTACGAGGAGGCACTTGCTATGTATAGACAGCTCTACCCTACTCAGCCTAATCATCCTGATTTTAAACGCACTACAGATAACCTAAATACGTTGCGCTAATAATGAGGCAGCTCTCTGCACCGGCCCTGGCCTCCGAGGAGCAATCAAAGCCTGTAAGAGTTTCTCAAGGCCAGGAAAAAATAGCTGCCTTGGCCTTTGATAAGGAAGAAGAAGCACATCTACACCAATACACTGGCGCATCTGTCTGTAGCCAAAGCAGCATAGAAAGCTAGTAAGCCAATCACTCAACAGCTAACTCATGGACACTCCATCCCCAAGCGCCCTTTCCATGGTCTTGCTGACAAGCCTGTTTCTTCAGAGTTGTGGCAATCTAGCGCTGAATAATCAGCACCGCATCACTGGAGGAGAACCCTCTGGTACTCAGGAGCAGCCTACCACCGAAGGAGCGCTGACAGAGACACTTTCACCCACCTCACAGTCACCAGCACCGTCCACACCACCTATGATGGACCAATCAGTAGGTCCAAGTGCCCTTGCAGGTCCACCAGCTGCTTCTGAAGAATTGGAAGGAAAGAGCAAAGAAGAAGAAAATGTAATGCACCCCAAAATTAGGACCAGAGGTTAAAGGAGCGTTTGATCTTAAACTTGCACTCAAACAGATCAAACTATGCGTCATAAAATCAGAAAAAGACCGCATTCTGCTGCCTTTAAATTCAAGGTAGCTCTTGAGACTATCAAAGCTCAAAGGACCGCTGCTGAGCTTTGCCACGAGTTTGGTATCGTCTCCAGTCAACTTTATGAGTGGAGAAAAAAACTCATCGATAAGGGAAAAATACTCTTTGAGAACCCTGATCAGCAACAGCTACCTTATGAGCAACACATTGAAAAACTTATGGCCACCATTGGGCGATTAAAAGTCGAAAACGATTTTTTGTCCAAATCGCTAGGCAGCAATCTTTGAAACACAGAAGACAAGCCCTTGCACAGCCTACGCCACAGTTAAGTCTAAGACGGAAAGCTGCCTTGTTGGACGTGCATCGATCAGGGGTGTATTATCGATCTAAGCCAGCGCAAGATGATCAAGTAGAAGTGATGAATCAGCTCAGAGACCTCTATCAACAATACCCTTTTATGGGCTATCGAAGGCTTCATTTACTGCTTCGGCAACGAGGCTATCAAGTGAATGGTAAACGTGTACTCAGCCTGATGCGTTTGATGGGCCTAGCGGCTTTGTATCCTAAGAAGAATCTATCGAAAAGGGACCATAAGGCAAGTGTCTCTTCTTATTTACTCAAAGAACGTCCCGCAGTGAAGGTGAATGATGTTTGGCAGATAGATATCACGTATCTACGAATGGAGCAAGGCTTTCTATATCTGACAGCGCTCATTGACATGGTGAGTCGTCGTATAATGGGATGGGACTTATCCCCCTTCCTGGAAACAGAAAGCTGTTTGTCAGCCTTGCGTGCCTCTTTGTCCAGTGGTTACCAACCGCTGATCATTAACACAGATAGGGGGAGTCAGTTCACCAGTGCAGCCTGGCGCAAGGCCCTTGAAGAGGCGGGGATTGTATTGAGCCACAATGGGGCGGGCCGTTGTTGTGACAACGTATTGATAGAGCGTTTCTGGCGCAGTGTGAAGTACGAAGAGGTATATTTGAAGAGTTATGCAAGTGTGCAGGAAGCGCGAGCGAGTCTGAGTGGGTACATAAGTTGGTATAACAGTACTCGTGCTGACCAAAGCTTGGGTTACCAGAGTCCAGATAGCGTATTCTATCAAGGAGTTTCTATGCTTGCTTGGCAAGAGGGGCTAGGGGTTATCAAGCAAAGGGGAGAGAGGGGAGAGAATAGAAGTGATCAGGAAACAGAATAAAAAAAGTAGTATCAAATGTTCAACCAACCAGTGCTAGCCAACGAACAACTCTCCTCACGATTTACTACTTTTTGGTCCTAACGATGGGGTGCATTACACCTTGAAGTGGGCGAAAAGCACGTGCGCGTAGTCTCCATGAAAAGCCAGGCAGCAAGCCCGCAGCGAGCCAGCCGCAATGATTTTGGCAGCAGCGGAGGGGTCACTTGTAGTAGTTGAAATTTAATCTGACATTGGTTAAATTGTACAACAACTTAAACTACTACCATCATGAACTTAAACCAGAAGATTATCAAACCCAAAATTGGACTGCTTGAACTCGCTAAGAGTCTGGGCAACATCTCGGCCGCTTGCAAAACCATGGGATACAGTCGAGACAGCTACTATCGCTTTAAAGAGCTCTTTGAGACAGGAGGGCAAGAAGCATTGCTAGAGATCAGTCGCAAAAAGCCTATCCTGGCTAATAGAGTAGAGCCCCCTGTTGAAAAGGCGGTCGTTCAGATGGCCACTGACTTTCCTGCTTATGGGCAACTTAGAGTCGCTAATGAGCTCAAAAAGCAAGGTATTATCGTTTCCCCTGGAGGCGTTCGCTCTATTTGGCTCCGAAATGACTTGAATAATATCAAGAAGAGACTTCAGGCCTTAGAAGCTAAGATGGCACAAGAAGGCCTTGTGCTCACTGAGACCCAGCTCCAGGCCATGGAGAAGCATCAGCGTGATAAGGAAGCCCATGGAGAGATCGATACGGAGCATCCAGGCTATCTAGGCTGTCAGGATACCTACTATGTAGGACACTTCAAGGGCATTGGCAAGGTCTATGGTCAAGTCTACATTGACTCCTACACGCGTGTAGCAGATTGCAAGCTCTACAATGAAAAGACAGCGATAACGAGCGCTGATATGCTCAATGACCGCGTGCTCCCTTGGTATGAGCAGCAAGGGGTACCTATCTTACGCATCCTAACAGATCGAGGAACAGAGTACAAAGGCAAACTGGAGAACCATGCCTATGAGTTGTTTTTATCGGTCGAGGGGATAAGTCATAGCATGACGCGGGCTTACTCCCCGCAGAGCAACGGAATATGCGAGCGATTCAACAGGACGATGAAGCAGGAGTTCTTTGATTGTGCTATGCGCAAGAAGATATATAGGAGTGTAGAGGAGTTACAGACGGACTTGGATGTATGGTTAGCTTATTACAACGGGGAGCGTGTGCATAGTGGACGTTATTGTTATGGGAAGACGCCGTTGGCTACGTTGCTCTCAAGTAAGCACCTGAGTGTGGAGAAGCATAATGAGTTGATGCACCTGAAGGGCAGCTCAGACAGTTATGAGTTAGCAGACAGGAGAGCTAACTAAAATTATCTAATTGTCAGATTAAATACTGACTATTACAGGATACAAAGCCGCTAGGCCCATCAAACGCATCAGGCTGAGTACACGTTTACCATTCACTTGATAGCCTCGTTGCCGAAGCAGTAAATGAAGCCTTCGATAGCCCATAAAAGGGTATTGTTGATAGAGGTCTCTGAGCTGATTCATCACTTCTACTTGATCATCTTGCGCTGGCTTAGATAGATAATACACCCCTGATCGATGCACGTCCAACAAGGCAGCTTTCCGTCTTAGACTTAACTGTGGCGTAGGCTGTGCAAGGGCTTGTCTTCTGTGTTTCAAAGATTGCTGCCTAGCGATTTGGACAAAAAATCGTTTTCGACTTTTAATCGCCCAATGGTGGCCATAAGTTTTTCAATGTGTTGCTCATAAGGTAGCTGTTGCTGATCAGGGTTCTCAAAGTGTATTTTTCCCTTATCGATGAGTTTTTTTCTCCACTCATAAAGTTGACTGGAGACGATACCAAACTCGTGGCAAAGCTCAGCAGCGGTCCTTTGAGCTTTGATAGTCTCAAGAGCTACCTTGAATTTAAAGGCAGCAGAATGCGGTCTTTTTCTGATTTTATGACGCATAGTTTGATCTGTTTGAGTGCAAGTTTAAGATCAAACGCTCCTTTAACCTCTGGTCCTAATTTTGGGGTGCATTACATTGGACCAGATCAGGGAGGTAGCCAGCGATGCATTGGCAGTCAAGGAAAAAATCGAGGAGATCAATCGGCTGCGGCGCGATGCGATCAGGCTAGGGAAACGGCTGCAAAGAACGAACTATCTGCGGCTCCTGATGAGTGTAGGGGAGGGCTTACTGAAGGTAGAGCTGAATCCAGGGCGTTATGTGCCGCACACAGAGTACACGCGTGGATTTAAAGAGGAGGTGCATATGGATTTGAGCAGTGAGCGTGGCGTGTTGCAGCAATCAGGGCGGCTGCTGAGACAGACGCGCAAAGGGCTGTCGCTAGAGCAGCGCTCAGTGCGTTGTGAACGGACGCTGGCCTCTTATGGAGAGGCTGTGGAAAATGCTAGGGCGCATGACAGGGCATTGGCGCGGCATATAGCTGAGCAGCGGCTGTCTTTGGCGCGCTATTATGAGGCCTTGGCTGAGGGGCTCTTGAAGGCCAACGAAGAGCTGAAGGAGCTGCTCGAAGAGGAAGGAGCGAGCATGAGTACGGCAGAGGCGGTGCAGGCCTATCAGACGCTCAGTGAGAACACGCAAAAGGCAGCGGAGCTGAAGGGGAAGGCCTATGCATTGCTGAGCGAAGCCTCGTCACTGAGTGCTGAGGACAAGGAGGCGCTGTTGGAAGAGGCGCAGCGGCTGGCCGCGCGTGAGCTACTAACACGTGAAATTGCCTGGTATGAGGGGGAGGAGTAAGGAGGTGATTGACAATCCAAAGAGGGCGTGAAAAAATCTTTTCTGTAAACTCTATGTAAACCATTAATTCTTCACCACTTTATTCTAGAAGGTAATATGCGCGTAAGTAGCTGATAATCAGCAATTTAAGTAAGTCGGGATGGCAGGATTCGAACCTGCGACCTCTCACACCCTAAGCGAGTGCGCTAACCGGACTGCGCCACATCCCGAAACATCCTCAAAGGTAATGAAAATCGTGGTGAGAGAAGACCTTGACAGTCCATCAAGCATTGGGGTGTCATGACATTCGTGTAAGTGAGTACTTCATGAAGCATAGAATCTGTTGTGCTACCGATAGAGTATCCCGTTGATTTTTTTCGTCAGCTTGTTGGTTAGGGTTCGTCAGGTTGTGAAAATGACTTTTCGGGTCCGTACGTGGTTGGCCCTCGGCTGTGCCACAGATAGGTACAGGGTCCTTAACTCTTGTACCGTTGTGCAAGCACGTGTACTTTTGGTATTGATGCAAAAACGGATGATGAGAAGGGTAGATTTTCTTAAGTATGAACGCCTAAAAAGTAGGCAGCTCATTGAGACCCTTTTCAAGGAGGGGAAAACCATCTATCTTCCCCCTTTGCGCGTGATATACCTGCCCTCTGATCTGCTTTCTAATCATCAAGTCTTGTTCGCCGTCCCCAAGAAAAGAGTGAAACGTGCAGTGACGAGAAATAAACTCAAAAGAAGGATGCGTGAAGCTTACCGCCTGAATAAATATCGTTTGACAAATAGTACTCCTTCTTACTTTTTGATAGGCTATATCTATATTGGATCTGATGAGCCAACTGACTTCAAAACGCTCCAAGAAAAGATTGTGACTTCACTTCACCGTTTGAATGGTTTTTCCTAAGCTCTCTACACAATGACCCATCCCAAGTACAAATGGCGCCATTACGCTGTCTTACCGCTTTTGCTCATCGGTTTGCTAGCTGGCAGCCAGCTACAAAACAAATACTTCAAAGTCAGCAAAAACCTTGAAATTTTTGCTGGTATCCTCAAGGAACTAGAAGGTCACTATGTGGATGAAGTAGATACAGACGCAATTGTGAAAACAGGCATCAACGCTATGCTGCAATCGCTAGACCCTTATACCAATTTTTTTTCTGAAGAAGACGTAGCCAACTTCAGAACCTTTACCACAGGAGAATACGGCGGTATTGGAGCCGTTATTGGTGCTTGGAAAGGTAAAGCTAGGATTATGATGCTCTATAAAGACTGTCCTGCACACAAGGCGGGGGTGTACGTAGGAGATACCATTATTCGAGTTAATGGTGAAGACATGGCTGCCCAGCCTTTGGACCACATCAGCAGCTTACTTAAAGGTATGCCTACTACCCAAGTGCAGCTAACGGTCGTTAGGCAGGGAGTAGAGCAACCTATAACCCTTACGTTGACCCGTGAAAAGGTCAACCTGAAGAACGTACCCTATTTTGGCAAAGTTCAGGATGAAATCGGTTACATTAGATTAGCTAACTTCGCAACCCATGCGGCAGATGAGGTACAAGCAGCCTTGAGAAGCTTACAAGAGCGTGGTGCGCAAAAGCTTATCCTGGACTTGCGAGGCAATCCAGGGGGTATATTAGAAGAAGCCATTAAAGTAGTAAATCTTTTTGTAGACGAAGGCCTCACGGTAGTAGCTACTAAGGGAAAAATAGCCTCATGGGCCAAGACGTATACTACTACACAATCTGCTTACGACAGCCACTTACCTGTCATTGTGTTGATAGACCAGAAGAGTGCTTCAGCTGCTGAAATTGTGGCAGGCGTTATCCAAGATTATGACCGAGGGCTACTCATGGGCAAAAGCACTTTTGGGAAGGGGCTTGTACAATCTACCAGGTCCTTGAGCTACAATACACAACTCAAGCTCACAACTGCGCGTTACTATCTGCCTAGTGGAAGAAGCATCCAAAAAATAGACTACAGACAGCAAAAAGGCACAGAACAGACAGTGCAAGAGGAGCAAGAGGTGCAGTCTGTGTTTACTACACAAGCAGGCCGAATAGTGTATGAGCAGGAGGGTGTTGCCCCTGACATTGAAGGCGAGAGGTGGCGTTGGGCTCCCATTACTATCAGTCTGATAGAGAAGGGACTGGTATTTGAGTACGCCACACACTTTCAAGCACAAAATAGCCACATTGCACCTGCCAGTAAGTTTGCCCTGTCAGACGCTCAGTACCAAGATTTCGTCACCTGGCTTCAAGACAAAGATTATCCTTATACCATCGAGCAGAGCATTAACCGGCTGATGACACAAGCACAAGAAGAGGCCTATACTGAGGATATCAAAAGGCAAATTGAATTGCTCAAAACGCAGGTACAGCACTGCAGAGAAAAAGACTTACAGCGGTTTAAGCAAGAAATTAAGCTGGCATTGCAAGAAGCTATTGTAGCACGTTATTATTTCCAGGAAGGAGTCATAGAGGCCCTACTTAGCCATGACCAGAATATCCAAAAGGCTTGCACGTTCTTTCAAGATATGTCCCAGTACTATAGCCTCCTGAAGGCTGCAGAATGAGTCAGAGTATGGAGATTATTTGTCTTGGAGAGTATTGATAAAACACTTCCTTATTCGCGGCCAAGGATTTGGACCAGGCTTTATGAGCATGTCTGTGAGCAATTACTCGGTCAGAAGTTGCTCGAATTCTTTTTGAGGGAATCCTGTCGCTTTTTCAGTAGCACCTAGGCTTAATTGGAGCTTTAGAAGCATCTGTTCTTTGCAATTCCCAAGTTTCTGGCTTGCATACCCTCTTTCAGCGCCTTTCTTCTTACACAAGCTTCTAGTTGCCTTAAGGGAGCCATGATAGTTTCTTTTAACTCTGGATAAACACCCACAAAGGCGTCAACGATTTTCTCTAATTTATAGCTGCCTGGTAATCAGCGATGTCTTCTGCATCAGGATAGTTTTTGTGAGGGCCATTGCACAAAATGATGTTGACAATGAGAGGGAGCTTTCTGTGGCCTTGTTGCTGATACTTAAGATAGAGGTCTGTATCGTAGCGTACGTGTGAGCATAATGGAGTCTATGCCATACTCCTTTTCAGCGTGCAAGAGCACATCGTCCCGTCTCTCTTTTGTGAGGCAATGATAGGTCAGCCAATTTGAGGCCGTTGCAAAACTGATTAAAATGTTTGCTTAAACTCGGCCTAAAAGGTGTTCTCAGAACAGCGAACACTTTCTGTAGCCTTTAAAACTTGCTCAATATGCCAATGCTCCACAACAAACAACTCTCTTTTGCTGACCTTGCCATGCAGCCCAACAATAGAACCCATCATCAACTACAACAAATCAACCAGATTATCGATTGGAAGCCTATTGAAAACCTCCTCGCTCAATACTACACTAAGGGGCAGGCGCAAGAAGGAAGAAGCGCCTATCCTCCTCTCTTGCTCTTTAAAATGTCCCTCTTACAGACCTGGTACGGATTAAGCGACTATCAAATCGAAGATCAACTCGACGACAGGAGCTCCTTCAAGAAGTTCTGTGGGCTCAGTGCTGACCATCCTACCCCTGATCACAGTGTGATCTCTCGCTTTAGAAAGGTCTTGACCCAAGCAGAGGCCTACCAGCTTCTTCTAATAGAAGTCAATAGGCAATTAGAAATCCTTGGCTTACTGATCCAAAAAGGAACCATAGTAGACGCTTCTATTAGGTAGTGTCGACATAAGATATTATCTTAAGGCAAAAAATGCCTAAAAAACCTGCCTATCAACGACACGATATCTCCGATGAAGTATGGAACAAACTTGCCCCTCATTTGCCTGGAAGAGCTGGCGCTTGGGGAGGGGTAGCTAAAGACAATAGACAATTTATTAACGCCGTGTTCTGGATATTACGAACGGGAGCCCCATGGCGGGACTTGCCTCCTCATTACGGCGACTGGAATAATACGAACCGACGCTTTTGTCGATGGCGCGATAATGGAACATGGGAGAAGCTTTTAGAACTACTTTCAGATGAACCAGACTACACATGGCTGCTGATCGATACGAGTCATATAAAAGTGCATCCCCATGGGACAGGCGCAGTGGGAGGAAATGAGGCGATGAATCGCACAAAAGGGGGCTCAACACAAAACTACATTTGGCCGTGGATGCGTCTGGTATGCCGCTCAGAGGGATTATTACAGAAGGTACCGAGGCAGATTGTAAGCAAGGTGTTGAGCTGCTCAAAGACTTGCCAGCAGGAGGGGTGATAGCAGATAGGGGCTATGACACAGAGCAAGTAGTCCAAGAGGCGAAGTCAAAGAATAGACAATGTGTGATACCGAGTAGAAAGCATAGAAAAGTAGAGCGTAGTTACAACCGAGAAGTGTATCAGCTACGTCATGTGATAGAGAACACGTTCTTGTATCTGAAGCGTTGGCGCGGGATATGTACGCGTTATGCCAAGAGAGGTAGCTCATTTCTGGCTGCTATTCAAATTAGATGTCTAGCTTTATGGCTAGGCGTCTCCTGACGACACTGTCTAGGCCAACAGCGCGCCGCCCGAAAGGAAAAAAGATATATGCTTTGCCAACAGGGGAGTATACGCCTCCTTTGGAAGAAGTGAAGCAAAAAGGAGTAGATCAAGAGGCGAGTTGGGTGAAACGAGGTAATCAGGTCCATTATGGCTATAAACGTCATTATCTAGTAGAAGCAGAGACTGGATTAGTGTTATCAGTTCATACGAGTAAGGCAAGTGAGCACGAAAGCCAACATCTGTCGCGGTTATTAGAGCAGGTGGAGTTACCCAAGGGGGGTGAAGTATTGGGCGATAAGGGCTACAGTAGTGCGTCGAATGAATCGTTATTGCGAAGTAAGGGACTCAAGAGCCGTCTTCAACGCAAACGAGCAAGAGGCAAGGCAAGAAGCAGTTGGTTATGTCTGTACAATCGTCTAATAGGAGAGCGTCGCTACAAAGTGGAGTGCGTGTTTGGAAGTATAAAGAGTTGGTTCAAGGCAGGGAGCGCGCGTTATGTAGGGAAGGCAAAAATGCATAGTCAGCATGTATTAGAAGCGCTATGTTACAATCTATACCGTGCCCCAGGGCTAGCGTTAAGAGTCTCTGTGGGGTAGCTATGCCCTTTTCGGTTGGTTATCACACACGATTAAGTCAAAGAAGCACAAATAAGTGCTTAACAAGGTAGTTGCCTCTTGGCTAATGAGAGCCCCCATTAAAAAAACAACCTCTTGAGAGGTAGATCAGAAATAACAACAGTTTTGCAACGGCCTCGAAAGGAGCAGGGATGATTGACTAGCAATAAAAAGGCCCAAGGGCGCAACAATTGCACTCTTGGGCCCCCAAAAAAGCTCACTGCACAGCCAGTTAGGCCTTGATCTCTACCTCTACGCCGCTAGGTAGCTCTAATTTCATCAAGGCATCGACGGCCTTGGCGTTGTTAGAATAAATGTCGATCAGCCTTTTGTAGGTAGCATACTGAAACTGCTCTCTAGACTTTTTGCTGACGTGCGGCGACCTAAGCACGGTGTAGATTTCTTTTTCGCTGGGCAAGGGTACAGGGCCGCTAACAATCGCTCCAGTGGCTTTCACTGCCTTGACGATTTTTTCAGAGGACTTGTCGATCAGGTTGTGATCATACGACTTCAGCTTGATGCGAATTTTTTGATTCATGGATCAATTATTTGGTGGGTGCTCCTTTTACTTTTTCTATAATGCCCTCGGCTAGGTTTTTGGGTACTTTCTCGTAGTGCGAGAAGGTGAGCGTAGCGGCTGCTCGCCCTGATGTGATGGTGCGCAGGTCTGTGACATAGCCAAAAAGCTCCACCAGCGGCACATCTGACTTGACAATCTGTGCCCCTGCTTTGACTTCCATGCCTTTCATGATGCCTCTACGTCGGTTCAGGTCGCCGGTGACAGAACCAGTAAACTCATCTGGTGTGGTTACTTCCACAGCCATGATGGGCTCCATCAGCACTGGACTTGCCTTTTTGGCCGCTTCTTTAAAGCCTATTCTAGCAGCTAGCTCAAAAGAGAGTGCGTCAGAGTCTACGTCGTGGAACGATCCGTGGAACAATCTTACTTTCATGGCCTCCACAGGATAACCTGCCAAAGGGCCATTTTTCATGGCGCCTTCAAAGCCTTTCTGGATGGCAGGGATAAACTCTTTGGGAATCACACCCCCAACAATCTCGTTGGCAAATTCTAGGCCTAGGGTTTCATCTGCTTTAGGGCTGAGCTCAAAGACGATGTCTGCAAATTTACCTCGACCCCCAGTTTGTTTCTTGTACACTTCTTTGTGCTCCACATGGGTAGTCAGGGCCTCTTTATAAGCCACCTGAGGGGCACCTTGGTTGATCTCCAGCTTGAATTCGCGGCGCAGGCGGTCAATGATGATTTCCAGGTGGAGCTCGCCCATCCCTTTAAGGATGGTTTGGCCTGTCTCTTCGTTGGTTTCTACCTGCAGCGTAGGGTCTTCTTCTACCAGCTTGGTGATGGCCATGGAGAGCTTGTCTACATCCGCCTGCTTCTTAGGCTCGATGGAGTAGCCAATAACGGGCTCTGGGAAGGAGATAGACTCTAAGACAATCTTGTTCTTCTCGTCCGTCAGCGTGTCGCCGGTTTTAATATCTTTAAAGCCCACGCAAGCGCAAATATCGCCTGCCTCCACCTTATCAATAGGATTTTGTTTGTTAGAATGCATCTGCATTAGTCGTGAGATGCGTTCTTTCTTACCTGTGCGGTTGTTGTGGATGTAAGAGCCTGAATCAAGGCTACCTGAATAAACCCGCATGAAAGCCAGTCGTCCTACAAAAGGATCCGTCGTGATCTTGAAAGCCAACGCTGCAAAAGGCTCCTTCACATCAGGCTTTCTAGTTTCTTCTTGCTCGGTGGTAGGGTTGGTGCCCTGTATGGCCGGCAGGTCTAATGGCGAAGGCAAATAAGAGCAAACGGCATCCAAAAGGGCCTGTACCCCTTTGTTCTTGAAGGCAGAACCGCAAAGCACGGGCGAAAACGACAGATCGATAACGGCCTTGCGAATAGCAGCCATCATTTCTTCTTTGGTGATGCTGTCTGGGTCTTCAAAGAACTTCTCTAACAGCGCTTCGTCATACTCTGCTACACCCTCTACCAGCTTCTGTCGCCATTCAGCAGCCGTGTCTTGTAGGTCTTCTGGGATGGGCAATACCTTGTACGTCATGCCCAAGTCTTCGTCGTTCCAGATGATGGCTTGGTTCGTGATCAGGTCAATGACTCCTTTGAAGGTGTCTTCACTACCAATAGGAATCTGTAGCGGCACCGGATTGGCACCTAGCTTGTCCTTGATTTCGTTCACAGCATTGAAGAAGTCGGCCCCTGCCCTATCCATCTTGTTGACAAAACAGATTCTAGGCACTTGGTATTTGTCGGCTTGGCGCCAAACCGTCTCTGACTGGGGCTCTACGCCTGACACAGCACAGAAGAGTGCCACAGCTCCGTCCAGCACACGCAAAGAACGCTCTACCTCCACGGTAAAGTCTACGTGGCCAGGAGTATCAATGATGTTGACTTTGTACTCTTGCGTATCACTCGTGGCCTGGCCCTGGGAGGTAGGATACTTCCAGAAAGTAGTCGTAGCTGCCGAGGTGATGGTAATGCCTCGTTCTTGCTCCTGCTCCATCCAGTCCATCACAGCCCCTCCATCGTGCACCTCGCCAATCTTGTGGGTGAGGCCTGTGTAGTAAAGAATACGCTCTGTAGTGGTGGTCTTGCCGGCATCAATGTGGGCCATGACGCCTATATTTCTTAAAAATTTTAGGTCTTTGCTCATGGCTAAATTCTAAAGTGTGAGAAGGCTCGGTTGGATTCAGCCATTTTGTGGGTATCGTTTTTCTTTTTCACTGCATTGCCTTCTCCTTTAGAGGCAGCAATCATCTCGTTGACGAGTCGCTCGGTCATGGTCTTTTCTCCGCGGGCTCTGGCACAATTGACCAGCCACTTGATGCCCAAAGAAATCTTACGATCTGCTCTGACTTCTATGGGTACTTGGAAGGTAGCCCCTCCTACACGCCTCCGCTTCACTTCGATAGCTGGGATAACATTGTTCAACGCTTTTTTCCACACGGCTAGCCCTTCTTCTTCCGTCTTCTCAGCTACTTTGTCAATTGCTTCGTAGAACAATGAATAGGCTAGGCTTTTCTTGCCGTCTTTCATCAAAGAGTTGACGAACCGGGTGACCAGAGGGTCTTTGTATTTCGGATCGGGTAAAAGGGGTCTTTTCTTGGCTTGTCCTTTTCTCATTTTTCGCGTTTTCTTGTTTTTTTCGTTGGGCCTTCGCCTCTGGAGCAGAGCAAATAGTTCGACACCAAAGAAGGAGGTCATTAATACGGGCTAAGAATTGAGAATCATTTGTTGCTCAGCTTTTCTCGTGGTCCTCAAGAAGCTTGATTAGGGCTTAATTATAAATGTGTACTTCTTTCCATTTTTAACCTTTTCACGCCCGCTTCTCGCTACTTCCAGCGACATTTTTCATCTTTAGTACTTGCATCAACCTCTACATCTAAAAGCATCTTCATTGTACAGGTGTCTGATGACGTAAGTGCACAAGCTTTCTGTAGCGCAACAGCTGTACGACAGTACTCATGTGAGAAGCTTTATCTTTTAGCTACTCTGTCCGCATCAGTACTCGCTTGAAGGATTATTCTCACTGCATCGACTAGACTACTTCTTTTCTTCAGCACTCACTGTCAGTATCCTCCTGCTTACCATCAAGGGGCTGTCTCAGTAATATCAAGCCCAACTTTTGTACGAATGTCTAGTCTTCCTTTATATGTACCTATTTCCCTCTGTATTAATATTCTTCAGTAACCCTTCTTGTGTTGCATTTTCTTTTCATGCCTTCTTGATGACTTCCGCCGGGATCTATTATTTAAGTTTACCGCCATCTTTGGCCTTTTTAAACTGCAAGCGGAGCAACAAGGGCCTGACGAATAGCTGCTTGAATAGAGCAGCAGAAAGCTGCAGAGTAGACACTTAATGATCTTTTTCATACGCAACGATTTTTGTCTGCTTGTTTTTGTAGATGCTGATTGTGAGTAGCCGATAATTGATCACTACTGCAACTATCTCCAAACTCTCACAGTCAGAGATGGATCGCTGATCATCTAACACTTACTTCTTCGGCCGCTTAGCGCCATATATCGATCTTCCTTGCTTGCGAGCTTCTACGCCTGCGGTGTCTAGCGTACCACGAATAATGGTGTATTTCACACCTGCCAAGTCTTTGGGGCCGCCGCCGCGCACCAAGACCATGGAGTGCTCTTGTAGGTTATGCCCTTCTCCAGGAATGTAGGCGAGGACTTCTTTGCCACTCGTCAATCTGACCCGCGCTAGCTTTCGCATGGCAGAGTTAGGCTTTCGGGGCGTAGCAGTGTAGACTTTGGTGCACACGCCTTTGCGCTGTGGGCATTGATTCAAGGCAGGAGATTTGGACTTACCCGTCTGTTTTTTTCTGCCTTTTCTGACAAGCTGTTGTACAGTCAGCATCGTGTTCGTGTTTGGCTGTAGGTGGTTATAACTATCTAAATCAAGGACTGCAAATGTACAGAAGGAGTGGGGGATAACCAAGCAGCGCTGCTGCTTGGCAAGACAGCGCGTCTTGGAGAGAAATGCTTCTCTTGTATCTAACAGGGCGCCTCGGTGTAGCAGGGCCTCACGGAGAGGCTTCTCATACGCTACGAAACATGGCAAGAGGAGATACATGGAGAAAGGCTGTATTAGGAGAATCACTTATTCACTTAGTAGCTCCTTGCTCTCTCAGTAGCTTGGGAATAGCGGCATTTGGGGCAGTATATCTTTCCTCAGCGAGTGCCAGGGGAGTTTTGTTCTGATGGTTCTTTACATTGAGATTAATACCTGGATGATTAATCAGTACTTCAACCAAGTCCTGTGTGCGTTCTGCAACTTTGTGGAGCACAGTATTGCCATCATTATCTTGCATGTTGGGATCGGCACCTGCAGCTAAAAGGGTAGATAAAGAAGCTTTGCTATTATCTCTACCTCCAATATTTCCAGCAAGATGCAGAGCTGTTTGGCCATTACTAGCTTTGATATTAGGATCAGCGCCTGCAGCTAAAAGAGCCTTAATGGCTTCGACACTATTTTTGAGTACAGCGCTTTGCAATACGCTTTTTCCTGAGTCGCTCTGTACTTCATTGAGCTTTGCAGGATTGTCCCTCACCTCACGAAGCAATTTTTGTAAGCTTGTGTCGCCCACGTTGTTAATCACGTCGTCTGAAAGTGCTTGGCCTATGGGATTCCTTTTTTGAAGGTTCTGCTGTTCTTCTTGCAGCAGCTTGGGGTCTCCATCAGGGGGTGGCTTGCTAGCGCCTGGCCCTGGAATAGCGCTATTGGTACAACCACTGTACATGACCAATGCGCTGGCAAGCAGGCCTAGTGCCAAATAATTTACATGTAGGGGGCGCATAAACTTCGTTTCCTTCCAGATTGCAAGTTAGCAAGTCCCTATTTGTCTAACAAGATGACGCTTTCCACTGCGCAACTAGCTTTCCCACCCCCTGCAGCTTTTTGGGCCAGTCCCAGCGCGATGGCGTACTCCATGGACATTGCTCCCTATCTATACCCCTTAGCGTTCAACTGCGTAACTGCGATGAATGCTTCCTCTTAAGGAGTTATTTTCTACACAATCCAGGCACTTTACGCTGCACAGCATGCTACTGCTCTAAAGTTATTGGCCACTACGGAGGTTGCCAACGTGCTGCATCCATCAGCAACAAGACCGTTCAACAAAATTCCTGCTAAGTGTTGCATACAATCTTGATACTTCGGTAAATTAATATTTAAAAGTAGATAGATATAAAAATTTATGGTATGCGCCTATATCCTAGAATAAAGCATCTGATGGTTACGTTGTGGTTGCCCATAAGCCTATCATTAGGAGGTATGGCGTGTAGCAATGCCAAGAGACACGCAGGGCATCTAACGAAGCCCACTAACAGAAGCAGAACCATTAAAACGCCGCCCAAGAATAATGCCGACAGTGCTGAAGCCCCTACTCTACCGCATAGCGCTGGTAGCAGCATTAGCGATAGCCCCTCAATTACTCCCATGAGCTATGGTGATGGTAGACCTTCGAGCGCTGACAACGGAGGGAGTTCACCTAGTTCTTCAGGTCCCCCCAGCGGCCATGCTAGCAGCAGCGGGCCTTCTTCAGCCTACTCAACAGGTGCTCTAGGTTCTTCAAGCATTGGTAGTGGCGGGAGTGCGGCGTATTCTTCAGGTCCTCCCAGCGGCCATGCTAGCAGCAGCGGGCCTTCTCCAACTAGCTCAGGAACTGCCCCAGGATCACCGACACCTCAAAGTCTTGCGGAAGCGCAGGTAGCAGTAGACAAACAAGCTCAACAAGCCCTTCACTGTGGGGGCACCTTTGGTCCATGTCTTCAAGACAGTTGGAAAAGTCTTCAAGCAGCTATCATTGCAGCCAAGCGGCTCGCCCCCTCAGATCAGCAGCTTGTCTATGAGGAAGCTGTCCAGGCAGCTGGTAGAGTAGTCAGTTGCAAGGAGGACTTGAATAAAAAAGAAGAAGCCTATCGTATACAACAAACGCACTTAAGGAACCTGAGTAGATCATCATCAGAATACTGGCGAGATAGACGTACAGGGAAACAAGATAGGGAAGGAGGAGGTTTGCTCTCTTGGCTGGCAAGAAGGAAGAAGCCTGAAAAAAGAGAGCCAATCTCTCCTCCTGAGGGGGATGCGCAAGACCACAGTCAAGAGCACAAACAAGCTAAAAGAGAACAAACGGAAGCTAATCAAGCGGTTTTACAAAGCAAAAAAGCATTGGAAGAATGCAAAGTAGACGCACTGGAAAAACTAAAGGCACTGCCTGGGTTCACTTCGAAAGCTCCTACCCTACTTCAAGAAGTAGAAGAAGCTTTGGAAAAATCCCGAAGCGCTATTGCAGCTCATGAAAGAGAGATTGTCGAAAAAGGAGGTGGAGGTACGAGTGTGCGTATGCGACATGATTGTAGCGGCTGTGGGTGAGGCTAGACAGTGTCGTCAGGAGACGCCTAGCCATAAAGCTAGACATCTAATTTGAATAGCAGCCAGAAATGAGCTACCTCTCTTGGCATAACGCGTACATATCCCGCGCCAACGCTTCAGATACAAGAACGTGTTCTCTATCACATGACGTAGCTGATACACTTCTCGGTTGTAACTACGCTCTACTTTTCTATGCTTTCTACTCGGTATCACACATTGTCTATTCTTTGACTTCGCCTCTTGGACTACTTGCTCTGTGTCATAGCCCCTATCTGCTATCACCCCTCCTGCTGGCAAGTCTTTGAGCAGCTCAACACCTTGCTTACAATCTGCCTCGGTACCTTCTGTAATAATCCCTCTGAGCGGCATACCAGACGCATCCACGGCCAAATGTAGTTTTGTATTGAGCCCCCTTTTGTGCGATTCATCGCCTCATTTCCTCCCACTGCGCCTGTCCCATGGGGATGCACTTTTATATGACTCGTATCGATCAGCAGCCATGTGTAGTCTGGTTCATCTGAAAGTAGTTCCAAAAGCTTCTCCCATGTTCCATTATCGCGCCATCGACAAAAGCGTCGGTTCGTATTATTCCACTCGCCGTAATGAGGAGGCAAGTCCCGCCATGGGGCTCCCGTTCGTAATATCCAGAACACGGCGTTAATAAATTGTCTATTGTCTTTAGCTACCCCTCCCCAAGCGCCAGCTCTTCCAGGCAAATGAGGGGCAAGTTTGTTCCATACTTCATCGGAGATATCGTGTCGTTGATAGGCAGGTTTTTTAGGCATTTTTTGCCTTAAGATAATATCTTATGTCGACACTACCTAAAGAAACTTACTCCAAAAGTCGGGTGTGTTCTTTCAAAGCTAGATGCAGAAGACCAGGGTGAATTTTGTATGTAAAAATACCTTAAGGAGACTGTTAGAGCCATTCCGGACTGGCCATCTACCTAATCAACAACACTCTCAAAAAGATACAAGCGTCACGGCTGGACTTACCTATCAAAACCTACTCTCAGGAGCAACTCCGTGCCTATCGTTGGTGCTGCAGGTTGAGCGATAATTTTCCCTCATACCTGGTGGTGCATCGCACGTTGGCTAGTAGGCTCTTTGATAATCTTCCAGGTTCTAGCGTGCTTGGCCCTTCGCGGCTGAAGAGCCTGCTGAAGCACTTCCTCGACATGGTCTACATAGTGCAAAGTCAGCCCCTGAATATAGTGGGCGCTAATTTCCTGAATGTCTTTCTTGTTCTTAGCGCTCAGCACAATCTCCTGAATGCCTACCCGCTTGGCAGCCAATATCTTTTCTTTAATCCCCCCCACGGGCAGCACCTTGCCCCGCAGTGTAATCTCTCCAGTCATGGCGAGCTTGTCGCGCACTTTGCGTTGGGTATAGAGCGATGCCAGCGCCGTGAAGAGCGTAATACCTGCTGAAGGACCGTCCTTGGGCACAGCACCAGCGGGCACATGCACGTGCAGATCGTAGTGGTCAAAAATGCGATAGTCAATGGCTAGCGTGTCAGCATTAGACTTGAGGTAAGATAAAGCAGTCATAGCAGACTCTTTCATGACATCGCCCAGCTGCCCAGAAAGGGTCAACTTGCCTTTGCCCTTGCTCAAGGTAGCTTCGATAAAGAGAATTTCGCCCCCCACAGACGTCCAGGCCAGGCCAATGGCCACGCCAGGGAGTGCATGGCTTTGATAGGCTTCTTGGTCAAACGGCTCTGCTCCCAAGAGTTGGGGGATATCGCTTTGCTTGACCTGACGCAGATGGCCCTCTCCTGTGGCCACTGCTTTGGCCACTTTTCTCACCACACTGCCTAGCTTGCGCTCCAATTCTCTAACGCCTGACTCGCGCGTGTAGTCTTCCACCACCTTGCCAATAGCACTATCATGGATACGCACATCACTGACCTTGAGTCCATGTGCTTTGCGTTGCTTAGGGAATAGGTGCTTTTTCGCAATCTCTACCTTTTCTTCTACAGTGTAGCCATTCAGTTCGATAATCTCCATCCTATCTAGCAGTGCTGGAGGAATGGTGTCTAGCGTATTGGCTGTAGCAATGAACAGGACTTTGGACAAGTCATAGGGCACTTCCAAGAAATTGTCTACAAATGCATCGTGCTGCTCAGGGTCCAGCACTTCTAATAGCGCAGCAGCAGGGTCGCCTCGCATGCCACTGATTTTATCAATTTCGTCTAGTACGATCACTGGATTGTTAGCCTGGCTCTTTTTGATGTGCTGAATAAGTCTGCCTGGCATAGCTCCAATGTAGGTCTTTCGGTGGCCTCTGATCTCAGCTTCGTCGTTGAGGCCTCCCAGCGATATTCGAGCATACTTTCTGTTGAGCGCCTTGGCAATGGACTTGCACAAAGAAGTTTTGCCTACACCTGGAGGGCCGTAGAGACACAGAATAGGCCCTTTCATGTCTTGCTTGAGCTGCAGCACTGCTAGGTACTCCAGAATTCGCTCTTTGACTTTGTCTAGACCAAAGTGGTCTTTGTTCAGGGTTTTCTCAGCTTGCTTTAGGTTCAGATTGTCTTTGGTAAACACCTGCCAGGGCATCTCTACCAGTAGCTCTGCGTGGTTAATAAGTGTGGCGTAGTCTGGATTGTGGGGGCTGAGTCGCTCCGCCTTGTCTAGCGTTTTTTCGAAGAAAGTAGCCACTTCTTCGGGCCAGTGCTTCTTTTCGCCTTGTGCCCGCAGTGCTTCCACCTCCTCGAGCTCATGATCGCCTAGCTCGTCCTGTAATATCTTGATCTGGTGCCTGATATACTGATCACGTTGGAACTGGTTCAGGTCAGTGTGCACCTTGTCTTGCAGTTCTCTTTTGAGTTGGGCAAACTCTAAGTCTCTGAGCAGGTACTTTAAGAGCAAGTTCGCTCGTTGGCTGCTGTCGTTGAGTGCTAGCAGTTGTTGCCTCTGCGTCATCTCCACGTGAATGTGCGAAGACAAAAAGTAGGTGAGAAACTCTAGCTCTTGGATGTTATTCAAGACCACCTGTACCTCAGAGGGGATCTCTGAGCTTAAGCTGACAATCTCGTTGGCCACCTCTCTGAGCGAGTGCATGAGCGCTTTGGTTTCTCTTTTTTTAGTTTTCAAGGTCTTGTCTTGCAGTGTATGCACCTGGGCCAGTAGATGAGGCGTCTCTGCAATAATTTGCTCTATCTTGAATCTTTGCTTGCCCTGCAGGATAGCTGTGATGTTGCCATCGGGAAATACGATCACCTTAAGTACGCGAGCGATGGTCCCGACCTGATAGAGGTCTTTAGCCTTAGGCTCTTCCGTCTGTGCTTTTTTCTGAGCCACTGCCCCCAACGGTTTGTCGGCTTCATGTGCTTTTTTGACCAACTGAATGAGTTGGGGACGCCGTAATGTCAGAGGAATGATGAGGCCAGGAAATAGAACATTTTGTTTAAGAGGAAGTATAGGCAGCGATGCTAGATTGTCCTGGATAGTTTCTTCGCTGTCTTCTTCTGTCACTACAAGTTGTATCATGTCTTCTGATCCTGCACTGGCCAAGTCTGAAAACAACGATTTGTTGAAAAGAAAGGGGTGCTGAGGGTGCATACTATATATTGAATATTTGCTGTAGATGTGCTACCTGTATCTGTCAGGCGCAATTGATGTGCCAAAGTGAACCTTTTTCTCCTCACTGGTACCTCCAAGCGCAGCAGGTCAGTGCTGAAAAAGTCTGTATAGATCGTTAACGACAGCATAGGTAATTAGGAACAGCAAGATAGCCATTCCAACCATTTGTGCGTTTAGCAAGAACTTGTCAGAAAGCCGTCGTCCAGTGATCATCTCGCACACGATCCATAAGGCGTGGCCGCCATCTAGTGCAGGGATAGGCAAAAGATTGGTCAATGCTAAAACTAGCGATAGAAAACCCGTTACACTCCAGAATTGAATCCAATCGAAGCTTTTGCCAAATATCTGCGCAATGCCAATAGGACCACTCAGCGACTTGGTCGGCGAAAGCTGTCCAGTAAAGATTTTACTTAGTGCCATGATATTGGTTTCAATCACAGTATAGGCCCTCAAAGTGCCTACGACCACCGCTTGCCCTAGGCTGTAATATTGCTTTTCATGCGTGAGTAATAAACTGGGCTGAAACCCTAGCGTGCCTTCCTCGCTGATCTGGGCTGTGGTAGTGTGCAAGGTGTCTTCCCTTCTGTACTGGAGCATTACTTGCTGCCCTGCCTTGTCAGCCAGCACTTGCTTGAGCTGATGAAAGTAAAGCGTGGGCTGGTCAGCGATGGCAACAATGTGGTCGCCGGGTTGTAGTCCTGCTTGGGCAGCGCCACTCATGGATTGCACTGTGCCTACCGCAAAGGGCATTCTAGGCATTACAAATCCTTCCTGGCCTTTGTGGTCTGCCAGCCGTTCGATCATATCTGGGGGTATGGCGATGCGTACTGTTTGTCCCTCTCGTAGCACAGTGTAGTAGCCATTAGCAGCCAACAACGTAGCAGGCTTCAAGATATCGTTGAATTTTTCAAAGTCTTGGCCATGAATAGCCACGATTTGGTCTCCTTCCTGAAAGCCCAGGGTCTTCCCCAGCGCATTGGGCACAATGCCATGCTTGTTGACTTCTTGCTTGGACAAATACGTATCGCCTAAGGTAAAAGTGAGGGCTATGAAGATGATAATTCCTGTGACAACGTTAAATAGGATGCCTCCTAGCATGACCACTAAGCGCTGCCAAGCAGGCTTGGCTCGAAACTCCCAGGGCTGTGGCGCGCTAGCCAGCTCAGCAGTGTCCATCGACTCGTCGATCATACCCGTAATTTTGACTGCCCCCCCCAAGGGAAGTAAGCCTAACGCATATTCCGTTTCTCCCCATTGAAATCGAAAAAGTTTGGGTGAGAAACCAATGGTATATGTTTCTACACGCATGCCAAAAAGTTTGGCAAAAAGTAGGTGCCCTAGCTCGTGCAGCCCTGCGACAATCGATAACCCCAGCAAAAATTGGGTCACCATGGCCAATATTTCCATGTGCTTATTTCTTCTGTATTAGTGAGTAAGCTGCAATTTATTGCGTTACAAGCATGCCAAGCAAGTAATAGAGCACCATCAGTTATCAACAGATGATTGTGGTTTACTTAACTCACCTTACGCACCCCCTCTTAATATGCCTTCTTTTGTCGTGTTGAGCATAGCGAAACATCCCTACGAGGCCCACAGCACGCAGAGCTTCCTCGCCGGGCTCGGAGTGATAAGGTCACTGCGTAAGGTGAGTCATACTTAAGTAATGCATAGTTTTAAAGTTATTTTTAGGCTTGCAAGGGCACTTTTTTAGGCATTAAAAAACATTGGCCACATTTTTCGACGGACTTGAATTGATTACTTTACGGTCCTATAAATGGTATCCTCCATCTTCAGACGGGCAAGACTTCAGTCCATGCTAGCCTATGATTGAAGATATACGCTTATAGCTCACCCTGGCTCTATCATCACCGTTATCATTTGGTTTGGATCACTCAATACAGATACAAGGGGCTTCAAGGAGACCTTTGAGTAAGAATACGTGAGATAATAGCCTAGACGACTGAAGATATGGGCATTAAAATATCCAGTGGTGTGGTGTCGAGTAACCATGTTTCCTTGTACCGTAGTGTACCTCCCAGTGTTGCTGTAAGCGATTTTGTAAAAAGAGCCAAGGAAAAAGCTCGCACAGGGCACAGCGAGAATTTCCATGTTTGCGGTTGACTTCCAGTCATCGTTAGAATCCATCATCTTTTAGATGGTGGTTGTTAAATCCCCCACAAAAGCCTACTAATCAGAAGGCTTTTGTATTTTTAGCTTACTTTACACGATTCCTTTTCAAACATCCTTGCGAAGGCCATTACGCAGCACTTCTTCACCTTCGTGCAGGATCACAGAGGATACGGTTTGGAATGGCGGTGCTCTGCGTGCAGCAATTTTTTAAGATGAACTAGCGCTCAAACACTACTACCTATGCTTATCATTTACCTTATCATTGGGCTCTGTATAGGAGCGCTTGGCAGCTGGTATATCGTTCATGCGCAACGCAATGGTCATCACCAAACCTTGCAAGCCAAGCTAGACGGAACCCTACAACAGCTGGAAGAAGCGAAAGCAGCCTTGGCACAAGCACAGGGCCAGCAACTACAATCGGCACAAGACTTGGCCCGTCTGGAAGCAACCAACCAGCACCTGGCCGAAAAGCTAAGTGAACAAAAGCAAGAGGTAGAGGCCATGCAAGACAAGCTAACGGTTCAATTTAAAAATTTGGCCAACGACTTGCTCGAAGAGAAAAGCAAAAAGTTCACCGACCAAAACAAAGTTAACCTAGAAGGTCTCTTAAAGCCATTGGGCGAACGTATTCAAGCTTTTGAGCAACAGGTGGTGCAAACTAATAAGGAGAGCTTGGAGCGCAATGTGGCCCTGCGGACAGAGGTCAGAAAACTCAACGAGCTGAACACCCAGATCACCAAAGAAGCAGAAAGCCTGACCAAAGCGATCAAAGGAGATACCAAGACCCAGGGCAATTGGGGCGAATTCATTTTAGAAAGTATTCTTGAAAAGTCTGGGCTGGTTAAAGATCGCGAGTACAGTGTACAAGCTTCGTTTGTGACAGAAGAAGGCAAACGCTATCAGCCAGATGTAATCATCAAACTACCTGAAGGCAAACATCTCATCATTGATGCGAAGGTTTCACTGGTCAACTACGAGCAGTTTCATAGCTCAGAACAAGAAGTAGACCGCACTGTTGCCCTCAAAAAACATATTCAGTCTATCCGTAGACATATCCAAGAACTCAGTGCAAAGAACTATCAGCACCAATACGATCTTAAAGGCCTGGACTTTGTGCTCATGTTTATTCCCATAGAGCCTGCCTTTAGTTTGGCTGCACAGCATGACGCGGCGCTCTTTAACGATGCGTACGAGAAAAACATCGTGCTGGTGGCGCCCTCGACGCTGATTGCTACGTTGCGCACCATTGCCAACATCTGGAAGCATGAGTACCAAAACCAAAATGCCTTAGAGATAGCGCAACAAGGAGGAGCTTTGTATGATAAGTTTGTAGGCTTTGTAGAGGACTTAAAACAGCTGGGCCGGCAGATGGACGTAACGCAAAAGACTTACGTGGAGGCTGTTAAAAAGCTATACGAGGGCAAAGGCAACTTGGTGCGAAGGGTAGAAAACATCAAGGCATTAGGTGCTAGAACCAGTAAGACCCTGGATCCCAAATTGGTCGATCGTGCTGAGGAGTAGCTTAGAGGTCGCCATCAAAAAATGGGGGCAGACTCCCATATGGTTTGCTGGTTTTTTAGATATCTTTTTACTGCTACAACATGCTGGGGCTGCACAACCACTTATCCGTTCTGTGGAGAAATGACATTTTTGAATATATCCGTTGTTGATTGCCACAGTTTGCTGTCTGCGTTTTGACAACTCACCTTGCGCAATAGCATTATCATTCCGAGCTGCAGGGAGGAGTTGTGTGAGATACGTTAATAAATCATAGAGTTGTTGATCGCTGTCCCACACTACTTGTCATGATGATGCAGGGGTATTCTTCATCTGCATAGGCTGGCATGGGAAGGACTGCGTATATTTGAGAGACATTCTTGTTTTCAACAAGGCAAGCGTACAGGCCCTAGTTCTTACTGTTGAAGACCATTGCGAGATGCATCCAACATGCTAGCAGGACTTGAAAAAATGTCTATATAATAAAAAATTGCCTAATAATACAATGACTTCTGTCTATGTTTCACAAAATACTGCACGCTTTTCCTATCCAGCTCCTCCGCAATCATCTCAAGAGGAATAGAATAATATTGCTCATTTGGATCATACTGTTTGGCACTGTCACTGGCCATTTAGGGGGAGACTTGGGGCTCAACTACCTTATTCTAGACCCTGAATATTTACATCAAAGTGACTTTTGGAGCTTCTTCATTACGGGCTTGGCTGTGGGAAGTTTTACCATGGCCTTTCACATTACTGCCTATATCATTGATATTCATCGGTTTCTTTTTGTAGGAGCTCTGTCAAGGCCTTTCACTAAGTTCTGTATCAACAATAGCTTTATTCCATTGGCTTTCCTGATCACTTACAGCACAGCTATCATTCGTTTTCAGTGGATTGACCAGCAGAATACGCCAGCAGCTGTTGCCACCAAGATAGCAGGACTACTGGTGGGCTTTTCAGTGATTTTATGCCTTATTTTTGTCTATACAGTAATGACTGATGGCGATATTGCTAAGTATCTAGGAAAGAGCACGCTCAGGCAAATTCAGCAAGCCATCTTCTACCGTGTTCGTCTGATCAGTAAGCTGCTGGCTATTCAGGACGCTAAGTTCAAGGTAGAGAGCTATCTCAAAACTCCTTTTCGGATTGGCTACACTAAGGATGTAGATAGATATTACAATCCCTCCATCGTATTGCAAATACTAGGGCAGAGTCAATTCAACCTCATCTTATTTGAGCTAATCACGACGGTCTTATTTTTTACACTAGGATTTTTTAGTCACCACTCGTTTTCTCAGATCCCCGCAGCGGCCAGTGGCATTTTGCTCTTGACTGTTCTATTGATCTTCATTGGTCTACTCTCTTTTTGGACACGTGGATGGACTACCACTGTCGTGATTGTCTTGGTCATTGTTATGAACACGCTCGTCAAATATGGATTGATTTTGGGGGGTAGAGATAGCCAAGCTTTTGGGCTCAATTATGAGACAGACAAGGCTATGTACTCTCTTGCACAAATGCGCAAGATGAACAGCAGTGAGTGCCACTTGAAAGACAAGCAGACTACGTTAGAAATCTTGCATAACTGGCGCCAAAAATTCCCAGCACAGAAGGCCCCCAAGCTAGTGATGGTTTGTGCCAGTGGGGGCGGACAAAGGGCTGCCTTATGGACCATGAAGGTGTTACAAACCGCTGATAGCTTGACTGGAGGCAAGCTTATGGAGCACACTATGCTGATGAGCTGCGTTTCTGGCGGCGCACTCGGTGCCAGTTACTACAGAGAACTGTGTTTGAGGAAAAAGCTAGGAGAGCCGGTTGATCCTTACAACGAGGAGTATCTAGATAGAATAGCGGGCAACAGCCTCAATCCTGTTATCTTCAATCTGGTTACCAATGACACGCTGTTGGATGTTAACAAATTTCAATATCAAGGCATGTCTTACAGAAGAGATCGCGGGTGTGCTATTGAAGATCAGATCAACGTGCATACAGATTTTGTGATGGAGAAGCCGCTTGAAGCGTATCGAGAGCCTGAATACAAAAGCCAAACGCCGATGTTGCTCTTAACGCCTATGCTTAACGACGGGAGGAAGCTCTTCATATCGTCCCAAAATGTTGCTTATATGGGCACTAGCTTTGCTACAGCAGGACATGTGGGTACGAACAACAAGATAAAGGGCATTGATTTCATGCGCTTCTTTCAAGACCAGGGAGCTAGCCAGCTTCGCTTTCTGAGTGCACTGAGAATGGGGGCGTCTTACCCTTACATACTACCCAGCGTAGCACTGCCGAGCACGCCTACGCTGTATGCCATGGATGCAGCACTAGCAGACAACTTTGGCATTGCTGATGCTATTCATTTTTTGTGTGTCTTCAAAGACTGGATTGCAAAGAATACCTCGGGGATCATTTTAGTGATCATCAGAAACTCAAAAAAAGAACGAGACATTGTGCCACCTGTCTCAGAGTCTTTGGTTCAAAAACTTGCCAATCCTTTCATTAGCTTCCAGCAAGCCTGGACTAAGATACAAGACATTAGGAATGATAGCCTAATTGAGTTGGCTAGCGCCTGTTTTGGTCATGACCTAGTAGAGATTGAATTTCCTTACAGTCGACAGAGGCAGGAAAGATGCTCTCGGTTTAAAGAAGCTTCATTGAGTTGGCATCTAACAGTGGAAGAAAAGCAAGACATCATTGAAGCCATACAAGGAGATAACAATCAGCAGGCGCTGCACAAGCTCAAAGCCTTGCTGCAGTAGCTGCTTAGCTGATGTATGAGTGGCAATAGCTCATAGCTCGAGATCGTTGCATTATGGGGCGATTTTGCGACTGGGTGATTCAGGAAGTTTGTCTAGCCCAAAAGAAAGTCTATTTCGGTGCTAGTATTTAAAGGGCCACTAGTTTGGATGGAATAACTAAATAAGCCTAATTTCGCATATTGAATCATTCAGAGGGTTGGCGGAGCGGTTTAACGCGGCGGTCTTGAAAACCGTTGTACTCGCGAGAGTGCCGGGGGTTCGAATCCCTCACCCTCTGCGCTGGCTTGTAGGCCTTTGACAACTCTTGAAAAGCCTTAAAGAGGTTTTTAGGTAGCCTCAAACGCTTTAGGGCCTGCTTTTTTGCATGCTGCGCCTATTCCTAGCTCCATTCCTTGCAGATTTCTTCCAGTACTATGGTCAATCAATCAGATAATCAGTCCCCGTGTTTCTGCTGGCCTATCCTCGAAATAGAAGCAAGTAGATAACAAAGGCACAAAGTCCGAGCTAGGCGACATATAGGGATAATGAATAGTATGATGGGCAGTGCTTAGAAGATTTTTTGGAGTAGCTGTAAGGCAACTCCCTGAAAATCAGCGCTGCAAGAGAGCAATGAGTATCGCAGCCGAATCGATGACCTTCTGCTTACAAGCTTATCACTACATTACTACCTTATTGCAATCCTGTAATGCACCCCAAAATTAGGACCAGAGGTTAAAGGAGCGTTTGATCTTAAACTTGCACTCAAACAGATCAAACTATGCGTCATAAAATCAGAAAAAGACCTCATTCTGCTGCCTTTAAATTCAAGCTAGCTCTTCAGACTATCAAAGCTCAAAAGACCGCTGCTGAGCTTTGCCTAGAGTTTGGTATCGTCACCAGTCAACTTTATAAGTGGTGAAAAAATCTCATCGATAAGGGAAAAATTCTCTTTGAGAACCCTGATCAACCACAACTACCTGATGAGCAACACATTGAAAAACTTATGGCCACCATTGGGCGATTAAAAGTCGAAAACGATTTTTTGTCCAAATCGCTAGGCAGCCATCTTTGAAACACAGAAGACAAGCCCTTGCACAGCCTACGCCACAGTTAAGTCTAAGACGGAAAGCTGCCTTGTTGGCCGTGCATCGATCAGGGGTGTATTATCGAGCTAAGCCAGCGCAAGATGATCAAGTAGAAGTGATGAATCAGCTCAGAGACCTCTATCAACAATACCCTTTTATGTGGGCTATCGAAGGCTTCATTTACTGCTTCGGCAACGAGGCTATCAAGTCAATGGTAAACGTGTACTCAGCCTGATGCGTTTGATGGGCCTAGCGGCTTTGTATCCTAAAAAGAATCTATCGAAACGGGACCACAAGGCAAGTGTCTCTTCTTATTTACTCAAAGAACGTCCTGCGGTGAAGGTGAATGAAGTTTGGCAGATAGATATCACGTATCTACGAATGGAGCAAGGCTTTCTATATCTGACGGCGCTCATTGACATGGTGAGTCGTCGTATAATAGGCTGGGACTTATCCCCCTTTCTGGAAACAGCAAGCTGTTTGTCAGCCTTGCGTGCCTCTTTGTCAAGTGGTTACCAACCGTTGATCATTGTAATAGTCAGTATTTAATCTGACAATTAGATAATTTTAGTTAGCTCTCCTGTCTGCTAACTCATAACTGTCTGAGCTGCCCTTCAGGTGCATCAACTCATTATGCTTCTCCACACTCAGGTGCTTACTTGAGAGCAACGTAGCCAACGGCGTCTTCCCATAACAATAACGTCCACTATGCACACGCTCCCCGTTGTAATAAGCTAACCATACATCCAAGTCCGTCTGTAACTCCTCTACACTCCTATATATCTTCTTGCGCATAGCACAATCAAAGAACTCCTGCTTCATCGTCCTGTTGAATCGCTCGCATATTCCGTTGCTCTGCGGGGAGTAAGCCCGCGTCATGCTATGACTTATCCCCTCGACCGATAAAAACAACTCATAGGCATGGTTCTCCAGTTTGCCTTTGTACTCTGTTCCTCGATCTGTTAGGATGCGTAAGATAGGTACCCCTTGCTGCTCATACCAAGGGAGCACGCGGTCATTGAGCATATCAGCGCTCGTTATCGCTGTCTTTTCATTGTAGAGCTTGCAATCTGCTACACGCGTGTAGGAGTCAATGTAGACTTGACCATAGACCTTGCCAATGCCCTTGAAGTGTCCTACATAGTAGGTATCCTGACAGCCTAGATAGCCTGGATGCTCCGTATCGATCTCTCCATGGGCTTCCTTATCACGCTGATGCTTCTCCATGGCCTGGAGCTGGGTCTCAGTGAGCACAAGGCCTTCTTGTGCCATCTTAGCTTCTAAGGCCTGAAGTCTCTTCTTGATATTATTCAAGTCATTTCGGAGCCAAATAGAGCGAACGCCTCCAGGGGAAACGATAATACCTTGCTTTTTGAGCTCATTAGCGACTCTAAGTTGCCCATAAGCAGGAAAGTCAGTGGCCATCTGAACGACCGCCTTTTCAACAGGGGGCTCTACTCTATTAGCCAGGATAGGCTTTTTGCGACTGATCTCTAGCAATGCTTCTTGCCCTCCTGTCTCAAAGAGCTCTTTAAAGCGATAGTAGCTGTCTCGACTGTATCCCATGGTTTTGCAAGCGGCCGAGATGTTGCCCAGACTCTTAGCGAGTTCAAGCAGTCCAATTTTGGGTTTGATAATCTTCTGGTTTAAGTTCATGATGGTAGTAGTTTAAGTTGTTGTACAATTTAACCAATGTCAGATTAAATTTCAACTACTACAAATGAGCGCCATAAGCGTTCTATCAGCACATTATCTAACCATCTGCCTTTGCCATCCACTCAGATCAATATTCCATTCTCCTTTAACTCTTCTCTAAAATGTTAGCACGTATACTGCTTCCCTTGGTCGCTGTTAAATAGCGACGGCGATCCGTAAATACGCAATGCCTCTTCCAAGGCCTCCTGACAAAAATCGTGGTCTAACGTGTTGGAAAGACGCCAACTCAGTACTTTGCGGCTGTACCAATCCATTATCGCTACTAAGTAGAGATAGCCCTTCTGCATTGGGATATACGTGATGTCTGAGGCCCACACTTGGTTCGCTTTTGTGATTGATAGATTCCTTAACAAGTACGGATAACGCGCTACTTCTCGAGCCCCTTGACTCGTCCCAGGCTTGGGATAGACCGCTCTTATCCCCGTCAAACGCAGTAAGCGCTGTACGCGTTTGCGACCTACTTCGTACCCCTCTCTAACTAGTTGATATACCAAGCGACGTGAACCATAGTACGGATACGAGGCGTGGATTTGATCTATTCGCTGCATCAGTTTTTGATTGTCTTCCTTTTCATCTTGTTTTTGATAGTAATAACTGCTCTTGCTCAGCCCTAGACAGTGTCGTCAGGAGATGTCTAGCCATAAAGCTAGACATCTGATTTGAATAGCAGCCAGAAATGAGCTCCCTCTCTTTGCATAACGCGTACATATCCCGCGCCAACGCTTCAGATACAAAAACGTGTTCTCTATCACATGACGTAGTTGATACACTTCTCGGTTGTAACTGCGCGCTACTTTTCTATGCTTCCTACTCGGTATTACACATTGTCTATTCTTTGATTTCACCTCTTTGACTACTTGCTCTGTGTCATAGCCCCTATCTGCTATCACCCCCCCTGCAGGCAAGTCTTTGAGCAGCTCAACACCTTGCTTACAATCTGCTTCGGTACCTGCTGTAATAATGGCTCTGAGCGGCATACCAGACGCATCCACGGCCAAATGTAGTTTTGTATTGAGCCCCCTTTTGTGCGATTCATCGCCTCATTTCCGCCCACTGCCCCCGTCCCATGGGGATGCACTTTTATATGACTCGCATCGATCATCAGCCACGTGTAGTCTGGTTCATCTGAAAGTAGTTCCAAAAGCTTCTCCCATGTTCCATTATCGCGCCATCGACAAAAACGTCGGTTCGTATTATTCCACTCGCCGTAATGAGGAGGTAAGTCTCGCCATGGGGCTCCCGTTCGTAATATCCAGAATACGGCGTTAATAAATTTTCTATTGTCTTTAGCTACTCCTCCCCAAGCGCCAGCTCTTCCAGGCAGATGAGGGGCAAGCTTGTTCCATACTTCATCGGAAATATCGTGTCGTTGATAGGCAGGTTGTTTCAGCATTTTTTGCCTTAAGATAATATCTTATGTCGACACTACCTACTCCATGCCCTCACCGCTTTACTTGTTAACTCACTTCCGTTGTCGCTCACTATCTGAGAGGGCTTCCCATACTTGCTTACCAATCCCTCTAGTTCCCGCGCTACCCGTTCCCCTGACAGTGACGTGTCGGCCGTCAGTAGCAAACACTCTCGGCTGTAATGGTCCAGTACGCCCAATACACGCACTTGACGACCATCTAACAATCGATCATGCACAAAGTCTAAGGACCATTGCTCATGACGATGACTCGCTTCTGCTAGCTTACCTCGCTCACTTAATGATCGCTTTACTCCTCGCTTTACCTTTACCTTCAGGCTTAACTCCTTATAGAGTCGATATACTCGCTTTCGATTCACTGCCCATCCTGCTCGTTTCAATAGCTCGTGAAGCCGTAAATACCCGAAGCGGGGGTGCTTCATAGCTAATTCCTTGAGGCGTTGAGCCAAAACTTGGTTTTCTTCCCTATTGACTACCTGATAACGGCATGTACTACGATGCAACTCGAGGAGCTGACAAGCTCGCCGCTGGGAGACTTCGTAGTTCTTTGTCAGTTCTTGGCTCATGGTGCGCTGTGAGGATGGGCTTAAACATTTTTTGACAGTACATCTTGTAGCATGACCTTGTCGAGGGCTCAATCAGCCACAAGGCGCTTAAGTTTTCTGTTCTCTTGCTCAAGGTTCCTTAATCGCTGGGCCTCAGAGGCATTCATGCCTCCGTATTTAGCCTTCCATCGATGAAAGGTAGACTCAGCGATGGCGTGCTTACGACAAATCTCAAGGACTTTGAGACCTCTTTCCTGCTCTTTGATAATGTTGATGATTTGTGCTTCATTAAATCTGTCTTTCATAATTGATCCTGTTTTGAGGGTGACTTCGATTTACAAAAGTCTCACTTCTTTTGGACCAAATTTTGGGGAGAAGGTCAATCGGCAAAGGAGGGTTGTGAGTTATCGATTCTAGGCATGAGCTCGAAGTTTGAGGCGAAAGAAAGTTTTGTCTGAGCTTCTCTAAAATACTGTAAGGTGCTCTTTTGGCCTAAACTTTTACAGTCTTTTGCAGCGCCCTCCATATACCAAGCGACGTGAACCATAGCACGGATACGAGGCGTGTATTTGATCTATTGGCTGCATAAGTTTTTTATTGTCTTCCTTTTCACCTTGTTTTTGATAGTAATAACTGCTCTTACTCAGCCCTACTAGGGACAACTGACGACTTAGCTGTAGTAGTTGAAATTTAATCTGACATTGGTTAAATTGTACAACAACTTAAACTACTACCATCATGAACTTAAACCAGAAGATTATCAAACCCAAAATTGGACTGCTTGAACTCGCTAAGAGTCTGGGCAACATCTCGGCCGCTTGCAAAACCATGGGATACAGTCGAGACAGCTACTATCGCTTTAAAGAGCTCTTTGAGACAGGAGGGCAAGAAGCATTGCTAGAGATCAGTCGCAAAAAGCCTATCCTGGCTAATAGAGTAGAGCCCCCTGTTGAAAAGGCGGTCGTTCAGATGGCCACTGACTTTCCTGCTTATGGGCAACTTAGAGTCGCTAATGAGCTCAAAAAGCAAGGTATTATCGTTTCCCCTGGAGGCGTTCGCTCTATTTGGCTCCGAAATGACTTGAATAATATCAAGAAGAGACTTCAGGCCTTAGAAGCTAAGATGGCACAAGAAGGCCTTGTGCTCACTGAGACCCAGCTCCAGGCCATGGAGAAGCATCAGCGTGATAAGGAAGCCCATGGAGAGATCGATACGGAGCATCCAGGCTATCTAGGCTGTCAGGATACCTACTATGTAGGACACTTCAAGGGCATTGGCAAGGTCTATGGTCAAGTCTACATTGACTCCTACACGCGTGTAGCAGATTGCAAGCTCTACAATGAAAAGACAGCGATAACGAGCGCTGATATGCTCAATGACCGCGTGCTCCCTTGGTATGAGCAGCAAGGGGTACCTATCTTACGCATCCTAACAGATCGAGGAACAGAGTACAAAGGCAAACTGGAGAACCATGCCTATGAGTTGTTTTTATCGGTCGAGGGGATAAGTCATAGCATGACGCGGGCTTACTCCCCGCAGAGCAACGGAATATGCGAGCGATTCAACAGGACGATGAAGCAGGAGTTCTTTGATTGTGCTATGCGCAAGAAGATATATAGGAGTGTAGAGGAGTTACAGACGGACTTGGATGTATGGTTAGCTTATTACAACGGGGAGCGTGTGCATAGTGGACGTTATTGTTATGGGAAGACGCCGTTGGCTACGTTGCTCTCAAGTAAGCACCTGAGTGTGGAGAAGCATAATGAGTTGATGCACCTGAAGGGCAGCTCAGACAGTTATGAGTTAGCAGACAGGAGAGCTAACTAAAATTATCTAATTGTCAGATTAAATACTGACTATTACAACTTAGAGCGATTTGACCATGATCCTTTTGAATCCAGTTTCGTCTTCGAGCTTGGTCTACCTCTCCAAGAGGCTGGCTAAAAAATTCTTCTCAATAACAAGCTGCCCTATTTTAGCATGGAGCTGTTTGATCTCCTGTTGGGTGGCTGTCACCTTATCGTTGCCAGCAAAGAGTTGAGTCAGCCCTGAGGCAGCATCTTTCTTCCACTTGCCAACTAGTCTGCGATCAATGCCATATTTATCAGCAATCTGTGGTAAGGTGTGTTCTCCTTTGAGGGCTTCAAAGGCTACTTTGTCGAGTAGGTCAGGGCTGACGGATATTTCCCGCAGGAGTTTTCCTGAGGCTCTTTCCTCTCTAAGAACCGTACGTGCTGGTTACTCAGCATACGGCTCAAGCAGCCGTCAGTGGCTTCAGCTGGTTGCCTTGTGTGCTATGAATCTGTTTATGACACATCTCGTGCAATATATTTAGATTCGATAGTTTATTGTCTCCCCCGTCTTTTCTTGTCTTGATATGGTGTATATGGAGGGCTTCTCCGTTGTCTAGGCCGCTGTTGCAATTAGGACATTTCCCTTTTTGCCGCTGCCATAGCTTCGATCGCACTTTTGTCCCATACGGTATCTTCTCTTGCTCTCGTTTGCGCCAGTAACCCCTTGTTTTTGGGTCATCTGGGGAATACCTTTCTTTGACCAGCTTGTGGTGGCAAGTCGGTATCCATTGGAGCTTAAAGAGATATTTACCTGTCTGGGGGTCCATAAACACCCATTTGTCCTTTCTCGATGGTATTGTTCCCCAATAGCGTGGTTTGCGCCAGGACCAGGGTTTGTGGGGATGTCGTCTGTATACATAACGTTCTTGTCGCTTCCACATCCAATGGTCTAGTCTGTTGAATGTCTTGCTCGATGTATAGTGACGATGGTAATTCCCCCATCCTAGTACCTTCGTATTCAACTCCGTGATGGCCACTGCTAGTGGTTTGTTGAGTACCTGCTTCCACGTGGCACGCAGCTTGATGCGAAACGCTTTTTTGGCTGCTTTGCTCGGTTGGGTGTGCACTACCCATCCGCTTCGGTGTCTGCGACTTTTGTGCATCTTGATCGTGACGCCCAGAAAGTCTATCCCTTCTTTTATGTGTCTAATACGCGTCTTCTCTTCTGATAGTTCCAGTCCTCGTTCCGATAGCCATTGATTTAGCTTAAGCGCTGCTTCTTGGCAGCTGGCTTTACTTTTTCCCATCACCATTATGTCATCAGCATATCTTACTACCACATATGGACTGTTCATCTTCACGCCTTGATTTTTCACGTACTCGACTCCTAGGTGTGCCTCCAACCCATGTAAGGCCACGTTCATCAATAATGGGGAGATCACTCCTCCTTGTGGCGTCCCCGTTTCGGTGGCGCTCCATTTTCCCTGCTCCATGATCCCTGCTTTCAGCCAACTTGCTATCCATACCCTGCCTGGAAAGTTGCCGATAGCTTTCAGTAGGTGCTCGTGACTGATGTTGTCAAAGGCGCCTTTTATATCGGCATCGAGTATCCAGTTGCGCGATTTTCTTGCTCCTACTACCTGGTGTACACGTTTTATCGCGTCATGGGTGCTCCTCCCTGGTCTAAAGCCATAGCTGGTGGTCTCAAATTGAGCTTCCCAGTGAGGCTCTAGCGCTGTCTTGACTATGCTTTGTTGGCATCTTGCTATTATTGGTGGTATCCCTAACGGTCTTCGTTTCCCGTTTACCTTGGGGATGTATACCCGTTTGACGGGGCGTACCTGTTGCGGATGGTAAGACTGTAAGGCTTTGTAGAGCTCGACACGCGCTTTATTGTCCAGCGCTAGCTTGCCGTCTACCCCCGCTGTACGCTTTCCTTTGTTACACTGGGTGACCTGTCGAATCGCCAGCAGCCTGTTGGCTTTTGAGCGGAGCATGAGGCACTGTAAGCCCCTCACTTTCTTCAGGTCTCCAGCCGCTGAAGCACGGTAGATGCGTTGGCGCAGTCGATTAACCTGCCGATGGATTTGAGGCCAGTTAATAGTTGACCACTCCAGGGGCTTTGGGTCTAATGGCATTACGTTACCCATGTTGGGCGCTAACTTTTCTGTCATTATTCATTGCCGTTAACAACGTTTCTCCGTACGGCCACCAGGTTCAAGTCTGCCTGCTTTCGCAGTGCGGCAAATTTAGAACCGCTATCTACCCCCTTGTGATTTCGGGTGCCCTTTCGGGTGGGTAGCTTTCGCTTTTTGAACCCTCCTCTACCCGCTATATCGTCGATATATCGGGCTTACCACGTTCATCACGTAAAAGATGTACTGAGTAGGTGGCCCTCTATGTACCGAAGCACTGGCGTTTTTCCCAGCAGACCAAGACTCTCTGCTGGCAGTTGGGATTGAACCCTGGCTTCTGATGCGTATCAGGTGGTTTCGCATTGGCTTCTTGACGATACTTTACATTGAGTATTCACAGTTGTTCCACCTAGTTCAGTTTTGCCTTGCCTCCATTTGGTGTCACCTCACTACTTTGGTTAGGCTTTATCAGGCGCTTAGCACGACCCCGTTACCAGTGTCGCACCGCCCGATTGGCAATAGGGTATAAACGCGACCCTATCTCACTTGTGTGAGCGCTTCTATCGTGACACTTCGTGTCGCACGCTCTTGAAAGAAGCGGTGTAATTTCTTCTCTGTTTCATAGGGGTTACCTCTAGTTTTTCTGAAGTAACGCGCCTTTAGCTTCTTGTCCTAAATTTGGGGTCCATTTCTGTTTGTCTGCCTGAAAGCCTCCTGGCTAGGACGTAGATTTTAAGCGTACCTCAGTCAATAGCTTGTATGAGGTACTGAGGGAGGCGGGCTTGGAAGAAGGACTGGGGCACAGCCCGATTCTCCATCATAAGTCGGAAGTAAGTATCATGTGGGGTTTTGATCTTGTGCATGTAGTAATGAATTGGTGCGCATGGCGACCAACAATGAGTAGACTTAGCCCTTACTTCTGGAACTATGAATTTACGCCCCTTTGGGCAGTGGCCCTGCATTCCCTAGGTTTTTGTCTAAATTAGCACAAGTTAAGTATCTCCTTCTTGGTCCTAAGTCCCTGACACAGAGGCCACTTCTGCGCCAGGAAGTATACCAGCCATGACACCGTTCTTGCTACTATGCCCTTAATCCTGAGCATTGAAACTGCTACCCAGGCC
>CP136537.1:1205000-1446063 GCA_051016155.1 Roseivirga sp.
TGCCTGTATCCACTATATCATCAATAATCACCACAGCTGCCCCTTGCACATTGCCCTGTATCTGTATATATTCGACCTGATTATGCACATTTCTGTGTTTGTCAACCATTACTAAAGGTGCCTGAAAGTGATCAGCATAGCATTGGGTGCGGGCTACGCTGCCTACGTCTGGCGCCACAAAAGTGAGCTGGGTCAGCTGGAGACTGCGGATGTAAGGGATAAAAACAGGTGCCATGGTTAGGTGTTTGACGGGCCCTTCAAAAAAATCTATGATGTGGGGGGCATGCAAGTCGCAAGTAATGAGCCTATTGAGGCCCGCATTGGTTAGTAAGCGGGCTACTAGCTGGGCACCTATCGAGCTACCTGCATGGTGGGCACGATCTTGTCGCGCATAGCCTAGGTAAGGCACCACAGCAGTAATGCAGGCAGCGCCTGCACGTTGAGCTGCATCCATGGTGAGCAATAGCTCTATGAGGTGATCTGCAGGAGGGTAGGTAGCCTGGATTAGGCCTACATGAGCCCCTTGGACCTGGCTGCCCAGCTGTGGACGCAGCTCCCCGTCACTGAACCGTTGGACCTGGAAGTCGCCTAACGGTTGCCCATACTGGGCAGCTATTTTTTGCGCCAAAGCCTGTGAAGCAGTGCCTGCAAACAGTTGAATAAAGGGCTGCATAAATACGGATGGATTGGGGTTGAAAGAAAAGGCACGACCAACAGCAAGTGATCAACTACATGCTGGACTGCCTTTTTTGTTGTAATTACAGAGAACAATCATAAACACGACCCATGATAGTCAGGGAGTGCTGTAGGGCAAAGGCAAAATACACATGCGTGAGCCAAAAGACCAGAGCGTTTTGACAATGCATCTCTCATCTCAGCTGAAAGGGGAGAGGGCTATCGTTGCATGCTTTGCTTGCAAAACAGTTTGGGCCTAATCCTCGCTTTTCTCTATATTGAGGAGCATTTTACGCAGCCAGAGGGTCATTGAGAACGAGCAGAAGACTCGGCATAACAAGGGCTTTGTAGGGATATTGTGTGCTGTTCAACACAATAAGAGGGAAGTTTTGAGAAAAGGCCTGTGTAAGGTACGTTAGGAAGCAACACGAAATACTGTAAATCATCCTAGCCCCCACACTTATGAGTCACTCCTCCAGTCCTGTAGATATAGGTATTCTAGGTGCTTTTCTTATTACCATCCTCATCGTAGGTATTCGAGCAGGCCGAAAAATAAAGAGCTTCCGCGAGTATGCTGTAGGTAGGAAAGAGTTCTCTACAGCCACGCTGGCAGCCACCATTATCGCCACATGGATGAGTGGCAATCTTCTCTTCTACGACTTGCCCAATTTCTACAAGAATGGCTTACTGTACATTGTAGTGACGATGGGGGCGCCACTCAACCTACTGATGACAGGCCAATTGCTGGCCATACGTATGGACAAGTTCTTGCATTACTTGTCTGTAGGCGAAGCCATGGGTGACTTATATGGCCCTACAGTACGCGCTATCACGGCCGTGAGTGGCATCTTAGGTAGAATAGGATATTTAACTATCCAATTTCAAGTCATCAGCAAGGTGTTAGCCTTAGCCTCAGGCTCCCAGGGGCCTGAGGTGATGATCATCGCTGCGACGATTATTATCCTCTACTCGGCTTTTGGTGGCGTTCGTGCGGTGACCATGACTGATGTTCTTCAGTTCGTTACTTTCAGTATATTTATACCGATTCTAGCGCTCAATGTTTGGAAAAGCCTTTATAACCCCGAACAACAGGTAGGGGCAGCACTGGCTACTGAGTCATTTGACCCACGAAAAATGATGGTTTGGAATTCCCAAGCAATGACTTCTCTAAGCCTGCTCCTTTATGTTATAATTCCTTCTTTGGGGCCTGCTATGTTTCAACGAATTCTCATAGCACGCAACGTTTATCAAGCTAGGCGGGCTTTTACCTATGCTGCAGGGATTGAATTTTCTATCATCCTGTTAGTGATTTGGCTAGCTATTTTGTTACTCGCTGACCGTCCTGGCTTAGATCCCTCCAATCTTGTAGTTTACATTGTTGACAGCTACGCATACGTTGGCCTGAAGGGGCTGGTGGTGGTGGGGGTCACGGCCCTGGCCATGTCAACAGCTGACTCTGAATTAAACGCCTCTTCTGTTCTAGCTGTTCATGACTTCCTCAAACCCATTTTCCCTTCCTTCAACGTATCAATAACTACAGCCAGAATATGCTCTATGATCATAGGCACTGCAGGTTTGCTATTGGCCTTGCGCGAGAATGATATTCTAGCGCTAATTATGTTCACTGCTAGCTTCTACATGCCTGTAGTGACGGTGCCACTCCTACTAGCCATCTTCGGATTCCGCAGCAGCCCAAGAGCTGCCTTAGTAGGTATGGTAGCTGGCATAATTACGGTCTTAGCCTGGGACAGCTACTTGACCTACACTAGTATCCCAAGCTTTCTCCCTGGCATGCTGGCCAACCTAGTGGCCCTGATGAGCACCCATTATCTACTGGGAGAAGAAGGGGGCTGGCAGCCTCTTGAGAAAAATAGTCCACTGGCCAAGCAGCGCGCTGACAGACAGGCTGCCTGGCAGGCCTGGCGCGAGGCGCTCAGAAATCCGCAGCCCTATGCTTTCCTCAAACAGAACCTACCCACAGATGAGAAAATCTACTCCCTCATCGGTTTGTACGTCCTTGGCGCTACCTATGTCTCCTTTTTCTCCCTCCCAGACAGTGTGCCAGCAGCCTATCCGCTACTCTTCAAACACCTAACCTATTCTGTACTTATCGTTGCCTCTGCTTTGCTGAGCTATCCCGCTTGGCCTCAGGCCTGCAAGAAAGAAGCCTTCCTCGTCTGGGCATGGCCCATCAGCATGGCCTATCTCTTCTTCTTTGTGGGCGCACTCCTGCTCGTGATCAGTGGCTTTCATCATCTCCAGGTCCTCCTCTTCGTCTTCAACCTCACCATGGCCACTTTACTCATCTCCCAGTCGCTGCTCTTCCTGCTGGCCTTTAGTGGCGCCTTGCTGGCCATGGGTATCTCTTATCTCTATGCAGGAGAAGTAGCCTCTACTCCTACTGCTGCTGAAATACTGACGCGGTTTGCCTACTTCTTGCCTGTGCTAGTAGGTGTACTTACTGTGTTTTTTCTACTCTTCAGACAGAAGCAGGCCTACTCACAGCTCATCGCCAGCTACGATGCTTTGCTCATAGACCTCAAAAACCATAGTAGCCATCATGATGACAAAGACAACCCTCTCTTGGTGGCTTCTGCAGCCAAGAATAACTTCTTCAAATCCGTTCGACAAATAGAACGAGAGAGCTTCTACCAGATCGCTCGGCTCAGCCAACAGTTTGAACAAGTCACCCGCAACCTAGACCCCCAAGACGCCATTGCCACCAAAGTCCGATCCCTTCTTGAAGAACTAGCCCCCATCAGCAACATCTTGAGCAAACTAGACCTACGGGCAGCAGACTACCACGCCTTGCAAATAAGCTCCAGCTCTGTTGCCAGCCTCTTACGCCTCACTCAGCAGACCCTACAAGCCAGCGCTCTTGTCCACAACGTCCGTTTTGAGCAACTGACCAATCAAAAGACCGTGCAGTGCGACAAGTTCAGCCTGATGATGGTATTGATGAGGAGTGTCCCCTTGCTACGGACACTTAAGAGTGAGGACTACCCGATCGTGATCAGTGTAGAAGATACGCAGTTGTATTACATGCTCGATAGTGCCAGGCGAGACCACGTCCAGCAGGCCCCTGCACTGTGCTTTAGCATTACGACAGGTCCAGAACGGCTTGCCTCAGCGCAAGTGCACACAGTCTGTATGGACGAGCGCCCAGAGAGCTTCACGCCTTTGCCACTGTTGAGAAACAAGCAGACCATCGATGCGCACTATGGCTACAGCGACACATTGGTGAGAGGAGCAGAGTGTAGTCTTCAGTACACGATTCCACTAGAAGTAGCCTCAGTGCGTCCCCCCGACACCGAAGAGAAAGAGATCTCCCTAGCCATCAAAAAGCTGCGCACGGTTGAGGACCATCCAGGGGCTATGGAGCGGGAGCAGGGATTTTTTCAGGCAGTCTCAGAGCAAACAAATGCTGACATGCACAGGATACGCCAAGCCGTAGAAACGGTGAAATTGTATCATGGCTTAATGAGGCGTCCATCAGGGGAGCCTTTGTACATACACTTACTGACAGTAGCCCAGATCGTGCTGGAGTACAGCCAAGAAGAAGCAACCGTGCTGGGAGCGTTATTTCATGAGTCCATCACAGGCGACAAGTTGCTGTTAGAACACATAGCGCTACATTACGAGAACGACGTGAATCAGCTAATAAAAGGCATTACGGAGCTGGAACGAGACAGAGCCAAGTTCTACACCCCTAAACTGTCAGCCGCCGAGAACATCAAGCCCTTCCTGGACCTGGGCGACGCCCGTATTTTGTACATCAAGCTGGCTGATAGATTGCATGACATGCGCACGATCAGGAGTTTCCCTGCAGGGCACCAATTCATGCTGGCCGAGGAGACGTTATGGTTCCTGTTGCCTTTGAGCAGAGCGTTGGGAGTAGAAGAAACAGCAGAGGAGCTGGAAAGATTGAGTCTGAGGATATTGAGTAATACAAGAAGTACGTTAGCAACGTAGTCTTTCTGAAATGGGAAAAGGCGCTCAGTGCATTCTTTGCTTGTAAAAACAGTTCACTAGTAGCGGGTTGGGTCTAATCATCGTTTTTCTCTATATTGAGGAGCATCTTATGCAGCCAAAGGGTCAGAACGAGCAGGAGGCTCGGCATAATAGAGGCTTTGTAGGGATATTGTGTGCTGTTCAAAACAATAAGAGGGAAGTTTTGAGAAAAGGCCTGTACAAGGTGCGTTAAGAAGCAAAACGAAATGCTATAAATCATCCTAGCCCCCACACTTATGAGTCACTCCTCCAGTCCTGTAGATATAGGTATTCTAGGTGCTTTTCTTGTTGCCACTCTCGTTGTAGGCGTCCAAGCAGGCCGAAAAATAAATAGCTTTCGTGAGTATGCTATAGGTAAAAAAGACTTCTCCACCGCCATACTCACTGCTACTATTATTGCTACTTGGGTAACTGGCGGTATTCTCTTCTACGACTTGCCCAGTTTCTATAATGGCGGTTTGTTATGCATTGTATTAATGATGGGAGGAGATACAATCAATCTATTGGTCACAGGTCAATTACTGGCCATACGCATGGACAAGTTCTTGCATTACCTGTCTGTAGGCGAAGCCATGGGCGACCTGTATGGCCCTGCAGTACGCATTATCACAGCTGTGAGTGGCATCATCGGTAGGCTGGGAATCATAGCCATCCAGTTTCAAGTCATTGGTAAGATGTTGGTCCTGGTGTCAGGCTCTCAGGAGTCTGAGGTGATGATCACTGCTGCTACTATTGTCATTCTTTATTCAGCCTTTGGGGGTATTCGCGCCGTGACTATGACAGACGTTCTCCAGTTTGTTACTTTCAGCATGTTCATACCGATCCTGGCGCTCATTGTTTGGAGTAACCTCCCTAACCCTGAACAACAGGTAGCGGCAGTACTCGCTACTGAGTCATTTGATCCGCAAAAAATAGTAGGTTGGAACTACAAATCGCTAGCCTCTCTAGATTTGATGCTATACGTTATAATTCCTTCCTTGGGTCCTGCTATGTTTCAGAGAGTCCTTATGGCGCGTAATGTTTACCAAGTCAAACGTGCTTGTTCCTATGCTGCGTGCATTGTTTTCTTACTTCTCTTTATAGTCGCTTGGTTGGCCATCTTGTTACTCGCTGATAATCCTGGTTTAGAGTCCTCCAATCTTATAGGCTACGTTGTTGATCACTACGCCTATGTAGGGCTAAAAGGCCTAATAGTAGCGGGTGTCATGGCACTAGGCATGTCCACAGCTGACTCTGAGTTGAACGCCTCTTCTGTTTTGGCTGTACATGATATCCTCAAGCCTATTTTTCCTTCTTTCAGCGTGACAATAACCACAGCCAGGATATGCTCTGTACTCATAGGCAGTGCAGGTTTACTATTGGCCTTGCGCGAGAGTGATATTCTAGAGTTAATGATGTTTGCTGGTAGTTTCTACATGCCTGTGGTTACGGTACCGCTCTTTTTGGCCATATTTGGCTTTCGCAGCAGCCCCAGAGCTGCCTTGGTGGGGATGGCTGCTGGTGTCATTACACTCCTAACCTGGAACGAGTACTTGGCGTACATTGGTTTTAAAGGTATTATCCCTGGCATGCTGGTCAACCTCGTGGTCCTGATGGGCACGCACTATCTGCTCGGAGAAGAAGGTGGCTGGCAGCCTCTTGAGAAAAACAGTCCACTGGCCAAGCAGCGTGCTGGCCGCAAAGCTGCCTGGGAGGTTTTGGCTCAAGACCTCAAAGAGCCTTTTCTCTACTTGATGATTAATCTGCCTACCAACAGATGGTCCTATGCACTATTTGGCGTGTACGTGTTGGGGACTACTTTCTCTTCCTTCTTTCTTATTCCCGCACAGGTAGTAGTTGCCCACCCGCTTCTCTACAGTCACCTTACCTACTCCGTACTCATTTTTATCACCCTCTTCTTGACTTACCCTGCTTGGCCCTCCACCTTCAAGCACAAGCCCTTCATGGCCTATGCTTGGCCCATCGGCATTGGCTATCTCCTCTTTTGTGTAGGAACGCTGCTTACGGTGATGAGTGGTTTTCATCAACTACAAGTCATCTTCTTCATGCTCAACCTCGTGCTAGCTGCCCTGCTCATCTCCTGGCCGCTGCTGCTCGCTCTGGCCGTCAGTGGCATCTTGCTCGCCCTAGGTACCTTTTACCTCTATGCAGGCAGCATCCCCTGGAGCCATGTAGCCCCTGAGTTGCAGTTTAGGTTTATCTATAGCTTACCACTGGCCGCTAGCCTTGCCGTCGCTCTCTACAAATACAAGCAGGATTACAAGCTCCTGTTGAAGAAAAGGGATCTTTTGGGGAAGGAGTATATACGCTTGGAGGGGCTTTATCAAGAGGACAGAGCAACGCTAGAAGCTGCTTTTGTAGAGAATATGGCCATTAAAAATACCCTGAGAGAAGCCAAAGCAGACGAGCTCGGCGAAGTAGTTCACATGAGCAAAGCAATTTATAAAAAGCTGAAGGACGGAGCAGAGGAGTCCAGTCAGACCCAAGAGGTGCTAGAAGATTTTAAAACGCTCAATAAGCGGCTTACTCACATAGCCACCCACTTGGTGGACCTAGCGGATCGGGCAGAGTACGTAGCGCTAAAATTAGAGCATACGAAGATCGATGATCTGTTGATGTATGTCAGAACCCAGCTGAGCTTTAGTAGGCAAGAAAACAATGTTGAGGTGCACAACCAGAGTCAGACCCAACAGATGCAGTGCGATGTGCTAAAGATAGCCAAGATGCTGCTAGACTCTGTATCGTTTATTCGTATGTATGCTGAGCAGCAGGTGCCCATACAGCTGGTGCTAGAAGACACCCGGCTCTGCTATCCGCTCAATTCTATACACAACAAAGCGTATGTGAAAGAGATTAATGCCCTTCGCTGGACCATCACGGTCAAGAACGAGCTTCCCTTTCTAGCCCCTTCCTACACAGCCAAACTGGCCTATAAAGAACTTCCTACTACCGTATTCCCTAATCAAGAGGAAGTGATTGTCATGAGCAAGCGGTTGGTCAATGCACACTATGGCTACTGGGAGATATCGCCGCATACGTTAGTATATGTAGTCCCTGTAGAGTTATCCCAAGTGCGCCCCAAAGACATGGATTTGCTGGCGCCATCGCTGCACACCCAAAGAGAGCGCGCTGACGACACGTACCCAGGGGCGAAGGAAAAAGAAGAAGCTTTGCTCAAGGTCGTGGCGGAGCGGAGCAACGCAGATATGGAGCTGGTACGCGATGCGATCGAACTGATCAAGGACTACCATGGCCCTGTCAAGCGTAGGTCAGGCGAGCCTTTTTACCTACATCCCATAGCGGTAGCGCAGATTGTCTTGGACTACGACCAAGACGAAGCAACGATTTTGGGAGCGCTCTTGCACGATACCGTGGAAGACACAGAGCTGTCCCTTGACCAGGTAGAAGTACGCTACGGTGTGGAAGTGCGGCAAATTGTGGATGGCGTCACGCACCTGGACAGCGCCGAGGGAGGGTTTCATCGCATTAAGCTGGAAGACAATGAGAACATCCTGCAGCTGATTTCAGCAACAGACAAGCGCATTTTGTATGTGAAAATAGCGGACCGCATGCACAACATGCGGACGATCAAGTTCAAGAAATACTTCAGCCAGCTGAACAAGGCCAATGAGACAAAGCGCTTCTTTGTCCCTTTGTGTAAAGAGCTTGGGCTAGAGGGAGCTGCCAACGAGCTGGAAGACCTATGTGCAGAAGTATTCAGCAGGGGAGAAACTTCTAACGCTTCCTAGGTAATATGAGGGTATTGCAAAACACAGAAAGGCGCGGCTTGTAAGGCTTTAACTGAAGCCACAAAACCTATTTTCTAACGTTAGCACCGTGTTTTGTAACAGCCTCAATATTGCGTGGTTGAGTCATTTGGTGATTTACTGATTGATCCATTGAGTAGTTTTTTGATTTTGTGATTGGGCGATTAAAGCATGGAGTAATCTACTGCCTCTGTAATTGAGCACTCTAAAGCACTACTCTAGTCCACCAAGCTAGTCTTTTTCAAAGATTGAGAAGCATCCTGGCGCTATATTCTTCTTCTCAAAAAGCAAAAAAATCAATCTCTGTAATCTCCCAGTTGGCAATCACGCCTACTTCCTCTGGATAAACCGACACTCGATCAGGCTCCCTTCGTTCGTAGACATTGCCAAAGGACCATTCTCCCTCTTTGTCTTGCAATATCAGTAGGCGTAGCCGGTAGCTACCAGGCAGTACTCCTTTGAATTGATAGTGGCGCTCATTCCTGATTTCATCTAGTACCTCATAGTCCAGGTCCAGCAACTGCACAATAAAGCCTGGCGCGTTGGTCATGACAGTGCCGCTGATGGTGGCATATTCTTGCGGATTTTCAAACGTATAGCGGTAGCACATGGCCTCGCTCTGGTCGCCTTCTACTGTCACAAAGGCCTCCTCGTCCATATGCAGAACCAACCCTTCTTCTTTTTCTGTTGCTTGGTCCTTTTCTGCTGCTTTGCGCTTCTTCTTGGTAGAAGACTCCTCTTTAACCACCCATAGGGCTGGGTCCAGTTGCTTCTTAATGGTCACTACATCTCGATGGGCATTGAGCTCAATGTCTTCTGACCTAATGCGCACTTTCTCCCGCCCGTTACAGACAAAGTACAGGTGGTCTGTCACTATTTCTTTTATAGGTTTGTTCAGAGTCATAGTACCCACAAAGTGGGGCTTGATGGCTGCTCCAGAAGCAGGGCTAAACTTGTAAGAAGCACGGTTCTTTTGGCGCCGCCCTTCTTTAAAACGAACGGTGACAGTTTCTTCAATCCCACTGCCCAGCACATCCGTAGCGGTCAGCTGGGCTTCTAGGCTGTCTTCCTCCAGCAGCCCGAGCGTATTGTATACTCTGATGGTCTGTTTTTCTTCCACCAAATGACTGTACAGCATAGGCATTTCTTTGCGTCGTTGGGATTTGCGCACCAGCGCAAGGCTATACTCTTCTACAGGTTTACTAAAATTAAGCTCAAAATACTGGTCTTGTGGTTGTTGGCTTTGGAGCTTGAACTCCCGTACATCAGCCTGTAGGATGGAAATCAAGATATCGTCTGCAGGAGCTGTAGTTAAGTCAATAGGCGCCTTTAAGAAACCATATGCATCTGTGCCTAGGTCAACTGTCAATGGACTCTCTTTGGTTTTGCTGGCATAAATGTGGTAGTTTCCTTGCTTAATGTGGTCCAGCGTAAAGCGCCCTTCTTCGTCTGCCGTAATGAAATAGTCAGGAGGACCATTCAAAATATTGACTTCTTCGTCTTCAGCTTTGTAAAGGGCTACTAAGGCTTGGGGAACAGGTAGTTGCGTCATTAAGTATTCCACTCGGCCAGTCACATACATGGCGTCTAGTTGTGCACCTGTACTGAACGTGAGCACGGGCGATGCAGCCACATTGCCTTCTGTAATATCTTTAATCGCATCGTTAAAGTTAAAGGTATACGTAGTCTCCTCTTCCAAAGGGCTCTCCAGCGTAAGTATGACTGTATTGCCCCGTACTTTGTATGTATAGCTAGGCTTATTTTCTAGCTTTTTTAGTTTGGGTGTCACGATCAGTCGGTTGTAGATGTCTTCTACATCCACTTCTTTGTCAAAGACTAGTTCAAGGGTCTTGCCCTTGAAGTGGGTGCTTTCGTGAAGAGGCAATGACTTAACGATTTTGGGTGGGGTAGTATCTTTAGGTCCTCCTTCAGGCATCATAATATTTGCACACGAGTACGTTAAAAATGCCAAAATGGTCAGCGTACACGCGCTACAGCATGCACGAACAAACATTGAAGGAACCGTTTTTTTCAAGAGAATAGACATAACGCGCATGCTGTGTTGTCGATGGAAAGCATCTGCGTCCCAAATTACGGGAAAAAAGGTCACCGACGTGTTTCTGTACCCTTTGTCTTCACTTTCTTCAAGGCTCTTCTTGTAGTAATTTTGTTGTCCGTTTTCGCAATTACAGCACCGTCTTTTGTCTAGCCTTGTCTGGTTCTAAGGAAGTTGATCATGCCCAACAACACTAAATCTACTTTTTTTCAGCTATTGCACTACATACGCCCCTTTCGCAGAGACTACCTAGCTGCCACGCTGTATTCTTTCCTCAATACATTTTTTGACCTGATGCCTGAGGTTTTGTTAGGGATAGCCATCAATATTGTGGTCGAAAAAGAGCATTCCTGGCTGGCTCGACTCGGCTTTCAGGAACTCAAAACGCAGCTACTTCTTTTGGGGGTGATGACCCTGCTGTCATATAGTTTAGAATCAACTTTTGACTACCTGTGCTCGATCAAGTGGCGACGCTTGGCCCAAGATGTGTTACACAGCTTCCGTATGGAGGCTTTTGAGCGAGTGCAGCGAAGCACCATGGCAGCTTTCTCCCAACAAAAAACGGGCAATCTGCTGGCTATTCTCAACGAAGACACCAATCAACTAGAACACTTTTTTGAAGAGGGCGTAGATAAGATTATCGAGTTGGTCTGCTCTGTGCTGTTTGTGGGGGGTGTTTTTTTTCTACTCTCTCCTAAGATTGCTCTGTTTGTCATGCTACCGATTCCACTCCTCCTTTATGGCGTCTTCTTTTTTTCTAACCAGATCGGCCCTCTTTACTTGACTGCACGCGAAAAAGCAGGTGTACTCAGCACTAGCCTGACCAATAGTCTGCTCGGCCTTCTTACGGCCAAAAGTTTAGTGGCGGAAGAAATAGAAGTGCAGAAGATAGCCCAGGTGAGCCAGGCCTATAAAGAAGCCAATTTTCAGACTGTTCAATGGGGGGCATTGATGTCGCCTGTATTGCGTCTGGTGATTGTATTGGGCTATTTAGTGACACTGACTTATGGTGGGCTGATGACCTTGGAGGGTAAGTTGGACGCAGGGACTTACAGCATGCTGATCACGATGACCCATCGGCTGCTCTGGCCTTTTACAGACATTGGCATCATTGTCTTCAATTTTCAGCGCGTGATGGCTTCTACTACGCGGCTGCTACAACTCTTCCAGCTTCCTGAAGAAGTGTCGCCTGCGTATGCGCCTGCCATAAGAGGAAAAATTACTTTTTCTTCGGTCAGTTTTGCTTACGCACAGTATCCTCCTACGCTGCAAGAGCTTTCCTTCACGATCTTACCAGGCCAGACAGTGGCTTTTGTAGGGGCCACAGGTGCCGGAAAGTCTACACTACTTAAACTGCTTTTAGGCTTTCATGCGCCCACATCAGGAACTGTCTCTTTTGATAATCAGCCGCTCTCTGAGCTATCTCTGCCAGCACTGAGGAGGCAGCTGGGCTTTGTCAGCCAGGAGTCCTTTCTCTTTGAGGGCACTGTAGCAGACAACATTGGCTATGCCTTGCCCGATGTTACGCAAGCACAAATCGTTCAAGCAGCGCAAAATGCAGCAGCCCATGAGTTTATCTCTCGGCTTCCGCAAGGCTATGACACGTGGCTGGGTGAGCGAGGGCAGACCCTTTCTGGAGGGCAAAAACAGCGGCTAGCTATTGCCCGCGCTCTAGTGCGTCAGCCTGCGATCCTGATTCTAGACGAGGCAACTTCTGCCGTAGACAATGAAACAGAGTTTGCCATTCAGCAATCACTTTCCAAAATCAGCCAAGGTCGGACGATGATCATCATTGCGCATCGGCTTTCTACCATCAGGCATGCAGACCATATTTTTGTCCTGAATCATGGCGAAGTCGTTGAGCAAGGCACACACGAAGCATTACTAGCACGAGACTACTTGTATGCCAATCTATGGAAGCTACAGACCGGGGCCCATCTGACCCACGCTGAGCTGTTTGATGCTGATTACTAGTGATGCACGATCCATCGATAAGTCTGAGAGCGGTGTGGGCCATGAATAGTCGGAGAGCATTCACTCATCTAATAAGCCAATCATATCGTCATGCCATCATTTAGCGGTGGAAGATTTGAATGGATCAATGCTTGGGTCTTTTACAAGCTTGCCCTTAGCCAGAAAGCCTCGTAGGTTCATGGCGATTCTTGCTTAAAACCTAACCGATTAAGTTATGCAGGCACGCATTTTCCTACTCACCTTTTGCATACTCCCAACATTTGCTTAGCTTTGCAATGCTCTCGTTCTTTACAAGAACTACATAAATACAACGCCTTGAAAGGCACTTTTCCTACAACAGAGATGCTTGGAATTATTGGAAAAAAAATCGGCATGACCACGCTGTACGACCAGGAAGGGCGTAGCACACCCTGCACCGTAGTAGAAGGAGGCCCTTGTGTCGTTACCCAAATCAAAACAACGGCCACAGATGGGTACGAAGCTGTGCAGCTAGCTTATGACGAGCGAAAAGAAAAAAATACGCCTCAATCCCTGCAAGGTCACTTCAAAAAAGCAGGTACTACCCCCAAAAAGAAGCTTGTAGAATTCAGTAACTTTGGTCAAGCACTTAATCAAGAACTTAAGCTAGGACAGACGATTCGACTAGAAGACCTCTTTCAGGAAGGAGAATTTGTAGATGCCATTGGCACAGCCAAAGGAAAAGGCTTTCAGGGTGTTGTTAAGCGCCATGGTTTCAGTGGAGTAGGAGAACGCACCCACGGCCAGCACAACCGAGAGCGTGCACCAGGGTCTATTGGAGGCGCTTCCTATCCTGCCCGCGTCTTCAAAGGCATGCGCATGGCAGGCCAAACAGGCGGGCATCGCGTTAAAGTCGACAACCTCAAAGTGCTCAAGATCATTCCTGAGAAAAACCTTATTGTCATCAATGGCTCCATTCCTGGACCCAAAAATGCCCCCATTATTTTAGAGAAATAGATCATGGAACTGCCCATACTACAACACACAGGAGAAGATACGGGGAGAAAAGCCCAGCTGGCTGAAGCAGTCTTTGGCATTGCCCCCAATGACCATGCCATCTACTTGGATGTCAAACACATCCTGGCCAACCAGCGGCGAGGGACCCACAAAGCCAAAGAAAGAGGTGAAATCACGGGTTCTACTCGAAAAATTAAGAAGCAGAAAGGCACGGGCACCGCGCGTGCAGGCAGCATCAAATCTCCTTTGTTCAAAGGTGGAGGACGTGTATTTGGCCCTAGGCCGAGAAACTATAGCTTTAAGCTCAACAAAAAGGTCAAGCAGCTGGCCCGAAAATCTACCCTCAGCTACAAAGCCCAAGAAAAAAACATTACCGTCCTAGCTGACTTTACACTAGAAGCCCCCAAAACCAAGCATTACCTCCACCTCCTCAACAGCCTGGCCCTCACCCACCAGAAAACGCTACTGATTCTTCCTGGTGTTGACAAAAACATTGTATTGGCCAGCAGAAACATTCCAGGCACCCAAGTAACTGTGGCTGACCAGATCAACACCTACGATTTGCTGCATGCCCAGCGGCTCCTCATCAGTGAAAGTGCCCTAGCCAGTATCCACCAAAATTTGCGTTAACCATGAGCCTCCTGAAAAAACCCTTGGTCACCGAGAAAGTATCTGCCCTCAATGAAAAAGGCGTTTATGGGCTCATTGTCGATAAAAAAGCCAACAAGATTGAGATCAAAAAAGCAGTAGAAGCTGCCTATGGCGTCAGCGTAGTCAGCGTCAACACCTTGCGCTATGCAGGCAAACAAAAAACACGTTACAGCAAAACAGGCGTTAGCAAAGGCAAGCGTCCTGCCTACAAAAAAGCCCTGATAACGCTCAAAGAAGGAGAGGTGATTGATTTCTATAATAACGTTTGACAGTTATCAGTTACTTAGAGATCAGTGATCAAAGGAGGAGCTGACCATAGGACACTAACAGATAGTGATCAGTTATTAGTGATAAGAAAAGATTGGTAGCTGATGTAACTGCAATGAACAAAAAAAGATAGCTGCGTAGTGTTGCTAACTCTCTTTGAATGAGGAGTGGTCGATCGAACAACAACCATTCGCACCGGAGCACTTGATAACTAATTACTCAAGTACGGTCCAATCATTAATAACTGATAACTACAGGGCGTCTTATTGATAACCAATAACTAACTAACGTGGGCATAAAAAAACTAAGACCAACCACTCCAGGCCAACGCTTCCGCACGGCGCCGGACTTTTCAGGGTTGACCAAAAAGAAGCCTGAGAAGGCTCTTCTAGTGCCTGTCAAACGCACAGGTGGCAGAAACAACACCGGTAAGATGACTGTGCGCTACCGAGGGGGAGGGCACAAGCGACGCATGCGCCTGATTGACTTCAAAAGAAGGAAGTACAACGTGCCTGGCATTGTCAAAGCCATTGAATATGATCCTATGCGCACGGCTTACATTGCACTGCTTTACTATGTAGATGGAGAAAAAGCCTATATATTAGCGCCCGAAGGACTCAAGGTAGGCGACCAAGTGCTGGCGGGCGAAGATATTGCTCCTGAAGTAGGCAATGCATTACCGCTGAAAGCCATGCCTGCAGGCACGATTGTGCACAACATAGAGTTGCATCCAGGCCGAGGAGGCGCCATGGCTCGAGGAGCAGGCACTTACGCGCAGCTACTGGCCAAGGCAGACAAATACGTGACGCTGAAGCTCCCTTCAGGCGAGCGCCGCATGGTACTCGGCACTTGCTGGGCCACAGTAGGCACGGTCTCTAATAGCGACCACATGAATACTACCCTAGGAAAAGCCGGCCGAAGCCGATGGCTAGGCCGAAGGCCGCGCGTCAGAGGGGTAGCTATGAACCCTGTAGACCACCCCATGGGCGGAGGAGAAGGAAAAGCATCTGGAGGACACCCTAGGTCAAGGACAGGCGTGTATGCCAAAGGACAACGGACAAGAAATAAGAACAAATACTCCCAAAAGTTAATTATCAATAGAAGGAAGAAATAATGCCAAGATCTGTTAAAAAAGGCCCTTATGTAGCCCATCACCTACAAAAAAAGATCGACAAGGCCAATGAGTCAGGCACAAACGAAAAGATCAAGACCTGGTCACGGGGCTCCACAATCACGCCCCCTTTTGTGGGCCATACTATTACTGTGCACAACGGCAACAAGTTCATCCCTGTGCATGTCACTGAAGACATGGTAGGGCACAAGTTGGGGGAACTAGCGCCCACCCGAACTTTTAAAGGACACATATCTAAAAAGAACAAAGGGAGAAAATAGCCATGGAGGCAGTAGCAAAACTTAACAACTTACCCATCTCTCCGCGCAAGGTGCGGCTCGTAGCTGATCAAATCAGGGGAGTGAGCGCTACGAAAGGGCTCGCTTTACTCAAGCATGCCCCTAAGAAGTGCGCTATTTACCTAGAGAAGCTGCTCCTTTCGGCGGTCTCTAACTGGGAGCATAAAAACGAAGATGTAGCGCTAGAGGAAGCTGACCTAGCCATCAAAGCCATATGGGTAGACAGTGCAGGCATGCTTAAGCGCATCAAGCCCGCGCCTCAAGGCAGAGCCCACCGAATCAGGAAAAGAGCCAGTCATATCACCCTGGTGCTGGACAGTATGAATAGCACGGTAGAAAAACCAGCCTTGGCAGCAGCTAAAAACGAAACCAACACAACAGAACAAAACACAGATGGGGCAGAAAGTTAATCCTATTGGCCTGAGACTCGGCTACATCAGAGAGTGGGACTCTAATTGGTTCGCTTCCAAAAAAGACTTCGCCGAGAAGCTGATGGAAGACGAAAAAATCAGAAAATACCTGGAGGCCAGAATGGCCAAAGGAGGCATCTCGAGGATTGTGATCGAGCGTACGCTCAAAAGAGTAACGATCACCATTCACACGGCCAGACCAGGCATGATCATTGGCAAGGGAGGGGCAGAAGTAGAAAGGATTAAAGGAGAGCTCAAAAAGCTGACTGGCAAAGAAGTTCAGATCAACATCTTAGAGATCAAAAGACCTGAACTAGATGCCAAGCTCGTGGCACAATCCATTGCCCAGCAGCTAAGAGCAAGAGTCTCTTACAGAAGAGCTATGAAGCAAGCCATTGCTGCTACCATGCGGGTAGGCGCTCAAGGCATCAAAGTCAAGATTTCTGGCCGACTCGGCGGCGCAGAGATTGCCCGAAGCGAAGAATACAAAGAAGGACGTATTCCTTTGCACACCTTGCGGGCTGACATTGACTACGCTTCTGTAGGAGCCCATACCATCTACGGCATCTTAGGCGTCAAGGTTTGGATCTTCAAAAACGAAGTATACGAAAAGCGCGACCTATCGCCCAACGCAGCCTTAGCAGCCAAAGAATCCAACAAGCCTGGACGAAGTTTGCCGAGAAGAGCAAGAGCCAAGTAAATTATCAATGGTATTGTTGCATGGATTACGAACTCTCAAGGGAGTTTCTTCCTTGAAAAGGGTCATCATAAACCCTCTTTGGGGGCTGGCAACAGATTGAACCTATTAGATTATTGAGCGGTTTTGTGATTGAATGATTGAAAAACTGCTTCTAGGCTTGGTAAGGTATACTTTCAAGGTGATAATAGACTATTAGGGGGATTTTGCAGCAGTCTCGACATTGATAACTAGTAACTGATAACTAAAAAACAGTGTTACAGCCAAAAAGAACCAAATACAGAAAAATGCAGAAAGGGCGCATCAAAGGCTTGGCCCAGCGAGGAAGTACCTTGTCCTTTGGTACCTTTGGCCTGAAAGCCCTTGAGCCAGTGTGGCTCACTGCTAGGCAGATCGAAGCAGCCCGTATTGCCATGACCCGAGCTATGGCTCGACAAGGCCAAGTCTGGATTCGCATTTTCCCTGACAAGCCCATCACTAAAAAGCCCGCTGAAGTGCGCATGGGAAAAGGAAAAGGAGCCCCAGAATACTGGGCAGCTGTGGTGAAACCAGGCAGAGTTTTATTTGAAATTGACGGTGTAAGCCATGCAATAGCCAAAAAAGCTTTGGGGCTAGCAGCCCAGAAGCTACCTATCAAGGTCAACTTTGTGACACGCCAAGACTATGTAAACGAATAGGTCCATGAAGTATTCAGAAATCAACGCCCTATCGCCAGAAGAGCGGCAAGAAAAGCTCACAGCAGAACTAGAGAACCTCCGTCAATTGCGGTTCGCGCATGCCATTACGCCTATTGAGAATCCTGTGCGCATCCGACAAAGTAGGAAGCACATTGCCCGGCTTAAAACGGCACAAAATGCTCTAAAATCTCAAAACTAGACCTTAGCAATGCTCAGAAATCGTAGAAAAGAAAGAGTTGGCAAAATAGTCAGCAACAAAGGAGATAAAACCGTTGTCGTCCTAGCAGAACGCAAGGTCAAACACCCTGTTTATGGCAAATTCATCCGTATGTCCACCAAGTTCATGGCCCACGACGAAAAGAATGAATGCAATCCAGGTGACGTGGTCAAGATCATGGAAACCCGTCCGCTGAGTAAGAACAAACGGTGGAGACTTGTACAAATCCTCGAAAGAGCACAGTAAAACTATGATACAGCAAGAAACAAGACTAAACGTAGCAGACAATAGTGGTGCCAAAAAAGTGCTTTGCATTCGTGTATTGGGAGGAACAGGGAAGCAGTATGCAAGCATAGGCGATAAAATTGTCGTCAGTGTCAAATCAGCCAATCCGTCAGGCAACATCAAAAAAGGGACCGTTTCCAAAGCCGTTGTCGTCCGAACCAAGAAAGAAGTACGCCGCAAAGACGGCTCTTACATTCGTTTTGAAGACAATGCAGCTGTATTGTTAGGAGGCAATGACGAACCTAAAGGAACCCGTATCTTTGGTCCTGTGGGGAGAGAGCTGCGTGAAGGTTTCATGAGAATTGTATCCTTAGCCCCTGAAGTATTGTAAATGATGCGAAAGAACAGCCATAGCACCACCAAGCTACACATTAGAAAAGGAGACACCGTCAAAGTGCTCTCAGGCAATCACAAAGGCAAGCAAGGCCAAGTCCTCAAGGTATTGCCCAAGACTTATCGCGCCATTGTTGCAGATACCAACCTGGTGTCGCGCCACAGAAAGCCTACAACGCAAAATCCACAAGGAGGGATAGAAAAAAAAGAAGCGCCGATTCATCTCAGCAACCTGATGCTTATTGAGCCTGCTACAGGCCAGGCTACGCGCATAGGCAGAAGGCGCAATGAAGCAGGTAAGCTGGAACGCTATTCGAAAAAGACCGGTAATACGATACAAAATGGCTAGTCCGAGACTTAAAGAAAAATACAGGCAAGAGATTATCCCTCAGCTCAAGGAGCAACTGCACTACAAATCCGTGATGCAGGTGCCTAAGCTAGAGAAGATTTGCATCAATCAGGGCATTGGCGTCGCTGTAAGCGATAAGAAATTGATCGACACAGCGATAGAAGAGCTTAGCACTATCACAGGCCAAAAGGCCATGCCAACCAAAGCCAAGAAGGCTGTCTCTAACTTCAAGCTCAGAGAAGGGATGCCTATTGGTGCCATTGTCACCCTACGAGGCGACAAGATGTATGAATTCTTAGACCGACTGATTACCTTAGCTTTACCACGCGAGAGAGGCTTTAAAGGGATTAGCCCTAAAGGGTTCGACCGCCACGCCAACTATAACCTGGGTATCAGAGAGCAAGTCATCTTTCCTGAAATTAGCATTGACAAGGTCAGCCGCCTGGCAGGCATGAACATTACTTTCGTCACTAACACCTTAGACACCCAGGCTGCTTATCAGCTGCTTAAAGCTTTAGGAATGCCTTTTTATGAGCTATGAGTTATCAATAGAACCTTTGCCTAAGCGCTCCTTCAGTAAGTAGATAATCAAAATAGCTTAACAAATCAATCAATAAACAAATAAGTCATGGCGCGAGAAGCAGTCAAAGTAAGAGAACTAAAACGTCAGAAGCTTGTGGCTAGGTATGCTGCCAAGCGAGCAGAACTCAAAGCCAAAGGCGATTACGAAGCCTTGGACAAATTGCCCAAAAGCGCTTCGCCCGTGCGGCTACACAACCGTTGTAAAGCAACAGGCAGGCCCAAGGGCTATATGCGAAAATTCGGCATCTCTAGGGTAACCTTTAGAGATTGGGCTTCAGAAGGAAAAATCCCAGGCGTTACCAAAGCTAGTTGGTAGCCTAGGGGTAGCGGTCAGCTTGTAGTCAGCAAATCTTTCTTTCTTATCCTAGTAATCACATAGGCTAGTCGCTAAATAAAATCATCTCCATAGTTACTCTGAACTTTTATGCCTAGATTCATGGCTGGTTGTAATAAAACTTAGTATCCATGAAGTTTATCGTATCCTCTTCTGCTTTGTCTAAGCAGCTAGCTGCCATCAGTGGCGTTATTGTCAACAATCCTGTTGTTCCCATTCTAGAAAACTTCTTGTTTGAGCTTGATGCCCAGCAGCTTACTGTCACGGCCTCAGACTTACAAACTTCCATGACTACCACACTGGCAGTGGAAGCTAAAGAAAAGGCCAGTATTGCTCTACCAGCTCGGATGTTGCTGGAAACCTTGCGGAACTTGCCGGAACAGCCCGTTACCTTTTCGGTCGACCTAGACACCTATAGCGTAGCAATCAGTTCAGCCAATGGGCGTTATCGACTGGCAGGCGAAAATGCTACGGATTTTCCTCAGCTCAAGATGGTGCAAGAGGGTGTTGCTGTCAACATGGCTGCCAAGGTGCTGAAAAAGGCAATTAACCAGGCCATCATTGCTACGAGCAGTGACGAACTAAGGCCTGCTATGAATGGTGTTCACATGGATTTCAGAGAAGGTGGGACCACCTTTGTGGCTACTGACGGGCATAGGTTGGTCCGCTACATTCGGTCTGATGTGGGAGTGGCTACACAACGCCCTTTTATTGTGCCACGCAAGGCCCTGACGCTGCTCAATGCCTTACTCCCCAATGAAGACCAAACAGTTCATGTCGCTTTCAACGACAACAATGTCTACTTTAAGCTAGGCACTATCAGCATGATTTCTCGGCTGATTGATGAGCGTTATCCTGATTATGAGCAAGTGATTCCTCTTAGCAATCCTAATAAGCTCAAGATCAATCGTATGAGTTTATTGAGCTCCCTCAGGCGTATTGCTATTTATGCCAACAAAACCACCCACCAGGTTAAATTAAGCATGACAGGTAATTCGCTCCAGATTCTTGCAGAAGACTTTGACTTCTCTAATGAAGCCAGCGAACAGCTGAGTTGTGTGTATGAAGGCGATGACCTAGAGATTTGTTTTAATGCCAAGTTTCTGATTGAAATGTTGAGTAATCTGCCTACAGAAGAAGCTGAACTTCACTTTTCAGCCCCTAGCAAGGCATGTCTCCTGCTTCCCCAAGAACAAGATAAAGACGAAGACCTACTGCTGCTAATCATGCCTGTGATTGCGAAATAAAAACGATCTATAGGCGGTTTTAGGTGGTGTCGTCATTTAGACAGCTGTTACTTTAATTTGGAGTCTATAGGCCAGTTGAATAATTGATCGGCAACTCAATGGAGGGCAAATCAACCACCCCTAGCCCCAGGGCTAGGACATTCTCCACCACCTCCTTCGTCTCTATCGCCCTGAACGCAGGTGAAGGGTCGTTGCGTAGCGGGCCTCGCAGAGATGTTTCGCTTTGCTCAACATGACAGGAAGGGAAGAGCTGCGCAGCGTGCTGCGCTTGCAGCTCAACAGAACAGAATAGGCGAATTGAGCGGGTCTGTGTAAGGAGAGTGAGTTAATTGACGACCCAGTCTAGTTATTAGGTATCAATGGCCCCAACAAGTAGTTATTAATGATCAATGAGTAAAGATATCGTACCTTGCTCAGAAAGAGCTGACTATAAAATACCCCTCAACACGCTGCTCAACTTTTAAAATAGGCTGTTTTTGAGGACAGAAGCTGGCGTTGCCCCCCAAGCGCGAAAGCACTCCATCATGCAAATAGTCTCAATCTATCTTCGACCATGTGCGGTATCATTGCTTACATAGGACACCGAGAAAGCTACCCTGTCCTGCTCAAAGGCCTTAAACGGCTAGAGTACAGAGGTTATGACAGCACAGGCATAGCGCTTTTGGACCAAGAGCTCAAAGTGTATAAACAAGTGGGTAAAGTCAGTGCCCTAGAAGCTTGGGTCCAGGACCAACCTCTTAAGGGCTGTGTAGGCATGGGTCACACCCGCTGGGCTACGCACGGCGCTCCTAACAATGAAAATGCCCATCCTCAGCTGTCTGCCTCAGGCAAGCTAGCAGTGGTGCACAATGGGATTATTGAAAACTACAATACGCTTCGACAAGACCTGCTGAGCAAAGGCCATACCTTTCAGAGCGAGACAGATACTGAAGTGGTGGCCCATTTGATCGAAGAGGTACAGCAGCATAACCACTGCACTTTAGAAGAGGCTGTCAGGCAAGCCCTTACCCAAGTGGTGGGTGCCTATGCCTTGGTGATTCTATCTGAAGATTTGCCCAATACCCTTATAGTGGCTAGAAAAGGGAGCCCTATGGTCATTGGCGTGGGCAAAGACGAGTTTTTTGTCGCCTCAGATGCTACCCCCATTGTAGAATACACCAACCAGGTCATCTTTCTGAATGACCATGAAATGGCGATTATCCAAGACAACCAGCTTTTTATGAAGGATAGGCAGGATGTCTTACTCACGCCTTACATCCAGCAGCTAGATTTGTCCCTGACAACGATAGAAAAAGGAGGCTTCGAACACTTTATGCTCAAGGAAATCTTTGAGCAGCCTCAGTCTATTCGTGACTGCATGCGGGGGCGGCTGGATGCAACCCATACAAGACTAGTGCTAGGCGGCATTGGTCAGTACATGGAGCAGCTGGCCCAAGCCCGTAAGATGACTATCGTAGCCTGTGGCACCTCGTGGCATGCTGGTTTGGTGGCTGAGTACTTTTTAGAGGACTTTTGCAGAATTCCTGTAGAGGTAGAGTATGCCTCAGAGTTTCGCTACAGAAACCCCATTATTGAGCCAGGAGATGTGGTAATAGCTATTTCTCAGTCGGGAGAAACTGCAGATACGCGCGCAGCCATTGAGCTGGCCCAAGCACAAGGAGCCCTAATTCTGGGCATCTGCAATGTGGTAGAATCTTCTATTGCTAGGACAACGCACGCAGGCATCTATACGCATGCGGGACCTGAGATTGGGGTGGCCAGCACTAAAGCGTTCACTGCCCAGCTGACGGTGCTTATGATGCTAGCCCTAGAGTTGGCCCGCCAACGAGCAACTATCTCCGCCCCCCTGTTTCAGGAGCTTTTACGCGCTTTGGCAGCCATTCCCGACATTGTGGCCACGGTTTTGCAGCAGCATGCGCAAGTAGCATACATTGCTCAGGTGTTTCAAGAGGCAACTAACTTCCTGTATCTGGGTCGAGGCTACAATTTCCCTGTAGCGCTAGAAGGAGCACTTAAACTCAAAGAGCTCTCGTACATCCATGCTGAAGGTTATCCTGCGGCAGAGATGAAACACGGCCCTATTGCTCTGATCGATGAGGCCATGCCAGTAGTGTTTATTGCCACACAAGACAGGTCTTACGACAAGATCATCTCTAATATGGAAGAAGTAAAAGCCCGAGGGGGCAAAATCATTGCTGTCGTGACCCAAGGCGACACCACTGCCGCTCGGTTGGCTGACTATGTTTTGGAGATACCTGCTGTGCACGAAGCGCTCACCCCTCTGGTAGCGGTCATTCCTCTGCAGCTGCTCTCCTACCACATGGCTGTGCTTCGTGGCTGCAACGTGGACCAGCCTAGGAATTTGGCGAAGTCTGTAACTGTGGAGTGATGGAGAGCCTTTTCGTTTGTTGAGGACATTGTATTACTTGGCGATTTTTTCCTTTGTTTATGGATATTTCTTTAGCCCTAAGAACACTTCTGGCGATACTATAAAACAAGGACGAATTGGCGTTATAAACAAGGTTCATTACAGCGAGATAGAGAGAGGTAGTGAATGCTGTCCGTACTCAACTTAAAGAATAACAGGCCTTAAGTTGGTCGAATGCGCAAAAGAGACTAGCCTCACGACTGCTGCTTTAAAGACCTTATGCAGGACTTTGAGCTAGTCAAAGAGTCGCTGACCATTTACTTAGACAAAGACATTCAACAAGAAATAGACTGAGACACCCGCACCCCTACGACACCTTCCTGATAGGGACGAAAGGCAAACAACTCTACGCCGACGCTCTCTCTAAAGCCCTTGAATCTTCATCTAGGCATAGACGTAACATAGAAGGCCACAGGGCTGAGTCAAGAAGAGCTCGAGAAAGACTAAAAGAGGCTCTTTTACTCTTACCTGCTTGAAAAGTAGCCCACAAAAGAGTCTTGTCTTTAGATGGAGCACACTATGTAGGGCTTGTATTACCCCCTTATGTGCATTGTGAGGAACTGCCTAAGGTGAGTTTTAAAATGTTAGTGAAACATTAGGTACATTTCTTAACTGGCTCGATTTTTCTTCAATGCCCATCCCTTTGTGTGGCTATACTTTTGCTGTTTTGAGCCGTAATTCATACACCTGCTGCGTGCTGTCCGTAAGCTTAAAGCGGTCATCGATTCTATGTCCTACTACCCACACGATCTGGTGAGCAGAGGTGACTACCAGCACTTGGGCTTTCATGGGGACTGGAACTTTGCTATCGATCAAAAAATCGCTCACTTTTTTGCGGTGTTGCATGCCTAAGGGGTAAAAAGCATCACCTGGCTGCCATGGGCGCACTGCTAGCGGAAACCGCAGTGAGGCCTGGTCTAGGGCTGCTATGGCCTTGTCAGCCACCAGGCTATACTGCGAACGGGGCACACATGCGCACTGTAGTACGTAAGAAGGTACAGATAGTAGCTGAGTAGCTTCATCGATAGAGTAGGTAGCAGAGGCTGGCTGCGTGCAGGGCGTAATGATCCATTGGTCTCGGTCAACATGGAGTTGATGGCTAGCTGACTGGATCATCGTACCGCTAGCGTGCTTATGGGCCAGTAGTGCTTTGAGCTGTATAAAATTGAAGCCCCAAGGCTGGAGCAACGCATGCAATACAACAGGTGCCCAGACTTTGTCCTGTACTTCATGGATAGCCACGTAATGAACATCACCTTGTTGGCGTAGTATTTGTCGCCCAACGGCGGTCACCTGCTCATCAAAAATAGCTTCTGTCTGGTGCAATCGTTCTACTGTCAGGCTAGAAGTAGCCTCCAGGTTGGGATTGATCTGTTTGAGGATGGGCACCACTTGGTTTCTAATCAAGTTTCTTTGGTAGGTGTCTTTTGCGTTTGAGCTGTCCTCGCGCCAAGTGAGCTTCTGGGCTTGGGCATACGCCAAAATCTCCTCCTTATGGGCAAAAACCAAGGGCCTGATGCACCTACCTTGCACAGGCAAGATGCCATGTAGTCCAGCAATTCCTGTCCCTTTGGTAAGATTGAGTAGTACAGTCTCTAGCCGATCATTGTGATGGTGGGCGGTGGCCACTTTTTCAAAGCCATGCTCTTTACAGAGTGCTTCAAACCACGCATAGCGCAAAGTGCGAGCCGCCATCTGAACGGAGACTCCATTTTCTTGTGCATAAGTAGCTACATCAAAGGATCGGGTGTAAAAGCACACTTCATATTGCTGTGCCAATGCCCGTACCCATGCTTCGTCTTGGTCTGAAGCAGCTCCGCGCAGGCCAAAGTTGCAGTGGGCTATAGCAAAAGGGAGCTGCGCTTGGTGAAAGAGCGTGCTCATCACCACAGAGTCTACGCCTCCACTCACGGCCAGCAACGTAGCTCCTTGTTGAGGCAAGAGCTGTTGCTTATGCACAAAGGCAAGAAAGGCTGTTATCAGCGCATGATTTTGTGATCGGTTCGAGGCCATTGCATTATAGTTGCCCTTATTCAATGGTACTCTTCATTGGAGCCACTGTGGTATTGTTCTTTCAGACTGATCAATCTTCCAAAAGCTAGGTTGTCAAACACAGTCCCATCTTACCAGCACGCACGAAGATACCTACAACAGTCTATACCGCTTGTGCCTGGAAAGGCATGGAATTTTTTGCGTAAACTCTTGCTTTGGTCCATCTTTGTGGACCTTGTCAACCAAAGAGGCCTATTTTAGTCTATCCAAAGCAACCTACAAATACCGCTCATGGCTACTACAAGTGACTTTCGCAACGGACTGTGCCTTCAATTCAACAACGACCTTTACACCATTGTTGAGTTCCAGCACGTAAAACCCGGGAAGGGAGGTGCTTTTGTTAGGACCAAGCTCAAGAGCCTCACTACAGGCAAAGTCATTGATAATACCTTTAATGCTGGTGTAAAAGTGGAGACAGCAAGGGTAGAACGCAGGCCTCATCAGTTTCTCTACAAAGACAACACAGACTATCACTTCATGGATACGGCTTCTTTTGAGCAGCTTACGCTAGCAGAGGCGTTCATTGGTGCGCCCCAGTTGCTTAAGGAAGGCCAAGAAGTAGATATTCTCTTCCATCAAGAAAAAGAAACTGCTAAGCCGCTCAGTTGTGAACTACCTCCTTTTGTAGCACTCCAAGTGGTGTATACAGAGCCAGGCTTTAAGGGAGATACAGCCACTAAGGCGCTCAAGCCTGCCACATTAGAAACAGGCGTACAGATTCAGGTCCCCTTGTTCATCAACAACGAGGATTTGCTCAAGATCGATACCAGAACAGGGGCCTATACAGAACGCATGAAAAAGTAAGCTATGAAAATAAAAGAGATTGAAGGCTTGATCGACTTCATTGCCCATTCTGGCCTAGAAGAGGTCAATATAGAAACAGACCAGATCAAGCTATCTGTTAAGAGAAACGCCCCTGTGGTGCAGCACATTGCTCCAGAAGTGGCAAGCGCTTCTACGCCTACAGTGGCCAGCCCTGTCCTCCCTGTTGCTGCTGACACACTGACTGATAGTCATCACATTGAGGTGAAAGCTCCTATGGTAGGTACTTTTTACCGATCCTCTAATCCAGAGGCCTCTCCCTTTGTTCAGGTAGGTGATCAAGTGCAGAAAGGGCAGAAACTATGCATCATCGAAGCCATGAAGCTCTTCAATGAGATTGAAGCAGACGTTTCTGGTACCCTTGTTAAAGTACTTGCAGAGGATGCCTCTCCAGTAGAGTACGACCAGGCACTGTTCCTCATAGCGCCCAATGAGCTAGTAAACAAATGATCTAATAAGCCAATAAACCATTGCCCTAAATTTTGTTCAAGAAAATACTCATTGCCAACCGAGGTGAAATCGCCTTGCGTATTATCAGAGCCTGCCGAGAGATGGGCATCTCTACCGTGGCAGTACACTCCTCCGCAGACAAAGACAGCTTACACGTGCGTTTTGCTGACGAAGCGGTGTGCATTGGTCCTGCTCCGAGTAGTAAGTCTTATCTCAACATCCCCCAACTCATGGCTGCAGCTGAGCTCACCAATGCCAGTGCCATCCATCCTGGCTATGGGTTTTTGTCTGAAAATGCCGCTTTTGCCAGTGTGTGCGAAGAGTATGGCATCAAGTTTATTGGCCCATCTCCCCAGTCCATTAGTAAGATGGGCGACAAGGCCACGGCCAAAGATACCATGCAACAGGCAGGCGTACCGACTATTCCTGGCTCCCCAGGGTTATTGCGTTCTGTAGAAGAAGGCCTAGCGCTAGCCCGTGACTTAGGCTTTCCTGTGATGCTCAAAGCCACAGCAGGCGGTGGCGGCAAAGGCATGAAAGTAGTCCAAGAAGCTTCGGCATTTGCTCAAGCTTGGCAAGAGGCGCAGCGAGAAGCCCAAGCTGCTTTTGGCAATGGCGGCCTCTATTTAGAAAAGCTCATTGAGGAACCCAGACATATAGAGATTCAAATTGCAGGCGACTCTTCAGGCAATGTCTGTCACTTCTCAGAGCGGGATTGCTCCATTCAGCGTAGGCATCAAAAGCTGGTGGAAGAGACTCCTTCTCCGTTTATTACGCAGCAGCTGCGCGAAAAAATGGGACAAGCTGCCATTCAAGGCGCTCAATTTATTGGCTATGAAGGGGTAGGCACGGTCGAGTTTTTGGTGGACAAGCACCATAACTTTTACTTCATGGAGATGAATACCCGCATCCAAGTGGAGCATCCAGTGACAGAAGAAGTGACAGACTTTGATTTGATCAAAGAACAAATTCGCCTGGCTGCTGGCGAAAAAATCAGTGGCAAGAATTATTACCCTAACGGGCATGCCATTGAATGTAGGATCAATGCAGAGGATCCTAGTAAAGACTTTAGGCCTAGTCCTGGTAAAGTGACGCATCTCCACTTGCCTGGGGGCTTGGGCGTCCGGGTTGATACGCACCTCTATGCTGGCTATACAGTGCCCCCTCACTACGATGCCATGGTTGCTAAGCTTATTGCTTGGGCCCCTTTCAGGAGAGAAGCCATTGCTAGGATGAAAAGTGCCCTAACAGAGTTTGTCATCGAAGGCATCTCAACTACACTTCCTTTTCATCGCCGCCTCATGGATGAAGAACGGTTCCGCACTGGCCATTTCACCACGGCATTCTTGGATAGTTTTGATTTGACTGGCTTGGATACTTCTGCTAGTTGATTGCCTACCAGCAACAGAGAAAAGAGAGATTCACTCTGTAGGCGCTAAGCACTCACCAAAGGGCATAGGACGGTGCAGAGACCATCTTAGCATATAGTCTCTGTATGTTTGCATAGGCAGGATGACAATGGTAGGCTCTTTCTTGATGTCCAGCCATTCAGCCAATTCTCTTAGGTTATCTGCGGCAAGAGCTACACAACCAGTAGTAGGCTTGTGCGGGGCGCGCCATTCGTGGATGAAAATACAAGAACCTGCATTAGAGTCTTGTACGGGTGAGTTGTGGTTGACGACCATACCTACATCATAGAGGCTGATTTCATACATCTTTTCTGAAGAGTCCCAGTCTTTTTCTTCTACTAGGTCGGCATTCACAATCTGGTTGTAGTAACGAGACTTAGGATCATCGACAGCCTCGGTGTTCGGCCCTACATGGATGAAAGGCATTTTACATTTCTCCTTGTATTCAGGGTCTTTACCAAAGACAGCACTCACCCAGAATAGACCTGCAGGCGTTTTTAGGTCACCTTCTCTCTTCTGAGGGTTAGTATCAGCATCGGGCTGGCGCAAACCTACTCCCCACCCCATTCCGTTTCTTCCTATACGCGCAGGGACGATCTCCCCTGCAGGTTCCCAATTCCCTCGTGGACTTCTGTCGAATCGTTGTAAGATTCCTTTTGAGCTGGTCCAATTTTTAGTACATACCACGATCAACTGGTCGCTCGAGCTGGCAGGATGTTTGGCACAACTTCCGAGGAGCAATGCCATTCCTAGAGCAATTGTAGCAATTAGCAACATTCGTTTTCTCATAAGTTTTTGTGTTTGACTAGTTTGGAAGAGTGGACTATGTGAATTCTATCATAGTTCCTCTTTGGTAGAAAACCGTGTAATGATAGGTCTTTTCTCACGTTTTGTCCAATCCAATGCCTTCTGCCAATTATTTTTGGCATAATTGCACCGTTATAGCTAGGTTGCAGCTGTGATGAATGGATAGATGAGCTGCATTACCAACACCAAGATCACCTCACCTCTGAAAGTAAGAAGATGTGAAACCATTGCAAAACGTGTCCGATATTCTGGCAGCAGTTTTAAGATCACTTAGTAGACAAGTCATCTAATAAATCAATAATCTCGATGTTGATGCATAGACAAAAATAGAGCTCACCTACAACGTATTGCTATGAAATTCGGTCGGATAGAAGCTGATGCGCTATCTCAGGTCAAGTGGACACTGCCTGAAGATACGTCCGCTACTCAAGCCTTGCTAAATAAGTTACCTGTGCGCACCCAAGCCCCTCAAATCTATGTAGGTTGTTCGGTATGGACAGATCGTAGCTTTTTGGGCAAGATATATCCTCAAGGCACCCCTGCTAAGCATTTTCTTTCTATCTACTGTCGACAGTTCAATACAGTGGAGCTCAATGCTACTTTTTACAGTATCCCTTCTGCAGAGCAGGTAAAAAAATGGAAAGCCGCTACTACACCCGGGTTTCAGTTCTGCCCCAAAGTCTCTCAAAGCATTAGCCATAGAAACAAGCTGGATGAGCAGCGACAGCGGCTGGATAGATTTATAGAAGCTGTGCTTCATTTTGAGGAGGCACTGGGCATGACTTTCTGGCAATTGCCTCCTTACTTTCAGCCTAGCAGCCTGTCAGCGCTGCAGAGGCTCCTAACAGGTATCCCTCAAGGATTTCCCTTAGCTGTAGAGTTCAGGCATCCAGCTTGGTTCAGTGATGCAACAGCTCAACAAGAGCTATGGGCTTATCTGCATGAGCGAGGTATGGTAGCAGCCATCACTGACGTGGCGGGGAGAAGAGATGTCCTACACCAAACCTTAACTACGGACTGTGCATTTATTCGTTTTACAGGCAATAATCTACATGCTACAGACTACACACGGATCAATGCGTGGGTCGATCGGCTTCAACAGTGGCTAACAAAAGGCCTAAAAAAAGTTTACTTCTTACTGCACGAACCAGAAAAGGCACTTTGTGCTGACTTGGCAGGTTACTTCATCCAGCAGCTCAACCAGCGTGCAGGAATGCGGCTCACCCCTCCTCAACTGCAGCCTCAGCAAGCAATTTTGTCGTATTGAGTAGGCGCTACCACTTTTATTATATTTTCCTTATCATTACCCTAGTTTAGAAGACTTCATAAGCATCTCCCAATGGATTATTTAGTACAACGGATTGATGTGGGCATTGTTGTTGCCTTTCTTTTCATCAATCTTATTGTAGGACTGAGCCACAGATACTTAGAGAAAGATTTTAGGGAATATGCGCTGGGAGGCAAAAATTTCTCTACAGCGGCCTTAGTGGCCACTATAGTGGCCACAGCAGCGTCAGGGAGTTCTATGTTCGTGATCCTTGAGAATACTTATGAGCATGGGCTGTACTATCTCATAGCACACTTGGGGCTGCCTGTGGGCATGATCATCATGGGACAGTTAACTGTGCGCATGGGGGAGTTTCTGAACAACGTCTCTGTGGCCGAAGCCATGGGGAATCTATATGGAAAAACGGTCCAAATCATTACGGCAGTCAGCGGTATTTTGAGAAAAGTGGGGTTTGTGGTTATACAGTTCAAGGTAATGTCTCAGCTGCTCTCCATGCTTTGGGGGGCTGACAACACAATAATGCTCCTTGCTGCTGCTGGTATTGTAATCGTATACTCGACACTAGGAGGGGTTCGGGCAGTCACTTTTACAGATGTACTTCAGTTCTTCACTTTAGGAGCCATTCTTCCTATCCTGGCCTTGACTATTTGGAACAATCTGCCAGAGCCTGCCCAAGTTAACGCTACACTGGCTCACGACTCGATGTTTGATGTCCAGGAAGTAGTAGGCTTGAATCCTCCATTCACTGCTACGCTGGCCTTGTTCTTTTTCTTAGCTATTCCTGGCTTTGAGCCCGCTCTATTCCAACGGATAGCGATGGCTAGGGATGCCAGACAAGCTAGGAAAGCACTCACCTACTCGGCAGGCATCTTGTTGCTCATCTCTCTATTGATAGCCTGGATGAGTATTTTACTGCTTACTGATAAGCCTGGTTTAGCACCTGGACAAATATTTTTCTATCTACTTCACCATGCCTACGTAGGGCTAAGAGGACTGCTAGGGATAGGTGTGATAGCTATGGCTATGTCTACGGCCGACTCGTACCTGAATACCTGCTCTGTTTTGTTTGCCAATGACATTGTGGCCCCCTTGACTGAGCAACCTAATAACTTGGTAAGCACTGCTAGGATCTTCTCATTGATCATAGGGTTGGCCGCTCTATCACTGACCTTTTTTGGTAAGGAGAGCAATTTTTTAACGCTTACTTTGTTCTTTGGGAGTCTCTATATACCTGTTTATGTAGTCCCCCTGCTGGTGGCCATACTGGGGTTTCGCAGTACACCCAGAGCGGTCCTCATAGGGATGGCAACTGGATGTATAACAGTAGTTGTGTGGAGTATTTACTTTGACAATACCAGTAGTATTGCCCCCGGCATGTTAGCCAACCTTGCTGGCTTCATGGGGAGTCACTACTTGCTGAGAGAGGAAGGAGGATGGGTAGGTATTAAGGACAAGCAGCCACTGCTTGCTGCAAAAAGAGCACGGCAAGTAGCGTGGCAAATGCTACCTAAATTTTTTAAAAACTTTCAACTCTACACTTATCTCAAAAGTAACCTGCCTGCTGAAGAGAAAACTTATGCGCTGCTTGGATTATACGGATTAGGGGCTACCTATCTTTCATTTTTCATGCTTCCAGAAACGGTGGTAGGAACTTATCCAATGCTCCACACCTTTCTGAGCTACTCTGTGTCCACTGCTGCTATGGTCTTCTTGACCTATCCTGCCTGGCCAGCGGTCTTGAAAAACAAACGTCTCATGGCCGTTGTCTGGCCGATAGGCCTAGGTAGTGTCGACATAAGATATTATCTTAAGGCAAAAAATGCTGAAACAACCTGCCTATCAACGACACGATATTTCCGATGAAGTATGGAACAAACTTGCCCCTCATTTGCCTGGAAGAGCTGGCGCTTGGGGAGGGGTAGCTAAAGACAATAGACAATTTATTAACGCCGTGTTCTGGATATTACGAACAGGAGCCCCATGGCGGGACTTGCCTCCTCATTACGGCGAGTGGAATAATACGAACCGACGCTTTTGTCGATGGCGCGATAATGGAACATGGGAGAAGCTTTTGGAACTACTTTCAGAAGAACCAGACTACACATGGCTGATGATCGATGCGAGTCATATAAAAGTGCATCCCCATGGGACGGGAGCAGTGGGCGGAAATGAGGCGATGAATCGCACAAAAGGGGGCTCAATACAAAACTACATTTGGCCGTGGATGCGTCTGGTATGCCGCTCAGAGCCATTATTACAGCAGGTACCGAGGCAGATTGTAAGCAAGGTGTTGAGCTGCTCAAAGACTTGCCAGCAGAGGGGGTGATAGCAGATAGGGGCTATGACACAGAGCAAGTAGTCAAAGAGGTGAAGTCAAAGAATAGGCAATGTGTGATACCGAGTAGGAAGCATAGAAAAGTAGAGCGTAGTTACAACCGAGAAGTGTATCAGCTACGTCATGTGATAGAGAACACGTTTTTGTATCTGAAGCGTTGGCGCGGGATATGTACGCGTTATGCAAAGAGAGGTAGCTCATTTCTGGCTGCTATTCAAATCAGATGTCTAGCTTTATGGCTAGGCCTCTCCTGACGACACTGTCTAGGACATCTACTTTTCTCAGTGGGTACAATGCTGATCTTGCTGAGTGGTTTTCACCCAGTGCAAATCATGGTGTTCTCGTTCAGTTTAATCATGGCTGCGCTACTCATTTATTGGTCATTTCTGTTAATTTTGAGCTTGATTAGCATTGCCATAGGCATAAGCACCTTTTACCTCTGTACTGACGTTGTTCCTTTGCCTTGTAGCACTTCTGAACTGTTGCTCAGATAGCATATTTCCTGCCCATTTTTTCCAGCTTTTTCTTCTCCTTTTATGTCCTCCTCAAGTATAAAAGAGCCTATGTTCAGTTAGAAATAACCAACGACAGTTTATCTACAGACCTTAAGCGCCTTAACATCACTAACAAGGAAATCACTAGCGATCTTTTGGTCGCCTCCATGGATAAGACCAGGTTCTTCAAAGCTTTCCGACAGATAGAGTTGGTCAACTTTAGAAAGTTGGCACAGCTCAGTAGACAACTAGAAGAAGAGACGCAGCGTATGGATCATACAGAAGCTATTGCTACGAAGGCAAGAGCACTCCGTGAGGAGTTAGCTCCTATCACTACTCAACTCAGCAGATTGGATCATCGGGCAGCAGACTATATGGCCCTCAAGGTGAGCACCATCTCGGTCGATCGTCTCTTGCAAGCAGTACAAGATGCGCCATACGCAAAAGACTTGGCACAGCATGTCTACTTTGAGCCAGCAGATCGGCAAAAGACGCTACAGTGTGATGTGGTCCAGATTGTAACAGTACTTGTAGGAAGTGTGTCATTATTGCGAATGATTCAGGGCGATGAAGCGCCTGTACGCATAGGTGTGAAAGACACCCAACTTTACTACTTGCTAGACTCCATAAAGAAAGATCGTATTCACCAGCTGCCTGCTTTGCAGTTTATCATCACTACAGGAGAGATGCTTCCTAACTGGGAGCAGGTCTACACGATCTACATGGATACTAGCACGCTTTCAGCTCCCACAGCGACGCAAGAATTACCATTAGTCAAAAACAAACGCATTGTGGACGCTCACTATGGGTATAGCTACACATCAATACAGACTGATGCTTGTACTCTCCAGTACATCATACCTTTAGCACTCAGGGCAGTGCGTCCCAAAGATATGGAGGACAGAGAGATGAAGTTAGCGATTCAACTCATGCGGGCGGATGATACTTGTCCAGGAGCTCAAGAGCAAGAGCAAAGATTCTTGATAGCAGTGGCAGAGCGAACAACAGCCGACATGCAGCGGGTTCGTCAAGCTGTAGAGACCATTAAAGTGTACCATGGCTTGGCCAAGAATAAACTAGAGCAGTCGTTTTATTTGTCCTCTCTGGCGGTGGCACACATCGCACTAGACTACAATACAGAAGAAGCAACCCTATTAGGCGCATTGTTTTATGAGGCAATAAAAGGCAAGCAACTACTACCGGAGCACATAGAAATACGCTACGATGACGAAGTGATACAACTCACAGCTGGCCTGAGGGAGTTTTACAACAATAAAGACAAATTTTACACAATAAAGTACTCTGCAGCTGAAAATATTCAGCATCTCCTGGAGGTGCGCGACCCTCGTGTCCTTTATATAGTGCTAGCTGATAGAATGCATACTATGCGTACAATCAAATCAACTTCTTATGAGGACCAGTTTAGACTTGCTGAAGAAACACTTCTGTTCCTTGTCCCTTTGGCAGAGAGGCTAGCGCTTACAGAGACGGCCTTAGAGCTGAAACAGTTGTGCATGGAAACGTTGAATCAAGACGAATCCAGTGTTGAGTGCCTAGGATAGGGGCATGGGTAGACAATGTAACTATCTAAATCGGAAGGATCTTTCACTTATTACTACTCTGCGTCTTTTGCAATATCCTAAGTGGGCTACTCAGGACTTACGAAGCATGCTCACATGCTGATAATTTGTGAAGCCCAGCTGGTGAGAAAGTTGCAATGCCTTATAGAAAAAGTGCACACTCCCTGTCTACACTGAATGAAAATAAGCCGTAAAGCAAAAAAATGTTTAAAAAGAGTGAATGAAAAGCACCATTTACCTTGACTATATTCATCCTGGCAATATCACATGATCAAGCCCTGAAATTCCATGCTTATAGACTATCTGTCGCGACACATTGATCTAGGCCTTATCATAGCCTTTCTTCTTCTTAATCTCATTTTAGGGCTCAGATTGAGCCACTCAGTAACCGACCTCAGAGATTATGCTTTAGGTGGCAAGAATTTCTCTACAGCTGCCCTCGTAGCCACCATCGTGGCGACTTGGATGTTCGGTGGTAGCCCACTCCTTGACTGTGAGAATATTTACATCCATGGAATGTACTACATTTTAGCCCGTTTGGGACAGCCTATCGGCATGATGATCACTGGCCTACTGGCCACACGTATGACCGAATTTCTAAACTATACTTCGGTGGCTGAAGCCATGGGAGGTATGTACGGGAAGAAAGTACGAATCATCTCTGCTCTCAGTGGTATCTTTGGGAGAGTGGGACTGACAGTCCTTCAGTTCAAGGTCATGTCTAAAATGCTTCCTATATTTTTAGGTGTAGAAAGCGCTACTACTACTTTTCTTGCTGCCAGCGTTGTCATTGCTTACTCAGTATTAGGAGGCATTCGGGCAGTCACCCTTACCGATGTCTTTCAGTTTTTTGCCTGTGGCACTATTCTCCCCATCTTAACTTTAGCCATCTGGAACAATCTACAAGATCCTACCCACGTTGTTATTACACTGACCACCCATCCTGCATTTGACGTTAGAGAATTGTTAAGCTTTAATTTTGAGTTTACACCCATGCTAGGGCTTTTCTTCTACTATGCAATTCCTGGCCTATATGCACCTGAGATATTCCAGCGGATAGCTATGGCCAGAGATGACAGACAGATCAGACAAGCATTTGCTTATTCGGCAGCGTGTTTTTTGCTCGTCTTGTTACTGATAGCATGGGTGAGTGTATTACTACTTACTGATAGGCCTGGCTTAGCGCGTGGACAAGTAATTTCTTATATGGTCAGCCACCACACCTATGTAGGGCTAAAAGGACTGCTAGGCGTAGGTGTAATGGCAGTTGCTATGTCTACTGCTGACTCGTGTCTGAACACCTGCGCAGTCCTATTTGCCAACGACATAGTCGGACCCTTAGTTAGCCCAAGCCATCCCTCTTTAAGCACTGCTAAGGTGTTTTCATGTGTTATGGGCTTTACTGCTCTACTAATATCTTTTTTGGGTGATCAAGACTCGCTCAAACTCCTTGTAGGCTCTAGCAGTCTTTATGTGACTGTCTATGCAGTGCCTATGATTATGGCTATTCTGGGCTTTCGTAGCACGACTAGAGCAGTTCTCATCAGTATGGCAGCTGGGTTGATCACCGTGGTCCTGTGGAGCTATTACTTTGGCATTGCTAACAGCATCGTGCCTGGTATACTCGCCAATATCGTGGGTTTTGTGGGCAGTCACTACCTTCTAGAAGAACCTGGAGGCTGGGTGAGTATCCGAGATAAGCAGACAATACGTATCGCCCAGAAGGCGCGACAAGAGGCTTGGCAAGCCTTCTTTGCTACTCTCAGGAAGCCTCATCTTTACTTCTATCTCAAAAAGAACCTCCCTACCCAAGAAAAAGCTTATGTGTTATTGGGCTTATATGTATTGGGGGCTACCTACTTTTCGTTTTTTGTGCTTCCAGAAACTGTGGTAGGGACTTATCCAATCCTCTACACCTTTCTGAACTACTCTGTGTCCATTGCTGCTATGGTCTTCTTGACTTATCCCGCCTGGCCCATGGCCTTGAAGAAGCAGTACATAATGGCTTTTGTCTGGCCAATAAGTCTAGGGTACCTACTTTTCTCAGTAGGTACAATATTGATTTTATTAAGTGGCTTTCATCCGGTGCAAATCATGGTTTTCATGTTCAGTTTAATCATGGCTGCCCTACTCATTTCTTGGTCGCTTCTGTTAATCTTGACCTTGACTAGCATTGCTGTGGGAATAAGTACCTTTTACCTCTGTGCTGGCGTTATTCCTTTGCCTTACAGTGCTTCTGAACTTTTGCTCAGATTGGCCTATTTCCTACCCCTTTTGTCTAGCTTTTTCATTGCTTTTTATGTTTTACTGAAGCACAAAAAAGCTTACATGCAGCTGGCAACAACTCATAACGCTCTGCTTACAGATGTCAAATGCCTCAACATTGACCACGAGGAGACCAGTAATCAGCTCCTAGCGGCGTCTGTATCCAAGAACAGCCTTTTTAAGTCTCTCCGACAAATAGAGCGAGAAAGCTTTATGCAGATAGCCAAGCTTAGCCATCAATTAGAAAAAGAGGTTTCACTATTGGACCGCACAGGCATTATTGCAACCAAGGCCAAAGCACTTCGTGAAGAATTAGCGCCTATTACCACTGCCCTTCGTAGGCTAGATCATCGGACAGCAGACTACCTAGCACTGCAAGTGAGCGCTATGTCTATTGATAACCTCTTGCAATCTGTGCAACATATTCTACAAGTTAGAGGAATGGACCGCGACGTTCGCTTTGAGAAAATGAGTCGGCAAGAGCATCTACAGTGCGACAGAGTTAAAATCATGATGGTACTTGTGGGAAGCGTGCCTTTGTTAAGAACAATCCAAGGGAAGGAAGCTACTGTACGCATAGGTGTAGAAGACACGCACTTGTACTACCTGCTGGATGATAAAAAGCGAGACCACGTACAGCAGCTGCCTGCCTTACGATTCACCATCACGACGGGCGAGTCGTCTCCTTCTCTAGAACAGTGCTACACTGTCTGCATGGATGAGAGATCACTCCCTGTTATTGATACCGTGCAAGACCTACCCATAGTCAGAAATAAGCGTATTATAGATGCTCATTATGGCTATAGCGATACTTTAATAGAAGACCATGCGTGCAGTTTGCAATATGTCATTCCAGTAACGCTGGAGGATGTGCGTCCTAAAGATATAGAGCAAAAAGAGATAGATTGGGCGATGAAAGTGCTGCGTGCCGAAAAGACTCATCCAGGTGCTGAGGAACGAGAACAAGCGTTTCTGTTAGCTGTATCAAAGCGAACAAAAGCCAACATGTCACGAATTCGGCAAGCTGTAGAGGCAGTTAAAACCTACCATGGCCTGGCCAAGCACCCTTCAGGGGAGCCCTTATGGTTACACGTACTAACCGTGGGACATATCGTGCTTAACTACAACACAGAGGAGGCTACTATACTAGGTGCTCTGTTTCACGAGGCAGTAGAAGGCAGCAGATTACTGCTTGAACATATAGAGATACACTACGACAAAGAGGTGTGTCAGATGGTAGAGGGACTAAAAGAGCTAGAAGGGAACAGAGACCGCTTCTACACCATGAGATTCTCTGCAGCAGAAAACATTCAGCGCTTTTTAGAAGTGGCCGATCACCGCATCTTGTACGTAAAAATTGCTGATAGAATACACGATATGCGTACGGTCAGGACATTCCTTCACGAGTATCAATTGAGGTTAGCCGAAGAGACGCTGCTATTCTTAGTGCCACTATGTAAGGAAATAGGCCTTGAGACAGCTGCTGAGGAGTTATCAGACTTGAGTGTAAGCGTTTTGAGTCGCAAAAAAAAAGCGCACTAAAACCTAGCATCTAATGACTCAGAGGAAACTGTAATTTGATAAAGATGCTTGTTGTATATATCCAACCTCAGCGCCTTCCGTTGTCTTTAGCGTACTTAAGGTGTAATTTTGCGGCCACAGAGTCCTTACTGCTATGCGTTCATCCTCCTCATCTCGCACCTACACAATCACTGCTGCCCTTCTCTATGCCAACGGCCCTATTCACATTGGCCACCTGGCAGGGGTATATATTCCTGCAGATATCTACGCGCGGTATTGGCGGGGTCGAGGTCAGCGCGTTTTGTTTATCAGCGGCTCAGACGAGCATGGTGTGCCCATCACCATTCGGGCACAGCAAGAAGGCGTCTCTCCACAGCAAGTGGTAGATAAATACCACGCGTTGAATGAAAAGGCTTTTGAAGACTTTGGCATCACCTTTGATGTCTTCTCACGGACTTCGTCAGAGCTGCATCACCAGACATCAGCTGCATTTTTCAAGACACTGCATGACCAAGGGGGCTTTGTGGTCCGCAACACTGCGCAGTACTACGACCCTGAGCAAAAACAGTTTCTTGCAGACCGATACATCCGAGGCACTTGCCCAAGGTGTGCTTACCCAGAGGCTTATGGAGACCAGTGTGAATCGTGTGGCGCCACACTGAGCCCTGAGGAGTTGCTCCAGCCACAGTCTGCTCTGAGTGGCACTTCGCCGCTACTGAAAGAGACGCAGCATTGGTACCTGCCACTAGACCAAGAAGAGGCGTGGCTTAAGCAGTGGATTTTAGTAGACCATTCAGAGTGGAAGTCAAACGTCTACGGACAGTGTAAGTCTTGGCTAGACCAAGGCTTGCAGCCCCGTGCTGTCACCCGCGATTTGGATTGGGGTGTGCCCGTGCCGCTACCAGAGGCCGCTGAAAAGGTACTGTACGTTTGGTTTGATGCCCCTATTGGCTATATCAGTGCCACACAAGAATGGGCAGCAGCGCATGGCCAAGACTGGACGCCTTTCTGGAAAAGTCCAGACACACAGCTGATTCACTTTGTAGGCAAAGACAATATTGTTTTTCACTGCCTCATTTTTCCTGCCATGCTTCGTGCACATGGTGGCTTCATCTTGCCAGAGAATGTCCCTGCCAATGCGTTTCTTAATCTCGAGGGGCGTAAGATTTCTACTTCTCGCCATTGGGCTGTGTGGCTACACGAATACTTAGTTGACTTCCCTGGTCAGCAAGATGTGTTGCGGTATGTCCTCTGTGCTAATGCGCCTGAGAATCGAGATAGTGACTTTAGCTGGCAGGACTTTCAGGCCAAAAACAACAACGAATTGGTAGCCATTCTGGGCAATTTTGTGAACAGAACTTTGGTTCTAGCTCACAAGTACTTTGGAGGGGTAGTGCCTGAACAGGGTGTTATGACTACCACTGAGCAGCACTTAGCAGAACAGCTAACGCCACTTCCCCACGCAATTGGACAGGCCATTGAACAGTTCAGGTTCAAAGAAGGTCTGCAGCTATGCATGCAAATAGCACGTATGGGCAATAAGTATCTGGCAGATATGGCTCCTTGGCAGGTGATCAAGACAGATCGGGCGCGGGCAGGGACCATTCTTTACGTGGCTCTGCAGCTAACTGCTAATCTGGCTATCTTGCTAGAGCCTTTTTTGCCATTTACGAGTCAAAAGCTGTGTCATATGCTGACCACGTCTTTAGTGCCCTGGGAGCAGGCTGGCAGCCTGGACTTGTTGCCAGTAGGAGGGGCGCTCCAGCCTCCTACCTTACTCTTTGAGAAGATCAGTGATGAGGCCATCGCTGCTCAGCAACAGAAGCTACATCAGGCAGGAGCTTAATCTATTTGTTGATTGGGGGGTATTTGAGTACCTGAATCAGTAGTTAGTTCCATCCTCCTGCTTATTATCACTAGGTAGCACGTTGTCAATTGATTGAACACCTCTGGAAGAAGCATAGTTCCTCTTCTGCTTCAGTTCGAAGTGCTTACCTAGATACACTTTGCGTACTTTTTCATCTTCTGCCAACTCCTCGGCAGTACCCGCCTTAAGTAGATTGCCTTCGAACATAAGGTAGGCGCGGTCTGTAATAGAAAGGGTCTCGTTGACATTGTGGTCAGTAATGAGAATGCCAATGTTTTTGTTCTTGAGTTGCGCCACCAGTGTTTGAATCTCCTCTACGGCAATAGGGTCTACTCCTGCAAAGGGCTCATCGAGCAAGACGAACTTCGGGTCTATGGCTAGCGCTCTAGCTATCTCGGTTCTTCTGCGCTCTCCACCAGACAATACCATGCCTTTATTTTTTCTGATGTGGGTAATACTGAATTCTTCGAGCAGTGACTCCATCTTTTCTTTTTGCGCTTTTTTAGTCAGCGAAGTCATTTCCAGTACTGCCATCAAATTTTCTTCCACCGTTAGGTTGCGGAATACAGAAGCTTCTTGAGGTAGGTAGCTGATGCCTTTTTGCGCTCTTTTATGTAGGGGCAGTGAGGTGATGCGCTCTTCGCCTAGGTAGACTTCTCCTTCGTTGGGTTTAACCAGCCCCACGATCATATAAAACGTAGTGGTCTTGCCTGCTCCATTAGGGCCTAACAATCCTACAATTTCTCCTTGCGATACAGTAAGTGCAGTTCCTTTGACTACTGTGCGACCTTTATATCTTTTAATTAGGTTTTCAGCCCGAAGCTGCATGGTGGTGTTTGTTTATTGGGCTATTGTGTTATTTGTTTATCAGGCTATTTCTTATCTATCCATTGAAAATTTTTGTACTGGATACATTGCTTAGCCTGATAGTGGCTCGCCGGCTTCTCTCTCTCGTTCCTTCCTGCGTTAAATTTTCGAGATCATTGCATGATTGGGCGACTTCGTGATTGAGGGATTAAAAATCCTTTCTAGTTCCCTAAATGTTCCTAAAACTTTCCCCTAGGGCTTTTATGAAGACTTTTAAGTAGTTCTTAAGGGACAACTAAGTAATTTAAAATGCCTTTCTCATTCCGAAGGCAGTCTATTTTAAAAGTCTAGAAGCATGTTAGGGGCTATCTTGCAACAGTCTTCCCCGCTTAGAGTGAGTAGACTTTCCCCTGTCATTCAAAGCTCCCTCTTTACTCCTCCTCTCGACCTGGCTGCTTGGTGCCTTCTTCTGAGATGGCAGTGCGCATGCTTGTGTCTGCCTTGATGTTTTGCATGCGGTAGTAATCCATAACGCCTAAATTACCGTTCTGAAAAGCATCTGCCATAGCTTTGGGCACTTCAGCCTCAGCCAAAATAACCTGTGCTCTGGCTTCTTGCGACTTGGCTTTCATCTCTTGCTCTACGGCCACGGCCATGGCCCTGCGTTCTTCTGCCTTGGCTTCTGCCACGCGCAGGTCTGCATTGGCTTGGTCTATCTGGAGCTTGGCACCAATGTTATCGCCTACATCCACATCAGCAATGTCAATAGAGAGGATTTCAAAGGCGGTCCCTGCGTCTAGGCCTCGATCCAACACGAGCTTGGAGATTTGGTCAGGGTTGGCGAGAACTTCTTTGTGGGTGAGTGCAGAGCCAATAGAGGTGACAATGCCTTCGCCTACCCGAGCCAGGATGGTGTCTTCGCCTGCTCCGCCGACCAGCTGCTGGATGTTGGCCCGCACAGTGACTCTGGCTTTGGCAATCAGCTGGATACCATCTGCGGCTACGGCTGCCACTGAGGGAGTGTTGATCACTTTGGGGTTGACAGAAATTTGCACGGCCTCAAATACATCACGTCCTGCCAGATCGATCGCGGTGGCTTGTTTAAAAGCTAGATTAATGTTGGCCTTATCGGCCGAAATTAAGGCTCGGATCACTGAAGGAACATTGCCTCCGGCCAGGTAGTGGGTTTCTATCTCGGTAGTAGTTACCTGAAGACCTGCTTTGGTTGCTGTGATCAGAGACTCTACAATGACACGTGGAGGCACTTTTCGGATACGCATAAAGACCAGCTCAAACAGCCCTACGCGCACCCCTGAGAACAAGGCGGTAATCCATAGGTTCACAGGTACGAAATATAGAAATAGAAGGACGCCCAGAGGAAGCGTCCCCAGCAGCAAGGTCAAGGGCAAAGAATGCATGGTAGAAGAGTTAGTCATACGTTTGGACAAGTAAGTACTTCAAAACTCTAATATAACGTATCATGTGTCAGCATGGAAGTCTTGAAAGACTTTCTCCCTTGCGGGCAGGGCTAAGACATGCTAGGTAGTGCAGACAGTTGATCTATAAATGTAGCACCCACAGTCGTCTATCTAGCCTGTGCGACTGATCATTCCCCATTATGTCATGCAGCGCTGCAAGCGAAGCATCGCTGTAGGGCAGGACCTGGCTACGCAGCGGCCATTCACGTGCGTTCAGGATAACAGAGGTGAAGGAGGGGGTTGAGAATGTCCTAGCCCTAACCCCTCCTAGCCATGGAGTTTCTGCCAGGATAAAATAATTTTATCTAAACTATATAAGAGACAACACGCATTTTCCCATCTAATATAACGCTTGGGCAGTGACTTGAAGCACTTACAAAAGTTATGGGAAATATGATGCTGACAGTAGCAGTATTAAAGGGGCACTTTGAATCTAATCTTGCGTTGTAGGTCCGTAAACGACAATTTGAAATGAGGCTCTGTGTCGAGCATATCATTGACTGCTTGCAGCGCATGAATCACAGTGCTATGGTCTCTGCCACCAAAGTAATATCCAATCGACTTTAAGGAATGGCTGGTATACTTTTTGACAAAAAACATGGCTACTTGCCGAGCAGTAACGAGCTCCCTTTTCCTAGACTTACTCTTCAAATCTTCCAAGGAGATATTGTAATGGGAAGCCACTGTCTTCTGTATATAATCCATGCTGACTTCGGTATCGATCTCTCGTACTATGTTTTTCAGCACCTGCTTGGCTAGCTCCAGGTCAATCTTCTGTTTGTTGAGCGAAGCATGGGCAATAAGGGAAATGAGCACGCCTTCTAGCTCGCGAATGTTGGTCTCTACACTATGCGCTATATACTGCACAAGTTCATCGGTCAGATCAAGCCCATCAGCTTCCATTTTACTTCGGATAATGGCTACTCTGGTTTCAAAATCTGGCTGCTGTAGATCAGCTGTCAAACCCCATTTAAATCTAGAGAGTAGGCGTTCCTGAAGACCTTTGAGCTCTCTGGGAGGGCAGTCGCTGGTCATGACTATCTGCTTGCCAGCTTGATGCAGATGATTAAAAATATGAAAAAAGATTTCCTGGGTCTTTTCCTTGCCTGCCAAAAACTGTACGTCGTCGATGATAAGTAAATCAGCCTGTAAGTAAAAGTGCGAAAAATCTTGGATGCTACTGTTGCGCAAGGCTTCTATGAACTGGGTAGTGAACTGCTCTGAAGAGACATACAACACGAACTTGTTTGTAAAATTGGCTCTGATTTCGTTGCCTAATGCCTGCACCACGTGCGTCTTGCCTAGTCCTACACCTCCATAAACCATGAAGGGGTTGAAAGAAGTGCCTCCAGGTTTTTTGGCAATGGCCTGCGCAGCAGACTTAGCCAGTTGATTACAAGCACCCTCTATGAAAGCATCAAAAGTGTAGTGAGGATTGAGGTAAGAGGCGCTACTGGCATCTTTGATGCTTTTGAGTACAAACGGGCTTTTAAGACTAGGTTCGGTAGGAGGTTGATGACGGGGCTGTTTTTGAGGATAATCAGATGGATGAGGGGGTAAGTTGATAGTGTAAGGTTTTTGACGCGTACTCCCTGTATCAACAATAATAGAGTACTCTAACTTGCCCTGAGGCCCTAACTCTCTATTAATGACTTGTCGTAGTAAGGATAGGTAGTGCTCCTCGAGCCACTCATAAAAGAATTGGCTAGGCACTTGAATGGTCAGTGTATTGCTTTCTAACTTTTTAGGAACAATAGGCTTGAACCATGTGTTGAAACTTTGCTCGCTGATCTGCTCTTGGATGAACTGAAGACAATTGTTCCAAACTACCTTACAATCACTACGCATACTTTTAGGTGCTTTAGTGGTTATAGAATTGAGCTTATAAAGAGAAGCGGTGGGTTTTTTCCTAAGTTGAGCCAGCCAAGGCGACTAAGTTAAGAAGGGCGTATACTGATCGACCTCCTCTTATCAAGGGTCCACAATTTAGCTGCTTCGATCTAACTTTAAAAAGGACCTATAGGTAATAATCATGCTCCACCTTTAGACCTATAGCTTGACATAATGTTGAGCCTGATAGTGTCTTAAAAAGTGTGTAAAGAAAGGTTATCCCACGAGCTATATCACTCGCCATTTCTTAGTGCTTCTACCTCTTTTTTAGCTCCTAGCGCCTTCTAAAATAGACGTCCTCTCTTCCTGGAAATGACTTAATGCATACGCATAGCTCTTATGACGCATCCTTGCCCGCTCTAATGGCACCAGTAATGACGTTTCATTCGGTAACACGCTACGCCTCTGCGATAAGATGACATACTCGCCCGAGTGCGTCTCTTTTTTGTTCGGCTTTGGCGCCTAGTAGCGTATAAACAGCCTCGTTGTTCGCTGCTTCTCCTCTAGGTGGAGGCACAAAGATACAGTCGATATAGACAATAGAATAGTAAGTGTGCAAAGGGCGTTCGAACCAGTCTAGTACTTCCTAATGAGTTGTCTGAGTCAGACGAGGAATGCTTTGCCCGAAATAATGATGGCCGTAAAGGTGCTCAAAAATATTGCCTATTGGCGTTGTTACATAAATGTTTTTTAGAGGCCTATGCGTCCTTTTGGGAGTGATTTTTACAGCTTAAAAACTTACCTTACGGAAGTCACTTTAAAACATCCCAGTAAAGTGAGAGTGACTGAATAAAAAATGTTCCAATAAGTAAGTAAACAAATGATCGCCGCCCCTCCAAAGAATGACTTAGACCAACTAGATGCCCGCAAATACATCATCGTCAAAGGTGCTCGGGTAAATAACCTCAAAAACTTAAGCGTAGCCATTCCGCGCAACCAGTTCGTAGTCATCACCGGCCTTTCTGGCTCAGGCAAGTCTTCCCTAGCCTTTGACACACTCTTTGCTGAAGGGCAGAGGATGTATGTGGAGAGTCTCAGTGCTTATGCCCGGCAGTTCCTAGGCAGGATGGAAAAGCCCGCAGTAGACTACATCCGAGGCGTTGCCCCTGCCATTGCCATTGAGCAAAAGACGAGTACCAAAAATCCACGCTCTACTGTAGGCACACTCACAGAAATTTACGACTATCTGAAGCTGCTATATGCCCGCATAGGCACCACCTACTCGCCAATCAGTGGGGAGCCCGTTACCAAAGACAGTGTCTCTGATGTAGTTGACTATATCCAAGGCCAAGCAGAAGGGGCCAAAGTGATGATCCTAGCGCCCATCAAGCTGCTGCAAGGGCGCAGTCTGACAGACACGCTGAAGATAGAGCTGGGTAAAGGGTTCACTAGGATTTTACAGAAAGACCAGCTGCTATTCATCGAAGAAGTGATCGCCGATCCCACCCAAGTGACCACCGAGGAGGCGCTCTATCTTTTGATAGACCGCGTAGTAGTCCAGCAGGCAACGCAAGAGAACCAATTCAGAATTGCCGATTCAGTACAAACAGCGCTCTTTGAGGGAGCAGGCACTTGCCTGATTGAAGTGATGGGCCAAGGGCGCCAATCCTTTTCAGATCGGTTCGAGCGCGATGGGCTTGCCTTTGAGCTACCTTCTGTCAATTTTTTTAGTTTCAATAACCCACATGGGGCTTGCCGCACTTGTGAAGGATTTGGAAGGATATTGGGCATTGACCCTGACAAGGTGATTCCAAACCAACATCTTTCTGTTTACGACGGTGCTATCTTGCCTTGGCAAAGTGAAACCATGCGCCAATGGCTCCAGCCCCTCATTGACCACAGCGCAAAGTTTGATTTCCCCATTCATCGGCCCTACAGCGAGTTGTCTGCTGCCCAGCAAAAACTATTGTGGACAGGCAACAAGCACTTTCCAGGGCTAAATGCCTTCTTTGACGATCTGTCCAGGCATGCGTATAAGATTCAGTACCGGGTGCTACTGTCGCGCTACAGAGGCAAGACGCTCTGCCCTGACTGCCAAGGGACGAGGATTCGCAAAGAAGCCGCTTATGTCAAAGTGGGAGGAAGGTCTATTGCCGAGCTTCTGCTAATGCCTGTGGAGCAACTGCTCCTCTTTTTCGACCAGCTCACCCTGCCTGCGCACCAACAGCCCATTGCTGAGCGGCTCTTGCAGGAAGTCAGAGACCGACTGGACTATCTCATGCAGGTAGGCTTGGGCTACTTGACGCTTAACCGACAGGTGGCTACGCTGTCAGGCGGTGAGCACCAAAGGGTTAAGTTAGCCACCTCGCTGGGCAGCACGTTGGTGGGCACTATGTACATCTTGGATGAACCTACCATTGGCCTTCACCCTAGGGATACGCACCGGCTCATCGATATTCTGATAGCGCTGAAAGAACGCAAAAACACGGTCATTGTGGTGGAGCACGAAGAAGCAGTGATGCGGGCAGCTGATCAACTGCTAGACATAGGACCAGAGGCAGGCTCGCAAGGGGGACAGTTAGTGTTTCAGGGCGACTGGAGCGCACTGGAAGATTTTAATCAGGGCCATACGGCGCGTTACCTGAATGGGGCAGCCACCATTCCTACCCCTACCCAAAGAAGAGCTTGGCGCGATGTTGTCCATATTCAAGGCGCTCATGAGCATAATTTGAAGCACGTTGACATAGCCATTCCTTTGGGCGTGCTTACGGTTGTCACAGGTGTGAGCGGCTCTGGCAAGTCCACCCTCGTAAGACAAATTGTGTATCCAGCCATCAGCAAGCTCCTAGGGCTAGATGCAGCCCACACCGGCAAGTTTGATAAGCTAGCAGGTGACTTTCAAAAGATCGGCCACATCGATTTTGTCGATCAAAATCCCATTGGCAAGTCTTCGCGCTCCAATCCTGTCACTTATGTAAAGGCGTACGATGCCATCAGACAGCTGTTCACTCAGCAGCCGCTGGCAAAGCAGCGCGGTTACAAACCTGGCCAATTCTCATTCAACATCGAGGGTGGGCGGTGCGAAGCCTGCCAAGGCGAAGGAGAGACTCGAATAGAAATGCAATTCATGGCAGATATTCTCCTTACGTGCGAAAGCTGCCAAGGAAAGCGTTTTAAGGAAGAGATACTCGAGGTCAAGTACAAAGGCAAAGACATTGCCGAAGCATTGGCCATGACCGTCGATGATAGCCTGCAGTTCTTTGCAGACCAGCCTGCTATTTTCAGCAAGCTGCAGCCTTTGCAGGAAGTAGGCCTGGGCTATGTCTGCTTGGGGCAGTCTTCCAATTCTTTGAGCGGTGGAGAGGCGCAGCGGGTCAAGCTGGCGTCTTATTTGGGAAAAGGGCCAGCACAAAAACACACGCTGTTTATTTTTGACGAGCCCACGACTGGCTTGCACATCCACGACATCCATAAGCTCCTCCAGGCCATACAGGCCCTAGTGGACGCAGGCAACAGTGTGCTGATCATTGAGCACAACATGGAGGTGATCAAGTGTGCAGACTGGATCATCGATTTGGGGCCAGAAGGGGGCGAGCGAGGCGGCGAGATCGTCTTTCAAGGTACGCCTGAGGCCATGGTGCAGCTAGAAGACAATCACACAGCACGTTATTTGCGAGAGAAAATAGGACGGTAGGTTAATCATCGGAGATAGGGCTTAAGCCAAAGTAGCTCTTACTTTTGCTTGACCAATGGATGAGAAAAAGCTAGAAGCAAGTGTAAACCCTCTTCATACCCTCGTGATTTACTACGTTTGTGGGACCAACAATGAGCGTATCTCAGCGTGCAGGATTAGACATGATATATATAAAAGGCAAATCTTCATGACCTACTTAATCTCTTTAAAAAAGTATTTACACGCAAAAGGGCCCCGTTTGCTAGGACTCTCTCTACTAGTTATCGCAGGGTGTAGCAATCCTTCCCCGCGTCCTGGTAGTCAATTCAAAGGAGAATTAGAGTTGTTAGTGGAAGATAAGGGGGAGTTCAAATTAGTGAACAAAGGACCTGGCAAGGTCAACCTGGGGCAATATACTTTGTCTTTTAGGGTAGCAGAAGCCAAAGACTATGACAATAATGATGTTTTAGGTTTAAAAGCCTATCATAGGAGCTCAGTATTATACACGAAAATACAGGATACCCAGACAGGAAATCCTAGCGAGGCCTACAAAGAGAAGACGATAGAGATCAGAGAAAAAGGTATCAAGAGCAGACCTTGGGGTGAATCAGAAAGATCAGAAAAAGGCGTTGTCTTGGAACCAGAGCAAGCATTAATTTTTGAGGTGCAGGCAGATGTATACGGTGCAGCTAGAGTAATCATAGAATGCTCTTTGTTAGACCCAGCAGGCAAGCAAATAGCTCAGAAGCGAGGAAATGTTTGGGAAAGCAGAGTGCGTGTTTGTGTTGAAAGGATAGCGGATGGATCTAGCAACTACAATCTTTCATTTTCAATTGAAAATACGGCAGATACCCCCCTAGACCTTAGGGTACTTCCTGGAAAGCTATTCAGTTACCAGGATCGGGATCCTTACTATAAAGAGGAGAGGCAAGTCCATGTAGAGTGTGAATTTTTTTCGAGACTAGGTTATTCAACAAGTAAGAAAATATCCTTGAAACCGAAAAGAACTCATCATAACCTATCTCCTAGGCTACCTATTTTACAGAAAAGTGAAGCAACGAGTTTCTCTTTTAGCCCCCTTTCCTTAAATCTGGAAGAAGTTACGCATGTGGCTATTGTTGTCAAAAATGAGCGTTTTGAAGTGATTGGCGCTAGCGAAAAAAAGGCCTTACTGCCATAGACTCTTCGTGATAGCTTGGCAAAGCCATTGTTGCAGCCTAATGTATGCATAAAGGAGAGCAGTTAAGTCATCCAACTTGTGTCTGAACAACCAGAAGTAATCATATGCTTAAGCAAACCACCCAATGCACTAATCGAGACTGTTGCAAAACGTATTTAATCTTCTAGCAGGACTTGAAAAATAGCCTTTGCAAGCCTAGAGAATGGCTTTAAAATCGCTCGATCACCAAATCACTCAATAATGCAATGGCCTCTAATCATACAATAACCCCATGACCCTCTCTCACCTCAACGAAGTACAACGCCTGGCCGTCACTAACACTGAGGGGCCTTACATGATCATTGCTGGGGCAGGAGCAGGTAAGACCAGTGTGCTGACACACCGCATTGCTTATCTCCTGCACGAAAACAAAGCAGATCCTTTCAACGTCCTGGCGCTGACCTTTACCAATAAGGCCGCTAACGAAATGCGCCACCGCATTGAAAAGGTGGTAGGCCCTGAGGCCAGAAATCTTTGGCTAGGTACCTTTCACAGCATCTTTGTCCGCATACTCCGCACAGAGGCAGAGCGCCTGGGCTATCCGCGGAACTTTACTATCTACGACAGCGCAGATAGCAAGTCTTTGATCAAGGCCATCATCAAAGAGATGAACCTGGACGACAAGGTGTACAAGCCTGGCGTGGTGCTCTCCCGCATCTCTGGGGCTAAAAACAGATTAGTCTCTGCCCAGGCCTATGCCTCTGATCCTGTTTACCAAGCAGACGACGCCAGTGCGCTTAAACCGCGTATGGGCGAAATCTTTTTGCGATACACCGATCGGTGCTTCAAGGCAGGGGCAATGGATTTTGACGACCTGCTTTTCAATACCCACAAGCTCTTTAATCAACACCTCGATGTGCTCTACAAATACCAAGAGCGCTTTCGCTACATTCTGATCGATGAGTTTCAGGACACCAACATGGCCCAGTACATGATTATTAAAGACTTGGCCACAGTCCATCAAAACATCTGTGTTGTAGGCGATGATGCGCAGAGCATCTATGCCTTCAGAGGCGCAGATATTCAGAATATCCTCCATTTTGAAAAGGACTATCCCCAGCTCAATGTGATCAAGCTAGAGCAAAACTACCGCTCTACCCAGAACATTGTGGAAGCAGCTAATTCCATCATTAGCCACAACAAAGCGCAACTCAAAAAAGAGGTTTGGACCGCCAATGAGACAGGAGAGCCGCTAGGGCTTATCAGGGCTGCCACAGATACAGAAGAGGGCAGGCTAGTAGCAGCTTCTATTTATGAAAACAGGGCTAGCCAGCAGCTGAACTACAGTGATTTTGCCATCTTATACCGCACCAACAGCCAGTCGCGGGCCATGGAAGAGGCGCTCAGAAAGATGAATATTGCTTACCGCATCGTGGGGGGCATGTCCTTCTACCAAAGGAAGGAGGTCAAAGACTTACTGGCTTACTTGCGTTTTGTGGTTAACCCTAACGACGAAGAGGCGCTGAAAAGAATCATCAACCTGCCTAAGCGCGGCATTGGCCCCAGCAGTGTCGACAAGATGGTGATCGCTGCCAATGACCATGCCATCTCCTTATGGGAAGTAGTGTGCAATGCAGCCAGCTTTCTGGACAAACGGGTGGCCACGATCATCGAGGGTTTTGCACACATGATCCAGCGCGCCGCCTCAGAACTGCAAGACAGAGATGCTTATGAGATTGCCAACACGCTGGCCCAACGCTCGGGCCTGCTCAAAGAGCTGCATGAAGACAAAACCGTGGAAGGCCTGAGCCGCTACGAAAACGTGCAGGAGCTGCTGAATGGCATCAAAGAGTTTACGGCCAACCCTGAAAATGAAGACACCAGCTTAGCCGCCTTTTTGCAGGAGGTAGCCTTGGTGACCAATGTGGACGAAGCAGACCAGGATAGTACAAGTAAGGTTACTTTGACGACCATCCATGCCGCCAAAGGCCTGGAGTTTGCTTACGTGTATGTGGTGGGCATGGAAGAAGAACTCTTCCCTTCGTCCATGATGCTGGCCAGCCGCGCCGACCTAGAAGAGGAGCGACGTCTTTTTTATGTGGCTGTGACGCGGGCCCGACAAAAGGTCTTCCTTTCTTATGCCCTGAGCCGGTACCGCTTTGGGCGCCTTAATCACTGCGATCCCAGCCGCTTTATTAAAGACATTGATCCTGCTTACGTACAAGAGAATCCTTATCACACTGCCCAGAAACTTGGTTATACCCACAGTAACACGAGCTATGCGACCCGCTTGGTACGCACCAGCAAAAAGGCCTCCAAGCCATTGAAGCGGGCCGCTGTTGCTGCTAGTTCCCATAGCCCCTTGCCTCCCAGCGACCTGGCCAAGATCCAGGTAGGGGTACAAGTAGCTCACTCTAAATTTGGTTTGGGCACAGTGACGCAGTTAGATGCTACAGGAGGGGCGCACAAAGCTCACATTCTTTTCAAAGACTTCGGTGAAAAGACTCTCCTCCTTAACTTCGCTAAGCTGAGCATTGTGGAGCCAGTGTAGCGCTGATGAGATTATTAGCTTTGTTTATTTGGGGCGCTGATGGGCCTTCATTGACCATAAATAACTGACAACGGATGAAAAAGCTTCCTATTGGCATTCAGAGCATTGAGAAAATCCTTGGTAAGGGCAACTACGTTTATGTCGATAAGACCTCTTTTGCCCTGCAATTGATCGAAGGAGATGCTCCCCATCATTTCTTCTCTCGTCCTAGACGTTTTGGTAAGTCGCTCTTTGTAAGCACGCTCAAAGAGATATTCTTGGGTAACAAGGAGCTCTTCAAGGGCTGCGCTATTTATGATAGCAACTATGACTGGCCTGTATATCCTGTGCTGTCCTTCAACTTTGCTAGGATTGCTAATGAAACACGTTCAACACTTGACGATGGGATACAAGAAGCCTTGGAAGACATAGCTGAGCTATATCAAGTGGCGATTAAAGGGTCCTCTTTACAATCAAGACTCGGTAGACTAGTCACAGCGCTGGCCAAGCAAGCACCTGTTGTGGTGCTGGTGGACGAGTACGACAAGCCTCTTATTGACCATATTCATCATCCAGGGGCAGCAGATGAGAACCGCAAGCTGCTTCAAGGCTTTTTCGGTACGCTCAAAAACTTAGAAGATAGCATCCATTTCACCTTTGTCACAGGCATTGCCAAGTTCTCCAAGGTCTCGCTCTTCTCTGAAGCTAACCACTTAAAGGACATCACCATGATGCCAAAGTATGCTGGAATGATGGGTTATACCGAACAAGAGCTGGTGCACTATTTCGATGAGCATGTTCAGGTCATTGCTCAGGAACGCAACGCACAAGGCCAGCCCACGATCGAAGAGGATGTACTAGCAGAGATCAAAGAATGGTACAATGGCTACCGCTTCTCTAAAGCGGATACGCAGGTTTACAATCCTTTCTCCACACTCAATTTCCTCGATGAAAGAACGCCCCAAAGCTACTGGTATGATAGTGGTACGCCTGCGTTCTTGATTGAACAAGTCAAAAAGCATCCAGAGGCTGCCGTGCCCCTGGCTGGCACTACTGCCGAGGAGAGTACGCTGATGAGTATCAGTAGTCTCGAAGATATTGATCTGAAAGCCTTGATGTTTCAGACAGGCTATCTCACCATCAAGGGCTATAGCGCCATGAGCAAACACTATCAACTAGACTTTCCCAATGAGGAAGTGCGCGAAGCTTTTACAAAATCGCTCGTTAGACAGTTTGCACAGATTGATACGAAGCTCTCTTCTAAGATGGAGGAAGCGCTGGAGCAGTATGAGCTGACGCAGTTTTTTAACCAAGTTCAAGTGACCTTGGCTAGCTTTCCGTACCAGCTTTTTAGCAAGGTGCAGGAACGCACGTATCATGGCATGTTACTGAGTCTGATGAGCGGAATGGGCTTAGAAGTATCTGCAGAACGCCCGAGCAATCTGGGCCGCGTTGATCTTCTAGTGGAACTGCCTACGAAGACCTATGTAATGGAGGTGAAGCTGGACAGTAGTGCTGAGGCCGCCCTGGCCCAGATTCGAGAGAAGCAATATCATGTGCCACATCTGAGAAAGGGCAAAGAAGTGGCGATCGTAGGACTGAACTTTTCTTCTGAGACGCGCAACCTGGCGGGCTGGCGCGGGGAACTATTGAGTGAGTACGGGAAGTTGGTCCATAAATTGAGGCCCGAGCAGGACCAAGTAGAAGACGACTAGGGACTATTTTGATTCACCAAACTCTCATTTAACTTGGACTAAGTTCCGGAGCAAAGACTAGTCTTTGAGCTAAAGCGAGACCAAACAGCTACCTTTGCGTTGGAGCAGGTCCGCCGCAAGGAGTACCGCACGCCCTATGCACAAGTAGGCAAGGCGCTCTTGGTGATGGGTATTAACTTTTCTTCGGAGGCGCGCGATATTAATGATTGGAAGGGAGAATGGTTTGGCGAAACAGGTAGACGCACATTTGTGCCCACTCTTGAAGAAAATACAATGCACTAAACATAGTCATTGATCATTGCTAACTGATAATTCAACTTTTGTTTTCTATGCACGATTATAACGCTAGCCGTCCACCGCTCATTCTGAGAGAATATGGGAGGAATGTCCAAAAGATAGTGGCTAAGATCAAAGAAACTCCCGACAAGGCAACCCGCACGCAACAAGCCCAGGGAGTATTGAAGCTAATGGCTACACTGACTGCCAGTAGCAAGGACAGTGTAGAGAATACACAAAAACGCTGGGACGACCTTTTTATCATGTCTGACTACTCGCTAGAGGTAAATAGCCCCCATCCGATGCCAGAAAAAGGGGCACTCAACAAGAGACAACCACGACTAGCGTATATCAAACAGCCTGTTAAGTTCAGAAACTATGGTCGGAACATAGAACGCTTGATCCAAAAGGCGGCAGCAACTCAAGAACTTGCAGAGCAAACACAATTGGTGATTGGCATTGCCAAACTCATGAAAAGCTTCAGCAACGAGTGGAACAAGGACAACATAGATTGCGATACGATCTTGACGCATATTCAGCAGATGGCTGGAGATCAACTTACGGTTGATTGGGAGCAGCTCAAAGCGCAAAACATCTTCTCTACCTTTTCTAAAGAAAAGAACAGAAACGGTAGAACAAATAGAGGTACTACTAAACAGAAAAAGGCTTCATGAGTACGTTCCGAATTCAGGGAGGAAGGCCCCTTCAAGGAGCTATTACTCCCCAAGGGGCCAAAAACGGAGCCCTACAAGTCATCTGTGCTACCTTACTGACTGCTGCTCCAGTTACTATTCACAATGTGCCTGATATACTGGATGTTCGGAAGTTGATCGATCTGCTAAATGTGCTAGGCGTTAGTATCACCCAGCCTAAGCAAGGGACCTACTGTTTCGATGCGTCTCAACTAGATATTGCTTCTGTGGATGCAGCTGCTTTGAAGCAGCATGCCACCAAGATCAGAGGCTCCATGATGATCTTAGGACCACTACTGGCGCGCTTTGGCAGCGCTACCATTCCTAAACCAGGAGGGGATAGAATAGGGCGGAGGCGCCTCGATACGCACTTTTTAGGTATGAGCAGACTGGGGGCTAAGTTTGTTTACAACGAAAAGGAAGAAAGCTACTGGGTCAAGGCTGAAAGGCTCAAGGGGACCTTCATCTTGCTAGATGAAGCCTCTGTAACAGGAACAGCCAACATCATCATGGCAGCGAGTTTGGCGCAAGGTAGCACTACCCTCTACAATGCTGCCTGCGAGCCGCATATTCAACAGCTCTGCAAAATGCTCGTTCAAATGGGGGCACGTATAGAAGGCATTGGTTCTAACTTGCTGACTATCCATGGCGTTCAGGAACTCCAAGGTACGACTCATACCATTGCCCCGGATATCATTGAGATCGGCAGTTTCATTGGGCTGGCAGCCATGACGATGGCTGATCTTACCATCAAAAATGTCCAGGTGGCGCAACTGGGGCCCGTCCTCAATATATTCAGAAAACTAGGCATCAAAATAGAAGTTGAGGGAGAAGACCTTATTATCCCTCCCCAAGAACACTACGAGATAGAGAAAGACCTTAACAATGCGTTGCTCACCATTGCAGATGCGCCCTGGCCAGGTTTCCCTGCAGATCTGCTCAGCATCATGCTTGTTACAGCCATCCAGGCCAAAGGCACCGCTCTCATTCATCAAAAGATGTTTGAAAGTCGCTTATTTTTCGTGGATAAGCTGATTGAGATGGGTGCCCAGCTCGTTTTGTGCGATCCGCACCGCGCTGCCGTCATTGGACTGGACAGAAACTATCCGTTGCGCGGCATTCGTATGGCTTCTCCTGACATTCGAGCAGGCATTGCTTTGCTGATTGCTGCACTTTCTGCCCAAGGTACTAGCATCATTGAAAATATTGACCAGATTGACCGGGGCTATGAAAGCATTGATGTCCGCCTCAATGCCCTGGGCGCTGCTATTGAGAGAATTGGCTAAACGAATTGCAGCGTACTGACCTCCCCCCCAATGTGCTCCAAGTTGAGTGGAAGTTTTGTCAATCAAAGTCCACCCTGAGGGGATATTTTCTAAGGGTTTAGAGATATACTACTTTTGTCTCTTACAAGGTCTGCTTAACATTGAAGCCATGAAAAAGCTCCCTATTGGCATTCAGAGCATTGAGAAAATCCTCTCTAAGGGCGAGTATACTTATGTCGATAAGACCTCCTTTGCTCTGAAACTCATTGAGGGAGATGCCCTGCATTACTTCTTCTCTCGCCCTAGAAGGTTTGGTAAGTCTTTGTTTCTCAATACCCTAGCAGAGATTTTCAAAGGCAACAAGGAGCTCTTTAAGGGATGTCATATTTACAATAGTGCCTACGATTGGCCAGTACATCCTGTCCTTCACTTTGACTTTTCAGAGATTGCTAATCAGACTTCTAGTGCCCTGAGTATAGGCTTAAATGAAGCGCTAGAGGATCTTGGTAAGCTATATGGAGTAACTGTCAGCGGAGCTTCCTATCAGTCAAAGCTCAAAAGATTAATTACTGCCCTAGCTGAAAAAAACCCCGTTGTTATTCTCGCTGACGAGTACGACGCTCCTTTAATTGACCACCTCAAAAGGCCTGAGGTAGCAGAGGAAAATAGAGACCTGCTACAAAGCTTCTACAAAGTGCTCAAAAGTGAAGAAGAGCACATCCGCTTCACCTTCGTGACAGGGATTACTAAGTTTCCGCACGTTTCACTCTTCTCTGGCCCTAACCACCTCAAAGACATCACCATGCTTCCTCAATACGCTGGCATGATGGGCTACACGGAAGAAGAGCTCACTGAGTACTTTGATGAGCATATCGGGGCTATTACAGAGCAGAGAAACGCCCAAGGACAGTCCATTACTAAGGACCATGTCTTAACAGAGATTAAAGCCTGGTACAATGGGTATCGCTTCTCCAAAGCTGATACGCAAGTCTACAACCCTTTCTCTACTCTTAATTTTCTCGATGAGAAAGAAGCTCAAAGCTACTGGTACACTAGTGGCACTCCCTCGTTTTTGATTGAACAAGTCAGGAAGCATCCCCAGGTGGCCGCTCCACTAGCTGGTACAGTCGCTGAAGAGAGTGCCCTGATGAGCATCAGTAGTCTCGAAGAAATTGACCTGAAAGCCTTGATGTTTCAAACTGGCTATCTGACGATCGAGGCTTACGAGCCTGGCGATGAAGACGTAGAAGGGAGCTACACGCTGGACTTTCCTAACAGGGAAGTAAGGCGCGCTTTTTTCAGCTCTCTCTTAAAAGAGTTTGCCAAGGTCGATCCACGCCCAGTAAGCCGTGGAGCCAAGGAGCTTAGGCATGATCTCTGTGCCTACGAGCTGGAGGCTTTTGTGAATGCTATTAACGTGCACCTAGCTAAGATTCCCTATCATGCTTCCTCCAAGGCACGTGAAGGGTTCTATCAAGCGCTCTTTTTGACCTACTTAGAGCTCTCAGGAATCAGAGCACAAGCCGAGGTGGTCACTAACAAAGGGCGCATTGACGTAATGTGTGAGCTCGGGGAGGCGATCTACATCTTTGAGCTGAAGGTGGATCAGCCTGCCTCTATAGCGATGGAGCAGGCACGGGTAAGAGAGTACAGCAAAAGATACACGCAGATGGAGAAAGAGGTACTTATCATGGGCATTAGCTTTTCTTCTGAGATGCGCGAGATTACTCAGTGGGAAGGGGAGCTACAGAGTGCTGAAGGGAAGGTGCTACGCAGCTTCAGGCCTGAGTAAGACCCGCTCTTACTGAAGCTGGACCCGTGAATGAAGAAATCTCAGCCCTGCAGAGATGTTTCGCTTGCAGCTCAACATGACAGAAAGGGGAAGTCTGAGCGAACGCGAAGGAACGCTGTGCAGTGGGGCGCTGCCGAGCTCCTTCATTGCGTTCAGTATGACAGTAAACATAGAGCTTGATGCAGCCCATAGGGCGCTGTGTCTTGCAATTACCCCCTGTGGGCGCCTATGCGTAGCGCGCTAGTTGCTCCTTGAGTAGTTGGAGCTTGGCCTCTGCATCAGCTTGCTTTTGTCGCTCTGTAGAGATGACATCAGCAGGGGCCTTTTGTACAAAGCGATCATTACTCAACTTTTTCAGTACACTGTCTAGAAACCCCTGCGTATAGGCCAACTCTTTTTGTAAGCGGGCTTTTTCTGCATCAAGCGCTCCATTGATACCCAGTGGTAAGAAAAAAGCCTGGTTACCTACGCTCAAGCTGGTCGTATCTGGTGGCGGAGTAGTAGTACACTCTATGGTAGATAGTTTCCCTAATTTCCGCACATAAGGGGCAAAGGCTTGAAGCCAATCGGGCAAGGTAGCTACATCTACGTACAAGGGCAGCTGCTCTTTAGACGATAGCTGAACTTTGTTTCTCACCCCCCTGATCGCAGCGGTCAGCTCAAAAGCCAGGGCAGCTTGGAGGAGCAACTGGGCTTCGTACGCCGTTTGCTGAGGCCAGGGTGCCACGATCAGGCAGTCTTGAGGTTGTCTGGACTTGAGTTGGTGCCATAGCTCTTCTGTAAGAAAAGGCATGAAGGGATGCAGCAGCTTGAGCAATGTTTCGAAGAAACTGATCGTAGCCGTGTGCACCTGAGCAGCTATGGGCTGGCCTGGAGCAGGCTTGATCATTTCTAGATACCACGCACAAAAATCATCCCAAACCAATTTGTAAAGCGCCATGAGTGCCTCTGAAATGCGGAACGCTTCAAAGTGTTCATTTACCTCTTGCAGCCCTTGCTGCAGCCGTGCTTGAAACCACTGAATGGCCACAGTGTGCGTCTCTTCTGCTTCCTCTGTAGTCGTCCAACCCTGTACCAGACAAAAGGCATTCCAAATTTTGTGCGCAAAATTCCTGCCTTGCTCACAAAGCTTCACATCAAATAGTAGGTCATTGCCTGCAGGCGCGCTCAGTAGCATGCCCACGCGCACACCATCTGCACTGTACTGGTCTATAAGCGCGAGCGGATCTGGCGAGTTGCCCAATGACTTGGACATCTTTCTTCCCTGTGCGTCGCGTACAATGCCCGTGAAATACACATGCTTGAAGGGCGGTTGGTTGGTGAAGGCATAGCCTGCCATAATCATCCTGGCGACCCAGAAAAAGATGATTTCTGGTGCAGTGACTAAGTCGTTGGTGGGGTAGAAGTAGTGAAAATCAGGATGATCAGGTTGTGTAATGCCCTCAAAAACGCTGATGGGCCAGAGCCAAGAAGAAAACCAAGTGTCAAGCACATCCTCATCCTGGCGCAAGTCTGCTTCGGTCAGGGCCAGATTGCCTGTTTGGGCTTGGGCTTTGGCCAGGGCTGCAGTCTTGTCTTGCGCTACTACTACACTGCCATCTGGCAGGTAATAAGCAGGAATGCGGTGCCCCCACCAGAGCTGTCTAGAAATGCACCAGTCGCGCACCTCTTCGAGCCAGGCTTTGTACATGTTCTGAAACTTGCTGGGATGGAACTGAATGGTGCCGTCCAACACGTGCTTGAGCGCAGGCTGGGCCAAGGCTTTCATTTTGACAAACCACTGGGTGGAGAGGCGTGGCTCTACGACGGCGTCGGTCCGCTCTGAAAAGCCTACGTTGTGGACATGGGCTTCTACTTTAACTAGATGGCCTTCGGCTTCGAGCTGCTGCACTATTTTCTGGCGCGCGTGTTGCCGGTCTTGGCCCACATACAGCTGGGCTGCTTCGTTCAAGGTGCCATCTTCATGGAAGATATCGATCATGGACAGGCCATGCTTCTGGCCTAGCGCATAGTCATTCATATCATGCGCAGGGGTCACCTTTAGGCAGCCTGTGCCCAAAGTGGGGGTGACATACTCGTCTGTAATCACAGGCACTTGCCGATGGACCAAAGGAACGATGACTTGCTGGCCGTGGAGGTGTTGGTAGCGGGGGTCTTGCGGATGTACACACACCGCAGTGTCGCCCAGCAAGGTTTCTGGCCGCGTCGTAGCGATGGTCACGTACTCGTTGCTCTCTGCTACTTTGTAGCGGATATAGTACAGCTTTCCTTGTACTTCTCTGTAGATCACCTCATCGTCTGCCAGAGCGGTCTGGCCTGCAGGGTCCCAGTGGATCATGCGTGTGCCTTGGTAGATATAGCCTTGCTCATACAGCTGAATGAAGACTTGCTGTACGGCCTCTGAGGGATTTTCATCTAGTGTAAACTGCGTTCGGTCCCAGTCGCACGAAGCGCCTAGCTGCTTGAGCTGCTCTAGGATGATGCCGCCATACTGTTCTTTCCATTGCCAAGCGTGCTGCAGAAACTCCTCTCGGGTCAGGTCTTTTTTGGTGATGCCTTTTTCTTGAAGCATGGCCACTACTTTGGCCTCCGTGGCAATGGAGGCATGGTCTAGGCCAGGAACCCAGCAGGCAGCGCGGCCTTGCATCCGTGCTTTTCTGACTAATACATCTTGGATCGTATTGTTTAACACATGCCCCATGTGTAGGATGCCTGTCACGTTAGGTGGCGGCATGATGACGGTGTAGGGCTGCTGGTCAGGAGCAGGCGTTGCGCTGAAGAGGCCCTGTTCGAGCCAATGGGCATACCATTTGCGTGTTGTTGCTTGGGGGTCGTAGGGTATAGAAGACAAAATTTGTAGTGATTAGTTATCAGTTATCGGCCCCCCATGTGCATCCACTTACTATGCCTCATTTTGTCATGCTGAAGGCAGCGAAACATTTCTGTGAAGTCCCTGCTGCGCAGTGATTCCTCGCCAAGCTCGGCATGGTAAAGCTGCTGCGCAAGGTAAGTGACCACTCTTTAAAGATCAGTGAGTAATGTGGTTACGCAACACTAGATAGTGTGAGCATTTAGTCGAGTTTATGTGATACCTCTACTTATGCATATATGATAGATAACTCACCTGACTGCATTTATCCCACACTGTCATACCCAGCTCTTGCGAGGAATTCCTACGTAACGAGCCTTGCAGCGATGCTTCGCTTGCAGCTCAGCATTACAAGTAGGGGGATGATCGACCGTATATTGGACGGGCTTTGGGTACTGCATTCATCAAACAACTGTCAACGCTACCCAACTAGCAAATCATTTAGAAAACATCTTTCTACCGTAAAGCAAAAAGACTATTCCCACCAATATTAAAGGAATACTTAGCCATTGCCCCATATTCAAGAGAAGCTTGTCTTCAAAAGCCACTTGGTTTTCCTTTAAGAATTCGTACAAAAAGCGGAGCCCAAAGATGTATACCAGAAATAAGCCCAAGTTACTACCTGATGCAAGCTGCCCTTGAACCCGCCACCACCGGTAAAATAGGATGCCAAAAAGCAGTAAACAGGTGAGTGCTTCATAGAGCTGAGCCGGATGTCTAGGGATGCCCATAGTGGTAATATGAGCTACATAAGCCCCCTTTCTGTCTTGTGACAAATGATACTGCAAGGGGTAGCCCTCAGATTCGTAAAGATGCTTTGTGATGTAACGATCTGTGGTAAGCAAATATTTTATATTGTGTACCAAGAATTGATGAATTGATTCTTCTTCTAAGTAATGACTTTTAAACCCAATGACTAGATCAATAGGAGGGTAGAGGGCTTCAGCTCCTTTATTTACAGCGCTTTTACAAACTTTGGCGTACGCAATGGCTTTACTACTCTGTTGGATTCGTTGGGTGACGTCTCGAGCGAACAGAACGCCATATTGTTTTTGCGTAGGCTTACCTATGATTTCGGAATTCATAAAGTTGCCTATTCTGATTAGACATCCTGCTAGCGCTACAAAGATCAATATACGATCCAACACCCAGATGTAACTTTCTCTAACCTCTGCTAGTCTTGTGAGCCTGCACTTTGGCGGCCAAAGACTGATCTTAACTGCATAGTTGACATAGAAGTAAATGGCTGTAAAGATGCCTATAGCAGCTCCATGGCTGGCCAATCCCTGATAGCCTACAAATTTGAAGCTCGGCTTAAAAACAACAGGGAAGATGCTCTCCAGGGGATGCTGGGCGTAGTAAGCAAAGTCGTAGAATAATACATGACCCAGCCTTGCGCCAATCATAGTGCCCAGTATGATATGTAAGGTTAGAAGGTCTACTTGCGCTGAAGGTTTTCCTTCTTTTTTACACATGTAATGAAGTAAGAGTTGACCTATGACAAAGCCTGAGGCAAATAGCAGGCTGTACCAACGAATAACAAAGCCATCTAAACAAAAAAGGTTGGGACTCTTATCCCAGATAATAAAATTAAATGCCATGCATGAATAATTTTGTCTTGAGGAGCGAATCACTAATCTAGTTAAAATATCACACCTACTTAGCTTTAAAAGACTCTTATTCGTATAAAACATAGGCTTTAATGATATTTTGACCCTGTTGTATTATAAATCCATGGGGTGAATTGCTGATTGAGTGATTTTTTGAGGGGACCCTATTGAGTGCATTTTGGAGTGGCCTTGAAATAACTACTTTGTCCTGACCCTGTTCCCTTGTCTTGCCATGCATCTTTCTTCACTTAAAGACTTCTTAGACGAAAAAGTAGCGCAATACAACCAAGCAGTCTTTATCCAGGAAGACCCTATCCTGATTCCTCATGGCTATCAGAAGCGGCAGGACATCGAGATTGCTGGATTTTGGGCGGCCACGCTGGCCTGGGGCCAGCGCAAAGTCATTATCAGCAAGTGTCAAACGCTTTTGGGCATGATGGACCATGCGCCCTATGATTTTGTGCGCAACCACCAGCCCCAGGACTTGCAGCCTTTGCTCCAGTTCAAGCACCGTACTTTTAATGCGACAGACTTGTGTTATTTCATGCACTTTCTGCAGCGCTACTACCAGCAGCATGACTCACTCGAAGAAGCTTTTTGGGCAGGTATGGGCCCAGGGGACACTTCTGTAGAGAATGGTTTGCGTCATTTTCATCGACTGTTCTTCAGCGGGGAAGACGCCCCAGAGCGTACGCGCAAGCACGTGGCCACCCCAGAACGCCAGTCTGCCTGCAAACGACTCAACATGTTTCTACGCTGGATGGTCCGAAAAGACAGCCAGGGCGTAGATTTTGGCCTGTGGCAAAAAATCCAACCCTATCAGCTTGTTTGTCCTTGTGATGTGCACGTAGGGCGCGTGGCCAGAAAACTGGGGCTCCTCCAGCGTCCGTACACAGACTGGCAAGCAGCGTTAGAACTCACGCAAAGCCTTCAACACTTGTGTCCCCACGATCCTGTGCAGTATGATTTTGCTTTGTTTGGGCTGGGCGTAGAGGCACAATGCTGAGCCTTTGAGACAGAGCTGCTCCCTGGCCCCAAGTACAAAACACCCATGCCATAGGAAGTGGTGAAGCGTATACGTTGCTTGCTCAACAATATTTTTTCACAATTGCTTGGAACTTTATGCAGTTGTATTTAAATTGACAATTGTGTTGAAAAGGCAGAGCGGTTCCAATGAAATGAGTAATGAACATTCACAACCCAAAACGCAAAAGCTATGTATACACAATACCAAAAAGGCCTCTCGATGGTCTTGTTGACAAGTCTATTTCTTCAAAGTTGCGGCAACCTAGCCCTTAATGGACACCACCAGATGAAAGGGGATGCTCAGGAAGTCGTTGATCGTAATCCCTCAAAACAAAAACAGCCGCCGCCAGCAGAAGCCCCTCCCGCAGCGCCTGCCCCACAGCAAGCAATGCCTCAAGTTAGCGGACCAACTGTTGGACGCGCTGTATCTAGCAGCAATGCTCCTTCCGCCCCTAGTAGGCGCCCTGTATCTACTTCTCCTCAAGCTCAACCGAAACAGCTACGTCCTATGGCACGCCCCCCTTACACTGCGCGAGCAGCGTGGGACGCTCGCCAGCAAAGACTTGGCTTCCCTTGTTCTCCTAGTCGCACTGGAAGACTTTTGGGGGGCATGATGAGAGGCGATGATTCTAGGGCAGGAGATGGTGATGAAGCGGGAGCTGGAGAAGCCAAAGAAGAGGCTTCCTCTTCGGGTGAATTTGCTTCAGGAATCTTTGCAGCCGTAGGGGCTTCTATGGCAGGCCCTCCGCTGGAGGAGAGCGTCAGGCAGCTGACCGGCTATGTCCGCGACGGAGCCGAGCAGGCAAAAAAAGTAGAAGGCAAAGAGGTGCTTATGGTATTGGGTAATACAGGTGCTGGGAAAAGTACTTTTATCAATTACTGTAATGGCCAAACAATGGAGCGCGTAGACTTGGGTACTCTTTCAGAAAGAACTGGTCAGGCCTATACCGGCCCTCCTTTTGAGCAAGTAGTAGTAGCTGCAGATGAAGTTACGCCCATTGGGCATAATAATGCCTCGCAAACACTTTTGCCTGGCATTGTTCCTGCCTCTGCGAGCAGCCCTACTTGTTGCGACTGTCCTGGATTCGGCGATAATCGTGGAGCTGCTACCAACATTGCCAATGCAGTGAACATACAACAAGTACTTAAAGCAGCCAGCAGTGTCAAGATGGTTGTTATGGTCAACTATCACAGTTTTATGGCTGACCGGTCTAAAGGCGTCCAATCGTTGATAGATACGTGTAAGCAGCTTTTCGGAGGTGTAGAGAGCCTGCAGCAACATGCCTCCTCAATCCTCATAGGACTCAATAAGGCTCCTGCAAACGTAAAGATCGATCAGTTCAAGAGGTATGTGGCCCAAGGCGACACTTCTGGATTTGGGTCTCTCCTTGCTGATCGCTTTTTCCTTTTTGATCCTCTTGACGAATCGGCAGCACAAGGAGCCTGGAGTCGAGATGAGCTTCTTAAGCAGATGGCTGCGCTCCCTGCCGTAGCCCCCTCTAACGTTGGCTTTCAAGTGACCCTCAATGATAATGATAGAGCGATGCTTCACCAAGCAAGCCGAGAGGTGAAAGAAAAGATAGAAAAAGCACTAGAAGAAGGTGATTTTGAACGTGCCAAAGCAGAGCTTGGCCATTTAGAAAAACTAGGCATCATTGAACACCCTGAGGTGCGACAGTGTTTGGCGGAAACTTCTGAGCACCTTGAGCGACATTTTCAAGAGTTTGATAGGCTTTTTAGAGAAGCCTGTCTCAAGGAAGAATTTTCCACGGCTGAGACCCAGCTCAAAATGCTTCAAGAAGCAGCACAGTGTTTTGGAGAAAAATTGGAAAGGGTGGTTAACGTAGAGGAATTAGGCCAATTGTTGGAAAAATGCAAAGAGCAACGAGACAAGCTTCAGGCACTAGAAGATCAGGCAGAGCGGCAGCGGGAGGAAATAAATGGTTTACAAGACGAAAGATGGCAACAAGAAAGAGCTGCTAGAATGCAATGGGCTCGAAGCCATGGGCTCCTCCTTGTACGCAATAAATATCAAGAGGCACTTGACGGCTTCAAAGAAGCGCTCGGTATGTACAAGCTGCTAGATTCAAATCTATCCCATTACATGAAAGGCCAATGCTTAGAGGGAATTGGTATGTGTTATATGTTCCTACAGAACTATAGTTTAGCAATAACTAATATGGAAGAGGCTCGTTCTGTGTATGAAGGAGTGTCTTCTGAACCCCATATAGATCCTATTGGCCTTATAGCAGATTGCGATGAGCATATAGCTTCGATGAAAGAAATGCTGCGATTGAGGCAAAACAGGTAGGATGTAAAACCTTTATGGTGCAAGTGTTTTGTACTTGTGCCAGAAAACATCCCCAAAAAGGCGCAAGTCCCCAACTGGCGCAAGTCTCCTGGCTTGCGCCTTATCTATTTTCTGAGGATGAGCCAGCAAAAGCGCGGCTACCAAGACGAAGCTGCTGGGGCCTCCTGAGAAATACTGGTGCGCTATTGAGGTTCGTTCGCCTCTGTGCCCTCAAAGCATACCTTCTGCATAAGCATATTCTTTGCTAGATTTGCGAGTCAGTTTTGCAGACAACGCATGGTCCACTTAAAGGCATTTGAGGTTGATATTGTCAGGCCCCTAGCTGTCTTGACTTACGAACTAGACGATGCTTTTTTCGCGCTTTTTGAAGAGAGCTTGCTGGAGAAAGGGCAGATAAAGGCTATCCTCAAGATGAACAGAACGCACAGCACTGTTCAGCTCCTGTTCAGTATCGCAGGAGAAGTAGAACTGGTCTGTGACAGAAGCCTAACCACGTTCAACCATCCTATTGCGCTTGAAAGAGAAGTAAACCTTAAGTTAGGCCACGAAAACACAGAAATAGACGCTAACTTATACATGATCGAGCAGCATACTGCCACGCTCAACATAGCCCAACATCTCTACGATTTTATTAGCTTGGCAGTACCGATGAAAAAATTGCACCCTAGGTTCCAGACCGAACTTGAGGAGTAATGCGCTATTGAATAACGCACCCTGTACAGTAGGCCTTGTCATTCCGAGGCATACACGCTGGTATCCTGAACGCATGTGGAGGAACTCAGCGCAGGGGGACTGGACCATCCTATGATTGAGTGATTAAAACAACATTGCTCACCCAAAAGGAAGTCTATTGGAAAAGTCTAGGTCGGGCTCTTCTGCAGCAGCCTCGAGGAGGTGCATCGAAAGGCGCTGAATGAAGGCAATGAACAAATGACCTAATAAATTAATAAACAAATAACCCAATAAGATAATAAATAAATAGTCTAATAAACAAATAACCCAATAAACACCCATGGCACATCCTAAACGAAAAATCTCTACAACCAGAAGAGACAAAAGAAGAACCCACTACAAGGCGACCACCCCTGGTTTTATGGTCTGTTCTACCACAGGCGAGCTACACTTGCCGCACCGTGCTTTCTGGTACGAGGACAAGCTGTACTACAAAGGCCAAGTAGTGATGGAAAAAGCGAACTGATCCACAAGGCAGTGCTGCCGTCAATTAATACTTTAGGACGCAAAGTTCCCCGCCTGGATAGGAGAAGACGAAGGGGTGGTCGACTAGCCACCCACGTAAGTAACCTACCTATTACTTATTGGCCTTATGCAATGGCCTTGTCATTCCGAGCTTGGCGAGGAATCTCTGTGTGGTGTGGGCCTCGCAGGGAGGTTTTGCAGCGCGCAACATGACAAAACAAGGCCTGTTAAGAAGGGGCGCGTAAGGCGAGTTACTCACTAACCTGTAGGCCCCACACTGAAGTAACCACTGTCTAACTGACGACACAACCTAGCTTCTTCTAGCTCCCTAACTCGATACTGAACATGGCCCCAACTTCAAACGCCACAGTTACTATGACAAAGGCTGACAGCATGGGGGCCGTACGTGAAATTGTCATTGAAGGTGTCAAGCAGCCCGCTACAGGATTGGTTGCCTTTGATGTGGACATGACGCTCACGGTGCCGAAGCATCCAGCCTGTCATTATCCCACTCTGGAGCAACATCGAAACGTCCTGAAAGAGATTTTAGCACCACTAAGCATACAAGAGCATGATCAAGTGATGACACTGGCTGTGCAAAAGCATGGCCAGCAACTCGCAGACCCAGACACGCTGCCCACACTCGAGGCGCTGCAACAACAAGGCCTCAAGACCATGGCATTGACGGCTTCGCTCTCTGGCAACTTGGTGGGGATAGGCAACCTGCAGGAACGTCGCTTCCAGGACTTGTACGATTTGGGCATTGATTTTCGCACTGCCTTTGCCCAGCCAGAAATACTTCTGGAAGAGATTCCAGTGCACAATGACCATCATCCTATCTATCATCAAGGGGTGCTTTATGCCAATGGGGGTAGAACGCGCAGCAACAAAGGTGCAGTCCTGGTTGCCTTCCTCAAAAGAGTAGGTTGGAAGCCGCAACACGTGGTGATGATAGATGACAAGATAGATTTCCTCAATGATGTGGCACAGGCATTGCCTACCTTGGACCCTACTATTCAATTTACTGGCATTGAGTACCATGGCGCTCAAACCCATACCACAGAAACGATCACTGAAGAAGCCTTTGTAGCTTATTGGCAGGCCTGCGTAGAGGAGGTACAAACTGGGTCCATTGGGTGATTGAACCTGCTGGGTGACTGGATGCTTGAATCTATTGGCCTACTTTACAGCCGGCTCACTGCTTCCTACTTGCTGATAACAGTGTCGCTAGGTGCTTTCAGTCCTTGCGTTGGTAGTGAATCGTCGAGCAATTATCTGTACGTAGCACACTTTGTGCTGCATGTAGCATAGCGTCTGGTGTTACTTGGCTAATACGTTCCGTATCTTGGTTCACCAGGTGGGTATCTCCCAACACAGTGGCCATAGCCAACTCTTGGGCCCTATGCAGCAAGTCTATAGCCATGTATACGCGGTGCGCTTCTAGTTGGTTCTTGCCTTTGTCCAGCTCCTGAATGGCTACCGCATGGTCTTGTAGAGGCTGCAGGACTGCCTGCAGGGCTTGCTCTGCCTCCTCAAACGTCACTCCATCATTCAGGCTGCCACTAATGACCAGCAGCCCAGGATCTATCGATTCAGTGGTATAGGCGCCGATATTATTGAAGTAGGGCTTGTCATTGACCAACTGCTCATAGAGCCTGGAAGATTTGCCGCCGCCCAGGAGCTCAGCCATTAGCTCTACGGTATGGTAGGTAGGCGCCAAACGCTCGGGCATGTGATAAGCTTTGTACAGAGCATTGAGAGGCACATCAGCTGCCAGGTCGAGATGTCTTGGTGCAGTTTGAGGCGGCTCTTGGGGCAAGGCCCGCTCTTGGATAGGTCCAGCAGGGATGGGAGCGAACCACTTCTCGCTCAGCTGCCTGACTTCATTGACATGTACATTACCTGCTACGACCAGCACGGCGTTGTTGGGAACGTAAAACTGGTAGAAAAAGGCTTTGACGTCCTCCAGCGTGGCTTGTTCGATATGGCTGATCTCTTGGCCGATGGTAGGCCAACGGTAAGGATGCTGGGTGTAAGCCAGAGCGCACAGCTTGAGCCACGCGTCGCCATAAGGCTGGTTGAGGTATCTTTCTTTGAACTCCTCGATGACCACTTTTTGCTGTACGGCCAGCACCTGAGGATCAAAAGAAAGCCCTAGCATGCGGTCTGACTCGAGCCAAAAGGCTGTTTCGAGATTGGCCGCCGGCAGGGTGCAGTAATAATTGGTGACATCGGGCGTGGTGTAGGCATTGTTGTCGCCTCCTACCTGTTGAAGTGCCTTGTCATAGGCAGGAATGTGTTGGGAGCCCCCAAACATCAAGTGCTCAAACAGATGTGCAAAGCCTGTTTTGTGGGCGGCTTCATCGCGAGAGCCCACATCATACATGATGTTGACAGCAGCAATCGCGCTGTTTGGGTCTTCATGCACAATGACCTGCAGGCCGTTGTCTAAGGTAAAACCTTTAAAATCGATCATAGAAAAAAGTAGAACGTTTTTATGGAGAACTGATAGCAGTAGGCCTGATCCGCCATGTATAGCAATCAAATTGTTTGCTATCTTTATTTATGCGGCCCTCTGAATCACTTACGACCTCACAAAGATGAAGAAATTAATTTTTCTCAGCGTCCTCTGGATGCTGTACATTCTACCAACGTATGCAGCGCAAAGTACCGACACTACCAGCAAAGCCCCATTGAAGTGGGGACCTCTAATAAGCGGGAAATTTCCTGTTCCTTTTTGGGAGTCTTCTTACACAGAGCAAAAGGCTTTTCAAGGGGACTTATTCATAGAATATCAACCTCACTCTATCATAGGCCTTCGGTCAGGCATAGGTTATGGCCACCAATACACAACTTTTAAAAGTGTTGAGCCGCCAAGAACAATAACACTTAGATTTGTCGAGGTGCCGGTGCTGATTAGCCTTTGTCCTTCTCCGCTGCTCGAAAAATCTATTTTTACAGGGATCGCACTGAGGTACTTCACGAACAATGACTTGACGCTAGAAAATCAGCAGGCCAAAGAGAAGCTCCCTGACCAAGCAGGCGCGCTTACAAAGCATGATTGGCAGTTCGTGTTTGGTACACAGTCAGCGGTAGGGGCAGGCTTTCTATTGGGCTCACGCATTGGCCTTAGCCTGTCAGGCATAGAAAAGCATTGGTACAGAGAGCTGCGCTCTCAGTTCTGTCTAGGATATGATTTTGCGCAGCTCATTAGCGGTGCAGCCCATCGTCCCCCAGAGCAGCCTGCTGCGGACCTTGCTGATTTTAGAGTAGGCATTATTGGCGGCCTTTGCACAGGCTTCGTGGGCTATCCTCCTGCTGACTATGATGTTAGCACGTATCGGCTTGGCTTTTATGGAGGCATGGTCGTTGAGTATAGGCTAGCTCAGATGATAGCGCTCCGCTCAGGACTCTCATACGTACGGCAAGGAGCCACCCTGAGCCAACTGGACAGTGCAGACGGGCATGCCACGCTAGGGCTTAACTATCTTCAAGTGCCTATTTTGCTTGGCTTGCGTACTTCTCCCAACACTGGTTTCTTCTTAGGCGTGCAGCTAGGACACCTTTTGGAAGCCACCTGGCAAGCATCCGTCAGCCAAAAAGACTATGACAAAGGCGCTTTTGAAGCCTTCAATTGTAGCTTTGTATGGGCTACTGAATACGAATTAGACATGGGCTTACTGATAGGCAACTACAGCACCATAGGCCTGACAAAAATCATGAAACAGCGCGCCGCTACTGCTAAAGAAGAGCCAAAGAATAGTACAACGCAATTTTACCTGGGGTACAACCTGCTCAAGCTTTTTTGAAGCCAACTGTTGAGTGATATGCTGATTTGAATATTCTCGCAGGTAGTTTTTTCTGTTCGGTTAGGGCCATTAGATTATTTTGTTCATTTTTGCGATTGAACAAAAGCAAGTTCAATTGGTTTAACCACAAAATGTTAGATGATGAAAAGATTACTACTATTTATCATGGCTACCACACTATGTGTAGCCACTGTTCAGGGTCAGCCTAGGAGCAAGTCCAGGGTAGGAAGCGCCTCTGATGAGTTTAAGTTGGGCCTCCAGACACAAGCTATATTTTTTCACAAAACTGGTATTTATGGGGAGTATAAGCTCAACGAGCAGCTAGGACTCCAAGCTTCCTTACTTTATTTTTGGGATTTCTATCTTTTGTCTGACTTAAAAAACACTACATATGCTGTAGCATCTGTTTTACCCCAATACATATCGATACCACTCATCTTGCGTATTTATCCAGGAGAAGGCAGACAATTTTGCCTGTTTGGAGGAATACAAGCGAGTTATCTATATGGGGGGAAGATGCTGTTAATGGATCGGCCTTCTGATCCCTTTGGTCTTCTTACAGGGAGAGGTCCTCGTGAGCAACAAACAGAAATCAGTATTGCAGAGGCTGAAAATTTGAATTTACAAGTCAATAAGTGGGGATTTCATATTGTAACAGGGTTCGACTATGAATACAAATGTGGCTTTATTCTGGGAGCAGAGTACACTAAAGGCCTGTCAACAGCGTTAGATTGCGAAGAATCATTCCTCAACTGGACGCTTCAGCTTGCATTAGGATGGAACTTTCTTAGTTAAGGAAGTATAAACCCTACTTACACAGCACCAGGCGCCCCAACCAGGGCGCCTGACTGTTTTCTACCTTCGCCCTGTCACTCTTTTGGGGATGCCATGAATCATAGGTATTTTCGCCGTACTCAACAGCGCTGCTTATGGTCAACACGTCAGTTACTACAGCCAGTCAATCCATTGCTTCTAAGACCCCGCTCCAAAACAAAGCCAGAAAGCCCGACTGGCTGCGGGTTAAACTGCCTGTGGGCAAGGAATATGCCCAAGTGCGTTCCATTGTAGACCAGCACAAGCTCCACACCATCTGCACCAGTGGCAATTGTCCCAACATGGGCGAGTGCTGGGGAGCAGGCACAGCTACGTTTATGATCTTAGGCAACGTCTGCACCAGGAGCTGCAGCTTCTGTGCAGTGGCTACTGGCAGACCTACCGAGTACGACACAGCAGAGCCCCAGCGTGTTGCCCAAGCCATTCAGCTGATGGGCGTCAAGCATGCGGTCATTACTTCTGTCAACCGCGATGAACTAAAAGACCGGGGTGCAGAGATTTGGTACCAGACAGTGCAGGCAGTCAAAGCGCTTTGCCCCACTACGACCATAGAAACACTTATTCCAGATGTGAAAGGTACCTGGGAAGCTCTTTACAGAATGATTGAAGCAGGCCAGGAGGTAGTGTCACATAACATCGAAACTGTAGAGCGACTTTATCGCCAAGTCAGGCCACAAGCCAAGTACGCCAGGAGCTTAGAGCAGATTCAACGCACCAAAGCCTACGGTAAGAGAACGAAGTCAGGCATTATGTTAGGACTAGGAGAGACAGACGAAGAGGTGTATCAAACCATGGACGACCTAGTGGCCCATGGCTTAGACATTCTCACCATTGGTCAGTATTTACAGCCTACTCCTCTGCACTTGGAAGTGGCAGAATATGTACATCCTGCCAAATTCGCCCACTTAAAAGAGGAAGGCCTAAGGAGAGGACTCAAGTATGTAGAGTCAGGGCCGTTGGTACGTTCTTCCTACCGCGCCGAAAGACACGTCAACGTTTAGGGAGAGCATGAGGGCCATCTATCAAAACATTCAGGCACTCATATCAGTGGAGATTTTTGGGCTACCTTCTCTATAGACTGTCTTAGAGAGCAGAAAGGCTTTTCAATCACCTAGTCACAAAATCAAGCAATGATCTAATGAACAAATAACACAATGCCTCAATAAACAAATAATTCAATCGTCCCATGCTAGCTGTCCTACGCAAAGAACTCAACGCCTTTTTTAGTTCCTTGATGGCCTATGTCATCATGGGCTTCTTCTTGGTGCTGATGGGCCTATGGATGTGGGTATTCCCTGGCACCAACGTCCTGGAAGGAGGCTATGCTGACCTGGCCCCCTTGTTCCGTCTAAGCCCCTACATCTTTATGTTTTTAGTGCCTGCCGTCACGATGCCTGCTTTTGCAGAAGAAAAAAAAACAGGCACACTCGAGCTATTACTCACCACGCCCCTCACCATTCCTCAACTGATTTTGGGGAAATATTTAGCCACCCTGGTCGTTTTGTTGCTTACTTTGCTCTTGACAGGGATTTACTATGTGACGGTGTATTGGCTGGGTAGCCCGCCAGGCAACATCGACACAGCTGCTGTGTTGGGCTCTTATCTGGGCTTGTTGCTGCTGGCAGCAGCGTTTGCTGCCGTGGGGCTGTGCGCCTCTTCACTTACAGAGCGGCAGATCGTGGCCTTCCTATTGAGCGTACTGCTGTGCTTCTTGCTCTATCAAGGCTTTGATGCTTGGACTGCGCTGCAAACATGGAAAAGCTACTCGCTCTTACTGGCCCAACTAGGCATGCGCTACCATTACGATGCCCTGAGCAGAGGCGTCATCGATTCGCGCGACCTACTTTACTTTGTCAGTGTAGCTATGCTCCTGCTGGGGGCCACAGGTTACGTACTTAATTATAAAAAATGAACCTCCATTGGCACGCATACAGGGGTTATGTGGGGCTGCTCCTCATGGCCGGGCTGCTATACTGGGGGGGGGGGCGTTGCTATTTTCGGCTAGATCTGACCGAAGACCAGCGCTATAGCCTTCATCCTGCTACCAAGTCCCTTTTGCGCACTCTTGAGGAAGAAGTACATGTAGAAATATACTTGGAGGGAGACCTCCCTGCCGAGTTCAAACAGCTGAGAAAAGCAACGCAAGAGCTACTAGAAGAGTGGAAAGTACACGCTCGTCGCCCTCTGCGCTACCAGTTCGTCCATCTAGACCAGTTAGAGCCCGAACCAAAGAAAGACCACCTGCGCCGCCTGGCTGCCCAAGGCATTCAACCTACCAACCTCTTTTTGCAAACAAAAGGCCAGCGGACTGAAAAGTTCATCTTTCCAGGAGCACTGCTGACTTATAAAGGCCAGGAGAGTGGTGTACTGCTTCTCAAGGGCAATAAAATGGTGGGCCCAGCCCAGATGATCAATCAATCCATAGAAAGTCTGGAATATGAGCTGGTCAGTGCCTTGCAGCAACTAGTAGGCACCCAGCGCAAGTCCGTAGCGCTGCTCAGAGGCCATGGAGAGCCTGAACGGCAACAGCTTCATGGGCTGACTAGTGCTTTAGAAGAACGCTACACGCTGCACATCGTTGATTTCTCGGCGCAGTCGACGTTGACAGACTACGACGCCCTGCTCATTACCCAGCCGCAGCAGCCCTTTACGGAAGCTGAAAAGTACTTGCTCGACCAGTACATCATGCAAGGAGGCAAGGTCCTCTTTTTCTTGGATCAGCTGCGGATCAGCATGGAGCATTTGCGCCGCCAAGAGGCCTTTGCTTTTCCCCTAGACCTGGGGTTGGACGACCAACTGTTCAGGTACGGCGTCAGGATCAATACAGACCTGGTGCAAGACCTGCACGCAGGCGTCTATCCAGTGGTAGCGGGCCGGCTGGGCAATCAACCGCAGATCAAGTTGCTGCCATGGCCTTTTTTTCCTTTGGTCAATTACTTTGCATCGCACCTGATCACCAAGAACATGGATGTGCTCTATCCGCAGTTTGTGAGTAGCATCGACAAAATTCAGGTGCAAGGTGTCACGCACACCCCCCTAGTCTTCACCTCTCAGTATGCCAGAAGACTGGGCACCCCTGTGCATGTAGACTTAGAAGCCTTGAGAGAGACCCCAGACAAATCGCTCTATCACCAAGGCCCCCTGCCTCTGGCTTATCTGCTCGAAGGCACTTTCCCTTCGCTGTACAAAAATCGATTCTTGCCTGAAGGCATTGATGCCACCCATTTTTTGATGGATAGCGCGCCTACCAAGCTACTGGTCATGGGCAGCGGCAGCCTGGTGCTGAATGGGTGGGATAGGCGTAAAAACCAGCCCCTTCCTTGGGGCTATGATCCATTTCTGCAGCAGCACTTTGCCAATCCAGATTTCGTGCTCAATGCTTTGGCCTATATGCTGCAAGAAGAAGGCCTCATCAATGTCAAAAACAAAGAACTAAAAGTGCGCCTCCTCGATCCTGTTAAGATCACGCAAGACCGCCTCTTTTGGCAGCTAGTCAATCTACTCGCGCCGCTTGTGGCCTTACTGCTGCTAGGGCTAGCGTGGAACTATGGGTACAAAAAGGCCTATACAAAGGGAGATCATTGACCTATTGGATGCTTTGTCCACACTAAAGCCCCACCAAGCCAAGAAGCGTCTTTTTAATCACTCAATCACAAAATCACTCAATAATACAGTGGTCTCAAGCCATACTCCTGGCCGCAGCACCATCAACGCGTTTGCACATAAGTCTCCTAATCTTCATATTAGGGAGACAGAACTAAAATAAACACCACCCCATCATGGCCCCACCTATTTTTGACCACTGTGTAGTCGGAATTTTCTTATTTGTTACGCTCTACGTAGGGCTACAGTCAGGCCGAGGCATTACTAATATCAGGAGCTATGCCATTGCCGACAAGAGGTACGGCACAGGCACGCTTGTGCTCACCTTCATGGCCACTAACTTTGCAGGTGCCAGCCTGGTCAATGGCGTAGCACAGGTGCACTATGGGGGAATCATAACAAGTGTAGCACTTTCAGGGCTTATTATAATGTACCTGATCAGCGCTTTTTTTATCGCTCCCAAAGTAGCTGCTTTTGATCATTGCCTCACCATGGGGGACCTGATGGAGCACCTTTATGACAAGCACAGTAAAATTATTGCGGGCATGCTGGGCCTGTTGACTGCTGTCTGTATTGCCAGCATGGAGATGATCGTGCTGGGCATCATTTTCGAGTCCTTGCTGGGCGTTTCAGCTAGCTGGGGCGTAGTGATAGGAGGCATCACTTTGGCCATTTACTCATCCCGTGGAGGCATTCAGGCAGTGACCACGACTGATGTATTGCAGTTCATAGTGCTCATTGTAGCTATCCCGCTCACAGCCACCATCGCGATAGGACACGTAGGGGGCTTCCAAGCGCTGTTTACACAAGTGCCTGTAGATAAATTCGAAGTGCTAAATCATGAGCGATTCTCTTATTACTTCACGCTCTTCTTGACCTGGAGCATACTCCCTGCGGGTATGATTGACCCTGCCATTATTCAGCGCTTGCTCATGGGCAAAGAGCCTGGCCAACTCAGAAGGCAGTATCTCATCATAGCTGCCTTGCACCCCACCCTAGAGTTAGTCATCTTGCTCATTGGGCTTGCTGGCATCGTTTTGTACCCCAAATTAGAGGCCACCCAGGTCTTTCCGCACATAGTACATGAGTTACTCCCTGTAGGCATTAAAGGCCTAGTAATAGCTGGCGCTCTGGCGGTCAGCATGTCCACCATTGATTCTTACTTGCATGCTGCTGGCCTTACGTTGACGCACGATGTGCTCAAGCCTCTTTGCGACATGCGCAAGGTTGTCATTGACGAGCTGACCTGGGCCAAGTACAGTACGCTGGTTCTGGGCCTGATGGCTGTGTTGGTAGGCACATTGGGGGCAGGAGCCAATACAGACCAAATTCTAGGGTTTGCCTTTACAGCCCTTGGATTCACTGGCCCTTTGCTCATGTTTCCATTGCTGTCAGGCATCATGGGGCTGAAGACAGACACACGCTCCTTTTACACAGCCTTGCCTATGACCCTGGCAGCTTTTGTCCTTTCCAATGTCTACCTACCACCTGAGCAGGACCATCTCTCTTTGCTCATCAGTATTCTGGCCAATGGGGTCACATTTTTTGGGATGCACGCCTGGCAGAACAAAGGCTTTGCAGTTACCACTCACGGTGTGGATCAGCAAGAGACCACTAGCAAGTAGATAAGCAAAGGAATAGCCCCAAGACGACGGTCGAAAAATGCACCAAGTATCCCATCAGTACTTTACAAAGTAGCCCCTACCAAGCCAAGAAGCATTTTTTTAATCACTCAATCAAAAAATCGCTCAGTAATATAGTAGTCTCAAACCACGCTCCTCGCCGTAGTGTTATCAATACGTTTGTAAATAAGCCTCCCAAAGCTGATATTGCACATCGTGATACAACATAAGATAAATACTACTCCACCATGCCTTCATTGACGTTTGACCACTTTGTGGTCGGAATTTTTCTGCTTGTCACCCTAGTTGTAGGCCTACGATCAGGCAAAAATATCACCAACATCAGGCGCTATGCCATTGCTGACAAAATGTATGGCACAGGCACGCTCGTGCTCACCTACATGGCTACCAATTTTGCGGGCGCCAGCCTGATCAATGGCGTAGCGCAGGTGTTTTCCAACGGTATCATCATGACCGTGGCACTCTCAGGGCTTATCATAGGTTATATACTTGAGGCCTTCTTTATTATTCCTAAGGCAGCCACTTTTGGGCATTGTCTCACTATGGGCGATTTGATGGCACATTTTTATGATAAGCGAAGTAAAGTCATTGCTGGTATTTTAGGGCTATTAACGACAATCTGTATTGCGAGCATGGAGATGATTGTATTGGGCATCATTTTCGAGTCTTTGTTGGGTGTTCCAGCCAGCTGGGGCGTCGTAATAGGTGGAGCAACGCTGGCCATTTACTCCGCAAGAGGAGGCATCCAGGCAGTGACCACTACTGATATACTCCAATTTCTCGTGCTTATTGTAGTCATCCCCATCACAGCCACCATTGCAGTAGGGCATGCAGGAGGACTTCAAGCCCTCTTTGAAAAGGTTCCATCAGCTAACTTTCATGTTTTGAATCACGAGAGATTCTCTTACTATCTCACGCTGTTCTTGATGCTGAGCATATTCCCTGCTGGATTAATCGACCCCGCTATTATTCAACGTTTACTTATGGCGAGAGATTCTAGCCAACTCACTAGGCAATATCTTGTCACTGCTGCCCTCAGACCTGCATTAGAATCAGTGATTATGCTTATTGGGCTTGCCGGCATTGTTTTGTATCCCCAACTAGAAGCTACCCAGGTCTTTCCGCACATTGTGCAGGATTTGTTGCCTACAGGCATTAGGGGCTTAGTGATAGCCGGTGCTCTAGCGGTCAGCATGTCCACGATTGACTCTTATTTGCACGCTGCTGGCCTTACGTTTACGCATGACGTGCTCAAGCCTCTTTGCGATAGCAGAAAGATTGCCATTGATGAGCTGGCCTGGGCTAAGTACAGCACGCTGGCCCTAGGCCTAATGGCTGTGCTTGTGGGTGTGTTGGGGGCAGGCTCCAACACCGACGATATCCTTGAGTTTGCCCTCACCTCTCTTGAATTCACTGGTCCTTTGCTCATGTTCCCACTGCTGACAGGCATCATGGGGCTGAAGACAGACGTTCGCTCTTTTTACACGGCTCTGCCTGTAACCTTAGCAGCCTTTGCATTATCCAATATCTACCTCTCGCCTGAGCAGGATCACCTCTCTTTACTCATCAGCATTCTTGCCAATGGGGTGGCCTTTTTTGGGATGCACATCTGGCAAAACAAAGGGTTTGCTGTGGTGCATCGTACGCAAAATGCACGCATAGAGAATGTATGGGGCTCTCAAGAAGCTCCTTGGCACCATCGCATCAGGGACTATCTCCCTACGCTGACCAATATAGTCCGTTATTCCCAGCAGAAAGTAGCGCAATATGGTGCCCCTTACTTGCTATTTGGCGTCTTCTGTTGCGTCAACTTTATCGTCCCTTACTTCATGTGGACCCAGACTGCACATGAGGCCTATGGGCTCATGCTACCCTTGCGTTTGGTAGGAGCCACTCTGTGTGGGCTGCTCCTGGTCAACGCGCAGTGGCCTAGCATGTTCAGACCGTATGCCCCTGTTTTTTGGCATTTTACGGTCCTCTACTGTCTTCCTTTCATGGGCACGGTCATGTTACTGCTTACCCATGGCAGCACAGAGTGGCTCATGAATGTGGCCATGACCATCCTCTTCTTGGTCTTACTGGTAGATTGGACCACCTTTGTGCTGCTTAGCGTGCTGGGCGTTGTGTTGGGCATATTTTTTTACACCAGCGTGGTGGGGCCTGCATCCATCTCTCTGGACTTCACTAATGTTTATTTGCTCGTCTATCAGGCTTTCTTTGCTACGCTGATCGGGTTGATTTTTGCCAGACGCAAGGAGCAGAATCTCGCAGAGCAGCTACTAAACTTCAGGATATTGGGCGACACTACGAGCCAAGAGGCACGTTATGCCTTGCACTCGTTAAGGAACATCATGCTTTCAGTAGATGTCCACATTGGCACTTACATGCAGCTAACGCAGACAAAACAACACGACAAAAAACCGGAAAAAGTGCGTATAGAAGTGACGTCAGAAGACGTAGAATACATGAACAGCTTGACCCAAGCTGCTCTAGAAATCGTTAGCCAAGGAGAGCTAGCTATAGACATGCTACACGAAGCCTTCAAAATCAATGTCATCGTTCCTCAGTTGAAATCCTGCTCTGTACAAAAAAGCGTAGAAAAAGCTATTCAAGCCTGCTTTTTTCACCATGAGCCAGATGAGCTGCAAGCCGACCTAAGCCTTGACTTTGAAGCCTATATTTCTCCTACGCATTTCGAGTACGTAGTGCTGAATCTATTGCGTTACCTCTGTGTGTACGATGAGCGCAGATTGATCCAAATCAACTTGGTTGATAACGAAGTACGCATTAAGACCTATGGCATTAGGCTTCCCCCAGCAGCAGCGAAAGAGCTATTTGCCTTTACCCCTGTTCAAGTGCATGAGGAGCGGGCCAATTTTAGTTTAGGCATTTGTAAACTCATCATAGAAACGATGGAAGGCCGCATCTTGTGTGAGTCTGCGACAGAAGAAGGGACGCCCTATACTGCCTTTAAACTAACCCTTCCTACAACACCCCCTCAGTCACAAGCCTAAGCAGGCGGAGGCCTTATACAAGATGAGACTGTTGTAAACTGCACTCAGTATTTTAGTAGGGCTTGAAAAAGTGCCTTTTCAAGCGTAGAAAGCAGTTCCAAAATCACCCAACAATGCAATGGTTTCGTTCTAATGCTGCCCAAGCGCAAATATTTGCTTGATACGGAAGACAGGCCCCTATTCCTCTTAATCAGCTTTTTCTGTTTTTTTCTTCTTGCGCCTCCATAGTTCTTGCCAACGATTAAACCCTGTCGTATACAACAAGCTAAGTCCTCCAGCCCATGCCCTAGCGTTGTTTGCCTCGAGAGTAGATGAGGTAATGCTCTTGTTGTAGAGCTTAGCTTTGAGCTTACCATCCTCAGTAAGTGAATATTCTACGGTCCAGTCGCCTACCAGCTTGGTAGGATTAGAATTGCCGTCTAGACGAACGTCAATCCCCCCCTCTCTAGATATGCGCAACCTACCATCGAAAAAACTGTAAGAAAGCTTAAAGTTAAGCCCTTCCAGCCCGCTGCGGTCTAGCTGCTTGAGGTCCACATCTGCATCCAGCTCAAGATTATCGTCTAGGCTAGAAACCAAATCGCCCAACTGTTGAGAGGCAAAATCTTCAGCACTTCGGCGTACAAGCCCACCCCTTGCATCGCCTAAATTCTCTTTAAAGAATCTTTTAAAAATGAGGAGACTGACTATCTGATTGGTCAAGTATCGCTGATCTTCTAGTACTTTTCCCTCAAAACTCTCGACAGCTATTCGTGCGTTGGAGTCATTAGGATATTCTTGAAACTTGACTCTATAGCTAATATCTGGCGATAAGAGTGCCCCTTGTAGTGCTACAAGTACTTGCACTGGATACTTACGCTTGGTGTCAGGTACCGTATTAATATTGAGTAAAGGCTTTAGTGTAACTCGTTGCTCATAAGCAGCTTGCACATCTAATATACCGTCTTGAGGGCGGTCATACCAAGTAATATGGCTTCCAGGAAGTACTCTAAAGGTTTTTTTGACCAGCTGAAAGAGGGAGAGACTGTACTCTCCGTTTGAAAACACAAAATTACCTGCGACACTCAGTGCCCCTTGAGTATCCAAAGCGATGGTTATACGGCCATCTCCACGGCCTCTAATGACATCATCAGTGCCTGTGCGCAAAGGAAGCTCTACATAAGCATCGGGCGTGATGGTCAGTTCTAGCGTGAGTTTGAAGCCCTCTAGCGTGACTTGCGGGGAGGTATCGGCCTCTTCTTGGGACATGCTATTAAAGCGTACAAATCGAATAAATCCTTCTTTGGTAACGGTATCGTCAGACGTACCTACAGGAATGTAGACACTGGTGCCAGCCTCTGTCTTCATCTTCAGAGAGGCCTCCATGTGATCGATAGGCCCCGATAGCGTCAAGTCACCGCTCAAAAGGCCTGTACCATAAAAGTACTTATTGTCCTCTATTGTTGTATCCAAGAGCGTAAGTTGGTTTACACTTCCGACTAGGTTCACTTGGAAATTCCTTAATCCTTGGTGGGTAATGGCGCCTTGCAATACAGCTTCCCCTTTTTGCTCATCCAACAGATGCAAGGCAGTAACATGGATCGCCTGATCAGCACATGTAAGTGTCCCATTTAAGTGATAGCGTGTGTTTAAGTAATTTATTTTAACGGCTGCCTCTGTAATATTAGCTTCTCCAGTGAGCCGAGGACTGGCTGGGCTACCATGTATGTAAACAGTGCCGCTAAGCTCTCCTGCTAGTTGAGAGAATATCTCTTCTGTAAGGGGTTCCAGTATAGTCAGTGGAGCATGCGCTAGTTGGGCAGTAAGTTGCAAGCTATTTTCTTCTTTGGCTGGTGTATAAGTGCCCTGAATGGTGATCGCTTGTTTTTGCAAGTGATTCACTTCGCCGGTCATGTTCAGTTGCTTGATGGCGTCGTCCCAGTGAGTTTGTGCCTGAATGTCTCCTATTAAGCACTGATCAATCGTAAGCTTTTGGAGCCTCACGTCACCATCAATTTGTGGCTGTGTAAGCATGCCTCGAAAGACTACCAAAGCATTGAGCTCTCCTTGAAGCTGTCGAGCTGTAAATAGATGAAAGTGTTCGAGCGCGAGATGTTTGATCTGGAGCTGTAATGCCCCATCTAGGTGAGCAGACAGCGTACCCGTCAGGCCGACTTGTTGTTCCCCACTAGTAATCACAAAATTTTGAAACTGTGTCCAAGACTTCCCCCAGACAATGCGGTTCTCAGGATGTATGTGCCACAGCTGGTCTGCCAGTTTAATGGTAGAAGGCAGTAACACCACCTCTATAGTGTCCTTGAGCAAGATCGCCTGCCCCTGCAAGTCAACATGATGCTTCTGCCCTTTTTCATCCAGTAGGCCACTAAAGTTGAGCTGCTGATTCTCCCAAGCAAGGGTCAGCACCAAGTCTTCTGTAGTATCGAGTTTTCCCCAATGCTGCTTTTCAGAGGCTAAGTGAACTTGGGCTGAGGCCTCTTGGCCATCTAAGGATTGGCTAGCCCATAGGTCCAGCTGTATGTGGGTCCATTGGTGCTGATGAAAAGCCAGTGCACTGGCCTCCGCAAGACGCAAAGAGAGCGCAGCTACGTCACCTTGCGTGAAACTGCCCTGAAGATGTGTGTGAGGGGCTATGTATAGTCCTTCCATGAAGATATGGAGGAGAGGATTAATGTCCTTGCAATGAATCTGGTAAGCGAACGTGTAGGGTGAGGAAGCAGACGTGAGAGGAATAGGAGGTTGATGCGTCCAACGCCTTTGATAGTTTTGTAGGAACTGTTGAAAATCAGTGGCTAGCGCAGCATAAGTACATGCCCCCTCGGCTTTGAGAGCGATCAGGTCTGAGTCCAACTCGAGTAATTGACCTGCCTCACCTGGGCCTGCCCGAAGATGCAAAGCATCTAGCAAAAGCTCCTTCCCCTCAAAGCCCAAACAAAGCTGGCGCAATTGTGTGTCTGTTTGAGGATAATTCCAGGGCAGGCCTTGTGCAGTCATGGCTACCTCAGTGCTCAAAGTGATGTCTTGGTCTATAAGGTACAGCTCCTGTAGAGAAGCTTGCGCTAAAACTCCTTTTACCGCCACTTTTTCTTCATCGCCGCTTAGGTCTACGGTAACGTCTGCATGCAACTTAAGGTGTGGATCATCCACACTGAGCTTGCCTTGAAAAAAGGTGTGGGCAAAGTGCCCGCAGGTGTAAATATTTTTGTACACGTAATTATGCAAGCCCAGTTGGGCAATCTCTGCTTCCAGGTGGCAACGGACAGTAGAGAGCGAAAGGCCTTGCCCTTGTAGTTGCCCTTGCATGGTTAGCTGCTGTATGGCATCGTTGTGTAGCAGTGTGCCTAGCGCAAGATCACAGACAGCAATGGCCCCTTCATAGGTGACACACTGGGTGATAGGGTCTAGCTTACAAGCCAGGTCAGTGGTCACCTGCCCTACATCTGTGTCAAGATGGGCTTGGGCTGTAAAACCATCTTTTTTACCATGAAAATGGCCGTGGGCCTTCAAAAGCTTACATGGCTCGATCAGTTGATAGCTGCTTTCATCCAAGTAAGGGCGTAAATCTGTCGTATGCAGTATGCCGTGCTCCAATGCTATGTCGAATGTGGCCTCCTGCACATCGGGCAGCCCCTGGAAGTGCATATGGCCCTTGAAGTGGCTATCCTGGGTCCCTAGCCCCAGCTGAAAGTCGCGGCAATAGAAGTCATTCAACTGTCCCTCCAACTTACCACGGAGCGTATAAGCAGTTGTATGCTGTTTAAAATAAGGAATTAGGGCGCCTAACTCTTTAGAAGAAAGAACCGTTTCGTCTAAGTGGGCGACAAAATGCGCCTTGTCTTGGAGTGGCCCTGCTGCTCCTAAGTCGTCATCCGTAATTGTGAAATCTCCTCTAAGGTGGCTATGGCCTGTCTGCAAGCACAATGCCTGACAGTTCACACTATGAGGCGTAACACGCAGCGCAGTAGCCAGATGCTCGATCGATAAAGGCGCATCTGCGTGCTTGCCCGCCAAGTGCTGAATAGCTACGTCCAGGGTGCTATTTTGGAGGTGTAGATTCGTTAGCTCTGCCTGGATTTGGTGGAGGGCCAAATGATGAAAGTCCAGGGTATCTTGCTGTGGCGCCTCGGTGAGGTCGTTGATGGAGACGGCCCAGTCTTGCAATAGGAGGCTTTGAACACGCAAGTTCGGAGAGGGGCGTGATGTATCTTGAGGCGAGGCTGTATCCCCTGCCAGGCGCTGTAGCAGTAAGATAAAATTGTACACTTCCTCCTCCTTTTCCTTGCGCAGGTGCACGCGGGCGCCTTTTACGCCTAGTGCCGGCAGGTTGATCTCTCTTTTCACAAGCCATGGCCAAAGAGCTACTTTGAGCGTCAGTTGGTCCACTGACAGCATATCGTTGTCGTGCGGATCTTTGATGACAAGCCCTTGGAGCGAAATTTGCTGCAGCCATTTGAGGCGAAAAGTTTGGTGGGTGATGGTAAACTGGGTCGTATGGCTGAGGTGCTGTAAGAGTTTTCTGCACAATGCATTTTGAACATAGGGCAGCTGAAGCACTCCTACAATAGTTATGAAGAGGACTAATACGGTTGCTGCAAGCCCTTTCAACAGCTTAGGTCCTCTTTTTTTGCGTAGTTTCGTTTTTTGTTGATTTGTATCCAATGTCGAGTAATTATCCAACTATATTGGCTATCGAGTCTTCGTGTGATGAGACAGCTGCTGCAGTAGTCTGTCAAGGCAAGATAGCAAGCAATGTGGTGGCCACCCAAGCAGTGCACGAGCAGTATGGCGGCGTAGTGCCAGAGTTAGCTTCGCGGGCCCACCAGCAAAACATCGTTCCTGTGGTGCATCAAGCCCTGCAACAGGCCCATGTCACGCCTGGCATGCTCCATGCTGTGGCTTTTACCCAAGGGCCAGGGTTGTTAGGGTCTTTGCTTGTGGGCACTTCTTTTGCCAAGGCCCTGGCTTTTGCCCTTGACATTCCGCTGATTGCTGTGCACCATATGAAGGCCCATGTCTTGGCACACTTCATTGACCTGCCTGGTCCTTCTTTTCCTTTTCTCTGCCTGACGGTGAGCGGTGGGCATACGCAGCTGGTCTTGGTCAAAGACTATCTGACCATGGAGGTCTTGGGCACTACCCAAGACGATGCCATTGGCGAAGCATTCGATAAGATAGGTAAGCTCATGGGCTTCCCTTATCCTGGCGGGCCTCACATTGATCGCTACGCACAGCAAGGGAACCCGCATCGCTTTCAGTTTCCAATGACCATCATGCCGCAGCTCGATTTTTCTTTTAGTGGCATCAAAACTGCTTTTCTACAGTTGCTCAAGAAAAATAAGGCTCAAAACCCGCAGTTCATCGCACAACAGCGTGACGATCTTTGTGCTAGCATTCAGCAGGCTTTGCTCCAGATGCTGCTGGACAAGCTCCAAAAAGCAGTGGCACAAACGGGCCTCAAAACCATTGCTGTGGCAGGTGGAGTAGCAGCCAATACAGGCCTGAGGCGCGAATTACAGCGCCTGGCAGTGCAAGAAGGATGGCAGGTATTCATCCCCTCCCTGGCTTATTGCACGGACAATGCTGCTATGGTGGCCATGGCGGCTCATTACCAGTACTTGGCAGGTGACTTCAGCGACTTGCGGGCAACTGCTTTGCCTAGGATGGCTTATTAATGGGCTAGGATGGACACAAATATCAGCTACTACACCAATGAAACCGCTCAAAAAATTCGCCTTCTTGGCGATAGCATGGGCATGTTTCCTAGTTTCAAGAATTCAGACTAGCTTTGTACTTCTAAGTAAACATTGTCCGATGGTGTAATTGGCAACACGTCTGGTTTTGGTCCAGAAGAGTCTAGGTTCGAGCCCTAGTCGGACAACACAAGTGCTCAAACTTACTTGAGAGGCAATCTATTTTTTCTGCTTGAAAACATAAAAACATTATGCGATCCACTCGTTTCATACTGCCTGGCTTGTTTTGTTTCGTCACTATGGCTGGCCAAGCACATGCTGCAGAAGAACCTCTCTTTGAAGAGGGAGGGAAAGAAGCTGCTGAACTTGAGGCCAAAAAGCAAGAACAGCTAACGATAGAAGTAGACAATGCCTTGAACGAAGCGCGGCTGGCCAAGGAGTTGGCAGGGCTACAAGCAGAGATAAGGCGCCTGATGCTGGAGAAGGAGGCCATCTCACTCAGATGGGAGCTTGCGCAAGAGCAGAGCAAAAGAAAGCACGAAGAGGAGATGCTGGCCCTTCGTCAGGAAGGAGAAAAGTTGAGGGCTGAAGTAGCCGTCTCACAGGCCAGGGTAGAAAAAATCCTAGAACAGTTTAATGCAGCCTCTGTAGAGCTCCACAACAAGATGAGCCTGCTAAAATTGGAGTCAGAACATCTTCGTGCAGAGGTAGATCAATTTAAAGTGACAAAAAAGCGCGCTAGTTATGCAGGAGGGGCACCCACCTATTTAAAAGAACCGCTACAACAAAGCGGCTCTTTAGTCATTTCTGACCGGCGTATTGACCTCAATGGTGTAATCACCCCTTGGAGGGGCAATTACATCGCAGACCGCATTGAGTATTTTAACAACAAAGACGCTACTCTTCCTATTTTTATTGTGATCGAGAATTCACCAGGGGGATCAGTCATGGCAGGGTTTCATATCCTGAAAGCCATGCAGCACAGCCAAGCGCCTGTGTACGTAGTAGTTAAATCCTTTGCTGCCTCCATGGCTGCTTGCCTTACTACTTTAGCAGACAAATCGTATGCTTATCCTAATGCAATGGTCCTGCACCATCAGCCTTGGACATTCGCAGTAGGGAACGTAAGAGAGCTGGGAGAGCTCTATGAAGAGATGAAAGAGTTGTGGTCACGTTTAGGAGGGCCCATTGCCAAAAAAATGGGGATATCGTTGAAGGAACTTGACAAAAGGTTATATGTAAAGTCAGCACGAGGCGACTGGGCAGAGTTTGCGGACAATGCTAAAAAACTCAAATGGGTCGATCATACCATTAGTGGCATAAGAGACAGTGGGGCTCGCGAGCTACCTGAAGCTACTGACTACACCTTTGAAAAATACCTCAAAGAGTATTTTCTGGTCACAGAAGATGCAGTGCAGTCAAAAGACGCTGCTTTATACCTCCCTCTGTTAGGGCCGAAAGACTTTTACTACCTATACAACCCAGACAATAGGTACCAAATGCGTCCTGTGAAGTAGTATCCCATGCTAGAGAGCAGGTCTGTTCAGCGTGCCCAGCGCTGAGCAGTCCAAAACTTATGGAGGTTTCCCCGTTCTATTGTATTTCTCGTTGATTTGCTTTAAGCTGCAAGTAGCGTGATTAATACGTTACCCCTTAAGAACTCAAATAGTACTGCTTTTTGCAGCCATATAGCCTGATTTGTGCGCACAGTATTGGTCAGGATTTTGACCTAAGCTTGTTATCCCTCGCAAAAATTTGCACTAGCAAAAAGACACGCCTAGGGCCAAGCAGCGACAGCTTTTCAAACGGAGGCCTATACAATAGGCTATTTGAGCGAGAAAAATTTGTTTTTAAGCATTAACTAATGAACCAATAAAGCAATGTTCTGATAGTCAAATAAGCAGATAACGTAATCACAAAATCACTTAATAATACACTGGTCTCGCTATGGATATTATTGGTCTCCTTCTTCTATTAGTCAGTGCAGCCGTCAGCCAGACATTTATGCGCAAATTTGCGGGCTATGCCAAACGCCAGCTGCACGCGAACTGGTCAGGGGCTGAAGTGGCTCAAAAAATGCTCCGTGAACATGGAATCGATCAAGTAAAGATTACTTGTACCCGTGGGCACTTGACCGATCACTATAACCCACAGACCCGAACGGTGAACCTGAGCGAACAAGTGTATTCCGGAAGAAATGCTGCGGCTGCGGCTATAGCTGCCCACGAATGTGGCCATGCTGTGCAGCACGCTCAAGGCTATGTGTTCTTGCGCTTTCGCTCTGCCATGGTGCCGTTGCTCTCAGCCACGTCGCATTTTATCCCCTGGACGATCCTGCTCGGCGTAGTGATCATCAATACGACCTTAGTGCCGCTGAAAATCGGGATAGCACTCTATGCCCTTACTGCGCTGTTCAGCTTGGTCACACTGCCGGTAGAGTTTGATGCCAGCCGAAGAGCCCTGGCTTGGATGGACCGTCAAGGAGTGGTAAACAGCCAAGAGCGTCAGATGGCTAAAGATGCTTTGTGGTGGGCTGCCATGACCTATGTGGTAGCAGCCTTAGGCGCTTTGATACAGTTGATGCGGCTGTGGCTCGTCTTGATGAATAAAGAAGATAGGCGGGGAAGTAATTAGGCGATTCAGTCATTCATACAGCTACTACTTCAACTCGGGACCTACAGGGCAGAGGAATCATTGATAGGCTACTCATATGGAAGCACGTGTTGACAAAAACAAAGACGCCACACTCCAGGCATTTGATCGGCTTTTGAAGATCATGGACGAGCTGAGAACGCAGTGCCCATGGGATCGACAACAGACCATAGAGAGCCTGAGGCACCTCACCATCGAGGAGACTTATGAGCTCTCTGAGGCCATCTTGGCGGCAGACATGCAGAATGTTAAAAAAGAGCTAGGCGACTTACTCTTGCACATTGTGTTTCATGCCCGCATTGCTGCTGAGCAGAAGGCCTTTACCCTCACCGAGGTCATTCAAGCCCTGTGCGAAAAGCTGATCGATCGGCATCCTCATATATATGCCCAAGCAAAGGCCCAGGACGCCCAAGAAGTAGCGCAGCAATGGGAAGAGATCAAGCTGAAGGAAAAAGGGAATAGCTCCGTACTGGGGGGTGTGCCAGCCTCTTTGCCTAGTCTTATCAAAGCCATGCGCATGCAAGAAAAGGCCCTAAGAATCGGGGTCGGACAGCAAGGTGCGCAAGAGACCTTCAAAAAAGTGCAGGAGAAAATGCAAGTCTTGGCGCAGGCAGATATTCAACAAGCCTCTGATAAGATTTCGTCTCAAACATTGCAAGAGACCCTGGGCGCTTTACTGTTCGAGTTGGTCAGCTATGCAAGATTCATTAAGCTTGATCCAGAAGCAGCGCTAGAAAAGGCCAACCAAAAGTTCAAGGAAAGAGTCCAGCGCATGGAGCAGCAAATCACTGAGGAGGGCCAACACCTTCCTCAACTCTCACCAGAGGAGGTCAATAAGTATTGGGAGCAGGCTGCCTCCTGAATGGGCCTCATCATCGAGTTTGATTAGAGATCATTGCACTATTGCGTGATTTTGTGGTTGCATAATTTCAAAGCTCTTTCTGAGCTTACGAAGATGCCTTTTCGAGTGTTCTCAGATATTAAGAGGCCGTTACATTACTGAACAGTCTTGTGATGGTGTGATTTAAAAACTATTTCTAGACCTGAGAAGGCCTATTTGTAGACCATCAGGTGTACTTTTCAGCAGCTTCATTAAGGACATTTGTCAGTAATGTTAGTTCCTTTAATATTGTATATTTCAAAGTTTTTTATATGTTTGCCGCTTGTAAATAATAACCATTTAATAAACCACTTATGAAAAAAGATATTCATCCAGTATACAGAGAAGTAGTTTTCCTAGACACTTCAAGCAATTCTAAGTTTTTGACACGCTCTACGATGCACGCAAAAGACACCACTCAGTGGGAAGATGGTAAGGAGTATCCCCTTGTCAAAGTGGAGATTAGTGCAGCCTCTCATCCTTTTTACACAGGGAAGAAGATATTCGTGGACACAGCTGGCAGGGTAGAAAAATTCCAGCGGAAGTACGGAAAAAAGTAGTGTGTCACGGCTGGCTCATTCATCCCAAAGCCTGAGGCAAACTTATTGAGCCTCAGGCAATAAGCTTGGCCATGTGGCCTCCACATGCATAGCAACGCTTCAAATTTGCCAGACCCAATATGAACATTGTACTGTTTGATACGCCACAAGCTATAAAATCCCTCAGACCTTTTTCCCACACCAGGGCTTTGGCCAAACTGAGGATAGGAATAGCTACGATTGAAGAAAAGTGGCAGCACTATTTAGGAGGAGACTGCTCATTCCTGACCGCCCCTTATCTGAGCGAGAAATTTCCCTGTGTAGAAGCCTCAAAAAATCTATGCATCAACAGTGCATTTTGTCCAGATGAGATGCTTGTCACATCGATCAGGCAGCTGAAGATGAATCAGAAGCTGATGAAAGACGACACAGTGGTGGCTGTGCTTTGTGATCAGGACATCCTCCAAAACTTCCGAAACAATGGTTTTGATCATCCACGCTTAGAAAGAATAGACCATGAAGGCGCGCTTGTCCAGCTCAGCAACAAGTGGGATTTCTTCTTAAACAATGAACAAGAGCTTAGGAAAGATTTTGAGCAGATGAGAAGAGGAAAGACTTCCCAAAGTATCCAAGATCAGCACACCATTACCTACAACAAGCAAGCCATCTTCTTGGAGAAAGGAGCCTCTATCAAGGCAGCCATCTTGAACGCTGAGGCAGGGCCTATCTACATCGGCAATGACGTCACCATTCAAGAAGGAACTATCATCAGAGGGCCTGTGGCCATTTGTAAAGGAGCTCAGATCAATGCAGGCGCCAGGATAAGCAACGCCACGACCATTGGCCCTTATGCAAAAGTGGGAGGCGAGGTGAGCAACTCCATCATTATGGGCTATAGCAACAAAGCGCACGATGGCTTTATGGGCAACTCTGTGATTGGAGAGTGGTGTAACATAGGCGCAGGGACAAATACCTCCAACCTGAGAAGCGATTACAATAGTGTCAAAGCGTGGGATGAGCACAGAGAAGAGGCTGAAACCACAGGCTTGCAGTTTTGTGGACTCTTCATGGGTGACCATAGCAAGTGCGGTATCAACACCATGTTCAATGCAGGCGCCGTGGTGGGTGTAAGCACGAATCTGTTTGGAGCAGGCTTTGTGGACAAGGTTGTCCCTTCTTTCACTTGGGGCATGCCAAGCGTGCGCATGCAAACCTATTACTTAGACAAGGCCATAGAGGCTGCTGAACGCATGACATGGCGACGCTTGGTACAGCTAACAGCAGAAGACAAGAAAATCTTTTCTCATGTGTTTCTAGCCACTGCTATCTATCGTCGCTAAAAAACAGGTACAACCATGCACTTTGCCGCCATCCAAGGCTATGAGGCTACCAAGCAGCGCCTTCTGCAGATGGCAAACACCGCTCAAGTGCCCCATGCGCAACTGTTCTGGGGGCCTGAAGGCAACGCCAGCCTACCCTTGGCATTGGCCTTTGCCGCCTATCTTAGCTGCCAAAATAGACTACCAGAAGATGCTTGTGGCCAATGTGCTTCTTGCAAGGCAATGCAAAAGGGTGTACATCCAGATGTAAAATTCGTTTTTCCTACTTGCGCCACCTCAAAGCTTACAGGCAAAGACGTGGTCAGCACTAATTTTCTGCAGCCATGGCGTACCTTCCTGCATGAGCAGCCCTATGGCCAGTTACGTGACTGGAGCCACCACCTCAATAGCGAAAACAAGCAGCTTAGCATTGCTCGGGAAGAAGCCAGGGAGATTGTTCAGTGTGTCAGCTACAAGGCCTTTGAAGGCAAGTACAAGATGGTACTGATCTGGCTACCAGAATACTTACACCCCACAGCAGCCAATGCACTACTCAAAGTGCTAGAAGAACCTCCCCCTCATACGCTCTTTCTGCTCGTCAGCGTGAAGCCTGAAAAGGTATTGGGCACCATCCGCTCGCGCACCCAGCAGGTGCATATTCCTGCCTTTACTGATAAAGCCCTGGCTAGCATGCTCACGCAGCAACAGGCACTTGCCCCCACGCAGCTAGCACAAATTACATTATTGGCCGATGGCAACCTCAACAAAGCGCTCCAACTGCTTGCGCAGACGACCGGTACCTACTTTGATCACTTCAAAGCCTGGATGCGGCTGTGCTATGCCCACGACTGGACCCAGTTGGTGGCTCAGGCCACTGCCTTTCAAGAGATGCCCAAGGAAGGCCAAAAAAATTTCTTGGCCTATGCCTTACACATGCTACGAGAAACATTGATGGCCTCTTTTGCGCAAGCGGCCTTGGCAAGGACTACAGCCACAGAGCAGGAGTTCACTCAAAAGCTGAGCAAGGCTTTAACGCATCAGCAAATCAAAACGTACGTCACTTGGCTGAACCAAGCCCACTACTACCTGGAGCGCTATGTCAATGCCAAAATGCTGTACCTGGACCTATCGCTGAAGATAGCGCGTAATTTTAGGGCATAAGCTGTATGGCAGCCTTAGTGAGTTGCTATCAATAGGTACTGCGAGCCTGTCGCAAAAATGTATCTCATGTTCCATCAACGCCTTAAAATAAGGCCCACCTGGTGCTGAAGTTCCTCTTCCGTGCCAAGGATAGCTGGACAAAGTAGGTAATGCACCCAAGTAACTTCCCCGTCTGGCGCAAAGTTCCTCACTTGTGCCCCTATAGTCTCATATAGCACAAGTATTTTTCACTTGTGCTATACAAGTTTGTACTGCACTCAACTGACCGTTACCTTTGTGCCCTCTAGCACAGCCTCCTACACACGACTCCTAGCAAAACAGATGCACGGTACTACGCCTGTTGTCCGAAGACTTCTTCTCCTCAATATTGGACTCTTTTTGGCACAAAGTCTCCTAGGCCTGGACTTGATCCATGGTTGGGGCCTCAGGAGTGTTTTGTCTAGCTACTTCAGGCCTTATCAGCTTCTGACCCATCTTTTTGTCCATGCCAGCTTGTCGCACCTTGTGGGCAACATGTTTGCTCTGTTCACTTTTGGTCCTGTGCTAGAGTACACACTGACCTCTAAAAGGTTGATCAATTTTTACATTACGACCGGATTAGGGGCAGCCGTGCTTTGTGCCCTGCTGCAGTACTTTGAGCAGAGCAAAGTGGAAGCACTCTACCGCGCTTACTTGGCTCACCCTGACCCAGAAAGTTTCGTAGTCTATCTGCATCAATTTTCTCATAAGACCTACAGCACTTTCGGGTCTTTTATTGCTGCCTTTTTTGAGCACGCTGATGATCCCGCTTACCTAGCTAGGAGCAAAGCCATCGTGGGGCAATTGTACAGACTCAAAATTGATACGCCCATCATAGGCGCTTCTGGGGCCATATTTGGTTTACTGATGGCGTTTGCCATGCTATTCCCCAACGCAGAGCTCTTTTTATTCTTTCTTCCCTTGCCGGTCAAAGCCAAGTACGTGATTGCCTTCTATGGCGCCTATGAGCTATACGCCGGCATCAGGCACAATCCTGCTGACAATGTGGCCCATTTTGCCCATCTTGGTGGATTGTTATTAGGTTACCTTTTTATCAGAAGATGGAAGAAACGCAATCAGTATTGATTTATTATGATTGATAGTTGCTTCCTGATAGCCAGATGATGCCGTCATTGAGTCGAGTTCGTATGATACATTGCATATATAGCGAGGGCGCTGCAAAAGCCAGAAATATATGCCCGAAAAAGCCCTCAACGAGGCTATAGAGTCTATCTCTTAAGGCGAATATGCAGTTTTTTCGCATCCTCATGATAGATCAATAACCTGAATAAACTTATCCCAACTGTCATCCCGAACATAATGTGAGGGATCGTTCACATATTGAACCATTCCTTGGTATTATAATTGCGGGAGACAATTGTCGACACTACCTAGGACAAAGACACTAGAAAGGCATTTTTAACTACCCAATCACTAAATCAGCAATTCACCCAATGAATTGGATCATTTAATAATGCCATGGTCCCGTGACTTTAAGCCAAGAATATTCCTTCAATATCCTTCAAGGTGATCATTACAAAAGTTTTGCGACCGTCTGGCGTATAGTTAGGATGGGTGCAGGCAAAGAGCTGGTCTACCAGTGCATCTATCTCCTCTTTGCGGAGCCTCTTGCCTGACTGCATACAAGCGCGCTTGGCCAAAGAGCGGGCTAGGTTCTCCTGCTTGGTCAGCGACAAGCGTGTCTTGTTCCACTTGAACTGCTCGATGAGTCCTTCCAAGAGTTGTTTCAGATCATGCACTGCTGCTTCTGGTGGACAGCCAGACACGATCAAGCTGTCCTTTCCGAACGACTCCAGTACAAATCCTAATGCACGCATCTCTGCCTCGCAATCTTTGACTAAAACCAGGTCAGCTGGATTTAGGGCCACATGCAAAGGAAAAAGTAGCTGTTGTGCATGCCCTGTTTGGTGGGCAGACGATTGTACGTATCGTTCATATAAAATACGCTCATGGGCTGCCTGTTGGTCAATGAGTAAAATGCCTGATTTGACCTGGGCCAGTAGGTACCTAGCATGTAGCTGCATCTTGGCAGTACCCTCAGCCATGGGATCTAGCCTTGCTTGAGGGGGCGTTGCTGCCTCGGTTGCACTGGACAGCTGCCGTGTAGTAGTCGGTTCAGCCTTGGCTTCAGGCGCCTCCTGGGTGAGGTTTTGAAAGAGCTTTTCCCAATCCTTTGCATCTGTTTTTGCAGTACTTGTCCCTCTGAACTGTGCATAATTTCTTTCGTCAATACCACTGCGCTGTTGTGTCGGCATGGTTGGAGGAGTACTGAAAGGATTAAAGTTGGTGTTTTGCTCAAAGTCAAGTGAGGGCGTGACATGATGAACCGCCAGTGCCTGTTTAATAGCGGCTATCAAGACAGAATACACCATGCGCTCGTCCTCAAATTTGATTTCAGTTTTGGTAGGATGCACATTGATATCGATGCGTGCCGGCGCAATGTCGATAAACAGGACATAAAAAGGAAAAGCGTCACTGGGAAGTAACCCTTCAAAAGCACTTTTAACGGCATGGTGTAGATAAGCGCTTTTGATAAAGCGCTGGTTGACAAAAAAGAACTGGTCGCCTCGCGTTTTCCTGGCATGGGCTGGCTTGCCGATGTAGCCTTTGATTTTAAGGAGCGCTGTTTCTTCCTGACAAGGAATGAGTTGCTGTTTGTGGTTTTCTCCTAACAGATGAACAATGCGATGACTGAGCTTAGTGGCAGGCAGCTGATAAGTTTCTGCCTCGTTTTGATAGAGCGAAAAGGCAATATCAGGCCTGGCCAGCGCCGCTCGCTGAAATTCATCGATGATATGTTTGGTTTCGATAGGGTTCGACTTAAGGAAGTTTCTACGGGCGGGCACATTGAAGAAAAGGTTCTTGACGCTGATTTTGGTGCCTTTGGCCGTAGAGACAGGCTCTTGCGCCTTGACAGTGGCTCCTTCTACAATAATCTTGGTGCCTATCTCCTCTTTTTGTCTACAAGTTTCCATTTCGAGTTGCGCCACCGCCCCGATAGAGGCCAGGGCCTCTCCTCGAAATCCCATGGTTTGGATGTTGAATAGATCCTCTGTGGTGCTGATTTTAGAGGTAGCGTGCTTCTCCAAGCTCATTCGAGCATCTACTTCTGACATGCCACTGCCATTGTCGATGACTTGAATCAAGGTTTTTCCTGCGTCTTTGATGACTACTTTGATTGTGCTGCTTTGCGCATCAATGGCATTTTCTATAAGCTCCTTGACTACTGAGGCAGGCCTTTGCACTACTTCACCAGCAGCAATCTGATTGGCAAGCGTGTCTGGTAATAGACGAATAAGATCGGACATAGTAGGGCAGTAAAGGGCTATGAATTTAGCATGATCTTGAGAATAACTTGTGCCATGCACAGGCGCTTGCCTTCGTGGTTACACTTTCCACAGGTTGGCAATAGGAATAGCTGTAAGGTCTTTGGCGAAGGGAATAACTTCTTGTCCCATGTACATGACAAAACCTTGGGTGTTTTTGTCGGCTCTGTGGTGCTGCAGGTTGCGTAGGTGCTTAAAATCCCTGGGCCCTACTATTTGCGTGGCCTTGACTTCTATAGCGACTACATCGCCGTTAAAGGCCTCTAAAATAATATCAATTTCCTCCCCCGCGTGGGTTCTGTAATGATACATCCCCGTACGTGTTGTAGCCCAAGTTTGCTGCTTTTTCAGCTCCATGACTACAAAATTCTCCAACACATGCCCGAAGATAGCCCGTTTGGCCAGCATGTGGGCCTGATTCATGCCCAAAAGATAACCTAATAGTCTCGTGTCGTTCAAGTAGAGCTTGGGTGCTTTGACCAATCGTTTGGAGAGGTTGCCTGACCATGGAGGCAAGGTGACGTAGAGATACAGTGTCTCCAGCAAGGAGAGATAGCGTTTTAGCGTAGTGTTGGGCAGGCCACCGCTTCGAGATAATTCACTGGTATTGAGTAGGTTGCCCACGCGTGCTGCTAATAAATGTAGGAGCTTAGGAAGCTCCGTCAGGCGTTCCACATGGGCTAAATCGCGCACATCGCGTTGCAATAGGGTTTGTAGGTAGGAAGCGCACCAGTTGTTTCTTTTGCTCTCTGTGGTACGTTTGACTACGTCTGGATACCCTCCTGAGAGGATCAATTCCATGAGCACTGGTGAAGCAACAGGCGATTTAGTAAGGGAAAGAGCGCCATTGAACGCTTGATCAATAAAGTTGCCGCTCTGGTGGTGCAATTCCACCTGAGATAAGGGCCATAGCGTATGTATTTCCATCCTTCCTGCCAGCGATTCAGACAGTTGAGGCAAACTCAATACGTTGGCCGACCCTGTTAGAACAAATTGGCCAGGAGTTCTTTTTCGGTCTGCCATTTGTTTCAGCGGTGTGAATAGGGTAGGGGCACGCTGTATTTCATCAATGATGATAGGCTTTGGCTGCGATTCCAAGAAGGTGACTGGATCGCTTTTGACAATGTTAAGGACCGACAAATCATCCAAGGTGTAGTAAGTGTGGGTATCTGCAAGTAGCGTTTTCACAAGCGTGCTTTTACCAGTCTGTCGGGCCCCGTTGAGCAACAAGACAGGACTCTCTTCTAGGCTTTCCAAGAGTTTATGGGCAATCATTCTTGTATACATGGTCTAAAATTAACTACAAAATGGATGAATATCAACCATATAGTGGTTAATTTTACATACAAAAACGCCTTAAATGAAGTTTAGGAAGAGTTTTATAAAATTTTGTTGCAATAATATTTTTATTCGTATGTTTTGTAATTTGTTACTCAGTTGCCCCTTAAGAACACTCTACTGTAGATTGGAGAAGGGAAGAGGTTAGTGCAATCAGTGTTTTATCCGCTCATCCTCCTCCCTTAACTCAACAAACAAGGAAGCACTAGGCTAAATCCATCAGTAGTAACTTCAAATTCCAACTAATACACCCACAATAACGCTTTACCTCTTCCAACGTTTTTTTGCTACGTCTTGCTGTCATGAGCTGTAATAGTCAGTATTTAATCTGACAAGCAGCTAATTTTAGTTAACTCTAGCGTCTGCTAACTCATAACTGTCTGAGCTGCCCTTCAGGTGCATCATCTCATTATGCTTCTCCACACTCAGGTGCTTACTTGAGAGCAACGTAGCCAACGGCGTCTTCCCATAACAATAACGTCCACTATGCGGACGCTCCCCGTTGTAATAAGCTAACCATACATCCAAGTCCGTCTGTAACTCCTCTACACTCCTATATATCTTCTTGCGCATAGCACAATCAAAGAACTCCTGCTTCATCGTCCTGTTGAATCGCTCGCATATTCCGTTGCTCTGTGGAGAATACGCCCGCCTCATGCTATGACTTATCCCCTCGACCGATAAAAACAACTCATAGGCATGGTGCTCCAGTTTGCCTTTGTACTCTGTTCCTCGATCTGTTAGGATACGTAAGATAGGCACACCCTGCTGCTCATACCAAGGGAGCACGCGATCATTGAGCATAGCAGCGCTCGTTATCGCTGTCTTCTCATTGTAGAGCTTACAATCAGCTACACGCGTGTAGGCGTCAATGTAGACTTGACCATAGACCTTGCCAATACCCTTAAAGTGTCCTACATAGTAGGTGTCCTGACAGCCTAGATAGCCTGGATGCTTCGTATCGATCTCTCCATGGGCTTCCTTATCACGCTGATGCTTCTCCATGGCCTGGAGCTAGCTCTCAGTGAGCACAAGGCCTTCTTGTGCCATCTTAGCTTCTAAAGCCTGAAGTCTCTTTTTGATATTATTCAAGTCATTTCGGAGCCAAATAGAGCGAACGCCCCCAGGGGAAACGATAATACCTTGCTTTTTGAGCTCATTAGCGACGCTAAGTTGGCCATAAGCAGGAAAGTCAGTGCCCATTTGAACGACCGCTTTTTCAACAGCAGGCTCTACTCTATTAGCCAGGATAGGCTTTTTGCGACTGATCTCTAGCAATGCTTCTTGCCCACCTGTCTCAAAGAGCTCTTTAAAACGATAGTAGCTGTCTCGACTGTACCCCAAGGTTTAGCAAGCAGCCGAGATGTTGCCCAGGCTCTTAGCGAGTTCAAGCAGTCCAATTTTGGGTTGGCTCATCTTCTGATTTAAGTTCACGGTTGTAGTAGTTTTAGTTGTTGTACAATTTAACCAATGTCAGATTAAATTTCAACTACTACATCCCGTTTTGAGTTTGACTTCGATTTACAAAACTCCCACTCAACTTGGACCACATTTTGGGGAGAAGGTCATATGGGCCAGCATGGTCCAGAAGCGCAAGAGCATGGTGGCTGGGATCTACAAGCCCAATTGTGGCATGAGGCCATTGTATTATTAAGTGACTTTGTGGTTGCGCGACTTTAAAGGTTTTTATAAGGCTATAAGGTCACTTTTTTAAAGATTGTCAGCGTATTGGATGCATTTTGTGACAGGCTCTTTGCTCCAGTATTAAGCTTTATAAGATGCTCCAGGGAGCCAAGAGCCCTATGGGAAGGAACGCCACGGATTCATTCCGTACCTTTGGCTTTCATCATGGCAACCCATCAAGAAGCACCCATCATTGCCCTGGCTACGCCGCCTGGCAGCAGCGCTATTGCAGTAATCAGACTCTCTGGCCAGGGAGTCGTTGCCCTGGTGAATCAGGTCTTTCAAGGCAAAGACCTGACGCAGCAGCGTTCTCACACCCTTCACTTTGGGACGATCCAGGATGGCCCTGCGCTTCTAGATGAAGTGCTCGTAGCGGTCTTCAAAGCGCCTACATCCTTTACGCAAGAAGATGCCGTAGAGATTTCTTGCCATGGCTCTGGCTTTATTGTGCAACAAATCATACAGCTTTTGGTGCGGCAGGGAGCCCGTTTGGCCAAGCCAGGCGAGTTTACCCAACGTGCCTTTCTCAACGGCAGGCTGGACTTGGCGCAAGCAGAGGCTGTAGCAGACTTGATTGCTGCTGAATCAGCCGTGGCCCATCGCACCGCCCTGCACCAAATGCGGGGAGGATTTTCTGCTGAGATCAAGCAACTCCGAGAAAAACTGATTCACTTTGCTTCTATGCTCGAGCTGGAGCTGGATTTTGCAGAAGAGGAGGTAGAATTTGCAGATAGAGCAGCGTTAACGGCACTTGTCAAGGAGCTATTACAACCCATCGAGCAGTTGATACAAAGCTTTGCACTGGGCAATGTCATCAAACAGGGCGTGCCTACCGTGATTGCAGGCAAGCCCAACGCGGGTAAATCCACTTTACTCAACGCTTTGTTAAAAGAGGAAAAAGCGATTGTTGCTGACCTTCCTGGCACCACCCGCGACTTGATCGAAGCAGAGCTTCATATTCAGGGCATACGGTTTAGGTTGATAGATACGGCAGGTCTGCGCGACCAGACGACAGACACTATTGAGGCCCTGGGCATAGCCAAAACCCAAGAGGAGATGGAGAAGGCAGCGCTCATTATCTATCTCTTTGACTTGACTACAGAGACTTGGACGAGCATACAAGCCACTATTGCACACCTAGAAACGTTAGGGATTCCCTTGGTCAAAGTGGGCAATAAGATCGACACAGCGCCCCCTGCGCTGGTACAACACCTCCGACAAAAGGACTTCGTGCTTATTTCAGCTGCGCAAGCTCTTCACCTCGATACGCTTCAATCGCGCTTGGTAGACCATGTGGCCCTGGATCAGCTGTCCAACACAGCCACCATTGTGGTGAATGCGCGCCATCACGCAAGCTTGACCAAGAGCCAGGCAGCGTTGCATGACGTACTGCAAGGTCTAACAAGCGACTTGACCCACGAACTCTTGGCACAAGACGTCCGTAGTGCACTCTCGCACCTGGGAGAAATCACCGGTGAGATCACGACAGACGAGCTGCTGGGGAATCTCTTTTCTAAGTTCTGTATTGGTAAGTGACAACACGTTCAGTGTATCGGTGGGGTGTATACTTTGGTTTTCTAGCTGAATCTTCCCAACTTTGAAAAAGTCCTCTACCTACTCCACGGTAATTTTTCTTTATGAAAAACGTTGCAGCCCTCAAGGCACTCCTGAGTGTACCCAAGCATATCGTGATTACAGTACACCAGCGGCCTGATCCAGACACCTTAGGAACAGGATTGGCCCTGGCCGGGCTGCTCAAAAAGCAAAAGCATCACGTACATGTGATTAGCCCTGATGCCTACGCAACTTCTTTGGCTTGGATGGCTGGAGCAGCCGAAGTGATCATAGACGCACAGGAGCAGCGAGAGGCAGTCTCAGGACTCTTGAAAAACGCTGACCTTATTTTTTGTATAGACTTTCCAGCACCGAGTCGACTGGGCGAGCTGGGACCCCTAGTGGAAAATGCTACTGCCACCAAGGTAGTTATAGACCATCATCCAACAACAGAAGTCTTTGGCGACCTCGTCTTTCGTGATACTCAGGCTGCTGCCACAGCTGAACTGCTCTACAAGATAATAGAGGAAATAGACGCCCAAAACTTGGTGGACGCAGATGTAGCTGAATGCCTCTATGCTGGTATTATGACCGATACCGGTTCCTTTCAACATGCGAGCACAAAGGCCCAAACGCACCTTACGGTGGCTCGCTTGATGGCCCATGGCGCTGACACGGCCCGCGTGAGCAGGTGTATCTATGGGAACAACTCTTTGCACAAGCTTAAGTTCCTAGGCTTTGCCCTGAGCCATCGGCTAGTAGTATATGAGCAATACAATACCGCCTATTTTGTCGTTAAAGCAGCAGATTACGAGCAATATCAGCTACAAACAGGTGATACCGAAGAACTTGTCAGCTATGCGCTGTCAGTACAGGGAATTGTATTGGCAGCCCTTATCAAGGAGACAAAAGACGCTATACGCCTCTCCTTGAGGTCTGTAGGAGACGTGCCTGTCAACGTATGGGCGCGAGAATACTTTGGCGGAGGAGGGCACAAAAATGCTGCAGGAGGGATCTCCCAGCTGACATTAGAGGAAACCATCGCTCAACTTGAAAATTTGATTAAATCCAAACAGAAAATTTTAAATCCACATTTATGAAATCTACAAGCCGCTTTTATTCCCTCTCTGCCTTGGTTGGGCTCATCATTGTCGTTGCACTTGTGCTAGGGATCAGAGCTTATCGTCAAGATAAGTTTGCTAAGACAGCCTCTGGGCTGGAATACAGAGTCATCCACAAAGGAACAGGGCCTCGTCCTCAAGAAGGAGAAGTCATGGTCCTTGATATGTCTTACGGCATTGAAAAGGGACGTGTCTTGCAAGACACTGCTGACCAGGACCTACCTATGGCAATACCTTATACTAAGAACGAAGAAGCGAAAGAAGGAGGATTTGAAGAGGCCATAGGGATGCTTCAAAAAGGCGATGATATCAAATTCAGGCTCACGGCAGCCACCTTATTTGGTGAATACGTAGACCTGATCGCCACGCAGCACGGTATTGAGAAAGACACTAAGATGATTCTTAGCTTACATTTGAGAGATGTGATGACAGAAGAAGCTTATAAACAATGGGAAACTAAACAAATCGCTATGCTACAGAAACAACAACAAGAAAAAGCCGAACAGCAGCACCAAGAGGATGCAAAGACTATCGCTGATTATCTCAAAAAGAACGAGATTGTGGCCCAAACCACTGCTTCAGGCCTACACTATGTGATCGATACGCCAGGCCAAGGCGCTTCGCCCCAGTCAGGCGCTCAGGTCAAAGTCAACTACACAGGCCGTTTACTAGACGGCAAGGTGTTTGATACAAGCCTAGAAGCTATGGCCAAGGAGCATCAGGTTCATAATCCACAGAGAACGTATGCGCCACTAGAGTTCAAAGTGGGTATGGGTCAAGTCATTCAAGGGTGGGACGAAGGCATCTTACTTCTGAACAAAGGGGCCAAGGCACGCTTTTTTATTCCTTCTACACTCGCGTATGGCAGCCGTGCTATGGGCGATGTGATTCCAGCCAACTCTATTCTTACTTTTGAGGTAGAGCTGGTAGATTTCTAGCCTGGTTTTCTTGCGCAAATACATGAAGACAAGAATCTTGGCAGCCCAAGGCAGATGGATAGGATCGTCAAGCAGTTTAATCTTGCGTTAGATGTAGGTAATCTAGGGCGTGTAGTAATGTTTACCCTTTGGAAAAAGATGGATAACCTTAATGTATTAGGTATCGGATAAGTGTCTGACTGGTGCTCGACGTAGCGAGGAAGGGGGAGAGTAGAAGGCTTCTTGAAGTAAGCAAACTCTCTTGAGGAGAAGTGGTGATGAGTGGACTCGAACCACCGACTCACGGATTTTCAGTCCGATGCTCTACCAACTGAGCTACATCACCAAGCGATTGAAGGACAAAATTAGAGAATTAGCTCGGCTACTGCAACCTAAATCTTGTAACAGAGGGCGAAACTACAGTAGTATGGCCCAACATCAGAGGCAATAAACGACACAATCGATATGTATACATCTAGAAAACGATGCCTACCTGCTGTGCGTTACCTATTTACCTTCAGCCTGATCCTGCTGATGGCTACTCTCACAACGAGTTGTGTGGTGAGTACTTCTTTTAGTGGCCCTGGTTACGATAGCAAAAAAGGGACGGTTATTAGCAGTAGCGACACTGTGGTAGTGGGTCTGACTCATGCAGTACTGGGCAACGATAGTAAGAAAAACGCATTGTTTTGGAAAAACATCAAACGCGTTGTGGCCTCACTACCGTCTCAGCCAGGATTTATCGGCTACAGACTGCGTCGAGAGATTGGGGGCAAGAATGCTTGGACAATGACAGTATGGCAAGACGAAGCAAGCTTACAGAACTTTGTAGCGAGCGAGGTGCATCAACGTGCAATACAGGAAGGTTTTGGCGCACTAGCTGGCAATAGACTAGCGCACATTACTGTGGATAAGAAAGAGATTCCACTATCCTGGGATCGAGCGGAGGAGATTTTAGCTGAAAGAGCACGCAGTTATTAGCACATCAAAATCACTGTTGACTAGGTGACTTTCTTGCGCTTATGTTTGTAGCATGTCTTAAGTAGCATTGCTCGAATGCCTTACATATTGAGCACAACGAAATGTCTCTGCAAGAGCTCCCCTACGCTGAGATACCTCGCCAAGCTAAAATGAACAACTAATTGATACCACCATGTACATTTCTTTTGACCAACTATCTGACAGTGCACGCATCTGGGTATACCAAGCCAGTCGCTCACTTACGCCTGACGAGCAGACAACCATGCGCCAAAAGGCACAGCTTTTCTTAGAGGCATGGGCTTCGCACGGTCACCCTTTAAAAAGTAGTGCTGACATACGCTATGACCAGTTTTTGATCCTAGCGGTAGAAGAAAGCTTTCAAGGCGCCACAGGGTGTGCAGTGGATGCTTCAATACAGTTTATCAGAGAGCTAGAGCAAGCTTTTCAAATCACTTTGATGGATAGAACGCAAGCAGCCTTTAGAAAAGGGAGCGCTATTCTCACAGTGCCTATGCACCAGCTGAGCACTCAGGTACAAACTGGTACCATTGCACCCGACACACTTACTTTCGACAATACAGTCACGCGAAAAGGAGAGCTGGCCACTAAATGGCAGATTCGTGCGCAGGAGGCTTGGCTAAGTACGTACTTCCATGAGCAGCCTGCAGCTGCTTCCTAAGCTTCTCTCCCAGAGGACCTACTGGATGGCCAGAGAGAAGACATTCTAGGTAGTGTTGACAGTTGTTCTATAAATGTAGCACCCACAATCGTCTAGCCTGCGACTGATCATTCTTCATTTGTCATGCTGAGCTGAAAGCGAAGCATCGCTGTGAGGCCTCCTAAACACCGATCCTACCCGTGTATTCAAGCCGACAGAGGCGGAGGTGATGGTTGAGAAGGCCCTAATCCTGACTGAGTGGAGGTTTGTTCTGGACTTTGCACACCTGCTACGCCACCTGATACGATGAATTTCATGATCTCAGCACTGGCAATGTTCAAAGGAGTGATGGTCTCCTTGGGTAAGATGAACAGGTCGCCTGATAGATTGTACGAATGAGGCACATATACTGCAATACTGCCTGGCAGGCCCAGCTGGGTTAAGTCTTGTTGCGTGACAAAGCCTATCCTCTTTAGTTGTGCTTCTTTATCGAACAAGATCAGTACAGGCTTATCGAACTTCTTTTCCTTGCCCACAAAGGCAAAGATGAGCTCTTTGAGCGAAGAGTAGATAGTACTGACTAGAGGCAGCTTTCCGATCCACTTTTCGGTAAAATCGAAGGCGGATTGGAACAAAAGGATGGAGCCCAAATAGCCAAACAGGGTAATAGAACTCAACAAAATGCCGATCCCCAGGCCAGGGAATCTAGTCCCAATCAGGCCATCAATCATGTTCAGGGCCATGGAGATGATGTAGAAGGTGAGCGCTAGGGGCACCACGAGTAATAGTCCCCTCATAAAGTAACCAAAAAGGTCACTCAATAATTTCTTATCGATTTGCATGGCTTATGAGGTTGAGTAGTGTACGGAATGCAGTAAAAAACAGTTGAACAGCTTGTCTACAACACTTAGCAGTCTAGAAGATAGGAGCTTGTTGTCAAATAGCCCAACCACACTTTTACATCTCTAAACTAGACTGTATTTAGAGCTAGGGAGGCGTTTAAATCGCTCAAGAGGCAAATGATCTAAATAAAGAATGGCCTAAGCAGTAGCTTTTCTACTCAGCCGCTTGCGCCTCGCCTCAAATCTTCTTCCACTTTCTTCCACTTGTCTAAAGTATTCCTTGGGGTTCTCCCTGCGAAGTTTACCTAACTTATCTCTGATCTCCCGTACCATCTGCATGGTGTTAATGGCTTGTGGTTGATTTTTCATAGTAGTATCTCCTTAGGACTTCTAATATCTATTGTTGCATAACCGTATTTTAGATTTACTGCATTGTACTGCCGTATTCTGAAAAAACTCACCATATGCTTAAAGTTCCAACTCACTAGTACATCTACCCTGTGAACAGTAGCCAAAGCAATATGAATAGCATCATCTTCGAACTTATCAGTAAGTGCTCCCTCTTTCACGTAGTTTTTCGCTAATTTAACTGCTTCTTTATTAGCGTCAATAGACTCTAAGCACTCATCAGGAATTCTATCCAACAGCTTTTTGACCTTGGGCGGCGCTCCTTCTAGCTCTTTTTGAGTCAGGTAAGAGTAGACCACTTTGATCTTGCTCTTGACAATCTCCTCAAAGAGCTGCGCTGTATCTGCTGAAAACTCAGGATCGTAGAACCCGCCAAAAACAGAAGTATCTAAGTAAAACCTCATCCTTTGGGTTTTCTATCTTTTTCTTACACTGACTCTTAGCGAGCTCTCTTCTAGCTCGCAAGGAACTATGGAGTTCAACAGCTAATTATTAGACGTTGTTCCAGGGCTTCTGGCATAGGCAGCAATAATAAGCGTCAAGACCAAGCCCATCAACACTGTACTGACTGAGGTACTGATTGACAAAAGGAAAGGAGTAACATATTGCTGCAGGAAACGCACTGAGGTGGCTACTGAGGCCTCATCTAGATTCCTTTTTTGTAGCGCTACCTGTATGCTTGCCATCAATTGATCGATAAAGGCCAAGTCGATGTACTTAGTGTGTACATAGATGAGCAATCCCTGGACTATGCCCACAAATGCACTCACAATGAGCCCTAGCTGGAGACCTTCTCGATAGGTCATCAGGCCTTGCCTAGCTGCCTTGTAGTGATAGTGTCCAGAATAAATTCCCAGTGCCATCACCCCATAGGCTAGGTTCTCCAACAGGGGATGGTGCCAACCTAGCGTTTGAACAACCAGTCCATAGGCAAGGAGCCCCAGGACCGTAATTACTCCACTTTTGATGCCTATTGACCACATAGATCGAGACCATTGCATTATTGAGTGATTTTGTGATTGAGTAATTTAAAAAACCTTTCTAGTTCCCAAGAACGTCTATTTTCAAAGTCTCAAATCGTAGCTGAGCCTATTTTGCAACAGCCTCAGAGCTTCTGCTTTTTTAAAAACAAGGATACTCATCTTTTTGCTATTGAGCTTGGCCACGTTGTAGGGCTCTTTTTACTTCTCTTTCTTTGATCTGCTGCCGCTTGTCATACAGTTTTTTTCCTTTGGCTAGAGCAATTTGTAGCTTGGCCAGGCCTCGTTCATTGACAAAGAGCTGCATAGGAATAATGGTAAATCCTTTCTCTTTGCTGCGGAAAAGCTTATCCAGCTCCTTCCGATTCAGCAGCAGCTTCCGTTCTCTGCTTTCATCATGGTTATGGATGTTGCCTTGGGCATAGGGCGCAATGTACATGCCTTTGATCCAAAGCTCTCCCCTGAAAAAGTAACAATAGGCCTCTTGCAGGCTCACCTTACCCGCCTTGACTGACTTGATCTCTGTTCCTGTCAGTACTATTCCAGCCACATACTTGTCCAGCAATGTATATTCAAAGCTCGCCCGTTTGTTCTTGATGGCTATGTTTTTGGCTGCTTTGTTGGGTTTAGCGGACATAATGAGGTTGTTACATGATTAGGTGGTTTTTACAATCACATGCTTCTACGATGCGTCGGCTCCCTCTAAGCATTTCCGAAGCAAGACATTGGCCACTTTGGGGTCAACTTTGCCTTGGCTCTTTTTCATCACTTCGCCCATTAGCATACCTAAAAGGCCTTTTTTGCCATTTCTGTAGGCAGCCACCTTGTCTGGATACAAGGCCATTACCTCATCTACCCATGCTTGTATTTTGTGAGTGTCGCTTTCTTGGAACAAGTTGAGGGTCTGGGCCAGCGCTTCGGGGTTTTGGTCTGGCTGTGCCAGCAAGGCGGGGTAAAGTTTTTGCGAAGCAACAGAAAAACTGAGCTTCCCCTCCCCTACCAAGGCAATCAGCGCAGCCAAGGCTGCAGGACGAAGCGGAAAGGCCTGTATCGACACAGTCAGTTCATTAAGATACGATTTAACAGGGCCTAGCATCCAGTTGGCAGCGGCTTTGTAGTGAGGCGTTAGTTGGCACAATTCCTCAAAAAACAGGGCGATGTCTTTTTGCTCGGTCAGCACCGTGGCATCATAAGTAGACAGCTGATACGTGTCGGTAAATTTTTTGAAGCAATCCCTGGGCAGCAAGGGGAGCGCCTCCTGGAGTGCATTGATCCACGCTTCGGACACTACCAGTGGTGGCAGGTCAGGCTCTGTAAAGTAGCGGTAGTCATGGAGCGTTTCTTTGGTGCGCAAGCTGGTCGTGGTGTTGGTGGCTGCATGGTAAGCACGCGTTTCGGACACAACGGCTTCGCCTCTTTCTAGCAAGGCAGTGTGGCGGTCGATCTCATGCTCTATGGCCAGCTGTACGTGACGGATAGAGTTCATATTTTTGACCTCTACTCGCCGGCCAAAAGTAGAGGCCCCCTGCAGCATGACCGACACGTTGGCATCGCAGCGCAGAGAGCCCTCCTCCATATTGCCATCGCAGATGCCCAAATACCGCACCAGCTTCCTGATTTCAGCCAATAGGCTGTACGCTTCTTCTGCCGTTCGTAGATCAGGCTCTGTCACGATCTCGATGAGCGCTGTGCCTGCCCGGTTAAAGTCCAGCAGGGTCTCTCCTGCTGTCAAGCCATGGAGCGACTTGCCAGTATCCTCTTCCAGGTGGATGCGCTGTAAGGCAATGGCTTTTTCTTGCCCCTCTGGGGTATTGATCGTCATGTAGCCTCCCTGACAAATGGGTGTTTTGTCTTGCGTAATCTGATAGCCTTTGGGCAAATCCGGGTAAAAGTAATTTTTCCTGGCAAAGACATTCTTCTTGGTGATAGAAGCATGACAGGCCAACCCCATCTTGATGGCATAGGCCACTGCTTGCTTGTTGAGCTTAGGGAGCGTGCCTGGATGGGCCAAGGTAACAGCACTCACTTGCGTGTTGGGCAGGGCGCCGTAGGTAGCTGGCTCAGGCGCAAACATCTTGCGCTGCAAGGATAGCTGGGCATGTACTTCTAGACCGATGACGGCGGTGTACTTTTCTCTAACAGATGACTTCATGCGTTTTTTGTGACTATATGAGGCCTCAAAGGTAAGGCTATATAGCTGGCCATGCACTCCTATTTTCTTGCCGTTTGGTTCCCAACTGTCGCGTAAGTCCTTCTTCCGTGGCAAGGAGGTTGTATCAAAATATGAATCCTGTAAGATTATTTTTAGTGCCTAACAAAGCGGCAGGCGCCAGCAATAGCGAGAAAACAAGTGCAGAACACTTGCGCCATTGGGGGTGTCGCGGGCCATGGCATCTACGCTACTGCGCCTCTTGAGGTGTGGTGGAGTCAATCCCCATTACTTTTTCGTAGTCTGCTTGAACTTTTTTCACAGCTGCTCTGTAAGCGGCAAAGGCTTCCTGCACTTGGGGATCTTTCTTATAGTTATTCGTGTTTGCAAAGTCTTCGTTAATTATGTACAATTCGTTAGAATTTTCTGCTTGTCTCACAGTTAACGTAGGCATATTACCGAGCTTTTTCTCATAATCAGCTAGTATTTCATCTACCCTATCGGAGCAATAATCTTTGGAATTGTCTAGGCTCTCTGCCAGCTGACGGAGCGCTTCAGTACATGCCAATATTAATTGGGCTAAAGCCAAATACTTTTGATCACCTGTTGATGGATTGTTAAAGAGTGGTTCGAACAATGGTGTATAAAAAAATGCTGTCAATGCACCATCTGCTTGTCTATTCTCTTCTTTTTTAATGCCTTCTGCGTGCAGCTTTCTTTTTAAGTACTCATTAAAATTGGAAAGGGTAGACTTATTTAAAAGTGAATAGAAACCATCAGACGATAATATCCTTCTCCCTCCCGATGCTAAGGGCCAAGACACCCTCCCCAGCTGCCGCGCAAAAGCATGGTGAGCACCTACTTGACCTACGCCTAATCGTCCTTCTAGGTCTTGCTTTTCCTTCCTCAGCTCGTCAGAGGGATTCTCTAGTACAAAAATGCGTGAGCCACAACCATCACAGCCAGCAGGAAGCAGTAGCACTACTAGTAAAACTACGATCAGAAAGTATTGGGGAGTACGGTGTGAGAACATTGGCTTGTAAGGTGGAATAAGCAGGAAATGTAAGGGCTGTTATGCAATGATCCCTGCTGCCCTTTAGCATGGGCACCTATGGGCTACACACCCGTCGCAAAAAAAGTGCTCGGAAGCTAGCTTTGCAAGTCGAGTAAAAACCATTGTCTTTCCGAATCCTGCAAAAACGCTCAACACAATAGGTAGTACGTCCATTTTTTGTACTTCCTAACGGAGCTGGCTGGCGCTTTTGTGCTTTCTTTGTTAGGTCCAACGCGTCAGTGTAACGGCCACACGCCGAGTAGCCAAGCGGGGTTTCACCGCAAGGCCCTCACAGATCCCCGCGTGAGCCTCTCACCTCACGGGGCTCCTCTCATTCAATCATAACGACTTCAACCCTGCTGACCAGTGGTAGAAGAGCATGGGACTTTCTTTCCCTATTCTTGCTAGCATCTGATACGCCTTCACATAACTTCCTTTTAGTCGTTTGTATCTGGTCCGTAACCAATTCGCTAGCCGACGATTCACGTAGTATAGCACTTGTCCCAGTTTGTAGCGCTTGTACTTCCCGTAGTAGTTGATCCATCCTCGTAGCTTTGGATTTAGTTCCTTTGCTATTGCCTCTAGGCTTTGGCTTGTTTTGCGAAATATTCGCATTGTTTTCACCTCTGCCAATATCCGGCGCTTCGATTTTGCACTTATCGACGGGCCAAAACTTAGCCCTATCTCTTTGTTTGCTTTATCTCGATAGCTCTGGGGACCAAACGTATATCCTAGAAAGTCAAACTTTACACTCGGGTGCTTACCTCCTTTGCTGGGGTGTTTGCAGTTCACTAGGCGCGTTTTTGATGCATTCATCTTTAGCTTACATGCTTTCAGCCGTTCGCTTACCTCTTCCAGTATCCACTCCGCTTCTCTCTCGTTTTGACAGTGGATTATTACATCATCTGCATAGCGTACGAACTTCACCGTTCGATGTCGCTTCTCCATCCACTTGTCTAACGTGTAGTGCAGGTATAAGTTCGCTAGCAGAGGACTTATTACTCCGCCTTGCGGTACTCCTTTCCCTGACTTCTTTTCCTCTTCTCCTGTGGTTTTCTGCACGGGCATCTCTAACCACCTGGTTACATACATTTTTACCCACTTCTCCTCTACGTGACGCGCTAGGGCTTGCTTCAGTAATTCATGGTCTATGTTGTCGAAGAATCCTTCGATATCCATGTCTATTACCCAGGCATTCCTGCGACAGTTCTCTCGTACTGCCTCTAGCGCTTCGTGGGCTTGCCGCGATGGGCGGTAACCATATGAGTGCTCATGAAAGATCGCTTCTAAACGGGGTTCTATGTAATTCTTAATCACCCCTTGTGCCACTCTGTCTCCTATTGTTGATACCCCTAACTTCCTCTTCCCTCCTTCTTTGGGTATCTCCACTTCTCTGACTGGGGGCGGATAGTAGCTCCCTGAGCTCATTCTATTCCATATCTTGTATAGATTCTTGCTCAGGTCTCTTTCAAAATCCTCTTGGCTTTGCCCATCTGCTCCTTTTGCCTTCCCCTTCTTTCTTACCTGTTGGTAAGATGCTTCTACCATTTGGAGTGTTATCGGTATGACCCGTTGATTTTGTTTATCCATAGTCTTTCTTCCTTCTTTTTGAAGTTGTCTACTATTGTAAACTGAATGAGCTGACCCCTTCGCTCCAGTGCCATTACAGCTCCTTCTTCACTACTACGAGTCAGTCCGCCACTGAGTTCTACTTTGGTATTCGGCCTCGTGTTTTTGCACTTGTGCCTTTTCCTTGAATGCTTCTTTATGACTCCTAGGGAGCCGCCTTGTTGGGCTAGCATTTGTTGCATTAGTACTCAGCTTCTCACGTTCCGTAAGTAAGCCTAGATCAAGCTCATGCCTCCTGTACGCCGCCTGCCACACAGCCAGTAAGTAGCTTATCCGCTGTGTTCTGTCCTACCCAAAGGGGAGATTGTGTAGTTTTGACAGGATTTATGTTCTTTCGACGTCTCATCAGAGGTTCACTTTCGTTCATCTTCTTGATCCTTACCTGATACATCTTTCTGTACCTTTTCCTGATACGCTCCGTACCTTGGCTCTTTACCAAAGCACCTATCAGGTGGTTTATAGGCCCCTGCTACAAGGCGCCTATGGCGGGCCTTCCGCCATCTTACTTACAGCATGCAGTTAGATTCCTCTTTCTGCTTCGTGACACAATCCCCTAAAAACAAACTCCCTCGGCACCCTCTGCTGTGGCAGAAAGGTACCGAAGGAGATAAGCAAAAAAACTTCTACTAACTATCTATTGTAGGAGACTTCAAGCCCATGACTACTTCATACTTGTCTTGTGCTTCTTTTACTTTTTCTTTGAAAGCTTTCCATGCTGCTTGCACGCCAGGCTCTTGAAGATAGTTCTTGGGAGTGCCGCCGCTTTTTTCTTGAATTTTATCCATCGTACCCCCCGTACCCCCCCCTACTGACATTGAGACAATCTCTAGTTCAGGCACCGTCTTCAGCTTTGCTTCGTAATCAGCTAATACTTCATCTACCTTGGCAGACTCATAGCTAGCTGCATTTTCTACCAACTGGGCGAGTGTTTCTTTGCACGCCAATATTAATCTAGCTAGCCCAACGTGCTTTTGATTATCTGGGGGTTCTGCGTCCTTAAAGAGTTCCTCCACTAAGTCAGACGCATAAAGGAAAACTGCCAGAGCACCATTTGCATTTTGTGTTTTTGTTCTATCGCCGTCTTCGTACAGCATGTGTTTTAACACTTTGTTAAAATCCTTGTAATTCAGCGAAACATGACCTCCTGTTGAACTTGGAATAATAAATAGCATCAAGAAATCGAAAAAATGTGTAGAGTTCACCTTAACGGGAATAGGCATAAGGACGCCATTGACGCTAGGATACCAAGTCCCCAATTGTTGCAAAAAAGCTTGATGAGCACTTTCTTGCCCCACCTTTAGACGGTCTTCTATCTCTGCTTTTTCAGCTCTTAGTTTGTCTAGCTCTTGCTTTTGCTCTTTACCGCAGCCTATGGTAAATACTATAGCTGCCAAGAGTATCGCAATGGCGTTTTTTTTGTGTAAATTCATAATTTTATTTTTCATGTTGTTACTTGTTTGTAATTATCTACCCACCTCACACAACAGTTGTACAAGGTAGAATGCTGATATATGCCTTGCCAACTGAGCTTTTCATTTTCGATTGGCAATATATAAATTTTCTAGCACCTCCTCAGCCATCTTGATCACTTGCGGCAAACCACCTATCTCCTTGCCGCCCGCCGTGGCAAAAGTAGGCTGCCCGCCGCCGCCACCTTGGATGGGCACAACCAGCACTTTCACGATATCTCGGGCATTTTGGGGCCATTGGCGGGCTAAGTCTTCTGAAAGCGCCACGGCAATGTACGGCTTCTGCGCTACAGAGGCGGCCAAGACCACGTAATAAGGCGTACCTACGCTCTTCAGCGCAGTGGTCACTTGCTTGAGGGCTGCAGGATTGGGCAAGGCTACTTCTGCCACCAAGGTATGAATGCCCCGTACGATTTTGACTTGTCTGCGCAGCTGAGTAGTGACGCTTTGGAGGTGCGCAGCTTCGTGGGCAGCTACGGCTTTGGCAAGTGCTGCTTTGTCTTGCAGTACTTGTTCCAGGGCGTGAACGGGGTCTTGAGGGTTGTTGAGCAGGCCGCGAAGCGTACTGAGCTGGTGGAGTTGCCTTTGGATCCACTGCGCTGCTGCCACGGCGGTGACGGCCTCTATCCTGCGCACGCCTGCAGCCACCGAAGCAGTAGCAATGATTTTGAAAAAGCCCAGCTGGCCAGTAGCAGGCACGTGCGTGCCGCCACACAGCTCTACAGAAAAGGTAGCATCAAACGTGATGACGCGCACGTGCTCGCCATATTTCTCGCCAAATAGGGCCGCGGCGCCCATGCCTTTGGCTGTAGTCAAAGGCACCTGACGCTGCTCTTGCAAAGGAATGTTGGCTCTGATTTTGTCATTCACCATGCTTTCAATTGGTGCGAGCATTTCGGTGCCCAGCGGGGTAGGATGCGAAAAATCGAACCGAAGCAGCTGATCATTGACCAAAGAGCCCCGCTGCTCTACGTGTGTGCCTAGCACCTGCCTGAGCGCAGCGTGAAGCAAGTGCGTAGCGGTGTGATTATTGGCGGTCAAGGTACGCCGCTCACGGTCTACACGGGCTTGCAGCGGTGCTGCTAGGTCTTGGGGCAAGTGCGCCACCTGGTGTAGGATGAGCTCGTTTTCTTTTTTCGTATCCAGCACAGGAATCTTCTCCCCTGTTGCTACGAGCCATCCTATATCGCCTACTTGCCCCCCTCCTTCAGCATAAAAAGGCGTTTCAGCCAGTACCAGCTGATAGGCTTGTTGTCCTTGGGCCTTGACAGTTCGGTATTGAACGACTCGGGTAGTGGCTTCTAGCTGGTCGTAGCCCAGAAAGGTGGGCTGCGCTACTTCAGTCACTACTGTCCAATCGCTCTGCTCCACTACAGCCGCCTTTTTAGAGCGCTGTCGCTGGGCTTGTAGGGCTTGGGCAAACCCAGCTTCGTCCACAGCAAAGCCTTTTTCTTGGGCAATCAGCAAGGTCAAGTCCAGCGGAAAGCCATACGTGTCGTAGAGCTCAAACGCTACGCCCCCCTCGATGGGTTGGGACTTGTCCAGACCTTGCATGAGCTGGTCTAGCCTGTGCAGGCCCGAGGTCAGCGTTTTCAGAAAGGCAGCTTCTTCTTCTTGAATCGTTTTTTCAAGGTAGGCTTGCTGTTGCAGGAGGTGTGGATAAGCCGTTTGCCACTGCTGGGCCAGCAAGGGCACTAGTTGGTACATAAAAGGCGTTTCAAAGCCTAGATAGGTATAGCCATAGCGGATGGCCCTTCTGAGAATCCTGCGAATCACGTAGCCTGCCTTGACATTGGAGGGAGTCTGCCCATCGGCAATGGCCAGGGTCACAGCCCGAAGGTGGTCTGCTACCACCCGAAGAGCGATGTCTACCTCCTTGCGTTGTCCATACACCTGGCCTGCAGCCGTGGCAATGGCTTGGATAATGGGGGCAAACAGATCTGTATCGTAGTTAGAGTCCTTGCCCTGCAGCACCCTGGCCAAGCGCTCCAGGCCCATGCCAGTATCTACGTGCTGGGCAGGCAGGCGCTCTAGCTGCCCCGTGGCCAGGCGGTTATACTGCATGAACACCAAGTTCCAAAGCTCGATCACTTGTGGATGGTCTGTGTTCACTAGGGTATGCCCAGGCACTTGCTGCCGCTCCAAAGCAGGCCTCAGGTCGATATGAATCTCTGAACAAGGACCACAGGGGCCTACCTCGCCCATTTCCCAAAAATTATCTTGCTTGCTGCAGTGCAGTATCCTATCGGGAGCCACGTGGCGCTCCCAAAGAGTTTGGGCGTCGTGGTCTGGCGCCAGCTGCTCCTGCTCGTCCCCGCCAAAGATGGTTACATAAAGGCGTTCTTGCGGCAGTTGATAGACTTGGGTCAGTAACTCCCAAGCCCACCGAATGGCTTCTTCTTTGAAGTAATCCCCAAAAGACCAATTGCCCAGCATTTCAAACGCCGTGTGATGATAAGTATCTGTGCCCACCTCTTCCAGGTCGTTGTGTTTGCCCGATACCCTGAGGCATGGCTGGATACTGATGGCGCGTGGATGTGTGGCTGGCTGGTGGTTGAGAAAAATATCTTTGAACTGGTTCATCCCTGCATTGGTGAACATCAGGGTGGGATCTTCTTTGTTCACGATAGGCGCAGCAGCTACGTGGTGGTGTTTTTTTTGTTCAAAAAACTGTACAAACTTTTTTCTAATAGTTTCTGTTTGCATTTTAACAAGGAGTTGTAGATATTTCCTGGAAAAAGGTACTTCTATGTGTCAGATTTGCAATTCAGGTGAACAATTGCTTACTTTGACGCGCTGATTGCGAGGAGCAAAGCTAAGATAATTTAGGCTACCCACCCGTTACGATGGCACGAGCAAAGTATTTTTATAATCCAGAAACTTGTAATTACGAAAGAGTAAAAGTTTCAAACTGGACACTTTTCTTCAATCTATTAGGTTTCACACTAGTTGCTTTGGCGCTCGCCATTGGCATGTCTCTGAGTTACGCCCACTACTTTGACTCTCCCAAAGAGGTGATGCTCAAACAGCAAGTAGCTACTTTGCAGAAACATTATCACACCATCCAACAAGAAGTAGAAAGTGGCAAGCAAACCCTGGCCAAGTTGCAGGCACAAGATGAAAAGGTCTATAGGCTTGTATTGGGAGCAGAGCCTGTGGCAGCATCTGTCAGACAAGCAGGGGCAGGTGGCACAGACCAGTACGCAGACTTGGCCAGCAAGGATGCGCTGATTGCAAGCACTGCTAAGAAAGTGCACCAACTGAGCCGAGAGCTACATATACAGTTCAAATCTTACGAAGAGATAGCTTCTATGGCCAAAGAAAAGGCTAGAAGATTGGCTGCCCTACCTGCTATTTCACCTCTTTCCTATAAAAATGGTTTTTATCTCAGTTCTGGCTTTGGTATGCGGAAACATCCTGTACAGAGGATAGTCAAAATGCACTATGGGATAGATCTAGCGGCGAGGAGAGGCACACCTGTCTATGCTACAGGGGCAGGGGTTGTTAAACTAGCAAAAGAAAACGCTCGAGGGTATGGCAAGCATGTTATGATTGATCATGGGTATGGTTTTAATACGAAATACTGCCACATGCAAAGCTTCCAGGTGAAGGAGGGACAAAGAGTAGAGCGAGGGCAGTGCATAGGCTATGTGGGAAGTACAGGTACCTCTACATCGCCTCATCTGCATTATGAGGTCCTTAAGCATAATAGACGCGTCAATCCAGTTCTCTTCTTCTTCAATGATTTGGATGCAGACCAGTACGAGGAGATGGTAGAGCTGGCTTCTAGAAGGCATCAAACACTTTCCTAGTGTAGCCCCCCCGCGGAGCGTGATGAACGATGTATCAAACACTACATCACCTACCCAGACATCCTCTGATGGATACAAGAAATACCATGCGATTGGGGAGGTAGCCCAATTGCTTCAAGTTTCTACTTCGCTCATCCGCTTTTGGGAAAAAGAGTTTTCCTCCCTCAAGCCGAAAAAAAACCAACAAGGCACACGCAAATACACTTCAGCAGATATTGCTACTTTGCAGCGAATCTATCATCTCGTCAAAGAGCAAGGCTATACGCTACAAGGAGCCAAGGCGGCCTTGAAACGAAATGACAATAAGCCTCTCAGCAACTTAGAGATTATACACGCCTTGAAGAACATGAGGGAGTTGTTAGTAGCTTTAAAAAAAGAGCTGCAAAATAGTGGACGAGCATAAGCAAGGTGACTTTTCTGTGCTAAGCATGCACTTCGCTGGGGACCAGCAGCAGCGGATGCTCTCCGTTGTAATAAGCTAACCATACATCCAAGTCCGTCTGTATCTGCTCTATACTTCTATATATCTTCTTGCCCACGACACAATTTGAGGGCGTTGCAAAACGGTTGTCATTTCTGATTTACCTCTCAAGAGGTTAGTTTTTTTAATAGGGCTCCTCGTTAGCCAACCGCCTACCTCCTTGTTAAGCACTTATTTGTGATTCTTTGACCTAATAGTGGGTGATAACCAACCAAAAAGGGCGTAACTATCCCACAGAGACTCTTAACGCCAGGCCTGGAGCGCGGTATAGATTGTAACATAGCGCCTCTAGTACATGCTGACTATGCATTTTTGCCTTCCCTACATAACGCGCGCTGCCCGCCTTGAACCAACTCTTTATACTGCCAAACACCCGCTCCACTTTGTAGCGACGCTCCCCTATTAGCCGATTGTACAGACTTGACCAACTGTTTCTTGCCTTCCCTCTTGCTCGTTTGCGTTGAAGACGGCTCTTGAGTCCCTTACTTTCCAATAACGATTCGTTCGACGCACTACTGTAGCCCTTATCGCCCAATACTTCACTCCCCTTGGGTAGCTCCACCTGCTCTAATAACCGCGACAGATGTTGGCTTTCGTGCTCACTTGCCTTACTCGTATGAACTGATAACACCAACCCGTTCTCTGCTTCTACTAGATAGTGACGCTTATAGCCATAATACAGCTCATTACCCCGCTTCACCCAACTCGCCTCTTGATCTACTCCTTTTTGCTTGACTTCTTCCAAGGGAGGCCTATACTCCCCTGTTGGCAAAGCATATATCTTTTTTCCTTTCGGGCGGCGCGCTGTTGGCGTAATAGAAGCGTCTACTATGGTTCCTTTTTGGATCAGTAAGCCAAGGATTTCCAATTGCCTATTGACTTCTAGTAGAAGAAGCTGGTAGGCCTCTGCTTGGGTCAAGACCTTCCTAAAGCGAGAGATCACACTGTGATCAGGGGTAGGATGGTCAGCATTGAGCCCACAGAACTTCTTGAAGGAGCTCCTGTCGTCGAGTTGATCTTCGATTTGATAGTCGCTTAATCCGTACCAGGTCTGCAAGAGGGACATTTTAAAGAGCAAGAGAGGAGGATAGGCGCTTCTTCCTTCTTGCGCCTGCCCCTTAGTGTAGTATTGAGTGAGGAGGTTTTCAATAGGCTTCCAATCGATAATCTGGTTGATTTGCTGTAGTTGATGATGGGTTCTATTGTTGGGCTGCATAGCAAGGTCAGCAAAAGAGAGTTGTTTGTTGTGGAGCATTGGCATATTGAGCAAGGTTTCAAGGCTACAGAAAGTGTTCGCTGTTCTGAAAATACCTTTTATGCCGCTTTTAAGCAAACATTTTAAGCCGTTTTGCAACGGCCTCAATTTCTTGCCCACGACACAATCAAAGAACTCCTGCTTCTTCGTCTTGTTGAATCGTTCACCTATTCCGTTGCTCTGCGGAGGGTAAGCGCGCCTCATGCTATAACTTAGCCCTTCGACCGACAAGAATAGCTCATAGGCATGGTTCTACAGTTTGCCTTTGTACTCTGGCCCTCTCTCTGTTAGGATACGTAAGATAGGCACCCCTTGCTGTTTATACCAAGGGATAACGCGATCATCGAGCATCGCATCGCTCCTTTCGCTGTCTTTAATTTAACCAGCGTCAGATTAAATTTTAACTACTACAACAATATGCAACACAACTAACAGGCTTTTGCTATTCCGTTGACCATAGCTGGTATAAAACACCAATACATCTATGTGCCTCTTGCCCTTACTCAATAACACAACGTACATCCTCCTCTGAACATCAACCCTTCTTCCGCCACTACGCCTTCTGCAAAACCTTGGGTTTTGTACAGCACAGCGGCGTTCAGGGAGAACATTTCTGTGAGTTGGAGTTGATTGCTGAGGCCTACTAGGCCGCCCCAGTGGTTTTTATCCTCAACAGGCTTGTGCGTCTCGAACTGCAAAGAGGGCTGGCACCATAGATGCCCCTCTACGTCCAGTCCATAATTTTTATAATTCCAGAGTTGGTGGGTTTTTATGTGCACCCCTCCATAGCCATTGGAATAAAAAGGCGACTTGCCTCCTTCCAGGCTCACCAAGAATGTTTTGTTATTGTACCCGATGTAGTTGTCTAGATAATACATGAGCCCAAAAGGCGTTAAGCCCATTCTGATGATAGGCATGTAATTAGTGTCACCCCATTTCAGCTGAGGAATAGAGCATGTGCGTTGGCCTTGAAAAATATGGGCATAAAAAGACCATATAGACATGTATAAGATGGGGTTCAGAAAGAAGGTAAGAGAAGCCCACTGCAAGTCGTTCAAATAGATACCTTCAGTACTATGCTTTTTATTGATTTTTTCTAGATAAACCTCAATGTCTCCTTGCATAGAAGTAGCTGTGCCACCTGTTCCCGAATCACGGGTTATAACTATGTAACCCAAAAGATTGGTAAAGGCCTTGAAAAAAAGATTGTAATCCCGATAGTCTAAGGCGCCACGACTGAAACGCTGTAGGACGAGCTCGTTGGCCAGTACACTGTTGGCTTCATTGCCAGCGATGACTTCTAACAATGCTTCATCAGTAGATGTTGCTTTTTCTGTACTTCCATAGCTTGTATATCCCCCTAGCCCATTGACAGGGCTTAAGAAAACAGGGATACCGCCAAAAAGAAGAAACAAGCCGTAGCCGCTGACTGGCCTATCAAAACTTCTGCGCCTAAAACCATGCCCATTGACTTCATGGCTAGTGAGCATCAATAGGTCATTGACAATATTGTTCCAAACACTGCTTAGATAGCACCTCCCCAAGCTGGTAGGCGTGCGTGGAGGAAATAAGTAGTCTTCTGCTTCGCTCAAGAGTATTCTGCCAGACATGAGGCAAGGAGAGGAAGCATAGGGAGACATGTAGCGATCAAAGAGAAAGCTATGCACTTGTCTTTCTTCTTGAGTAGCCTGATGCCTCTGCTGTGTGGCGTGCACGTGTGTAGGTAGCCATAGAAGGCTAAGGTAGAGGAGGAATAGAGTGCTTAATCTTTGTCTGTAGATGATCATTTATATTGAGTTTTCCTACAAATATCCCCCTTCTTTAGAATACAGTAACAGTGCCCTTCTTGACCCCCCTGAACAATATACAATAGTCTGCTATGTTTGAAATATTACAAAATCAACGTTGCTTGCTCTTACTCAATAACACAACGTAAATCCTCCTCTAAATACCAGCCCTTTGTCTGCCACCACGCCTTCTGCAAAACCTAGAGTTTTGTACAGTACAGCAGCGTTCAGGGAGAACATTTCTGTGAGTTGAAGCTGATTACTGAGGCCTACCAGGCCGCCCCAGTGGTTCTTATCTTCAACAGGCCCGTGCGTCTCGAGCTGCAAAGAGGGCTGGCACCATAGATGCCCCTCTACGTCTAGGCCGTAATTTTTGTAATGCCAGAGTTGATGGGTCTTCACCTGCACCCCTCCATAGCCATTGGAATAAAAAGGCGACTTGCCTCCTTCCAGGCTCACCAAGAATGTTTTGTTATTGTACCCAATGTAGTTGTCCAGATAATACATGAGCCCAAAAGGCGTTAAGCCTGCTCTGATGATGGGCATGTAGGCAACATTATTAAAGTCAAGATGGGGAATAGTGTAGGCATCTTGCCCTGTGAAGAGATAGCCCCAATAAGACCACCAAGAAACGTAGAGGATAGGATTGAGCAAAAAAATCACTGCAGCGTTCTCCAGCATGTCCAGCTTCATCTCATCCGAATGGTGTTTTGCATTAATACCTTCAATGTATTTCACTATGTCATTTCCTGGCATATTACGGCTTTCTTTACTGAGAGAAGTAGACAAAATATATTTGGGCAGGTCAAAACAAGTATTGTAGAAGAGCTCGTAAGTTCTGCCCCCCCAAGTACGCTGCTTAAAGCCCTGTAGAAGCATTGCTTGCGCAAAAACACTATTGGTTTCAATTCCACCTATATTTACCAACACTTCTCTGTCTACAGGAGCTCCTTGAAAAGGCTCGAAAAAGGTCGCAGCTCCTCCCAATAAAGTGAACGAGTATTCTAGTACGGGCTGCTTTAGGCTTCTGAGCCTAAAGCCATGCCCAAAAACTTCATGATTGACATTGGCCAACAAGTTATTGGAGATCGCGTTAGCTACACTGCTACCAATTCTTCCCCAAACTGTGTACTTCGATCGATCAGAGAACCAGTGATCTTCTACCTCGCTCAACATAGCTCTACCCGATATGAACAAGGAAGCAGCTGCACAAGGAGACATGTAGCGATCAAAGAGGAAATAATGTTCTTGCTTCTCTTTTTGAGCAGCCCTACGTTGCTTCCGCGCAGCGTGTGCGTGTGTAGGTAGCCATAGAAGGCTGAGATAGAGGACAAGTAAAGTGCCTAATCTTTGTCTGTGAATAGCCATGTTTTTTGGATAAAAATTGTGGCCAAAGATACCTATGGTTTGCCCCAGCGCCTAATAGTATAAACACCCAGATAAACCAGCGGTGTATTCAATAGTGTAAAAGCTACCTTAAAGCCATACTCATTGACCATAATAGCGTACCATGCAGCCCAAGGCAAAGGCGCTATCTCCTTGTTCCAGTCCAAAGCAGGCCATACCACCCACGCAATAAGTCCAAAGAGCAACGTATCTATTCCTTGGCTGAGCAGTGTAGAGACATTGTTACGGAGCCAGAGGTACCGGCCTTGCGTTATTTGGCGGACCCAGTTGAATATATAAATATCAGTGAATTGTGCTACGCAATAGGCAGCCATGGAGCCTAGCACGATGCCTGGTGTGAAGCCAAATATGCGCTCAAAAGTGGCCTGATCAACAGGGGATGAGGCACAAGTAGGTAGCCAGCTGATGAATAGCACCATAACGGTCATGAAGAGGCTCATCACCAGTCCCACCCAGACCGCCAGTTGCGCTCTTTTTGCTCCATAGAGTTCTGAAAGAAGGTCGATCAATGAAAAAGTGAAGGGATAAGTGAGTGCCCCTGCTGTGAGCACCACAGGCCCTAGCCTCAAGTATTTGACAGTGATGACGTTCGTAAGCAGTAGAAAAGCGATAAAAATACCCACCAGCAGCACGTACGCTCCTGTAGCCCTGCTAGGGCTTCTTGTCCTGAAATTCGCTGCTGAAGTGGCACCTTGCAGTCCAATCCATTGTTGGGCCAGGTGTACGCCTACATATACCAAAGGAGTACCCAGGAGCACGAGCAGGCCACTGAAGATCAACTGCCTATCCATCATTCCCAGCCCCAGCAGGGGGCGCTGCATGCTGTTGCCTATAATAGAACGCATGCTCGCAGAGGCTACTTCAAATAGCACAGTATTGATGAGCTGTGCACACCAGGCAGCGCCACTGCTTCGGAACCCAAGACGCTTTGGGCCCCAGTTTTCTCTTAGTTGTTCGAAGAGATATAGATTCGAAAGTTGTGCTATCCAGTAGGCTAGTAGCGAACTCACAGTTGTGCCCCAGGCTCCACCAAAAACTTGGTCAAAGACAACGGTATCTACAGGCGAAGTAGCTGCTGTGGGTACGCCACTGGCCATGCCTAGCAACAGCACAACCAGTAGGCTGACAATAGCTCCGTGGCTGATCAACATGCTTGCCTGCCTGGGCCCATGTACCTCAGCGACGATATGGACAATCAAGAAGGTGAGGGGATAGATGAGGGTGCTACAAGAAAAGGGCAAGCCCCCCAAGAGCAACCATTTGCCTGCCACTACGTGAGCCATCACCCAAGCTGCCACCAAAATGCTAGCTAGAACTGCCATTGCCTGCTCTGCCCTCGTGTCAGTGGAGTTGTTGGGTGTAGATAGCTTGGAGATTGAATGCATAAGGCTTCTTGAGGCTTCATTAGCCAGGACAAGAGAGTAACTTCGTAGAAAGTATCTGCCAAGCTACTCGTAATCAGACTGCAAAGATAGGCGCTTCGCTGCATCTATGGGCCGAGACCATCATTATTGGCTGATTTGGTGACTGAATCAGTTTATGATTTAAAAACTGTTTTTAAGCTTGTAAAAGCATATTTTTGCAATGCCTATGGAATATTAGATGCATTTTCTAACAAGTGCATGCCACCCCGTTGATCACTCAGCTTAGTGACTCCACCAAAATATTGGTAGCTTTACGGGCCAAAATGCATGGTACAATCGATGTTCCCTTTACTTGCTATGATCAGCGTGTTTTTACCTCCTCCACCGAGGCTTCACCTCAAAAATTTATCGGTATGATAGGCCTACAAATCGCTGTAGTGTTGTTTGCTATTCTTCTAGGGACTAGGCTTCAGGGAATGAGCCTAGGGATTATGGGAGGACTTGGGTTGGCTATTTTGACGTTTGTATTTCACCTTCCACCTACTGAGCCGCCTTTTGACGTACTCATGATTGTGAGCGCCGTGGTCACTGCCTCAGGCACGCTAGAAGCGGCCGGTGGGTTGCGCTATTTGACGCTACTGGCAGAAAAGATCATTAGAAGATACCCCTATAGAATTACCTTTATCAGTCCACTTGTTGTTTATCTATTCACCTTTCTGGGAGGAACGGGCCATACTATTTACTCAATTCTGCCTGTGATTGCCGATGTGGCCAAAGATGTGGGCGTAAGGCCCTCTAGACCCTTGTCAGTGGCAGTGATTGCTGCCCAGCAGGCAGTAGTGGCCAGTCCTATATCGGCCCCGACAGCACTTGTCGTGGGGCTTTTAGCACCCCATGGAATAGGCCTAGTCGATATTTTAAAGGTATGCCTTCCTGCCACGCTAGGAGGGGTTATCGTATCCACTTTAGTAGTAAACAAGCTAGGCAAAGAGCTACATGAGGACCCTGAATATCTGAAAAGAGTCACAGCTTCTCAGCAAGAGCAGCCCCCCACCCCCGAAGTCTACACTGTTTCGAAATCGGCTAAGCAAGCTGTTGGGCTATTCATGTTAGGTATTGCTTGGATCATCCTGATGGGTGCTTTGCCTCATCTGAAACCCAGCTGGGAGATACATGGAGTGACAAAAGTTCTAAGCATGCCCACTGTGATTGAGATCATCATGCTGGCGGTAGCTGCTCTGATCGTCCTGACATGTCAGGTAAGTCCCCGAGAAATTGCACACAGCAGTGTGTTTATCACAGGCATCCAAGCTGTTATTGCCATTCTAGGAATTTCTTGGCTAGGAGATACTTTTATCAGTGCCCACAAAGCAGACATATTAGCCAATGTTCAGACGCAGATCATGCAAGCTCCTTGGCAGTTCAGCATTATACTTTTCTTAATGTCCATCGTCTTGGTGAGTCAAGCTGCCACGATTCGAGCCATGATTCCTTTGGGGATTGCTATAGGGCTACCTGCTACGGCGCTTTTGGCAGCACTGCCTGCGGTGAATGGTTTATTCTTTATTCCTAACTATCCTACTATTTTGGCTGCTGTCAATTTTGATCGGACAGGTACTACGCGGATAGGCGATTGGATCTTGAACCACAGTTTTATGGTGCCAGGCCTTGTGGCTACTACCACAGCTGTGGCTATCGCCAGTGGGCTAGTGAAGCTTCTTTTTTAGAATCTTCTCGCTTTGACCAGGACTAGTGTTCAAAAGACCTATTGATCACCAAAAGACAAACTAACCTCTTCTTGCTCGACGCAGAGCCGCCCAACACCGCCGTGGGGGAAAGCCAAGTTGGGCGCTTCGTGGCCTACAGGAAAATTAAAAGCTACAGGATATTCGTACTCAGCTACATGCTCTTGAATGATCTCTTCAGCACTCTTACCAAAAGGATTATCTAGTTTGTCTTGTACGTTAGTCATGCTGCCTACCACAAGCCCAGCCAATTGCTCCAGCTTTCCAGTGCGTTTCAATTGTACCATTACCCGGTCCAGCCTAAAAAGCGCAACGTCCACATCTTCTATTACGAGAATCTTATGGTCCGTATCAAGGGCTGAGGGCGTCTCCATGTTGCTACAAATCATGGTCAAATTACCGCCTACTACAGGAGCCGTCACTGTGCCACATCTATTGAGCCTATTAGGACGGGCTGCGAGCCGAGCCTGCCCTTCAAAGAGCCATGTTTTTAAACTGGCCACAGAAGAGGCATACTGTGGTTTAAAGAAATGTTTGGGCATTTCGCCATGCACCGCTGTAATGCCTAGCTGATGTAGTCTTAGATGCAAGGTAGTGATATCACTAAAGCCAATGATCCACTTGGGGCTTTGTAATAAGGGCATGAAGTCAAGGGCATCTACAATACGGGTAGTGCCATAACCTCCTCTTAAAGCAAGAATAGCACGAATAGTAGGATCGTTCATTGCCCATTGCATGTCTTCCATTCTCTGAGCGTCTGTGCCAGCGAATCTACCGTGCCGCGCCTGAACATGCTGGCCAAGTACTACCTCTAGTCCCCAAGACTCCAGCAGTTGAACAGTTTTCTTCACAATGCGCGCTGAATCCTCCAGCCAGAAAGAGGGAGCTACGATAGCCACCTTGTCCCCTTGCCTTAGTAGGGGAGGTTGAATGGGGACACTATGCTTGCCTCGGACCGAATGCTCCACACTACTTGGACTTCCCAACATGAGTGTAAGTATAAATAGACGTGCGGCATAGCTCCCTCCCTCACAACTCAAGCAACATCGCACCAGCCAATGATCTTTCATCATAAAAACTATTTTCTACCAATGTAACCTTCCTTGACTTTATTCCCTCTCTCATCACCAACTAATTGCGGAAAATAAGACAACTATTAAAACTATTTGTTTATAATATGCCTTGCGTAATTTACCTTGCACAATAGGATTGTCATTCCGAGCCTGGCGAGGAAATCCAAGCGTATTGGGCCTCGTAGGGATGTTTCGAATGCAATATGAAGAAATGCGCCACCTTGGAAAGAGCTGCGTAAGGTGAGTGAGGTATCAAACGTTTTACAAAGGGGCCTCCTTAAGCCCTGGTGGCCAATGCTTTGCAAGAGATATTGCTTAATTTCAGCCTGTTAGTGAGCCTCTTTTAACCCAAACGCGTATGAGCTATCCTTCTAACCCTGTAGATATTGGCATCCTTGCTGGATTCTTAGCTATTAACCTCCTTCTGGGCCTACAAGCAGGCCGTAAAATAAAGAGCTTCCGCGAGTATGCCGTAGGCAAAAAAGACTTTTCTACAGGTGCGCTGACAGCTACCATTACAGCTACTTGGATTGGAGGTGGATTTCTCTTCCACACACTAACAAATATTTACACCACTGGGTTACAGTATATCATAATAATACTAGGAGAAGTACTATGTCTACTGATTATTGGCCGAATCTTAGCTATACGCATGGGAGAATTCCTAAACAATATTTCTGTAGCAGAAGCCATGGGCGACCTGTATGGGCAGACAGTACGCCTTATCACTGCCCTCAGTAGTATCCTCGGAAGATTAGGCTACTTAGCTATTCAGTTTAAAGTTTTAGGCCAAATATTTGCTTGGCTATTTGGTTTAGAAGAAGAGAGGGTGATCTTTTTAACAGCTGTTATCGTTACTTTCTATTCTGCTTTAGGTGGAGTACGCGCCGTGACTATTACAGATGTATTTCAGTTTGTCGCTTTTAGCATATTTATACCTATCCTGGCGCTCGTCATCTGGAATAACCTTGAGCAACCTGAACAGGTTACGGACGTACTTACAAAAAAGTCCATATTCAGTTTAAGTAGAACGATAGGCTGGAACTCTCAGTTTCTATCTTCCTTAAGCGTGATGCTCTATTTCACAATACCTAGCATGAATCCGCCCACGTTTCAAAGAGTAGCTATGGCACGCGACATTGAACAGAGCAAACGCTCCTTTACGTATGCTGCAGTAAAAACATTTTTTATAATCATGATAGTATCCTGGATTGCTATTCTATTATTAGCTGATAATAGTGAGTTAGAGCCTCAGCATCTTGTAGAACATATGCTTGATCGTTACGCCTACACAGGATTGAAGGGATTAATAGCTATAGGAATTACTGCTATGGCCATGTCCACGGCTGACTCTGACTTGAATGCTTGTTCTGTGTTGGCTGTTAACGATATTATGAGACCCACTGTGTCCTCTTTCAAAACGTCTATTTGGGTGACTAGATGTTTTTCTCTTGGCTTAGGTGGCTTGGCCTTGTTGATGGCATTGTATGAAGGCGGTGTACTAGACCTTATGTTATTTACTGCCAACTTCTATATGCCTATCGTGACAGTCCCACTGCTGATGGCCATCTTTGGCTTTCGGGGCACCTCCAGGGCTGCCTTGGTGGGGATGGCCGCTGGCGTCGTTACGGTCTTAACTTGGAACGAGTACTTGGCGCATACAGACATTCCAAGCTTCCTTCCAGGCATGGTGGCTAACCTAGTGGGGCTGATGGGGACGCACTATCTGCTCGGAGAAGAAGGCGGCTGGGTAGGGATCAAAGACAAGAAGCCCCTACTTGAGGCGAGAAGAGCTCGCCAAGCTGCCTGGCAGGCGTTCAAGCAAGACCTCCAAGAGCCGTTTCTCTACTTGATGATTAATCTACCTACCAACAGATGGTCCTATGCCCTGTTCGGTGTGTACGTGCTGGGCACTACTTTCTCTTCTTTCTTTCTTATTCCTGCAGCGGTAGTGGCGGCCCATCCTCTTCTCTACAGCCACCTTACCTATTCTGTACTCATTTTTATCTCCCTCTTCTTGACCTACCCTGCCTGGCCCTCCACCTTCAAGCACAAGCCCTTGATGGCCTACGCCTGGCCCATCGGCATTGGCTATCTCCTCTTTTGGGTAGGCACGCTCCTTACAGTGCTCAGTGGCTTTCACCAACTGCAAGTCATCTTCTTCATGCTCAACTTGGTGCTGGCTGCCCTGCTCATCTCCTGGCCGCTGCTACTCACCCTGGCCCTCAGTGGCATCTTGCTCGCCCTAGGCACCTTGTACCTTTATGCAGGTGGGATTCCCTGGAGCCATGTAGCCCCTGAGCTGCAGTTTAGGTTTATCTACAGCTTGCCGCTGGCGGCTAGCCTGGCCATCGCTCTTTACAAATACAAGCAAGACTACAAGCTCCTGCTCAAGAAAAGAGAGATTATTGGCAAAGAGTATGTACGCTTGGAAGGCCTTTACAAAGAAGATAGAGCATCCCTAGAAGCTGCTTTTGTAGAGAATATGGCTGTCAAAACAACCCTTAGAGAAGCCAAAGCTGACGAGCTAGGAGAGCTAGTGCACACCTGCAAAGCGCTTTACAAAGAGTTGGCAAGCATGGCAGAGGAATCAGAACAAGCCCGAGAGCTACTAGAAGAGTTTCAAGTGCTCAACAAGCGGCTCACCCACACAGCGACGCACTTGGTAGACCTGGCAGAGCGGGCAGAGTACGTAGCGCTAAAATTAGAGCATACAAAGATCGATGATCTGTTGATGTATGTCAGAACCCAGCTGAGCTTTAGTAGACAAGAAAAGCACGTGGAGGTGCGCTATCAGAGCCAGCAAGCGCAAGTGGAGTGTGATGTGCTCAAGATTGCCAAGATGCTCCTAGATAGCGTTACCTTTCTGCGGCTGCAGGCTGCTTCCTCAGAAGCCCCCATCCTACTGACAGTAGAAGATACGTGGCTGCACTATCCGCTCCACTCTGTGCAGCGCACCGACTATGCCAAAAAGGTGAAAGCCGTTCGCTTTGTCATCACCCTCGAAGGAGAGGCGCCTCCGCTAGCGCCTCTCTACACAGCCAAGCTAGCGCACAAAGAAGCGCCCAGCACTTCCTTTCCAGAGCGAGAAGAAGCCATCGTGATGAGCAAGCGCGTAATCAATGCGCACTATGGCTACTGGGAGGTGTCCTCTCACAGGCTAATGTATGTCATTCCCGCCACCCTCTCTCAAGTGCGTCCTGAGGACATGGACCTGCTAGCGCCCAAGTTGTACAAGGAAAGAGCGCGAGCAGACGACACGTATCCAGGGGCCAAGGAGCAAGAAGCAGCCCTCCTGCAATCCATCTCAGAACGGACAAAAGTAGATGTAGGGCTCGTGAGCGATGCGATCGAGGTGATCAAAGACTACCATGGCCCTGTCAAGCGCAGATCAGGCGAACCCTTTTACCTGCACCCCATCGCTGTAGCGCAGATTGTCTTAGACTACGATCAAGAGGAGGCTACGATTTTGGGAGCGCTCCTCCACGACACAGTAGAAGATACAGAGCTATCGCTTGATCAGGTAGAGACGCGTTATGGCAAGGAAGTACGGCACATAGTAGATGGAGTGACGCATCTAGAGAGTGCCTCAGGGAGTATCTACCGCATCAAGCTGACAGACAATGAGAACATCATGCAGCTGATTGAGACCACAGACAAACGGATTTTGTATGTGAAGCTAGCCGACCGCATGCACAACATGCGGACGATCAAGTTCAAGAAGTACGAGAGCCAGCTGAACAAGGCCAACGAGACGATCCGCTTCTTTGTGCCGCTGGCTGAGAAGCTGGGACTGAAAGGAGCAGCTAGAGAACTCGAGGGGTTGTGTGCAGAGGTTTTCAGTAGAGAAAAAGCTAGCTGATAGCGTCTAGTTTGGAGAAGGCGTTGCTGCGAGCTTGAGATAGCTTCTCAGGCTACATTCCCAGGGAGATGGTAATAAGATGACAGAATCGTGAGGGGGCCATGTGGAGCTAAAAAAGGATAGTAGCTCATCCTTTTTTTGGAGGCTCTTTAGCGGAGAAAGAATAAGTGCATAGCAGGTTAAATATCAATTGCTATACTTGTCCTAGATTGAGAGTCCGATTTTCTTCAGCTTGAGTGATACACCTCTTTGCGGTGTTTGATGGCTATAATGTTGACAGCGTGCGATGCTGCATCGATACAGTAGACGACCCTATAGTCACCCACACGTAATCTTCGGTGGCCTTTGAGGCTATGACGCAGAGGTTTTCCATAACCAATGGGATTGGTCATGAGCCGCTCTTCAATGGCTTTTTTGATTCGTAGCTTAGCAGTCTGTGGCAGCCGAGGAATATCTTGCTTAACCACTGCCTCGAAATAGACAACGGCATAAGGCTTATTGCCAGACATCACTGTGTTTGACCAGCACCTTGTTTTCAATGCTACGAATTTCGGCCAGGGCAGACAGTGTTATGTCTTCTCTGTCTTCCAAAGCTTCTAAAAGAAGCTCTTTGGCCAAACTAGCAGTAGATTGGTGCGTTGCTTGCGCCATAGTGCCTAGCAGGGTGGCTGTTTCGGGAGCTAGTGTAAGCCCGATTCTTGGTTTTTGTGTAGGCATGATCTTTTCATCTTTTCATCTACAAGTGTAACACTTTCGTAACGGATTGTCAAGTTTTTTCTCTAATTATTTTGGACATGCATCCTTACTGCTTTTGGGTGAGCTCCTGAAAGATAGTCTCTAGCGAGCGTTTTTGTTCTTCTAAGCCTAAGAGCGTCAAATTTTGTTCTTGTGCAAAGCGGAATAGGGACTCACGCATGGCGATGCCGTGACGAGCATGCACCACATACTTACCATCTGAGACAACCGTTACCTGCTGAACGCCTGCCAGCTGCTCGAGCGCTGCCAAGGGGGCAGATTCTCTAAATTCTATCAGTAAGTGTACGTGGCTTGAGGTGATCAGCTGTGCTAAGGGGCCATGAATGAGGACTTGCCCATGATTGATGAGGAGCACTTGGTCGCACAAAGCTTCTACCTCCTGCATGATGTGGGTAGAGAGAATGACAGCCTTGTCGTAGCTTATGGCTTTGATCAGTGTTCGGAGCTCGTGCAGCTGATTAGGATCGAGGCCTGTCGTGGGTTCATCCAAAATCAAAACTGCTGGATCGTGAATCAGGGCTTGGGCCAGGCCCACTCTTTGGCGATAGCCTTTGGAGAGCGCTTTGATTTTTTTGTTTTGCATCTCGGTAATACCACACCTTTCTACTACCTCTTGGGTCCTGGTCCAACACTGCGTACGCTTCAAGCCCCGAATGCTGCCCATGAACTGCAGGTATTCGTGCACATACATCTCCAGGTAAAGAGGATTATGCTCAGGGAGGTAGCCTATATGCTTTTGTGCCTGACGGGGCTGCTGCCCGACATCGTAGCCACACACCTCAATACTCCCTTCGGAGGGCCTGAGATAGCCTGTGAGCATCTTCATCGTGGTGGACTTCCCTGCACCATTAGGCCCTAGGAAGCCCCAAATTTGCCCCGGAGCTACCTGAAAGGACAGCTGATGTACGACATTGTGCTGATGAAAACGCTTAGAAAGTTGATTGACAACTACTAAAGGAGAGGTAGGAGACGACAAATTGGATGACATGGGAAGGATAATAACAGTAATGTATTTTATATCTTGTGCTTTGTAGACACAAAATTATACCATTTATAACTATCAATGACCCACACAAAAATCACGGTCGTAGCAACGACCAACCGTACAGATTCCTTATCAGCCCAAATAGCAAACCATTATGTAAAGCTTTTGCAGCAAAAAGGCTGCCCAAGCCAGGTGCTCCAACTAGTAGATTTGCCAGCCGACTTTACAGCCAAAGCCCTGTATGAACACCGAGGCCAGCATGAAGCGTTCAACCGCTTGCGTGCTGTGATGGAAGCTACCCAGAAATACGTATTCATTGTGCCTGAATACAATGGCTCTTTTCCAGGCGTTTTCAAGGCCTTTATCGATGGGCTGCAATTTCCAGACACTTTTAAAGGCAAAAAATGCGCTCTGGTAGGCGTGTCCAAGGGCCCCCAAGGAGCTGCTTTTGCTATGAGCCACCTTACAGACATTTTTCATTACCTACGAATGCACGTCTACCCACTTAAGCCCAGACTCGCGGGCATTCACGACAGCCAGCTGGCCACTGTTTTAGCCAACCAGCAATATGTGCAGCTGCTCGAGGAGCAGGTCGCTGGCATGGTGGATTATTGAATGGGGAGGGCTGGTCACATACAAGTCTGGATTGCCCTCTCTACAGGAACGTACGGCTTTTTTAAAGAGGCTGCCTTGGGTACTAGAAAAGCCTTTTAAATCACCCAGTCACAAAATCACCCAATAATGCAATGATCTTGACACAGACATCGAGTGAATGTGCACCCTACTACTGCAGCCTTGTATCCGCAAGAGAGCCATGTTTGCCCAAGCTGCCTACATTTCTTACTTTAGTGGCGCTGAGGACCAGGTAGCTTCGACATCTAATCGAGTACATCGATAGACCAACAACTTATTCCAACTGTCATTCAGAGTCTGGCGAGGAATCCCAGCATAGCGAGCCTTGCAGAGATGCTTCGCTTTCAGCTCGGTATGACAAATAGGGGTTAGTCAACTACATGCTGGACGGTTATTGGTGTGCTAACCGTATAAAACGATCGTTAACACTCCCTAGCAATAAGGTCCAGATACATTCATTTTACCTTACTACACTACAACAAGCTCATGAGCGACAACAAGGCAGAAAAACTAAAAGCATTACAGCTGACCATTGACAAGCTAGAAAAAACCTACGGCAAAGGCACCGTCATGCGGCTGAGCGATAACAAGGTCGTAGACGTACCTACTATTTCTACAGGTTCCCTGGGGCTAGACCTAGCTTTGGGCGTAGGAGGGATTCCTAAAGGTAGAATCATTGAAGTGTATGGTCCTGAATCCTCTGGAAAGACCACACTGAGCCTCCACTGCATTGCCGAAGCCCAGCGCCAGGGTGGGATGGCTGCTTTTATTGACGCAGAGCATGCTTTTGACAAAACTTATGCAGAAAAGCTGGGCATTGATACCGAAAATCTCTTGATTTCACAGCCAGACAATGGAGAGCAAGCCCTGGAAATCGCAGAGCACTTGATCCGCTCAGGCACCATTGATATCATTGTTATTGATTCTGTAGCTGCCTTGGTGCCTCGAGGAGAGCTGGAAGGCGATATGGGCGACAGCAAGTTAGGCCTCCAAGCACGCCTCATGTCGCAAGCACTCCGAAAGCTTACAGGAGCCATCAACAAAACAGGCTGTGCTTGTATCTTTATCAATCAGCTCAGAGAGAAAATTGGCGTAATGTTTGGCAACCCAGAGACCACCACAGGGGGTAATGCGCTGAAGTTCTACTCTTCGCTAAGGCTCGATATCCGCAGGGTATCGCAAATTAAAGACAGTAATGGAGATGTCTTGGGCAACCGTACCCGCGTGAAAGTGGTGAAAAACAAAGTGGCACCTCCCTTCAAAGTTGTAGAGTTTGACATTATCTATGGCGAAGGGATCTCCAAGGCAGGAGAGCTCATTGACCTAGGGGTAGCCTTGGGAGTGATTCAAAAATCAGGCTCATGGTTCTCTTACGATAATAATAAGCTGGCCCAAGGGCGAGATGCTGTCAAAGCCCTTCTACTAGACAATCCCGAACTGTTCGATACGCTAGAAAAGCAGGTGCGCGCCAAGATACAAGACGCTACAGCACCGCAGCAGCTCGAAGAAACTACGCCTGTGGAATAGACAGGAGTGATGATAGTGCAGCAGCAGCCACCCTATGAACGCCTACAAGCATTGTGCCCTACTGTTATGCATAGCCACCCACCTAGCTGGGGCTCCTTCTGAAGCCACCTACACGAGCCAGTCCTCCCCAGCCATTAAGCTGTATGAGCAAGCTTCAGCCCATTGTGCAAGAAAGGACTATGAGGCAGCAATAGCGAGCCTACGGCAGGCCATTAGAAAAGACAAAAAGTTTGTAGAAGCCTATCTGCAGTGGGCCGCTATCCAACAGCAATTGGGGGATTTTGAAGGCGTCATCAAGCTGCTCAACCGAGCCCAACGCCATTGGCCCCCAAGCAACCAGGACAACGTGCTGCGCTATGAATTAGCACAGCGCTACTACAGAGCTGGTGCCTATCCACAAGCACAAGCTGTATTAGCGCAGCTGCCTGCCCCCAATGCCCTAGCAGCGCCCTTGCGCACCCAGCTAGAATGCCTCCATAAGAATGTAGCCTTTGCCCTCGAGCAGACCCAAACACCCGTTCCGTTTCATCCTAGGCTACTTGCTGCCCCACTCAATCAGTTGACTTCACAATACTTTCCTGTGCTCACGGTAGACCAGCAAACCTTGTTCTTTACGGCACGCTCTGATCAAACCCAAGGCAAAGAGAACATCTATGTCAGCCATAGAGATACTGCAGGCCATTGGACCGAGCCACAGCCTTTTGCAGGCCTGATTGGCACTACGCATAATGAGGGCAGTTGTACCGTCTCAGCAGATGGCAAAAAGATGGTCTTCACCGCCTGCTCTTGCCCAGGCAATTGTGGCATTTGCGATTTGTATATCACCTATAGGCAAGGGGACACATGGACCAAGCCGATCAACATGGGGCCGCGCATCAACAGCCACGGATGGGAATCGCAACCTTCTCTTTCGGCAGATGGAAGAACGCTCTACTTTGTCTCAGAGCGTGCAGGGAATTACGGCAAAAAAGACATTTGGCAGAGTACACAGCAAGAAAACGGGGAATGGGCTGACCCTGTCAACTTAGGACCAATCATCAACTCTACAGGGCGAGAAATATCACCCTTCATGCACCCTAATGGGCAAACGCTTTTCTTTGCTTCAGACCGATGCCCTAGTATGGGTGGATTTGACATTTATTACAGCAATTGGATTAATGGTGCATGGACCCCTCCTGTCAACCTAGGCTATCCCATTAATGGACATAAAGATCAGACCGCTTTGTTCATTACTGCAGATGGCAAAAAGGGCTATTATGCAGATGGGAGCCAGCAAGGAAGTAGTTACCATAGTAGTCATCTATATGAATTTGACTTTCCACTCCACCTCCTTCAGTTTCCTAAGAGCGATTGGGTCAGAATTAAGGTAGCGGATGACTCCACTGGGGCAGCCACAGCAGCACAAGTAGAAGTCTATGACCTCACCACAGCGACCCAGCAGTCTAGTGTTCAAGTAGACCCAGAAGATGGAGAAGCCGTCATCGTGGTGAACGAAGGCAAAGAATATGGCCTGTTTGTTAAAAAAGAAGGATATTTATTTGAAAGTATCCACGTAGACTATAAAAATCATACGCCCCCTGCAGTGGCTGCATCAGCGCCCATACAGCTCAAACCCATCGCTCTAGACCAGGTTCAGGTGCTCAAAAACATCTTTTTTGGGTTTGATCAGTACACTTTAGAAGCCCGCTCTACGACAGAGCTCGACTACTTGGTCGCTTTCTTACAGGAGCACCCTAACTTGTGCATCGCCATTGAGGGGCATACAGACCATATAGGCGACACGGCCTACAACAATCAGCTCTCTATCAAGCGGGCCCAAGCTATTTACAACTATCTCCTGGCAGCTGGTGTAGAAGTAACACGGCTTACTTACCAGGGCTACGGAGCTACCCGCCCTATAGCCTCGCAAGACACTGCTGAGGGCCGACAGCGCAACCGAAGAGTTGCTTTCAGCGTGGTAGGAATGTAAAAGTATGGGTGCATGGATGACAGTGTCTTGTACTTTATACCTGCTATCTTGGTACGTGAAAGCTAGCATTTGTAAATTAGCAACCATCTATGACCAACGACCTTACCCTGGATGGCTCTTACCTGGGCACAATCTCTGCTGACTTTGTCAAAGTGACGGACAAACTCAAAGAGGCAGCCTACCTCATCGGCAAACAAGAAGCCTTCGCCTACCCTATCTTCTTGGTCGCTAGAGTCCCACTCCCGGTCGGGGAGCTGCTGATCAATAAAGGAGAAATAGATAACCAATGGTACTACTATGCTGCTTACTTAGAAGCCTTAGTACAGTGCGGCCTGATGGCAGCCGACAAGAAGGAAGCTTTTAAAGAGACTTACAAAGACCCTGAAGAATTTTGTTGCCTGCTTGTAGTAGATACCAACTTCACCAACTTCGTCTATATGCCGTATCCAGTGGACTAGTGCATGAGGTTATTTGTTTAATTAGTTATCTGTCTATTTGTTTATTAGACCATTTTATTCATTTGCTTATTGAGTTATAGACCATTTGTTTATTGGGTTATTAGGCTATTTATTTATTAGAAGGCCGTTGCAAAACTGATTGAAATATTTGCTTAGAAGTGGCCTAAAAGGTATCGTCAGAACCGTAAACACTTTCTGTAGCCTTTAAAACTTGCTCAACATGCCAATGCTCCACAACAAACAACTCTCTTTTGCTGACCTTGCCATGCAGCCCAACAATAGAACCCATCATCAACTACAACAAATCAACCAGATTATCGATTGGAAGCCTATTGAAAACCTCCTCGCTCAATACTATACCAAGGAGTAGGCGCAAGAAGGAAGAAGCGTCTATCCCCCTCTCTTGCTCTTTAAAATGTCCCTCTTACAGACTTGGTACGGATTAAGCGACTATCAAATCGAAGATCAACTCGACGCCAGGAGCTCCTTCAAGAAGTTCTGTGGGCTCAATGCTGACCATCCTACCCCTGATCACAGTGTGATCTCTCGCTTTAGCAAGGTCTTGACCCAAGCAGAGGCCTACCAGCTTCTTCTACTAGAAGTCAATAGACAATTGGAAATCCTTGGCTTAGTGATCCAAAAAGGAACCATAGTAGACGCTTCTATTACGCCAACAGCGCGCCGCCCGAAAGGAAAAAAGGAGTATGCTTTGCCAGCAGGGGAGTATGCGCCTCCGTTAGAAGAAGTGAAGCAGAAAGGAGTAGATCAAGAGGCGAGTTGGGTGAAGCGGGGCAATGAGCTGTATTATGGCTATAAGCGTCACTATCTAGTAGAAGCAGAGAACGGGTTGGTGTTATCAGTTCATACGAGTAAGGCAAGTGAGCACGAAAGCCAACATCTGTCGCGGTTATTAGAGCAGGTGGAGCTACCCAAGGGGAGTGAAGTATTGGGCGATAAAGGGTACAGTAGTGCGTCGAACGACTCGTTATTGCGAAGTAAGGGACTCAAGAGCCGTCTTCAACGCAAACGAGCAAGAGGGAAGGCAAGAAGGAGTTGGTTAAGTCTGTACAATGGCCTAATAGGAGAGCGTCGCTACAAAGTGGAGTGCGTGTTTGGCAGTATAAAGAGTTGGTTCAAGGCGGGCAGCGCGCGTTATGTAGGGAAGGCAAAAACGCATAGTGAGCATGTATTAGAAGCGCTAAGTTACAATCTATACCGTGCCCCAGGGCTAGCGTTAAGAGTCTCTGTGGGTTAGCTATGCCCTTTTTGATTGGTTATCACACACGATTAGGTCAAAGAAGCACAAATAAGTGCTTAATAAGGTGGTATGCTCTTGGCTAATGAGATCCCCTATTAAAAAAACTAACCTCTTGAGAGGTAGATCAGAAATAACAACAGTTTTGCAACGGCCTCGTGTTTTATACCAGCTATGGTCAACGGAATAGCAAAAGCCTGTTAGTTGTGTTGCATATGTACATCTTTTAGCTTTCCTTGCGGCAAGAAACAAAAATGCAAGAAAACATGGCTATAAAAAACAATCGCTGCAAGATTGTAGCATTATTATTTATAGGAGCAGCACTATTACAGACAAGCTGCTCGCCCAACACGGGAACAGGACCTACGTCCACTCCTGCCTTTACTTCTGCAAACGAAGAGTTGAAAAAAACACTACTTTCGACTCTTGAGCAGGCCAAGAGTAAAGTGGGGGAAGGAGTTTTTGACGTAGAAGCCAGGGGCAAAGAAGTGGTAGAAGCAGAAGCAGATTCAGGAGCCGATGCGGCGAGAAAAAAATTTCAGGATATCCTCCTAGACTCTTATAAAGCCTTGAATGAAACTTCGGATATGCTTAACAAGGAGAATACGGATGAAAAATTTCATGAAGCAAGGGCTTTCCGTATAGCGCTCGGTTTAACATTAGAAGTTAAAGTACTCGCTGATATGGTGCATGAAATCGTTGGGAACGATGAGCTGTTGAAAAAAGGCTTTGGTACTACCTCTGAGGGAGATGGAGGGTCGAAAGATATATTAATGTTCTTCTTACCGTTTTCTTCACAAATCCTCAAGGAACTTCAAGGCTTCTTGCAGGAAACGATCGATGCCATTAAAACAGATCAAGAGTCTGAGAAGAAGAAAATAGAAATTTTAGATAAAAAAGCGAGTATGTATTCAAAATCAATGGGACTATTAGGTGGAACAGTCACTGGTCTAAAAGCGATTATTTCTATAGAGCCGTCACCACAGCTCTCAGGCTCTTCCTGAAAAGGGGCCCCATGGTATCGCATGCTTCTTCTAGTAATGCCAAACAAAAAAAGGGACAAGTATGTAACTTGTCCCTTTTCTCTACCATGTCAACAAAAACAAGCAAGCCTGTAAGCCGGGTTCTGTAGGCAGACATAATGCCCGCCTTGCTTATCATCTATCTAGGACGGCAATCACTTGCCGCCTCTATCGACCTACCCATACTGCCTTTCAAATGTGCGAAACGTAGGCGAGCCACCTACGACCTCAAGCAGGAGGATGCAGTACTTATTTGGTCTTTCAACCCCTAAGGTTAACCCTGCCTTTGCTGTCGCCAGCAAAGCGGTGGGCTCTTACCCCACCTTTTCACCCTTACTCCGCCTTGAGGGGCAGAGCGGTCTGTTTTCTGTGGCACTAGCTGTCACTTGGCTTTGAGACCAAGCGCCTTCCCGTTAGGAAGTAGGGTGCTCTGTGTTGCCCGGACTTTCCTCCTTGACTTTCATCAAGGCGATAAGCCAGCTTGCTTGTAGATTTTCAAAATAGACTGCCTTTAGGAAAAAAGAGTTTTTAAGCCTCCAATGCTCTCGCGACCCCTAGAGCAGCTCATCTCGGAAGACCTTGTCTAATTCTTGGTCGCTGATAGTTGCTTTTTCTGATTTGTCGTAAATAGAAACGAGATAAACAGTGGTAGCCGTAGCTTTAAGATAGGTAATCACTTTTGCGCCGCCAGATTTACCTTTGCCTTTAGAAGTAATAGCGAATCTCACTTTGTAAAAGTGCTTGCCTAGCTTTTTACCCTGTTGGGGGTTTTCAGCCAAGCGTTGGGCTAGTTGATTTAAATCATTTTTAAGTGAAGGGTACTTTTTAGCTAGCCGCTTGGCTTGTTGTTCGAACAAGGAAAGAAAGGCAACCCTATAGCGCATCAATGAGCTCTGCTACGGGACGTGCCTCTGACTGCCCTTGTTCAACGAGGCGAAGCTCAGCAATGGCTTCTTTGAGTTCCTCAAGAATAAGGCTCTTAGAAGGCCTTTCAGCCATTGGTGGCGCCAAGGCTTTTTGCTGCTGCCAGTTGATTATAGGCATGGATGTACCTTTGTCTTTTCCTTGACTATCTTGTATGACTTGTACACGCATTTTTACCTCCTTTCCCTTTCTCCCCAAAATGTATTTCTTTTTTTCTTAATTACAAACAATTTTTATCTCTTCATCAGATAATTTAAGCAACCGACCGGAACATCCGCTTCCATCGCAGTTTACGCAAAAAACTTTGATCAGGATCGAGTGAAAATAAAACCAAGACAGCTTTGCCCACCAAGTGATCTTGTGGTACAAAGCTCCAAAAACGAGAGTCTATCGAATTGTGGCGATTATCTCCCATCATAAAGTAATAGTCTTGTTGAAAAGTGTATGTCTCTAGTAGCTGCCCATCAATCCACAATTGATCATCCTCAATGCGTACGTCTTGGTGGCCTTCGTGGTAGGTAATGACCCGCTCATACTGAGCCAAGGTGGCTGCATTGATAGATACAGTCATTCCTTGGGCTGGCACTGTGATAGGACCGAAATGATCTGCATTCCAAAGCAACGCCTCGTTACTAGGATAAATAGTAAGGTCTGCCATGTCTTTGGGAAAGATGAGGCAGCGCACCTCTTGTAGCAATGGTATGAGCGCCAGCTGCGCAGCAATGGCAGGCGTGGTATGGACCATATAGCCTCCTTGTACAGGTAAGTATTCTCGGATAGCATATTGACTAAAAAATCGCTGCTGAAGTGTAGACTCCGTTCTAAGGTAGTAGCGGTACTGTGCGCCTGGGGATTGCGGTTGAGGCTCATCATTGACGTAGAGTTGCGCTTCTTCCATATGAAGTACATCGCCAGGAAGTCCTACACAGCGTTTGATATAGTACGTACGCAAATCAATAGGCGTGTCCAGCTCCATGGGATAGTTAAAAACAACCGTGTCTCCACGCTTGACCTGGGAAAAGCTGGGTAGCCGATACATAGGAAGCTGAATCCAGTCCAGGTAAGAAGGAATGCCAGTGCTACCAATAGTTTGGTGGGTCAAAGGAATTTGCAACGGTGTTTGGGGCGTGCGCGGTCCATAATGGAGCTTACTGACAAAGATAAAATCGCCCGTAAGCAAGGTGGCTTCCATGGAGGAGCTAGGAATGGTAAAAGCTTCTAGCGCAGCCCAGCGCACCAGGCTAGCCACCACAACGGCAAACACAAGGGCATGAAACCATTCTCGCACCTTAGAGACTTGCTTGGGCGCTGCTTTTTTAGAGGGCTTCATCATAGTGCCGGAGACAAATAGGGATAGTATAAGTGATACTTTGGCTGCACCAACGGTGTCAAGTGCAAAAAGGCTTCCGCACCATGAGGAATCAATACTTATTTACATAAAGAACCTCTGACAACACGATGGGACCATCAAAAAATTGAGTGATTGGATGTGCCTGCAGAGTGAATCCCTCATTGACAACTACAAAGTTAGCTTCCGCAAGCTATGCACTCGTCTGGATTATCTAATGCACAAAGCGCATCAGCTTGCTGCTGCTGCTTAGTAGAAACAGTAGCTGACTGCGGTGCCTCCATTTGGGCTTGTTGCTTCTGCACAGTGAATTTGATCGCATCAGCTGCCGCTTTGGTTCTCAGGTAGTACATGCCTGTTTTCAGCCCTTTTTTCCAAGCATAAAAATGCATGGATGTCAGCTTGCCAAAGTTAGGATCTTGGATATGGATATTAAGGCTTTGGCTCTGACAAATGTAAGCACCTCGGTCAGCGGCCATGTCTATGATCGCTTTTTGGGGAATCTCCCAGACTGTTCGGTACAGCTCTTTGATGTTAAGTGGGATATTAGGAATGTTTTGTACAGAGCCATTGGCTGCAATCAGCTCATTTCTCATTTGGTCATCCCACAAGTCCAGCTCGATCAGGTCTTTCATTAAATGTTTGTTCACCACGATGAACTCGCCAGAAAGCACGCGTCGGGTATAGATGTTGGAAGTATAAGGCTCAAAGCACTCATTGTTGCCCAGTATCTGCGAGGTAGAAGCTGTGGGCATAGGAGCTACTAACAGAGAATTACGTACTCCATGCTTCTGCACCTCCTTACGCAAGGTTTCCCAATCCCACCGTCCAGAGCTAGGCTCTACCTCCCACATGTCAAACTGAAAAGTACCTTGCGCAAGTGGAGAACCCGCAAAAGTCTCATAAGGGCCTTGCTCTTGGGCCAAGTCTTTAGAGGCCGTCATGGCTGCAAAGTAGATCGTTTCAAAGATGTCTTTGTTCAAGCCGCGGGCCTCAGGCGAGTCAAAAGGCATGCGCAGCCGTAAGAAAGTGTCGGCCAAGCCTTGCACCCCAATACCAATAGGACGATGCCTAAGATTAGATCGACGTGCTTCAGGCACAGGGTAGTAATTGATGTCAATGACCTTATTCAAGTTCTTAGTCACGGTGTAAGTGACATCGTACAGCTTTTGATGGTCTAGTAGGCCTTTTTCATTGATAAACCGGGGAAGGGCAATCGAGGCCAAGTTACACACCGCCACCTCGTCAGGAGACGTGTACTCAAGGATCTCCGTGCATAGGTTACTAGACTTGATCGTGCCCAGATTCTGCTGGTTCGACTTGCGGTTGGCCGCATCCTTGTAAAGCATGTAGGGCGTGCCTGTCTCGATCTGTGCTTCTAGTATCTCAAACCAGAGCTCCTGCGCTTGGACGGTTTTCCGCGCCTTTCCCTCGCGTTCATATTTGTGGTAAAGCCTTTCAAATTCATCGCCATAGCAGTCGGCCAGGCCAGGGGCTTCTTTGGGACAGAAAAGAGACCAAGATTCATTGTTCTCTACCCGCTTCATGAATAGGTCAGGAATCCAGAGGGCATAGAAAAGATCGCGTGCACGCAACTCTTCCTTGCCGTGGTTTTTCTTCAGGTCTAAGAAAGCAGAGATATCTGCATGCCAAGGCTCTAGATAAATAGCAAAGCTTCCTTTTCGCTTCCCCCCCCCTTGGTCTACATAGCGCGCAGTCATGTCAAAGTTGCGCAACATGGGCACAATCCCGTTGGAAACGCCGTTTGTTCCTTTGATGTAAGACCCTGTAGCGCGGATGTCATGAATGCTCAGGCCAATCCCACCCGCTGACTGAGATATCTGGGCGCACTGCTTCAGCGTGTCATAAATGCCATCAATACTATCCTCCTTCATGGTCAATAGAAAGCAAGAGGAAAGCTGGGGCTTGGGAGTGCCTGCGTTGAATAAAGTAGGCGTAGCATGCGTAAACCACTTTTCAGACATCAAGTGATAGGTCTCAATGGCAGCATCAATGTCATCTTTATGAATGCCTACGGCTACGCGCATGAGCATGTGCTGCGGCCGCTCCACGATCTTGCCATCGAGTTTCAGGAGATAAGAGCGCTCCAAAGTCTTAAACCCAAAGTAGTCGTAGTTGAAGTCGCGCGAATAGTCGATTGCCTCATCGAGTAGCGCTGCATTTTCCTTGATGACACAATAAACTTCTTTGGCAATCAGGGCTGCGCTTTCTTCCGTTTTAGGGTCTGTGTAAGTGTAAAGCCTTTTCATAGTATTAGAAAAGGACTTGCTGGTCACTTTTTGCAGGTTAGAAATAGCAATCCTAGCAGCTAGCACGGCATATTCTGGGTGCTTGCTTGTCATAGAAGCAGTAATTTCTGCTGCCAGGTTGTCGAGTTCTACTGTAGTAACGCGGTCGTAGATCCCTGCTATTACCTTCTTGGCAATGTCTACAGGATCGATGAAGTCCATATTAAGCCCATAACATAGCTTCTCAATCCTTGAGGTAATTTTGTCAAATTTGACTGACTCTAATCTTCCGTCTCTTTTTATGACTAGCATAGGGGTAAGGGTAGGTATGATGAATGGCTGATTTAAATTACTAAAAGTCTTCCTCTAGGCTAAATTTAGCCACTTCTTTTTCTCCTTCCTTGTTCATCACACCCGCCTTTTGATACTCTCCCACGCGTTTTTCGAAGAAGTTAGTCTTTCCCTGTAGAGAAATCATCTCCATAAAGTCAAATGGGTTGGTAACATTGTACACTTTGGGACACCCTAGTTCTGCGAGCAATCTGTCAGCCACAAATTCGATGTACTGTGCCATGAGGTCAGCGTTCATGCCAATGAGCCTGACAGGGAGTGCATCGATGACAAACTCTTTTTCAATGGCCACAGCGTCGGTGATAATTTGAGTGACCCTTTCTACAGGGAGCTTGTTGACTAGATGCTTGTTGTAAAGAAGGCAAGCAAAATCACAATGCAGTCCCTCGTCACGAGAGATGAGTTCGTTAGAAAAACTTAGGCCAGGCATGAGTCCACGCTTTTTCAGCCAAAAGATCGAGCAGAAGCTACCAGAAAAGAAGATGCCCTCTACAGCTGCAAAGGCAATGAGCCTTTCTGCAAAGTTGGCTTTTTCAATCCATCGCAAGGCCCATTCTGCTTTCTTCTTCACACAATCCAACGTCTCAATGGCATTGAAGAGCTTGTTCTTTTCCGTAGTATCTTTGATGTAGGTATCAATAAGCAAGGAGTAAACTTCCGAGTGGATGTTTTCAATAGCGATTTGAAAGCCATAAAAGAATTTAGCTTCGGTGTATTGTACCTCTGCCACAAAGTTCTCGCCTAAGTTTTCATTGACAATACCATCACTAGCAGCAAAAAAGGCCAGCACATGCGAGATGAAATGCCTTTCGCCCTCATTGAGGCTTTCCCAGTCTTTTAGGTCTTGGCTCAAGTCAATCTCTTCTGCCGTCCAAAAGCTGGCTTCTGCCCTTTTGTAAAACTCCCAAATGTCGGAGTGCTCAATGGGAAACAGCACGAACCTATTTTTATTTTCTTTTAGTAGCGGCTCTTCTACGATGTTTGGACTATTTTGCATAGATTATTTGGTTTGGACTTGCTTTAATAAATACAAATTGTTTGCATTGAGGCCTGGAGAATGGGTAGTAGCCATTGCACTACGCATCTTGCTTGCGAAGGTGCATGCTTTCAATAGTATAGGCTTTAACGATATGCAACACAAATCTAGTAAAGCACTTCAAAAGGTCAAATAAATTTAGGGATCACATTAAAAAAATACAAGAAAAATCCTTGCCATTGAGTGACTAGAAGGGTTGACTGCAGGAAGTTTAAACATGAGCCCTACTCAGACAAAGACACACCACATCAGAGTCAATAGAATAGAATAGAACAAAAAATTGTTTGAAATAAGTTGCTCAATCACAAAATGACTCAACCAGCGTTGGGTTGAACAAGCCGTCCTTTACTGATGACCTCAACGGGCTGAGAGAGGAGATACTGACGGCACGCCAGTGTCGACAGCAAGATGTCAAAAGCGTCCGCTTGAGCAACAATAACCTCGTCTATGCCCATCATCACCCCGCGTGCTATCTTGTTAGCTACACTATGCGTCTCCTGTTCATTGAGTGTTATCAGATACTTGATAGTTCTTCTATGCACATTCTTCAGCGCCTATCCTTCCAGGTCGGCCTGTTTATATCGCTCTCTGAGAGAAGATTTGATACTCAGTGTGATAAGCGTTTGGTCTTTTGCGTAGAGACAAGGCCGTAGGCAGCGTTAGGCACCAAAGCTAGTACTTCCTGCATGTAAAAAGGAGTGCTTTTATGTGCATATCAACAAAGTGCCTCAAGGTATTCAAAGATGACTCGATTTGTATTCGCTTTGCTTACTCTGCTCTTTTGCAGCTTTTCCCATGAGGTAGCAATGAGCAGAAGCAGATCGCCAGCTTCCCCAAGCCGTCCTTATAGAAATATTTTGCTCGTTCCACACAATCGCCGTTTGATAACGCCAATCTACCGGCTTAGCAAGCTGAGTGATATCTGCCCCAACACTATTTTTCCGAATTTATGCTTGTCCAGCGGTATGTTAATACAGATTCTGCCTGTGTCCTTGACCCACAGAAAACAGTTTTGAAGCCATGCAGTAGAAAACGCTAGATAAGCACCATAAGTCATGGCATCGCCTGCAGTGCTGTACTGCATGCCAACACTATAAGGAGGAGACGTAACAATTAAGTCAATAGTGTCCTGTTTGACAGACGCTGGGTCTAAGGCAGACCTGAGCAATAGGCTGCCTGAGTACGAGGTGGGAGTTTCTTTTCTTTCAGCTTGCATAGACGAAGGGAGTATAAGAAAATGCGTCTGCTCAGATAAGGCTAAGCGCCCGGGCAACGTGAATGTTTGCTACCATCTTTACTTACACAAGAGGAAGGTGAGAAGACTGCTACAAAATGTAACTAATACAACACCTTAAAAAGTGTCTTTACGGATCTAGACAACCTTCTAAAATCACTCAATCACAAAAGCAATCAATAGTACTATGGCCTCGTCATATAAGGCATATCCCGAGTCAATGCTATTTGATAATTTCAGAGCATCATTATATTTGCTCCGCTCTCTAACCTTATAGTTAATCAATAATATGTCAAACGACGATCGACGCTTATGGATCACAGGCCTGGAAGCTCTCGAAAGGCCCCAATCCATTGGTTTTATGACTGTTTGTGTGGCCATGATGGTCCTATCTATGGGTGCCTTCTGGACCAAAACAACAGTAGACCCAGAAATAACCTACACCCTGCATGCTTGGTTCCTACGTGGATTAGATCCTGAAGGGCTCATTGTCCACGAAACATTTCTGCCTTATGCACTGTTAGGCTTAATGTCTGCCCTGTCATCTGCCACGGCCATGTATCAATTGTTTAGGTTTGATAGCCGACCTACACAGCTCGCCATAGGCGCTACCAATACCCTTTTTATCTCGGCGACTCTATATTTAGCGTACTATTTCTGCGAGCGCTTGGAGAGTAATATAACTTCCGAAATAGCAAGTCAACACTCCAGGGAGGCCTTCATTACTATTCTGGTTGCGTTGAGTGCCAATGCATTGGCCGCTCTTTTCATTTTGAGAGACGAAAGGCTCATCAGGACAGTGGGGAGACTACGCAGCAAGTCCTAGGAGATAGTAATATCCAGTAAACAGCAGTTCCCACATCTGAATATCAGCCAGTGGCTAAAAGATGGCTCTTTCGTGCACTACCAGAAGTCGCCTCAGTGGACGCTTTAGCCAGTGCATTGGGAGTATCTCCCAAGATAGCCTCGCTACTTGTGCAAAAAGGTATCACTAGCTTTGACCAGGCCAAAGCCTATTTTAGGCCTTCCCTGGCTGATCTACACGATCCCTTTGCTATGCGAGGCATGGCAAAAGCCGTACACCGCTTGGCGCTAGCCCTCACACGCCAAGAGCCCATCTTGGTCTATGGCGACTATGATGTAGATGGCGTGACTTCGGTGGCCATGTTCCATGGATTCCTAAAGCAGCTGGGCGCACATACAGATTTTTATATCCCAGATCGGTATACTGAAGGCTATGGCATCTCTATGCAGGCAGTCAAATGGGCCGCCCAAGCTGGTTTCAAGCTCATGGTTAGCCTAGACTGCGGCATCAAAGCCACTACCTGCATACAAAAGGCGCGCGCACTAGGGCTAGACGTCATCGTATGCGACCACCATGAGCCAGGCAATACACTGCCTGATGCCTATGCCATCTTGGACCCCAAACAGCCAGCTTGCTCCTATCCCACCAAAGAACTTTCTGGATGTGGCGTAGGCTTCAAGCTACTACAAGCCTTGACACAGCAGCAACAGCTTCCAGAAGAAAATCTCTACCATCACTTAGACCTAGTGGCTATTAGCATTGCCTGTGACGTTGTTCCCATGGTAGGAGAGAACAGGATTTTAGCCTATCACGGATTACAAAGACTCAATCATACGCCTCGTCCCGGGCTCAAAGCGTTGATGGACCGGGGCAACTTACGTGCGCCTTTGGATATTTCTCAACTTGTTTTTGGTTTGGGCCCCCGCATCAATGCAGCAGGCAGGGTGGACCATGCAAGCCTGGCTGTACGTTTGCTTTTGGCCACAGCGCCTACAGAGGCAGAGCACCTGGCCAGCACCATCGATCAGAAAAATAAGCTGCGAAAAAATTTCGACAGCATCACCACAGAAGAAGCTCTAGCTATGATTGAGGCCTGTCCTCAACGAACTCGGGCAAAGACTACTGTGCTGTTTAAAGAAGATTGGCACAAGGGTGTGATTGGTATTGTAGCTTCGCGATGCATTGAGCAGTATTACCGTCCTACCGTCATCCTCACAGCTACCCATGGCAAGGCCACAGGCTCGGCCCGCTCTGTAGCAGGCTACAATGTGTACGAAGCCTTGGCTGCCTGTGCTGACTTATTGGATCAGTATGGAGGCCATGCGTATGCAGCAGGGCTTACTCTGCCACTTGAGCATGTAGTCACTTTTCAGCAGCGGTTTGAAGAGGTAGTGGCCTGTAGCATAGCAGATGAGCTGTTAATCCCTCCTCAAGAGATCGACTTGCCGCTGGCCTTTGAAGAGATAGACGCTAAGTTCTACAATATCCTTAGGCAAATGGCTCCCTTTGGTGCGGGCAACATGCGGACCGTTTTTTCCACCGACCATGTAGTGGCTCAGAGTTATTCCCTCCTCAAAGAGCGCCACCTCAAGTTGTATGTAGCGCAATTAGGCACTGACCAGATCGTCTTAGAAGCCATTGGTTTTGGCCTGGCCCACTGCGAGCCGTTTGTACGTGCGCAACAACCTTTCAAAATGGTTTATACCATAGAGGAGAACCACTATTTAGGAGAACCTAGATTACAACTTAATGTCAAAGATATACAACCTATGTCAGCGCCTTTGCATTGACTTTGTTAGTTGACTTGAGTTTATTTTCCGTAGAAACGAATCTTATTTTTACAAGTGCTGTGTGGAAGTGCCATGTGGTAGCTGTGGGGCAATTGGTAACAATCAGCTGACAAAAGGAGACAATGTGAGCAACGAATCACAAGATCACTTGGGAGAAGCAGAAGCAAAATCCTTTCCTCAGCTTGGCAACGTTGGAGCAACAATGTAAAAATAAATGAGGTGTTTAAAAAAATATTTTCACTTATCCTTGAAAGAATATAGCTGATAGCTTAATATTGGCACGAAAAATGTTTTTTTCGAAGACTTGAAAAAAGCTATTCAGAGAACATCATCAAGTAGTAGTAAACACTCATATATGGCTGAAGAACAGATAAATGACAACAAGAGTACAGCACTTGTGAGCAATAGAAAAGATATTACGCTCGCAAAGGATGACCAAAGTGTAGCATTGGCTCACATTGAGGCGTACGCAGAAAAGAACTGGGAAACAGGCTTAGCCTATGGCGTAAAAAAAGGCAGAGCATTTGAGAAGATGGAGCTAGGCAAGAACATGATCAAAAGAGGATATACTTTTGAGGCTGTGTACGAGCTGATTGGGCTGAACAAAGAGGACATATTCCAAGATCCGTGATTTCTATTTCTTGCAAGCACAAGGCTACTCGCTACCTAGGTCTTGCCGACAGCTAGAGAGCTAGGACTATGTCCTACCAGTAGGGTATAGTCAGCAGACTAAGTAGTTGTCCCTTAAGAACTCTTAAAAGTCTTCATAAAAGCCTTGAGGAAAGGTTTTAGGAACATTTAAACGCTTTTTGGCTTCCTTTTCCTGCAAGTTATCCCTATTCCTAACAACATTCCTTGCATATTTTTTTACCCTATGATCGGCCAATCAGATAATCAATTCAAGGCCGACCTGTACAAACTCCGCCTCATGGAGCAGCCCGATCCTAACCAGCCCCTCTACATTTTAGCGCAAACACTCCCCTAGAACGCTCTTGCATGGAGGTTTATACACCTCTATTCCAATACTGGACAGCCCGCCTATCCTATCAGGTGCATGACGGGGCTCCTTCTCTTGCAACGCATCTTCAACCTCTCCGATGAGAGACTCGTCGAGCTTTGGCAAGAAAATCCCTACTTCCAGTGCTTTTGCGGGAAAAATGCCTTCCAATGGACTCAGCCTTGTGCTGCCTCTGACTTAAAAGAATCGCTCAACAAAGCCCAACGAGTCATTGCCAACTCCACGATCCAGGAGAAGAACATCACCTTTCCCAATGATGCCAAACGCTACCGCAAAGTCATCGACACGTGTAACGACCTAGCCAAGCGTTTAGGCATTGGACTACGACTGTAATGCACCCCAAAATTAGGACCAGAGGTTAAAGGAGCGTTTGATCTTAAACTTGCACTCAAACAGATCAAACTATGCGTCATAAAATCAGAAAAAGACCGCATTCTGCTGCCTTTAAATTCAAGGTAGCTCTTGAGACTATCAAAGCTCAAAGGACCGCTGCTGAGCTTTGCCACGAGTTTGGTATCGTCTCCAGTCAACTTTATGAGTGGAGAAAAAAACTCATCGATAAGGGAAAAATACACTTTGAGAACCCTGATCAGCAACAGCTACCTTATGAGCAACACATTGAAAAACTTATGGCCACCATTGGGCGATTAAAAGTCGAAAACGATTTTTTGTCCAAATCGCTAGGCAGCAATCTTTGAAACACAGAAGACAAGCCCTTGCACAGCCTACGCCACAGTTAAGTCTAAGACGGAAAGCTGCCTTGTTGGACGTGCATCGATCAGGGGTGTATTATCGATCTAAGCCAGCGCAAGATGATCAAGTAGAAGTGATGAATCAGCTCAGAGACCTCTATCAACAATACCCTTTTATGGGCTATCGAAGGCTTCATTTACTGCTTCGGCAACGAGGCTATCAAGTGAATGGTAAACGAGTACTCAGCCTGATGCGTTTGATGGGCCTAGCGGCTTTGTATCCTAAGAAGAATCTATCGAAAAGGGACCATAAGGCAAGTGTCTCTTCTTATTTACTCAAAGAACGTCCTGCGGTGAAGGTGAATGATGTTTGGCAGATAGATATCACGTATCTACGAATGGAGCAAGGCTTTCTATATCTGACAGCGCTCATTGACATGGTGAGTCGTCGTATAATGGGCTGGGACTTATCCCCCTTCCTGGAAACAGAAAGCTGTTTGTCAGCCTTGCGTGCCTCTTTGTCCAGTGGTTACCAACCGCTGATCATTAACACAGATAGGGGGAGTCAGTTCACCAGTGCAGCCTGGCGCAAGGCCCTTGAAGAGGCGGGGATTGTATTGAGCCACAATGGGGCGGGCCGTTGTTGTGACAACGTATTGATAGAGCGTTTCTGGCGCAGTGTGAAGTACGAAGAGGTATATTTGAAGAGTTATGCAAGTGTGCAGGAAGCGCGAGCGAGTCTGAGTGGGTACATAAGTTGGTATAACAGTACTCGTGCTGACCAAAGCTTGGGTTACAAGAGTCCAGATAGCGTATTCTATCAAGGAGTTTCTATGCTTGCTTGGCAAGAGGGGCTAGGGGTTATCAAGCAAAGGGGAGAGAGGGGAGAGAATAGAAGTGATCAGGAAACAGAATAAAAAAAGTAGTATCAAATGTTCAACCAACCAGTGCTAGCCAACGAACAACTCTCCTCACGATTTACTACTTTTTGGTCCTAACGATGGGGTGCATTACAGATCAGCGCCATAATATAGCGAGCGTATAGGCATCATAAAGTCAGGCTGACTTTGGTGCTCTAAGCAGACATAGAGTTTGCTCTGAGGTCCCATCTGAGCCCGGTAAGCGATATCGCCATGCCTCTTACTCAGGTGGGCATCGGTATGAGTGCGATCTACGCGCTCGAGCGTAGAAAAATCAACAAGGGGGCGTAAATGCGCTGGGAGGTACTGCTTTAGGAAGGCCTCAGCCATGGGCAAATACTCCAGGCTGCGGCTAAAAAAGGGATCGTATTTGGACTTAGAGGAAGGCATAAGGCTTGGATATGGTAGCAGGATCTTACTTTTTTTGCTTTCCAGGACCCTGCCCTTTCAAAAAGGCGCAATAAGCTCCTAGGCTTTTGTGCGCGTTATTGCACTAGCTGGGCTTACTACTCTTGCTCTGCTTCTCTTTGAAGACGCTCGAGCTCTTTTTGGCTCAGGCCTGTAGCTCTCTGCACTGCCCCGAGATCTAAGTGGAGCTGTGAGAGGAGGCTTTTGGCTACTTGCTGTATACCTTGTTGCATGCCTTGTTGCATACCTTGTTGCATACCTTGTTGCATGCCTCTTCTGAGGCCTCGTACCTCTCCTTTGTTTTCTAGAACTTTTCCGTAGGTCATGATGATCGCTTGTTTGTCTAAGAATAGCGTTTCGATTAGTTGATATATCTTTTTGCCTGCTACTTGATTACTCAAAGAGGTCGCATAAGTAAGCATGGTAAAGATATACTCGTCACCTACTAGGGCTACGCACGCTTCAAAGATGCTGCGATAAGCCTCTAGAGGGAGCTCAAACTTACCAGTTCTGCCGTGTTTGAGCAACAGCTCCATCGGAGCGCACACCCCATGGGTGAGCAATTCCTCATCGCTATAGTTGCTTACCTCGATCACGTTAAAACGCGCTGATAACTCTTCTTTGCCCCATGCTGGGTAAGTATAGTAGTCCTCTAGCTGCGTAGCATACGGATAGGGCGGAGTGCCTTGGTAAAACACAAGGCTCACAATAAGGGGCATCTTCTTATGCTTGCGAAAATAGGGCACACTTAGATCAGCGCCATAATATAGCGAGCGTATAGGCATCATAAAGTCAGGCTGACTTTGGTGCTCTAAGCAGACATAGAGTTTGCTCTGAGGTCCCATCTGAGCCCGGTAAGCGATATCGCCATGCCTCTTACTCAGGTGGGCATCGGTATGAGTGCGATCTACGCGCTCGAGCGTAGAAAAATCAACAAGGGGGCGTAAATGCGCTGGGAGGTAGTGCTTTAGGAAGGCCTCAGCCATGGGCAAATACTCCAGGCTGCGGCTAAAAAAGGGATCGTATTTGGACTTAGAGGAAGGCATAAGGCTTGGATATGGTAGCAGGATCTTACTTTTTTTGCTTTCCAGGACCCTGCCCTTTCAAAAAGGCGCAATAAGCTCCTAGGCTTTTGTGCGCGTTATTGCACTAGCTGGGCTTACTACTCTTGCTCTGCTTCTCTTTGAAGACGCTCGAGCTCTTTTTGGCTCAGGCCTGTAGCTCTCTGCACTGCCCCGAGATCTAAGTGGAGCTGTGAGAGGAGGCTTTTGGCTACTTGCTGTATACCTTGTTGCATGCCTTGTTGCATACCTTGTTGCATGCCTCTTCTGAGGCCTCGTACCTCTCCTTTGTTTTCTAGAACTTTTCCGTAGGTCATGATGATCGCTTGTTTGTCTAAGAATAGCGTTTCGATTAGTTGATATATCTTTTTGCCTGCTACTTGATTACTCAAAGAGGTCGCATAAGTAAGCATGGTAAAGATATACTCGTCACCTACTAGGGCTACGCACGCTTCAAAGATGCTGCGATAAGCCTCTAGAGGGAGCTCAAACTTACCAGTTCTGCCGTGTTTGAGCAACAGCTCCATCGGAGCGCACACCCCATGGGTGAGCAATTCCTCATCGCTATAGTTGCTTACCTCGATCACGTTAAAACGCGCTGATAACTCTTCTTTGCCCCATGCTGGGTAAGTATAGTAGTCCTCTAGCTGCGTAGCATACGGATAGGGCGGAGTGCCTTGGTAAAACACAAGGCTCACAATAAGGGGCATCTTCTTATGCTTGCGAAAATAGGGCACACTTAGATCAGCGCCATAATATAGCGAGCGTATAGGCATCATAAAGTCAGGCTGACTTTGGTGCTCTAAGCAGACATAGAGTTTGCTCTGAGGTCCCATCTGAGCCCGGTAAGCGATATCGCCATGCCTCTTACTCAGGTGGGCATCGGTATGAGTGCGATCTACGCGCTCGAGCGTAGAAAAATCAACAAGGGGGCGTAAATGCGCTGGGAGGTAGTGCTTTAGGAAGGCCTCAGCCATGGGCAAATACTCCAGGCTGCGGCTAAAAAAGGGATCGTATTTGGACTTAGAGGAAGGCATAAGGCTTGGATATAATAGCAATATCCTACTTTTTTCTTAAAAAGGCGCAATAAGCTCCTGGGCGTTACGCTCTACTGCTTCGAAGTGTGCGTGCACATCTACGGCTTTTCTAAGAAGAGGGAGCTTTCTTAGATGCTTGTAATGGAGCGCTCGGTCGTAAGTGCTGAGCGGTGCGAAGCGCCTCTGAAACATGCCCCTTTCTGGGATTCTTCCCACAAACTCCCCTACTTCGAGCGTCATTAAGGCTTGTGGCGTGAGCCTAGAAGTGTCTTTTTCACTGACCGTACGGCTCAAGCCTCCCTCGGTATAGGTTCTAGCGACTTGCTCCTTGGTGCTTGTGCCTAGCTGCTCGCTCCAAAGCTTGGAGACCCCGTACTGACTTCTACCAACGAACTGATTCGAAAAAGCCTCTTGAAGTTCTTGGGCTCCGGTGCTGCCATACGTCTTTTCTAACTGCGCTAGGTTTTGCAGGGCTACTATCGTAGCAATGCCATACTTTCTAGCTGTAGCAGGAATTTCACTGAGCTGCGGCAAGTAAAGTGTAGGAAGCTCATCGAGCAAAATAAAGCTTTTACTTCTGTTGTGTCCGTACATACGCTTAGCCAGCATTGAGAGCGTCATAGCGATCACAGGCGCCAGGGTCTGCTTTTCTGTGGGCGTGTTGCCAAGACATATCACATATGGCGTACTTGGATCGTTAATAGTCAAGGGAAACTCCTGAGCGCCTAGGACCCAGAAGAGGTGAGGATCAATCAAGGTATCTAGCCCTACCTTGAAGCTGGCCATCACGCCAGCGAGCTGCTCGGGAGCACTCTGGGCCGCATCGAAGATAGGGCTGGCATAAAGCGAGGCCTCGCTATCGGTTTTAATAAGGGCCAGGAGCTTGTCCGTAGGCTGTAAGCCCAGCATAATGACCTGAGGCAAGGTGCAGTGCATAGGATACTGATTGGCAAGTAGCACCACAAGCGCTTTTAAAAGTGCATACGTATTCTTAACCCAGAAATCCTCTTTTTGCGCTAGGTCTGCACTCAGATTACTCAGTAGGATCTTAAGCGTAGCCGAGAGTTGTTTTCTATCGGCGATAAAAGCAGGATCAATAGGATTAACGCGTGTTGAGGCGCAAGGGTCTTGAAAGTTGATAGAAAGAGCCTGGAGCCTGGGATTGAGAGAAGCTAGCGCTAGATGATGCGTTAGCGTAGAGAGCGAGTAGTTTGGGTTCTCTCCTTGGGTAGAGAAATCATAGTCATAGATAATGCCCGCATAGCCTTTTCGGATGAGATTAAAGAGAATAGGCTCGACAAGGTACTTGGTTTTTCCTGATCCAGGAGCGCCAAGAATAAAGATGCCCAGCTGCGGATTACTAATAGGAATAGAGGCCCCTCGCTGTGTCTTAAGGGTGATCTCAGGCTTGATGGGGGTCCATCTCCTTGCCGGCTCACAAAAGGTAGGAACAGAGCTTGTAGAAGCAGCTAGAGGCGTGATTACTAAGAACAGGGTGATGCCCAGGGCATAGGGAGAAGGAAAAGGAGTAGCAAGGAGCAGTAGGGCAGTGGCCAGCAAGCAAACCAGTATGAGGGCAGCTCCCAGGCGATTCTTGGTAGCCAAAGCCCATAGCTGCGTGAGAGCTACGTAGGTTAGTGCAGCTAGCGCCATGAGGAAAAGTAGAGAGAGTAGGAGCCAAGCTCGAAAAAGCGGCAAGTCATCAAGGGCTTGTAGTAGCCTCTGTGTTGCTGGCGGCGAGGCAATGGGCAGCGCCGTGAGCAGTATAAAAGCAGCGATGTAGCTAGCTGCCCCTTTACTCAGATCATCCATAGCTAGAAGTATTCCCGGCGTTCAGTAAGAGACGTGCAGTAATGAAGAGTTGTAAGGTGCGCTCCCCTTGTGTTTCCCAGAAAGTGATCATAAGCCCTCCTGTAGCAGTATAAAGAGGTAGTGCAAAGACTACATAGGCACTTTGCTGGTGCGCGATAGCAAAAGAAGAAGGCGCCCAAAGGGGCTCCACTGGTTTAGCTTTGGTAGTGCGTCTAAAAAAAGAAGTTCTGAGCCAGGAGTGGTACTCAAAAGTAGGAGTCTCAAGCACAAGGTCAATAGAGGAGCGATTCTCGACAAAGAGCTGGATCCAGGTAGCTTCTCGTGTGTGCATTAGATGCGTAAGGATGATGCGCAGTCCTTGTCCTTGTGTGCCGCAATCAAAGAAGTGCTGAGGCAGGTACGGGCTGAAGATAGGCTCCGGAGCTACTACCTGTTGTGTCTTCTCAGCAGTGGTAGGAGCGTGTAGCGCTTTGATAAAGAGCTGTAATGGAGCATCCTCTTGCGGAAAAATCTCAGCGACATAAGCGGTTTTGTCTTTTCCATAGCGGACAAAAATGGAAGAAGGAGATACAGTGGAGGATTTGGCTCTAAGCAGCAGGTAGCGTCCCTTGACTTTGAGGTGATAGTTCGCACTGGCCATCTCTACATCGATAATCTCCTGAGGAAAGACAAGGGTAGAGACCTTGGAAACAAGCACAGGGACCTTTTGCAAGAGGGTGTCTTGCTCGCTGGTTAGAGCACTCAAAGGGCTAAGAACAAGGATGGCTACTAGAATCTTTTTCACTTCTGGGGAGACTTATCTGTTAAAGGAGGTAAGAACTTGAGGTTTCTGATCTGTAGGCCATAGGGATTGCTGTTAGCTCTTTGAAGCGGTTGGAGCTGAAAGTAGAGCCCTCCTGGCGCTTCTGCGTCTTGGTAAAGAGAGGCAGTCCCCGAAGCGAACTTAAGGGAGGTATTGTAGTAGAGCAGGACCTCGTAGGGCTGCTGCTCAGTGTTGATCTCGATATGCTGTAACTCGACAGTAGAAATAGCGTTATGCTCTTTGTAAAGAGCTTCAATATCGGGATCCATTTTAGCGCGAAAGCATTGTGCGCTCGCCTGGTCCATAAAAGAGGTAACCTCGCTGAGATGCTGATCCCAGGTGTACTCATTAAGGGCAAAGGCTTTGCTGAGTAGCATCTGCGCAAAAGTATTGATCTCTAGGTGAGAGTGCAGAAAAGGAGCAGGTGCTTTGTGTGCCTGTAGGGTCTGGTCGTGAGCCACAAGAAAGATGTTCTCAATACTGCAGGCACGCCTCCACTGCAAAGCAAAGAAAAGGTTGGAAAAGGAGAGCAGGGCGATGGTAGCGATCAAAGCCAAATATACTTGCCTAATAAGTGAAGTAAAAAAGTACTGCTGATTAAATAACTGAGGCATTTTGTAGTATGTGATGGTCATTCAAGTTGATAAATCCTTTATTAAAGACTCAAGATAGTCATTGTGGGCACTTTGTTACGTATATCTCAGATTTCTCTTGATAAGGGGAGAGATTTAATGAGTGATTTGTTAGAAGGTGTATTCATGAATTCATTTACATAGATTTGCTGACAAACATATGAATAGTAATATGGCTTATGCAAGCGATCTAAATGATCATCAGTGGGAGGCTATAAAAGATCATTTTCAATGTGGCAACTATGGTAACAGAAGTCGGTATAATAAGAGAGCTTTAGTCAATGCTGTACTTTATCTTATTAAGACTGGATGTCAATGGAGAATGCTCCCCAAAGACTTACCCCCATATTCCACTGTCAGTTCGTTTTATCACAGAGCAAAGAAAAGAGGGATATGGGAAAAGATAATGGATGCTTTAGTGCAGAAGAGCCGAGTAAAGTCTCAGAAAGCATCTAATCCCAGTTATGCGATCATCGACTCACAGAGTGTAAAAACGGCAGGAGCTGCGCAAGAGCGAGGTATTGATGGGGGAAAAAAATTAAAGGCCGTAAACGTCACATTGTAGTTGATACGCAGGGCCATTTATTACATGTACGAGTACATAGGGCCAATATACACGACACAGTGATTGGAGGTCTTATTTTTGCTGAGGCGGTATCTAAATACCCCTCTTTACAAGGCTTGAGTGCGGATGCGGGGTATCGAAAAAGTACGGAGTATTACGTGCGTGAGGTTATGAAAAAGCGGATAGAGATTAGCCAACGAGTATCCACATGTTGGAGTATACTGCCCCAGAGGTGGGTAGTTGAAAGAACATTCGGATGGTTGAATTCTTACCGAAGGTTATCTAAAGATTACGAGAGAAGCATTGAATCTGCAAGGAATACAATTATGATTGCACACACTATGCTACTTCTTAAGAGACTTTATAACCCATGAATACATGCTCTTATTTACTGAGATGACTCAACCTGCGGCTATGCAGCGGATATTGATGGCTAAAGATAGCCGACAGCTACGTCAGCTCTACTTAGTTACAGCTGCTACAGACTGCTCCTTTCGATTGGTTACTATGCTCATAGGTCTGACAGGCCTGGTACTGTATCCTACTATTGAGGCGAATAGCCTGATCTCTCATATTGTTGGAGAATCTCTTCCTGTAATTCTGAAAGGACTAGCCATAGCGGGCATTTTGTCGATGGTAATGTCCACGGCAGATTCCAATCTACATGCTGCAGGGCTTACTCTGACACACGATGTCGTCAAGCCACTTTGTAAGAAGATACAATTAGATATTGATGAGCTAAGATGGGCGCGTTACAGTACCCTCTTGATAGGACTAAGTGCCATCTTGATGGGCTTGCAAGCCACTAACCTACTTAGTTTAAGCCTTCTTGCACTCAAGTTTACAGGCCCAATACTTAGCTTTCCTCTTCTAACAGGTATCTTGGGGCTCAAGCCTACAAAAAGAGCTTTCTACATTGCCTCGGCAATCACTTCGATAGTATTTGTTGTATCAAACACCCTCTTAGCAGAAGAACACCGTCATCTAGATGTATTGATCAGTACTGTGACCAATGGGATCGCTTTGTTGGGCGCCCATATGGTTGAGCATAGTGGACTCGTCATAGTTAAGCGTGATTTTGAGGGCACTATCGAAGAAGACCTTGGGCAACCAAAGAGCAAGGAACTACCTACATATCACTAAAAAATAGGCTGTAGGCGGCTCTCTGAGATAGGAAAAGATTTAAGAAGCCGTCCCTTGTGCACTTGCGCACCTAAAGACAATTTTTAGGCAAATTTAGGCCCCTGGAGGTGAAAAGTGACCTTCAAGCCACGCTTATCTTGTTCTCTCTCCTCTTACTGTCCTAAAAAGCAAGGCCAAGCTGAGGCTTACAGCTCTACTGCAGCGAATAGGTTCGATAAGGATAGTCTAGTTACTCATCTTTGTTTAGTTTAGCATTGCTTTGCAGCGATAGGCATTTATATAGTCCACTACATACAAATAAAGATGAACTACCTCAGCACAGACCACCTGATTGTTTATGCCTTTTTACTGATCACCCTTGCTATTGGCCTTTGGGCAGGCAGGGGAATTAAGGATATTCGGGAGTATGCGATTGCTAATAAGCAGTTTGGCGTAGAAGCGTTGACATTGACTTTGCTGGCGACCATTGTAGGCGGTAGTATGGCTATCAATAGGCCTGGAAATGTGTCTTCTATCGGTATTATAGCAAGTGTTGCTGCTCTAGGCGGGTTCATCAGATATGTCATCGCAGCTTTCTGCCTAGCTCCTCACATGTACCGCTTTCAAGATTGTCTCACCATTGGGGATGTAGCCCATAGTATGTATGGAACCACGGCAAGGGTGATTACAGGGGTATCATCATTGTTGATGGTTACCTTTTTGACCAGCATGCAGCTACTCGCCTTAGCTGTTGTCTGCCAGCTACTGGGTGTTCCAGCCCAATGGAGCATTGGCTTGGGAGGGATTTTGCTAGCTCTATACACAGCCCATGGAGGTATAAAAGCAGTCACAGCTACTGACATATTCCAGTTCTTAGTCCTCATATTAGGCTTTACGCTGCTGGTCAGTCTGGCACTCAAGCAAATTGGCGGAATACCTGAATTAATCAAGAAAGTACCTTCAGAAAAATTCCAGATCATTGGACACGAAAGTTTTCCTTACCACTTGACTGTTTTTTTCCTCTTGAGCGTTTTTCCTGTGACCCTTATCAATCCAGCGAACTTTCAAAGATTACTCATGACAAAAGAAAAACGCCAGCTGCGCGATGCCTTTCTCTTCACTGCTGTCTTCCATCCCCTGTTTATAAGTCTCGTAACACTTCTTGGTCTGGCTGGTTTTGTTCTCTATCCTGACAAGGCGGGCAATGGCATGGTTCCTCACATGATCCAATCACTTTTACCTGTGGGTATGAAAGGGTTGGCCATAGCAGGCCTCTTGGCTGTGGTTCTCTCTACGGCTGATTCTTATCTGCATGTAGCAGGCTTACTACTTACGCGCGATATTCTTAAGCCCTTCTTTGAGTGTAAAGAGATTAAAATAGATGAACTAGCATGGACACGGTATAGTACGCTTATCATGAGCTGCTTTGCCATTGCTATTGCCTATTACACCCACGCAGAAACGGTTACAGCCAAATCCTTTTTTAAGCTCGACTTCATTGCCATGCAATCCGCAGGTCCTTTATTAATGTTTCCCATTATCGCAGGCATCATGGGGCTTAAGCCTGACAAGCGCAGCTTCTATGCTGCAGCTGTAGCTGCAGCCGTGGTCCTGATAGCAGCCAAAGGGCTACTCCCTGCCAACTTAGGGCACCTGGCAGCACCTATTGGTATACTGACCAATGGCTTGGTCTTTTTTGGAGCGCATCTTATACAAAACCAAGGCTGGGCAGTCGTAGAGCGTGCTAAAAAGGAAAAAAGAACGCCGTGGCATCCTCAAAGTAAGCTTACTGACCCTGCTTTTATAGTGGGCCAACTACTGCGATACTCCAGAGAGAAGGTACAGCAGTATGGAGCTCCTTATGTGCTTTTTGGCATCTTCTGCTCTCTTAACTTCACCCTTCCCTACTTCATGTGGGTTCCTGAGACTCCAGAGACGCATGACTTGATGCTCTACATACGAGTCATCGGCGCTACGATGTGTGGCTTATTAGTTGTCAAAGGAAGATGGGCCGAATATCTTCAACCGTACCTACCCACCTTCTGGCACCTGACCCTTCTCTACTGCATTCCTTTTACCAGCACAGTCATGTTCCTTCTGACGCAGGGCAGCACTGAGTGGCTCATCAATGTGGCTATTACCATCATGTTCCTCATTGTGCTCGTTGACTGGATGAGCTTTGTGATCTTAACTGCCCTGGGCATTGGCCTGGGCTTTCTGTTTTACACCCAGCTGATAGGTCCTATCAACATTCAACTTGACTTTAGCAGTGGCTACCTGCTGGTCTATCAAGGCCTCTTTGCTACCCTCATCGGCCTCTTATTTGCCCGCAGGAAGCAGCAGCGCTTTGATGCGCTCGCTACCCACAACCAAGCCCTTACTCTGGTGGGCGAAGAGAACAAAGAAAAACTCTTAGAAGCTGTCAGGGAAAGAGTGCGCATCATCCAAACGCTCAAGCATGCACGCATTCAGGACTTGCTGCAAGTGGCTAAACTCATCAAGGACCTGCGTCTCAAGGCGAAAAAAGTGCCTGATTTGCTAGAAGTAACCACGCAGCTCGAGGGGACGCTCATTCCTATGACCCTGCAGCTACGCGGTATAGAAGACAGAGCGACTAATTTTCTCAGACTCTCGGTAGAGCAACTAACGATTCAAGCGTTACTGGAGGCAGTAAAAGGCCAGTTAGTAGCCCAAGGCAAGGACCAGGGCATTCAGTTTTACACGCAGACGAAGCACCAAGAGCTGAGCTGTGATCCGAAACGGATTCAGGAGTTGCTCGTTAGCAGCATCAAAGCCTTGCAAGGAGCCAGTGATGAAGCCCCCATCTTGGTAGGCATAGAAGATACGATTCTATCCTATCCGCTCCCTTCTGTGCTGCCTGATTTTCTTAAAAATGTGAAAGCGCTGCGTATGACCCTCACCACTCGGTCTACCCTTCCTCCTTTGTGGGAAGGGTATCGAGTACAGCTTGAGGGGGGAGAACTCACCACGCCAGAGACAGCGCAAGAACTGATGCTGCTGGAAAACAAGCGCATAGTCAAGGCGCACTATGGCTATACAGATGCCCAAGCAGACACGCTAAGCTACATCATCCCCCTCGACATTGGCGAGGTCCGTCCGAAAGACCTCGATAAGCCCTACATGGAGCTAGGGGTGAGCCCAGTGAGAGCAGATGATCACTATGAAGGAGCACAAAGGCAAGAAGAGGCATTCTTAGAGGCAGTGCAGGCAAAGAGCGAGGCAGATATAGAGACGGTCAAGAGTGTGCTTGAGCTGATCAAATGGTACCATGGGCCAGTGAGCCGCAGGTCAGGCGAGCCGTTCTACTTGCATCCTGTGGCAGTAGCGCAGATTGTGTTGGACTACAACACGGATGAGGCCACGATTCTCGGTGCCCTTTTGCACGATACGGTGGAAGACACATCGATGCTTTTGGAAGACGTCGAGGCAGTATTTGGGAAAGAGACGGCAGGGATTGTGGACACAGTGACGCACCTAGAGAGCCAAAAGGAGAGCTTCTACAAAGTGAAGCTGTCGGCCGAAGAGAACCTTTTGATGCTTATAGAAGCAAACGACAAAAGAGCCTTATATGTGAAAGTAGCCGACCGCATGCACAACATGCGCACGATCAGTGCGAAGCCATTGAAGAGCCAACTAAAAACAGCGAAAGAGACGCTGGAGTTCTTCGTTCCTTTGTGCAAGGAGCGTTTAGCGTTAGCGGAAGCTGCCGAGGAGCTGAAGGCAAGAAGCTTGTCAGTGATAGCACAGGAACCGACCTTGTAATGGTGTAGTGGTTGTATAGGAAGAGAGCTAATAGGTCCCTCCCCATCTAGGGGAAGCCCTCACGCCTGTGCCAAGGCTTTCTTCAGACGCAGGTGCCAACACCTGCATCCCCTCTATCCATGTTCAAGCCTTTTGAGCTGATTGATCTAAGTGCATACAGGGAGGAAGAATTAGTCCAAGGAGGGGCATCAGATTTGTTGCAGCTACTCTTAAAGCATAGCCGCTATCGGAGCTACTTGGATTGGATCAAGGCGCATCCGAGACTGATCGAAGCGCTGCTCGAGCAGGTGTATGGAATTAGTGGCGTGATATATATATTGGCCACAGAAGAAGAGAACAGTGCAGAGGCCATTATTAAGGCCATCAGTGCAATCATCCCAGAGAAAAAGGAAGCAATCATGACTGCAGCACAACAACTAAGACAAGAAGGCATCCAGCAAGGAATGCAACAAGGCATGCAGACAAAAAGCTTGGAGATAGCAAAAAATATGCTTTTACAGCTCCACTTAGGCATCGACCTTGTGCAGAAAGTCACAGGCCTGAGCCAAGAAGCGCTCGAGCGGCTCCAAAAAGAGTAGCAGTTCCCCTTTGGATGAAGCCTGCTGGGTGGACCAGGCGATTCTTTCCAAAGCGCATCTTGTTTTTGTGAGGGGAGCTTATCTATAGGCTTCCCCTAGCTCTAGAATGAATGATTAAACACACACACGCAACAGGGAGACAAAATCCTCTCCTACTCCTCAAGGCCTTGCAGCCCAACTCCAAGTAGAAAGAGAGAAAGGAAGAGCTGCTCTACTGCTTGCTTTTTCTCATCAAGGTGCTCTAGCACGAGGGCTGTGTAGTAGCAAGCAGTGGCCTGGTGCAAGGCGAAGACGGCTTTGTAGTAATGCTGGCCATCAAGATGGAGTTGAAAGGCCTGGAAAAAGGAGTCGCCTTCACGGAGCCAAAACAGGGCTTCGTGCTCACTGATTCCGCTCAGGCTGGGTAGGTGGGGCTTGAAGGGCAAGGTATTGTGCTTATTCATCGTATCAAACAGTAGATGGGGAAGGGGGCAGCTCGGAGGGTTGCTGCTGACAAAAAGCAGCGATCTGCTCGCGGCTCAGGCCCGTGAGCCCCTGACAAGCGCAAAGAAATGGCCTTCTATGAGCATACCCCTAGCCAGCTCGAGCCGCTCGTGCGTTCTTCCTTCTTGTATTCCAGAAATGGACCCCAAATTTAGGACAAGAAGCTAAAGGCGCGTTACTTCAGAAAAACTAGAGGTAACCCCTATGAAACAGAGAAGAAATTACACCGCTTCTTTCAAGAGCGTGCGACACGAAGTGTCACGATAGAAGCGCTCACACAAGTGAGATAGGGTCGCGTTTATACCCTATTGCCAATCGGGCGGTGCGACACTGGTAACGGGGTCGTGCTAAGCGCCTGATAAAGCCTAACCAAAGTAGTGAGGTGACACCAAATGGAGGCAAGGCAAAACTGAACTAGGTGGAACAACTGTGAATACTCAATGTAAAGTATCGTCAAGAAGCCAATGCGAAACCACCTGATACGCATCAGAAGCCAGGGTTCAATCCCAACTGCCAGCAGAGAGTCTTGGTCTGCTGGGAAAAACGCCAGTGCTTCGGTACATAGAGGGCCACCTACTCAGTACATCTTTTACGTGATGAACGTGGTAAGCCCGATATATCGACGATATAGCGGGTAGAGGAGGGTTCAAAAAGCGAAAGCTACCCACCCGAAAGGGCACCCGAAATCACAAGGGGGTAGATAGCGGTTCTAAATTTGCCGCACTGCGAAAGCAGGCAGACTTGAACCTGGTGGCCGTACGGAGAAACGTTGTTAACGGCAATGAATAATGACAGAAAAGTTAGCGCCCAACATGGGTAACGTAATGCCATTAGACCCAAAGCCCCTGGAGTGGTCAACTATTAACTGGCCTCAAATCCATCGGCAGGTTAATCGACTGCGCCAACGCATCTACCGTGCTTCAGCGGCTGGAGACCTGAAGAAAGTGAGGGGCTTACAGTGCCTCATGCTCCGCTCAAAAGCCAACAGGCTGCTGGCGATTCGACAGGTCACCCAGTGTAACAAAGGAAAGCGTACAGCGGGGGTAGACGGCAAGCTAGCGCTGGACAATAAAGCGCGTGTCGAGCTCTACAAAGCCTTACAGTCTTACCATCCGCAACAGGTACGCCCCGTCAAACGGGTATACATCCCCAAGGTAAACGGGAAACGAAGACCGTTAGGGATACCACCAATAATAGCAAGATGCCAACAAAGCATAGTCAAGACAGCGCTAGAGCCTCACTGGGAAGCTCAATTTGAGACCACCAGCTATGGCTTTAGACCAGGGAGGAGCACCCATGACGCGATAAAACGTGTACACCAGGTAGTAGGAGCAAGAAAATCGCGCAACTGGATACTCGATGCCGATATAAAAGGCGCCTTTGACAACATCAGTCACGAGCACCTACTGAAAGCTATCGGCAACTTTCCAGGCAGGGTATGGATAGCAAGTTGGCTGAAAGCAGGGATCATGGAGCAGGGAAAATGGAGCGCCACCGAAACGGGGACGCCACAAGGAGGAGTGATCTCCCCATTATTGATGAACGTGGCCTTACATGGGTTGGAGGCACACCTAGGAGTCGAGTACGTGAAAAATCAAGGCGTGAAGATGAACAGTCCATATGTGGTAGTAAGATATGCTGATGACATAATGGTGATGGGAAAAAGTAAAGCCAGCTGCCAAGAAGCAGCGCTTAAGCTAAATCAATGGCTATCGGAACGAGGACTGGAACTATCAGAAGAGAAGACGCGTATTAGACACATAAAAGAAGGGATAGACTTTCTGGGCGTCACGATCAAGATGCACAAAAGTCGCAGACACCGAAGCGGATGGGTAGTGCACACCCAACCGAGCAAAGCAGCCAAAAAAGCGTTTCGCATCAAGCTGCGTGCCACGTGGAAGCAGGTACTCAACAAACCACTAGCAGTGGCCATCACGGAGTTGAATACGAAGGTACTAGGATGGGGGAATTACCATCGTCACTATACATCGAGCAAGACATTCAACAGACTAGACCATTGGATGTGGAAGCGACAAGAACGTTATGTATACAGACGACATCCCCACAAACCCTGGTCCTGGCGCAAACCACGCTATTGGGGAACAATACCATCGAGAAAGGACAAATGGGTGTTTATGGACCCCCAGACAGGTAAATATCTCTTTAAGCTCCAATGGATACCGACTTGCCACCACAAGCTGGTCAAAGGAAGGTATTCCCCAGATGACCCAAAAACAAGGGGTTACTGGCGCAAACGAGAGCAAGAGAAGATACCGTATGGGACAAAAGTGCGATCGAAGCTATGGCAGCGGCAAAAAGGGAAATGTCCTAATTGCAACAGCGGCCTAGACAACGGAGAAGCCCTCCATATACACCATATCAAGACAAGAAAAGACGGGGGAGACAATAAACTATCGAATCTAAATATATTGCACGAGATGTGTCATAAACAGATTCATAGCACACAAGGCAACCAGCTGAAGCCACTGACGGCTGCTTGAGCCGTATGCTGAGTAACCAGCACGTACGGTTCTTAGAGAGGAAAGAGCCTCAGGAAAACTCCTGCGGGAAATATCCGTCAGCCCTGACCTACTCGACAAAGTAGCCTTTGAAGCCCTCAAAGGAGAACTCACCTTACCACAGATTGCTGATAAACATGGCATTGATCGCAGACTGGTCGGTAAGTGGAAGAAAGAAGCCACCTCAGGGCTGACTCAACTCTTTGCTGGTAACGATAAGGTGACAGCCAACCAACAAGAGATCAAGCAGCTCCATGCTAAAATCGGGCAGCTCGTTATTGAGAAGGATTTTTTAGCCAGCGTCTTGGAGAGATAGACCAAGCTCGAAGACGAAACTGGATTCAAAAGGATCATGGTCAGCTCGCTCTAAGTCATCAATTATCCCTTCTAGGTAGTGTCGACATAAGATATTATCTTAAGGCAAAAAATGCCTAAAAAACCTGCCTATCAACGACACGATATCTCCGATCAAGTATGGAACAAGCTTGCCCCTCATCTGCCTGGAAGAGCTGGCGCTTGGGGAGGAGTAGCTAAAGACAATAGAAAATTTATTAACGCCGTATTCTGGATATTACGAACGGGAGCCCCATGGCGAGACTTACCTCCTCATTACGGCGAGTGGAATAATACGAACCGACGTTTTTGTCGATGGCGCGATAATGGAACATGGGAGAAGCTTTTGGAACTACTTTCAGATGAACCAGACTACACGTGGCTGATGATCGATGCGAGTCATATAAAAGTGCATCCCCATGGGACGGGGGCAGTGGGCGGAAATGAGGCGATGAATCGCACAAAAGGGGGCTCAATACAAAACTACATTTGGCCGTGGATGCGTCTGGTATGCCGCTCAGAGGGATTATTACAGCAGGTACCGAAGCAGATTGTAAGCAAGGTGTTGAGCTGCTCAAAGACTTGCCTGCAGGGGGGGTGATAGCAGATAGGGGCTATGACACAGAGCAAGTAGTCAGAGAGGTGAAATCAAAGAATAGACAATGTGTAATACCGAGTAGGAAGCATAGAAAAGTAGCGCGCAGTTACAACCGAGAAGTGTATCAACTACGTCATGTGATAGAGAACACGTTTTTGTATCTGAAGCGTTGGCGCGGGATATGTACGCGTTATGCAAAGAGAGGGAGCTCATTTCTGGCTGCTATTCAAATCAGATGTCTAGCTTTATGGCTAGGCCTCTCCTGACGACACTGTCTAGGGCTGAGCAAGAGCAGTTATTACTATCAAAAACAAGATGAAAAGGAAGACAATCAAAAACTGATGCAGCGAATAGATCAAATCCACGCCTCGTATCCGTACTATGGTTCACGTCGCTTGGTATATCAACTAGTTAGAGAGGGGTACGAAGTAGGTCGCAAACGCGTACAGCGCTTACTGCGTTTGACGGGGATAAGAGCGGTCTATCCCAAGCCTGGGACGAGTCAAGGGGCTCGAGAAGCAGCGCGTTATCCGTACTTGTTAAGGAATCTATCAATCACAAAAGCGAACCAAGTGTGGGCCTCAGACATCACGTATATCCCAATGCAGAAGGGCTATCTCTACTTAGTAGCGATAATGGATTGGTACAGCCGCAAAGTACTGAGTTGGCGTCTTTCCAACACGTTAGCCCACGATTTTTGTCAGGAGGCCTTGGAAGAGGCATTGCGTATTTACGGATCGCCGTCGATATTTAACAGTGACCAAGGGAAGCAGTATACGTGCCAAGAGTTTAGAGAAGTGTTAAAGGAAAATGGAATATTGATCTGAGTGGATGGCAAAGGCAGATGGTTAGATAATGTGCTGATAGAACGCTTATGGCGCTCATTGAAGTATGAATGTGTGTACATGTGGAGTTTTGCAGGAGGAAAAGAGGCGCGTCAAGCGATAGGGAGTTGGCTGTGGTACTACAATGAAAGTCGTCCCCAGATGTCCTTAGGAGGAAGAACTCCCTGGTCGGTGTACAAAGAGTGCGGAGGCGCTGGGGCTTCTCAAGCTGTGGAAAAGTCCCAAGGGACTTTCCCACAGCTCAACAACAAAAGCAATAGAGAATCAAGAATCCCAAGAGCGAAGAATTAGTAGCCAGTAAGAAATGTTAAATGTAACGCGCCTTAAGCGCGGCTGCTATCTTGTCCAAACAATGGGGTCCACCTCAGGGTGATAGCAGATAGGGGCTATGACACAGAGCAAGTAGTCAAAGAGGTGAAATCAAAGAATAGACAATGTGTGATACCGAGTAGAAAGCATAGAAAAGTAGAGCGTAGTTACAACCGAGAAGTGTATCAACTACGTCATATGATAGAGAACACGTTTTTGTATCTGAAGCGTAGGCGCGGGATATGTAGGCGCTATGCCAAGAGAAGGAGCTCATTTCTGGCTGCTATTCAAATTAGATGTCTAGCTTTATGGCTAGGCGTCTCCTGACGACACTATCTAGGCGGGTCCTTTACTGCGTCCAATTTTCCGCCAGAAAAAGTAGATGAGGGTTAAAAACCTTGCAAATTTTTTATATAAAAAACTATAACAACATTTTTTCTAAAAATACTCTTTATAGCCCTGTAAAATAAAATTATATGAATTCTTAAGAGCCGACTCTTTAGGAATCCAAGAAGGTCACTTATCCACAACAATGTAGAGGTCTTCGGTCTTTCTCTTCATGAAGTACTTCTCCCTAGCAAATTTTTCTAGCAAATCTTGGTTGCTAGCCAGCTCCTCCCGGTCTTTTTGCGTTTTTCGGATTTTCACTTGATAGTAGACCTTTTCAGCTTTCAGCTGCCTGAGCTGACGAGATAGCCTGTATTGTGTAACAATATCTTCTGCATCAAAAAATAACATCCACACCAGAAATCCTCCGCCCCATAGTACATATGGGTTCTTGAGCCACTGGGGTAGTCGGTTCCATAAAGCACGCATACGCTTAAACATTAAAAGGGTTGACCAGCGAATCGGGCCTTTTTGCCCAAGGCCTCTTCAATGCGCAATAATTGATTGTACTTGGCAGTTCTTTCTGACCGAGAGACGGCTCCTGCCTTGATCTGTCCAGTGTTGAGTGCTACAGCCAGGTCAGCAATAGTGGTATCTTCTGTCTCGCCAGATCGATGCGACACCACACTATTATACGCATTTTTTTGAGCTAGCCGAACTGCTGCCAGCGTCTCAGTGAGTGTACCCACCTGGTTCATCTTAATGAGAATAGCATTGGCAGCCTGCGTAGTAATCCCTTGCTGGAGCCTAGCCACATTAGTGGCGAACAAATCATCTCCGACGAGCTGAACCTGATCGCCTACTGCAGCAGTCAGTTGTTGCCAGCCCTGCCAATCATCTTCTGCCATGCCATCTTCAAGCGAGAGAATGGGATATTTTTGGAGCCAATCTTGCCAAAACGCTACCAGCGCTGCTGAAGAGAATTGCTGGCCTGTAGATTGCTTGAAGTGATAGCACTGAGTTACAGGATCATACCACTCAGAAGCTGCTGCGTCCAAGGCAATGAAAATATCTTCTCCAGGTCGATGACCTGCTTTTTCTATGGCTTGCAAGAGCAGCTCTATGGCTTGCTCATGCGAGGCCACATGGGGTGCAAAGCCTCCTTCGTCTCCTACATTGGTAGAGAGACCACGGGCTAGTAGTAGCTCCTTGAGCTGGTGAAATACGGCCACGCCCATGCGCAAAGCCTCAGAAAAAGAAGCTGCTTGCACCGGCATGATCATGAATTCTTGTAGGTCGATGGCGTTGTCTGCATGCACCCCACCATTCAAAATGTTGATCATAGGCGTAGGCAAAGTGCAAGCCTGGTCTCCACCTAGATAACGGTACAGCGGTAGGCGGGCAGCACTAGCAGCAGCTTTGGCCACAGCCATGGACACGCCCAGCAGCGCGTTGGCCCCTAGTCGGGCTTTGTTGCTAGTGCCATCCAGGGCTATGAGCGCGTGGTCGATCTCTTCTTGCTCAAATACGGAACGCCCTGCCAACGTCTCTTTGAGCACGCCTTTGACGTGCTGGATCGCTTGTTGCACACCTCTGCCAGCATAGTGGGGGTTGTCTGTGTCGCGTAGCTCTAGCGCTTCGTGCCGGCCCACTGAGGCACCTGCAGGGACAGAGGCTCTTCCTTGGTCTCCTCCTTGCGTCCAAACTTCTACTTCAAGGGTAGGATGGCCTCTGGAGTCTAGAATTTGCCGCGCATGAATGTCCTGAATTTTACTCATGGTAGGAGCGTTGTATTATTTGAGACCATTGCATTATCGAGCGATTTTGTGATTGAATGATTTTAAAGCCCTTCTCTAGGTTTAAAAAGGTGCTTTTTCAAGTCCTAATAGAATGTTGGATGCATTTCACAACAGTCTCTATTTGTTTATTGCGTCATTTGTTCATTAGAAGGGTTAAAAAACCGTTTCTAGGCTTACAAGGGCGCTTGGTGAAGTGCTGCATATTTGGGCGCATTTTGCAACGGACTTGGTCTTTTTTAGTCCACAACAGCTTTTAAACCGCTTAGTCAGCAAATCACAAAATCAATAAATCAACCAATGAATTAATCAACAAGATGTTGCAGGCTTCACGATTCGCACCTGCTCCCCATTTTCATCGAGCAGCTGCCCTAGCCAGTCGTTGATGTCCCGCGTTGCAGAAGAAAAGTTAATGCCTAGCACCAGGAGCGCTTTGCCCGCTTGTGCATATTGCGTGTTGTATTCTTTGCGCCTGGCCTGATCCAGTGCCAGCGCAGCAGTCTCATCTCTTTTGAGCTCAAAAACTATGGTAGCCGTGGGCAGCTGCGCTACCAAATCAATCCGCCCCCGATTCGTGGTCACCTCTGCTTGTGTCCTGATCCCTGATTTCTCCAACAAGGTGAAGAAGACCGCTTGATAAAAACCTTCCTTGGCGTCTTGAGACACGTGATAAGGAATCTTAGCAAAATGGATGTTGATGGTTTTAATAAAGGCTTCAAGTTGATAAGCAGCCAAATCTGCTCTGAGCTGCTTGGCCGCACGGCTCACTTCCAGCGGATCAACTTCTGTCAGCTCCTCTAAGAGCGAATCAAAAAAGGCCTCTCTTACTTCCTGATTAGGAAAGTCTAGCTGATAGGCTTTATACTCAGCATCATAATCCTGAATCGTTAGATATCCCGCCTGAAACATGAGCGTGGGGAGCAGAATATGCTCTACTTTACTAATGGCTGCAAGCCTACTTTCAGTAGCAGCTGTTTGGCCCAAAGTTATGACTGCCTGGGGCCGCTTAGCGATTTCATGCATCAAAAACGAGGGCGTTCCTGTAGCATACCAGTGGCTTTCAGCTTTGTGTGTCTCCATAAATTTGAGCGTGGAGAAAGGATTGTAAACGTAGCTTTCTGCTTCTGAGAAGCGATAGCCATTGTACCAATATTTGATCTCTGCTAGTACATCCTTGTCAGTGCCTTGCTGCCCTTGCTGATTTCTCTTCTCTGTGATGGCCTGCATGTGTCCCTCAAAATATTGCATGAGCTCCTCTTCGGTATAGCCCATCATGGTAGCGTACTGCGGATACATGGTGATGTCATCGAGGTGGTTGGCGTCAGAGAAGAGCGACACCTGTGTGAACTTGCTAATGCCTGTGATGAAGGTGAACTTTAAGTGCCTATCAAGACTTTTAAGCATGCCAAAGAAGTCTTGGAGCACAGCACGATTTTGCTCGGCAACTTCTGGCTTTTCAATATTTTTGATGATAGGACTGTCGTATTCGTCTACGAGCACGACAACGGGCTTGCTCGTTGATAAGCCAGTAATGAGGGCTTCTAGCCCTTCTTGTAGGGTAGGTGTGTCAATGGACAACTGATGCTCTTTGCCTAAAGCCTGTAGCTTTCTTTTCAACACCTCTTCAAAAACGGTAGGATCATGACTAGCAACACGATAGAGATCAAAATAAAGGATAGGATAGGCTGGCCAATCATAGCTACTATCGTAGATGTCACAGCCTTTGAAGAGTTCTTTGTGCCCTTTGAAAATCTCTTCTAGCGTGCTTAGAAACAAAGACTTGCCAAAGCGTCTAGGGCGCGAGAGGAAATAATGCGGGGCATCTCCTTCGATCAGCTCTAGGGCAAATTGGGTCTTGTCTACGTAGATATACTCTCCTTTTCCAAGGATCTTTTCAATGCTCTGAATGCCGATAGGAAGCTTTTTCATGGCGCTGAGTGGGTGCAGCAGTTTGGCTCTTTAAAGGTAGCAAATGTATCACGAACTTTTTACGCACACTTTTGCCTAACGGTTGGGCAAGTAGTTAGGCTAGCGTGGCCATGACTTCTTTGCTAGGGGTGAAGGGATACTAAAGCATCAATAAGTGGTCACTACACCGTTGTTTCTATTTTGGCCACAGAGGCAATCTCATCTTCTTGGTCCAAGCGGATCAGACGGACGCCCTGGGTGGCACGGCCCATGACACGCAGGTCGGCGACGGCTATGCGAATAGTAATGCCTGACTTATTGATGATCATCAGCTCATCGGTGTCTGCCACTGCTTTGATGGCTACTAACGCCCCTGTCTTTTCGGTGATTTGTAGGGTCTTGACGCCTTTGCCGCCTCGTTTAGTAATGCGGTAATCTGCTATAGAAGAGCGCTTGCCGAATCCTTTTTCAGCCACTACAAGGAGGTCTTCTTGGGCCTGAGAGGCATTGACCAGACCTACGACATGGTCCTCTTGCCCTGCCAGGGTAATACCACGCACGCCGGCTGCTACCCTACCCATGGACCGAACATCTTGCTCTTGGAAACGAACGGCCCTGCCTGACTTGGAAGCCATGATGAGATGGCTGTTTCCTTGGGTCAACTTGACTTCCAACAGCCTGTCACCTTCATTGATACGAATGGCATGAATGCCATTGGCACGAGGTCTTGCGTAAGCTGCTAGTGGCGTCTTTTTGATCATACCTTGCGATGTACACATCACCACATAATGGTCAGCCACGTAAGCCGTTTCTTCCAAGCTTTTGACTCTGATGATGCTCCGTACCTGATCGCCAGGGGCTATGTTGATGAGGTTTTGAAGAGCTCTTCCTTTGGCTGTCTTGCTACCTTCTGGCAGCGTGTAGACCTTTTTCCAGTATACTTGACCGAATTCTGTAAAGATGAGTAAGTAGTTATGGGCAGAAGCTACAAACAAATGGGAAGTAAAGTCATCTTGCTTGGTAGTAGCTCCTCGTGCTCCTACTCCTCCCCTCCCCTGTGTTCTGTACTCTGCCAACGGGGTTCTCTTGACGTATCCCTCATTGGAAATGGTAATGACCATTTCTTCATCAGGAATCATGTCTTCGATGGTCAGCTCATCAGCATTGTGCTCAATGATCGTTTTGCGCTCGTCACCATAGCGTGTCTGTAGGTCGATGAGTTCTTCTTTGATGAGCTGCATGCGCAAAGCCTTGTCAGCCAAAATAGTCTGTAGCCGCTCGATGAGTTGCTTGATCTCAGCGTGCTCTTTGATGATTTTTTCACGCTCTAGCCCAGTGAGGCGCTGCAGGCGCATGTCTAAGATGGCTTTGGCTTGTACTTCACTCAGCTGATAGCCTTGTATCAGCTCTTTCTGGGCTGTTTCTGGGTCTTTGGCAGCACGAATCAGGGCAATGATGCTATCCAGATGATCAAGTGCTATCAGATAGCCTTCTAGTATATGGCGTTTTTTCTCTGCTTGGCGCAGCTCATGCTGTGTCTTCCGGACCAGCACTTCGTGCCGGTGCGTCACAAAGTGCTGAATCAGATCCTTCAAGTTGAGTAGCTGAGGTCTGCCCGCTACCAAGGCTACGTTGTTCACGCCAAAGGAGGTTTGCAGTGCCGTGTGCTTGTAAAGATTGTTAAGCACTACGTTGGCCAGGGCATCTTTCTTGAGTTCATACACTACTCGCAGGCCATCTTTGTCAGATTCATCCCGAATGTCTGCAATGCCTTCTAGCTTCTTGTCATTGACCAACTGGGCGGTCTTTTCAATCATCACCGACTTGTTGACCATGTAGGGAATCTCCGTCACAATGATCTGCTCTCTGCCTGATGAGGTGGTCTCAATATCTGCCTTAGCGCGCATCACAACCCTACCCCGGCCTGTTTGGTAGGCCGCTTGGATGCCTTGGTAACCATAGATAATGCCGCCCGTAGGGAAGTCAGGCGCTGTGATGTGTTGCATCAGGCCTTCGATCGTGATCTCAGGGTGGTCGATATAGGCTATTATACCATTAATCACCTCTCTGAGGTTGTGGGGGGGCATGTTGGTGGCCATGCCCACAGCGATCCCGGAAGTTCCGTTGATCAAGAGGTTGGGCAATCGGGCAGGTAAGACGACTGGTTCATTGAGAGAGTCGTCAAAGTTGGGCTGGAAGTCAATGGTATCCTTATTGATGTCTGCCAGCAGCTCTTCTGCCGAACGTGCCAAGCGTGCTTCTGTGTAACGCATGGCAGCTGGCTCATCACCATCGATAGAACCGAAGTTACCTTGTCCTTCTACCAACGGATAGCGCAGTGACCATTCTTGGGCCATTCTGACCATGGCATCGTACACTGAGGCATCTCCATGAGGATGGTACTTACCGAGTACTTCTCCGACGATTCTGGCTGCTTTTTTGTAAGGCTTATTGTGGCTCAGGCCCAGCTCGTGCATGCCGTAGAGCACTCTTCGGTGCACAGGCTTAAGCCCGTCGCGGACATCGGGGAGGGCCCTGGCGATAATGACCGACATCGAGTAATCGATGTAGGCTCCTCGCATTTCATCTTCTATATTGATCGGAATAATGTTCTCTTGTGCTCCTGTAGCCATGCTCTTAGGTTGATGAGGAGGTGCAATTTACGCATTATGGGGCAAACAGGGAATGGGGCTTTATGGCTGCCTTCTAAACAGAGCTGAGACCCTTGCATTATTGGGCAATTGGAATCATTTGTTTATTGACTCATTGGACTATTTGTTCATTGATTATTTATTAGCTTGGTTGTTGCTTAAATGATTTTCAAACTGTTGCTGGGCTTTGTCAAGGTAGTTTCATAGTGGTTTCCTCCTTCCTCCCTCTAGCGCGGAAGTACTTCCGTGTTTCCCTTGCTTCCCTCCTAGCACCAGCGAAAAAGATTGGCGCTAGCGGGGGCCGTTAGGTCATTGTCACGGAACTAAACTCCGCACCAGACGAACGAGTTTTCATCGCTCAAGTGCTCCTATTGCCTGGCCACGGAAGAGCGCTCGCAGGATATCCCTGGCAACGCTGCTTTCTGCAGAGGTGCATGCGCCGCTATGTCTCTCTCAATGCTTCAACGGTTTTCTCTGGTACCATTCTTCACTCGATAGGGCTTTTTTATAGGCTTTAAGCGTCCGTTCGCGGGCAGTGCTGTGCTCAACAATGGGCGATGGATAATCTTGTCTGTCTAGTTCAGGCACCCATTTTCGGACATACTTAAGCTCGGGGTCAAATTTTTGGGTCTGGAGATAGGGATTAAAAACCCGGAAATAAGGCGCTGCGTCGCAGCCAGAGCCTGCTGCCCACTGCCACCCTCCGTTGTTAGAGGACAGCTCAAAGTCCAAAAGCTTTTTCGCAAAGTATGCCTCGCCCCAGCGCCAGTCAATCAACAAATGCTTGGTCAGAAAACTAGCCGTGATCATGCGCAGTCGGTTGTGCATATAGCCAGTTGCGTTCAGTTCGCGCATGCCTGCATCTACGATAGGGTAGCCTGTACGTCCTTCGCACCAAGCCTGAAACAGTTTAGGATCGTTTTCCCAAGCCACTTCGTCGTAAATAGGCTTAAAAGACCGTTCAGTCACATGCGGGAAGTGCCATAAAATCATCATGTAGAAGTTACGCCAGATCAGTTCATTGAGCCATGTTTCGTTGTGCGCTTGGGCAATGCGCGTAGCTCTCCGAATGCTGATGGTGCCAAAGCGGAAGTGCACACTCAGCCGACTCGTCCCTGGAATCGAAGGAATGTCTCTTTGCTGATGGTATTTTTGAATACAAGCCAAGTCGATCTCTTGACTGGGAAAGGAGCACGATAGAGACTGGAACCCCATATCCTGCAGCAAAAGCAAAGACAAAGCAGGGGTGTTGCAGTAATGGTTGTGGTAGGGTGTGCTGTCAAACCCTTGCGCCATGGAGGCACTGAAGCATGCTTTCCATTTCTTCATATAGGGCGTAAAGACCGTGTAGGGCGTGCCATTGTCCTTCATAACCTCCTCTTTTTCAAAGATAACTTGGTCCTTGAAGCTGTAGAAGCCCACTTGGTGCGCAGCTAAAAGCGCTTGCACTTGCTGATCGCGTTGCTGCGCATAAGGCTCGTAGTCATGGTTGGTATAGACTGCCTGGAGCTGTAGCGCACTGGCCAGTTGTTGATAAATGTCTGTGGGTTGGCCGTAACACACTAGTAGGGAGCTGCCTAGCGCTTCTAGTTGGGCTTTAAGCTGCTGAATTTGTGTGTATATAAATTGCACCCGCCGATCAGTGCGTTCTTCTAGCTTGTCCAGAATGTTCGTATCAAAAATAAAGATAGGGAGCACTGCGGGGTTGTTCTTAAGTGCTTGGTACAATCCATGATTATCTTCTAAGCGCAGGTCTCTGCGCAACCAAAAAAGCGTCAAGCCTTGGGTGTGTCCTAGTGTGTTCAGTGCAGGAAGTATCATAGGGAAGAGATTATTAGGTTATTCGTTCAATTAACTCATTAGACTATTTGTGCATTGATTATTTGTTTATCGGCTCATATTAGTTGAATGCTTTTTAAACTGTTGCTGGGCTTGTCAAGGCAGTTTTGCATCGAATACTTTCCAGTCAGCCAAGATACGAATACTGATGGAGCCTGCTGTTGACACCCTGACAAAAAGCGATCGTGGAGCCCCTTTTGCTTCATATTGCCGCTCCTAGGCAGCTAAAAAATAGACCCAGCCACCCTTCTACACTTCCAAAATAGATTTTCTTTGAGGCTAGCAAGGCTTTTTAAATCACTAAATCGCTCGGTGAGGAATGGGGCGTACCAGTGCAAGGGATACTCCCAAAGAAAGTTTTTTAGGCAAAGTTTAGGTCTTTGGATGCCAAGAGCGTCATAAGAGCTGCGTCTATCTTCCTCACTCCACTCTTACTGTCCTAGGTAGTGTCGACATAAGATATTATCTTAAGGCAAAAAATGCTAAAACAACCTGCCTATCAACGACACGATATCTCCGATCAAGTATGGAACAAACTTGCCCCTCATTTGCCTGGAAGAGCTGGCGCTTGGGGAGGCACTGTTACTGTATTACTGCAATAATATTTATCTTAGGATTTCCAAGATGTTGCACCTAAAACAAAACCTAAGATGGAACTATTATGTACTCACTGCGGTAGCCATCAATACTATAAAAATGGAGCCTACAAGGGCAGTCAGCGCTATAAGTGCAAAAAATGTCAGCGATTCTTTAGTGATAAGCCTCGCAGATTCTTTTATCAAGATAAGAAAAAAGCCCTCGACATGTATCTTAACAACGTGGGCATTCGTAAGATTGCACGATTTATGCAATGCTCGCCCCCTTTGGTTTTAAAATGGATCAAAGAGTTCAGCCAACATGTTAAACAACAACTCTCTCAAGCTGCTCAGCACACAGAGGAGAAAATACCTGACATCATCGAAATGGACGAGATTTACACCTTTGTAAAAAAAAAAAACATCGCGCCGTGGTATGGACTGCTTATTCTCGAGTCGCGGGTCGTGTTATTGCGTATGTGATAGGAGAAGGGCTCTCAAGTGCCCTAGCACTTTACAAGGAGGTAAAGCGTCAAGTACAACAGCTTGCCTGTATCTATACCGAGGCTAACAGCTGTTATGAGGCAGCCTTTAAAGGACTCAAAATAGAAGAGAGCCATATGATTACTAAGGCAGAGACCCACTTGATAGAGTCAAGCAACAGTAGCATTCGAGATAATCTAGCGCGCTTTAACCGTCGAAGTAAGCGCCACAGTAAATCCTGGGCGATGTTAGATCACACGTTAATATTGTTCTTCAATAGAGAAAAGTTAGAAATGGCAGCTTAAGTATAACAGTCCCCATGGGACGGGCGCAGTGGGAGGAAATGAGGCGATGAATCGCACAAAAGGGGGCTCAATACAAAACTACATTTGGCCGTGGATGCGTCTGGTATGCCGCTCAGAGCCATTATTACAGAAGGTACCGAAGCAGATTGTAAGCAAGGTGTTGAGCTGCTCAAAGACTTGCCAGCAGGAGGGGTGATAGCAGATAGGGGCTATGACACAGAGCAAGTAGTCCAAGAGGTGAAGTCAAAGAATAGACAATGTGTGATACCGAGTAGAAAGCATAGAAAAGTAGAGCGTAGTTACAACCGAGAAGTGTATCACACTACGTCATATGATAGAGAACACGTTTTTGTATCTGAAGCGTTGGCGCGGGATATGTACGCGTTATGCCAAGAGAGGAAGCTCATTTCTGGCCGCTATTCAAATTAGATGTCTAGCTTTATGGCTAGGCGTCTCCTGACGACACTGTCTAGCCATGTCCCATTGATTTAGGGGGCTGTCAAGAGCGTCAACAACAGTGTCGTGTATTTTCAAAGGCTTTAAAGTGCAACTATAGGTGCCATGGCGCTCTGACGAGTTAGCTAGAGCCTGCTAACGAGGCATTCTATCCCTTGTGTGTTTTGGGAAGAATGGGTAGTATTGTTCTGCGTTTGCTATTGCGTCCTACAAGTAGAGCGCTGAACAAATAAGTCAATCACAAAATCAGATAATCACTCAATCACCCAGTAGTCTCATGTACACCCACTACCAAAGAGGCCTCTCAGTGGTCTTGCTGACATCTGTTCTGTTGCAGAGTTGTGGCGGCAATAGTCTACTAGGTGGCTACAGCGCACCTGAACAAAGGCAATCTCTCCATCGTGCCAAGCCTCGTGAGGCTGCACCTTCCACGCCTCCTGCATCAGTAGAAGCACCGACAACACCTACTTCGGCCTCCTCTAGCCCATCAGCTTACGCGGCCGCTGGCCCCTTGCTTCAACCTACTTCGCTTTCCTCCCAGCAGCCCCCTTCCCAAGGAGCTGGGCCTGCTACTGTGAAGGGACGCGCTTTGACTACGGCTAAAGCAGAGCGCGTAGAGTTTTACTACGCAGACCAGGCCTGGCAAGCTGCAGTCAGCTCGCCCTGGCTAGGGACTGAGCAAAGGCTGGCTGTCAGGTGGGACCAGAGGCGCAGCTTAGAAGGCTGGCTGGAGAGCGAGGAAGCCTACAGCAAGCAGCGCATCCATGTATATCCTAAAGAAGGGATCGTCTATGTAGGCCCAATAGGCCTTATGGGCGGAGGGAACTGCCTTTCTGGAAGTAGCCCGCAGCCTGCTCCACCAGCGGTAGCGCTCACAGCACAAGGGCCACCCGATCCACCTCCTGCTGCTGCTCCGCCTCCTCTTTCTCAAAGGCCAGCAGCAGAAAGCAAAGAAGAACTAGATCCGCCCAGCGGGCCTCCTTCGCCCCGCAGGGTTGAGCAAGAAGACAAGGCTACCCAGACAGAGGCTCCTACCTTGGGCATTCTACTAGAAGCGCCTGCTCCTGCTTTGGTCCCTGCTCCTGAGCAGGAGCGCCCCCCTCTACTCATCATCCAAGACCTCATGCGACAAAGAGCCGATCTGCAGAGCAGTGCTGCTCTTGTCAAGCTGCTCAACACCCCGCAAGAGCTCTCTGAGCAGCAGTTAGAGGCCCTCCGACAATGGCTTCATAGCTATATCGATTGGTTTAATCAGCAGGCCCAGAGCAAAGATTTTACACCCGCAGCGATCGAAGATTACGCTGCCTTGGCACGCACTGAGGTAAAAAACACACCTGCCAATAGACACCTCCTCGAGCGCTACTGGCAGAGCTTAGCTACGCCCCTTGCAGCGCAGCAGCCAGGCGACACACCCCTGGTCGAAGCCTTGGCCCACAGCTTACAGGTGATCGATCCCACTGTCTTTAATGGCGACCCCTCTGCTTTGATTCAGCTGGGCAGTGCGCTCCTCGCTCGCCTAGACCCTAGTCAAGCCACCTTTTCACAAGCTACTTATCCTACCTACCGCCCTGTGCTTGATGCCTTGCATAGAACGCTGGTACTGATCCGACAAATTGACCCACGAAGCTGGAGCCCTGGGCAAGTAGATGGGCTTTACCAACGCTTTCAAGAGCAGCTCAAAGCTGTCGCTGCTACGTCATCTCACTATCCTTTTGAGTACCATAGCCTCGTGCTTGCGCAAAGTCTGCAGCGCTTAGAGCGAAGAGAGTCTCATCTAGAAGAGCACTTAGAGCGGGCAGGCCAAGGCTTGCAAGGCGTGTTTCATCTGTATCAAGGCGTGCGCGGGTTAGTAACGCTTAACCTGAAGGCCAGTGAATTTCAAGCGGGCTATGCGAGTTTAAGCGACGCCTTCCGCGCTCGACGCATCCAGGCCGAAGCGTGGTATGACTGGCTGCAGGCCTTGGCGCAGGCCAGCTTGAGGAGTCTAGAAGACGAGACTGAGCTAGCGACCTTTCTGGAGGGCGTAGAAGCGATCAAGAAGACGCCGCTGAGCGACCATAGTGCGCGCCGCGCCTTGCGCTATGGCGTAGCTGAGCAGCTCAGCCTGCTGGCCTTGGAAAGCCCAAGTGAGCGGGTGCGTAGCGAAAGCATAGCGCAGCTCGAGGCGCTGATGGGTCTAGAGGCTTGGGGCAGCGATCACGAGGTGCTAGTCAGGCTGCAAGCGGGCCTTACAGCTGCAGGGCTCAGCGCCAGCGAAAAAGAAGCAAAGGATAGGGCGCCTGCGAGGCCTACTGCCAGACCAGTGTTTGAGGCGGTCGCCCAGCGCCTACAAGCAGAAGCACAAGAGACGCAAGAGGCCTTGGCCCGCACACCTATGGAGACAGCCGTAGCCCGCACCTGGCTCAAGGAGCACTATAAGCAGCAGTATGGCAAGGTGCCTACATTTTTTGAGAACGAAGAGCTCGCTATTGAAAATATGGCCTGTGCGCTACGGGTAGTGGGTCCTGGAGGAGTGGCAGGGGATGCTATCTCGCCTGCAGCCTTATTTGCCGCAAGAAGTGTGCGCCCAGCAGAAGAGGCGCAAGCCGTCAAAAGGGTGCTGCTAACAGGAGAAGCAGGAACAGGCAAGACGCTGCTGGGCCACTCGCTAGCCTATGGGTGGGCCCAAGGAGATACAACTTTTGATGCAGTTTATGTGCTGCCCGTCAGATCGCTGCAAGCAGCCAAGTACGATGGAAGCCATTATCGGAGCGAAGAGACGCTGGCTACAGCCATTGCCCATGCCTGCTTTCCTAAGCTAGTGGATGAGGTGCAGTTCAAGCGCTTGCGCTTGCAGATAGGTGAGGAGCTGAGGCGTGAGCGAACGCTGTTGGTGCTGGATGGTTTGGAAGACTGGCCTGTAGCGAGTGAGGCCATTGTCAGGGAAGCGCAAGAGGCAGAAGCGCCCTACCACTTGCTGACTACGTCTCGGAGCTATGGAGTGAGAGGAGAGCGTCAGCAAGCATCGGTGGAGGTGGTGCATGCAGGGCTAGGGCAGGAGGAGATAGAGGCGTATGTGGGGCATTTCTTTAGGAGGGCGCCTGAGCAAGGGGAGGCCTTGTTGGAGGTACTAAGAGGGGCGTCAGTGCTGAGGGAGATGGCCTCAGTGCCTGTGCAGCTATCGATCTTGTGTGCGTTGTGGCAGGATGATGCTACAGGGATGGAAGAAGCGGTGCGCAGCCGCAGCCGCAGCAGTTTGTATAGGAAGCTAGCGCGCTCTTTGTGGGAGCGTTATGCGCGGAAGGAGGGAGCGCTTCAGAATGCTGTAATGCACCCCAAAATTAGGACCAGAGGTTAAAGGAGAGTTTGATCTTAAACTTGCACTCAAACAGATCAAACTATGCGTCATAAAATCAGAAAAAGACCGCATTCTGCTGCCTTTAAATTCAAGGTAGCTCTTGAGACTATCAAAGCTCAAAGGACCGCTGCTGAGCTTTGCCACGAGTTTGGTATCGTCTCCAGTCAACTTTATGAGTGGAGAAAAAAACTCATCGATAAGGGAAAAATACACTTTGAGAACCCTGATCAGCAACAGCTACCTTATGAGCAACACATTGAAAAACTTATGGCCACCATTGGGCGATTAAAAGTCGAAAACGATTTTTTGTCCAAATCGCTAGGCAGCAATCTTTGAAACACAGAAGACAAGCCCTTGCACAGCCTACGCCACAGTTAAGTCTAAGACGGAAAGCTGCCTTGTTGGACGTGCATCGATCAGGGGTGTATTATCGATCTAAGCCAGCGCAAGATGATCAAGTAGAAGTGATGAATCAGCTCAGAGACCTCTATCAACAATACCCTTTTATGGGCTATCGAAGGCTTCATTTACTGCTTCGGCAACGAGGCTATCAAGTGAATGGTAAACGTGTACTCAGCCTGATGCGTTTGATGGGCCTAGCGGCTTTGTATCCTAAGAAGAATCTATCGAAAAGGGACCATAAGGCAAGTGTCTCTTCTTATTTACTCAAAGAACGTCCCGCAGTGAAGGTGAATGATGTTTGGCAGATAGATATCACGTATCTACGAATGGAGCAAGGCTTTCTATATCTGACAGCGCTCATTGACATGGTGAGTCGTCGTATAATGGGCTGGGACTTATCCCCCTTCCTGGAAACAGAAAGCTGTTTGTCAGCCTTGCGTGCCTCTTTGTCCAGTGGTTACCAACCGCTGATCATTAACACAGATAGGGGGAGTCAGTTCACCAGTGCAGCCTGGCGCAAGGCCCTTGAAGAGGCGGGGATTGTATTGAGCCACAATGGGGCGGGCCGTTGTTGTGACAACGTATTGATAGAGCGTTTCTGGCGCAGTGTGAAGTACGAAGAGGTATATTTGAAGAGTTATGCAAGTGTGCAGGAAGCGCGAGCGAGTCTGAGTGGGTACATAAGTTGGTATAACAGTACTCGTGCTGACCAAAGCTTGGGTTACAAGAGTCCAGATAGCGTATTCTATCAAGGAGTTTCTATGCTTGCTTGGCAAGAGGGGCTAGGGGTTATCAAGCAAAGGGGAGAGAGGGGAGAGAATAGAAGTGATCAGGAAACAGAATAAAAAAAGTAGTATCAAATGTTCAACCAACCAGTGCTAGCCAACGAACAACTCTCCTCACGATTTACTACTTTTTGGTCCTAACGATGGGGTGCATTACACGTCCAACAAGGCAGCTTTCCGTCTTAGACTTAACTGTGGCGTAGGCTGTGCAAGGGCTTGTCTTCTGTGTTTCAAAGATTGCTGCCTAGCGATTTGGACAAAAAATCGTTTTCGACTTTTAATCGCCCAATGGTGGCCATAAGTTTTTCAATGTGTTGCTCATAAGGTAGCTGTTGCTGATCAGGGTTCTCAAAGAGTATTTTTCCCTTATCGATGAGTTTTTTTCTCCACTCATAAAGTTGACTGGAGACGATACCAAACTCGTGGCAAAGCTCAGCAGCGGTCCTTTGAGCTTTGATAGTCTCAAGAGCTACCTTGAATTTAAAGGCAGCAGAATGCGGTCTTTTTCTGATTTTATGACTCATAGTTTGATCTGTTTGAGTGCAAGTTTAAGATCAAACTCTCCTTTAACCTCTGGTCCTAATTTTGGGGTGCATTACAGATTTTATCAGTCGAGGGGATAAGTCATAGCATGAGGCGGGCGTATTCTCCACAGAGCAACGGAATATGCGAGCGATTCAACAGGACGATGAAGCAGGAGTTCTTTGATTGTGCTATGCGCAAGAAGATATATAGGAGTGTAGAGGAGTTACAGACGGACTTGGATGTATGGTTAGCTTATTACAACGGGGAGCGTGTGCATAGTGGGCGTTATTGTTATGGGAAGAGGCCGTTGGCTACGTTGCTCTCAAGTAAGCACCTGAGTGAGGAGAAGCATAATGAGTTGATGCACCTGAAGGGCAGCTCAGACAGTTATGAGTTAGCAGACGCTAGAGCTAACTAAAATTATCTACTTGTCAGATTAAATACTGACTATTACAGCTTATTACAACGGGGAGCGTGTGCATAGTGGGCGTTATTGTTATGGGAAGAGGCCGTTGGCTACGTTGCTCTCAAGTAAGCACCTGAGTGAGGAGAAGCATAATGAGTTGATGCACCTGAAGGGCAGCTCAGACAGTTATGAGTTAGCAGACGCTAGAGCTAACTAAAATTATCTACTTGTCAGATTAAATACTGACTATTACACTCCCTCTGGGAGGGGATCAATGACGTCGGCAATGATTCTGCCACAATGCTCGCAAGCAACAATATGCTTCTTTTCTCTGATCTCTACCTGCTTTTGAGGCGGCACTTGGTTGAAACAGCCACCACAGGCTTCTTTCTTAATAGTGACAACAGCAAGACGGTTACGGACATTTTTCCTAATCCGTTCATACGTATCTAACAGGCGCTTTTCAATACTTTTGGTTACTTGGCTGCGCTGCTTGTACAGCTTTCGCTCTTCTCCTTCGCTCTCTGCTGTCAGGGTCTGTAGCTCTTCTCGTTTACTGGCTAGCACCTGCTTGTTTTTCTCTACAGCTGCTTGGCCCTGCTCTATAGCTAACTTTTTCTCCTCTATGCGTTCGTAGGTGTCTTTGATCTTCTTTTCTGCCAGCTGAATTTCGAGCTCTTGTAAATCTATTTCTTTGGTAATGGCATCATACTCTCGGTTATTCCGTACGTTCATTTGCTGCTCTTCATACTTCTTGACCAGCGTTCCTGTGTCTTTGATTTTGATGCGATGGTTGGCAATGCTTTGTTCGAGATGGTCAACCTCTTCTACCATGCTTTGCAGCTGGGTCTGTAATTCTGAGAGTTTTTTTTCTAAATCTTCTGCTTCTTCAGGAAGTGTTCCCCTCATCTTAGTAATATTGTCCAGCTCGCAATCAATAGCTTGTAAATCAAGTAGGGCGTTGAGTTTCTTTTCGATGAGGTTATCCATGTAGGTCGTTAAAAGTAGTGGATCGGGTTACTCACAGTTTTACACTTCTCGATTGCAATATTAGCAAACTTTTCGGACAGTAATGTATAAATGAGCGTTTTTGTCCCTATTTCGCTTTCATAATGACCGATGTCAGCCAAGAGGAGGCGTCCCTCCACTTGAAAAAAATCGTGGTACTTCACATCAGCCGTTACCAACGCATCTACTTCTCTGCTGATGGCTGTCTGGAGCAGGTGGCTGCCTGATCCTCCACAAACTGCCACGCGCTTGATAGGACGGGTGATGGGCGCTGTGTGTCTAATACAAGCCAGGTTCATCTTGGCTTTGAGATAGCTTAAGAATGCTTCGTCGCCCAATGCTTGCGGGAGCTCGCCTATCATGCCCGCCCCTACCTGTGCGTCTGTATTGTCGATTTTATGGGTGTAGTAGGCCACCTCTTCGTAAGGATGGGCAGCACGCAGGGCACGGAGCAGGGACTTTTCTAAGTGGGTCGGGAAAACCACTTCTATGCGCTCTTCTTGTATTTTTTCAGTTTGATGTGGGGTGCCTAGGTAAGGGCGAGCTGCTGAGGCAGGCTGGAAAGAACCTATTCCTGTAGAGACAAAGCTACAATGGGTGTAATGACCAATACGTCCTGCTCCTGCTGCGTGCAGTGCTTGGAGCACCTCCTCTAAGACAGCGCGAGGCACAAAGGTGGTCAACTTACTCAACACACTGGGTTGGGGGAGCAAGACGGACAAGTTGTGGAGCTCCAGCGTTTGGGCTATTTGGGCGTTGACCCCCTGGGCTACGTTGTCGAGGTTGGTGTGCAGCGCGTAGATAGCTATGTCTTGCTTGATGGCCTGCATCAAGCACCTCTCCACATAATTCTTGCCATTGAGTCGAGTAATAGGCTTAAAAACAATGGGATGGTGGGCAATGATCAAATTACAGTGTTGGTCTACTGCTTCTTGCAGCACTGCTTCTGTCACGTCCAAACAGATCAGCACACCGTTGACTGGCGCCTCTGCCGCTCCTAGCACCAAGCCTGCATTGTCATAATCTTCCTGATAAGGAAGAGGGGCTATTTGCTCCAAATAAGTGACGATATCTTGTATACTCACCATGATGCCCTGCGTTCTTCGGCCTAATGTTGCTTGTGCAAGATACAAGGTTATTGATCTATGTGTTTATTCGGGTGTTAGATTATTTGTTTATCGCCTCATTTGATTACTAAGTTATCGTCTTACAGGTCATTGTTGAATAGACGGAGTCCTCATTGATAAATGGTCATTAAATGACCAAATAGACCAATAAACAAATAGCCAAATAGACCAATGAATCAATAAGCTTAGAAGGTGTATTCATGAATTCATTTACATAGATTTGCTGACAAACATATGAATAGTAATATGGCTTATGCAAGCGATCTAAATGATCATCAGTGGGAGGCTATAAAAGATCATTTTCAATGTGGCAACTATGGTAACAGAAGTCGGTATAATAAGAGAGCTTTAGTCAATGCTGTACTTTATCTTATTAAGACTGGATGTCAATGGAGAATGCTCCCCAAAGACTTACCCCCATATTCCACTGTCAGTTCGTTTTATCACAGAGCAAAGAAAAGAGGGATATGGGAAAAGATAATGGATGCTTTAGTGCAGAAGAGCCGAGTAAAGTCTCAGAAAGCATCTAATCCCAGTTATGCGATCATCGACTCACAGAGTGTAAAAACGGCAGGAGCTGCGCAAGAGCGAGGTATTGATGGGGGAAAAAAATTAAAGGCCGTAAACGTCACATTGTAGTTGATACGCAGGGCCATTTATTACATGTACGAGTACATAGGGCCAATATACACGACACAGTGATTGGAGGTCTTATTTTTGCTGAGGCGGTATCTAAATACTCCTCTTTACAAGGCTTGAGTGCGGATGCGGGGTATCGAAAAAGTACGGAGTATTACGTGCGTGAGGTTATGAAAAAGCGGATAGAGATTAGCCAACGAGTATCCACATGTTGGAGTATACTGCCCCAGAGGTGGGTAGTTGAAAGAACATTCGGATGGTTGAATTCTTACCGAAGGTTATCTAAAGATTACGAGAGAAGCATTGAATCTGCAAGGAATACAATTATGATTGCACACACTATGCTACTTCTTAAGAGACTTTATAACCCATGAATACATGCTCTAAGTAAACGGGTGGACTCAGAAAAGATCAACCCCCATGCTGAGTATCCACTGGTGGTTTCGATGATGCGTGTAGACACCAGCAATCTTCTCCCCAAACTTGGTCAAGTTGCCTTCGTACTTTAAGTCAATCACCATATTCCATATATCAACGCCCAAGCCCCCTTGCCATCCAACCGTGACGTATTGGTAATGCTCTTTCACATCTTTGCCCCCTTCTGTGGCGCTGAAGAGTAAACTAAAGACAGGACCTATCTGTGCTCTCATACCTAAAAAGGAAATGCCTGGTAACACAGGTATGTCTAGCTTGGTAAAACTTAGCTTGAGCTCCTTATCTTCCCCTGCGCGACTAAATTTTGCCCCAGACCCAGTGATGAGTATTTCAGGCTGTAAGTAAAACACAGAAACAGTGAGCCGAGCGAACCCTCCTACGTGGTACCCCCAGTGATCTTTGAAGGTCAATCTAGACTGCGTTTTGGCTGCCTCATCTACTGCAAGCTGCGAGAGACTCACCCCTGCACGGGGACCTATGCTAAACACCTTGGCCTGAACAAAATGAGTAGCCATCATAAAGCATAGTAGTGTAATAGTTACCTTTTTCATAGTGGTCTTACGATGGATGGAGGATGAAGTTTCGAGTGTGTCTGATGAAAAAAATCGTTGCCGATACTATAATGAACAAATAGTGCAATCAACAAATGAGGCAATAACTCAATAATCTATGAACCCAACGAACCAACAGTCTAATGAATAATCAGACAAATGATCAATAACGCAATAATCAAATGGACCAACAAACAAATAATCTAATAAGCCCATGAAACCTCATCTATTTCAAGAAAAGGGATTTATGTGCTAATTTTACAGCATATACGAGTAGAAGCTACATGGTGTAGGCAATCAGACCGTTAGTAGTACCTACTCTGTGCCTAGATGCCATGCTACATGCTGAGTGATTGATAGGCGACTTAATGGATGGCTAATTGACCATCATCCCCCTTCCTGATCCAGTGAGGGCGCTCTTTGTGCTGAGCAATGAATCAACGACACTACCCAACTTTATTATATACATAATCAATGACCCACACCGGAGAAATCACCCAAATACTAGGCCCCGTAGTCGATGTTAGTTTTGACGAACAAACCACAGTTCCTAATCTCCTCAATGCACTAGAAGTCACTAAAGAAGATGGCCAGAAGGTGGTGCTAGAATGCCAGCTGCATGTGGGCGAACGCTGCGTCAGGACCATTGCTATGGACAGTACGGAAGGCCTTGTGCGAGGCATGAAAGTGACTGATACAGGTGCTCCTATTGCCATGCCAGTGGGTGAAGCCATTAGAGGAAGACTCTTCAACGTTCTGGGCGAAGCCATAGACGGGATTCCACAGCCTGCTGTAACACAAAAGCTACCTATTTACAGAGATGCCCCTGCATTCAAGGACCTGGCTAGTACCACTGAAGTACTCTATACAGGCATCAAGGTCATCGACCTGCTGGCTCCTTATGTGAAAGGCGGCAAGATTGGGCTTTTTGGAGGCGCTGGAGTAGGCAAAACAGTGCTGATCATGGAGCTCATCGATAACATTGCCAAAGCTTACTCGGGCGTATCTGTATTTGCAGGCGTAGGAGAGCGCACCCGAGAAGGCAACGATCTATTGCGAGAAATGATTGAAGCAGGCGTGATCAATTATGGAGAAGCCTTTAAGAAGTCTATGCAAGAAGGCAACTGGGACCTCTCCCAGGTCGATGAGGAAGCCCTCAAAACCTCCCAGGCCACGCTCATCTTTGGCCAGATGAACGAATCGCCAGGGGCCAGGGCCAGAGTAGCACTTACTGGGCTTACGGCAGCAGAGTATTTCCGAGATGGCAAAGACATGGAGCAAGGCCAAGGCAGGGATGTACTTTTCTTTATCGATAATATCTTTCGCTTCACGCAAGCAGGCTCTGAGGTATCTACCTTGCTAGGCAGGATGCCTTCAGCCGTGGGCTATCAACCTACGCTGGCCACAGAAATGGGCGCTATGCAAGAGCGCATCACCTCCTCCAAGCAGGGTTCCATTACTTCTGTACAGGCTGTGTACGTGCCTGCAGATGACCTGACTGATCCGGCTCCTGCCGCTACTTTTGCCCACCTCGATGCCACTACTGTGCTCTCTCGTAAGATTGCAGAGCTAGGGATCTATCCAGCCGTAGACCCACTTGACTCTTCTTCACGCATCTTGAGCCCAGCCATTGTGGGCCAGGCCCACTACGACACGGCCCAGCGGATCAAAAGGATTCTACAACGCTACAAAGAGCTACAAGATATTATTGCCATTCTGGGCATGGACGAGCTGTCAGAAGAAGATACTAAAACAGTGTATCGAGCTAGGAAGGTACAACGGTTCTTGTCACAGCCTTTCCACGTGGCTGAGCAGTTTACAGGATTGAAAGGGGTGCTGGTAGATATCAAAGACACCATCAAAGGGTTCAACATGATTTTGGATGGAGAACTAGACCACCTACCTGAATCAGCCTTCAACCTGGTGGGCACCATAGAGCAAGCCATTGAAAAAGGAGAGCAGATGATCGCAGAGGCTGGAGAGTGAGGGGAACAGACACAAGCTCCTTAAAAGTAGGCTAGCCAAGCGCCTGGAGCACCTTCAATGACTGGAGGGTGTCCAATGCGTCCATATGCAATTGATAAAACTTGATCACTGCCTCTGTCATGTTCCTTTGCGTAGCCTTATCCATAGCAACGTGTCCCTGTGGCCCACCAGCCAGTAGACTAGCTAAGCTTTCTATAGCTTCTTGCCGCATCTCCCAGTGCTGTCCTGAACGACGCAGCTGCGCGTAAAGCTCTTGGGCCGTGCTGATCCCAAAGCCCAAATAATGACACAGCTGGAGCATGAAAGTCAGGTGGAATAACTCATAGTCAGTCGTTTGAGCTTCAAAATTCCCTATTGCTTGCCACAAAAAATGGAACAAGCTTTCATTGTGCTCTTCCTCCCGAATCACTTTGGTCAAAAGCTCTGCTAGAAAAACAGCGATGGTCGCTTTTTTGAGGTTCCCCAAGATATGGCTGTTAGGGGCATGGCACTTCACTTCGGCCACCCGCTGCAGGTTTACTTGCTTTTTGTGATACACCACCAGGTCCAAACGCGTGAGGGGCTGAAAAAGAGCCATGCTGTAGCGGGGCTTTTGCGTCCTTACTCCATGAATCACATAAGCCTGCGACCCCAAAGCTTCAGTAAAAATCTTGGCAATGATCGAGGTCTCCCGAAATTTAAGGTGGCTCAATACAATGCCTGAGGTTTTATGCAGCATTGATTCATTTAGTTATTTGTTTATTAGGACAAAAGCGCAGTAGTTATCAGTGGCGTTGTGCAGTGCGCCAAAGAAGTTAATGAGCGAATATAACTCCTACTCAACTTGGACGAAACTTTGGAGAGAAGGGCACTTCTCTCCTTACGCAGTGGCCTTGTCTTTCCGAACCTGGCAAGGAATCTCTGCGTGCTGTGGGCCTCGTAGGGATGTTTCGATGCGCTCAACATGACAAAAGGAGGCGTATTAAGAAGGGGCGCGTAAGGTGAGTGCCTAATTGTAGGAGTTTTAGTTGTTAGACAATTTAACCAATGTCAGATTAAATTTCAACTACTACACGTATGCCAAGAGAGGGAGCTCATTTCTGGCCGCTATTCAAATTAGATGTCTAGCTTTATGGCTAGGCGTCTCCTGACGACACTGTCTAGAGCAAATTGGGTCTTATCGACATACACATACCCTTCGGTGAGGATATGACGAATACTCTGAATGCCGATAGGGAGCTTCTTCATGGCAATTAATCTGTAGTGTAGGGTCCCTAGGAGTGACAAATGTAACAGATATCTTGGAGAAGGTAGCGCTGTCGAACCCCCACTGGTACAAGCCCAAATGAGACAAAATTTTTCACTTATGCCATAAAATAGTCTTGTATGCTTTGAGGATGAACTAGCGAAAAACGGGGCTAATGGTGCCTAGAGGAGCGCTCAAAAAGCCATAGTGGCTGAGCGACTTATGGGTAAGAGTATGCATCCAGAAGGAAAACTTTCTGTACTAAGAAATGGATTGACAACACTCCCTGGAATACCCACCTCCTCACTGGCTGGACCATGGCGGTCTATTGTGCACGAAGAATAAAAGTGACTTTTCCTGTAGTAGTAGGGGCATAGCCGGTGTTATCAGTGGTTCTACTAAAGGTTAGCTTGATCAAAGCCTCTTTGTAAATCTTTTCTACCAGCGGGCTAACAGTTTTATCCAGTGTCTTGACAGCGATCACCTCTCCCAAGTCGTCGATCTTGATTTCAAAGACAATGGTGCCGCTTTCTTCGGTATCATCTTGTGGCTGCGGAACTGCATTCCAGGTCCATCCTGCCAGCTCTAACGAGGCCCCTGCCTGCTTGCCAGAGGAGGCCTTGTACAGGCCCCGTTCGTCAAGTGTCTCAGGTGGCTCTTCTGGGCTGGGTTGCATAGTTGCTTCAGGCGTGTCTTGAGAAGCTGCTTGGACTTGTTCCTGGGTTGTGTCTTGACCAGGCCCATCTTGCAGAGCAGGCACAGTGTCTTTGGGAGGTGGGGGAGGGGTTGCCTCAGCTGGCGCCAACTGGGCTGCTTGCTGGGTCTTGGCGGGCGGTTGTTCAGCAGGCTGGTCGCTAGGTGGAGAAAAAGGGGCAGGCATTGTCGGGCCTAGTGCAGTACTGAGTTCAATGCTATAGCCAGAAGAAGTGGTCCCTGGCTGCTTTAGCGACAGGTGATAGACGCTTATGAGCAGCAAGGCATGCAACCCCAGCGATAGGATCAGAGCTAACCTGTGGTTCGTATCTTGGGGGCTAAGACGGTCCATGATTACTCAGACTGGGTGGCTACAGCCACCTTGGCATGGAGTGAAGCAGCGATATCGGTTACGTAGACGACCTGTGCGATGGGGACAGACTTGTCTACTTGCAACAATACAAAACGCTGGTCTATATTCAGTTTTTGTTGCAACACGCTCTCTAGTTGTGCGCGGTCGGTCGGCTGGTTGTCCACATAGTAGCAGAGGTCTGCAGTGATCATCACGTTGACTTGGGGCAAGAGGGTATCAGTATTGCTACTGACAGGTAAGTCTATGGGCAAAGCCTGAGGAGTAACCGAAGCAACTGTGAGTAGGAAAAAAATAAGCAACAAAAAGACCACGTCTGTCATGGAAGACATGCTGAACTGAGGATCGATGCGATGTTGGTTGCTAAGCTTCATGGCTTAGGTGGTACAAGACCGTTGTATTATTGAGCGCTTTTGTGATTGCGTGATTGTAAAGTTCCTTCTGGGCTTGTAATAACAATTTTTAACGTGTTAACAGCATATTAAGTGCACTTTTCAACAGTCTCCGTGCTATTGAGAGGCTGAGCGGCGCTCTATAAGCGTGAGAAACTGGTTAGAGGCATATTCAATATGGCGTGTCGCTTTCTGGATGCGTATGAGTAAGTAATTATAGCCCAAGTGGGCCACAATGCCCACCACCAGTCCTGCTGCGGTGGTGATCATGGCCTCGTAGATGCCTCCAGAGAGCAACTTGGGACTAACCTGATCGGTGGCTTGGGCCATGGCCATGAATGCCTGAATCATGCCTATGACAGTGCCTAGAAAGCCTAGCATAGGGGCTGCCCCTGCAATGGTGCCCAACAAAGCGAGGTTCCTTTCCAGTTTGTGGACTTCCATCTGGCCAGTGTTTTCAATCGCCGCTTCTATGGTTTTGATTGGTTGATCCAACTGTGCCGTGCCTGCTTGGATGATCTTGGCTATAGCATAGTGCTTTTGAACGCACAGTGCTTCTATTCCTGATTTGTCTCCTTCTGAGGTTCTGGCATAGATATTATCTATCCACTTTTGAGGTACTCGTGCTAATCTTCTAAGTGTGATTAGCCTTTCTATAATGGCATATACTGTCAGAACAGAAAGCAGCAAGATAGGTACCATGACCCATCCTCCTTTAAGGAGCAGTGCCAATAAAGAGGTCGTATGGGTGCTCCCTTCTTCTGGTGGGAGCGTATTGCTGATCACATTCACTTGTAGCCAGCTTATGCAACTGCTCATAGGGTGTTTAGTATTTCAAAATCCATAGTTGGGAACCATGAGTAGCCTTGAGTTCTCTTAGTTGGTCATAGGCTTCGTGGAATATTTTCTTTTGCTCGATGGCAACGCGAAAGAAAAACTCTCCTTCTTTGGGTTCGATAATGGTAACATTGATTCCTTGCTTGGCCAATCGCTCAGCATGGTCCATAGCCAAGTCGCTATCTATAAAGCTCCCTGCTACCACATAATGTATATCTTGTGGTGTGTTGACTTTTGTGATAGTGCCTTTTTGGGGTTTAGTGGGTACTGGTGGCTCTATTTCTAACTTCTCCTCAAGAGGAGGGGGCTCTGCAGCATCGTCGTCTATGAAGTCTATATCCTTTTGTTCGTAGGCTTCTACTCCTTCGTCTATTTGATGATCCGTAGAAGATGAATGATAGAAGAACCAATAGACCATGCCTGTTCCTATGGCCAGCACAACGCCTATCATAATGGCAATGATTCTGAGCCAGTTGGTCTCTTCGCGCTCTATAGGTTTAAATTCAGCTTGGGGAAGACCAAAGTTACTGTCTCTTTCTTGCCGAGGTTCATTAGTTCTTGTAGCCATGTCTAATAAGGTTTGTGTCTAGCTGAGATATACTCCAAAAGTAATCATTTTTTTCATTGGGGCCTTTGCGCAATGCCTCTCCCTCCGCGCGCGCAGCTATTCTGACCCTAAGGTACTTTTTGCAACAGTCGTTGAGCGCTTGGTAGAACACTAGCTGAGTGCTCGGTAGCGGAAACAATCTACCGTATGGTCATTGACTAGCCCGGCTGATTGCAGATAGGCGTAGATGATTGTACTCCCTACAAACTTGAACCCTCTCTTTTTTAGGTCTTTGCTGATTTGGTCTGAGAGGGGGGTATGGGCCGGTACTTCTTCTGCGTGCTGCCAATGATTGAGTAGAGGTTTCCCTCCCACAAAGCGCCAAATATATTGATCAAAGCTGCCAAAAGCAGCCTGTATGGCCAGAAAACTTTGGGCATTACGCACCGTAGCCTCAATCTTGAGCCGATTACGGACAATGCTGGCATCTGCACAGAGCTCTTGAATTTGGAGGGGTTCAAAAGCAGCTACTTTTGCTGCGTCAAACTGTGCAAAAGCTTGGCGATAGCCGGACCGCTTTCTCAGTATGGTGAGCCAGCTTAGGCCAGCCTGAGCGCCCTCTAGGGTCAATAGCTCAAAATGTAGGGTATCATCATGCACTGGCACGCCCCATTCCTTATCGTGGTATTGGACGTAGTCTTGGTGAGCTACGTTGGCCCACGCACACCGTTTTTTATGCCTCATAGCTGCAGTCATAGTAGAAGAGTGGTCGTGCAGGTGTCCACTCACTTGCCCGCTTGTGGGCAGCCCAGGGGCAGCAGCACGCTCGCAAGGGAAGGAATCAGGGTTTGCACTGTAGGGCTGCGTAACGAGCCCATTGTGTGATTGAGGAATCCAGTGATTTACAAAGTCTTACTAGTCCCAAAGAAAATCTATTATGAAAGTATAGAAGCGTAGCTAAAACTATTTTGCCACTGCCTAACAACGGCAATATTAAGCAAAGGGACTAAGCTTTAGAAACCCAGAGGCTCCTCGATCGCTTTTGTCGGGGTGTCAACAGCAGGCTCCATCAGTATTTGTATCTTAGCTGATACTTTTAGAGTGCCGAAAGGGCTGTGCGGCCATTCCTTCAAGTTGACTTTTTTCCCTTGCTCTTTCCTTTATCGCTGTTCTTGGCTTTAGAAACATCTCTCGGAGCTTTTAGCACCTCTGTTCTTGTCTCTGTATGAGGGTGATCACCTTTGCGTTCTACGGTGACAGTGAGGGTATATTTTTCTCCTGCTTTGGTGCCTGGCGCTGGTTTATATTCGACTTTGAATAAAACATGTTTGCCTTCCTCAAATGCAGTATTATCTTTCCCTAAGCCCCCGTTTTTACCTGTAAGCCATAACTCTCCTAAACTTCTGTCATTGAGGTCAACTGTGTACTCGAGGCCTTTATTTGATTTTCCACCTGAACCTTTCAGTTCTCCCTGAGCATCTTTTACAGAGGCAGTCACAAATAGTTCTGAAAGCTTCATCCCTGCACTTCCGGGAGTGATCTTTACTTCTGCAAAGCAGCGGTTTTTAGAAGTTTTGTCTTGTACCTCCAGCCCAAACTTATCCGGATCAATCTTTTTTGCTTCTTTGCCTGGTGGGCCAGAAGAGCCCCTGCCTGAGGAGGTTGGCTCACCATCTCCTCCACCATCAGAACCACAAGAGGCCTGCTGCAAGAGCAATAAGCCCATGAGCAGGATAGGAAAAAGCGCAAAAAATCTTTTATACAAGGATTTCGACATAGCCATATGTAGTCATGTTTTGTTCAAAAATGGTTACTGCTTCTCGCCCCTGCAGCTTTCCCTGCAGCGCGCATTGTTCTACTTTTGCTGTAGTCAGCAAAGCTTCGAAAAGATAACACATAGTACGCGTACTTCATTCCTTCATGCCCCAATTCTGCCATCTACACTGCCATACCCAATACTCCCTGCTAGACGGGGCTGCCAAAATCCAGACCCTTGTAGGCAAAGCCAAGCAGCTCGGGATGAACAGCCTGGCCATCACAGACCATGGCAACATGTTTGGCGTGCCGCACTTTGTAGCTGCAGCCAACAAGGAAAGCATCAAGCCCATCATCGGATGTGAGTTTTATGTAGCCCCTGACATGCACGACCGCAAGGACAAGGCGCGCTACCACCAGGTGCTGTTGGCCAAAAACGAAGTGGGCTATAAGAATTTGTCCAAACTATGCTCACTGGGCTTTTTGGAGGGCTACTACTACAAGCCTAGGATTGACAAGGCACTTATCGAAAAGCATGCTGAGGGCTTGGTGGCCACCACTTGCTGTCTGGCCAGCGAAGTCTCCCAGGCTATCCTGAAGAGAGGCGAAAAAGAAGCTGAACGGTGCTTTTTGGAGTGGCTATCCATTTTTGGCGAAGATTATTACATCGAGGTGCAGCGCCATGGCTTGCCTGAGCAAGACCAGTGCAACGAAGTACTACTCCGATGGGCGAAGAAACACCAAGTCAAAGTCATTGCTACCAACGATGTGCACTATGTGGAGCAGAAGGACAGCACTGCCCAAGACATCTTGCTGTGTTTGCAAACCGGCAAAGACTACGACGATCCCAACCGAATGCGTTTCGACAGTGATCAGTTCTTCCTAAAGTCACCTGAAGAGATGGCTCAGCTCTTTGCCGACGTGCCCGAGGCCTTAGAAAATACGCAAGAGATTGCTGAAAAGGTCCAGACGCCTTCGCTAGAGCGAGACATTCTGATGCCTATTTTTCACCTGCCTGAAGGCTTCACGGACCAAGATGCTTATCTCAAGCACTTGGCCTTGGCAGGGGCGCAGCAGCGCTATGGTACGGTCTCAGCCGAGCTAGAAGAACGGATCAACTACGAGCTGTCGGTCATTCAAGCAATGGGCTTCCCAGGCTACTTCTTGATTGTGCAAGACTTCATCAATGCCGCCCGCAAGCTCGACGTCGTGGTAGGGCCAGGCCGCGGCTCTGTGGCCGGCTCTGTCGTGGCTTATTGCACAGGCATCACCAACATCGATCCGATCCATTACAACTTGATCTTTGAGCGGTTTCTGAATCCAGAACGGGTGTCCATGCCAGACATTGACATTGACTTTGACGACGAGGGCCGCCAAAGAGTGATTGACTATGTGGTGGATAAATACGGTAGGAACCAAGTGGCCCAGATTGTGACTTTTGGTAGCATGGGCGCCAAGTCAGCCATTCGCGACGTAGCCCGAGTGCTAGGATTGCCCTTGGACCAATCCAACCAGATGGCTAAGATGGTGCCTGAAAAACCCGGTACTACCCTAGCCCAAGCCTTTGCCGAAGTACCAGAGCTGGCAGCGCTGAAAAAAGACCTGGAGGCGCCAGCAGGCAAAGTCTTGGCTTTTGCCGAAACGCTCGAAGGCTCTGCACGCCACACCGGCATTCATGCTGCTGGAGTAATCATTGCGCCAGATGACCTGATGAACTATATCCCAGTCAAGTCAGATAAAAATGCAGACCTGTTTGTTACGCAGTACGACGGCTCTGTGGTAGAAACCATGGGCATGCTGAAGATGGACTTTCTGGGGCTGAAAACACTGAGCATTATCAAGGATGCACTGGCCTTGGTTCAGAAAAACCATGGCGAATCCATTGACATCGATCAGATTCCGCTGGACGATGAAAAGACTTTTGCTTTGTATCAACGAGGAGATACCATTGCTACATTTCAGTTTGAGGCCGACAGTGTGCGCCAGTGGCTCACCAAACTCAAGCCCTCCAACATTGAAGACCTGATTGCAATGAATGCGCTGAACAGGCCAGGGCCTATGCAATTCATTCCCAATTTTATTGCCCGGAAGCATGGCCAAGAAAAAATCGACTATCCGCACCCGCTGCTAGAAGATATCCTGAAGCATACGTATGGCATCATGGTCTACCAGGAGCAGATCATACAAACGGCCCAGATCATGGCAGGCTACACACTAGGCGCTGCTGACCTGCTGCGCAGGGCCATGGGTAAGAAAAAGGCCGACGAAATGGCCAAACAGCGCGATGTGTTTGTAAAGGGAGCCAAAGAAAAGCACGATATCCCCAAGGCCAAAGCCCTGGAGATCTTTGGAGTGATGGAAAAGTTTGCCCAATATGGCTTCAACCGCTCACACTCGGCTGCCTATTCTGTGGTGGCTTACCAAACAGCCTATCTCAAGGCCAACTATCCGGCCGAGTACATGGCCTCTGTGCTGACGCACAACCAGGGAGATATAGAAAAGATCACCTTCTTTATGGAGGAGTGCAAGCGCCAAAGTATCCCCGTGCTAGGACCTGATATCAACGAGAGCCAAGTCAACTTCGACGTGAACCAAGCGCACCAGATTCGTTTTGGCATGGGCGCTATCAAAGGGGCAGGCACGGCAGCTGTAGAGGCTATTATTGCGGCTCGAGAAGAAGAAGGGGCATTTGATAGTATTTTTTCGCTGGCAGAGCGGGTCTCGCACAAAGCCGTGAACAAAAAGACGCTAGAGAGCCTGGCCATGGCCGGAGCGTTCGATAATTTTCCTCAATATCACCGCAGGCAGTACCTGCATGCAGCGCCTGGCGAAGACACGCTGATCGAAAAAGCAATACGGTATGGACAGCAAGTGCGGCAAGAGAAAGATTCAGCCCAGCAATCTTTGTTTGGCGACACCTCCAGTAGCCAGCTGAACAAAAGGCCTGAAGTGGCCGACTGTGCGCCCTATGAGGAGCTAGAACGCCTCAAGGTGGAGAAAGAGTTAGTAGGCTTTTACATTTCAGGCCATCCGCTGGAGCAGTACCGGGTGGAGCTAACGAGTTTTTGCAACTGCCACACGCAGAATGTACTGACCAAGAGGAGCCAAGAGGTGCAGCTGGCAGGGATCATCACAGCGTGCAAGCGCAGGCAAAGCAAGCAAGGAAAGCCGTTTGCTCTGTTTACTGTAGAAGACTACGAGGGTACGCTGGACCTGGCGCTGTTCGGCGAAGATTTCCTGAAGCACCAACACCTGTTGCAAGAGGGTACTTTTGTACACATCGCGGGGAATGTGGCGAAGCGCTACCAACAAGAAGACGGGTGGGAGCTTAGGCCTCGTACGCTGCGCCTACTGAGCGAGGTAAGGGAAAAGCAGGGTAGGCAACTTGCCTTGCGCTTGCCCCTGGAGCTAGTAAACGAGGCTTTTGTAGCGCAGCTGGAGCAAGCTGTGAAGCAGCATTCTGGCTCTTGTCCGCTGCAGATTATTATTGCGGATGTGCAAGAAACCATGGAAGTGACCCTGCTAGCTAGAAAGCACCGTATTGCTCCTACCAATGATTTTTTTGATACTTTGAAACAAATTCCTAGCCTCTCTTATCAGCTCCAGGCGTGAGACATTTATAGGAGAGCAAAAGGGTTGCTAAATTAGGGGCTGGTTACCTACCCTAGATAACCTAGTAATCAAATGATCTAAATAAATGGCTAACCCAATCAATAATTCAATACTATGACCAAAGCACTAGAAATTACAGACGATAACATCGATAGCACGCTCCAAAGCCATCCACTCGTATTGGTAGACTTCTGGGCTCCATGGTGTCCTCCTTGTCAAAGAATCGCCCCCATCATTGACGAGCTGGCCAATGATTATGCGGGGCGTATCACGATTGGCAAGCTAGATGTAGACAAAAACCCAGCCATGGCTACAAAATATGGCATCAAAAGCATTCCCACGCTCATTGTCTTCAAGAACGGGGAAGTAGTGGAGCAAATCATGGGAGTGAACGATAAAGCAGGACTTCAGGAGAGACTAAACATCCATATTTAGGAATGGAGTGATCTAGTCATCAGGCTCTATTTGTTCATTGAGTTGTTGCGTTATTTTAAAGCTTTTTCTAGGCTTGCCAAGGCACTTCTTTAAATGCTATCAGAGCGCATTGGGGACACACCATAACAGCCTCAAGTCATCTAAGGATATCCTGTTGTCCGTTCTGTCATGCTGAACCATATCGAAGCAAGGCTGTTGCCAAATAGTCCCAAATCACTTAATAACTCATCTTACGCACTGGGACTGCCATGCTGGGCTTGGTAAGGGATCGCTGCGTAGTGTGAGCTGCGCAGCGATATTTTTCGTGTGTTCAATGGGACGAAATAGGTCCATTGAGAGAGGTCACTTAAGGTAAGTCAATAAATCAGTTAACGTGATAAACAGATGATTCTTCATGTCTGCGCTATTGCATGAGGGAGTAAGCAAGAAATAAACTGCCCCTACTTGCTCATCACAGCGTTGACCATTCCTTGTAATTCTTCTTCGAGCTGTTTGAGTCCTAAGTGCTTGGCAATGGGCACAAAGAAATGCAAGGTCTCTTCAGCTATCTTTTTCTGCTTAGCGATCCGAGGGTGTCTTTGTATAGTACGCATATTATGCGTACGGTCTGCGAGCTTCACTTGAAGCACCTGCGTGTCTGACTCTTCCAGCACCTGATGAATGTCCTCGTGCTCATCCACGTGAATACGCTGAAACTGCCCCTCTAAATGGGTTACTTTGTTGACGATAGCGGCCACATCAGCGCCAAAGATAGTCCCAATCTCTGCCAATGTGAGCGCTGTATCTTCAACTGTGTCGTGAAGTAAGGTAGCTAAAATAGCTGCTGAATCCTGCGTATAGTCTAGCAATATCTCCGTAGCAGCAATGGGGTGTAGGTAGAAAGGCTCTCCTGACTTATACTTCGCATGCCCATGATATTTTTTGATAATCTGAATAGCTTTTGTTGCTAATTCTATATCGATATGTGCCTCTTTCTCAAATCTTGTCAGCAGTGCTGTTTCTTCTGGAAGCACTTCTTGAGAAGCTTCTCCTATCCCTCCTATTTCCATTTGCGGAATGTCCATCATTTTGGGTCTTACTTCGCGCAAACGCAGTGGGATGACGTACACTTGGACCAGCCCTTCATCACTGACGATCAGCTCTGTAGCACCATAGTGGGCATCTACAATGCGTTGGTTATCTAACAATGCTAGATCCTCTGTGGATTGTGGGATATGAAAAGAAGCTCTTCCTGTTGCTCCCATGTACAGTACTTTGGAGATGGGCAATGTCTCTGCCCTAGTTACCATAATGCACAGTGCATCTACTTCTTTAATATGGTTCTTGACAGAAGGAATAGGGTAGCCCAACGTCGTTGCTTGAATACCCAACAAGACGGACTGTTGAGGATGACCGTGCTGCTGAGCATAAAACAAGGCATTAACGAGCAACTGTTGTATTCTGGTAGCATCGCATTGCAGCTCTTGGTCCTTGGCAAGGTATTTAACAATGGGTCGGGGCCTATCTACTATCTCTTGCGCTTCTAGCACCTCTAGGGCTTCTGTTATTAGATCGCTAAAGGATATGGTTTCTACCTCTAATCGAATATGACTCTGTGTGCGGTAGATGACACTGCGTAGATAGTCCATAGTATCTCGCAAAGCGCCCTTGACCTCTCGCAGGGCATCACTCACCGCTGCTGTCTGGTGGGTGTCAATGAGTTGCCGCGTTTGTTGTGAAAAATTCTCTACTTTTTTGTCAACTGCTTCTAATAGATCACTGCCCGCAGTAGCGACTTCACTGAAAAAACGCTCTTCATGATGCAGCACTCGAACCAGCTCTTCGTTGGTCATCTCACGTTCTGTGGTGAGCAGTTCATTACGTCTCTCTAGAAACTTGTAAACTTCTTTATGTTTGAAGAGTGCAATAAGGAAGCTACTCAGTAGCAACAAGCCGTAGACAATTTTGAACTGCAACGTACCTAAATCCCCAGGTAGACTGGCCCAGCCTGTACATTGCTTAAAAAATATGACAGCACTCCACACTCCAACTATAGCCATTCCTACTGCCAGTTGCCACTGGAGTAGCAGCACAGCCATAACAAAATTAAGCGCTAAGATGAGCATTTGAGGAACTGCAAAACCACTCATAATGACTATATTTCCTCCCACGAAGAAAAGGGTGTAAAACACACTCAAGGGCCATATCCAGGTGAGGAAGCGGCGCTGCTGCAACACTTTAGGCCAAATAGGGAAGGTAAGGAAAGTGGTCGTAAGGAGCGCCACAGAGTATTGTATGCCTTGATAGATGCCTATGCATTGCCCAATGATTTCATTGGGCAAAAGGTAAAATGAGGCGTAAGTAGCAGTAAGGATATAAAACCCAAACAAGCTATAGAAATAATCCTGGATAGGTAAGGTACGCTCCAAGTAATTATAGAGATTGAACTCTCGGGCTTCGGCCAGCCATTCTTGCCAGGTCTTTGACTCAGGGGCGTCACTGCTTGCCTTGACAGGGTTATTGCCCCACCCTCCTTCTTCCCCCAGCAAGTAGTGGGCACTCAGCATCACTACTAAATTGGCCAGCATGCCTGGAAAAAAGCTATTAACACTTTGAAAGTAAGCAAGGCAAGCAATTACAGTAGTAAACCCTACTGCCATGGCCATGAAAACTACCCTTCTACTAGTCTGAAATCCGAATATGGCTAGTAACATAGGAATAACGAAAATAGGTGCATAAAAATTAGCAGAGAGCAGAAGTAAACTCAGAAGATTCTGGACAAATAGAGCTAGAATCGTTGCTCCTGTACCCAGTACAAGCGTGGATAATCTGGCTGTAGTCAATGAGCTTTCTCGCTTGGATTCCTTTGGAGGGAAAATATCATTGGCAACGAGTACAGCACATGAATTCAGGGACGAGTCAGCAGTAGACATCGCTAAGGCAACTACTCCTATCCCAAGAAAGCCTCTGAGTCCAGGGTAAGTATAAGTGTTTACCATATAGTTTACCAACTGGCTGGGCTCCAAACCTGGCCGATCAGTCAAGAGCAAAATAGCAATCCACATCATACAAAACTCTACAGCCAAGCACACTGCCGCTGCGTAGGTAAGTGAGCGCTTTACCTGTGTAACATCACGGGCCATGGCTATGCGTTGAAACAATTGAGGAGGTAAGTCAGGAGAACTGAAATAACATATCAAGATAAGCGTTTCCATGAACTCAGGAGACCATCTTACCACCTTTTTGAAACTGAAAAGCGGGTTGGTATTAAGTACGTGCATCACCTGGTTGGTATCCTCCAGGTTGTTCCAAATGACCAGTGCCAGTACGGGCAGTAAACTCCCGAACGTAAAAAACTGAATGACGTCAGTAAAAGTCACTGCCTTGACTCCTCCAGAAGCTGAGTAAAGAATGATAGTAGTAGCAGCAATAGCAGTTATCCAGGGGCTGTCATAGCCAAGTAGAATTGATAAGGTATTGGCAATAACTTTGAATTGGATGGCGATGTAACCCATGGTGCTTAGTACACCACCGATCCCAGCAATGGCCTGTACACGTTTACCGTACAATTTGCCAAGTGACTCTGGAACAGAGACGTTGTTCAAAAACTTACCCATACGCGGACCAATCACACGCCCCGTGATCAGTAGACCTGCGGTACTTCCCACCACTGTTGCTATGATGTAGTAGAGACCTTTGCTGTAGGTCTCTTCCAGATCTATAAATAAGGCACTTCCCGACATCCAAGTGGCCACAATGGTAGCAGTAAGCGTAGCAGTAGAAAACTTTTTGTCTCCTATAGCATATTCTTGAAAGCTTGTCTTCCCTCCTCGGTACCGTAATCCCACGATCAGGTTTAATAGCAAGAAGCCGCCAAAAATGAGAACGTCTATGTATTTAATCAGGAATTGAATGAGTGTTTGTAGAGTCATAACTTATCTTTTGCCTGTTCTGTGTAATGATGTGGGCAACTGAATTTGGTGTTCAATCTAGTTCGAGCACTTTTCTTATAACAGAAAAACGCCTTGAATATAACAAAATTATTATAAAGCCGAGTGCAGCTCTTTAGTAGGCTATAATAATCAGAAGCTGACTGCAGACGCACTGCTTGCTCGTTGCTCCCAGTTGGTTCGATAGATGCGGTTCACTTCCTCTCCCTTGATCAGAATCAGGTTCTCTGCATTGCGGGTCTCAGCGGCTCGGGTCCAATTAAAGGAACCAGTAAGTACATAATCATTATCAATGACCATCACCTTGTTGTGGGCAATGCCTGGCACCTTATCTACTGCCACAGCAATGCCTCGGTCTACCACGCGTTGCACCTGGGTATATTTACCCGTCAGCTGTGACCGATCCACCAATATCTTGACTACTACGCCTCTTTGGTGCGCTGCAATGAGCGCCTCAGCAATAGGAAGGGAAGTAAAAGAATAAGCTTGCACCAGAATGGTCTTTTGCGCTTTAGCAATCGTCTCCTCTACCCATTGGGTACAATGTCCTCCTGGACTAAAGCGCACTTGCACATCAGCATGCTCTGCAAAAAGTGGAGCCTGCTCTACAGGAAAATAAGTAGCCGTCTCATACCCTATAATGCCCCCCAAAAGTAGGGCAGCCAAAAGGGGCATCCTTGGCTGAGACTTTTGAGACTTTTTGGAGGCCCTACTCATAGTATCGTCTGTTTACGCAATGGCCCAGAATAAAGGCTCTCGGACTTTCAGCCATTGATAAGTATACCTGCTAGCACAATGCTGTAGCAGTATTCTGGTTGAACCAACACAGTAGAGATACGCTTAACAATCAAAAATTTTATCTATGATCCTCTTCCTCCTCGCCCTCACCCTCACCCTCACCATGAAGATGATACCGCACCACCTCCTGTTCAGACCAAGTATCTACAGCTTCTAGTGGGACATTTTTTCTGAGATAGGCCGGCACTTCGAGCCACTCTTTGATTTGTGCTTCGCTTAATGACTCTACCGACTGCGCTGTAGAGGTTCCGATTCTTTCCTGCGCTTTTTGGTAAAGGTGCTGCTTCTTGCGCTCTAGGGGCTCAAAGGGTAGAGGAAGTGTAGCCGTTTCAATGCTTTTCTTCCGTGTCTTTCTGACACGCCTAGTAGCTGAATCTCGTACAGCTAGTCGGTCTTCTAGTGGGTCAAGCGTATTATTTGCCTGGGTATGATGGAATGCAGTAGAAGAGAGTTCAGAGACCGTTGGGTCCTCTTCTTTGGCAAAGCCTGTGGCAATGACCGTCACTCGAATGCTTTCTTTGAGCTGTGAGTCAGACCCATGGCCAAAGATCATTTCTGCATCTGCCCCAATCTGGTCTTGGATATAGTCAGTAATAGCCGTAAGCTCATCCATCTGCAACTCAGATTCTTGGCCTGAAACAATTGATAGCAATAGCTTTTGTGCCCCATGAATGTCTTTGTAGTCCAGCAGTGGCGAAGCTAGTGCAGCTTCTGCTGCTTTGAGCGCTCGCTCGTCTCCTTCTGCTTGGCCCGACCCCATCACCGCTGCCCCTGCATCTTTCATGACAGTCTTGACATCTTCAAAGTCTACGTTCACATAGCCAGGCACGGTGATAATCTCTGCAATGCTCTTGGCTGCAGTAGTCACCACGTTGTCAGCCTGGGCAAAGGCATTGCCAATCGAGAGATTACCCAAAACCGTCTTGATCCGATCGTTGAGAATCACGAGTACAGTGTCGCAGTGTTGGCGCAGCTGCTCAATGCCTTTTTGCGCTTGCTGTAGCTTTTTCTTGCCTTCAAAAGAAAAAGGCTGCGTAACGATGCCTACGGTCAGGATGCCTAGCTTTCTAGCCATCTCAGCAATGACAGGGGCCGCGCCTGTGCCTGTGCCACCGCCCATGCCTGCCGTTACAAAAGCCATTTTAGTGCCATCACTGAGCAGCGTTTTGATATCGTCTTTGCTCTCTAGGGCAGCATTTTTGCCTACTTCAGGATTGGCCCCAGCGCCCAGGCCGGCTGTCAGCTGAACGCCAATTTGCAGCTTATTGGGGATAGGACTGTTGGCAAGGGCTTGTGCATCCGTATTGCAAACCACAAAGGCTACATCTTTGATGCCCCGGTTGTACATATTGTTGACGGCATTGCTTCCTCCACCGCCCACACCGATCACCTTGATGATGGACCGATGGTGGGTAGGTAAGTCAAATTTATACGTGCCTTTTTCCATAGCGCAATGGCTTCATGAATAATTTATACAAAAGCGCGAAATCAGCCTTGATAGTCGCCCTTGTCATCATAATCGTCCATCAAAAGACCTTTGGTTTTGTTGAATAGCCTGCGAAAGAAATCTGGAGACTCCTTGGCTTGCTTTTTACGGTGCTGATTGGCCGCACTACTCATCCCTTTAGTAGTTCTGTAATATTCTTCTCTGTAGTCCAGTGCTCTGAATCCTGCCCATACCAGCCCTACGCTTGTAGCATAGGTAGTGTTTTTGAGCACCTCACTGTTGTTGGGCCCTAAATGTTCACTAGGATAGCCAATTCTAGCGTCCATGCCTGTGATGTATTCAAACAGCTGCTGTACGTACTGCAGTTGGGCGCCTCCTCCTGTAATGACTATGCCAGCTGCCAGCTTACCTTGGAACCCTGCATTGATCACCTCTGTGTGGACGAGCTCGATGATTTCTTCCATCCTAGCTTCGATGATGTGGGCTAGATTACGCACCGATACTTCTTTGGCAGGACGACTTCTGAGCCCTGGAATGGTAACGAACTCATGGGCGCCGGCCTCTTCTGCAATGGCTTTGCCAAACTTGGTCTTGAGCAGTGCTGCCTGTGGGTCCATCACGCTGCAACCCTGCTTAACGTCTGCTGTGATGGCTTCGCCCCCAAAAGGAATCACCGCGGTGTGGCGTAAGATAGCCTCCTGAAAAATAGCCACGTCTACGGTTCCTCCGCCTATATCTACTAAGCATACGCCGGCCTCTTTTTCTTCGTCGCTCAGCACCGCCAGGCTCGCTGCTGAGGGGGCTAGGATCAGACTGTCTACTTCTAAACCTGCCCGTTTGACGCACTTGTGCACGTTGTTAATGGCACCGGTGGGTGCCGTGATGATATGGAAGTCGGCTTCGAGCTTGACGCCTGACATGCCCACGGGGTCTTTGATGCCTGCTTCATAGTCGACCAGGTAGTGCTGAGGCGTGGCATGGATGATCTCACTACCTGGTGGCGTCACGATCCTATACATATCGCTGGTGAGCTTGGCCACATCCTCCACGGTAATTTCTTCGTCCACTGCCTCGCGCGTAATACTACCGCGATGTAGGGTGCTCTTGATATGCTGTCCTGCCAGCCCCACGTTGACGACATTGATATCGATATTAGACGCCTCTTCTGCCTGGCTCACTGCTTGGGCAATGGCCGCCACAGTTTTATCAATGTTGTTCACCACGCCTCTGACTACGCCTTCAGAAGCTGCTGTACCTAAGCCCAGAATTTCTAGCTGGCCCAACTCATTCTTTCTGCCTACAAGTGCAGAGATTTGGGTAGTGCCTATATCTAGGCTGGCGACGATTTTTTTATTTTCCATGCTCACTCACAGACTATTTGATGGTCAAATTCCAGATTGACTCGCTTGTAGGTATTCCATCCTTTGTAAGGGACAATTTTTTGATAAAAGAGCAGCAGCTTGGCGAACTTCTTTTCGATCCTTTCTGGCTGGCCCCACTCTATCCGTTGGTCGCTGATCTGCGTACGCATCACAATTTTACCTTGTTCATCAATACGTAAGTGGGCAATCTGTGCGCGCCAAAAAGGATCGCGATCAATATAGTTTAATAAGGCCAGAAGTGCTTTTCCGTAAGGATACTTTTGTAAGTTTTTGTTGTCGCCACCAAGTCTTGCTGCCTCCACCAGCAGCACCCTCGCTGTGCCATGGTCGGATAGCGGCAACAACGTCCCCTCTTCGTCAATATACTGGCTGGCTCGGTGTGGATACAGTATTCTAGCAATAGGCCTTCTCGGTCGAATGGCTATTTTAAGCGTACCTTTCCAGTTTTTGTAAACAATACTTTCTCGCACAAAATTATCAGCCTGAATGGTTTTTTCAACGCTGCGGGTGGCAATGGCGCGCAAGGGCCTTCCAACCAAAGGAAAAGTGCCATAAGCAGTAAGCTGCTGAAGCAATTCTTGCGGGTTAATTAACTGCTGCGCTGTGCCACCACCTGCCACTTGGAGGTCAATGGCTTGACACGTTCTACCCACTTGCTTGGTCTCAGCCAGTACAATGGCGGCGGCTAGTAAGACTCCACCGGATAGCAACCCCAGGCCTTGCATCAGATGACGAATTTTGAACATGTGATGATTGAATCATTAAGTGAGTTGACTGATTTTTTGCTTGAGCGATTGCACCCTTAACTGGCACAATGCTCCTGGCTTGCAGCTTTTGCTTCACACTGGCGCAGGTGCCAACACACGCACCCCTTCACCATGCTCATTCAGTAGCTCCCCGCACCAGCCACCCACATTACGCGTCTTAGAAGAGAAGTTCAGCCCTACGATCACCACTTCCTTATCCTTTCTCAGATGTGGTACATAATACTGCTTCTCTCTAATCTGTGCTAGTGCTGCCTCAGCGCTGCTGTCTAGCTTCAGCTCCATCACATAGGTCGTTGCTGGCAGCTCCACGAGTAGGTCCACACGCCCCAGGCTGCTCGGGCGCTCGGCAGACACCTCCAAGCCCATTCCGCTCATCAGGCTCAGTACCATGCCGTGATACGTGCGTTCCTGCGCTTCAGTGAAAAGCTGATAAGGAAAGCGCGCTAGCGCTACCTCGAGCTGCGCAAAAAACGCGCTCAGGTTCTGCTCTTGCAAAGCTCCCTTGCTCTTGACAGAAAAGTCCGCATCCCTCGGGACAAAATGCGTGGCCAGCGAGTCTATGAAAGCTTCGCGCACTTCCTGGTTCGGAAAACCTAGCTGGTAGTGTTGGCTCACGGCGCTGTAGCCTGTGATGGTCAGATATCCTGTCTGAAACATCAACGCTGTTAAGTCGATGTCTTCGAGGCTACTTATGTCCATCAATTTACTAGCTCGAGCGCTTGTGCCGGCCAGAGGCACCATAGACTCAGGATGCTTGTTGACTTGCTCAATCAAAAACGAAGGCGTGCCTGTGCTGTACCAATGGCTCTTTGCCTTTTTCGTTTCCATGAATTTGAGTGTGGAAAAAGGGTTGTAAACGTAGCTTTCTGCTTCTGAGAAGCGATAGCCGTTATACCACTGTTTGATCTCTGCTAGTACCTCCTTATCGGGGCTCTCCTGGCCTTGCTGATTTCGTGCCTCAGTGATGGCCTGAATATGCTGGTCAAAGCATTGAATGAGTTCCTCTTCGGTATAGCCCATTATGGTGGCGTACTGAGGATACATGGTAATGTCATCGAGGTGATTCGGCCCAGAAAAGAGTGAGACCTGCGAGAACTTGCTGATCCCCGTCACAAAGGTGAAGCGAATATGCTCTTCCTGGCTTTTGAGCACCTTGTAGAAGCTTCGGAGTAGTTCTCGATTTTCCTCTGCTACCTCGGGCTTCTTGAGGTTATCAACTAGAGGGCTATCGTACTCGTCAATCAGTACAACAACGGGGCCTTGGTTAGCGAGCTCCTCTATGAGCACAGACAACTGAAACTCTACGGAAGGTCCTTGCGTGTTAATACCTTGCAAAGAGCCCATTCTTGTCAGCATAGCACTCAAATGGGCTTCTAGCTTTTCTGTGGTTGTATTGGCGATCTTTCCAAAATCAAAACTGAGGACAGGATACGTTGGCCAATCATAACCACTGTTGTAAATGTGGCACTCCTTAAAAAGCGTTTTGTTGCCCAAAAAAATTTCTTTGAGCGTGCTCACAAACAGCGACTTTCCAAAGCGCCTAGGCCGGGAAAGGAAGTAGTGCGGGGCATCGCCTTCTATCAGCTCCAGGGCAAATTGGGTCTTATCTACGTAGACATACGCCCCCTTACCAAGGATTTTCTCAATGCTCTGAATACCAATCGGAAGCCTCTTCATTTAGCTATCAATTATCATTTAGCAATGATCATTTGATTTTCTCAGTGTTGTATGGTGGCAGCCCTACTCGCCTACCATTCCTGCTCCTTATTCACTATCATCCTGAACGAATGCAAAGGACCGCTTCGTAGAGGGTCCTGTAGAGATGTTTCGCCAAAGCGCAACATGACAGTAAAGAGGAATTTTGGCCCTGACTCTCTCTATCATCCTGAGCACCAGCGAAGGAACCCTACGCAGGGTGGGCTTTTTAGAGACCCTTTACATTTGTTTAGGATGGCACAGAAGAAGATTCGACAGAACAATATTACTGCGTAAAGAACGAATCGCCTATAGTTCTCTATCACAAATGTAACGCCCGAGATCGGGTGTATGCAATGGGGGCTGCTCTCCTTAATAGACTAGTAGAGGAAAAAAAACAGCCACCACACGACCACCAAGATGGGCAGCAAAAAGGGGATAGAAAAACGCAGGATGTAAGCAAAGAAAGAGGGCATACGTACTCCTAGGTGTTCGGCAATGGCTTTGACCATAAAGTTAGGCCCATTGCCAATGTAGGTCATAGCCCCAAAGCACACAGAAGCGAGTGCAATGGCTTTGAGCTGCAGGATGGAATGAGGGGTTCCATTGCCAGCTGCAAACTGCTGCACCTCTGTTAGCACTCCCACGTCAGCGCCTTGAGCTGCCATGCTGGCGGCCAGAAAGGTAAGATAGGTGGGAGCATTATCTAGAATAGAAGAAAAAGTGCCTGCGCCCCAGTAAAGTGTGTGGGGGGTAATGAGGCTGCGGCCTGTTTCAGACCCTGCAAAAGCACTTATCAGCGACAGGGCGGGGATCATCGTGCCAAAAATGCCGACGAAGATCAAGGCTACCTCTCTGAGGGGCTCCAAGCTAAATTCATTTTCTTGCAGAGCATGGGGGTCTGCATAGTAGTAAGAGAGGCCTGCTATGCTCAGTAAGATGAGCTCCCGCACAAAAGAGAATGTATGATGGCCATAATGCAAGACAGGCACCCAACTGAAAACATTAGGGTCTATGAACACTGTGCCGATGATAAGGCCCAATGCAATGAAGTTGCGCTGGCCCACCAGCTGTAGAGAAGGTTTGGTTGAGCCTCCTTGGGCTTGCTCTGCAGGGCTTGTGTTTTGGGTATCGAGGTAATAAAAGAGGGCTCCTAGCAACGACAACACCACCAGCCAAGGCGACAGATGGTGCTGCAGGGTCCAGAAGAAAGGGACGCCACTAAGGAAGCCCAAAAAGAGCGGTGGATCTCCAATGGGCGTTAGTGCACCGCCTACATTGCTGACCATAAAGATGAAGAATACAATGTGGTACGCCTTAACGCGGTCCTGATTCAGCCGAATGTAGGGGCGAATCAGTAGCATCGAAGCTCCCGTGGTGCCGATCAGGTTGGCTATGACAGCGCCTACAAAGAGCACCGCTAGATTAATCGCAGGAGTAGCTCGCTGATTCACTTCGATAAGTATGCCGCTAGAAGCCATGTACAAAGCGGTGATCAATGCCATGAACTGCACGTATTCTGCTATGGCTTCCACCGGCTTCAGCAAATCATGCAGCACCAAGACGTAGTAGGCCATCACGAGTCCTGCAAGGAGTAGGGCTACTTTAGGGTAGTGCTTATGCCAAAACTTTTCATACAGCAGTGGTCCGGTGGCAATCATCAAGAGCAAAGTGACAAACGGAAGAGCCAGCCAGCCAGGGGGCAGCGTAGCTGCTGGTAGGGGAGGGGCGATGGTCTGCGCCTCTGTAGTTACTGCCATGGTGGTGTTGGATAAAAGTTGCATGTACATAGAATGAAGTATTGTGTACTCAATGAGGTGCCTAAGCTGCAGCGCCAGCCAATGTAGGACCGGTGATCATACATAGGACGGGCAAGTTAAACAGTTGCAAAGGAAGTTCAAGGAGTACAGGGCGCTCAAGGGCGTTTTGTTCAGACAATTCAGCTACTGCGCAGCGAAGTTATTACAAAACAAGGGCTCTGTGAAAGCAGCCGCATCCCTTGGCGCTGTGTATCGTACACAGCGTATGCGCGAGATTTCAAATAGACCTCAAATTTAGAACGAGAAGCTAAAGGCGAGCTACTTCAAAAAAACTAGAAGCGACCACTATGAAACAGAGAATTAATTACACACCTTCTTTCAAGAGCACGTGGCCTTGGAAGTCCTCAAAGAAGAACTCCCTTACCAAAGATGGCTGATCAACATGGCATTGATAGGAGACTAGTCGGCAAGTGGAAGAAAGAGGCTACCTTGGGACTGACTCAACTCTTTGCTAGCAACGATAAGGTGACAGACAATCAACAGGAGACCAAACAGCTCCATGCTAAAATAGGCCAGTTCGTTATTGAGAAGGATTTTTTAGCCAACGTCTTGAAGAAATAGACCAAGCTCAAAGACGAAACTGGATTCAAGAGGATCATGATCAACTGACTCTAACAGACGAGCACCCTCACGGTAAGATATTTTAGCTACTTTTTTTGACGATGCAAAAAAATAGCTGACCATAAGTTTTACCTGTGGTCAGCAAAAGGAACCAAAAAACAGGAGAAGGATCATTTTTAAGTGTAAATCAGCTGTCCCTAAGGGTCGACTAAATGTGCCAGCCCGAGCATTAATGTGTGAATCACCACACAAGGGCCGCAGGACATTGTCGCTTTAACAAGCTCAAGGGGGGGAGTAAATACCCCAACGAAAGGTAGATTCATTTTGAAGCCTATGACTTGGGACAAGGGTGGATTTCGGGAGACATGCCAGGTGCTTGCAAGGGCCCTCTTTGCGCTGTGGACTACCCTACATGTTGACTATAAGCTCATCATCCATTTCGTTCCTGATCTCTGTGATCATCTTTAGTAATGCGTCGTCTGTGATATCAAGTTGATCCGTAGTTCTCAATCTGAATGATTCGGCGCTCAAGTAAAAAGGCAAACGAACCGCTAAGCCCTCCACAGAGCGATCATTGAAGAAAATTGCGTATTTTGCGACATTAAAAACACTTTTATGAAGAAGTCAGTAACAGCCCCTAGTCATCAATACTCTGCAGGGAATATACAAGTACTAGAAGGTCTAGAAGCCGTTCGCAAACGACCTGCCATGTACATTGGCGATGTGGGCGTCAAAGGACTCCATCATCTTGTCTGGGAGGTTGTAGACAATGCCATCGACGAAGCACTAGCGGGCTACTGCACGGAGATCAAGGTGCAGGTGCATGAAGACAATACCATTACGGTCACTGACAATGGGCGGGGCATTCCGACAGATATCCATCCCAAGGAAAAGCGATCTGCCCTAGAGGTCGTCATGACGGTCCTGCATGCTGGAGGCAAATTTGATAAAGACACCTACAAAGTCTCTGGAGGTCTGCACGGAGTAGGCGTCTCTTGTGTCAATGCACTTTCTACCCATCTGACCGCCACTGTCCACAGAGGCGGCAAAATTTACCAACAAACGTATCAAAAAGGCAGCCCAATGAGTGGTGTCGAAGAGATCGGCAGCACAGACCTGACAGGTACTACCATCCACTTTCAGCCAGATGCTACGATCTTTACGGAAACGGTCTATAACTACAGCACCATTGCTTCTAGGTTGCGAGAACTGGCTTACCTTAATGCAGGCCTTCAAATTTCTTTGGAAGACCTACGCGAAAAAGATGCACAAGGCCAAGCAGCCGCGGAAACTTTTTACTCTGATGGCGGCTTGCGTGAGTTTGTTGCTTACTTAGACAATACACGAGAGAAGCTCATCGATGCCCCCATTTTTGTGGAAGGAGAAAAAAATGGCGTTCCCGTGCAGGCTGCCCTGAGCTACAACACTTCCTACTCAGAGACAGTGGTTTCTTATGTCAACAACATCAATACGATCGAAGGCGGCACACACGTGGCAGGCTTTAGAAGGGCCCTGACCCGTACGCTCAAGAGCTATGCAGAAAAGTCAGGCCTATTAGAAAAAGCCAAGATAGAGATCACAGGCGATGACTTCAGAGAAGGCTTGACTGCAGTGATCTCTGTCAAGGTGGCTGAACCGCAGTTTGAAGGGCAAACCAAGACCAAGCTAGGCAATGCTGAGGCCATGGGCGCAGTAGACACGTGCTTGAGCGAGGTTTTGCAACATTATCTGGAGGAGCACCCTAAAGAAGCCAAAACCATTGTGGCCAAAGTGATTTTAGCCGCTCAGGCACGCCAGGCAGCGCGCAAGGCCCGAGAAATGGTACAGCGCAAGAATGTACTCACTGGTAGCGGATTACCAGGTAAGCTTGCTGATTGCTCTGACAAAGACCCCACAGTATGTGAGCTTTTTTTGGTGGAGGGCGACTCAGCAGGAGGCACAGCCAAGCAAGGGAGAGATCGAAAGTACCAAGCCATTCTACCCCTTAGAGGCAAAATATTGAACGTAGAAAAAGCGCAGGAATACAAAATATACGAAAACGAACAAATCAAAAACATGATCACTGCCCTGGGCGTTTCCTTGGGCACTGAAGAAGATGCCAAAGCAGTAAATACTGAAAAACTACGTTATCATAAGATCGTCATCATGACCGATGCAGACGTAGACGGAAGCCATATTCGTACGCTTATCCTTACGTTTTTCTTTCGATACATGCGGGAATTGATTGAACGGGGCTATCTCTACATTGCCCTTCCTCCGCTCTATTTGGTAAAAAGAGGCACAGAAGCCCAGTACTGCTGGACAGAGACAGAGCGAGAGGCCGCTACGCAAAATTTGGCGCAGGACGGTAGGGTAGAGGCGGTCAACTTACAGCGTTACAAAGGGCTGGGAGAGATGAATGCAGAGCAGCTCTGGACCACTACGATGGACCCTGCCAAGCGCAATCTGAAGCAAGTAACGATAGAGTCGGCTGCAGAGGCAGATCATCTCTTTTCTATGCTCATGGGCGACGAGGTGGCGCCTAGAAAGGCATTTATTGAGAAGCATGCTCAATACGCTCAAATCGATGTTTGATGAATGGCTAATCACGTAAGTACTGCTCCAGCACAAGCAACCCCTGGCCCCTCAGAGCGTTACCTCAGCAGAGATATTAGCTGGTTGAAGTTCAACGAGCGCGTTTTAGACCAAGTAGTAAGAGCAGAAAATGGCCTCTCTGAGCAGCTCAAGTTTTTGATGATTAGTGCCACTAATCTAGATGAGTTTTTCATGATCAGGGTAGGTAGTTTATATAACTATATTGACTACCCCAGAACGTGGAAGAACCATTGGGACTGGCAAGCAGCGTCTTTCCGCCGTATGCTGCTTTTAAAAGCAAAAAAGACTTTCAACAAGCAGCACGAGTACTTCCTGCAGAAGTTGATCCCTGCCTGCAAGGCTGATCACTGCGTGCTACTCCAAGACCTCTCCACCCTGGGCCAGCAAGAACAGCAGCAGCTAGCCAATTATTTCAACGAAACGCTCTTCTCGATGCTCACGCCCATGGTGTTCGACAGCCATCATGACACTCCCATCATCATGAATAGGGTATTAGTGCTAGGGGTAGTCACCTATGATCCTACTGACCAACAAGCCAATAAGAAGTTTTCCTTTGTACAGCTTCCTCAGAATCTTCCTCGCTTCTACCCACTCAACCGCAGCGATGGCATTGGGTTTGTACCTATTGAGGAGATAGTACGGTTCCACTTACCCACGCTGTTTAAGAACATAAGCATTCTTTCTAGTACCCTTTTCAGGGTCATCCGCAATGGCGATTTTTCGCTAGAAGAAGGAAAGGGCATGGAGAACAACTTCATAGAACAACTGAAAAGAAAACTTAAAAAAAGAAATCAGGGAAGGGTCGTTAGGCTAGAGATAGAGGTCCATTACGACCAAGCGCTTTTATCGCTTTTGAAACAGCAATGGGATATTGACGAAGACAATGTCTTTCAAGTCCCTGCTCAAAGCCTCGTGGACCTGACAAGACTACAGCAGCTGGCACAGCATCATAGCTCCAGAGATTATACTACAGTCCCTCTGCTTACTTACCCTCTCCTACACGCTGATGACCTCTTTGAGGTACTTAAGCAGCAAGACCTCCTATTACACCATCCTTACAATAGCATTGACTTAGTCATCGATTTTATTGAGAAGGCAGCTGAAGATCCGCACGTACTGGCCATCAAGATGACCATTTACCGCTTGGCCTCAGCATCGGCTGTTACGACTGCCTTGTGCAAGGCGGCCGCATGTGGCAAGCACGTGTCTGTTTTGGTGGAGATCAAAGCCCGCTTTGATGAAGAGCACAACATGCAAGAGGCCCGCAAGATGGAGCAAGCAGGTTGTTTTGTGATGTATGGCTTGGGGAGTGTAAAAACTCATGCCAAAATGATGATGATCGTGCGTAGGGAGGCAGGGCGTGTCACCCGCTATATTCATCTTTCGAGTGGCAATTACAACGAAGAAACTGCTAAAAGATACGCTGATGTTAGCCTGATGACCACTAATGAAGCTTACGCCCAGGATGTTGCTGAATTCTTCAATACCATTACGGGTCACTCGCTGCCTCAAAGCTATGCAACCCTAATCACAGTACCACTCAACACCCGTAAACAGCTGACTGCCTTCATCCGCCAAGAAGCCCAAAACGCACGCCAAGGCCTGTCCTGTGGTATTGTCATCAAGGTGAATGCGCTAGAAGATGAAGCCATCATTGAAGAGCTGTACAAAGCCTCACAAGCGGGCGTGCCTATTCAGCTTATTGTGAGAGGAATTTGCTGTTTGCGCCCTGAAAAGCCAGAACTGAGTAGTAATATTACTGTACGTTCCATTGTGGGCGCCTTCCTAGAGCATGCCCGTATTTTCTATTTCCACAATCAAGGCGATCCCAAGGTATATGTTGGAAGTACAGATATCATGATAAGAAGTTTCGAGGCACGTATCGAATCCCTGTTCATCATCAAAAGCCCTGTACCCAAGCAGCAAGTCATTAACATATTGGCTTATAATCTGAGAGATAACGTGAATGCCTATCTAATGCAACAAGATGGCACCTACGTTAAAGTAAAACCGCAAGGAGAGCCCGTTTTTGACATCCATCAAGCCTTTTTTGAGGCTACTTTAGACGAGGTAATGCAAACGAAGCTGTTCGCGTAGACCATTGATTAGAAGCAAAAAAGTACTGAGAACTTTGTAAAACACACCTAATATTCTGTTAAATATTTAAAACAGTGCTCTTGCAAGCCTAGGAACAGCTTTAAAGTCACGCCATCACCAAATCACTCAATAATACAATGATCTCTCACTACCCTAATCGACCGATCAAGTCAGCAATACGTTGGGCATAGCCGCCTTCGTTATCATACCAGCCTACCACCTTAGCCAAATGGCCTTGTACAGTAGTTAGCTGGGCGTCGAAAATACAAGAGTGAGGGTTCCCCACTACATCTGCCGAAACAATCGGGTCTTCTGTATAAGCCAAGATGCCCTTCAGGGGCCCTGCGGCTGCCTGCTGCATGGCTGCATTAATGGCGGCTTGTGTGGTGGGTTGTTTAAGTACCACTGTAAAGTCAGTAAGCGAGCCATTGGCTACAGGCACCCGTGTGGCCATTCCCGCCAGCTTCCCTTGCAAGTGAGGGAGGACTAGTCCCACTGCTTTTGCTGCTCCAGTTGAAGTAGGAATAATAGATTGGGCAGCAGCGCGGGCCCTGCGCAGGTCTTTGTGTGGCGCGTCTTGCAGCTGCTGGTCTGCCGTGTAAGCATGAATCGTATTGATATACCCCTGATCTATACCAAAGTGATCATCCAATACCTTGGCCATAGGTGCTAGGCAATTGGTAGTACAAGAAGCATTCGAAAGGATCGTTTCGTTCCCTTTTAGCGTATGGTCATTCACTCCCAGCACTATGGTCGGAATGTCGCCCTGGGCAGGTGCCGAAATAACGACGCGTTGCGCTCCAGCGGTGAGGTGCTTTTCCGCCCCTGCCTGGTGGGTGAATCTACCTGTTGCCTCGAGCACCGTGGTGATGCCTAGCGCTTGCCAAGGAAGGTGCGTTGGGTCAGGCGCTGCTAAGACCTGAATCTTCTGCCCTGCCACGATGAGCTGATTCCCTTCGTAGGCCACTTCTCCTGGAAAAGGGCCATAGTTAGAGTCATACTTAAACAAATAGGCCAGAGTGGCAGCATTCGCCAAGTCATTAATGGCAACTACCTCTACCTGCTTTTTTTGGAGCAGGGCTCTCAGGCTCAACCGACCAATTCTTCCAAAGCCGTTGATGGCTATTTGTGGCTTATGCATCGAAAAAAAGTTGTAGGATAAGTTTAAAAAGAGTTAAGACTATTGCGAGACGTACCAAACAGGCTCTTGGTACTTTAAATACGTGCTTTTTGCTAACTAAAGTAATCTTAAAATCACGAGTAAGTAAATGGCCTAATAAATAATCAATCACTTAGTGAGTCGTTGAGCAGCCCTCTTTTGATGATTTTAATCTTCTTCATATTTCTCCAGCTCTTTAATCAGCGTGTTGAGTAAACTTCTATCTGCAGGCGGTAGTCTTTTTTCCATCTTATTGAATCGTATCTTCTTAACAATGCTCACTTGACCACTTTTGCGAAAAATTTCTAAAATCAATTTAGTGTCTTTGTCGTACAGGTAGACGAGGATATTAAGTAGTCTTTTGCGTTCTTCTCGGTCAAGAAAAGCCAATTCTTCCAAAAAGCCTGCGCGCTCAGTCGCTCTTGGCATAGCTTCTATCATAAGACGTAGCTTTGCTCTGGCCTCTTCGTCCAAGCCCCAGAGGCTCCCCCTAAGTTTACAACGCTGCCTCTTGCTCCCTAACAAACCGATCTGCGTCTCCCATTTTTCGTCTAGTTTTTTATATCTCCCACTTTCGTCTAGATGCTCTGTAGCATTTTCTGCAATGGTTTGATCAGGAACTCGAACTTCTGGCCCACTACAGCTGCTCGTGCTGAAGACAAGTAGTAGCTTTATGAGTGGATAGCTACAGTAAAATGGCTTTTTCATAGTTGTTGCTACCGCCTAAGTGGATAGAAGAGATAAAGCAAAGGTTGTTACCTGAGCGGAACCTACTGGCCAGAGGCTTACTCTTATTCCTGGCTTTTCCTTTTGCCCCATTCTTTTTCAAGCTCCTGACCAAAGGTACGAAGGTGCTTGACCGCCCCAGGATGACGAAAAAGTACGCCAATACCTTTGCACATGTCTATTTTCCCGCACGTCTTTATTATTTCTTTTGTAAGCGCTTTGTCCTCCCTACATAAGACAAGAATGTAACTGAGCGTTTTCTCCTGATATTCCTGAGGTTTGTTAGCTAAAATTTGTAGGAAGTGTTTTTCATCGAAAGATTCCCCTATGAGCTCTAGAAGAGTTTCCTCATGGCCTTTGAATGCTGCAAGGAGTGCCCTCAGTCTTTCTTTTTGGGTAGGTTCCAGCCTACACTGTTCGAATTTTTCTTCCCATCGCTTATGAGTGTCTTCTGCGGTTCCCTGCACGGGTGTGTCACTCGGTGCGAGAGGAGCTTCGTCGACAGAGGCAGGCGTGCACTCAGCTAAATCTGTCACAAACTTTGTCACCACTTGACTTCCGCTTTCCCCTTTTTGCAGCGCTTGAATAAGTTTTCTTACCTGATGGATGTTGTACTTTTTTCTCAGCAATACTTCGACCATGCGTCTAATCCACTGACCGTCGTCGTTGCCCTCTCCTTGCGTTTGATCGAACAGGCCCTGAAGCGCTTCAATTTCCTTTGGCGACAGTTGGCGCAAGAGACGCTGCAGCCTTTTCTGCTCCCTTTTTGAAAGGGTACTAAAAACAGACAGTAGTGCTTTCTGCTGTGGGGGCGGAAGCGAGTTATAAGCCAGCAAGAGGCGATCAGGAGGCGAGGACTCATTCGTTAGCCTATTAAAGCAGCCTCTAAAACTGAATAAAAAACTTGTAAGTAGAAAAAATGCAGCGATTTTTTTCTTCTTGTGATGTCTCATTAAAGTATAGTGTCTATAACCTAGTTGACCGCAAAGTACGGCAATAGATATCCGCGTAAAAACTATAGCCTCTTTGCCCTCTAGTAGCTATTCGCGGCTGGCCGAAAAAAAGCAAATGGGATGAAACTGTTGCAAAATACGTCCAGTATTATAGCAACACTTAGGAGATGCCTCTACAAACTTAGAAAACGGCTTTAAATCACTCAATCGTAAAATCTCCCAATAATGTAATGGGCGCGGAATGGATTCACGCAACCATGCCGACATTTTTACATAATAGCAAAAAACGTCTTAAGATGCTATAAGGGGTACAACAAAAAAGGCCCAGGGGTGTGTTCCTGGACCTTAGTAAGAGAAAGATGTTAGGCAGCCTTAAATTTTGAATGCGACTGCTGCTTGCGCACGATGCGTATTTCTAATGTCTTTCTGATCAATGCTTGCTCTCCTACCAAACTGGTACTCAACCCCCACTGTCACTTGCTCGGTAGGATGGTAAGTAAGATTGGCAGAACTATAATGCCCTTGTTTATAGTCGGTCTTGTCGCGCTGCTGTGTGTCGGTTGTATCCAGAAACCCGTAAGCTACTGTTGAGCGAAGCTCAGGTAACCAACAATGCTCTACACCTATGTAGCCTCCCCACGTATTGATTAGAGCAATTTTTGAAGGAGAAGTGAAGTAAATGTCTTTTCGTTCCCTTTCTCCAACGCCTCCAAAATCTGCTATGTAGCTCCCAATCCCCATACCATAAATGAAATGTAGCTTGAGAGTAGTCATCTCGGGAATGGCTTTGATTACACTCGTCAGGTTAACACCCCAAGGATATAAATAGTCATCTTTTTTATCGATCGTACGATAGTAGTCGGTAACCCGAAGGAGGCCGCCTAAGCGCACATGACCAAACGCTTCTTCGTACTTGACAGAGGTGCCTAAGGCTGGAAAATTCTTGTTAGGCATATAATCTTGTGTCTCCTCATTGCCTGGAAAAAGCTCCAGTTTGGGGGCTTGCTCAATACCTACGGCATAGCTGAAGCCTGGGGCCAGCTGATCTTTCCAGGTCACCTGCGCTACACTTTCTCCGACAAAACTACAAGGAGCATCACTTGTCAAAGTTTTGGGGGCAGCAAGTGTATCACTCAGATTAGTGAAGTACAGCCCTACTAAAAAATTAGGGTGATCTACATAAACCCTTTTGAGCTTGACCCCTTTTTTCCCATCAAGGCCGCTATCTAAGGCGCAACGTATGGTCTTACTTGCAAAAGGGATTGTTTTTTCTATACCCAAGTTCAATTTGCCTGTACTAAAAATAAAACGCTGCCGACCCCCATTTTCTTTAGTGGGGATTGAGGCAGGCATGAAGTCAGAATTAGCTTTGTTGGGGCTAAAATCACCTGCGGCTCTGGCAGACAAACTAATCTTAATCTTTAAATCATTGGAGTCCTTTTTATGCTCTTCTGTTGCTTCTTGCGCATGGGCGTAAGACGAGATGGCGCTGCTTGCTACTGCTATTAGTCCTGCGTGCGCAACTATTCTTTGTAGTTGTTTGATTGTCATTTTATCAACGTTGATGGTTAGCGCCAGCTATATTATCATGCAAAAGTGAAAATGCCAACAGAATTGTAATTTATTTTTCTAGATAAAGGCTTGAGCAGTCCACTTTTCTACTGCTAAAACAAGCGCAATTGCCTCTCTTGGGCTTGGCGCTTGGCCGTGGCTGGGTCCTTGGCGGCTGGAGCGCAGCATGCCGGTGGCAGCTCAGCCAAAAATCGAGAGGGCTGTCTGGCATTGACTTGTCCATACTGCTTGCGGTGACGGGCCCAGGTGAGGTGCACCTGCGCTTGGGCACGCGTCAGCGCTACATAGAAGAGGCGCCGTTCCTCTTCCAGGTCGCTGTCTGCACGCTGCATAGGGGTGATGCTCTCCTCTGCTCCTACAATGAACACTATAGGAAACTCCAATCCTTTGGCGGCATGAAACGTCAGCAGATGAACACCCTCGCCACGAATGCGGCCTGCATCGGTGTAAGGGCCCAAAGTCATGGCGCGGAGAAAAGCAGCGATGTCTTTTGAGGCGTCTTGGGCCAAGGTGAGCAGCGTCGTTTTTTGCAAGCGCTGGCTGTTATCCAGCGCACTGCTTGGCAAATAGCGCTCCATGATAGTGGCCACCACTCCTGCTACACCTTGGACAGGAAGGAGCGCTCCTAACGAAGCGTACCACTCTACCCACGCCTGATACGCTGCTTGGTCTGCAGCAGGCAACGAAGAGGGAACGTAAGTGGTCCAAGCTCCTGGCGCTGTGGTCGTCAATAGAGCGCGAATAGCCGCCTGTTTCCACCGCAATCCATGCAATAGGAAGCCATGCAAAGCAGCAAGGTCTGCAGGCTGCACCAGGAGCCGCAAGATGTCTGCCACGATACAAAAAGGAGGATGGGCCAAAAAAGAGGTACCATCGCTGAAGTGGGCAGGAATACCTGCCTTGCGCAGCTGTGCAAAGAGAGATTGGCCCACAGCCCTTTGTCGGAAAAGCACCGCAATGTCGTCAAAGGTATGGGTCCCTGTATCATGCAGGCCCAGCGCCAGGTTATCCACCCCGCCCACATGCGTTTTGATTTGCTTGGTCACGTACATGGCCTCTTCGCGTTCGTTATCAGCCTCAAAGACACTAAGCTGAGCGCCTTGGGGCTTTTTAGCTTGCAGCTGCAGCCCACTGCGCACCGTGTTGTGCTGGATCAGGGCCTGGGCAGCTTGTACGATGGTGCCTGTACTGCGGTAATGCTCTTCCAGCACTAGGGTTGTGGCTGCAAAATCTTGCTGAAACTGAAAAAACAGCTGTACGTCAGCTCCTCTAAAGCCATAAATGGCTTGGTCAGGATCGCCAATGGCCAAGATATTTTTCTCCTGCCCCAAGGCCTGAATGAATTGGTACTGGAGTGGATTAATGTCTTGCAGCTCATCCACTGCCAAGCAAGCATAGCGAGCGCGGTGCTGAGCAAGCCAATCGGGCTCCTGCTTCCACAGCTGCAAGAGTTGCTGCAGGATGGCCGCCAGGTCCACTGCCTGGTGGTGCTGCAGGTGCGCCTCGTAGCGTTCCACATAAGAAGAGAGTCCTTCAAAGTCAGCGCCATGGCCTGTTTCAAAATAGCGCACCAGCGCCCGGGCCAGCTGTTGGCGGCGCGTAGGCTTGAGCGCAGGAAAGAGGAACGCCAACGCCCATTGGCGGTCTTCGTCATCATACACGGTTTGTAGCGCAGGGTACCGCATTTGTAGCAGCTGATACGCCACTGCATGGAACGTCCCTGTGTGAACAGCCTGTGCCTGCTCGCCCAGCAGGGCTGTGAGCCGTGCCTTGAGCTCCTCTGCCGCCTTGTTCGTGAAGGTGATGGCCAGTAGCTGCGTAGGGGCCGTGTTAGGCTGTGCCAAGCAATGCGCTATCCAATGGATGAGCGTTTGGGTTTTACCTGTGCCTGGCCCTGCCTTGACCAGCGTTACACCTCGAATCCGTTCCTTCACTGCCTGCTGTGCTGCATTCAGCGTCTTGGGCGGCGTAGGAGCCAAAGGAGCTATGGGCTTCTTAACGGTAGTCAAAGGCTGTACGGCTGTGTTGCGTCGCTGCACAGTAGGGGAGGGCGCCTCGAAGAATAGGAGCTGTCCGGAGAGCTGCTGCACTTCGCCTGGCTGAAAAACGTGAATAATGCCATACAGACCGTCGTAGCCAGGGGTAGGGGAGACCTGCTCCTGGCGTAACCGTCGGATGGCTTCTGCATATACAGGCCCCAGGTGCTTGTGAATGTCTTCCAAGGGTGCTTCTCGCAAAAAGGCAAATTCATTGCCAAACCGGCCAATGATTTGCTGAAACTGCTGCTGCACACCCTTGCTGTTGGGCCCTGTGCCTTTGATTTCTGCCACCATCTCGGGCAGCGGAATCAAATACTCAAAGTTCGCAGCGCCTGAGGGCTGCTGGGGCTGCGCCCGATCAGCGAGCTCCTCTACGCGATGCAAGACCCCTACGGTCAAGGGCTGACCACAAGTGGGACACAGGCCCTGGTGGACCTGGGTGGCGGCTGGCTCCAGGCACACCCCACACTTGCGGTGCCCATCCAGGTGGTACTTGCCTTCTTCTGGAAAGAACTCGAGCGTGCCCAGAAAGCCTTGGCCTGTTTGAAAGGCTTCGAACATAGCATCGTAGGTCAAGGCCGTGTCCAACCGATTGGCTTCGCGCCCCAGTTTTTGCGGCGAGTGGGCATCAGAATTAGAGATCAGCGTGTAGCGGTCCAGCGCGCTGAGCTTCCAGTTCATGGCTGGATCAGAAGAAAGGCCTGTTTCCAGCGCAAAAATGTGCGGCGTCAAGTCCCGAAAGCAGGCCTCAATGCTGTCATAGCCTGCCTTAGAGCCCAGTGTAGAGAACCAGGGCGTCCAGATGTGCGCAGGAATGAGATAAGCCCGGTCTGAAGCCTCTAGCACAATCTCTAGCAAATCGCGGGAAGGCAAGCCCAAAATAGGCCTTCCATCTGCTTTGAGATTGCCGATGGTAGCCAACCGGGCATTGATCTTAGCCACAGTTTCCAAATCTGGCGCAAACAAGAGGTTGTGGTTCTTGCGCACCTTATCGCCATGCTTGTAGATAGAGCTGATCTCTGTGGTCAAGCAAAAGCGCACGTCTCGGGCCTGGCTTTTGAGGCCGGGGAAGGCCGGGGTACGGGGCGGTTCTTTGAGACGAAAAAATCCACTCCCGTCTGGCACCAGCTTGGTTTGCAACTCCTGGAACCACTGCGGATGCGTAAAGTCGCCCGTCCCCACCACATCAATGCCTTTGATTTGTGCCCATTGGTAGAGCGATTCTAAATGAAGGTCCTTGCTTGTGGCGCGCGAGTAGTGCGAATGGACGTGCAGATCAGCAATGTAAGGCATAAGCAGCTCAGTAGAATGTCCAATATAGTCAATGATGGGGCATTGGGTCATTGGCTTATTTGTTTATTGGGTCATTGGCTTATTTGTTTATTGGGTCATTGGCTTATTTGTTTATTAGGTCATTTGATTATTTGTTTATTGGGTTATTTTTTTATTTGATTATTGAGGTATTAGAATAGGTTGAGCCGACTACCCCTGCCCCCAGGCTAGGATATAAGGCCTAAAGTCGTCCAGCATGCAGCATGGCGTATGGGCCACAAAAAGAGATATAAAAAGGAATACGATAACAGCTAGAGGCTGCTCAGTCATTTACTAAACGATGATGGATGTTATAATTGCAGAAAGTAACTATCAACACTACCGGATCATTGTTCAACGCTTCTCCCTTTCTTTTTTATCTTCCTTGTGTCTTGCTTTTTGGCATGGGAGGCATATATGCTGAGCGAAAAATAGCTGCTTGGATACAGGGGCGCTTGGGCCCCACAGAGGTGGGCTATCAAGGCCTGGCCCAGCCGCTGGCCGATTTGCTCAAGCTGTTGCAAAAAGAAGCCATTGTGCCTGCTGCTGCTGACAAAAGGCTGTTTGTGCTAGCACCCGCTTGGGTTTTTGTAGTGGTTTTTGCTGCCTTTGCGGTGCTGCCTGTCGCCCCTGCTTGGCCTGGAGCGCCTACGGCCACAGGCGCCTTGTACTTGTTGGCCATGGCTTCTTTAGAGGTGATGGGCGTTGGAGTGGCAGGCTGGGCTTCTAACAACAAGTATGCTCGGCTCGGTGCCCTACGGGCGATGGTGCAGTTCATTGCCTATGAAGTGCCCTTGGGCCTAAGTGTCCTTTGCGTGGTGATGGTCAGCCAGACGCTGGACCTGCAAGTCATCTCTGCCCAGCAAGGCCCAGGCAGCCCTGCTTATCATGCCTCGCCTGTGTATCTATTAGGCTGCCCAGGCATTGACGTTTCTGCCTGGGGCGGGGTGCTGGCCTGGAACGTTGTGCGCATGCCACCACTTTTCCTGGCTTATGCTGTCTTTTTTGTGGCTTCATTGGGCGCTTGTCATCGGGCTCCTTTTGACTTGCCCGAGGCAGAATCTGAGCTCATTGGGGGCTACCATACAGAGTATGGCGGCGTGCGCTGGGCTTGGATCATGCTGGCTGAGTACAGCCTGATGCTCCTGATGAGCCTGCTGGGTGTGATCTTGTTTTGGGGCAGCTGGCACACTCCGCTGCCTAACCTGCCTGGGCTGCCGCTGGGTACTTGGACACAAGGCGCGCCTAGCGCGCTGGTCGGCCAGGCGTGGGGCCTGTTTTGGCTGTGGAGCAAGACGCTGGTGGTGGTGGCTGTCAAGATGGGGATACGGTGGACCTTGCCGCGCTTGCGTTTGGACCAGCTCATGCGTTTGTGTTGGCAGCGCCTAACGCCTGCAGCGCTGCTCCTCTGTTTGATCACGCTCTGGTGGCGATGGCTGTGCTGCTTGGGATAATGGGGCAACCAAACAACGATGCCTGCCTTCACGCCGATACTTTGAATACTAGCGAAATATTAGCTAACTTGCACATCGAAAACTGATTTATAAAGAAGTAAAATTGTAAAAATGACACATCTACTCAAAAAAATATCTAAGGTACTATTTCTATGCTGTCTCTGCACAGTGCTTGCCACGGCTTGTGGATCAGAAAATGATGGAAGCGGTAGTGAAGAAAATCCATCAGACACAGGCGGGGGAGGACCAGCAGGCCCAGGAGGATCATCAGGCTCAGGCGGGGCGGAGCACTAGGCGTAGGAGCACCATCAGGCTCAGGCGGGGGTGGAGTACCAGCCAAATCGAAGAAGAATCCCGGAAATCAGTGGGTCAAGGATCCGCATACTGGTGGGTGGGTTCTAAAATCCTAACTAGGGGCTGTATCAAAAGTACTTTTTGGGTCAAGTTGGCATAAATTAAGGCTTGGGAAATGATTTGTAAGTTTGTTGGTGCCAGAAACAGTCGTACGATATCTAGCTTTTGATACAGCCCCTTTGCTGTTCAATCCCCTAACTAGTGCAAGTCTTCGGGGGGCACTTTTTTGTTTTCTCCCTTTTGCTCAGCCAGGCTTCCCTACTAAAAATTGTTGGCAAAAAGCTTGGAGATAGCTAGGCTGCCCGCCCGCTGACAGACGCAAGGAAAAAAGTGAAAAAAAGAGTGTACATGTTAGGGAGGGGTATTTTTTTCTTGCTAGGAGTAAAGTAAGTCTTTCTCAGCTTTTTGCCCTAAATTTGAGGAACACCTCTAACATTTTGCACCTCGAACAACAACTCACCACTGACCTTCAACAAGCCTTGCAACAGGCACTAGGCCTAGCGGTCCCCGTACAAGACATTCATTTACAGCCTACCCGCAAGGAATTTGAAGGCTCCCACACGTTCGTCACTTTTCCTTGGGCCAAGCAGTGCCAACAATCCCCAGAAGCCCTGGCCAAGCAGCTGGGCGAATGGCTCCAAAAGCACAGTGCGCTGATAGCTACCTTCAACGTAGTCAAAGGTTTTCTGAACCTGACCATTGCTGATCAGGTGTGGCTGGCGCAGTTAGCGGCCATCGGTGGCAACGAGCGCTTTGGCTGGGCCCCGCCTAATGGCCAAAAGGTGGTCATTGAGTTTTCCTCGCCCAATACTAACAAACCCCTGCACCTAGGGCATTTGCGCAACATCTTTCTGGGGCACGCTGTGGCCGAGCTGCTCCAAGCAGCAGGCTACACAGTGCACAAAGTCAATCTCGTTAATGACCGAGGCATTCACATTTGCAAGTCCATGGTGGCTTACCAGCAATATGGCCAAGGCGAGACCCCTGCTACGGCTGGCCTCAAAGGAGACCATCTGGTGGGCAAGTACTACGTTAAGTTCGATCAGGTTTATAAAGAGCAGGTTGCTGCCCTGGCAGCACAGCTGGGTGATGAGGCCCAGGCTGCACAACAAGCGCCCATACTGCTCGAAGCCCAGCAAATGCTCCAAAAGTGGGAGCAAGGCGATCCTGCTGTACGGGCCCTGTGGGAAAAGATGAACACTTGGGTCTATCAAGGCTTTGCGGCTACCTACCAGCAGCTAGGCATTGTTTTTGACAAGGTTTACTACGAGTCGCAAACGTACTTGCTCGGCAAGAGCGTGGTAGAAGAAGGGCTGGCACGTGGCGTTTTTTATCAACGTGCAGATGGCTCTGTGTGGGTCGACCTGACCGATGAAGGGCTAGACCACAAGCTCGTGCTGCGGGCAGATGGCACGTCAGTCTACATTACGCAGGATTTGGGCGTAGCAGACTTGCGTTACCAAGATTACCCCTTTGACCAGTCTATTTATGTAGTGGGCAATGAGCAGGACTATCACTTTGAAGTGTTGTTCAAGCTGATGCGGCAGCTAGGCCGCCACTATGCGCCAGCCATGCACCACCTGTCTTATGGCATGGTAGACCTCCCCACTGGCAAGATGAAGTCACGCGAAGGAACCGTTGTAGATGCTGACCAACTGATCGAGGCCATGGTCCATACAGCTGCCCAGCACACACAAGCGCTTGGCAAAATCGACCACTTTACGGAAGAAGAAGCACAGCAGCTTTATCATATGCTAGCCATGGGTGCACTCAAGTACTTTTTGCTACGCGTAGAAGCGCCTAAACGCCTGTTGTTTGATCCAGAGGCTTCCATTGATTTTCAGGGGCATACTGGTCCTTCCATCCAGTATACGCATGCGCGCATCGCTACGATGTTGCGCAAAGCCCAACAACTAGGTATTCAGTATGTGCCTACTGATTTGGACCAAAGTCTGCCCTTACAGCCTGAAGAAAGGGCCGTGCTCCTACAGCTTTACAAGCTGCCTCAAAAGCTACAAGAAGCTGCTGCGGCGTACTCTCCAGCTATCATTGCCCAGTATGTGTTTGATTTGGCCAAGGCCTACAATAAGCTATATGCAGAGGTTGCTATCCTACACGAAGAAGATCAGGCCTTGCGGGCCCTGCGGTTGTACCTGTCGGCTACTGTGGCGCGTACCCTTCGGCGCTGCATGCAACTACTAGGTATTGCTGTGCCCACGCAGATGTAAATGAGGCGAGATCATTGAATTAGTTGACCCATAAAACTCTTATTTTTAGGTGTCATTCAATGAAGCGTACGTTTTTTACAAGTCATACGCCCTTAATAGATGCTTTGCCTTCGGCGAGCTCCTTTTTTGAACCGCCAAAAAAGGAGCCAAAAAAGCTCCCCCGCGAGGGCACGCAGCTACCTGAACCATTGGGTCATTTGTTGATTGGACGATTGAGTGATTTGATAACTGAGCACTCATCACTGATAATTATCATGATGCTGACGCTGCTTAGCCCTAGGCGGGTCTTTGGGCTAGCGCAAATTTTGCAAGGAAAAATGAGCTTGGATCGAACTTCTTACCAATTCTGTGTAGAAATATGAAACAATAGGAATATTTTACCTATGAAATAAGCTATAAAGAGCTGTATTATTTGAGTTGTTAAGGGGCACGAGTTATTGAGTGATTTTGTGATTGGGGGATTAAAAAAACGCTCTGGCTCCTGAACCAGGCTCTGCTCTAGCGGCACAGTTACGTCGAACTCAAATACTGCGTAAGTGACACAAAATCTGCCACCGTAAGCTGTTCTGCCCGTTGATTGAGAAGTGGGAGTGGTTGTGTGGAGGTAGGCAATAATGCCTTCAAGGCATTGCGTAGTGTTTTTCTACGCTGCTGAAAGCCTGCTTTGACTACCTTGAAGAACAGTTGCTCATCACAGCCGAGCTGCTCGGTGTTGTTTCTTTGCAAGCGTATCACGGCAGATTGTACCTTAGGAGGGGGATTGAACACCTGTGGACCCACTGTGAAAAGATATTCTAGTCGGTAAAAGGCTTGTAGCAAGACGCTCAAGATGCCATAGGTCTTGCTGCCAGGGGGCGCTACTAGGCGCTCTGCCACTTCCTTCTGCACCATGCCTACGACTTCTTGCACTTGCTGCCGGTGGGCCAGCACCTTGAAAAAGATTTGTGAAGAAATGTTGTAAGGGAAATTGCCAATAAGGGTGATCGGTCCTTGCCAGTATTGGTCCAGTGATAGCTGTAGAAAATCAGCGGCAAGAACACGGTCTCTCAATAGGGGATAGGCTTGCTTCAGATGCGCCACTAGCTCGGTGTCTATTTCCACCAGATACAGCTCAGGACGCTGCTGCACGAGCCAATTGGTCAATACGCCTGCGCCAGGACCTATCTCTACCAGCGTCTGAGGGCTCTTGCTTAATGCCCCCACAATCTTGCGGGCAATGTTTTGGTCTTGAAGAAAGTGTTGCCCTAAGGATTTCTTGGCTATTAATCGAGTCACTGGACAAGTATAAGATAGCGCACCATGGCTAGCGCGGGATTTCTAGAAACTTGTCTATGTCTTTCTTGAGCCTTTCTAAATGATAGTCATTGGCTATCTTAATCAGAAAGCTGAGCAGCCTATTATAACGTTCAAGCAAGCGCGTATACTTTTTTTCTAATCGCCACAGCTCCACGGCATGCTGGTCTTTGTCCAGGCTCACTGTGGTCTTGATTTCAGGACAGTCAATAGTAAAGTCGTAGTGAATAACATCACCTACCTTGACCATGAAGTCATAGCTCAAGTCGTGCTCTCTGAACTTATTATAAATCGTATTTCTGCTGACGCCTAGCCGTTCTGCTAAGGCTTTGATGGAATAACCACTCCTTCTGATGACTGATTCTAGTATTTCACCTCTGTGTTGGCGCATGGTAGGATTTCGAGCTTTTGTAAAGGTTTTGTCAACCTAAGGAAAAATTTATAAATATTATAAAATAAAGATGCTTAGAGCTCCTAGCACATACAAAAGGCTTGATTTGTTGCTATCATAGGGTGGGGTAAGCAATATCTAGGCTTACTGATGAGAGAAGTAAGTTTCACTTATATGCAGAGAAGAAGGCTTGAGTGAGCATCTTATTCATGTTAATAACAAGATGTGATCAATATGGAACCCCAGTTCATGCTCCTCCTGCTGGGCTCGAACCAGCGACCCTCTGATTAACAGTCAGATGCTCTAACCAACTGAGCTAAGGAGGAAAATGACCTGCAGCTGCAATGATAATGTTTTGGGCGCTTTTTTACAACCAAAGTAAGCTGAATCAGGGTGCATACAGCGCTTTCTCCATTTGAATTATTGAGTCATTGAATTATTGGGTCATTTGGTCATTGGATTATTGGGTTATTTGTGCATTGGGTCATTAGCCTATTTGTTCATTGGGTTATTTGCTCATTGAGTTATTGATAATGTGTCTCCTGAACGCGATTAACTGTCAACACGTTAACCCTTAACGTACTGCTTATTCGCACTCAAAACTGACCTCGCGTGCCTCGCGCAGAGATGTTTCGCTTTGCTCAACAGGACGGAATAGGCGCATTGAGCGGGGCTGTGTAAGGAGAGTAAGTTAATTGACGACACAGCCTAATTAATCTGTACCATGGTTCCTTTCACAACGGTAGAGCCACTCGAGGTGAGCTCAGTACTGGTTTTGCCTGTCACAGCAGCTTTCATATCAGCGCTAACAGTTACGTTACTGCCTTTGATGTTGACACCACCAGTGCCTGTCAAGGCAACGCTGCTATTGGCCTTAATGTTGATAGAGCGGCTAGCATTAAGGGTTATATCTTGCTTACTGAAGATTTCAACGTCTTTTTTCCCTAGTATAATCTTGTTGGCGCTTCCATTGACGATTTCTATGTCCCCTTTTTTATCAGAAATTTTTATAACGCGCTTGCCAGGGGTCTGGATAATGATCTCTTTGTCTTTGTCTTGAAAAGTGAGTACCAACTTACTCTTAGAAGTGAATGTTTTGGTCGCATTGTCTTTGTCGCTTTTGGCAGGAGGTTTGTGCTTGGTGCTGTACAAGGAGCCAACAATGATCGGTGAGCAAGGGTCCGCATTGACAAAACCCAATACGACTTCATCTTCTAACTCAGGCATAAAGAAGGCCCCTGCTTCTTTAGAGGCATAGAAAGAAGCAATCCTGCACCAAATGCCTTCACCGCTCTTGTGGACCATGGGGAGGTAGACAAAGATGCGATAGGCAGTTTGGGGGTCTTCTATGATTTTTTTGACGATGCCTATCTGAAGGCCATGCACAGGAGGGGTGGTACCCACGACGGGCAAGGCAGCTACATCACTGTATTTGCGCATATGGCGCTGATTGGGTAGGCCCAGGGTGAGCTCTGTCATCCAGCTTCCTTCAGTAATCTTGTGGCGGATGCCTGTGACATAAGCGTTGCCTTGGAAGCTTCTAGCACTCTTGGCAATCTCGATCACTTGGCCAGGCTTGGCCGTGGGAAGCCCTTGTGTGGAAATCTTTCCTTGAATTTTGGCCATCCTGCTGAGTGTCAACAAGCTCTTGGCCAGTGTTTCCATTTCTTGTTCAGCCAGTTCTCCGCTGTGGTACAATACCCTGGGGTCTTGCTGGTTAACGCTGGACAGTTGGCTGTAGCCTACATCACCAAAGGAGCATTCGCCAGGCTCTGGCACTTGAATGGCTTGCATGGTCTGCTGCTCTGGCTCCCAGACTTTGCCTTCGGCCCCTTGCCATTGTTGCCTGGCATCCATCTCCACTTCAAAAGCATTCATATTGACGCCATAGGTAAAAGAAAAAGCAGCGGACTGTCTTGTAATGGGCTTCTTGACAGTGATCTTGCCATCTTCTACAATCACCACTTGACCATTGGCTTCTGCCCTGAGGTTGATAAAGTCCCAGTCTGTTATTTCTAGCTGCGCTAAGCTCTCGTGCTGGACGGTCGTCGTCTCAGCCTCTATGGTAAGCTGGCGGTAGGTACCTACAATTTCTGTCAATATCTGACTGTCTTTAAGGCCACTACTGTCTTTGCTAACAAAGCGCACATTCTTAGGCAGCAAGGTCGTTCTGTAAGCAATATCTCTGCAGTCTAGTATAAGTACAGGCGCTGCGTGGCTGCGGGCCTGGATAGCTTGCTTGACAATGACCCCCTGAAAAATGGGCTGTTCACTGCCGTCATAGCCGGCTTTGATAATGATATCACTGCCTATTGTCAAAGCGTTGCTGTCGACGATCGGAAACTCTTGCTGGGCAGGGTCTCCATCATAGATGACCACTTTGGCCCAGGGAATCTTGTTGATGGTCTTATCCACCGTGAGAGACACGATGGGATAGGCATCACGCTCTAGCTGTTTTCCCCCTACGGTAAGGGAAAAGCTTACGACTCCGTCTTGTGTTGACTCACTGCTCATGATGGACATTTTCTTTTGTTAGGTAGTTGGCCCTTAAGAACCTAAATGATACTACATTTTGCACCTACCTAGACTATTTTACAGCTCTAAGTTTACTATCATTCTATGTTCTCACCTCCAAAATTTACAAGTTTTTTGGCTCAACCTGGCGGCTTCTTGCAGAAAATTCGACCAAGCGGGAAACCCGTCTAGGGCCAAGCAGCATCAGCATCACGATAATTATCAGTGATCAAATAACTCAATTGTTCAATCAACAAATGGTGCCCTCGCGGGCAGGATTAGGTAATGTCACGCTTGCATAGCAGGCCTCGCAGGGATGTGTCTCTTTGCTCAACATGACAGAAAGGGGGAATCCTGAGCATCAGCGAAGGAACGCTGCGTATTGGGCTTCGCAGGGATGTTTCGGTTGCAGCTCAACATGACAGAAAGAGGAATAATCTGCCCTTAAAGCGGCAGTGTTTCTTCCGTGCCCAGGAGGACTATGCAAGGCCCTAGGTGCCACGCTAGTTGGAGAGACACTACCCTGATAGCGGCACTCCTAGGCAGCTTGCACCAGTTTGTCTCCTAAGCCATAAAAAAACCCCAGCCACGCAGAGCGTGGCTGGGGTTAATAAAAAAGCTGCACTACAGCTTTAACCTTTCATGCTTTTAATTATTACTGTGCAAAAGCCTCTAGTGCTTCCAAGTAAGCCTGCAAAAGTTGAGCTCTCTTGAAAACTATCTGGAAACCTATATTATCTCCACCCTTGCTACCATTTCCATTACCCAAACCTCCTGCTGCACGTTCTGTGGCGTCAGGATCTGTACCAGTTGCGTCACCAATAGCACTATTTGCATCATCATCTTGATGCTTAGGATACTGATTGCTCAATGTGTACATATCGTCTTTAGTTATCAAAACAGCATTTTTTGCTGTAAAGCCACCTACTTCTTCACCTACTACTATGGTCCAATTTGGTGCACTTTCATCCTCGCATCTTATAGGCCTTACAAGCTTTAGAAGGCCTTCTACGGCAGCTTTTATAACGCTAAGCTCCTTTTTATCTTTGAACTCCTTCATTTTTGCTTTCGCCGCATTCTCGTCAAAATCACTGGATAGATCTGCATCTAGGAATGCGTCGAGCATTGGGGCTACTTCCTCTATGGTCGTTTTAGCATTTGGAAGAGGATCAGTGGGGGAACCGCTATAGGGACCACCTGCTTTTGCCCACTCTGTATGCACGGCGGTCCATAAAGCTACTAATTTCTTGCTAGCGTCATTCGTGAAAGTAGCAGAATCAGCACCAGCTCTCGCAGCTCTGCCAGCAGAATGCAATGCTGTCATTTTGTCCTTGTTAGGCGTTTCTTTACCGTCTTGACCAGGCCCAGGTGAAGGATCCTGATGATCGGGGCTATCTGGATCTTCTTTATCTTTAGGATCACAGGCCATCAGCGTCATAAACGAGCCTATGACCAATACAGGCAATAATTTGAGTATGTTTTTTTTCATGGTTATTTTATTTTGGGGTTATTATACAATAGGTCCTTCAGCAGGACTTATGATTTGGACGAAGCAAGCACACAGCTACGAGAAAAACAAGTTTTTTCATGTAAAAAGAAGAAAAATAGGCCACTGCTCAGGGAGTGCTGGCCTTGCGGTGGGCTGCCCAGGCCTGCTGGTGCGCAGCAATCTCTGTGGGGGTGAGCGTAGCAAACGGCACGGTGTGGTCAGCTATCTCCTCTGTACTGTAGTCGTAAGTAGAAGTCATGGTCAGGCAAGCAGTGGGGCACACGGTGGTGCACAAGCCACAAAAGCAGCATTGGGCCATGTTGATGTCAAACCGCGCTGCGTGCAAGCGCTTGGTCATGCCATTGCTAGTGGTGCCCAGCGGCACTGGCGACTTGATGGGCTCGATGGTAATACAGTCTACAGGACATACCTGTGCGCATAGGTCACACACAATGCAGTCGTCAATGGCATTGTGCAGCTGGTAGCGCCCTCGGTCAGGCACGGGCAGCGCCTCATGAGGATACTGAAGCGTAGCAGCGCCAGTGGAGAAATAGGTTGAGGCTGTAATGGGAACATGCTTGCTGCGTCGGCGCAGCGTGCTGCACAAGCGCTTCCAAGACAGCAAAAGGCCTTGCCAGAGGGTGTGCCCACTGCGCAGCCAAGCTAGGAATGAGTTTTGAGGCTTGCTTTTGCCCATGTGTTTTTGAAAAGTTTTGTGGAGTAGGCTGTGTCGGCAATTAACTTACTCTCCTTACACAGCCCCGCTCAATTCGCCTACTTCGTGCTATTGAGCTGCCAGCGCAATACCCCTGCACAGCCCGCTACGCAGCTCCGCCCTGCCCGTCATGCTGAGCTGTAGGCACAACATCCCTGCGAGTAGTCCGGACACACGGCCTCTTCGTCACGCTAAGGTAAGCCTATCTCATCATTTAAAAACTTCCATCCTGGATTCAATGTCGCGATCAGCACTTCCTTCTTTTTCCTCAGCCAGCCTTTGATTTCTTTCTCTCGTGCTACAGCCTCTCTTACGTACTGAAAGCGCTCCCAATACAGTAGCTTAGAGCACTTGTATTTGCCTGCAAAAGTACTTCGAGGTCTTAGGGAATCTGCTTGATGCTCTTCAAGTCTTCGAATAAGATTATTGGTTACACCTATATACAAGACGGTGCTCTCGAAATTGGTCGTTATATAGACGAAGTAATTGTGGGTATGCATGGCGCTTAGGAGAAAAAAAAGTGTAGTAGTTGAAATTTAATCTGACATTGGTTAAATTGTACAACAGCTAAAACTACTACAACCGTGAACTTAAATCAGAAGATTATCAAACCCAAAATTGGACTGCTTGAACTCGCTAAGAGCCTGGGCAACATCTCGGCTGCTTGCAAAACCATGGGGTACAGTCGAGACAGCTACTATCGTTTTAAAGAACTCTTTGAGACAGGTGGGCAAGAAGCATTGCTAGAGATCAGTCGCAAAAAGCCTATCCTGGCTAATAGAGTAGAGCCTGCTGTTGAAAAAGCGGTCGTTCAAATGGCCACTGACTTTCCTGCTTATGGCCAACTTAGCGTCGCTAATGAGCTCAAAAAGCAAGGTATTATCGTTTCCCCTGGGGGCGTTCGCTCTATTTGGCTCCGAAATGACTTGAATAATATCAAAAAGAGACTTCAGGCTTTAGAAGCTAAGATGGCACAAGAAGGCCTTGTGCTCACTGAGACCCAGCTCCAGGCCATGGAGAAGCATCAGCGTGATAAGGAAGCCCATGGAGAGATCGATACGGAGCATCCAGGCTATCTAGGCTGTCAGGACACCTACTATGTAGGACACTTTAAGGGTATTGGCAAGGTCTATGGTCAAGTCTACATTGACTCCTACACGCGTGTAGCTGATTGTAAGCTCTACAATGAGAAGACAGCGATAACGAGCGCTGCTATGCTCAATGATCGCGTGCTCCCTTGGTATGAGCAGCAGGGTGTGCCTATCTTACGTATCCTAACAGATCGAGGAACAGAGTACAAAGGGAAACTGGAGAACCATGCCTATGAGTTGATTTTATCAGTCGAGGGGATAAGTCATAGCATGAGGCGGGCGTATTCTCCACAGAGCAACGGAATATGCGAGCGATTCAACAGGACGATGAAGCAGGAGTTCTTTGATTGTGCTATGCGCAAGAAGATATATAGGAGTGTAGAGGAGTTACAGACGGACTTGGATGTATGGTTAGCTTATTACAACGGGGAGCGTGTGCATAGTGGACGTTATTGTTATGGGAAGAGGCCGTTGGCTACGTTGCTCTCAAGTAAGCACCTGAGTGAGGAGAAGCATAATGAGTTGATGCACCTGAAGGGCAGCTCAGACAGTTATGAGTTAGCAGACGCTAGAGCTAACTAAAATTATCTACTTGTCAGATTAAATACTGACTATTACACAGGAGAGTAGTACTATTTCCCGATACAGGAGGTTGGGCCTTGTGGCATGCAAAAGGGAAGAAGCTGCAGCAAGAATTAGGCAGCCCAGTACAGGTCTCAGACTGGCTCGAGCAGCTGGTACCAACACTAGCCAAGCAAGAGGGGCTGGACCTGGCCGATGTGCTAGTGAGAAGTAAATGAAAGGATGCTTCTAGTGTAATTGATAGTGTAATGCAAGGTTTTTGAAAAAACTTCTTTGAGTGACTAAAATCATTCTAAATTCTTCATATTAGGCGATTTAAAGAAGTGATTCCGGAAGGACTCGAACCTTCAACCTACTGCTTAGAAGGCAGTTGCTCTATCCAGTTGAGCTACGGAACCTAAAGATCAGAAGGTATTGACTTACAACTTGAGGAACAAGTTGTCTAAAGCACCAACTACCTTGGCCGAGGGTTGACCAGTCGCTGGATCCCACCAACATGTAGCTGGCCGAGATTGGAGGCAACACAAGCGTTGATGGTCCCTCATGCATCTTAAAACACGAAAATAGTTGCCCTGTGTTACAAGTCCAAGAATGTACTGCCGCAGTTTGATAGTAGTTAGCTTTATCTAGCTCTTTCTAGCCTTCTGCAGGCCTCTCTCCAGAGGTATTGGAATCAAAAGATGTTGTTTTCTCTACTTGCATAGCAAAGTAGCCTACTATGATAGCTACCAATGGATTGAGAAGGTTAAAAAAGCAATAAGGAAGATAAGCCAGGGTAGCCACACCGAGTACAGTAGCCTGCGTAGCACCGCAAGTATTCCAAGGAACCAAAGGAGAAGTAACAGTCGCTCCATCTTCCAGTGCCCTACTCAAGTTTTGAGAAGCAAGGCCTGCTTTTTTGTACAATGGGGCATACATTTTGCCTGACAATAGGATAGCGAGATATTGATCTGAAGCTGTTAGGTTAAAGAAAATACAAGCTCCGATAGTAGAAGCGATTAGTGCACCTACAGTATGTGTGCTACCAATAACTCCTTGGGCAACCACTTGAAGCATGCCTGTGGCCTCCATCACACCGCCAAAGATCATCGCCGTAAGTATAAGCCAAATAGTCCCCAACATACCTTGGGTGCCACTAGATGATAAGAGTTGGTCTAGCATAGGATCGTTGGTAGCAGCATGAATGGGATTGCACATGGCCTTGATCAAAGCCTTATAGCACGCGGCACTGGTAAAAACCTCACTTTCAGCTACGTGAAGGACTATGGAGGATTGGCAGCAGACAGCCATGAGCCCCCCGAGCAGGGTCCCTATTAGTAGTGCTGGGAAGGCTGGGACTTGTTGGACAATCAGCACCATGACTACAACAGGCACAAGCAGTAGCCAGGGACTCATCCAAAAGGCAGCCTGGAGAGTGGTGGAGATGTAGGTTACTTCGTCTAGTGTGACTGTTGGGTGGTGGGTTAACCCGATGCCTCCAAAGAGGAGGAGGGTGAGCACCAAGGTGGGCACAGAAGTAAGCAACATATACCTGATATGCGTAAATAGGGGCGTTGCTGTAACCCCAGAAGCCATGTTAGTAGTATCAGAGAGCGGAGAGAGCTTATCGCCACAGTAAGCCCCAGATATAATGGCTCCAGCCACAATATCTTCCGACCAACCCAAGGTCTTGCCAATGCCTAGTAGCGCTATCCCTACGGTGGCAATGGTAGACCACGAACTTCCCGTAGCCAAAGCTACAATAACACAGATAATACAGGAGGCAACCAAAAAAGAGCCAGGAGATAAGATTTTGAGGCCATAATAAATCATTGTAGGTACGATGCCTCCCAAAAGCTAGGTGCCAGATAGCGCCCCTACCATCAATAAAATAAGAATAGAGGGCATGGCTGTATGAATATTATCTAAAATCCCTGTTTGCATGGCTTCCCAAGTTTGTCCTTTATAAAAAGCAATGCCGGCGGCTACCATTGCCGCTGTGATCAGTGCCACCTGACTAGCCCCCTCCAAGGCGCTGCTGCCAAAGATGTATCCATTGACGCCTAGCAATGAAATGAGTACTGAGAAAGGAATAAGGGCTTCTAGAAAACGGATAGGCTGAGAGGCAGGCTGTTGCATAGATGACAAACAGAGTTGAAAAGTGCCAATTTACAACATTTAGCGTATCGTAGTGATAAGGGGTTACACACTGGAAAAAAGGAAGGAACTAAGCATGTCGACAGAAGATGTTATTTTAGGGCAAAAAATGCCAAAGCAATCTGCCTATAGACGCCACGACCTCTCTGACGAAGTATGGAACAGGCTTGGCCTGTAGTAGTTGAAATTTAATCTGACACTGGTTAAAGTGTACAACAACTACACCTAACTAGTTGACCCTTACTAACTCTCTACTGCAGCTTGGAGAAGGTAAGAGGTTAGAGCAATCAGCAATTTTTTTATCCGCAACTCCTCCTCACTCATCTCAACAACCAAGGAAGCCCTAGTACTAGGTTAATTCCATCAGTAGTAACTTCAAATTCCATCCCATTCCTGACAATAAACCATTCACTACGTCGCCTAGTGCTCCTTTTAGGTAATTTCTTCCCAGACCATGTCCTTGCTCCAGATGACTGATCACTGCTTCTATCGCTGAACGACGCCGATAACTCTTATTCCTTTTCCTTCTCTCTGTCGGAGTGTAACGCTTCCCGCGTTCGGGCATGATCACCCGCGTGGGGCCCACTACTTCATGACCTCGATACCCTCGGTCCACTAACGCCTCTTCAAACTCTTGGCCACAATAACGCTTTACCTCTTCCAACGTTTTTGGCAACGTCTTACTGTCATGAGGGTTGCCCCTAAAGTTGACCATCCCCACTACCACGTTACTCCCTGGCAAACTGGCGACTGACATCTTAGAGCCAAACTCGTAGGGTTGATGCGCTTTCCCCTTGGCAATGCAACTTACCTCAGGTGCATGAAGACTGTACACTTTGTTTTTGTCTTTCCTTTCTTGCTCCACAATGCGAGTCATCACCTCCAATAACGGCGCGTGGGTAGCTAGCTGACCGCTTTGCGTAAGCTTTCTTCGCAGATCACGCAGCTGTCTCCCAGCAATGGTGCGCAGCTTTTTGAGGGCTTTTTGGGCGCCCCGAACGGGTCGTAGAGCATAGTTGAGCTTCTTGACAACAAAGGTGTAGCTCTGTCGTAGCCCAATACCTAGCCGTTTGGCCAGCCCGTTACACGTGTCGATGACTTTGCGGTAAAGTTTGGCATCAGTGGGAAAGGTGATGTTCTTCTCCTGGACCGTGGAGTCGACAATGACTTGTTGAGCCTTGTTGAGCTTGTGTTGATGCAACTCAACAGAGAGTGCAAAAAGGAAGTCAATGCCTTGTTGTCCTATTCTTTTTCTAAAGTGCACCAAGTCAGAGGCAGCACAAGGCTGGGTCCATTGGAAAGCATTTTTCCCGCAAAAGAACTGGAAGTAGGGATTTTCTTGCCAAAGCTCGACGAGTCACTCATCGGCGAGGTTGAAGATGCGTTGCAAGAGAAGGAGTCCGGTCATGAGCCTGATAGGATGAGCGGGCTGTCCAGTATTGGAATAGAGCTGTTTAAACCTGTCTTCGAAAGCGTTCCAGGGGATTTTTTGGGCTAAAATGTAGAGAGGCTTTTTAGGATTGAGCTGCTCAATGAGATTGAGTTTGAACAAGTCAGTCTGGAATGGGTTGTCTGTTTGACCGATCATAGTGTTGGAAAAATATGCAAGGAACGTTGTTAAAAATAGGTATATGTTGCAAAAAAAGGAAGGCAAAAAGCGTGCAAATGTTCCTAAAACCTTCCCCCAAGGCTTTTATGAAGACTTTTTGTAGTTCTTAAGGGCCAACTAAATAAGCCAATGAAAGCCAAGCTTCAAAAATAGACCAACACTATGAGGCCCTATTGGCAAAGGTATAGAACATTCTAGGGTAGTAGTAGACAGGTGTTCAATGAATGTAGTACCCAAAGTCGTCCAGCATACGGTCGATCATCCCCCATTTTTCCTGCTGAGCTGCAAGCAAAACTTCTTTGCGAAGCCCGCTACGCAGTGACCCTTCACATGTGTTCAGGGTGACAGAAGTGAAGGGCGTGGTTTAGAATGATCTAGCCTTGCTCAATGGCCTACTTCAGTGATTCATGAATGATGCGCGAAATTTCCTCTGTGGCTGTGCTTTTGCTAACATAATGATGCATGTTGACCGCTCTGCCTGCTTTCACATCAAGCTGAAAATGCGAAGAATCGATGATGCCTATCATAGGTTGAGGGCACGACAAGGCCCTGAGGTGTTGGGCTACTTGATAGCCATCTATCTTGGGAGAGGCTAGGCTGATTAGAAAAACGTCACAGCAGTAACCACCTTTGATCTGGTCCAGGGCTGTTTCTTGGCTGTCAGCCATGTCAACTGCCACCCCTTGTAAGCCAAGCGAATACTGTAACAAGGAGGCATAGGGCCAGTCAGTAGCTATGTAAAGAAGTTGGATGGCCTTGTTGACAGGCACACTGATTACTTCTGGTTGAATCATCGTGAATGCATACAGGAGCTCAAAAATCGCCCAAGAGATTTAGTAAGGCCCTTACGCAAATCCTTTCCAAATCTTACCAATTGTCAAGTTGAGCAAAGCGTAAAATTCCTGCGAAGTCCATTACGGAGCAATCCTTCCCATGCGTTCAGGATGACAAGAGGAATGAATAGGCACTGCTACTGCGTAAGCAAGGAAAGCAAATGAGGCAAAGAAAATGTACGGGTAACTTGTCTTGGGAAACTGATCAGACGCAGAACCGCGTCAGATAGTAGCGGGGGCAGGGTTCGAACCTGCGACCTTCGGATTATGAGCCCGACGAGCTACCACTGCTCCACCCCGCGATGTGATTTTAGAAGCTGTTTCGTTGGCTTATGATCACTGGCCTAACGAAACGTTCGACTTGGCTGAGAACTTACCGTCTTTCAGCATTTCAGCTGCAAAGATAGCGTTTTTGTGTTAATTTGCCGTAAGACTTTCTTCCTTTTTAATTAGCCTATGACTCTGAACCCCCACAAGGCTGGTTTTGTATCGCTTGTTGGCAAGCCTAACGTAGGTAAGTCCACCTTGATGAACACCTTGGTAGGGGAGAAGCTATCTATTATTACCGCTAAAGCCCAGACCACCCGTCACCGCATCTGCGGTATTTTGAGTGGAGACAATTTTCAGATTGTCTACTCAGATACGCCTGGTATGATCAAGCCTGCCTATGCCTTGCAGGCTTCCATGATGCGGGCCGTCCGTAGCTCACTGGTAGATGCAGACGTATTGCTCTGGGTGGTAGATGTGCACGACCAAGACCTGCCAGATGATTGGGCGGCCCAGTTGCAGGAAAGAACCTTGCCTGTGCTCTTGCTTATCAATAAGGTTGACTTGGTGGAGGAGGCTGCACTGGCAAAGGTGCTTCAATATTGGTCTGATCGTGTGCAAGTAGAGGCAATCATTCCTGTCTCTGCTCTGCAGTCCTACAACATAGATCGTGTTTTTGAGCAAGTGCTAGAGGGTCTACCTGAGCACCCTCCTTACTATCCCAAGGATATGCTCACAGACAAACCTGAACGTTTTTTTGCCACAGAAATCATTCGGGAGAAGATATTACGTAACTACCATCAAGAGATTCCTTACAGTGTTGAAGTAGTGATTGACACGTTCAAAGAAGAGAAAGGCTTAGTGAAGATCAGTGCCACGATCCATGTGGAAAGACAAAGCCAAAAAAGCATTCTAATTGGTAAACAAGGGAGTGCTTTGAAAAAAGTAGGTACACAAGCACGCCAGGACCTAGAGCAGTTTCTAGAGAAAAAGGTCTTCTTAGAGCAGCATGTAAAGGTAATGGCTGGCTGGCGCACTCAATCGCAGCTGCTACAGCGATTTGGGTACGTGTAGACAAGGTGACTACTTCTCTTTCCTCCCAGTGGAAACTACTTTCGAGGTGTAGGCTAATTCAGGGATAAGCTGGAACTATTGCAAAACGCATCTGACATTCCAACAGGATTTAATTAGAACATTTGTAGTAGTTGAAATTTAATCTGACATTGGTTAAATTGTACAACAACTAAAACTACTACAACCGTGAACTTAAATCAGAAGATGAGCCAACCCAAAATTGGACTGCTTGAACTCGCTAAGAGCCTGGGCAACATCTCGGCTGCTTGCTAAACCTTGGGGTACAGTCGAGACAGCTACTATCGTTTTAAAGAGCTCTTTGAGACAGGAGGGCAAGAAGCATTGCTAGAGATCAGTCGCAAAAAGCCTATCCTGG